>NZ_JBHXAQ010000011.1:0-167524 GCF_042728755.1 Nocardia sp. NPDC060249
CCTTCGTCGCATCTCCGCGGCGCCTAACCGGCGACCCGGCCGCGGACCGGCCACTTCGTGGCCGTCCCTCCCTAGGGGTCGGGAGTGCGGTGGCCGGGTTAGGTGGGTTGTTGAAGACGGGGACTGGCTGGGTGCGCGCGGTCGGTTGTTGAAGTCGGGGACTGGCTGGGTGCGCGCGGTGGGTTGTGGAGTCGGGGACTGGCTGGGTGTGGGCGTTGGGTTGTGGAGTCGGGGACTGGCTGGGTGTGCGCGGGTGGGTTGTGGAGTCGGGGACCGGCTGGGTGCGCGGTGGGTTGTGGAGTCGGGGACCGGCTGGGTGTGCGCGGGTGGGTTGTGGAGTCGGGGACCGGCTGGGTGCGCGGTGGGTTGTGAAGACGGGGACTGGCTGGGTGTGCGGGGTGGGGTGTTGAAGAGGGGGACGGGCTTGGTGAGGGGTGGGGGGAATGCGGTGGGTGGCTTGTAATAGTCGTTTGCGGGGCGGGTAATCAACGAGATGGTTGCCACGGAGGAAGTTCGCTGCCGGGATCCGCGAGTGCGGCTACCGTCAATACATGACTGGACCGGCGCCCCTTGACCTTGCTTCGATCCGACGCGCACCGAAGGCCTTGCTGCATGATCACCTCGATGGTGGTCTGCGGCCCTCGACGGTGCTAGAGCTGGCCGCTGATTGCGGTTATGACGAATTACCCGCTTCCGATGCCGAGAGTTTGGGGGCGTGGTTTCGTGACGCCGCCGACAGCGGATCGCTCGAGCGGTATCTGGAGACGTTCGCGCATACGGTCGCGGTGATGCAGACCCCGGAGGGGCTGCGCAGGGTGGCGCGGGAGTGCGCGATCGACCTCGCCGCTGACGGGGTGGTGTACGCGGAGGTGCGGTTCGCGCCCGAGCAGCACCTCGAAAAGGGCCTCACGCTCGACGAGGTGGTCGAGCACACGCTCGCCGGATTCCGTGAGGGCGAGGCGATCGCGGCCGAGCAGGGCGATGTCATCCGGGTGACGTGTCTGCTCACGGCGATGCGGCATGCGGCGAGGTCGCGGGAGATCGCGGAGTTGACCGTGCGGTTCCGGGATGCGGGGGTGGGCGGGTTCGACATCGCGGGGGCCGAGGCGGGATTCCCTCCCACCCGGCACCTGGACGCGTTCGAGTATCTGCGAGCCAATCACGCGCACTTCACGATCCACGCGGGTGAGGCGTTCGGCCTGCCGTCGATTCACGAGGCGCTGGCCTTCTGTGGCTGCGATCGGCTGGGCCACGGCGTGCGGATCACCGACGACATCAGCGTCCCTGGCGACATCGCGGACGCGCAGCTCGGGCTGGTCGCGAACTATGTGCGCGATATGCGGGTGCCGCTGGAGCTGTGTCCCTCGTCGAACGTGCAGACCGGCGCGGTGCCCTCGCTGGACAAGCATCCGTTCGACCTGCTGGCTCGCCTGCGCTTCCGGGTCACCGTCAACACCGACAACCGCCTGATGAGCGATACCTCCATGAGCGAGGAGATGCTCAAGCTGGTCGACACGTTCGGCTACGGCTGGAGCGACCTGGAACGCTTCACCATCAACGCCATGAAGTCGGCCTTCATCCCGTTCCCGGACCGGCTGAAGATCATCGACGAAGTGATCAAGCCGGGTTACGCGGTACTTCTCGGTTGAGATGAATCAGGGGTGGCACCGCATCGGTGCCACCCCTGATCGCATCGAGAGCTTATTCGCTGACGAGGCGCGCCTCGAAGGCACGCTGCAGGTCGCGGAACTGCTGGGCCTCCGACGCGTACGGCGGGTTCGGCGCCATCCGGTTCGGATCCGGGTTGAGCAGGTACGAGACGTACCAGCCGAGCGGGTTCGACTGTGCGAGAGCCGTTTCCACGCTGTCGTCATCGGCGTAGTCGGCCGCGTCGGTGAACAGTTCGACCGCGAGGTCGAGCTGTTCGATATCGACCGCCTCCGGCCCCTCGGCCAGATCGTCGACCAGACCGGTGAGCACGTAGACGTTCTCGTCGGTCACCTCGACCTCGAGCGAACCGTCCACCGCCGCGGTCTGCACCTCGGCGTAGGTCGAGACCCGCGCCAGCTCGTGCTCGTGATCGTCGGCCAGGTAGCGGGCCAGCGCGCGCTCGGAACCGAAGACGGTGATGGTGCGGCCGTCACCGAGGAAGATCGGCTCGTCGTCGAGGTAGCAGCGCAGGGTGAACTGCTCGCCGTCGGAGGTGACGATCTTGACGGGGTCGATGCCGACCTCGTCCCAGAAGGACTCCTCTTCGTCGTCGTCGGCGGCGGTGAGATCGACGTTCTCGAACTCTTCCTCCTCCTCGGCGACGTCGTCGGCGTCGACCTCGTTCTCCTCGGCCGCCAGCAGTTCCGCCTCGGCGACGGCCACCGCGGCCGCGTCGACCTCGGGTGTGCTGACGACGCTGTCGATCGCGTCGAGCACGTCGTCCCAGCCCTTGACGATCGCGGCACCGACCTGGTCCCACAGCTCTTCACCGTCGCGGCCGGCGAACGTGCTCGCCCCGCTGGCCAGCGCACCGAGCACCGGGTTGTTGCCGAAGAACTTGGTCACCACGTCGAGCTCGCACACCTCGGCGATATTGCGCACCATCGCCAGGGTGTCTTCGAGCTCGCCGACGACATCGACGTCCGGATCGCCCGCCGCCAGTTCCGGCACGGAGACCAGATCGAAGCTGAAATTCTCCTCCGGCTCCAGCTCAGCGGCCGAAAGACCGGCGATGACCGCCCAGGACGGGTGGTCGACGAGGTCGTTGTCGGAGTTGGTGCGGATGAACGCCGCCAGCTCCGCAACGGACTCGAATCCGTAGAGGTCGTCCTCGTGACCGAGGAACGCCTCCCACTCGTCGTCACCGTCGCGCCAGCGCGGTGCCCACAGGGTGACGAGATCGCCATCGGTCAGACCGAGCTCGATCGGGACGATGTCTCCAGAAGCCATGACGCGAAGCCTAGCTAGCTCGAGCGCCGGGCACTATCCGGCCCGGGTGCTAAGTGCCCGTCGGGCTGTGCACTCGGGCCGGCGAGCGATTCGTTCAGTGTCGCAATGATGTTGGAACGTGCCTCACCGGCGGTCTCGGTGGCCTGCTTGCAGGCCGACAGGATGAGCGCGGCGGCCTCGGTGGGCGCCAGGGTGGTGATGGCTTCGTCCAGCGTCAGGGCGACGAGGGCGCCGTCGCTGTTCACCTCGGCGGTGACCAGCCCGTCCTCGGTGGTGAACCGCCCGTTGACCTGCTTCAACCCGTACAGCGCGGCCTCGAGGGCCTCGAGCTTTCCGGTGACGCCCGCGACCAGGGCATCCATTTCCGCACTCACAGTGGCCTCATCCAACTCGTCTGACCGGTGTCGGCGTCGTCGATGCGATCGAGCTCGTCGACCGCCTGACGCCGGGTGGGCAGGTTCATCTTGTCGAGCAGTTCGTCGGGGATCTGCGCTTGCTCGCTGTAGACCTCGCGCAGGCGGGCGGCGGCGGCGATGGTCGAGCGCCGGGTCAGGCGCAGGATCTCGTCGGCCAGCGCCTGAGCGCCGAACTGGTACTCGCTGCGTTCGAACTTGAGCGCGATCGGCAGACCCATGCTGGTCGCGCGGACCGAGATCGTGCCGGATCGGTTACTGCTGACCGCGGACTCCACATTGGGGACCTCGGGGATCGGCGTGCCGCTCATTCGGTAGGCCTGTAGAAGCCGTAGAACTCCATGCCACTGTTCTCCGTTCGGATGGAACTGATCGAAACCGGATCGCCCGCCTCGACGAGCTGCCCGTTGCCGACGACCATGGCGACATGGCCGTCCCACACGGCCAGATCGCCCGGCATCAGGTCACCGGGGGATACCTGAGGATTACCGATGTGCTGTTCCTGCGCCAGTCGTGGCAGTTCGACCCCGGCCTCGCCGTAGGCGTACTTGGTGAGCCCGCTGCAGTCGATGCCCGACTGGGGGTCGTTGCCGCCCCAGACGTACGGCGTGCCGACCGCGCCGATAGCCGATCGGACCGCGGTCGCGGCTTTCTCGTTGGGCGCCTCGACCGTACTGCCGTCGGGCAGGGTGATCTTGACGCCGGTGCCGGACCCGGTCGACGAACCGGCCGATGACCCCGTCGATCCGCCCGTTCCCGTCCCCGCCCCCGTGCCGCCGGTGGTGGTCGACTTCGAGGTGCTGCTGTTGCTGCCGCCCATCGCCGTCGACAGACCCGATCCCATGGCGCTGAGCACCGTGCTGCCGGCGCTCGCCGCGGTGGAGAGCAGACCGGAACTCGACGCCGAGGACACGAGGTTGCTCGCGCCGGACGAGACGCTCGCCAGCGACGTGCTCGACGGTGCGGGGGTGAGTTCCTGGATCGCGGCGGTCTGGGTGCTCATTTCGTCCTGCACCCGGCCGACAACGCCCATGCCCTGACCGATGTGGTCGATCGCCGAGCTCACCACGGCGGTCAGACCGGCGGGTGTGCCGAGGGTGGGGCTGAGCGCGGACACCTGGGACAGGAACGAGTTGACGATCCCGTCGAGCTCCTTCTGCCCGGTCTCCACATAGGCGGCGGCCTGGTCGACGACGGTCGCCATCTCGGTGCCGTTGTCGCTCAGCGTGGCCGAGGACGTCTGCACGCGCAGCGCCTTGGACGTGGCCGCGTCGACGGCCTGGCCGTCCCACGCGGTGTTCACGTTGTTGATGCTGTAGCGACCCTGTTGATAGATCTGGTCGAGGTTGGTCGAGGTCGAGCGCAAGCCGTCGGACGCGCCGCCGGTGCCGAGCACGCCGGTGCCGAAACTCGACAGCAGATCGAGAAGGGGTTGGGCCAGCCCGCTGAGGTCGATCATGCGTTGTTACCGATATCGCCCGCGGTGGCGTTGATCCCGGCCGCGTTGTTCAGGTCGGTCTCGACAAGAGTTGTCGCGGCGCTGGCGGTGGCCAGCCCCATGCTGCCCATGACCGCGGACAGCTGGGCGATCGCCGCTACGTGGCCGGCGTGCGCGGCAGAGTAGGCGGCGGTGAAATCGCCGCCGATGAGACCCATGATGGGGCCGAGCAGAGTGGGGTCGGAGGCAACCGAACCAGCCGCCGCGGTGGCCAGTTCCGTGGCCATCACCTCAGCAGCCGCGCTGTACGCGACGATGCCCTCGGCATCGGCTGACATTTTCGTCATCGAACTTCCCCCAATCCTCGAGTTCCCGGGCAGAGTACGTCACTCAGTATCTTGGACGCACCGACTCCGCATTCGGTTCCCTACTACCGCGAAAATTTCCCCAGCGGTCGTAGGCGCGAAGCGCCAAGCGACCCTATCGTCTTTTCATGCGCACCGACACCGTCGACCATCCCCTCGCCGCGACCCTGCTCAGCACCATGCGGGACGCCCGGACCGACAACGCCACTTTCCGCAATGCTCTGGCCGATCTCACCGGCATCCTCATGTACGAGGCACTGCGCGACGCGCCGGTGGTGCGCGAGCCCATCGACACGCCGGTCGCGGTGACCGACGGTGTCCGTTTGGCGGCGCCTCCGCTGCTGGTTCCGGTGCTGCGCGCCGGGCTCGGCATGGTCTACGCCGCAGCCGAACTCGTGCCGCAAGCCCGCGTCGGTTTCGTCGGCATCGCCCGCGACGAGCAGACGCACGAGCCGGTGCCGTACCTCGAGTCGCTGCCCGCCGATCTCACCGGCCTGCCCGTCTTCGTCCTCGACCCGATGCTGGCGACCGGCGGTTCCATGCGCCACACGATCGAACTCCTGGTCGCCCGCGGCGCGACCGACATCACCGCCGTCTGCGTCGTCTCGGCCCCTGAAGGTGTTGCCGCCCTGGCGGCCTCGGGCCACCCGGTCCGCCTGATCACCGCCGCCATCGACGACAAACTCAACGAGCACGCCTACATCGTCCCCGGTCTCGGCGACGCGGGCGACCGCCAGTTCGGCCCCCGCTGAACTATTCCTCGCTGTCTGCCAGTGACCGGCAGAACGTGGTGAGCTGGGAGAGACGCCGAGCGGCGAGCTGTTTCGCGTCGTTCAGGTCGTCCCGGTCGGTGACCGAGGCGAAAACCTCCAGGTAGCACTTGAGTTTGGGTTCGGTGCCAGAGGGGCGCACGACGATGCGGAAGTCGTCGGCGTCGAAGATCAGTGCGTCGGTGCGGAGCCGGCCGCGGACCTGCGCCTGGTCGGTGAATTTCACCGGGGTGCCCGCGATGTCGCTGGGCGGGTTCGCGCGCAGGGCGGCGACCAGCACGCTCGCGGCGGCCTGATCGGGTAGGCGCAGGGAGACCTGGCCGCCCGCGTGCAGGCCGAATTCGACAGCGTAGGAGTCGAGTTCGCCGCGCAGCGTCTCGCCTCGAGTCTTCAGCAGGGCGACGAGGTCGGCGGCGGCCACCGCGGCCGAGATGCCGTCCTTGTCGCGGACCTTGGAGGGGTCGACGCAGTGCCCGATGGCCTCCTCGTAGGCGTAGACGAGTCCGTCGCCCGCCCTGGCCAGCCATTTGAAGCCGGTGAGGGTCTCGGCGTAGCGGGCCGAGCGCGCGGCGGCCAGCTTAGACAGCAGGCGCGAGGACACGATGGTCGTGGCGACCAGCGGGTCGGTGGGGTGCGTGCGCAGCACATAGTCGGCCAGCAGCACGCCGGTTTCGTCGCCGCGCAACATGTGCCAACCGTTCGGCCCCGGCACTCCGAGCGCGCACCGATCGGCATCGGGATCGAGTGCGATCGCCACATCGGCATCGATCCGCTCGGCCAGTGCGAGCAACAGATCGGCGGCGCCCGGTTCTTCGGGGTTGGGGAAGGCGACGGTGGGGAAGTCGGGGTCGGGGGCGAACTGCTCCTCGACCACCCGCACATCGGTGAACCCCGCCGCGGCCAGCGCGCGCACCGCGAGCTCGCCACCGACCCCGTGCAGCGCGGTGAGCGCGATCCGCACCTCCGCCCGTTCGCCGGGACCGCCCAGCAGCCGGGGTAATTGCGCGACGCGCTCGAGATAGCGATCGACCAGGTCGGCGCCGGAAGCCGGAACAGCTTCCCGCGCAACAGGTTCGACCACAGCCTCGATGCGTTTCTCGATCTCGCTGTCGGCGGGTGCGATCAGCTGTGACCCACCGTCGAGGTACACCTTGTAACCGTTGTCGGCAGGCGGATTGTGCGAGGCGGTGATCTGCACCCCCGCCACCGCACCCAGCTCACGCACCGCGAACGCCACCACCGGAGTCGGCACCGGATCCGGCAGCACCGTCACGGGAAAGCCCGCGGCAGTGAAGATCTCAGCGGTCGCCGTGGCGAACTCCGCCGACCCGTGCCGCGCGTCCCGCCCGACCACCACGGCGCCACCGCCGAGGCACCGTTCGCGCAGCCAGTCGGCCAGCCCGGCCGTGGCCCGCGACACCGTCGTCACGTTCATGCCGTCCGGGCCCTCGCGCAACGGTCCACGCAGGCCCGCTGTCCCGAAGCGCAGCATCTACACGCGCTCCAGGATGCCGCGCAGCAGCTTGCCCAACCGGGGCGCGGCGGCCTGCCCCTCGGCCAGCACCTCCGCGTGCGAAAGATGTTCGCCGGTCACGCCCGCTGCCAGATTCGTGACCAGCGAGATACCGAGCACCCTCGCCCCGAGCGAACGCGCCTCGATCGCCTCCAGCACTGTCGACATGCCGACCAGGTCGGCGCCGATGGTCGCGAGCATGCGGATCTCGGCCGGCGTCTCGTACTGCGGACCGATGAGCCCGGCGTACACACCGTCGGTCAGGCTCGGGTCTATTTCCCTTGTCAGCGACCGCAATTCGGGATCCCAGGCGTCGACCAGGTCGACGAATCGCGCACCGACCAGCGGGGTGCGCGCGGTGAGGTTGATGTGGTCGGCGATCAGCACCGGCTCACCCACCCGCAGGCCCGCCCTGAGCCCGCCCGCGGCATTGGTGAGCAGCACGATCTCGGCGCCTGCCGCGATCGCCGCGGTGACCGGGTGCACCACCTGCTGCGGCGTGTAGCCCTCGTACAGGTGCTGACGACCCATCAGTAACAGCACGTTGTTGTCGTTCACGGTGACCGAATGGACCATGCCGCCGTGCCCCTGCGCACTGGGTTTGCCGAAGCCGGGTAGCTCCGTCATGGGGATCGAGGCATGCGGCGCCCCGATCTCGGCTGCTGCCTCCTGCCACCCCGATCCCAGCACCACGGCCACGCGATGACGCGGCACTCCCGTACGTTCGGCAATCGCCGCAGCGGCCTGTTCGGCAGTCATGAGGTGAGTTTATTGGAGCGCAGGCCCGCTCGGGGTTCGCGGCCCCGCCGGTCCCGCGGCGAACCCTTCTCGAGGGCGGGTCGTGCGGGGCGGGGAAAGGTGCCTACCCGCGAGTAGGACAGGGTTCAGGTGCGGACTATTCTCCCCTGCATGCCGTATTTGGAGCGCTCTGGTGATGTTTTCGTCCTGTACCTCGGCAACGAGGGTGAGACAGACAACGAGAACCGTTTCTCGCCGGACTGGATCGATGCCTTCCACGCCGCACTCGACGAGGTCGAGGCGTCCGAGGGTGCTGCCGCGCTGGTCACCGTCGCGACCGGCAAGTACTACAGCAACGGCCTCGACACCGATTACGTCTTCGGCAATCTCGACAAGATCCACGGCTACCTCGACCGCGTGCACTCGCTCTACACCCGCCTGCTGACCTTCCCGATGCCGACGGTCGCCGCGGTGAACGGCCACGCGTTCGGCGCGGGCGCCATGCTGGCCACATCCCACGATTTCCGCGTGATGCGCGGTGACCGCGGCTTCTGGTCGCTGCCCGAGGTGCACCTGGGCATGCCGTTCACGATCGGCATGAACGGCTTGCTGAAGGGTCGCCTGAGCAACCAGGTGTGCGTCCAGGCGATGACCACCGGCCACCGTTTCGGTGCCGACGAGGCCATCGCCGCCGGCATCGCCGAGGCCAAGGCCGACGCCGACGAGGTGCTGCCCGCCGCGATCGCCCGCGCCGCCGCGCTCACCAGCCTGCGCAAGCCGATCACCCCCATCATCAAGACCGCGCTGCACGCCGAGACCCTCGCCGCGCTGGCCACGCCGGTCACCCCGGAGAACCTCCCCTTCGGAAACTGACCTCGCTCGCCGGTGCGCCGCTGTCGGGCACTGATGCAAGACTGGGGGTATGGCACCCTCGCGCACCGGCGAACTCACAGCCACCGCCTCCGACGCCGCGATTCTGGCTGCCTCGGACGAGCTGATCGGGCTCTCGCACGCGATTCACGCCGAACCGGAGCTGGCCTTCGCCGAAACGCGTAGCGTCGCCAAGGTCCTCGCGCCGCTGGTCGAGCGCGGATTCGCCGTCACGACGGGTGTGGCCGGGCTGTCGACGGCGTTCCGTGCGGTATACGGCAGCGGCCCGCTCACCGTCGGTATCTGCGCCGAATACGACGCGCTGCCCGAGATCGGGCACGCCTGCGGGCACAACATCATCGCCGCGTCCGCCGTCGGCGCGGCGATCGGGCTGGCCGCCGTGGCCGACGCGCTCGGCCTGACCGTGGTGGTGCTCGGCACGCCCGCGGAGGAGAGCGGCGGCGGCAAGGTGCTCATGCTGGAAGCGGGCGCCTTCGACGACATCGCGATGGCGATGATGGTCCACCCGGGTCCCGCCGACATCGTCGGTGCGCGCTCACTGGCGCTGGCCGACCTCGCCATCGTCTTCCACGGCCGCGAGGCGCATGCCAGCGCCGCGCCCGAACTGGGCCGCAACGCGGGCGACGCGGTGACCCTGACCCAGGTTGCTGTCGGCTTGCTACGCCAGCATCTGCGACCCGGCCAGCAGCTGCACGGTATAGTGTCCGACGGTGGCGTAGCCCCCAACATCGTGCCCGGACGCGCGGAGTTGCTGTACTACCTCCGCGCGGTCGATTCCGGCTCCCTCGACGACCTGATGCGCCGAGCGAAGGCCTGTTTCGAAGCGGGCGCCCTGGCGACCGGCTGCACCCATGACATACGGACGCTCGCGCCCACCTATACCGAGCTCACCCCCGATCCGGTTCTTTCCGCTGCCTACCGCGCGCAGATCACCGGACTGGGCCGGGTGCCGATCGCGCCCGAGCTCGAGGTGCTGCGGCCGCTCGGGAGCACCGACATGGGCAATGTCACCAACGTCATCCCCGGTATCCACCCGGTGATCGGCATCGATGCGGGCGGTGCGGCCACCCACCAAGTGGAGTTCGCCGCCGCGGCGGTGAACGCCTCGGCGGACCGGGCGGTGCTCGACGGCGCTCTCGCGTTGGCGCGTACCGCTGTCGCTATCGCGGGCGATGAAGTACACAGGGACAGGTTGTTGCAACGGCTGATCGAACGACAGGAGGACATTCGGTGACCATTTCCGGCCATCCGGGCACCGCACGCGCAGGCTCCGACGCGCTATCGATGGGTATGGGTACCCACTCGATGGCGCGCGAGACCGCAGCGTGTCCGACCACGCCGGACACCGAACCAACTCTGATGTCGGGAACCGAGATCGTTGACGCATGGCTGGCAGAGCACACCGCTGACCTGGTGCAATGGCGCAGGCATATCCACGCCAACCCCGAATTGTCGCGGGCGGAGTTCACCACCACCGAGTTCGTGTCGGGCTGGCTCACCAAGGCCGGGCTGACCTGGGAGGTGCTGCCGGGCGGCACCGGGTTGATCTGCGACTTCGGTCCCGCCGATCGGCCGCGGATCGCCTTGCGCGCCGACATGGACGCGCTGCCGATGCAGGAATTCACCGGTCTGACTTTCGCCTCGACGGTGCCCGGTGTGTCGCATGCCTGCGGGCACGACGCGCACACCACGGTGCTGCTCGGTGCCGGGCTCGCGCTGGCCGAGGCCAAGGACGAGCTGCCGGTGGGGGTGCGGTTGGTGTTCCAGCCCGCCGAGGAAGTGATGCCCGGTGGCGCGCTCGATGTGGTCGCGACCGGTGGGATGACCGGGGTCGATCGGATCTTCGCGCTGCATTGCGATCCGCGTCTGGAGGTCGGCAAGGTCGGTGTGCGGACCGGGGCCATCACGTCGGCGGCCGACACTGTCGAGTTGGTGCTCGATTCGCCCGGTGGGCACACCTCGCGGCCGCATCTGACCAGCGACCTGGTCTACGCGATCGGAACTGTCATCACGGGATTACCCGGATTGCTGAGCCGGCGCGTCGATCCTCGAACCAGCACGATCATGGTCTGGGGTGCGGTGAGCGCGGGCAAGGCGCCCAACGCGATTCCGCAGACGGGCATGCTCACGGGCACCGTGCGCACCGGCGATCATGCCACCTGGCTGCTGCTGGAACCGCTGGTCCGCGAGATCATCGACGGGTTGCTCGCGCCGACGGGCGTGCGCTACCAGCTCAACTACAAGCGCGGGGTGCCGCCGGTGGTCAACGACCCGACGTCGGCGTCGATGTTCGAGAACGCGATCCTGGGGATGGGTGAGGACGCGCTGGCCGACACCCCGCAGTCGGGCGGCGGCGAGGATTTCTCCTGGTACCTGGAGGAAGTGCCCGGCGCCATGGCCAGGCTGGGTGTCTGGTCCGGCGTCGGCGAGCAGCTGGACCTGCACCAGCCGACGTTCGATATCGACGAGCGCGCTTTGGCGGTCGGCGTGCGAACCCTGACGAACATCATTCTGCAAGCACACTGAGCTTGTGCGAGCACACTGAGCTGTCCCGTGCCGGTCGCGTGACCGGCACGGGTTCTCTCAAGCGCCGGGCCCGACGTTCTTGCTGTTGCGGGTGCGGAGGGCGTGGACGTAATCCTCTGGGGCGCCTGCCTTTTCGGCCGCGTCGGCGATGACGCCGATGTAGCGGGCCGAGGGGAGGCCGCCTTCGTAGGCGTCGAGAACATAGAGCCAGGCCAAGCGGGACTCGCCCTGGGTGCCGGTGACCCGGATCCGGATCTTCTTGTGGATTCCGAAGTCGGAGCCCTCCCAGCGGTCGAGGCTGTCCTCGTCCTCCGGGGAGACGTCGTAGAGCACGACGAATACCCGCGAGCCGGGATCCTCGACGACGGTGGCCAACGGCCCTTCCCAGCCGATGTCGTCACCGGCGAAGGTCAGGCGCCAACCCTCCAGCCACCCGGTCCCGGACATGGGCGAATGCGGGCAGCGTTCCAGCATCTGCGTCGAGTCCATGTTGGACCCGTAGGCGGCATAGATCGGCACCATCGAACTGTAGCCAATAACCGCGGTGGAATTCCCGTCTCCCTCCCAGATCGGCTGACCGTCACACTCGCGAGTGGCACCGAACACGCGCGCCGTTGTTCACCGATCCGACCCGGGCACGTCACATCGCACCTGAAATGATGGCCTCGACAGCACGGACGAGCCCTCACAAGGGGCAGGTCCGATCAGGCGAGCACAAGGAGCGTGACTGGTGGCACGGATTGCGATCATCGGCGGTGGACCGGCCGGATACGAGGCGGCGCTGGTAGCCGCTCAGCACGGGGCCACGGTGACCCTGGTCGACGCCGACGGTATCGGTGGCGCCTGTGTGCTGTGGGATTGCGTGCCGTCGAAAACTTTCATCGCCTCGACGGGCCTGCGCACCGATCTGCGTCGCGCGCGCGACCTCGGCATCAATATCGATGCCGACCAGGCCAAGGTGCACCTGCCCGAGGTGAACGCGCGTGTCAAGGCGCTCGCGCTGGCGCAGTCCTCCGATATCCGTGCCAAGTTGCAGGCCGCGGGTGTGCAACTACTTCCGGGGTATGGCGAATTGGTCGGGCCCGCACCGGGTTTGGCGCATCGCGTGCGCGCGAACCTGGCCGACGGCAGCGCCGAGGAGTTCGAAGCCGAGGTCGTGTTGATCGCGACCGGCGCGAGCCCGCGGGTGCTCCCCGGCGCCGAGCCCGACGGTGAGCGGATCCTGAACTGGCGTCAGCTCTACGACCTGCCGGAACTGCCGGAGACGCTGGTCGTCGTCGGATCCGGTGTCACCGGTGCCGAATTCGTGTCCGCCTACACCGAGATGGGTGTGCGGGTGAAGCTCGTGTCGAGCCGCGATCGCGTGCTGCCCGGCGAAGACGCCGACGCTGCCCTCGTGCTCGAGGAGGCCCTGGCCGAACGCGGCGTCGAGCTGGTCAAGCACGCCCGCGCCGACGCCGTGGAGCGCACCGCCGACGGCATCGTGGTGAAGCTGTCCGACGGCCGTACCGTCACCGGTTCGCACGCGCTGATGACCGTCGGTTCCACCCCGAACACCGAGAACCTGGGCCTGGACCGGGTCGGTATCGAACTCGATCGCGGCGGATATCTTCGTGTCGACCGGGTTTCGCGCACGGCGGTGCCCGGCATCTACGCCGCGGGCGACTGCACGGGTCTGCTGCCGCTGGCTTCGGTGGCCGCCATGCAGGGCCGGATCGCGATGTATCACGCGCTCGGCGAGGGCGTGAGCCCGATCAGGCTCAAGACGGTGGCCTCGGCGGTGTTCACCCGCCCGGAGATCGCGACCGTCGGTGTCAGCCAGACCGCCATCGACAACGGTGAGGTTCCCGCGCGCACAGTGATGTTGCCGCTCAACACCAATCCGCGCGCGAAGATGTCGGGTCTGCGCCGGGGCTTCGTCAAGATCTTCTGCCGTCCGGCGACCGGTGTGGTGATCGGCGGTGTGGTGGTCGCGCCGATCGCGTCGGAGCTGATCCTGCCGATCGCGCTGGCGGTGCAGAACAACCTGACGGTCACCGACCTGGCGCAGACGTTCTCGGTGTACCCGTCGCTCACCGGCTCGCTCACCGAAGCCGGACGTTTGCTGATGCGCCACGACGACCTCGACTGAACCCCTGACACCGTATTGTGAAACGAATCACAATGCGTTCCAGGTTTCGAATTGTGTTGTTCGCCAACGCCGCTCGTCACTTCTCGGTAACCGCCGCACCGGGTGTTTGCGCAGGCGAAGCCGGGTGAAAGCGAAACCCGGTGCTGCGTTGCCTGTCCCGCGCTCATGTGGTTGACTCACCGCCGAGGCGCGATCATTTGCGATCGCGTGGTGGAGCAGTGGGGGATTCCCTCCGGGAAAGGGATTACGAAAAGTGAAGCATCGTAAGCCGAGTCGGGCGCAGCGAGCGATGGCAAGTACGTCTTTGCCTTTGGCCGCCGCGGCAGCCGTGGCAACCCTTCTCGCGGCTCCGGCCGGCGCGGTCCCCAGCGACCAGCCGACCACACCCGCGACTCCGGCTCCTGCGCAGCCGGGCCAGCCTTCGGGTGAAGTAGAAGCTCCGGAGACCGAGGGCACGCAAGCCCCGGAAACCCCGGAGAGCGTCAAGCCGGGGCAGACGAAGCCGGGCGAGACCAAGCCGACGCCGGCCCAGCCGGGCGTCACCAGCCCCGCGCCCGGTCAGCCGGGACAGGGCACCCCCGCCAAGCCGACGCCGAGCCAGCCGGGCGTCACCAGCCCCCGTGTCGCGCCGCTGCCGGTTCCCGGCCAGGCGCAGCCTGCGGTCCAGCCCGAGCGCGCGGGCGCGACGCCCGACCAGCCGGGCACCACCAAGCCGGAGACGGGCACCACGCCGAGCCAGCCGGGCGCCACGCCGGGCCAGCAGCAGACGCAGCCCACCGTGCCGTCCGGTCAGGGCACCGGTACCGAGGCCGAGGTCGAGTCTCCGGACACCCTCGTCCAGGAGCCGAAGGAGCCGGCCTGGCAGGCACCGCGCCTGGAGAACGCGCCCGCCGCGCCCGTCGTCGAGATGGAGGGCCCGCGTCAGGAAGTCGGCGTCACCATCGACGGTGCCGGGATCCTGGCGAACACCCACCACTACAACAACGCGTCGGGCTATGTCGGCACGGTCGGCTACCGGACGCCGGGTGGCGGTTTCGGTGACGCCGGTATCTCGGTGGAGTACGTCGGCGCGAACGAGGTCAAGGTCACCACCTTCAACGGTGGCGACGGCCGCAGCGACAACACCACCGTGACCGTGCTCGACACCACGCAGGCCAACCTGGCCAAGGCCGCGGTGGAGAACTGGATCAAGGCGCAGCCGGGTGGCAACGCCGCGCTCGATGCGGCCGCAAAGGCTACACTTCCCGTGCCGGGGGAGCTGCTTCAGACGGTGAACGTCGCGGGTGTGAACACCCAGTGGGGTGGCTCGATCCAGTACTGACACGCAGTATGTCGTGTGGGGCGGTCGCCTTCGACCGCCCCACACGTGTGTCCCGGGAAAGGATTGGACTTGGGCACCGAGGGCGACGAGAACGAACGCGGCGATCGACAACGACCGGCCGCGGATTTCGGCTCTCCCGTAGGCGATTTCGGGCCGCCGGTCGATGACGCTGGTTTCGGTGGGCCCGTTCCCGCCACGCCTCCGCCCGCGCCGTCCGGGGTTCCGGAGCGGGGCTGGCGACCGGCCGAACCGCCGGCCGGCGCACCCACGCCCGGCCCGTTCGGTCCGCCGGCCGGTGCACCCGCGCCGGGCCCGTTCGGTGGGCCCGTTGCCGGTCAGCCGCCCGTTGCTCCGCCTCCTGGCGGTCCGTTCTCCGGCTCGGTGCCGCCCGGCCCGCCCGCGCGGCTCACGGCTCCGCCCTCGAGTTCCACGCCGGCAGGTCAGGGCTCGGCGCCGGGGAGTGGGCAAGCACCGCCTCGGTTGCCCGATGGTCGCCGTTCCGCGCCGACCTCCGTCTTCGGTGACGCGGTCGCGACGCCACCGCCCGCCCGGCCGGGTACTCCCGCGCCGTTCGGTGGACCCACGCCCGGCGGTCCGCCCGCTGCCGACCCGACCGTGCGTTTCGGTGGCGAGGCGCCGCGCGGTGAGAGTTCGGTCTTCGGCGACTCGGTCTTCGGTGATTCCGTGCCGGTGACGTCCGGTCGTGAGCTCACCGAGGTGATCCGCCGTGGTCGCCCCGGCCCCAAAGATGCTGCGCCGCAGGCGCCGTCGCGCGACAGCGGGCCTGCCGCGGACACGGTGCGGCCGCCCGAGGGTTCCCGCACTCCGCTGGTTCCCGACAAGCCGAGGCCCGCCGCCGACAAGGCGTGGTGGGACAACCCCGACGATGACGGCGGGATTCCGAAGCCACCGTCCGAGCCCGGCCTGTCGTGGGCCGACGACCCGATCGCCCGCCGGCTCGCGCCGAAGACACCGGCCACTCCGGCGCCGGTGGAGCCCGAACCCGACAACAAGCGCCTGCGCTGGATCATCGGCGGCGTGGCCGCGGCCGTCCTGCTCGTGGTGGCGCTGGTCTTGACGATCGGGCTGGTCAAGCGGGGCGGCGGCGCCGATCCCGGTGTCACGGCCGCGCCGGTTCCCTCGGTCTCGTCGGGCACCGAATGCCAGACCGTCGCCGAGCAGTCCGTGACGGTCGGCAACGGGCCCGGCGACACCAGCACCGGCGCCAGGGCCATCCTCGGCTTCCAATACGCCTTCTACACCGACCGCTCCGGGGCGAAGGTACGCGAATTCGTGGCGCCCGACGCCGAGAACATCTCGCCCGCCGAGACCATCCAGCAGGCGATCGACGGTCAGATCCCCGCGGGCACCACCCACTGCGTGAAGATGCGCGAAACCAGCGTCGGCCGCTACGACGTCGAACTGCGCGAGATGCACCCCGATGGTTCGGCCGTGGTCTACAAGCAGGAGATCATCACCACGAACACCGACGGAAAGTGGCAGGTCAAGTCCATCACCGCTCGGTAGAGTCTCATTCTATGAGACAACAATTTCACATTCTGGTGGACGATATGCAATCGTAGGATGATTGCTTCTCTCGGCGTCCCCGGAGGTTCCCATGTCGCTGACAATTCCAGCACTGGCGGGCAAGCTCGCTGGTCTACAGAGCTCGGCGATCAGGGATCTGCTCCAGCTCACCGCCCGCGACGACATCATCAGCCTCGCGGGCGGGCTGCCCGACGCAGCCCTGATGCCGCGAGAACGCATCGCCCTTGCCGCCGAGACCGCCCTGCGCGACCCCGCCGTCCTGCAGTACACCGAGTCGCCCGGCTGGCCTGCCCTGCGCGAGGTGATCGCGGCCCGCGCATCCGCCGAGCTCGGCCGCGCGGTGCCCGTCGCCGAAGTCTTCATCACCCACGGCTCCCAGCAAGCGCTGTCGCTCCTGGCCGAAGTGCTCCTCGACCCCGGCGCCCTCGTGATCGTCGAAGACCCGGCGTATGTCGGTGCGCTGCAAGTGTTTCGAGCCGCTGGTGCCCGAATCGTCGCCGTCCCTTTGGATTCCGACGGCATGCGCCTCGATGTTCTCGAAGACCTGCTGGCCGCGGGCGAACGCCCCGCGCTGGTCCACACCGTCTCGAACTTCCACAACCCCGGTGGCGTCACCCTCGCCCCGGAGCGCCGCCGACGGCTCGCGGAACTCGCTGAGGCGCACGGCTTCTGGGTGATCGAAGACGACCCCTACGGCGAACTGTGGTTCGACCAGCCCGCCCCCGCGCCGGTGGCCTCGTACTCACCCCAGGTGATCCGGCTGTCGAGCGTGTCCAAGATCCTGTCTCCCGCCCTCCGCGTCGGCTGGATGATCGCGCCCGAAAGAGTCTCCCGCGCAGTGGAACTCCTCAAACAAGGCGCCGACCTCTGCGGATCGTCGCTCACCCACCAGATCACCACCGACCTGCTGACCGACACCACGTGGCTGGCAGCCCACATCACTGCGATCCGCACCACCTACGGCACCAGAGCCCGAGCCCTGACCACCGCCCTGCGCACCACCTTCGCCGACCGTCTCCACTGCACCGACCCCACCGGCGGCATGTTCATCTGGGCCGAATTCACCGACAACACCAACACGTCCACCCTCCTGCCCACCGCCCTCGACGCCGGCGTCGCCTACGTCCCCGGCGCAGCCTTCGCCGTCACCAACACCGCCGACAACTCCCTCCGCCTCTGCTTCACCACCTCCGACGAGGCCACCCTGACGGAAGCAGTCGCCAGGCTGTCGTCGGCGATCGGCTAGAGCCAGGCGCGTACCGAGCCGACCTTCCTAGCGCTCCGTGGCTCAGCCGAGGTATGGGCACGGCCGTCGTTCGGCGAAATGCGCCAGTCGCAGGCGGACGGTGGGATGCATCGGTAGATCATCCAGCTCGTCCGGTCCGACGAAGCGGACCTCGGTCGACTCGCTGCTGACAGCGAGCTCGCCGCCCACCACTCGACCGAAATAGGTGACGGCGAATTCCTGTCGCACCTCGCCGTCCGAGTACTCGATGACATGCTCCGGGTCGGTGTAGATCCCCAATAGTCCTGTGATCTCGGTGTCGAAACCGGTTTCCTCTTTTGTCTCGCGTACGGCGCACTCTTCGAGCGTCTCGCCGATCTCCATCGCGCCACCCGGCAGCGACCAATTTCCGGAATCGCCCCGGCGCTGCATCAGGATTCGGCTCTCGCCATCCACGACGAGCATGGAGCCGCCAGGCACCAGGCTGTTCGCTTTCGGCGCGTGGGGATCGCGGTAGTAGTCACGCCGTGAGCTCACGCGAGAGTCCTTCTGGGGAGTGGGTTGCCGAACCCCAGATCTGTTCGAATTGCTCGGCGAACGAGGTGAATATTCCGTGGGGGGACAGCTTCCGCAGGTGTAGCGCCGGGTGCTGATATCCGCGGGCCCGAATGAGGTAGGGGGTCACGATCATCTGGTCGTCGAACCGGAACACCGAGTTGTAGAGATGGGTGGTATGCAGTCCGATATCGCAGCCGGGGGTGTCGGTCAGCTCACCCAACATGTTCAGTGCGTTGCGGATCCGGCCGGGCAGCGTCCCGCTCATTTGCTCCAGCGCATCGCGTTCGGCGACGTGGGGGCATTCAGGGTCTGCGAAAGCCATTCGGATGCGAGTTCCGTTGCGGCACTTCGATGCGAGAATGTCGGCGGCGTTCGGAAGGAGTTCCAGCACAAACGGGTAGGCGTATCCGGCGATGTCGATCTGTTCGTCGGCGCCGAGAAGCAACGAAGTCCACAGCTCATTGGGAATGTCGGCCCGGTGTGCGTAGGCAGACTGGACTTCGGCGGTGGCCGAAGCCCCTGGCGTGAGGTCTGGCCGAGTCTGCGGCCACAGAAGATCTTCGGACTCGTTGAGAACCCGCGCGACGGCTGCTCGCGTTCGGCGATGCGGGACCCTGCCTGACAGCCATCGGTTGACAGTCTTCGCGTCGACGTCGACGGCCTCGGCCAGCGCGGCCGAGTCCAGCCGCGCGCGCAGCATCGCCGAGTGCAAGCGCTGGGTCATTCCTGAACCATACGGCGCCTTTTCGGGACCACCAGATCAGCGCTGAGACCGCTGTCCCCCTCCGCCGAACACGACGTGCTTTGCGCACGTTGCACGGCAACGGACTGCTCCGACAGGTCTCATACCGGCAGGCGTGGGAACTGTCGCCTTGCGGACGCGCCTACGTGACCACACCTGCCGGTCGGGCAATGCTCGACGTTCCCCGATCGGCGCTCGCCGAATGAAGGCAATCGCGATCGGATACCTACGCTCCGACATCTCCGGTTCGGCACAAAACTGGGACGAGATCCGAATCCGCTCACTGGCGAAGCGGTACGGCTACGACCTCGCGAAGACGATCGTGTTCAACGGAGGGATCCAGAATCCGATCTCCCGATTGATCGACGTCGCCCGGCGGGTCGAGGCAGAGGCCGTCATCACTCCTCGTCGAGATCATCTCGGTATCGAGGTTCCTGAGCGGTTGGTTCGCATTTGCGACGTCATCACCGTCGATGACTACAACACATTCGCAAGGTCCTACGTTGGAGGAAGTTTGACCGAGCGGCCAGGATGACGACCTGATGGCTGTGCCTTTCGGAATGCTCAGGCCCAGTTGTACGTGCGTTCTACGGCTTTGTTCCAGTCGGCGTAGCGGTGGGTGCGTTCGTCTTCGGGCATGGCGGGGGTCCAGGTGTGGTCGGCTGTCCAGTTGGCTCGGAGGTCTTCGAGGCCGGACCAGTAGCCGACGGCCAGGCCCGCGGCGTAGGCGGCGCCGAGGGCGGTGGTTTCGCGGACTACCGGGCGGACCACGGGGACGTCGAGGATGTCGGCTTGGAATTGCATGAGGAGGTTGTTGCCGGTCATGCCGCCGTCGACTTTGAGGGTGGTGAGTTCCAGGTCCAGGTGTTGGGCGGCGGCGTCGGCACGCATGGCGTCCACTACCTCACGGGTTTGGAAGGCGGTGGATTCCAGTGCTGCCCTGGCCAAGTGGGCCTTGGTGACGAAGCGGGTCAGGCCCGCGATGACCCCGCGGGCGTCGGGACGCCAGCGGGGGGCGAACAGGCCGGAGAAGGCGGGGACGAAGTGGGCGCCGCCGTTGTCGTCGACGCTGCGGGCCAGGGGCTCTACTTCTTCGGCGGAGGAGATGATGCCGAGATTGTCGCGCAGCCATTGGACCAGGGAACCCGTGACGGCGATCGAGCCTTCGAGGGCGTACACCGCCGGCGCGTCACCGAGTTGGTAGCAGGCGGTGGTGAGCAGGCCGTGCTTGCTGAACACCGGCGTGGTGCCGGTGTTGAGCAGCATGAAATTGCCGGTGCCGTAGGTGTTCTTGGCTTCGCCGGGAGACAGGCAGGCCTGACCGAAGGTGGCCGCCTGCTGGTCGCCGAGAATGCCCGCGACCGGGATGCCTTCGAACGGACCGGACGAGATGTCGGCGTAGACCTCCGACGAGCTGCGGATCTGCGGCAGCAGCGACATCGGGATGTCGAAATCGGCGCAGATCTGCGGATCCCATCGCAGGGTCCGAAGATCCATCAGCATGGTGCGTGAGGCATTGGTGACGTCGGTGAGGTGCGCACCGGTCAGCTTCCACAGCACCCAGCTGTCCATGGTGCCGAAACACAGGTCGCCCGCTTCGGCGCGTTCCCGGACGCCGTCGACATTGTCGAGGATCCAGCGCAGTTTCGGACCGGCGAAGTAGGTCGACAGCGGAAGGCCGGTGCGGTCCGCATAGCGTTGCGGCCCTTGATCACCCGCGAGTTCGGTACACAGTTGATCGGTGCGCGTGTCCTGCCACACGATCGCGTTGTACACGGGATCGCCGGTCGCCCGATCCCACACCACGGTGGTCTCGCGTTGATTGGTGATCCCGACCGCGGCCAGATCCCCGGCCGAACACCGGCTGTTGCCCAGCGCCGCACCGAGCACCGACTCGGTATTGCGCCACACCGCCGCCGGATCGTGCTCCACCCAGCCGGGCTTGGGAAAGATCTGCCGATGCTCCCGCTGCGCGGTTCCGACGATCCGACCCTGCCGATCGAAGATGATGCACCGACTCGAAGTCGTGCCCTGATCGATGGCAGCCACATAGCGACGCATTGATGCAGGTTACCGAAAGCGGAGCCGGCCACCGCACGATTTGTGGCCGGTGACGAATTTCGGGCCCACGCCTCGCCGCGCACGTCCCCGGCGGCGAGCGCGGACTACGTTTAGCCTGTACGCAGCGGCGCCGGGAACGCGGCGTTTGCCCCCACAGTCGACTGGGACCGGCCGGAATCGGTCGGCGGCGAGGAGTCGAGCATGTCGCAGACACCGGAGTTTCCGTTCCTGCACCCGGGAGAGTTGGTCGCGGGCGGGACAAGGGACCGGGTCGGACCCGGCGATCTGGGGCCCGAACATCGGCGGACCGCCTGGGAACGGCTGGGTAAGGATCAGTTCGACGTCCTGGTCGTCGGCGGTGGCGTTGTCGGCGCCGGTATCGCGCTCGACGCCGCGACCCGGGGGCTGTCGGTCGCGCTGGTCGAGGCCCGCGACCTCGCGTCGGGCACGTCGAGCCGCTCGTCCAAGATGTTCCACGGCGGCTTGCGCTACCTCGAACAGCTCGAATTCGGCCTGGTCAGGGAAGCGCTGAAAGAGCGTGAGCTGGCGCTGTCGACGCTCGCACCGCACCTGGTGAAGCCGCTGCGGTTCCTCTACCCGCTGACCCATCGCGTGTGGGAGCGGCCCTACGTTGCCGCGGGCCTGACCCTGTACGACACCATGGGTGGCGCGAAATCCGTTCCAGGACAGCATCATCTGACCCGGCACGGCGCGATGCGGCTGGCGCCCGGCCTGCGCCGGGATTCGATGATCGGCGGCGTCACCTACTACGACACCGTCGTCGACGACGCCCGCCACACCATGACGGTCGCCCGTACCGCCGCGCACTACGGCGCGGTCATCCGGACCTCCACGCAGGTCGTCGGCTTTCTGCGCGAAGCCGACCGGGTCGTCGGGGTGAAGCTGCGTGACACCGAGGACGGGCGCACCGGGGAGGCGCGCGCGAACGTGGTGATCAACGCGACGGGCGTGTGGACCGATGAGGTGCAGAGTCTGTCGCGGCAACGCGGCCGATTCCATGTGCGCGCGTCCAAGGGCGTGCACATCGTCGTGCCGCGCGACCGCATCGTCAGCGACGCCGCGATCATCCTGCGCACCACCACATCGGTGCTGTTCATCATCCCGTGGGGCGCGCACTGGATCGTCGGCACCACCGACACCGACTGGAACCTCGATCTCGCCCACCCCGCGGCGACCAAGGCCGATATCGACTACCTGCTCGACCGGGTCAACGAGGTGCTGGTCACTCCGCTCACGCACGCCGACATCGACGGCGTCTACGCCGGCCTGCGCCCGCTGCTGGCGGGGGAGAACGACGAGACGTCCAAGCTCTCGCGTGAGCACGCCGTGGCCAGGGTCGCGCCCGGTCTGGTGAGCATCGCGGGCGGCAAGTACACCACCTACCGGGTGATGGCGGCCGATGCGATGGACGAAGCAGCACAGGACATTCCGGCGCGCGTTTCGCCGTCGATCACCGAGAAGGTGGCGCTGCTCGGCGCCGACGGCTACTTCGCGTTGGTCAACCAGACCGTGCAGCTCGCGGAGCGCCACGGCATCCACCCGTACCGGATGACGCACCTGCTCGACCGCTACGGCTCCCTCGTCGAGGAGGTGCTCGCCATGGCCGCGGGCAAACCTGAACTGCTGCACCCGATTACCGATGCACCCGCCTACCTTCAGGTGGAAGCGGTCTACGCGGCCGCTGCCGAGGGCGCGCTGCACCTCGACGACATCCTGGCGCGGCGCACCCGCATCTCGATCGAATACTCCGATCGCGGCGCGAACAGCGCCGAGCAGGTGGCCCACCTCATCGCGCCGGTGCTCGGTTGGGACGCCGACGATATCGACCGCGAGGTGTCGACGTATCAGGCGCGCGTGCGGGCCGAAATCGACTCACAGACCCAACCCGACGACACCTCGGCCGACGCGTTGCGGGCTGCGGCTCCCGAGCCTCGGCCACAGTTGCTGGAGCCGGTGCCGCAGGACCGCTGAGCCTCAGCCCGGGTCGATGCGAGCCCGCGCAACGCGTTCACTGACCTGGCATGCCATCACGAAGCCGCATCGGACAGCCCGCACGCGGGGGAAGTGATGTCACGGGCGAGGCTGGCAGCGCGGGCAGAAGTAGATGCCGCGTTCGCGCTGGCTGACGCGGTCGGCGTCGTCCTCGCCGAGCAGTTGGGAGGCGATGGGGGTGCCGCAGCGGGGGCAGGAACGGCGAGTGCGGCCGTAGACCATGGCGCGCCAAGGTGGTTGGTGTGCGGCTTTACCGAGCACGCGGTGAGCTTCGTCGACGAGCGCCACGAGATCGGGGATGTCGCCGACGGGGGTAACGGGGTGGACTTTGCGCAGGAAGCAGATCTCGCTGCGGTAGATGTTGCCGATGCCCGCCAGATTGCGCTGGTCGAGCAGGGCGAGTCCGACGGCGCGGCGCGGGTACTCGGTGAGCCTGCGCAAGGCCTCGGCCGCATCCCAGTCCGGGCCGAGCAGATCTGGGCCGAGGTGGTCGATGACAGTGTGTTCGTCGTCGCGCGGCAGCACCTGAACCTTGCCGAGCGAGAAGCCGACGGCCTCGAACTCGTCGTTGGCGAGCACCAGTCGCGCGGTAGCCGCGGGTTTGGTCCAGCGCTGGCCACGGTGGAACACCCGCCACACGCCCTCCATTTTCAGGTGGGTGTGGATGCTCACCCGGTCGGTGCGGATGAACAGGTGCTTGCCGTAGCTCGCGACCTCCTCGATGACGTCGCCGACCAGATCCACGGTGGCGTAGCGCGGGACCCGGAAGTCGCTGCGGGTCAAGGTCTTACCGGCCAGTCCCGTGCGCAGGCGCGCGGCGGTGCGGAAGACGGTGTCGCCCTCTGGCATTCGGTTACACCTGCCTGCGCAGCCGCAGACCGCTCGGGGTCATCGAGAATCCGGCTTCGATCAGGACTTCGGCGAAGAGGTTGCCGTGCACAGTGTCTCCGTTGACCTTGTCGATCACCAAGCTGTCGATCCGGCGATCGCGCACGAGCCCGGCCAGCGCGAACGCCGCCGCCCGGCGCAGGCCGATGTCCTCGGTGAAGCTGAGCAGTGTTTTGCCGCCGCGCTCCGAGTAGAGCACCAGTTCGCCGCCCACCAGAACCACCAGCGCGCCCGCTTTGCGGCCCGGCCGGTGACCGCCGTCGGCGTCGCCCTTCGGCCACGGTAGCGCGGCGCCGTAGGGGTTGGCGGGGTCGCACGCCGCGAGGGCGAGCGCGACGCCCGCTCGCGTGTTGTCGCGGTCGGTGTCGAACGAGCGCAGGCGGTCGACGGTGTCGGTGGTGGAGAACTGGGCGCCGCCGAGCGTGTCGACGAAATAGCCACGCCTGCACCGGCCGCGGTCCTCGAACTCGGTGAGCACCCGGTACATCAGCTGGAAACCGCCGGGTATCCCTTCGTTCTGCACCGAACCGCGAGTCAGCACGCCGTAGCGTTCGATCAGTTGATCGGCGGTGGCATGGGCGCGAACGGTGTTGTCCCGCACGCGTTCGGGCAGGATCGACCAGCGTCCCGCCAGCGTCGGCGGGCCCGACCGGGTCGGCATCGATGGTCGCGGCAGGTACGCGCGGCCTCGGGGAGCGCGGCGCGGGGTGCGGTGCGCGGTGCTGGCGCGGGCGGTGCCGGACAGCAGGGCGCGCACCGGGGCGAAGGTGTCACCGGAGACGTAGCCGGCCCAGACCAGCTGCCACAGGGCGTCCCCGGCGGCTTTGTCGTCGAGCAAGCCCGCGGTGTCGGAGAGCTGGCGAAAGAAGTAGGCGCCGCCGCCACTCAGCGTGGGTGGCAGGCGCGGATGATCAGGTGCCGAGCCGTTGCCGGATGCGCTGGGCGCTGTCGAGGTGGCCTCGGACGCGTCGAGGTCGACAATCCGGCGGGCACCGGTCGCTTTCGTGTCGACCGACGGAGGTGGCGCGGCCTCGGTGCGGGGCCACGGTTCCAGGTTCGCGCCGAGCGCGGCCAGGAGACCGAGCTGGGTATCGGTGGGGTCGATCTCGTCGGCGGGAGGCAGGGTGAAGGGTGCCTGGTCGGCCAGATGCAGGGCGACCCAGCCGTCGCGGGCGGTGATCGCGCCGTGGCCCGACCACACCACCTCGCCGGTCGCCATCAGCTCGTCCAGCATGGCGGGGGAGTAGTCGCGCACTCGTGTGGGCAGGATCAGCGACTCCCAGGCCGAGGCCGGAATCGGCACGCCTGCAAGCTGTTCCACCACTGTCGCCACGCCGTCGACACCGCGCAGCTCGCCGGATCCGACGTGTTGCCAGGACGGCAGGAACCGGCCGAACGCGGCGGTGGACACCGGCTCGACTTCGTGCCGCGCGGCAGCCAGTGACCGGCGGCGCAACCGGCGCAGAACCTGGGCGTCACACCACTCGCCACCAGCGGTGTCCGGCGTGAATTCACCTTCCACCACACGTTTTTCGGCGAGCAGTCGGTGCAGCGAGGTCGCGGCGACGGCTGTTCCGAGGCCGAAACGGTCGGCGACCGCGGCGGTGGTGAACGGTGCGTGGGTGCGCGCGTAGCGCCCGACGAGGTCGCCGAGCGGGTCGGGCACCGGCTCGATGAACGCCGCGGGCACCCCGATCGGCAAGGGCACTCCGAGCGCGTCCCGCAACCGAGCGGCGTCCTCCACCGCCACCCACCAGGTGCGACCCGCGAACGAAACCTCCAGCGCCCGGCGCGAATCCCGCAGTTGCGCGAACCAGGCCGGCGCATCGGAATCGGCGAGCAGGTCGCCGCGGGCGGACTCGAGTCGCTCGTCTGCCGTGCTGAGTGCGGGCTCATCGGGTGGGTGAGCGCCGGCGTCCATCGCTTCGGCGTGACGTGCGGCGGACGCGGTGCCGGGGCGGGGAACGCAGCGAGCGGCGACTTCGGTGGGGGTGAGGGGACCGAGCAGACGGAGCAGATCGGCCAGACCTTCAGCGTCGCGCGCCAGGCGTTCGGGGGTGAGGCGCTGGAGCTCTTGTTCGGTCAGGGTGATGACGGCGGGGTCGAGGAGTTCGCGCAGCTCGACTCGGCCGAGGAGTTCGGCGAGCAGACTGGAGTCCAGAGCCAGCGCGGCTGCGCGGCGTTCGGCCAGTGGGCTGTCGCCGTCGTAGAGGAACTGGCCGATGTAGGAGAACAGCAGGGCGCCGGCGAAGGGCGACGGGCTGGCGGTCTCGACCTCGATCAGGCGGATCTCGCGGCGGGCCACCTTGGTGAGCAGATCGCGCAGGGCGGGCAGGTCGTACACGTCGCGCAGACATTCGCGGACGGTTTCCAGCAGGATCGGGAACTGCGGGAATTTGCGCGCCACATCCAGCAATTGAGCCGAGCGCTGCCGCTGCTGCCACAGCGGGGCGCGCTTGCCGGGGTCGCGGCGCGGCAGGAGCAGCGCTCTGGCGGCGCATTCGCGAAAGCGGGACGCGAAAAGGGCGGAGCCACCGACCTGTTCGGTGACGATGTCGTCGATCTCGTCGGGTTCGAAGGCGAACAGTTCGGCGCCGGGTGGCTGGTCGGTGGTATCGGGCAGGCGCACCACGATGCCGTCGTCGGAGGCGGTTGGAGCGGCATCGATGCCGAACTGTTCCTGCAAGCGTGCGCCCACCGCCAGCGCCCACGGTGCGTGCACCGGGGTGCCGTAGGGCGAGTGCAGCACCAAGCGCCAGTCGCCGAGTTCGTCGCGGAACCGTTCCACGACCAGCGTCCGGTCGGTCGGCAATTGGCCTGTGGCACTGCGCTGTTCTTCGAGCAGGCCGACCAGATTCGCGGTCGCGTTCTGATCGAGTCCGGCGGTGCGCACCAACTGTTCGAGCCGAACCGCGGGCTTGCTCTGCTCGGCGGTGCGTCCGGCCTTCTTCGAGCTCGGGGTTGTCTTTGTGGCGTCGGCGGTGGTCAGCACGGCGCCGGAGCCCATGTCCGCCACGATCCGGGACAACTCCTCGGCTGGCACCTGACCGGCCGTGCGAACGAATTCGCCCAGCGCCGCGCCCAATTCAGCGGGCCGCCCCAACCCGTCACCGTGCCAGAAGGGCAGCCTGCCCGGCAGACCGAACGCCGGTGACACCAGCACCCGATCGAAGGTGATCTCCTCGATCCGCCAACTCGTCGCCCCCAGCGCGAACACATCGCCCACGCGCGACTCGTAGACCATCTCCTCGTCGAGTTCGCCCACCCGCGAAGCCTTTTCGCCCACCATGAACACCGCGAACATCCCACGGTCGGGGATCGCGCCACCGGAGGTCACCGCCAGACGCTGGGCGCCGGGACGGCCGGTGATGGTGCCCGCGTCGCGGTCCCACACCACGCGCGGGCGCAGTTCGGCGAACTCGTCGGACGGATAGCGCCCGGCCAGCAGGTCGAGCACCGATTCGTAGGCCGAGCGGGGCAGGTTCGCGTAGCTGCCGGTGGAGCGGACGATATCGAACCAGCTGTCGACGTCGACGGGTTCGAGCGCGCAGGCCGCCACCGTCTGCTGGGCGAGGATGTCGAGCGGGTGCGCGGGGATCTGGAGTTTCTCGATCTCGCCCGTGAGCATGCGCTGGGCGGCGACGGTGCAGTGGATCACGTCGGTGCGGTGTTTGGGGAACAGCACGCCCCGCGAGATCTCACCCACCTGGTGCCCGGCCCGCCCGACCCGTTGCAGCCCACTGGCCACCGAGGGCGGCGCCTCCACCTGCACCACCAGGTCCACCGCGCCCATATCGATGCCGAGCTCGAGGCTGCTGGTGGCCACCACACAGCGCAGCCGGCCGGTCTTGAGATCGTCCTCGATGATGGCGCGCTGTTCCTTGCTCACCGACCCGTGATGGGCGCGCGCCAACAGGTGCTCGGCGCCGTGGATCACCTCGGTGGACGGTCCGAGCTGGGCGGGCGGCTTGTGCTCGGTCTCCACCGGCTCGCCGAGCCGGGCCGCGAAGGTCTCGTTGAGCCGCGCGGTCAGCCGTTCGGAGAGTCGCCGTGAGTTGGCGAACACGATCGAGGACCGGTGCTCGAGCACCAGGTCGACGATGGCCTCGTCGACGTGCGGCCAGATCGAACCCGGCTGGTCGGAGTCGCCGCCCGGATCGGTCATGTCGGCCACCGGCACCCGCACCGACAGGTCGAAGGTCTTCGGCGCGGGCGGTCGCACGATGGTGATCGGCGCGTTCCCGACCAAAAACCGCCCGACCTCCTCGGGCGGGCGCACCGTCGCCGACAGTCCGATCCGTTGAGCGGGCTTGTCGGTGAGTTGGTCGAGCCGGGCCAGCGACAAGGCCAGATGCGCACCACGCTTCGACCCGGCGATGGCGTGCACTTCGTCGACGATCACGGTGTTGACCTGGGCCAGCGTCTCGCGAGCGGCCGAGGTCAACAGCAAGAACAACGACTCGGGAGTCGTGATGAGGATGTCCGGTGGGGTGCGCAACATCGCCCGGCGCTGAGCGGGTGGGGTGTCACCGGAGCGCACTCCCACCGAGATATCCGGCGGGTCGAGCCCCAGCCGTTTCGCCGTCTGCGTCACTCCCACCAGGGGTGCCCGCAGATTGCGCTCCACATCCACCGCCAGTGCCTTCAACGGCGACACATAGAGCACCGACGTGCCCCGGGACGCGCCCGGCTCTGGCGGGTCCCTGTGCGCCAGCTGATCGATGGCCCACAGAAACGCCGACAAGGTCTTGCCCGACCCGGTCGGCGCGATCACCAGCGTGTTCTCGCCCGCGGCGATCGCGTCCCACGCGCCGAGCTGGGCCGACGTCGCGCCGGGGAACGCGCCGTCGAACCACTGTGCTGTCGCGGGGGAGAACCGATCCATAGCACCCAGTGTGCACCGGCCCACCGACAACTTCGTTGCGCCTCATACACCCCGACCAGCGCGAACACCCGATGACCGGCGCGGCGTGCAGCCCGGCTTGTGGCGTGGATCGCATTCGTCGCTACCCTCGACTCTCGTGCAAACGGTGCTGAGAGTCGACCTTGTCGGCCATGGCCTTACCGAGGCGGTACGTAAGGCGCGATTTCCTGTCGATGAACCCCTCGACGAGTCGGGGCGGGCCGCTGTGCGCGCCTGTGTGCTGCTCGATGAAGCGTTGGTGCGGACCGGACCGGAGCGGCGGGTTCGCGACACGGCGGAGGAATTGGGCCTGGTCGGCGAACAGGACGTGCGATTACGGGATCTCGATGCCGGGTCGTGGCGGGGCAGTGAGATGGGCAAACTCGCTCAGGACCAGTTGTTCGCCTGGCTCACCGATCCCGAATTCCGTGGGCACGGTGGGGAATCCGTCACCGATCTGGTCGAGCGGGTGCGCTTCTGGCTGGCCGAGATCGCCTCGTCGGGCCGCGACACCGTGGCGGTGACGCATCCGGCCGTGGTGCGCGCCGCGCTGCTCGTGGTGCTCGACGCACCAGCGAAGTCGTTCTGGCGCATGGATGTTCCGCCAGCGAGCGTCACCCGCCTGCACTACCGCGGGAACTGGACCCTGCGACTCGGTAACGGATAACGAAGAAGGCCCCGGAGTCGAAACTCCGGGGCCTTCTTCGTAGTAGCGGGAACAGGATTTGAACCTGCGACCTCTGGGTTATGAGCCCAGCGAGCTACCGAGCTGCTCCATCCCGCGTTGCAAATACCACTTTACACGGGGTGGGGTGGAAGGCGAAATCGCTGGCCTGATCAGCCGAAATGGATGCCTTGCGCGAGGGGGAGTTCGGTGGAGTAGTTGACGGTGTTGGTGGCTCGGCGCATGTAGACCTTCCAGGAGTCGGAGCCCGATTCCCGACCGCCGCCGGTGTTCTTCTCCCCGCCGAACGCGCCGCCGATCTCCGCGCCCGATGTTCCGATGTTGACATTGGCGATGCCGCAGTCGGAACCGGCGAGGAACTGTTCTGCCTCGCGCTGGTCCAGGGTGAAGATCGACGAGGAAAGTCCCTGGGTCACACCGTTGTTCACAGCGATGGCTTCGTCGAGTTCGTCGTAGGTGAGCACGTACAGAATCGGCGCGAAGGTTTCCTCGCGCACGAGTTCGGTCTGCGCGGGCATGCGGAGGAGGGCGGGCCGCACGTAGTAGGCCTCGGGTCCGAGCGTCTCGACTCGCTCACCGCCGCAGATGATGTCGCCGCCCTCGGCCACCGACGCGACCAGCGCCTTCTGCATCGCGGCGAAGGCGCGCTCGTTGATCAGCGGCCCGACCAGTACGCCGTCGTCGAGCGGATTGCCCACGGGCAGTTGGCTGTACGCCGCGGCGAGCCGTTCGACCAGCTGGTCGGCGATCGAACGATGCACGATCAACCGTCGCAGGCTCGTGCACCGCTGGCCCGCTGTCCCCGCCGCCGAGAAGACGATGCCACGCACCGCCAGTTCCAGATCGGCACTCGGCGCCACGATCGCGGCGTTGTTTCCACCCAGCTCGAGCAGGCAGCGGCCGAACCGGCCCGCCACCCGTGGCGCGACAGTGGCGCCCATCCGCACCGAGCCCGTCGCGCTCACCAGGGCGACCCGGCCGTCGTCGACCAGTGCCGCGCCGACGGTCGCGTCACCCTGGATCAGCTGGTGCACTGCGGGATCCGCGCCCACGTCGACCGCCGCGCGACGCAGCAGCGTATGGCAGGCCAGCGCCGTCAACGGCGTGGTCTCCGACGGCTTCCAGACCACCGTGTCGCCGCACACCAGGGCGATCGCGGTGTTCCACGCCCACACCGCGACAGGGAAATTGAACGCCGAGATCACCCCGACGACGCCGAGCGGATGCCACGTCTCCATGAGCCGATGGCCGGGACGTTCGGAAGGCATGGTGGCGCCGTACAGTTGGCGCGACAGCCCGATCGCGAACTCGCAGACGTCGATCATCTCCTGTACTTCGCCCAGCGCCTCGGGCCCGATCTTGCCCGCCTCCAGGGTGACGAGCTCGGCCAGCTCGTCCTGATGGGTCTCCAGCAGCTGGGCCAGCCTGCGCACCAGGCCCGCTCGCACCGGCGCGGGGACCGTGCGCCACGCCTCGAACGCGGTTGCCGCGCGGGCGATCGCGGCGTCCACGTCGGCGGGGGTGTCGACGGCCAGCGGCAACAGGACACCGCCGGAGATCGGCGTGCGCGCCAGCAGCGGGCCGGGCTCCGGCACAGCGGCGCCGAGGCCGTGCAGTAGCGCCCTGGCCCGCAGGGAGAGCTGCTCGGAGAAGTTCACGGTCTGCGTCATCGGTAGTCTGCTCACCTTCTGCTGTTTGGTACGACTCACGGAAAAGTTCGGGAGAATTCGGTGGGGAACGGAAAGAAGTTTTCCCCGCGCGAGCCCCACGCTGCGTTAGCCTTCGCTGATGGCGGATACACCGGCTCGACCCCAGCTCGATGACATCGATCGACTATTGATCAAAGAACTGATGGCAGACGGTCGAGCCACCCTGTCGAACCTGGCGGAGAAGGCCAGCCTCTCGGTCTCCGCGGTGCAATCGCGGGTGCGCAGGCTCGAAGCGCGCGGCGTGATCCGCGGATACGCGGCGCAGGTCGACCCCGAAGCGCTCGGGCACTTGTTGTCGGCGTTCGTCGCGATCACTCCTCTCGACCCCTCCCAGCCCGATGACGCGCCCGCTTTGTTGCAGCACATCCCCGGCATCGAGGGGTGCCACTCGGTGGCGGGCGAGGAGAGCTACGTCCTGCTGGTGCGGGTGGCCTCGCCTCGGCATCTGGAACATCTGCTGCAGGAGATCAGGGCCACGGCCAACGTGCACACCCGCAGCACCATCATCCTGCAGACATTCTATGACAGGTAGGGATCTGCCGTAATTTGATTCGTAATTCCGTAGAACTTCCGTAAATATTTGCGTATCGTCGGTTTCATGACCATCGAACTGGAGCGCCCTGGCGCGGCGGTCATCCCCGCCGACCGGGTCCACGAAATCCTGTCCTCGCACATCCTCGCGGACGGTTTCGAGCTTGTGCTCGACCTACACGAGTCGCACGGTCGCACGCTCGTCGACGAACGCGACGGCACCGGCTATCTCGACATGTTCGGCTTCTTCGCCTCCAACGCGCTCGGGATGAACCATCCCGCCCTGGCCGGCGACGAGAGCTTTCTCGCCGAACTGGCCGCCGCCGCACTGAACAAGCCGAGCAACTCCGATATCTACACCGTCGAGATGGCCCGCTTCGTCGAGACCTTCGCCCGCGTGCTCGGTGATCCGCGCTTGCCGCACCTGTTCTTCGTCGACGGCGGCGCGCTCGCGGTGGAGAACGCGCTGAAAGTCGCTTTCGACTGGAAGAGCAGGCACAACGAATCGCACGGTCGCGCACCGGAACTCGGTACCAAGGTGCTGCACCTGACCGGCGCCTTCCACGGGCGCAGCGGATATACGTTGTCGCTCACCAACACCGACCCGGTCAAGACCGCGCGATTCCCGAAATTCGACTGGCCGCGCATCGACACACCGCACACCTTCGCCGGTCCCGACATCGCCGCCCTCGAAGCGCGGGCACTGGCCCAGGCCGAACAGGCCTTCGCCGGCAACCCGCACGACATCGCCTGCTTCATCGCCGAACCGATCCAGGGCGAAGGCGGCGACCGCCATCTGCGCCCGGAATTCCTCGCCGCCATGCAGCGGCTGTGTCACGCCAACGACGCGCTGTTCGTCCTCGACGAGGTGCAGACCGGCGTCGGCATGACCGGAACCACGTGGGCCTTCCAGCAATTGGGCCTCACGCCCGATGTGGTGGCCTTCGGCAAGAAGACCCAGATCTGCGGGATCATGGCAGGCGGCCGGATCGACGAGGTGGTCGACAATGTGTTCCGGGTGAGCTCGCGACTCAACTCCACCTGGGGCGGCAACCTCACCGACATGGTGCGCACCCGGCGCATTCTCGAAGTGCTGGAACAGGATCGGCTGATCGAGGGCGCGGGACCACTCGGCGCGTTCCTGCTCGAACGGCTCGGCGAACTGGCCGCCGCGTATCCGGACATGGTCGGTGAGGCGCGTGGGCGCGGGCTGATGTGCGCGGTGACCCTGGCGACGCCGGAGCTGCGCGATCGGGTGGTGACGCAACTGCGCGAACGTGAGCACGTGCTGCTGCTCGGCACAGGCGAGCGCGGCATCCGTTTCCGCCCGCCGCTGACGGTGACCGAGAACGAGCTGAATCAGGCCGTCGACGCACTCGCCGCGGTGCTCGTTCGAGAACGCCGGTAACTCACCGGATTCGGGCTGGGCCGACGGCGAGATCGCCGTCGGCCCGCTGCCGTCTTCGCGCACCTGTCCGTGATCGCGGACTTCGTCGCCGGTCGGCAGATGCGGCGCAGGGATCAGGCGGGTACCGCGGTCAATCCGAGTGCGCCGGCGACGAAGCGGTGGACCGACGCCAGACCGGCGGCCAGCGCCTCGTCCTCGCCGGGACGGGCCCACCCGGTGACCGTCGCGGTGTCGTCGGGGCCCGGCGTCACGCCGATCTCGGCGACCATCTCGGCCGTCGTCGGAACGCAGACCGCCCAGGAGAAGTGCGACTCGTCCGCCCACTGCGCCGACCGGGTGGCCACGTAACCGGGATCGGTGATGCCGCCGTCGGCCAGCGCGGGTCGGTCGTCGATGCGCTCGTCGGCGCGCAGCGCGCGCAGATACCAGGACCCTGCGTTGATCTCGATCGGTTCCACGCGAGCAGCCTAGTGTTCGACTGCTGGGTGACGGTTGCCGGCTGATGCCGAAGCGGGCGGGGCTCCGGACACGGGCCGCGGTGCCGTCGGCCGAACCGGGGTCAGGCTGTGCGCAGGGCGCCGCCACCGAGCAGGGAATGAACCGCTGTGCGGCCGATGTCGAGGGCGCGAGTGAGCAGGTCGGTATCGCGGGCCGCGCTGTCGATGGCGGGCGAACCCGCGGGTGGGTGAACCTGCAGGACGTGCTCGCCCAGGCCGTCGAGGTAGCTGTCCTCCATCGCCTGCTGACCCGGCCGCTTGCTCCACGCCCGGAACGCGCCGGGCGCGATGGCACGCATGTAGCCGCCGCCGACCACCCGATGCAGCAGGGGCGCGGGCGGGCGGACTTCATCGGTCCGGCGGGTGCGCAGGACCAGGGCGTGCGTGGTGCCCGCGGCCACGGCGGTACGAATCGGGACGGTTTCGGTGAGGCCGCCGTCGAAGTAGCTGCCGCCCGCGAGGGCGACCGGTGGTCCCGCCAGCAGCGGAAGGCCCGCAGAGGCCCGTAGCGCCGTCATGAGGGACTGTTTGTCGGTGATGTAGGGCCCGAGGTCCACCGACTGCCCGGTGCGGATATCGGTCGCGATGGGGTGGAAGGTGGTGGGGTTGGCCAGAATCGCGGGGAAGTCCATCGGCTCGATGCCGTCGTACACGCGATGCACCAGGTAGTGCAGATCGAAGACGGGACGACCGCGGAAGATGCGCACCGGGTCGACCACCCGGCGCATGATCGCCGGATCGGTCCACGATCGCATCCCCGTCGCCGCGCGCCCGCACAGCAACCAGGCGCCGTTGATCGCCCCGGCCGACGTGCCGTACACGGCGTCGAACACCTTCGCCAGACCCAGCTCCTCCAGCGCCTGCACCATGCCGCTCGAATACACACCGCGGCTGCCACCGCCCTCGATCACCAGCGCGAGGCGATTGCCGTCCGCGCGGCTCCCGGTTTCCCGGCGCGCCTGGATGACCTCGGCCACCGTGGCCGAACCCGGCGTCGAGAGCGGGTCCAGATCGGTGTGCGCAGTACTGGTCACCCGACCCACGATACGACAGAAGCGGGCCACTCAGCCGGGCGAGACGCATGATCTTCCGCGCCCGTTCACCGATCCGTCTCCGCGTTGCCGGGCACGACTCGTCTGGTCGGCCGCGGCGAACGACGACGGGCGCCGGTCCATGGAGACCGACGCCCGTTGTGGACAGCTGGCAGTACCTACTTGATCTCCGCCAGGACCGTGCCCTGCGTGATCGCCGCACCCGCCGCGACAGCGAGCCCGGTGACGACACCGGCCTTGTGCGCGTTGACCGGGTTCTCCATCTTCATGGCCTCGAGCACCACGATCAGGTCACCGGCCTCGACGGTCTGGCCCTCTTCGACCGCGACCTTCACGACAGTGCCCTGCATCGGCGCGGTGACCGCGTCACCCGACGCGGCACCGGCACCGGCACCGCCACGCTTGCGCGCCTTCGGCTTCTTGCGCACCACACCGTTGCTGGCCGAACCGGCCGCACCGCCACCGAGGGTGAACTGACCGGGCAGCGACACCTCGACGCGACGGCCACCGACCTCGACGACAACCTTCTGCCGGGGCAGATCGTCGTCGTCATCGTCGGCCGCGCCACCGGCGGTGTACGGCTCGACGGTGTTCTTCCACTCGTTCTCGATCCACTTGGTGTAGATGTCGAACTTCTCGCCGTCGCCGATGAAGGCCGGATCCTCGATGACCGCGCGGTGGAACGGGATCACCGTCGCCAGGCCCTCGACATCGAACTCGGCCAGCGCGCGGCGGGCACGCTGCAGCGCCTGCTCACGGTTCTCGCCGGTGACGATCAGCTTGGCCAGCATCGAGTCGAACTGACCACCGATGACGCTGCCCTGGACCACACCGGAGTCGACGCGCACACCGGGGCCGGTGGGCTCACGGTAGACGTTCACCGGGCCGGGCGCGGGCAGGAAGCCGCGACCGGCGTCCTCACCGTTGATCCGGAACTCGAACGAGTGGCCACGCGGGGTGGGGTCTTCCTTGATGCTCAGCTCGTCGCCGTTGGCGATCGCGAACTGCTGACGCACCAGGTCGATGCCCGCGGTCTCCTCGGTGACCGGGTGCTCCACCTGCAGGCGGGTGTTCACCTCGAGGAACGACACGGTCTCGCCCTGCACCAGGTACTCCACGGTGCCCGCACCGTAGTAGCCCGCCTCGCGGCAGATGCGCTTGGCCGACTCGTGGATGGCGGCGCGAACCTTGTCGGACAGGAACGGCGCGGGCGCCTCCTCGACGAGCTTCTGGAACCGGCGCTGCAGCGAGCAGTCGCGGGTACCGGCGACCACCACGTTGCCGTGCTGATCGGCGATGACCTGGGCTTCGACGTGGCGGGCCTTGTCGAGGTACTGCTCGACGAAGCACTCGCCGCGACCGAAGGCGGCGATGGCCTCACGGGTCGCCGACTCGAACAGCTCGGGGATCTCCTCGATGGTGTGGGCGACCTTCATGCCGCGGCCACCGCCACCGAAAGCGGCCTTGATGGCCACCGGGACGCCGTATTCCTTGGCGAACGCGACGACCTCGTCGGCGTTCTTGACCGGGTCCTTGGTACCGGCGGCCATCGGCGCCTTCGCCTTCTCGGCGATGTGGCGCGCGGTGACCTTGTCACCCAGGTCGCGGATGGACTGCGGCGACGGGCCGATCCAGATCAGCCCGGCGTCGATGACGGCCTGGGCGAAGTCGGCGTTCTCGGAGAGGAAACCGTAACCGGGGTGGATCGCGTCGGCGCCGGACTTGGCCGCGGCGTCGAGGATCTTGTCGAACACGAGGTACGACTCGGCGGAGGTCTGACCGCCGAGGGCGAACGCCTCGTCGGCGAGTTTCACGAAGGGAGCATCGGCATCGGGCTCGGCGTACACCGCGACGCTGGTGATTCCCGCGTCCTTGGCAGCCCGGATCACGCGAACCGCGATCTCGCCGCGGTTAGCTACGAGTACCTTCGTGATCCGTGCGCTGGCATGGCTGGGCACTGAGCCTCCTGTGTGCAATCTTTGGTCGCGTCGGGGAACGGGTCGCCGGTTAGGCCCCGTGCCCGGTATCGACAACTTTCGTCTCGGGCGAGTGTAGGCAGTGTGCCAACCCTGCTCGAACTCGGCTAGCCCTACTGTCGAGTAGGTCGCAGGTCACACTACGCGGCGTCCAGTGATGTGAACATGTTTCAAATGATCTGATTCGCGACACCTGGTTCGGTGCCCGTGACGATCGGTACGCGCACCGAGTTGCCCCATTCGATCCACGAACCGTCGTAATTGCGCACCGACCTGCGGCCGAGCAGGAATGTCAGGACGAACCAGGTGTGGCTGGACCGCTCGCCCACCCGGCTGTACACGACCAGGTCGTCGGCGGGAAGCGCGGCGTAGACCTCGTCCAGCTCGGCGCGCGAGCGGAAGCGGCCGTCGATCGTGGCGGCCTCGGTCCACGGGATGTTCACCGCGGTCGGCACGTGCCCGCCACGCAGGGTGGCGTATTCCTGGTTGAGCGGCTTGTCCTCGAGTTCGCCCGAGTACTCCTGCGCCGAGCGCACGTCGACCAGGGGTTTGCCGAGTCCGGCGAGCACGTCCTCGCGGAACGCGCGGGCGGTCGTGTCGTCGCGGGTGACCTCGGGGTAGTCGCTGGGCGTGGGGTAGGGCCGGTCGAACGTGGTGTCGCGTTCCTCGGAGATCCAGGCGTCGCGGCCGCCGTCGAGCAGGCGCACGTCCTCGTGGCCGAACAGGGTGAAGATCCAGGCGGTGTGCGCGGCCTGGGCGTTGCCGCGGTCGCCGTAGATCACGATGGTGTCGTCGCGCTCGATACCCTTGGCGCGCATCAGCTCGGTGAAGCGCTTGCCGTCGACATAATCGCGGGTCACCGGGTCGCTCAGGTCGCCGCGCCAGTCGATCTTGACCGCGCCCGGGACATGGCCGATGTCGTAGAGCAGGATGTCATCGTTGGACTCGATGATTCGTAAACCACGCACGCCGATGTTTGCGGACAGCCATTCTGTGGTTACCAATCGATGCGGGACTGCGTAGGAACCGAAGGCGGGGTGCGGATCCGGGGCGACGGGCACGGTGTGGTCCTTCACGCGAGTTGGGTGGGGTGCGACCACTATGTGGTCGCAGCCGATGGTAAGTGTGTGGTGGCACATCACGAATCGACACAATGGGCGAATAAAGCGCACGGATGTCCGATAAAGTCTCTGGAGAGGAGGGGTGAGCTATGTCCGATTCTTGGCCGCGACGGCGACTGCTCGCGATCCTACGTGGCGCCACCGAGCCCCTCGATGCCCAGGAACTGGCCCGCATCACCGGACAGCACGTCACCACCGTCCGATTCCACCTCGATGTCCTCACCCGCGAATCGCTGGTTCGCCAGTTCCAGCAGCCCCCGCGCGGCCGTGGCCGCCCGCGCATCGGCTATCGCGCGGTGCAGCGCTCGGTGGGATATCAGGAGCTCGCGCAGGTACTGGCCGACCATCTCGGTCCCGATCCGGTCACCCGTTCCGCCGCCGCCGTGGCCGCGGGTCGCGCGTGGGGTGCCCGGATGGACATCGGCGCCCAGCCGATGGAAACCCTCGCCGACGCCAGGGACATCACCATGTCGCTGATGTCGGAGCTCGGGTTCGCGCCCGAGAAGGAACCCGCCGGTGAGACCGCCGAGCACGTCCAGATCAATCTGACGGCCTGCCCGCTACGGGAACTGGCCCGCTCGCACGCCGAGGTGGTGTGCGGTGTGCACATGGGTCTCATGCGGGAGGTGCTCGAACGCAACGGCGCCCGCGGCCGGGTGGACGTGCAGCTGCACCCCTTCGTCGAGCCCGAGCTGTGTACGGCCCGGCTCGATCTGACGATGACCGCGCCCGATCGCACCCCGGCCATGGAGCCCGAGGATCAGCACGTGATCGCGCCGTCAGTCCCGCGGATCCCGCCACAGCTGCGTGACACCGACGCCGACGTCTTCGAGCAGTCGGCGCAACAGCGGTAGACCGATCCCGATGACGCTGGACGGATCGCCCTCGATCCGGTCGACGAACCAGCCGCCGAGCCCGTCCAGGGTGAACGCACCCGCGACCTTCAGCGGCTCGCCCGACGCGATATAGGTATCGAGCTCGTCCGGCGTCGGCTTCGCGAAATGCACCGTGGTACTGCTGCATTCGGCCGACTCGGCGACGATCTCGCCGTCGCGCAACCGCAGCACGCAGTGCCCGGTGATCAGATCCGCGCTGCGGCCCGCCATCGTGGCCCAGCGGTCGCGCGCCACCTCGGGGGTGTGCGGTTTGCCCTGGAGCTGCCCGTCGACGAGCAGCATCGAATCGCAGCCGACGACGACACAGTCGGCGCCGAGTTCGGGAATCGACGCGGCGACGTCGGCCGCCTTGGCGCGAGCCAGGGCGACGACGACATCGTGCGAGGAGGTGCCGGCGGGCAGTGCCGCCGCCACCGCGTCCTCGTCTACGCCCGAGACCCGCACCACGGGATCGATGCCCGCCGTGCGCAGGATCCCGAGCCGAGCGGGCGACGCGGACGCCAGAACCAGTCTGGTCGCCGCAGCACCGGCAGCAGTCACCTCAGATGCGACAGCATCGGGTACACGTACGGCGAGAACGGGTTCGTGCCCCGGTGCATCATCGTCGATGTGCCCCATGCGTCGGCCGGTCCGTTCGAGCCGCCGACGGGTGCGCCGCCGGCCGTCGCGGCGCTCAGGACGGCGACCAGAGCCGCGATGTCCTGATCGGTGGGCGAACCCTTGAGAATGCGGAACAGCGGTTCGCCCGCGGCGTCGACAGGGGCCTGCGCCACCGTGCCGGCCGGCAGTTCGACCTCTTCGACGAGCGGTTCGACGACGAGCTCGAGCTCGGCGACTGTCAACACGTCTTCTTCTGCCACAGTTGTCACAGTGCCAGATCCTTCCTGCACTTACTTCGCTTCACAGCGCGGTTGACGCGATCATTCCCGGTGTGGCCGCGCCGATCAATAGTTGTCTTCCACAACAAGTGTGCGCGGCCTATCCGGGATATCGCGTTTTCAGAGCGGAATGTTGCCGTGTTTCTTCGGCGGCATGGTCACCATTTTGCGCTCGAGGAGCCGCAGCGCCGACACGATCTGGCCACGGGTGTGTGAGGGCGGGATGACCGCGTCCACGTAGCCGCGCTCGGCGGCGACGTACGGGTTCACGAGAGTGTCCTCGTACTCGTTCTGCAGCTCGAGGCGCAGCGCATCGACGTCGTCGCCGTTCTTGGCGGCTTCGAGCAGTTGCTTGCGGTAGACGAAACCGACGGCGCCGGAAGCGCCCATCACGGCGATCTGGGCGGTCGGCCACGCCAGGTTCACATCGGCGCCCATGTGCTTGGAACCCATGACGTCGTAGGCGCCGCCGTAAGCCTTGCGAGTGATGATCGTGATCTTGCCCACAGTGGCCTCACCGTAGGCATAGAGCAGCTTCGCGCCACGCCGGATGATGCCGTTGTATTCCTGGCCGGTGCCGGGCAGGAAGCCGGGCACATCGACCAGGGTGATGATCGGGATGTTGAAGGCGTCGCAGGTGCGCACGAAGCGCGCGGCCTTCTCCGAGGCGTCGATGTCGAGGCAGCCGGCGAACTGGGTCGGCTGGTTGGCGACGATGCCGACGCTGCGCCCGTCCACCCGGCCGAAGCCGCAGATGATGTTCATCGCGCGCTCGGCCTGGACCTCGAGGAACTCGTCGTCGTCGAGCAGACGGCGGATGACCTCGTGCATGTCGTAGGGCTGGTTCGGTGAGTCCGGGATGATCGTGTCGAGTTCGATGTCCTCGTCGGTCAGCGACTCTTCGATCGCCCCGTTGATCGGGTCGGTCGGCGCGTGGCGCGGGGCCTCGGCGCGGTTGTTGCTCGGCAGGTAGCTCAGCAGGTCCTTGACGTAGTCGAGGGCGTCCTGCTCGCCGGAGGCCACGTAGTGGGCGACACCGGACTTGACCATGTGGGTGTGCGCGCCACCCAGGTCCTCCATCGAGACCTCTTCACCGGTGACGGTCTTGATCACGTCGGGACCGGTGACGAACATCTGCGAGGTCTGATCGACCATCACCACGAAGTCGGTGAGCGCGGGGGAGTACACGTGACCGCCCGCGGCGGCGCCCATGATCAGCGAGATCTGCGGGATCACGCCGGAGGCCTGCACGTTGCGGTGGAAGATCTCACCGTAGAGCCCGAGGGAGACGACGCCCTCCTGGATTCGCGCGCCCGCGCCTTCGTTGATGCCGACCAGCGGACGGCCGGTCTTGATCGCCAGGTCCATCACCTTGACGATCTTCTCGCCGTAGACCTCGCCGAGGGAGCCACCGAACACGGTGACGTCCTGGGAGAAGATGCACACGTCGCGGCCGTCGATGGTGCCGTAGCCGGTGACGACGCCGTCGCCGAGCGGGCGGTTGTGCTCGAGGCCGAAATTCACGCTGCGGTGCTTGGCGAGGGCATCGAGTTCGACGAAGGAGCCTTCGTCGACCAGGGCGAGGATGCGCTCACGCGCGGTCATCTTGCCCTTGGCGTGCACCTTGTCGATCGCGTTCTCACCCATCGGGTGTTGCGCTTCTTCCAGCCGATTCCGCAGATCAGCCAGCTTCCCGGCGGTGGTGTGGATATCGGGGGCGCCCGCCGATTCCGATGCGGGCTGCTGCTGGACACTCGTCATGGGTTGCGAGTGTAACGAGTGACACCTCCGCGCACCACGGCAGTCTCGCTTACCGGCCAGTAGAGAAACCCCAGCTAGCTATGGTCATGACCGTTCACAGAGAACTCCAGTAACCTCCCGGGAATGAACAGGGCACCCATCGATGTACAGGGTCTGCGCAGCTCGCCGGGCCTGTCGTTCTACGACCGGATCGATGTAGTCGAATCGACCGGATCGACCAATGCCGACCTGGTCGCTCGCGCCGCCGACCCCTCCGCCGACCGCCAGGCGCTGCTCGCCGAGGAACAGGTGAGCGGTCGCGGCAGGCATGCCCGCGCGTGGGTGAGCCCGCCCCGAGCGCAGATCTCGTTGTCGATCCTGGTGCGCCTGCCCGGCATCGACCCCGCCGCGCTCGGCTGGTTGCCGTTGCTCACCGGCGTCGCGGTGGTCGACGCGCTGCGCGGCACGGCCGGTGTCGCACCGGAATTGAAGTGGCCCAACGATGTCCTGCTCGACGGCCGCAAACTCGCGGGCATCCTGGCCGAGGTCGCCGCGACCGGAATCGCGCCCGCGGTGGTGGTCGGCATCGGGCTGAACGTCGACCTCGCCGAATCGGAACTGCCTGTCGCCCATGCGACTTCGCTGAGCCTGGCCGGTGCGCGCGATGTCGACCGCACCGCGCTGGTCGCGGCGATCCTGGCCGAGTTCTCGCGCCGGTTCACCGCGTGGGAGCGGACGGGCTGGGACACCGTCGATCTGGTGGCCGAATACCGTGCGCGGTGCGCCACCATCGGGATGGAGGTACGGGCCGAACTGCCCGGCGGGACGGTGCTCACCGGGGTGGCCTCCGATGTCGACGACACCGGACGGCTGCTCATCGGTGAGCGGGCGGTGTCGGCGGGCGACGTTTCCCACCTGCGCGGACAGTACTGACGACGGGCCCGAAACCGGGCCCGTCGCCGCGACGGATCAGCGTGCGGACGCACCCGCGGTCGCGCGCTCGGCCACTTCGCGCTCGCGCGCCAGCAGCCGGTCGCGCTGCTCCTCGAACCGCAGCACGTCCTTCTCCAGCTTGTCGATGAACAGCGCGAGTTCATCGCGCGCTGCCTCACCGCGGGCGCCGAAGTCGTTGCGGTCGAAGATGTCCCACTGTTTGAGCACCGGCCGCACCACCTCGTCGAGGTGCTGGCGCAGGTCGTAGATGCCGTGCTTGGCCATCAGCACCCCGTTGCGCCGCCAGTTGGGCATGCCCGCGCCCGGCATCTGGAAGTTGGTGAGCACCTTGGTGATCGCGGGCATCGCCTGGTCGGGGGCCAGGTCGAGAGCCGCCGCGCACAGGTTGCGGTAGAAGATCATGTGCAGGTTCTCGTCGGTGGCGACGCGGGCCAGCATCTTGTCGGCGATCGGGTCGTCGCACACGCGACCGGTATTGCGGTGGCTCACCCGGGTGGCCAGCTCCTGGAACGTCACGTACGCGACGTTGACCAGGAATCCACCCCAGTTCGCCGGTGCGTGCGCACCCTGGGTCATGTGGACCATCCGCGCTTGCTCCAGCGCCACCGGGTCGACGCCGCGGGTGACGACGAGGTAGTCGCGGATCACGATGCCGTGGCGGTTCTCCTCGGCGGTCCAGCGGCCCACCCAGGTGCCCCAGGCGCCGTCGAGGGAGAAGTTCTCGGCGATCTCGCGGTGGTAGGACGGCAGGTTGTCCTCGGTGAGCAGATTGGTGATCATCGCCGCTTTGGCGACATCGGTGAGCCTCGATTGGGATGGCTCCCAATCACTTCCGCCCATCGCGGCGAAATTGCGGCCTTCCTCCCACGGCACGTAATCGTGCGGATTCCAGTCCTTGGCGATGGAAAGGTGCCGGTTGAGGTTCTGTTCGGCCACGGGTTCGAGGGCCGTGAGGATTTCGAGCTGAGTCAGATCTTCGGTCACGCGTGCCTCCACTGTCGGTATCGAGCAAGCAGATAAGGGCAAAACCTGGCATCTAGCGTGTAATCCACAGTATCGCCTCGGCCGTGGCATCGAGAAATGCGGTGCGACTGTCGCCGGACCCGACGTCCCAGCGCGGTACTGTTCGGTCATGGGTTACCCGGAGGATGTCCTCGCGCCCGACGAGCAGTTGATCCTGCACCGCCACCCGCACTGGAAAATGTTGGTGTGGCCCATCGTCACTCTCATCGCCGTGACCGCGATCGCCGGTTTCCTCGGCGGCCTGGCCTGGCGCAACACCACCGGCCACGTGCGCACGGTGTTGCTGATCCTGATCGGGCTGGCCTGGCTCGGGCTGGTCGCGTGGCGGGTCGTCGCGCGCGTGATCGCCTGGAAGTCGACGCATTTCATCGTCACCGGCCGGCGGGTGCTGGTGCGTCAGGGGGTGCTCACCCACACCGGCATCGACATCCCGCTCAGCCGGATCTCCAGTGTGCAGTTCCGCCACGGGCTGCTGGATCGGGCGCTGGGCACCGGCACCCTGATCATCGGCTCCTCCTCCGAGGAGCCGCTCGAGTACGACGACGTGCCCCAGGTCCAGCAGGTCCATTCGCTGCTCTACCACCAGGTCTTCGAGGCGGGACGTTCCGTCAACGAGCAGCAATGGGGCGGCGGCTACCGGTGAGCTGCCCGCCGACGCGCAGCGTCGCTCCGCTGCGCACGGCCGGAGCGCGGGCGGAAGGTTCGCTTAACCTGTGCAGATGACCGCTGTTCTGCTGGCCGAAGACGACGAGGCGATCGCCGCACCCCTGTCGCGTGCGCTGGGGCGTGAGGGCTACACCGTCACCGTCGAACGCTTCGGCCCGGCGGTGTTGCGCCGCGCCCTCGAGGGCAACCACGACCTGCTGATCCTCGACCTGGGCCTGCCCGGCATGGACGGGCTCGAAGTGTGCAGGCAGGTGCGGGCCAGCGGCGCCGATCTGGCCGTGCTGATGCTCACCGCGCGCACTGACGAGGTCGACTTCGTCGTCGGCCTCGACGCGGGCGCCGACGACTACGTGGGCAAACCGTTCCGGCTGGCCGAACTCCTCGCCCGTGTGCGAGCCCTGTTGCGGCGCAGCGGAATCGGTGACGACGCGGTGGAGGTCGGCGCGATCCGGCTCGAACCCGCGGCGCGGCGCGTACTGGTGAACGGGACCGAGGTGAACCTGGCCAACAAGGAGTACGAGCTGCTCAAGGTCCTCATCGACCGGGCCGGTCAGGTGGTGGCGCGCGAGACCATCCTGCGCGAGGTCTGGGGCGACGCCGACCTGCGCGGCTCCAAGACGCTCGACATGCACATGTCCTGGTTGCGTCGCAAGATCGGCGACGAGGGCCCGATGGCGGAGCGGCGCATCGTCACCGTGCGCGGTGTCGGGTTCCGGCTCAACACCGACGGACCCACCTCGCACCGAGGCTGACGGGCAGTGCGCCGTCGCATCCTGCGTTCGATCCTGACCGTGCTGACCATCACCACGGTGGTACTCGGCGTGCCGCTGATCTACACCGCGTGGCTGTGGGTCGAAGACATCACCCGCAACGATCTGCAGAGTCGTCTGGACCGGATCTCGACCGAGGTGATCGCCCAGGAACGTCTCGACGGGACCGTCCCCGACGGTCTCGACGTGCGCGCCATGAGCGCGCTGGTCCCCGAGGGCGGCAAGCTCACCATCGTCTATCCGGCCCCGCACGACAATGCCGCGCGCACCGATATCGGCGTCGCGGAGGTGGCGGATCCGCTGGTCGAATCGCTGTCGATGGGCACGTCCGGTTCGCTGCGGCTCGAGGTGCCCGCCGGCCCGATGCATTCGCGCCAGGAGCAGGCGGTGGCCGCGGTGGCGCTGGCGGTGCTCGCCTCGCTCGGTGCGGCGTTCTCGGTCGCGGTGGTGACCGCGCGCCGGGTCGCCGACCCGCTGCGCGATGTGGCCGCCAGGGCGGCCCGGCTGGCGATGGGGGACTTCCGGCCCGATCCACGCCGCCACGGCATCGCCGAACTGGACCGGGTCTCCGATGTGCTCGATTCGGCGACCGTCGAGATCGCGGGCCGCCTGCAACGCGAGCACGCGCTGGTGGCCGACGTTTCCCACCAGCTCCGCAGCCGCCTGACCGCCGTTCGGTTGCGTCTGGACGAGTTGTCCACCCACGCCGACCCGGAGGTGGTGCACGAGGCCGAGGAGGCGATGGCGCAGGTCGACCGGCTCACCGACGCCATCGACGACCTGGTCCGCGCCTCCCGCGACGAAGACGCCACCGACCGCGATCCGGTGCCGGTGATGGCGGAACTGCGCGGTGTCGTCACCGAGTGGACCCACCCGTTCCACGAGACCGGGCGCGAACTGCTGCTGCTCGGCGACGAGTCCCTGCAGGCCCCGATCACCGGTTCACGGCTGCGCGAAGCCGTCGCGGTGCTGGTCGACAACGCCCTGATGCACGGCGGCGGCACCTGCACGATCTCGGTGCGCACGGTCCCGACGATGAGCTCTCGCGACCCGCTGATCTGTGTGGAGGTGTCGGATGAGGGCGAGGGTGTGCGCGACGAACTGGCGCCGCACATCTTCGATCGTGGTTTCTCCGCGGGTGGGTCGACCGGTGTGGGACTCGCGCTGGCCCGCGCGCTGGTCGAGGCCGATGGCGGCCGGCTCGAGCTGCAGCGTCGCCGTCCGGCCCTGTTCGCGGTGTTCCTGGGGTCCAAGCTCAATCGTTCGCAGAACGCGACGCTGACCGAGCCACGCTGACTCAGGATCGACCGAGGTGCTCTTCTTCGATCAGTTCTTCGAACTCGGCGACGATCTCGTCGATCTCGTCGGGGAACACCCAGCGCCGCATCGCCCAGAAGCGGAACGCCATCTGCAGCAGGTTGCCGATGATGAACGCGCTGAAGAAATCGGCCACGTTCGCGACCGCGAAGCTCACATGCGGTTCGCGCAGATCGAGTCCGTAGATCGAGATCCACAGCGGGATATTGGCCAGGACCACCCCGATCCCGCTCACTCCGAAGAACAGCAGCGCCTCGTGATGCTTCTCCCGGCCGCCCCGATTCTTGAACGACCATTCTCGGTTGAGGATGTAGGAAGCGATCACCGCCACCACACCCGAGATGATCTTGGCGGTGAGCGGCTTGTCCGCGAGAATCGTCCATTTCAGGAGGTAGTACAGGCCGCTGTCGATCACGAACGTCGTGGCGCCGACGAGGGCGAATTTGATCAGCTCTTTATGCCTGATCGCGATTTCTCGCAGGCGCGGGGGAAGGACGCTGACCACGTCGTCGACGATTGACACGAGTTCTGAGTGTACCGGTCGCAAACATTCGCATTCGACATGACAACATTGCCAGACGTGAGTGCACGTTCATTCGATCCGTCAGCCATGCCCACCGTCACGATGATCGGTGGGGGCCAGCTCGCGCGTATGACGCACCAGGCCGCGGTGGCCATGGGCCAGCGTCTACGGGTGCTCGCCGAGCGGCCGGACGACCCCGCCGCCCAGGTCACCCCCGACGTCGTGCTCGGCAGCCACGACGACCTGTCCGCGCTGCGAAAGGCCGCGCGCGGTTCGCACGCGCTGACCTTCGATCACGAGCACGTGCCGACCGAGCACCTCGACGTGCTGGTCGCCGAGGGGGTGAATGTGGCGCCGCCGCCGCAGGCGCTGATCTTCGCCCAGGACAAGCTGGCCATGCGGACCAAGCTGTCCGCACTGGGTCTGCCGGTGCCGGCGTTCGTCGAGGTCAACGCTGTTGCCGACGCGGTCGCCTTCGGTGACGAGCACGGCTGGCCGTTCGTGCTGAAGGCCGTGCGCGGCGGGTACGACGGGCGCGGGGTGTGGATGCCCGCCGACGCGGCCGAGGCCACCCGGTTGGTCACCGATCAGCTCGCGCACGGCGTGCAGTTGCTGGCCGAGTCGAAGGTCGCACTGAAGCGTGAGCTGTCGGCGATGGTCGCGCGTTCGCCGTTCGGGCAGGCCGCGACCTGGCCGGTCGTGGAGACCGTGCAGCGCAACGGTCAGTGCGCTGTGGTGATCGCCCCCGCCCAGGACCTGGACGAGGACCTGGGCGCGCGTGCCGAGACCATGGCGCTGGAGCTCGCCGCGGGTCTGGGTGTGGTGGGCGTCATGGCCGTCGAGTTGTTCGAGACCCACGACGGCGAACTGCTGGTGAACGAGCTCGCGATGCGCCCGCACAACTCGGGCCACTGGGGCATGGACGGTTCCCGCACCGGCCAGTTCGAGCAGCACCTGCGCGCGGTCCTCGACTACCCGCTCGGTGATACGACCCCGCTCGCCCCGGTGACGGTGATGGCGAACATCCTCGGTGCGGCCGAGGCTCCCGCGATGTCGATGGACGAACGCCTGCACCACCTGTTCGCCCGTCTTCCCGAGGCCAAGGTGCACCTCTACGGCAAGGGCGAACGCGCCGACCGCAAGATCGGCCACATCAACATCCTCGGTGACGACGCCACCGAGGTCCGCGAAAAGGCCGAGCGGGCGGCGCACTGGATGTCGCACGCCGTCTGGACCGACGGCTGGGACCCGCACGGTGCCTGACACCACTTCTGCCACCACAGTTTTCGACTCCTAAGGAACCCACGTGAGCACCAACGGACCCCAGGTCGGCCTGATCATGGGCAGCGACTCCGACTGGCCGACCATGGAAGCCGCCGCCGAGGCCCTCGCCGAATTCGGCATCCGCTTCGAAGTCGGCGTCGTCTCCGCCCACCGCACCCCCCAGCGGATGCTCGACTACGCCCGTGAAGCCGCGGGCCGCGGCCTGAAGGTGATCATCGCCGGCGCGGGCGGCGCAGCCCACCTCCCCGGCATGGTCGCCTCGGCCACCCCCCTGCCCGTCATCGGCGTCCCCGTCCCCCTGAAATACCTCGACGGCATGGACTCGCTCCTGTCCATCGTCCAGATGCCCGCAGGCGTCCCGGTAGCCACCGTCTCCATCGGCGGCGCCCGCAACGCGGGCCTGCTGGCCACTCGCATCCTCGCCACCTCCGACGAGTCCCTGCGCACCCGCATGGAACAGTTCCAAGCCGGCCTCGAAAAAATGGTCCTCGACAAAGACGAAGCCCTGCGCAACAAACTCCTGGGCTGACGAGGTGCGCCTGCGCCGACCGTCTCGCCGCGGCGCTCAGGCGAGGAAGTCCCGCAGGACGGCGGCTACGGCTCGCGGTGTTTCGACGTGGGGGGAATGTCCAGCGTTTTCGATGATCGCGGTGCGCGCGCCCGCTGCACAGTAGCGGGCGATCGAGGGTGCGCAGGCGTACATCCGGTCCTCGCGGCCGTGGATCGCGAGGACCGGGACGTCCAGCCGCTGGATCCGTTCGTCGAGCGGGTCGGCGGCCAGTTCCCGCGCGCGGTCGACCAGCGCGATCCGGCCCATCGGCGGGGCGAAGCCGCGAAAATCGCGCACGACGACGTCGGCGAATCCGGGTACCGACGCGTACCGGAACCCCGGCGCGAAGCCCTGTCGCGAACCGAGCCGAACTGCGAACGCGGGCGCCCGCTGCGCGAGCGCGATCAGCGACGGACGGGAGACCGCGACGAGTCCGGGAGGGTAAGTCGCGCAACGGAAGTCGGGTGCCTGATCGATCAGCACGACGGCACGCGCCCGCCCCGCCGTGGCCAAATCTATCGGGATATCGGTGCCGAAGGAGAGCGCTGTCGCGGCGATCTCGGCGATACCCAGGTGGTCGAGCACTTCGGTGAAAGAAGCCATGGCCCCGGTCCTCTCATGCCTGTAGGAACTCGACGATGGTGTCGATGACCGCTTCGGGGCGGTCGACCTGGACGAAATGGGAGGTTCGGTCGATCCGGGCCAGCTGCGCGGACGGCAGGTGCGCGGCGAGTGTGTCGGCGACCCGGGGTGACACGATCGGGTCGGGTTCGGTGCCGTAGACGGCGAGCAGTGGCACCGGGAAGGTGTCGAGGTCGCTGAGGGTGCCGACGAGCGCGGACATGTCGCCGGGTCGAAGGCCGTCACGAAGGTGCTGCACGAAAGCCAGGGAGCCCGCGGCGCTCGCCAGCGCGGATCCGTATTCGCCCGCCTCTTCCAGTGACTTCACCGTTTCGTCGAAGTAGTGCGTTCGGTGGTGCGCCCATCGGTATGGCCGTCGTCGCACATACGCTGCCAGGCCGGACGCGACGCCGGGCACCGCAAGTGCCGCGGCGAGTGCGCGATGCTTGAATTCCGGCAACAGCGGCGAATGCAGGATCACCACCTTCCGGAACGAGTCGGCGTCGGCCAGCGCGCGATGGAGAACGGGTAACCCGCCGAGTGAATTGCCCACCGCCGCACACCCTTCGATGCCGAGTGCGCGCTGGAATTCGCCCAGCCATTCGCCGATCTCGGCAGAACGAAACGTCGCACCCGCGGGCGAATCGCTGCGACCACAACCCGGTAGGTCGACCGCCACCACGCGAAAATGTTCGCCGAGTTCTGCCATCACATATCGCCACGAGTAGGACGTGGTCATCAGGCCGTGAACGAGTAGCAACGGCGGTCCGGTTCCAGTGCTGCGGTATCGGATTCGCATCCGGCCGTACCTGGCCGAGTCCATCGGCAGATCTACTGCGGGAAGTCGATAGAAGGAATGGGGGCGAGTGGGTTCGGCGGGAAGGTCGCGGAATCGCATCTGGCGAAAGGGGGTGGGCTGGACGGCTGTAGCCATCGGTGCTCCGATCCTTGGTATCGTTCGTTCGAACGAACGAATCAACGATAGCGCGGCCTGCGTCGCCGAGGGAAGTGAGACCCATGTCACAGAGCGAGTCCACTCGGGAGCGCATAATCCGGGCAGTCGTGCGGATCATGGGTGCGGACGGCGCGGCGGCGGTGACCAATCGGCGGATCGCCACCGAGGCGGGTATCTCGCTGGGAACGCTCACGTATCACTTCGCGACCCAGCGCGACCTGGTCGAAGCGGGCATGGCCGCCTTCGTCGCCGCGGAAACCGTCAAGTTCACCCAGCTCGCCGACCACGTCGCCGAGGGTGCGGTCGACCTCGCCGAGGCCGGGGAGATTCTCGGCGCCATCGTCACCGATACCGGCTTCGGCGGCGACCACATCGCGTGGTTCGAACTCTTCGTCCAAGCGGCCAGAAACCCGTCTCTGCATGTCGCGACCACGGACTTCTTCGAGACCTACGATCGCCTCGCCGTATCGATCCTTCGTGCGCTCGGCGTAGACGACGCCGAGTCGGTGGCGCCACTGGCGGTCGCGACATTGGTCGGTCTGCAACTGCGCCGGCTCGCAGGCGGCGGATCGCCCGACCAGGTCGTCGCGGGGATGGCGGGGCTGATCGCCGCATTGACCGGGCCTCCGCATTCGCCTGCCTGATTCACGCTGCGGGCCGGTGACTACGGTAGACCCCCGTGGCACACGATGACGCGGCGCAGTTTCGGCTTACGGTGGTTGATCAGGCGTTGCGGTTGTTCGCCGAGCGGGGGTACGAGGCGACGACGGTGGATGAGATCGCGGTGGCGGCGGGGATCTCGCGGCGGACGTTCTTTCGGCAGTTCCGGTCCAAAGAGGATGTGATCTTCGCTGATCACGAGTTCCAGCTCGCCTCGGCGCAGGAATTTCTGGAGGGGGTCGGCGACGGGGATCCGTGGGACGCGGTGTGCGAGGCCGTGATCGGGGTGTTCGAGCGGTTCACCCAGTGGCGCGACATCGCGGCGCGGCGGTATCAGGTGGTGCGGCGGGTGCCCGCGCTGCGTGAGCGCGAGATCGTCACGGTGTTCCGGTACGAGCGGCTGTTCACCGAGTTCCTGCGCGGCCGGTTGCCGGAGGTGCCCGACCTGGCCCGGGTGCAGTACACGGCCGCGGTCACCGCCACACACAACTACTTGCTGCGCCGGATGGTGCGCGGCGAATCGGGGGCGGCGGTCGCCGATCTGCGCACCGAACTGGCCATGATCGCGCGCGGCCGCCGGGCGCCGACCGGGCCCGACGACATGGTGCTGGCCGTGTTCCCCCGCGACATGCCGCCGCGCAAGGTGGCCGATCTCCTGACTGCCCGCCTCGGTAACCTGTGAGCGCCACCCGAGCCGGAGCGCTCAGCGGTGACACTGAGTGCCACCCATATATCCGCATGTAGCGATAGAGTGCCGCGCGTATAATCCTCGGTAGATTGGCACTGCGTGCCGACGCCACACGCGCTGTGAGACCGCAGCGATCACGACCACGACCAGGAGTGTGCCCCGATGGCCGGTAACCCCGATTTCGACCTGTTCAAGCTCGAGGACTTCCACGACGAGCTGCGCGGCGCCATCCGCGGCCTCGCCGAGAAGGAAATCGCTCCTTACGCCAAGGACGTCGACGGCAACGCTCGCTTCCCGGAGGAGGCGCTCACCGCGCTGAACGCCGCGGGCTTCAACGCCGTGCACGTGCCGGAGGCCTACGGCGGCCAGGGTGCCGACTCGGTCGCCACTTGTATCGTGATCGAGGAAGTCGCCCGCGTCTGTGGCTCGTCCTCGCTGATCCCCGCCGTGAACAAGCTCGGCACCATGGGCCTGATCCTCAACGGCTCCGAAGAGCTCAAGACCAAGGTCCTGGCCGACATCGTCAACGGCGAGATGGCCTCCTACGCGCTGTCCGAGCGTGAGGCCGGTTCCGACGCCGCCGCGATGCGCACCCGCGCCAAGGCCGACGGCGACGACTGGATCCTCAACGGCTCCAAGTGCTGGATCACCAACGGCGGCAAGTCTTCCTGGTACACGGTGATGGCCGTGACCGACGCCGACAAGGGCGCCAACGGCATCTCCTCGTTCCTGGTCCACAAGGACGACGAGGGCTTCGTGGTCGGCCCGCTCGAGCACAAGCTGGGCATCAAGGGTTCGCCCACCGCCGAGCTGTACTTCGAGAACTGCCGCATCCCCGGCGACCGCATCGTCGGCGAGCCCGGCACCGGTTTCAAGACCGCGCTGCAGACCCTCGACCACACCCGCCCGACCATCGGCGCGCAGGCCGTCGGCCTGGCCCAGGGCGCGCTCGACGCCGCGATCGCCTACACCAAGGATCGCAAGCAGTTCGGCAAGACCATCGCCAGCTTCCAGAACACCGAGTTCATGCTGGCCGACATGGCCATGAAGATCGAGGCCGCCCGCCTGATGGTCTACACCTCGGCCGCCCGCGCCGAGCGTGGCGAGAAGAACCTCGGCTTCATCTCCGCGGCCGCCAAGTGCTTCGCCTCGGACGTGGCCATGGAGGTCACCACCAACGCCGTCCAGCTCTTCGGCGGCGCCGGCTACACCACCGACTTCCCGGTCGAGCGCATGATGCGCGACGCCAAGATCACCCAGATCTACGAGGGCACCAACCAGATCCAGCGACTGGTGATGGCTCGCAACCTGCTCAAGGGCTGATTCCCGCACCGACCGGGTGTTCCACATCGCCTGATCCACCTCGTCCAGGCCGTCCACAGGCCGATGGCGAGGGGTAGGCCGGAACACCCGGTCGATTGCTGTGCGGGCCTTGCGCATCGGCCCGCGGATGCGGACCTCGGTGCTCCACACGAATGTGGCGGGCGGAGCCGGACAGCTGTTACGGGACGAGGTCGGCGTATTCGGGGTGTTCGGCGATGTACTTTTCGACGTACCAGCAGGTGGGGATGATCTGGTAGCCGTGTGCGCGGGAGTCGTCGAGGCCGTATTTCACGACTTCGGCCGCCACTCCTCGGCCCCGGAATTCGGGGAAGGTCATGGTGTGGTGGAAGTCGCGGACCTCGGTGCCTTCGCGTTCGGCGTAGTCGGCGTATCCCGCGAGGACATCGTCGTGGTAGATCTCGTAGCGGGTGTCGGCGACGTTGTGCTCGAGCCTGGTGGTCATGCCTCGGATGCTAACCCGGTCAGAGGACCGCGCCGGGGTTGAGGATGCCTTCGGGGTCGAGCGCGTCTTTGATCCGGCGGGTCAGGGCCATGACGTCGGAGCCGACCTGGTCGGGCAGCCAGGCCTTTTTCAAGCGGCCGACGCCGTGTTCGCCGGTGATGGTGCCGCCGAGGGAGATGGCCAGGTCCATGATCTCGCCGAAGGCGCGGTGGGCGCGGGCGGTGTTGTCGGGGTCGGTGGGGTCGTGCACGATCAGCGGGTGGGTGTTGCCGTCGCCCGCGTGCGCGATGAGCGAGACGAGCACGTCGTTGCGTTCGCCGATGGCGGTGACGCCGGCGATCAGGTCGCCGAGGCGGGGCAGCGGCACACCGACGTCTTCGAGCAGCAGCGGCCCGATCTTCTCCACGGCGGGGATCGCGAATCGTCGTGCGGCGGTGAAGGCTTCACCTTCGGTGGCATCGGCGGTGTGGAAAACCTCTGTCGCCCCGGCCTTCTCGCACAGCCCCACCATCACTTGTGCTTCGTGCCCGGCGAATTCGCCGGGGGCGTCGGAGCGGGCGACCAGCAGCGCGGCGGCGGTACGGTCCAACCCCATGCGCATCTCGTCTTCGACGGCGTTGATCGCGACGGTGTCCATGAATTCGAGCATGGCCGGGCGCAGGGTCGAGGTGATCGCCAGGATCGCCTCGGTGGCCGCGGTGAGCGAGCCGAAACTCGCCACGACGGTCGACTGCGGTGGCTGCGCGGGCAGTAGTCGCAGGGTGAGTTCGGTGATCACGCCGAGCGTGCCCTCGCTTCCGACGAACAGTTTCGTCAGCGACAACCCGGCCGAGTCCTTGAGTCGCGGCCCGCCGAGCCGCACCACGGTCCCGTCGGCCAGCACCACTTCCATGCCGAGGACATAGTCTGTGGTCACGCCGTACTTCACGCAGCACAGCCCGCCCGCGTTGGTCGCCGCGTTGCCGCCGATCGAGCAGATCTCGAACGAGGACGGGTCCGGCGGATACCACAGCCCCACCGCCGCGACGGCCCGCTTCACCTCGGCGTTGAGCAGCCCGGGCTGCACCACCGCGATCCGGGTCACCGCGTCGACGGTGATCTCGCGCATCGACTCGGTGCTGAGCACGATCCCGCCGTCCACCGCGGTCGCTCCACCGGACAGGCCCGTCCCGGCCCCCCGCGGCACGACCGCGACCTTGTTCGCGTGCGCCCAGCGCAGGGTGGCGGCGACATCGGCGGTTCCGTGCGCCCGCACCACCGCCAGCGGCGTGCCCGCATCGGGATCGCGCGCCCAGTCCTGTCGATACCCCGCCAAGAGATCGGGATCGATGACGACCGCCCCGTCCGACACACCGGAAATCAACGAACCGAGGTCAATGCTGCGCTCGTCCACGCACTCACGCTAACCCGCCCACCTCGGCCGCCGCGGCAAGTTCGTCCCGGTGTGCTGCGAAACAAGTGAGTTTCCGCATGACTGTGATCTGGCGCGCCCCATTGGTGTATACGCCGTCCAATCCGTCAGAATGCCCGTACAGGGTGGGTCGACGGTGAATCACCTCGCTGCCCAGTGCGTTTCGAGTTCCGCTCCACCGGTGCGCTTCGCGCATCCACTGACGCGACGCCGCCCGCGCCGCACCGCTATCGCAAGGAGGATCGGATGATGAGGGAACCGCAGGATCGCAGCGAGCTGGTCGTCGCCCTGTTGGCCGCCGAGTTCGCCGACGCGGGCATCGACGCCGACGCGATGGAACGGGTGTACACCGGCGCGCACGACGAGTGGTCTCGCGCGCTCGAGGCGACCGGCGTGTTCGGGCTGCGCGCGATCGCCGAGATCACCGCGTGCTGGGCCGCCGATCCGCGCGTGCTGCGCGATGCTCTCCTGGCCGAAGCCGACGAGTTCACCCGCCGCCGTTGCCTGGCCGCGTGGACCGCTTTCGACACGCGTCCGATCGCGGCGGTCGGTCGCTGACGCGCTGACCTGGACGCGCCCGTTTGCCGGTTGCTCACCCTGGCTTCATCTGCCGCTGGCAGGCTGGCCGCGTGGAGCATCAGGCGAGTGTCACCGAATCGGTGGCCGACCGGTTCACCCGTTGGTGCGAGGCGGTCGTCGCCCGGCTGCCGTGGGGTCTGGACCGCTATGTGCCCGCGACGTTCCTCGGCTTCGCGCTGATCAACAGCTTCACCTTCGGTGTCGACCTGCTGTTGCTCACGCTGCTGCACGGTGGTTTCGGCCTGCCCGTCTGGCTGTCGATCACCCTCGCCTACATCGCCGCGTTCGGGCTCAGCTTCCTGCTCAATCGCACGTTCAACTTCCATTCCCACGCACCGATGGGCAAGCAAGCCGCGGTGTATGTGGTGGTGGTTCTGGTGAACTACCTGGCGTTCATCCTCGGCGTCGGCTCGGGTCTCACCGCGCTCGGCCTCGACTACCATCTGGCCAGGCTGCTCGCGGGCGGCTGTGAGGCTGTGTACATGTACTGCGCGATGCGCTGGATCGTCTTCCGCCGGGCACCCGCGCCGCTCGCTGTGCGCGGGTCAGCCCCGTAGTACCTCGGTGCGATCGCCGTCGACCAGGACGACGTCGTCGTCGGTGAGTGCCCAGTGCGGGATGCCCTCGGCGACACAGTGGGCCAGCATCGCGGCGGACTCGCCGTCCGGGTCGGTGGGGGAGTCCAGGTGGACGACCAGGCGACGATCCACCACACCCAGTCCGTCCCACCGTGGTTCGATGCCGGTGGCGGGCAGCACCTCGGCGGGGTCGTCCATGGTTTCCAGCCCGTGCAGGTCGGGTCCGAGCAGGCACGCGCCGGCACTATAGCCCGCGTAGACCAGCGCGTCCTCGCGCAACAACGCGGGCAGCACGGAATCGGCGCCACTGCGGGCGAACTGGGCGCGCAGCACGAAGGTGTTGCCGCCGCGTACCCAGACCATCGGGAACCCACGCAGATGCCGTTCCAGCCGCTGCGGTTGCCCGGCGTACTCGCGCAGATCCAGCACATCCGGCGAATAACCCTGCTGCTCCAGCGGTTTCACATCGCTCATCACCGCTGACGACCAGGCATCGGGCCACGCGTCACACGCGTTCGGAATCACCGCGACCCGTCCCGGCGCGCCGACGAGCCCGGCGAGCCGGTCGGCGAAACCGCCGAACCGGTACGACGCCAGGAAAAGCCGCATCAGATGGTGAACGCCAGATTCCGCACGAGCCGCTCACCGAGCGCGGTATCACCCTCGACGACGACCTCGCCGGGGTGGCGGTCCGCGGTGGTGCGGCCACCGCGCAGGCGCGCGAAAAGCCCGGAGTCCATGCGGATCACGGTCGTCGGCTCGTCGGATACCTCGTCGAGAACCGACCCGCGGCCACCGGCTACCGACAGGTGCACCTGCCTGGTCACCGGACCGGTCAGATCCAGCGTGATCAGCGAACCATCCGGCGCCTTGGCGCCTTTCACCACCGCACGGCCGAGACCGAGGGTCAGTTCGGTGAACGCGGCCTCGGCCCGCGCGCCACCCTCGGGCACGCTGCGCCCGATCCCGTCGGCGAGGTCGTGTTCGTGCATCCAGCAATCGAACAGCCGCACCCGCATGAACCGGCCGTAGGGGACCTGCCCCACCGGCGAGACGGTCGGCGCCTGCCAGGCGTCGTCGTCCATGGCGGCCAGTGCCGCCCGGCGACGCTCGGTGGTCTCGTCGAACAGCGCGAGCAGCCGCTTGCCGGAGAGCGGGCGCAACCGGTCGACCCAGATCTCGTTGAGCACGGCCACTTCGTTGCGCACATGCGGCAGCGTCCGCACGTCGGTCTTGGGGCGCAGGGGATCGTGCGGCGGCGGTGTCTCGCCGAGCAGCCACGACTCGGTGCCGATCACGTGCGCGACCACGTCGAACAGGGTCCAGCCGGGCAGCGGAGATGTTCGGCGCCACGCCTTTTCGTCGAGGTCGGTGACCAGCAGCGCGATGGCTTCCCACTGCTCGGCGAGCAGATCGGTGAGTTGTTCGCGCCCCGGCGTCTCGATCATCCCTGTGCTCCTTCTGCTTCGCTCTGGTCGAGCGCGGTGAGGCCGGCGCGGATCGCCGCTGCGGTCGAATTCGGTTCGTGCGGGCGACGCAACAGGAAACCCTTGGCGAAGGTGAGTTTGTCACCGTGTTTGCGGGGCACCACGTGCAGGTGGACGTGGCCGACGGTCTGGAACGCGGCGGTGCCGTCGTTGAGGATGAGATTGGCTCCGTCGCTCGCGAGCCCGCTCAGGCGCAGGGCACGGGCCAGCCGGTGGCCGGTGCGGAAGATCCGGGCGCCGAGGTCGGGGTCGAGATCGTCGAGCTCGGTCGCGTGGACCTTGGGAACGATCAGGGTGTGGCCACGGGTGATGGGACGGATGTCGAGGAACGCGCAGACCGCGTCGTCGGAGTAGACCATGGTCGCCGGTGCGGCACCCGCCACGATCAGACAGAAGGCGCAGTCGTTCACGGCCTCGACCCTACGGTGTGATCTGGGTCGCGCAACAGCCCGAAGGGGCCACTACCATGACGCGCATCACGTCTGGCCGGATGTGGGGGCGTCCGGCCTCGGTCCGGACGTCGAGGTAAGTAACCGACTTCGATGTGCGGTCTTGTCGTCCTCACCTGCGGCGACGAATCTCGGTGCGGGCGCCGACCGGTGTCTGCCGGGCCGGGAGCTCGTTGTCACCGCTGACGAGGGCCGTGGTGTCCGTTTTGTGGTCGTCAGTCCAGTTCTCCGTTGTGACGGGCATCTCCGCTAGGCTCACCGCGAGCCGAGTACAGTTGCCAGGATTTCAGTCGAACTTACTCACAGGTAACTTCGGCTGCCCCGTTGTTCCCAGGCTCGAAGCCAGCACGAAAAGGAAGTCTGACTAGTGGAGACAACGCAAAACGTGGGCGAGGGTTCGCCGCGCGGAGCGCGTGTCGGAGTCGTTCGCGAGTCCGGCCCGGGTGAGCGGCGGGTCGCATTGGTACCCAAGATCATCCCCGCCCTGTCCAAGCAGGGTGTCGAGGTGATCGTGGAAGCCGGTGCCGGCCTCGGCGCACTCATTCCCGACGCGGCCTATGTCGCGGCAGGCGCGACCATCGGTGACCCTTGGTCGGCCGAGGTCGTCGTCAAGGTCGCCCCGCCCAGCGATGCCGAGGTGGGCAAGCTGTCCTCCGGGCAGACCCTGATCGGTTTCCTGGCGCCGCGCAATGCCGAGAACCAGATCGGCGCGCTGAAGTCCGCCGGTGTGCAGGCTTTCGCCGTCGAGGCGATTCCGCGTATCTCGCGCGCCCAGGTGATGGATGCCCTGTCCTCGCAGGCGAACGTGGCCGGATACAAGGCCGTGCTGCTCGCCGCGTCGGAGTCGACCCGGTTCTTCCCGATGCTCACCACCGCCGCGGGCACCGTGAAGCCGGCCACCGTGCTGGTGCTCGGTGTCGGCGTCGCCGGTCTGCAGGCGCTGGCCACGGCCAAACGTCTCGGCGGGCGGACCACCGGTTACGACGTGCGGCCCGAGGTCGCCGATCAGGTGCGCTCGGTCGGTGCGCAGTGGCTGGATCTGGGGATCGACGCCGCCGGTGAGGGTGGGTACGCCCGCGAACTCACCGATGAGGAGAAGGCCCAGCAGCAGCAGGCGCTCGAAGACGCCATCAAGAGCTTCGATGTCGTGATCACCACCGCGCTGGTGCCGGGTCGCCCCGCACCGCGCCTGGTCACCGCCGCCGCGGTCGAGGGTATGAAGCCAGGCAGCGTGATCGTCGACCTGGCCGGGGAGACCGGCGGCAACTGCGAGCTCACCGAGCCCGGCGAGGTCGTGGTCAAGCACGAGGTGACCATCGCCTCGCCGCTGAACCTGCCCGCCACGATGCCTGAGCACGCGTCCGAGCTGTACTCGAAGAACATCTCGGCGCTGCTGGAACTGATGCTGGTCGACGGCAAGCTCGCCCCCGACTTCGAAGATCAGGTCCTCGCGGATTCCTGTGTCACTCGTGAGGTGGAAGCCTGATGTACACCGAACTGCTCGCCAATATCGCGATTCTCGTTTTGTCCGGCTTCGTCGGCTTCGCGGTGATCTCCAAGGTCCCCAACACCCTGCACACCCCTCTGATGTCAGGCACCAACGCCATCCACGGCATCGTCGTGCTCGGCGCGCTGGTGACCCTGGGCAATGTGAAGGACCCCTCGCTGCTCGTGCAGGTGATCCTGTTCGTCGCGGTGGTGTTCGGAACACTGAACGTCATCGGTGGCTTCGTGGTCACCGACCGCATGCTCGGCATGTTCAAGGGTAAGAAGAAGGCGGCCGAGTGATGCACGCAGTCGACAATATGACCTACCTGGTCAACGGCCTCTACATCGTGGCCTTCTCCATGTTCATCTACGGCCTGATGGGCCTGACCGGGCCCAAGACCGCGGTGCGCGGCAACCAGATCGCCGCTGTCGGTATGGGTATCGCGGTGGTCGCCACCTTGATCTCGGTGCGCCACGCGGCCCTGCTCAACTGGATTCTCATCGCCGCCGGTCTGATCGTCGGTGTGGCACTGGGCGTTCCGCCCGCCATCCGCACCAAGATGACCGAGATGCCGCAGCTGGTCGCGGCGTTCAACGGTGTCGGTGGTGGCACGGTCGCGTTGATCGCGTGGGCCGAATTCGTCGACAGCTCGGGCTTTTCGCAGCTGCACGAGGAACCGACCATCCACATCATCATCGGTTCGCTGTTCGCCGCGGTGATCGGCTCGGTCTCCTTCTGGGGCTCGATCATCGCCTTCGCGAAGCTGCAGGAGATCCTGTCCGGCAAGCCGATCGGCATCGGCCGCCTGCAGCAGCCGCTGAACCTGCTGCTGCTCGTCGGCGCGATCGTGTGCGCCGTCGTGATCGGCCTCGGCGCCGACAACGGCGGTGTCTCGCAGCTGTGGATGATCGCGCTGCTGGTGCTCGCCGGTGTGCTCGGCCTGATGGTCGTGCTGCCCATCGGTGGCGCGGACATGCCGGTCGTCATCTCGCTGCTCAACGCCCTGACCGGGCTGTCGGCCGCGGCCGCGGGCCTGGCGCTGAACAACACCGCGATGATCGTCGCGGGCATGATCGTCGGCGCTTCGGGCACCATCCTCACCAACCTGATGGCCAAGGCCATGAACCGTTCCATCCCCGCGATCGTGGCCGGTGGCTTCGGTGGCGGCGGCGCGGTCGCGGGTTCGGGTGACGGCGAGGCCAAGACGGCGAAGGCGACTTCGGCCGCCGACGCCGCGATCCAGATGGCCTACGCCAACCAGGTGATCGTGGTCCCGGGCTACGGCATGGCCGTGGCGCAGGCCCAGCACGCGGTCAAGGAGATGGCGCTGCTGCTCGAGGGCAAGGGTGTCGAGGTCAAGTACGCGATCCACCCGGTCGCCGGTCGCATGCCCGGTCACATGAACGTGCTGCTGGCCGAGGCCGAGGTGTCCTACGACGCGATGAAGGAAATGGACGACATCAACGGTGAGTTCAACCGCACCGATGTGGTCCTGGTCATCGGCGCCAACGACGTCACCAACCCGGCGGCCCGCGACGACAAGTCCAGCCCGATCTACGGCATGCCGGTGCTCAACGTCGACCAGGCCAAGAGCGTCATCGTGCTCAAGCGCTCGATGAACTCCGGTTTCGCCGGTATCGACAACCCGCTGTTCTACGCCGACCACACCTCGATGCTGTTCGGCGATGCGAAGAAGTCCGTCGGTGCGGTCACCGAGGAACTGAAAGCGCTGTAAGACAGCCGAATACATCCGCACGAGGCTCCGCTGTTCTCGCCGAACAGCGGAGCCTCTTGTCGTTGTGCCGACCCCGCGACTCGCAATCAGACAGTCATGTCCGTGGGGAGCGGGTGTGGGTATGCCCCAGCTGAGGTGACCCGACAACGAGAGGAGTTCGGTCTCGTGGAGGAGATATTACGGCCGATCATCGTGCTGCTCGCCACGGCGGCGATCACGGTTTCGGTGGGCCTGCTGGTGGAGCGCCTGCTGCGCTACGCGGCGCGCCGCGGTTCCGGCGTCCATCTGCCATCGCTGCGGCGACTGCAACTGCCGCTGCAGGTTCTGCTCGGCACGGTCACCTTGCACGCGGTCTACCCGCTCGCCGAGCTCGACCTGCGCCAGGACGTGGTGATCCGGAACTTCCTGGCGACGGCGGCCATCATCGCCGCGGTGTGGTTGGTCATCCGGGCCACCGATGTGGTCGCCGAAAGCCTGCTGGGCCGCTACGCGCAACGCGCCAGCGAGATTTCGCGCGTGCGCCAGTTGCGCACCCAGCTCGGACTGGTGCGCCGCATCATTACCTCGGTGCTGGTGGTCACCACCGCCGCGGTGGCCATCATGTTGCTGTTCCCGAGTCTGCGGACCCTCGGCACGTCGATGCTGGCCTCGGCGGGCGTGATCGGCATCATCGTCGGCGTTGCCGCCCAGTCGACGCTGAGCAATCTCATGGCCGGGTTGCAGATCGCCTTCGGCGACTCGGTCAAGATCGGCGATACCGTGGTGGTGGAAGGGGAGTGGGGAACCGTCGAGGAGATCACGCTGGCCTTCTTGACCGTGCGGATCTGGGACGACCGCAGGCTCACCATGCCGGTGTCCTACTTCAACAGCAAGCCCTACGAGAACTGGTCGCGGGGCGGCTCGCAGGTCACCGGCACAGTACTGCTGCACCTGGACCACAGCACCCCGGTGCCCGCGCTGCGCGAGCACCTGCACACCTACCTGCGCGAGTGCCGGGAATGGGACGGCCGCAACTGGAATCTGCTGGTGACCGACAGCACGCCGACCGACATCGTCGTGCGTGCGACGATGTCGGCCGCCGACGCCGACGATGCGTGGGCCCTGCGCTGCGCGGTCCGGGAGGAGCTGCTGACCTGGATCGGTCGCCATCACGCCCACGCGTTTCCCAAGATCCCGACGTCGATCACCCACTCCGGTGAGGATGACCGCGCAGGGTTGTTCGACGCGACGAAGACGTCCGTCGGTGCGAATACCTGACGAGAGGCCCCGCCGTTCCGTAGAACAGCGGGGCCTCTTGTTCCTTCGCCGGTCGGTTCCGCTACGTCAGGGCTTCTTCTTGCCCAGCAGGGGAGCAGCGGCGACAGTCGTCAACACAACGAGAACCAGTACCGACAGCCCATAGACGACGAGAGCGGTTCCGGGAGCGAAGAATTGGCCGACCACACCGGCCACCATGGAACCGACGGCCGTGCCCGCGACGGACTGCACCATGAGCAGGCCGGACAGACGCCCGCGCAGTTCCTCGGGCGACTCCTGCTGCAGAATCGCGTAGCGCAGCACCATGTTCAGTGCTCGGGCGAGGCCGAATCCGGCCAGGCCGAGGAAGGCCAGTGCGGCGTGTGGTGCGAGTCCGGCGGCGATGACCCCGATCGGCATGAGCGCCAACGAGATCAGCAGTGCCAGGCCCGGGCGCTTGCTGCGGCCGATCCACCCGCTGGTGAGCGAGCCGAGTACCGCGCCCGCGCCCGGTGCGGCGTAGAGCAGGCCGAGAGTGGTTTCACCCGCGCCGAGCTCGTCGCCGGCGAACGCGGGCAACAAGACCAGCGGGCCGCTCACCATCATCGCCACGGCGCCGGTGAGCAGTGCCGCGCGGATGACCTTGTGCCGAGCCGCGAACCCGATGCCGATGGCCAGTTCGCGCAGCGGATGGGCGATGTCGCGCACCGGCGGCGGCTGCGGCCCGATTGAGCGGATCAGCCCGACGGTGGCCACGGTCGCGCCCGCGCAGAGGAAGAACGGCACCGCCACCCCGGTTTTCGCGATCAGCAGGCCGGCGACGGCCGGTGTGATCATGGTGCCGAGGTCGGTGGTGAGTGAGGTCAGCGCACCGGCGGCGGCCACCTTCTCCCGTCCGACGAGCATCGGGATGAGCGCCATGAGCGCCGATCCGCTGACCCCGCCCGCCAGGCCGTCGACCAGGCCGGCGGCGTAGATGACGCCCAGCGACGGATGCGGCAGCAACGCGTTCACGCCGAGCGCGAGAAAGCCGAAACCGGCCGCGCTGCGCGCCCATTGGATGACATCGCGCCGGTCGTACCGGTCCGCGATCACCCCGCCCGCCAGACTTCCGGCGAACAGGGCGATCGCGGTGACGGTGGTGACGCCGGCGACATGCAGGGACGAGCCGGTGGCTTGATAGATCTGCACGGGCAGAGCCACCATGAGCAGTCCGATACCGAGGACCGAGACCAGCCGGGCCGCGAAGGCGTTACGGAACTCCCGGCTGGAACGCAGGGGCGAGGTATCGATCAGCAGGCCGCCGACGGCTATCACTTGAAGCGCTCCGCCAACAGGTCGAGGGTCGCCATGGAAACCCGGTAGTCCGGGCGCTTGGTGTCCGCGGGCAGCTCGTAGGCCTGGTTCTTCTGGAACGCGGGCAGCAAGGACAGCGCCGGGTCCTGCTTCAGACCGGCGATGTCACGACCGCCGTCGAGCTTGATCACGAACAGCACCGGAGCATCGGCGACGGTGCTCAGCAGCTCGGGGCTGAAGGTCACGAAGTCGGCCGCCGCGGGACGGGTCGGGTTGCCCGCCTTCTGCTCGATCTTGTCGTCCATGGTGAAGCCGACCGCGGTCAGCAGTCCACCGAGCGGGGTGTTGGGCAGCAGCATGATCGGCTTGCCGTCCGCCTGGGACTGCATCACCGCCGCTGCGCCCTGCGGCAGCTTCAGCTTGGCTTTCACCTTCGCGACTTTGTCGTTGTAGGAGGTGATCATCGCGTCCACCTTGTCGGTGCGGTTCACGATGTCGGCCACCGACTTCAACAGGTCCTGCCAGCTGGTGGCGTCCGAGGGCACCAGCGCGGTCGGGGCGATGGCGGAGAGCTTGTCGTAGGCCTTGATCGACTGCAGGCCGGGGAAGCCCGGTCCGCCGCCGATGATCAGGTCCGGCCGCTGGGCGGCGATGAACTCCAGGTTCAGATCGTCACCGGAGGGCACGGCCTCGGTGCCCTGCTCCTTGGCGTCCGCCGACCACGACGGCGAGAACTCGCCCGGCTTCAGTGTGAGGCCGAGGATGCGCGGATCCGTGGCCTTCACCTTGGCGTCGAGGTCGTAGAGGTATCCGGCGAGAGCGCCGTTGAGGACCACGATGCGCTGTGGATCGGAGGGCACCGTCACGGGCCCCTTGACGGTTTCCACCTGGCGAGTGCCGGTGTCGGCCGCCTGCTCGGAGGTGGAGCTGCCGCAGCCCGCTGCCGTCGCGGCCACCGCGACGATCAGGAGTGCGACGCCGGCACGCATGCGTGCCGTCATTCGGTGAACTGACATGGAAGTTGTTCCTCTTTCTCTTTCTTCTACGGGAGGTTCAGGTGCGGATCGCTGGATCCACATCGAGGAGCGCCGCGACTTCGACCCAGCCGGTGGGCATCGCGATGTCGTTGTGCGAGTAGGGGAGCCGGCGGATCACCAGCTGGGCGCCGGCTGCCTTCCACCCGGTCAGCTGGGCGTGCACGCGTTCGGGTTCGTCACCGGCGTCGGCGCAGTACAGCGCCATCGGGCCGCTGTAGTTCGGCGATTCGGAGTGCGTGACCATGCGCAGCAGCTCGGTCGCGGCATTGCGGACGACGACCGCCAATTCCGGCGCGTATTCCGCGATTTCGGGCAGCAGCGCGTCCATTCCGGACGGGTCGGCCAGGGTCGCGGCGGCGCGATCGGTCAGATTCGACAGCGGGTGCGAGTCGAGCAGCCCCACATAGCCGATCTGCTCGCCCTCGGCTTCCAGGATGGCGGCCATCGCGTGGGCGAGATTGCCGCCGAGGGAGTAGCCGAGCAGATGGTAGGGCCCCTGCGGCTGGATGCGGCGGACGGCGTCCAGGTAGAACCGGGCCAGCTCGTCGAGCGTGCGGGTCTGCTTGTCGGGCTCGGTGAGCTGGGGCATCTGCAGGCCGATGATCGGTCGTTCGGCCCGCAGCAGCCGGGCCAGCGGCGCGTATTTCCATGCGGTGCCGCCGATCTGATGGATGCAGAACAGCGGTGGGACCGACCCCTCGGCGCGTAGTTCCAGCACCGGGTCGAGGCGGCTGCCCAAGCTGGCGAGACCGTCTGCCGCCGGTCGAGGCGTGCTGGGATCGACCGCGCCGATCCGTGCCGCGAGCGCGCGCGGCGTGGGAGCGGCGAAGACGTCGTCGAGGACCACCGGCAGTTCGGCGCGGGTCAGGCGCCCGACCAGCCGCACGGCCAGCAGGGAGTGTCCGCCCTTGTCGAAGAAGTCGTCGTCCGCACCGATCTCGGCGACCGACAGCACCGCTGCCATGGCCTGACAGACCGTGTCGAGCAAGCCTGAATCCGGTTCCCACGCGGGATCACTCGACACGGAAGCGGCGGTGATGCGGCCGGGATCCGCGACCGTCTCGCCGGACGGCGCGGGGAGCTCTCGCCGGGCGATCTTCTCGGTCGCGGTGCGCGGAATGTGATCCAGCTCGACGAAGGCGGCGGGAATCATGTACGCGGGCAACGCTGTTCGCAACTGCTCACGTACCGCGTCGATATCGAGCACGGTCGCGGACTTGGCGATGAGATAGGCGACCAGGCGCTGATCACCCGGTGTGTCCTCCCGGAGCAGCACCACCGCGTTGGCCACACCGGCACAGGTGAGCAGGGCGGATTCGATATCGCCCAGTTCGATGCGCTGGCCGCGCAACTTCACCTGGCTGTCGGTGCGGCCGACGTAGTCGAGTTCGCCGCGCGAATTCAGTTTCACCAGATCGCCGGTGCGGTACATCCTTTCGCCGTGGCCGTCCGGATCGGCCACGAAGGCGGCGGCGCTCAGATCGGGACGGGCCAGATAGCCGCGGGAGAGCCGGACACCGGTCATGTAGAGCTCGCCGATGGTTCCCTCGGGGACCGGTCGCAACTGGTCGTCGAGGATGCGGACCGCGTCGGCGGGTGCGCCGACCGGCACCGAGGCGGTATCGGCGTCGACGGTCTCGTGGAAGGTGAAGCCGATGGCGGCTTCGGTGGGACCGTAGAAGTTGTAGACGGCCGTGCCGGTCAGTGCGCGCATGCGCTGCGCCGTCGCGGGCGGCAGCACCTCACCGCCGGTGAGGACCACGCGCAGATCCGCGCACCCCGACAGGTCGGCCTCTTCGGCGAGCACGGTCAGCATGGAGGTCGTCATCCACATCGCGGTCACCCGCTCCGCGCTCATGAGCCGCGCCTGATAGTAGGGGTCGCGATGACCGCCGGGCCGGGTCAGCACGATCCGGGCGCCGACGTGCAGCGGCAGGAACATCTCCATGAGCGAGGCGTCGAAGATCGGTGGGGTGCGGAAGAGCATCGCGTCGCCCGGACCGAAGCGGCATTCGCGGTGCAGCCACTCGAACGTGGAGATGATCGCGGCGTGCGACAGGCTCACGCCCTTGGGCACACCCGTGGAGCCCGAGGTGAACAGCAGGCAGGCGGTGTTGGCGGGGCGCAGCGGCGCGAGCCGGTCGGCGTCGGTGAGCCCGGCATCGGCGAGTCCGCTGGTGTCCACGTCGTCGAGCGAGCGCAGAACCAGGGCGGGTGCGGAGGCGTCGAAGATCTTCTCGACCCGCTGCTCGGGCTGTTCGGGGTCCACCGGCAGGTACACGCCACCGGCGCGGCAGATGGCGTGCGCGGTGACGACCGAGTCGATGGTGCGCGGCATAGCCACGGCCACCACGGTTTCTGGACCGACGCCGCGCGAGATGAGCCACCTGGCCAGGCGATTGGCCCTGGAATCGAACTCCCGGTGGTCGATCGTGACGCCTTCGGCCGTGATGGCGGGCGCCGCCGGATCGATGGGCGTGCCCCAGACCGCCAGGGTCTCGCCCCGCGGGTCCGGCTGTTCGGCGCCGGTGGATCGTGCGATGGCGGCGGCCGATTCGGCGACGAGCGGGTCGAGGAACATCGCGGGGGTGGGATCCGTGGCGGCCGTGACGGCGGTCAGGATCGCGCCGATCCGATCGGAGATCCGGGCGAGCGTGGTGTCGTGGACGGCGGCGCGGTCGTACCAGATCACCAGTTCCAGCCGGTCGCCCGGCGGAGCGATCAAGGTCATCGGATAGTGCGTGGTGCCGTGATTGTGGAAGTCACCACGGCGCAATTCGTGCGAATCAGGTTGCCCAGGACCGGAATTCGGGAAGTTCTCGAAGGCCACCAGAGTGTCGAACAGGGTTCCGGTACCGGCGATCCGTTCGATCTCCGCCAGTCCCGCGTAGTCGAACTCCTGCATGGCGAACTGGTTGTCCTGCAGTTGCGCCAGCTGCTCGAGCAGCGGGCGTTCCGGATCGAAGGCGCAGCGCACCGGCACGGTGTTGGCGAACAGGCCGACCATGCCCGCCACGCCGGGCAGTTCCGCGGGCCGACCGGAGACGGTGGCGCCGAACACGACATCGGTGCGTCCGGTGAGTGAGGCGAGCACCAGTGCCCAGGTGCCCTGCACCAGGGTGTTCATCGTCAGGCCGCGCCTGCGGCCGAGCTCGGTCAGCGCCGTGGCGAGCGCTGCGGGCAGCGGAACCTGCCACTGCCGGAACTCGCGTTCGCGCGAGGTTTCGGTGCGTACCAGCGTCGGCTCGGCGAGGCCGTGCAGTCGCCGCGACCAGGCCGCGCGGACGGCCGCGTGGTCGCGGGTAGCGATCCACGCCAGGTAGTCGCTGTAGGGGGCGGCCGACGGCAGTTCGTCGCCGTGGTAGGTGGCGAGCACCTCGCGCAGCACGATCGGCGTCGACCAGCCGTCGATCACCAGATGGTGGGTGTTGAGGACCAGCCGGTGCGCCGCGCCGGGCATGCGAATCAGGGTGGCGCGCAACATCGGCGAGCGGTCCACCGCGAACCGGTGCCGGGTCGCTTCGGCTTCCAGCCGGTCGGCGGCGGCCTGCGCGGCGCGCAGCGGCAATCCGGACAGATCGATCTCACGCCACGGCATGCCGACCGACCGGGGAACCGCCTGTACCGGCTGGTCGAGGCCCTCGAAGTGGAAGGCCGCGGCCATGGTGGGGTGTCTGCCCACGACGGTGTCGAAAGCCGCCGACAGGCGGGGGCCGTCCAACGGTCCGTGCAGGTCGACGCGGGCGCTCAGGGCGTAGACGTCGTCGTCGCCGTCGCGAATCGCGTGGAACAGCAGCCCTTCCTGCAACGGCGACAGCGGCAGCAGCTCGGCCAGTGGGCCGTGCGACGCCTCCAGCGTGTCGATGGTCTCCTGGGTGACGGCGAGGCCGGGGGAGTCCGACGGCGTGAGTCCGCCGGGGAACAGCATCGCGTGCGCGGCGAACGCTTCCAGCGCGAGTTCGAAGTGCCGCTGGATCTGCGCGACCTGGTGCGCGCCGAGAACGCGGCTCGCCGCGGTCCACTCCACGGCCAGCCGGGCGGGACCCGGCTGCGCGGTGGTGGGTTCGTGCACGAAGACGTTGAGCGACAGCACTTCCGTGAGTGCCTTCTCCGGTGGTTCCGTCACCGCGAACGCGTCGTGTTCGGGCAGGCTCCAGCCGGCCGCGCCACCACCGCCGAAGCGGCCGAGGTAGTTGAGCAGCACCTCGGGTGCGCGGCGTCCGCGCAATCGCGGCGCGGTCTCCGGGTCGAGCCCGCGCAGCACGCCGTATCCGACGCCGTTACCGGGGACGGCGCGCTTGGCCTCCTTGACCGCGCGCAACAGCCGTCCGGCCGCCGCGCCGCCGGCCAGTGCCTCGGCCAGCCCGGTCGCGTCGTCGATGCCGGTCGCGGGCGTCCATACCGGGAACTCGCTGGTGAACCAGCCGATGGTGCCGGCGAAATCGGTATCGGCACGCAGGGCGTCGCGCCCGTGTCCCTCGACGGTGACGGGCCGACCGGTCTCTAGCGCCTCGCCGCGCTCGTGCCGCCAGGCGTTGAGCGCCAGCACGAGGGCCGCGAGCAAGACCTCGTCGGTCTTCGCCCGATAGGCGGCGGGCAGCGTGGTCAGCAGGGCCTCGGAGATCTCCGGCGCCGCGAAAGTTCGTGTCTGCTCGGCGCTCTCGACAAGGTCTACGGCATGGTCGAGGGGCCGTTCGCCGAGTGTCGCGACGGTGTCGTCACCGAGAGCACGCTCCCAGTGCGCCAGTTCCCGGCGATGATCGCCCGCCGTCCCCGCCTCGGTGAGCAGGGTCGCGTAGCGCCGCCACGAACTGCCTTTCGCGGACAGCCGGGCCGGTCGCGCGTCCCGCGCCGCCGCACACGCTTCGTACAGCTCGGGGACCAGGATTCGCCAGGAGACCCCGTCCACCACCATGTGATTGGCGACCAGGATCAAGCAGTCGGCGTTTCCCGGCGCGGTGCGTACCAGCGCGGCGCGAATCTCGACACCGGCGGCGGGATCCAATTCCGCTGCGAGCGCGGTCGCCACCGAGTCGATCAGCGCGTCGTCGGCGGACTCCGAGGGTCTCGACTCCGTGCCCGTGGCGTCGATTTCCGCTGTCGCGCCGACGGCAGAATCGGGGGTAAGCGCACGGCTCGAGCGTGATTCGTCGAAGGGCAGCTCGCGAACCAGGTCCGACGCGCGCACGGTTCCAACGCCCGCGACTTCCAGCCGATCCGATTCGTCGAGGATCAGGCGCAGGGCGTCGTGGCGGTCGAGCACCGTTTGCAGGCCGGTGGTCAGGTGGTCGAGCGCGAGATCCTCGTGCAGGGTCAGGGCGGTCCACTGGGCGTATCCGGCGACGGCGCCACGGCTCGGGTTCGCTGCGAGCAGTGCCGCCACCATGGGCGGGACCGGGACGGAGCCGGTCGCCTCGTCCGGAGCCGGGGCGTCGGCCTGCTGGTCCGTCACCTGGGCCGCCGCGGCGATGGCCGCCAGATCACGTTGGGCCAGCAGAGTTTTCGGCTGGACTTCCCAGCCCAGCGCGCGCAGGCGGCTGCTCACGCCGATGGCGGTGATGCTGTCGCCGCCGAGTCCGAAGAAGTCGTCGGTGGCGTTGACCTGGGGTACGCCGAGGACATCGGCGACCACACCGCACAGCGCGCGCTCCTGCTCGGTGCGGGCCGGCCGTCCGGTCGAGGTCAGCTGGGGCGCCGGGAGGGCCGCGCGATCGAGTTTGCCGTTCACGGTGGTCGGCAGGGCATCGAGCACCACCAGCGCCGAGGGCACCAGGTGGTCGGGCACCAGGGCGGTCAGCCGGTGGCGCAGCTGGTCGGCGTCGAGCGTGCGGCCGGTCTCGGGGACCAGGTAGCCCACCAATCGGGTACTGTCGCCGGACTTCCGGATGGTGGCGGCCGCGGCGGCCACCCCGGGCAGTGCGCCGAGCGCGGCCTCGACCTCGCCCAGTTCCACGCGGTAGCCACGCACCTTGATCTGGGAGTCGGCGCGCCCGAGGTAGTCGTAGCCGTGGCCGGGGAGCCAGCGCGCGCGGTCGCCGGTGCGATACATGCGCTCGCCCGGCGTGAACGGATCGGCGACGAACCGGTCCGCCGTCACCGCGACACGGCCGAGGTAGCCGCGCGCCAATTGTGGCCCGGCCAAATACAATTCGCCGATCTCGCCGTCGGGCACGTGTTGCAGCGCACCGTCGAGCAGATAGGCGCGGGTTCCGGGGAGCGGTCCGCCGACATGGGGGAGCGCGCCGGTGACCGGCGCACTGAGCGCGTCGACGGTGGCCTCCGTCGGGCCGTACATATTGCGCGCGGCCACCTTCGACGCGGCGATGACCGACCACAGCGCGGGCGGGGTCGCCTCGCCGCCGAGCAGCAGCAGTTCGGGACGATGCGCGCTGCCGAGCAGTCCGTTGTCGATCAGGGCGGTGGCCATCGACGGGGTGGTGTCGACGACATCGATGCGATCGCCGCGCAACGCCGCGATCTGCGCGGCCGCGTCCTTCTGGATGTCGATGTCGTACAGGTGGATCCGGTGCCCGCACCACAGCCACAGCAGCTGGTCCAGCGCGGCGTCGAAGGCGAAGGAGTACGTGTGCGCGATGTGGAGCTGTCGCCCACCCACGCGCTCGGCGGTGTCGGCGTAGACGGTCGATCGGTGGTGGTGCAGCAGCTGGGCCATCGCCCCGCAGGAGATCTGGACGCCCTTGGGCTTTCCGGTCGACCCCGACGTGTACACGACGTAGGCCAGATGCGCGGGCGAGCGCGGTGCGGCGAGTTCGGCCGAAACCAGTGGACCATCGGGGAGCGCGGCGACGGCGTCCCGGATCCCGCTGTCCGAAAGCCGGATCAGCGCATCCGATCGATCGGCGAACACGGTGTCCGCCACCGCGTCGTCGGTGAGGATCAGCGCCGGGGCGGCATCGTCGACGATATCGGCGAGGCGCTGCGCGGGATGCCCGATATCGAGCATCAGGAAGGCCGCTCCGGCGTGCCGCACCGCGAGCAGGGCGACCACCAGGTCCACGGTGCGCGGCAGGGCGATGCCCACGATGTCCTCGGGGCCGACACCGCGACCGCGCAGGTACCGCGCCAGCCGGTGCGCCCGCGCTCCGAGTTCGGCGGCGGTGAGCCGGTCGGTGCCGCCGACGAGCACGACGTCGTCCGGCTGCGCCGCGACCATCCGATCGAAGATCTCGACCGCGTCCTGCGGGGTGCCGGGCAGTGCCGCACCGGCCCGTTCGTCGGCGATGCGCGCACCGGTCTCGGCCGGGTACAGGGTGATCGCGCCGATGGGCTTGTCCGCCGCGTCGACCAGTTCGGTGAGCAACGCGACCAGCGCGTCCATTCGCCGCCGTACGGTGTCGGCGTCCAGCGATCGGGCGTCGACCTCGAATCCCAGCTGGATCCGATCCTCCGACAGTGGCGTGACCGTCAGGCCCAGGTCTTCCGGCGGACCACCGGCGACATTGCGCAGGGTGCCGGTGGCGCCGTCGAAGTCGAGGGCGAAGTCGAACGCCTTGAGGTTGATGCCGATGCCGTGCAGCAGCGCCCCGGTCTGGGTGCCGCCGAATTCGCGGGCCAGGTCCTCACCGCGGAATCGCTGATGAGCGCGGACCTCCCGGAGCGCGCCCGCCACCCGTTTGCCGAGTTCGTCGAGGCGATCCTGGCTGGACACCGAGATCCGCAGCGGCAGCACATTGACCGCCATGGACGGTGTGGTGAGGGCGGTCTTGCCGACTCGCGCCATCACCGGCAGGGCGATGACCACATCGGTCTCGCCGAGCACTCGGTGCACGAATCCCACATATCCGGCGACGAGCACGTCGGCCCAGGTGATGCCGGCCGCGGTGGCCGCCGCCTTGACGCGTGCCACCAGTTCGGTGTCGAGGACGGCGCGGACCTCGTGGGTCTGTTCGACCACGCCCTCGGGAGCGCGGCCGCGACCGTCCAGCGGCGGCAGCGGTGTGAGCCGGTCGCGCCAGTAGTCGCGGTCGTGCTGATGTGCCTGGCTCGCACGGTATTCCAGGTCTTCGGCGACGAGCGTCTCGATCGAGCCCCAGCGCAGGCGCGGCACGTCACCCCCGCGACGCAGCGCGGTGTAGTGGGCGGCGACCCGGCGCGACACCATCGCCGCGCTGTAGCCGTCGATGATCAGATGATGGTAGAGCTGGATGCACCACACATCGTTGTCGGTGAGGCGCAGCAGCGTGTAGGTGTAGAGCTGCCGGTCGACCATGGCCCGGCAATAGGTGGCGGAGCGTTCGCGTTCGGTCGCGACCAGCCGGTGCGCGGCGGCGACCGGGTCGCTCTCGCCGCGCAGATCGACGAGCGGACGAAGTTCCGGTTCCGTCGAGGTGATCCGCTGACGCGGTCCGTCGGCGGTGTCCTCGAAGCGCAGTCGCATGGTGTCGGTGTCGGCGATGGTGCGGCGAATCGCGGTGTCCAGCGACGCCAGATCGAGCGGATCGGGTCCCGAGATCTCGAGCACCTCACCGACCATGTAGCTGAGCGAGTCGGGGTCGAGGCGCTGGGCGTTCCAGATGCCCAATTGCGCTCCGGTGAGCGGTAATCCGGGATCTTCGGCGCTCACGTCGTCCCGTTCCACCGAACTCACAGCAAAACTCCTTCACCGTTCAACCCTCACCGACCCTCTCGTACCGCTCGGTCTCGAGGGGAGCCCAGCGGAAGAGAGGTGGGGAGAAGGTTAGCCTAACTTCAGTTTCAAATGTAGATTGTGGCCCGCGTCACCGAGCGGCGCTTCCGATGCCGGAACGGCCGGCTTCCGCGAGGTCGCGGGTGAGCGGAATCGCCGGTGGCGCAGCGTGTTCGGTACCGGCACGACGGTGCCCTGCCGTTCACTTGCGACGGCAGGGCACCTCTCGGCGGCACCGATCAGGCGGATCGGCGCTCGGTGGATTCCACGGTCGCGCTGCCCAGCTGGCGGATCAGCTCGTCGGTGCCGGTGACGGCCCCACAGCGACGGGCCACGTAGTTCAGCGCCATGATGTGCTCGTCACGGCTGAAGTCGGCGGTGGCGTCGTGGACGAGGAAGGGGCGCACGTCGCCCATGAAAGCCTCGGCGGCGCTGAGCATGCAGCCCATGTGGGTGTAGACGCCGGTGATGAGGAGTTGGTCGCGGCCGTAGTAGCCGAGCAGTTCACGCAGGTCGGTGCGCTGGAAGGCGGAGTAGCGCCACTTGGTGACCTGGATGTCCTCCGGATCGGGGGCGATGGCGCTGACGACCTCGGTATCGGCGCCTTCGGCCATGCCGGTGCCCCAGAAGTCGGCGAGGATGCCGCGCCGCGACGGATGCTGGTCGCCGGGCTGCATGGTGTAGATGACCGGGATGTCGAGCTGGTGGCAGTGGTCGCGCAGTCTGGCGATATTGGCGATCAGGGTGCGGGCGGGATCGCGGTACAGGTCGTAGGCGTCGAGGAAGTACTGCTGCATGTCGTGGATCAGCAGCGCGCTGCGGCCTGGCTCGGCGATCCAGTCGACCTGGTCGGCGGTGAACTCGTCCGTGGTCGGCATCGGATAGGGCGCGATCGGGGGGATAGGCATGGGAAGTCTTTCGTTGGCGTAGTGGTCGGCAGGGTCAGCCGACGGTGACGGGCAGGTCGGCGATACCGAGCGGCCCGAGGATGCGCTGGAATTTGCCGGTGGTCTCGGCCAATTCGGCGGCGGGGTCGGAGGCGGCGACGATCCCGCCGCCCGCGTGCGCGAGCAAGGTGGTGCCGTCGGCGGACAACTCGGCGCAGCGGATGCTCACCATCCACTCGCCGTTGCCGTCGGCGTCGCACCAGCCGACCGCCCCGGCGTAGAAGCCGCGTTCGCCCTCGAGTTCGGCGATCACGCGAGCGGCCGCGGCGGTGGGGGTGCCGCAGATCGCCGGAGTGGGGTGCAGGGCTACCGCCAGTTCCAGTGCCGATGGTCCGGCGAGCGGGACGGTGGCGGAGATCGGCGTGCCCAGATGCCACATCGCCGGGGTGGCGGTGAGTTCCGGTGCGGGAGTGTGTACGTCGGCGCACCGGTCACGCAGCACGGCGGAGACCTGATCGGTCACGAAGCGGTGTTCGGCGTGGTCCTTGGTCGAGGCGAGCAGGGCGTCGGCCGCGGCGCGGTCGGCGTCGCTGTCGTCGAGGATGCGCCGGGCCGAGCCTGCCAGCGGGTGACTCAGGACCTGACTTCCGTTGCGGCGTACCAGGATCTCCGGGCTGGACCCGACGAGATGATGACCGGGGAACCGCCCGCCCGCGGCGGAGAGGTCGACGAGGAAACCGTTGGACATCGGGTCCGAGGCCACCATCACGTCCAGGATGTCCAGTGCGCGAACCGGTTTCGGCGCACGAGCGCGAACTGCACGAGCCAGCACCACTTTTCGCAAGGGATGCGCGGGGCTACCGAGCAGTTCGACGGCGGCGGCGACGCGCTGGCGGTGTTCCTCCGGCGCGGGCAGCGCGGCGTCGAGTTCGAAACCGGGCAGCGCCCGGGAGCCGGGCTGGTGCGGCGCCTCGGTGATCGTCACCGAGTCCGGCGCCCACAGCGCGGTCGGTGCGCCGGGGGTGAAGGGCAGCGCGCCGACGATGTGGCTGATCCGGCCGCTGCGCAACGCGGTGATGGCGTCGTGTGCCGAGCGAAATACCGTCCCGCCCGCGGTGGCGGACACGGTCCGCTGCGGACGGGACAGTAAGAAGGCGGGGTCTGAGCTGTCGGTACTGATGGTGATCATTCCTCTCGGTCACATGTCGAGCGTTGCGCCACCGTCGACCCGCAGGTCGTGCATCGTGATGTGGCGGGCGTCCTCGGACGCCAGGAAATGGACTGCGCCCGCGATATCGGCGGGGGTGGCGATGCGCCGCAACGGGATTCCGAGGCGGTAGACACTCGGATCGCCGTCGAACAGGGCATTCTCGGCTGCGTCGTCGAGGGCGGTGCCGCCGAACATGTCGCGCAGCATCGGGGTATCGGTGGAGCCGGGCGAGACGAGGTTGACCCGCACGCCCAGCGGTGCCACCTGGAGGGCCAGCGACCGGGTGAACGAGGTGGCGGCGGCCTTGGCGGCGCCGTAGGCGGCCATCGCGACGCGTGGCGTCGCGGCCGCGTTCGAGGAGACGACCACGATCGCGCCGCGACCGGCGCGGGCCATGTCGGCGGCGGCGCGTTGGCTCACGAGCATCGTGCCGGTGGCGTTGACGGTCAGACAGCGTGTCCAGTCCTCGGGATCGAGCTCGAGCGCGGAGCCGCCGACCATGAGTCCGGCCGCGTGCACCACCACATCGGGCGTTCCGTACTCGGCACCGAGGTGGTCGAAGGCCGCCCGCACGGCGGCGCCGTCGCTGACGTCCAGCTCCACGCCGTACGCGGATCGCGCCGGAAGGTCGGCGGCGATCTTGTGTACGGCTGGATCGCGGTCCCACAGGGCGAGCACCCCGGCTTCGTCGGCGAAACGGGCGGCGATGGCGGCGCCGATACCACCGGCCGCGCCGGTGACGACGATGATTCGCCGACTGAAATCACCATTTAACATGAGGTTAGCCTAACCTGATTCTGTCGTCGGATGGTTACCTTCGCGTACTTCAACCGGCGAGACTGTTCGAAGATCCGCTGGAAAGAGGTGCTCGACTTGACCGACCCCGTGCTCCCCGGCTTCACCCCGTGGCCCGCTGACCTCGCACGACGATATCGAGAGCAGAACTGTTGGACGAGTGAGACATTCGGTGCGGTGCTCACCGCGCGCGCGGCCTCGGCACCGGAGCGGATCGCCGTTCTCGACGACGCGAACAGCTGGACCTACGCCGAACTCGACCACCGTTCGAGCTCGCTCGCCACCGGCCTGGCCCGGCTCGGAATCGTGCCCGGCGACCGGGTGCTGGTGCAGCTGCCCAACCGCGCCGAATTCGTCGAGGTGATCTTCGCCCTGTTCAAACTCGGCGCGCTGCCGGTGTTCTGTCTGCCCGCGCATCGCAAGGCCGAGCTGGTGCCGATCGCCGGTGCCGCCGCGGCGACGGCCATGATCACCTGCGGCACACATCAGCGTTTCGACTACGCGGCGCTGGCCACGCAGGTGCGCGAGGAGGTCGAGAGTCTGCGCCACCTGCTGCTCGTCGACAGTGAGTCGCTGCCCGACGGCGCGCACCATCTCGACGAATACCGGGACACCCCCACCGAATTGGCGGGTCCGTCGGCGAGCGATGTGGCGTTCTTGCAACTGTCGGGCGGCAGTACCGGCATCCCGAAGCTCATCGCACGCACCCACGACGACTACCTCTACAGCGTGCGCCGCAGCGCCGAGATCTGCGAACTCGATCACGACACCGTCTATCTCGCGACGCTGCCTGTCGCGCACAACTTCCCGATGAGTTCGCCGGGCATCCTCGGCGCGATCTGGGCGGGTGGCGCGGTGGCGATGACGCCGGATCCGACTCCGGCAACGGCCTTCCCGCTGATCGAGCGGTTCGGGGTCACCATCACGGGTCTGGTGCCCCCGCTGGCCCGGCTGTGGACCGAGCGCGCCGAAGCGGGCGCCACCCCCGACCTGTCCAGCCTGCGAGTACTCCAGGTAGGCGGGGCACGGTGCCAGGACGAACTGGCCCGCCGGATCGGCCCCGCGCTCGGCGTGACCTTGCAGCAGGTGTTCGGCATGGCCGAGGGCCTGGTCTGCTACACCCGGCTGGACGATCCGATCGACGTGGTGGTGAGCACCCAGGGCAGGCCGATGTCGGAGCACGATCAGCTCGCCGTCGTCGACGACAACGGCGTCGAGGTCGCGCCGGGCGGCACGGGCAACCTGATCACGCAGGGCCCGTACACGATTCGCGGCTACTACAACAACCCCGACGCCGACGCGCGCAGCTTCACCGCCGAGGGCTGGTACCGCACCGGCGACATCGTGTCCGTGCGACCCGACGGCAACCTCGTCGTCGCGGGCCGCGCGGGCGACTGGGTGAATCGGGGTGGGGAGAAGGTCTCGGCCGAAGAGCTCGAGGCGCACCTGCTCGAACACCCCGCGGTCCGCGACGCGGTCATCGTCGGTACCCCGGATCCGGTGCTGGGGCAACGTATCTGCGCCTTCGTCCAGCCGGTCGACCCCGCGCAGCGCCCCACGCTGATCTCCGTGCGTTCGTTCGTCCGCTCGCGCGGCGTGGCGGCCTGGAAGATGCCCGACACGGTGGTGGTCATCGACGAATTCCCGGAGACCGGGGTCGGCAAGACCAGCCGCAAGGATCTGCGGCAGGCGCTCGCCGACGGCGCGCACGGCAACTGACCGTGCTGGGGGTGGCACCGATGACCAGCCACCCCCAGCCGCGATCACACGATCAGGCCAGCAGTTCGATCCACGACCCGAGTACGGGATCACCGGCGAGCGTGGGGAAGTCGATATCTGCATGTCCGGCCGACCGCCATTTCTCCACGAGCGACATGATGCGTACCGAGTCGAGCCCCGCGTCGAGGAGATCGGTGTCGGCGGCCAGTTCCGATCGGTCGACACCGAGTGCGGCGGCCACGTCTGTGATGATCTGTTCGTCGGTCATGGTTCATTCCTCTCGATCGAAGTCGGCGACGCCGCGCTTCCAGTAGCCGGCGATCAGCGAATCCTTGGGTCCGATGCCGAGATCGTTGCGGACCACCTTGCGGATTCCCCGCAGGCATCCCGCCTCACCCGCGACCCAGGCGTAAACACGTTCTCCAGCAGGGACTTCCACCCCGCGCACGGCCTTCTCCAGCGCGTCACCGGTGCCCGGCGCCAGGTCGCCGCGATGCAGCCAGCGCACCTCGATGCCCTCGGGCGCGTCGATCTCGATCTCTTCCTCCGGGCCGGCCACCTCGATGAACGCCCAGCCCTGCGCGGTGCGCCGGATCCGTTCCAGCCAGCGCGCGATGGCGGGCAGCGCGGTGATGTCACCGACGAAGAGGAACCGGTCGTAGGACTCCGGGACCACGACGCCCCCGGGCGGGCCCGCGATGTGGATCTTGGTGCCCGGGGTCACCGTGCTCGCCCATTCCGAGGCCAAGCCGCCGGGGTGGATCACGAAATCGATGTCGAGTTCGTTGTCGGCGATGCTGTGGCGGCGCACCGTGTACTCGCGCGACACCGGGCGCGGGTTGCCCCACTCGAGTGATTGGCCGTCGAGCTTGGGCAGCCGCAGCACCCCGTCCTCGCTCGGAAAGACCAGGCGCACATGTTCGTCCGGCACATAGCTGTGGAAGGACGCGATATCGGGCCCGCCGAAGGTGATCCTGAGCAGTCCGGCCCCGACCTGGGCCGTGCGGATCACCTCCACTTCTTGCAGGCCGATCGGATACGGAACCTTGTCACCGTGCTCACTGGCGAGCACTTCCGCGATGCGCGCGGCATAGCCACTTCGATCTGTCATTTCTGTTCCTTTCCGTGCAGCGGCCCGGTGGCGAGCGCCACCGGGCCGATGAGTGCCGAGACCACGCCGTAGGTCACGCGCTGTGGTCGCCGGCCGCGGTCACTTGAAGCGTTCGACGAGCAGATCGAGCGTGGTCATGACCGTGCGGTAATCGGGACGCGAGCTGGTCGCGGGCAGTTCGAAGACGGTGTTGGCCTTGAACGAGGGCAGCGACGCGTACATCGGGTCGGCCCGCAGCTCATCCACGCTGCGGCCGCCGTTGAGCGGGATCATGAACAGCACCGGGGCGTCGACGGCGGCGTTGAGCAGCTCCGGGCTGAAGCTGATGAAGTCGGCGCTGGCTTCGCGAGCGGGGTTGCCCGCCTTGCTCTCCAGCTGCAGGTCGAGGGTGAACCCGACCTCCGACAGCAGTGTGGGCAGTGCGGCGGTGGGCACGAACGCGGTCGGCTTCTGGCTCTTGAGCGACTGCATGACGACGGTGTTGCCCGCGGGCGCCTTGATGGCACTCTTGGCCTTGGCCAGCTTGTCCTTGTAGTTGGCGATGAGCTGGTCGACCTTGGACTGCTTGCCGACCACATCGGCGATCACCCGCAGCTGGTCCTGCCAGTAGGTGGTCTCGGTCGGCACCAGCACGGTCGGGGCGATCGCGCTGAGCTGGTCGTAGGCGTTCACCGACTGCTGGGCCGGGTAGCCCTGGCCGCCGCCGATGATCAGGTCGGGGCGCTGGGCGGCGATGAACTCCAGGTTGATGTTCTCGCCGGTCGGCAGGGCCTTGGTGCCCTGTTTCGCCGCGTCCTCGGCCCAGCCGGTCGGGAACTCGCCCGGCTTGCTGGCGACGCCGAGCAGCCGGGGATCGGCGGCGGCGACCGGCACATCCAGGTCGTAGAGGTAGCCGGCCAGGGTGCCGTTGAGCACGACGATGCGCTGCGGGTCGGCGGGTACGGAGACGGTGCCCTTCGGCGTCTGGACCTCGCGCGGACCGGTGGGCGAGGCGGTGTCGCCCGAGGAGCTGCTACAGCCGGTGAGCGCCGCGATGAGCGCGAGAACCAGCAGGGCGAGGGTGGCGCGGAGCCTGCCCGATGATCGAGTGGTGAACATGGAAGGGGTTGTCCTCATCTTTCTTTTCGAACGGTGAAAAGCGGTGTGCTGTGAGCTCATCCGCTGATCACCGGGTCTGTGTCGAGAAGCGCCGCGACCTCGGCCCAGCCGGCGGGCGACACGATCTCGAAGTGTGAGTAGGGCAGTCGGCGCACCACCGGCCGGGCGTGGGCGGACCGCCAGCCCGCCAGTTGCGCCTCGGTGCGGCCGGGTGTGGTTCCGGTGTCGGCGGCGTAAAGCGCCATCGGGCCGTCGTACTCGGCCGGGGTGGAGGCGGTGACCATGCCGAGCAGTTCGGTCGCGGCGTCGCGCAGTTTCGTCGCCAGTTCTGGTGCGTCGTCCGGTATTTCGGGCAGCAGCCGGTCCAGGTCGGCGGGGTCGGTGAGCGCGCGGGTCGCCTGTTCGGTGAGATCGGACAGCGCGAAGGCGTCGACCAGCCCCGTGAAGGCGACCTGCTCGTCCTCCGCGATCAGTTCGGCGGCCATGGCGTGGGCGATGGTGCCGCCGAGTGAGTAGCCGAGCAGGTGGTAGGGGCCGTGCGGTTGGATTCGGCGGATCGTGGCGACGTAGTGCGCTGCCAGTTCGTCGACGGTCTCGGCGCGGAAGGTGTTGTCGCTCAGGGTCGGCAGCTGCAAGCCGACGATGGGGCGGTCGGCTCGCAACAGGCGAGCGAGTGGGCCGAACTGCCAGGCCGTGCCGCCGACCGGATGGACGCAGAACAGGGGTTCCCGTGATCCGGTGGTGCGCAGTTCGAGGACATGATCCAGTCGCGAACCCCAGGGGTTGTCGGTCCCGGCCGTTGCGCGAGACTCGCTGTCGCTCTGCGTGATTCGCGCGGCGAGGGCACGCGGCGAGGGCGCCTCGAAGATGTCGTCGAGCACGACGGCCAGGCCCGCTCGCCGAAGCCTGCCCATCACGCGAACGGCGGTGAGCGAGTGCCCACCCGCCTCGAAGAAGTCGTCGTCGGCGCCGAGGTCGGCCGTGGACAGCACACTCGCCATCGCCGTGCGAACAGCGTCGACCAGTTCGCCTGTTCGACCATCCCTCTGCGGGCCGACCCCGATCGCAGCCGCCGGCATCGAAGAGTGATCGCGGGTGCCGGGTGACGTCGGCGAATCGTGGTCGCCGACGGTGTCCGCGGAGATGGGCTGCCCTGCGGTGTAGGCCGGGACCGGCAGGGCCTTGCGATCGATCTTCTCGCTCGTCGTGCGAGGGATGTGGTCGAGGACGACGAACGCCGCCGGGACCATGTAGGCGGGCACCCGCGCGCGCAAACCCGAACGAACTGCGGCGAGGTCGATCTCGGTACCCGCTTTAGGGACCAGGTAGGCCGCGAGACGCTGGTCGCCGGGGGTGTCCTCGCGCAGGATCACCGCGGAGTGGGCGACACCGGGGCAACTCAGCAGGGCGGCCTCGATTTCGCCGAGTTCGATCCGCTGACCACGCAGCTTCACCTGGCTGTCGGCACGGCCCACATAGTCGAGTTCGCCGTGCGGACCCCAGCTCACGAGATCGCCGGTGCGGTACATCCGTTCGCCGTCACCCTGCGGATCGGCGACGAACGAACCCGCGGTCCGGGCCGGGCGCGCGAGGTAGCCGCGCGCCAATTGTGTTCCCGTGAGATACAACTCGCCGATCATTCCGACCGGAACCGGGCGCAGCGCGGCGTCGAGAACCCGCACGTCGGCACCGGTGGCGGGCAGGCCGATCGGGACGTTGCCGCTGTCGGCGCCGGAGGTCTCGTGGTGGGTGATGCACACGGCGGCCTCGGTGGGCCCGTACAGGTTGTGGACGCGGGCACCGGTGATCGCTCTGATTCGCGCCGCGGTCGGCGGCGGCAGCGGTTCGCCACCGGTGATCACACAGCGCAGGGCGGCGCAGCCGCTCAGGTCGGCTTCCTCGGCGAGCACGGTGAGCATCGACGACGTGAGCTGGACCATACCCACCCGCTCGTTCGCCATCAATTCGGCGAGGTAGTGCGGATCGCGGTCGAGCCGACCCGACACCGGTGCGGCGACGACGCGCGCACCGACCAGGAGCGGCAGGAACAACTCGAGCAGGGAGGCGTCGAAAGTCGCCGCGGTGCGGTAGAGGACGGTGTCGCCCGCGCCGAACCGGTGCCGTCGCTGCATCCACTCGAAGGTGTTGACGATGGCCTCGTGGGAGACGTTCACCCCCTTGGGTTCACCGGTGGAGCCCGAGGTGAACAGCAGGTAGGCGGCGTTGCGGGGGAGCAGCGGCGCGAGCCGGTCGAGATCGGTGACCGAGGTATCGGCGTAACCGGACAGGTCCAGTGTCTCGACCTGGGCCACGGGTGCGCGATCGGTCTCGAAGCCGTCGGCGGCGGTGGTGAGAACCAGTACGGCGGACGATGTCGCGAGGATTCGATCAACTCGCTGCGCGGGACTGTGCGGGTCGATCGGCAGGTAGACCCCGCCCGACCGGCACACCGCGTGCGCCGCGACGATCGACTCGATGCCGCGCGTCATCGCCACCGCGACCACAGTTTCGGTCCGAACTCCCCGGCCGATGAGCCATCGCGCGAGCCGATGGACCCGGCTGTCGAATTCACCGAACGAGATCGTCACCTCGTTCGCGGTGAGGGCCGGAGCATCGGCGGAGATCGTCGCCGTCGCCGACCACTCGGCGAGGGTGCTGCCGCGTGTTTCCGGCGGCATCGCAGCGGTCATGGCGGCGCCGACGGACCGGTCGAGATCGGCTGCCAGCGTGGACAATACGGCGCCGAGCCGATCACTCAGGCGGGTGGCGACCGGGCCCGGCACCGCAGCCGGATCGTGGTGCAGCATCAGCGCGAACTCGGCTCCGGGCAGTGCGGTCACCGTGACCGGGAAGTCCGTCGACCCGTCCACATCGACGTCCACCACCTGAACCCCACCGGGATCCGGCTGCAACAGGCCGGCTTTCGGGAAGTTCTGGAACACGACGAGCGAATCGAACAACCGCCCGATCCCCAGCGCCCGCTCGATGGTGGCCAACCCGAGGTATCCGCGTGACTGGCCGTCGAAGGACGTGTGTTGCAGCTCGCCGAACTGTGCGGCCACCGGGCGACCGGCCTCCAGACAGACGCGCACCGGCACGGTATTGCTGAACAATCCGACCATCGCGCCGACACCGTCGAGATCGGCGGGCCGTCCGGACACCACGGTCCCGAATACCACATCGGTCCGCCCGAAGTGATCCGCCAGCACCATCGCCCACGCACCCTGTAGCACCGTGTTCATGGTCAGCCCGTGCTGCCTGGCCTTCTCGGACAATGTCGTCGCCACCGCATCGGCCAGCGGAATCCGCAGTCCGGCAGGGCGCTGTCGCCGGGCAGAAGGCGAATCGGACGAGCGCGGCGTTCGCAAACCGGTCGTGGCCGATTCCGGTGGCGAGCCGTTGCCGACGGCCGTTGCCGTCGGAGCGGTCGAGGTGTCGGGGCCGATCGGTGTGAGCGAAGCCGGATCGGTCGCGGAGGTGGGGGCGGCGAACAGGGTCGGTGCGCGCAGGCCGGTGAGGTTGTCGGTCCACCAGCGCAGGGTGGCCGCGGTGTCGCGGGTGGCGAGCCAGGCGAGGTAGTCGCCGAAGTAGGCGGGGGCCGCGAGGGTCTTGCCGGTGTAGAGGGCGAGGGTTTCCCGGACCATGGTCGGCACCGACCAACCGTCGGCCAGGAGGTGATGGGCGATCAGGACCAGCCAGTGCGAGGTGTCGGTGAGGCGGATCAGGAGGCCGCGGATCAGCGGGGGCTGATCGATGTCGAACGGTTCGGCGCCCGCGCGCCGCACCGAAAGCCGGGCTTGCGCCGCGGAATCGGGAGCCGCGCGGAGATCTTCGACCCGCCACGAGGCCGCCGGTGCTCGCGGCACGATCTGCACCGGCTGGTCGAACTGTTCGAAGCTGAACGCCGCACCGAGGTTCGGATGCCGCCGCAGCATGCTCGCGAACGCCGCACCCATCCGCTCCGGATCGATGACGCCGTCGAGGCTGAACCGGGCCGTCATCGTGTACACGTCGTCGGCACCGTCGCGCAGCGCGTGGAACAGCAGTCCCTCCTGCAACGGTGACAGCGGGAGCACGTCGGCGACCGGGCCGTAGGTGGCGCTGAACGCGTCGATGTCGGTCTGCGAGAGCGCGGGGATCAACCGGCCGGGCACTACCGGCAGGGGCGACGCGGTCTGAGTGTTCGATTCCCGAATTGATCCGAAACTCGGCGACGAGTCCCGGGGTTCGGCGGGAGTGCCGCCGGGGAGAAGTCCTCCGGCGGGGGAGATCTCGCCCGTTTCGGCAGCCTCGGCGGCCAGCACGGCGAGGCTGCGGCGGGTCAGTAGTTGCTGGGGAAGCAGGGTCAGCCCCTCGGCACGCAGGGTACTGCTGACGGTGATGGCGGTGATGCTGTCGCCGCCGACGGCGAAGAAGTCGTCGTCCATGCTGACAGCGTCGAGACCGAGGGTGGTCGATATCGCTTGGTGGACAGCACATTCGGCAGCGGTGACCGGTGCGCGTCCGGAGTCGTCGGTTGCCGGGTCCGGCAGCGCCGTGCGGTCGAGTTTGCCGTTGACCGTGGTGGGCAGGGCGTCGAGGACGACGAGCCGCGCGGGCACCATGTGCTCGGGGACCAGGTCGGCCAGCCGGGTGCGCGCGGCCGAGGTATCGAGGGTGCCGCTCGCGGCGACGACGTAGCCGATCAGCGTGGGCCGACCGGCGATCTCCCGGATATCGGCAGCCGCGGTGCGGATCTCGGGCAGGCCGTCGAGGGCCGCGGCGACATCACCGAGTTCGACACGATGGCCGCGGATCTTCACCTGGTTGTCGACCCGGCCCAGGTATTCGTACCCGTGTCCGCGGACCCAGCGCGCCCGGTCGCCGGTGCGATACATCCGCGCTCCCGGCGGGCCGTACGGATCGGCGACGAAAGATTGTGCGGTAGTGGCGAACCGGCCGAGGTAGCCGCGCGCGATCTGTGGACCGGCGAGATACAGCTCGCCCACCTGTCCGTCGGCGACGATCTGCAATCCGTTGTCCAGCAGGTGCACTCGCGAGCCCGCGACCGGCAGCCCGATCCTCGGACCGGCGGCGTCGATCGGCGCCCCGATCACATCCACCGTCGCTTCGGTTGGGCCGTACAGATTGACCGCCGCGAACCCGCCACGATCGATCGCGCCCCAGAGCTGCGCCGAGCAGGCGTCGCCTCCGATCACCAGCATCAACGGTGGTTCGCTGGTCAAGCCGTGTTCCAGCAGGGCGGCGACCAATGACGGCGTGCCGTCGACGATGTCGATGCCGTCCCGGGCGAAGGCCCTGACCAGGGCTGCGGGGTCGCGCCGGGTGTCGCTGTCGTACACGTGGATTCGGTGTCCGGCGGTCATCCAGAGCAGCGGATCGAGCGAGGCGTCGAAGGCGAAGGACGTGGTGTGCGCGATGGTCAGCTGACGGTCGCCCGCACGGGTCGCGGCGGCTCCGTAGATTCCGGCGCGGTGCGCGGCGACGAGCGCTGCCAGGGAGCCGTGTTGTACGACAACACCTTTCGGCGAACCGGTCGAGCCGGAGGTGTAGATGACGTACGCCGCGTGCTCGGGCCGCACCGCGAGATCGACGTCGATGCCGGTGCAGTCGTCCAGCTTCGCGCGGAAGTCGGCGCCGTCGATCGCGACCGCGTCGGCACCGAGCTGGGCCGCCAACTCGCCTGCGCTGAGCACCATCGCCGGCGACGCGTCGGCGATCGTCGCGCGCAGCCGAGCGACCGGATGTTCCGGATCCAGCGGCAGATAGGCGCCACCGGCTCGCCAGACGGCCAGTAGCGCGACCACGAATTCCCCATCGCGAGGCAGTGCGAGGCCGACGATCGAGTCCGGACCGACCCCGGCCGCGCGCAGGAATCGCGCGAGGCGGTGCACCCGGAATCGAAGTTCGGCGGCGGTGTACTCGTGCGCTGCCGAACTCAGCACCACGGCGTCCGGTCGCTCGGCGAGCACCTGTTCGAGAATGCCGGGGACCATCGCGGGCGACGGCTCGTCGAGCGGAGTCCGGGTTTCGCTGCCGGGCAGCCGCATTGCCGGAGATCGAGTGTCCAGCAATCGCGTGCGCTCGGCCGGATCGAGCAGTTCGAGCGCGCCCACCGCGAGCTCGTCCGACCCGGTGAACGCCTCGATCACCCGGACCAACCCGGCGATCCGCCCGCGCACCGTCTCCGCGTCATTGGTGCGCGCGTCGGATTCGAATCCGGCCAGCACCGAGCCGTCGGGCAGCGGGGTGACGGTCAGCCCGAGGTCTTCCGGGGGGCCGCCCGCGACATTGCGCAGAACGCCGCGCGCGCCGTCGAAGTCGAGGGTGAAGTCGAAAACCTTGAGGTTGATGCCGATTCCGTGCAGGAGTTCGCCCGCGCCGTGGCCGTGGAAGTCACGGGCGAGATCGTCGCCGCTGTAGCGCTGGTGCTTGCGGACCTCGCGCAACGTGTCGGCGATGCGGGTGCCCAGCGCGCCGAGCCGGTCACCCGCGCTCACCGTGACCCGAAGGGGGAGCACGTTCACCGCCATGGCGGGGGTGCGCAGGGCGGCGCGGCCGACCCGGCCCATCAGCAGCATCGAGACCACCACGTCGCCGGTGCCGAGGAGCCGGTGCAGGAACGCGGCGTAGCAGGCGACGAGCGCGTCGGCCCAGGTGATGCCGTGCCGGTCGGCGCTCTCGCGCAGTGCGGCGAGCAGTTCGGGGGACAGGATCGCTTCGGCGCGGATCGTCCGCTGCACCGCACCGCCCACCTGGCGACCACGACCGTCGAGATCGGGCCACGGGGTGAGCTGGTCTCGCCAGTAGTCGCGGTCGGCCTCGAATTCGGGACCGGCGCGGTAAGCCTGCTCCTCGGCGATCAGGTCGGCGATGGTGCCGAAAGTTTGTTTGGGCGAGGGCTTTCCGCGTCGCAGCGCGGTGTAGTGAGCGGCGACTCGGCGCGAGAGCAACGCCGCGCTGTAGCCGTCGACGATGAGGTGGTGGTAGAGCTGCACGCACCAGACCACACAGTCGGAGATCCGGATCAGCGTGTAGTTGTACAGTTGCCGGTCGACCATGCCGCGGCACCGTTGCGCGGCCTGCGCGCGCTCGAGCGCGACCGCCTCGTAGGCGAGGGCCAGCGGTTCCGCGGCGGCGCGCAGGTCGACGGTCGGCCGCAGCACGGTCGCGGCCTCGCTCACGAATTGCCGTGGCCCGTCGGCGGTGTCGATGAACCGCAACCGCATGTTCTCGGCCTCGGTGACGGTGCGACGGATCGCCTCGCTCAGCAGGTCGACATCGATCGGCGCGTCCCCGGTGATCTCGAGGACTTCGCCGACCAGATATCGCCCGGACTCGGGATCGAAGCGCTGGGCATTCCAGATGCCGAGCTGCGGTCCGGTCAGTGCCAACTCGCGACTATCTGTCACGGCAACTCCCTCCCTCGTCGCGTTCACATAATTAGGTTAGCCTAACTTAATAAATTTGGGGGACTTCGCTTCCGTCCATGGCATCGCCGCAGGTCTAGCGCACCTTGGCGGCATCCTCGGCGAGGGGAACCACCAGCGGTGTACCGGTTTCCGGGTCGTCGACGATCCGGCACCGCAGCGAGAAGACCTCGTCGACGAGTTCGGCGGTCACGATGTCGGCGGGTGCCCCGGTGGCGACCACCCGTCCGTCACGCATGGCGATGAGGTGATCGGCGTAGCGGAAGGCGTGGTTGAGGTCGTGCAGCACGGCCACCACGGTTCGCCCGGAATCCCGGTTCAGCGACCGGCACAGGTCCAAGAGCTGGATCTGGTAGGCGATGTCGAGGTAGGTCGTCGGCTCGTCGAGCAGGATCAGCGGGGTGTCCTGGGCGAGCACCATCGCGATCCACACCCGCTGGCGCTGACCGCCCGACAGTTCGTCGACCATCCGCGCCGACAGCTCGGTGACACCGGTCGCCGCCATCGCCGACGTGACGGCTTCCTCGTCGGTCTTCGACCACTGCCGCAGCAGCGTCTGATGCGGATAGCGGCCCCGGGCGACAAGATCGGCCACCCGGATGCCGTCCGGTGCGGTCGAGGTCTGCGGTAGCAGGCCGATCTGCCTGGCCACCTGCTTGGCCGGGTAGGAGCCGATCGGTTTGCCGTCGAGCAGTACGGTGCCCGACTCGGGGGTGAGCAGCCGGGCCAGCGCGCGCAGCAGCGTGGACTTGCCGCACGCGTTCGGGCCGATGATCACCGTGAACTTGCCGTCGGGGATATCCACCGACAGCTGGTCGCTGATCGTGGTGCCCTTGTAGCCCAGGCGGACCCGGTCGGCGCGCAGTCGTGAAGTGTCGTTCATCTTTTCGCTTTCCTAGTTCCGTCGCGCCTCGGCGACCAGCAGATACGCCAGGTACAGACCGCCGACCGAGACGGTGACGAGGCCCACCGGCACGGTGGTCGGCGCGAACGCGTGCTGGGCGATCCAGTCGCAGGTGATCAGCAACATCGCCCCCATCGCCGCCGAGGGCGCGAGCGCGATCGACGGCGTGCGGGCCAGTTTGCGCGCCAGATGCGGTGCGGCGAGGGCGACGAAGGCGATCGGGCCCGCGACCGCCGTCGCCACCGCGGTGAACGCGACGCTGAGCACGATCAGCCACAGCATCGCCCGGCTGACATCGAGGCCGAACGCCTTGGCGGTATCGTCACCGAGTTCGAGAATCTGCAAGCGGGGAGCCGCGGGGATCAGCGCGATCGCCAGCAGCGCGAGGATCACCACCGCGGGACCGACCTGCGGCCACGAGAGCCCGTTGAGCGTGCCCGCGCCCCAGGCCGCCGCCGACATCGCCGCGTCCAGGTCGGCGCGCAGGATCAGCCAGGTGTTGATCGAGGCGAGCATGGCGCTGACGCCGATGCCGACGATGATCAGCCGGAACCCGGCCACGTTGTGCCGGAACGCGAGTAGATGGATGACCAACGCGGCGCCGAGCCCGCCGATCACCGCACCGGTCGCGGTCTGCAGGTGCCCACCGCCCAGGGCCAGGATGGCGATCAGCGCGCCGGTGTAGGCGCCGGTGTTGAACCCGACGATGTCCGGGCTGCCCAGCGGATTCCTGGTCACCGATTGCAGAATGGCGCCGCTCACGCCCAGTGCCGCGCCGAGGATCAGCGCGAGCAGGATGCGCGGCAGCCGCCAGTCCCACACCACCAGCCGGTCGAACCGCTCGTCGCCGATCACCAGCGCGCGCAGCACCCGCATCGGCGGGATCAGATAGTCGCCGCTGCCCAGTGCCAGCACCGCTGTCACCACCGAGATCGTGAGCAGGACAGCGCATACCACCAGGGTGCGCACGCCGATCCGGGCGGAGAAACGGGTTCCGCGCGGCCGGACCACCAGCATCGCGCGGCCGAAATCGATCGTCGAACTCATGCGGCGGCTCCTACTCTTGCGCGACGGGCCAGCCAGATCAGTACCGGCGCTCCGAGGAACGCGGTGACCAGGCCGGCGGGAACTTCATCGGGACGAATGATGAGGCGCCCGACGATGTCGGACGAGAGCACCAGGATCGGCGCCAGCAGGAGCGAATAGGCGAAGATCCAGCGTTGATCGGGTCCGATCAGCCACCGCGCCACATGCGGAACCGCGAGACCGACGAACGCGATCGGGCCCACCGCGGCGGTCGCGGTGCCGCACAGCAGCACCACCGCCAGCGCGGTGAACAGGCGCGTGCGCCCCACGTGCACACCCAGCGAGTTCGCCAGATCGTCGCCGAGCGCCACCGCGTTGAGCGAGCGCGCGCACAGCGCCGCGATGATCAGGCCCGCCACGATGAACGGGGTCGCGCCGAGGAGAATGTCGAACCCGCGTCCGGCGAGGTCGCCGGAATCCCATTGGCGCATCTCGTCGAAAGCCTTGGGGTGCATCAGGATCAAGCCTCTGGTGAGGCCGCCGAGAACCGCGGTGGCGGCGACACCGGCCAGCGTCAGCCGCACCGGATCGGTGCCGGATCGCCCGGCGGTGCCCACGCGGTAGACGACCACCGATACCAGGGCGGCGCCGAGGAATCCGAACCAGACATACGATGTGATCTCGCTCACGCCGAACATCGCGACGGCGATGGTGATCGCGAAGGCCGCGCCCGCGTTGACGCCGAGCAGGCCGGGGTCTGCCAGAGGGTTGCGGGTCAGGCCCTGCATCAAGCAGCCCGCGACGCCGAGCGCGAGTCCGACCAGCAGTCCGAGCAGCGTACGTGGCACGCGGTACTCGGTGACGGTCACATGGTCGGGGGTGGTGGTCTCGCCGAACAGTGCCTGCCAGACATCGCTGACAGCAATAGCTTTCGTGCCGACCAGCAGGCTGAGAGCACATACTGCGACCAGCACGAAGACGGCAAGAAGCCACCCGCGCCAACGCGGATTTCTCATCAGGGTTCTCTCTCGCGGCGAAACTGGGTCTACTGGAGGTTAGCCTAAGCAAGGTCTTGATAGGTGAGGCTTGCCTAGCTATGGTCACATCTCGTTCGGTCCGCAGCTTGTGCGCCGCGCATCTCACCACGAGGAACACGAAAGGTTCACCCCCGTGAAAATCACCAAGTTCGCTCTGCTGGCCTCCACCGTCAGCGTTGCCCTCGGCATCGCTGCCGGAACCAGCCACGCAGCACCTGCCGCGGATGAGCCGATCAACTACACGTCCACCACCACCGAGACCTCCACGATCATCGGCACCGACTCGGGCTCCATGGTGGTCGAGGACGGCGTCTTCAAGATCAAGGCTGCCAACGGCACCACCGTAGCGGGCACCGAATTGGCCTTCCGTGTGGACGAATTCGTGTTCCCGATCGCCGCCGACATCTCGGGCCGCAACGCCACGCTGACGCCGCAGTTCGACCTGGCGCACGCCGCCTACAAGCCGGTCGCGCTGCCGTATGAGGACAAGGCGCCGTGGAAGAGCGAATACGACCGTGAGCAGGCGGCGTGGAGCCGTCTGGGCAGCACCATCTCGCTGGGCGCCAGCATCGCCACCCTGGTCGGCGGTCTCGGCGGCGGCGCGATCGGTTGTGTGCTCGGCGGCATCGCCGGCGCCACCATCGCCTCGGCGACCATCGTCGGCATGTTCGGCCCGTTCATCCCGGCCGCGGCCGTCGGCTGCATCGCCGGCATCATGGCGATCGGCGCGCTCGGCACCCTCGCGGGCCAGATCTTCATCACCGCTCCCGTCGCGATCATGGCCGCGGTGCAGTACTTCACCACCATCAACTCGCCGATGCCGAACACCGCGCCGGCTGCCAAGTAGGCGATAGACCTCGGCCGAATCGGCCGAACGAACCTCGCGGAGGGGACAACTCAGCGAGAGACGAATCCCGCCCGATCAGCATCGGGCGGGATTTGTTGTGTCCGAACCACCTAGGTCATTCGGTGCCGGATGTCTTCTCGTTCGGCGCGGGGATCTGCCGGAGCAGACCCATCACCAGTCCGGCGGCGACGGCGGTGAGGCCGATGCCGACCACCGAGTTCACCTGCAGCGCTTGGGTGTAGGCCTCGCGAGCGACCGTGGTCAACTCGGCGCCGAGCGTTTCGGGCAGTGTCGTCGCGACGTGCAGGGCGCCCGCGAGCGTGTCCTCGGCGACCTGCGCGACCTCCGGCGGAAGTCCGGCGGGCAGCTGCTGCGACATCTGTCCGCGGTAGACGGCGGTGCCGATGCTGCCGATCACCGCCACGCCCAGCGCCGCGGACAATTCCTGACCGGTTTCGGAGATGGCCGAGGCGGCACCGGCGCGCGCCGGATCGACCGCACCGACGATCAGATCGAGACCGAGGACGAACATCGGGCTCAAGCCGAGGGAGAACACCACCATGCCGGTGACGATCAACGCCAGGTCGTCGGCCCCGGAGAGCTGCGTGAACAGCGCGTACCCGGCCATGGCGATGATCAGGCCGCCGGCCATCAGGTACGCGGGCCGGATCTTGGGCGCGAGCGCGCTCACCACCCCGGCCGCCACGACCATCGCGGCCGCCTGCGGCACGGTCCACAGACCTGCCTGGAACGCCGAAAGGCCGAGCACCAGTTGCAGATACTGCGCGAGCAACAGGAACAGCCCACCCATGGCCAGCATGGCGACCATCAACGCGACCAGTGACCCACTGAACCGGACATTGCCGAACAGGCGCAGGTCGATCAGCGGATTGGTCAGGCGCTGCTGGCGCAGGACGAACACCGTGCCGAGCACCAGACCACCGACCAGGACGCCGACAGCCTCGATCGACACACCGTCCTTGGCGAGCTCCTTGATGCCGTAGATGACGCCCATCACCGACAGCAGCGACAGGACCGCGCTGAGAATGTCGAGCTTGCCCGGGTTCGGGTCCTTGTACTCGGGCAGCAGGAACGGCCCGGTCGCCAGCAGCAATACCATCGCGGGCACCGCTACCAGGAATACCGAGCCCCACCAGAAGTTCTCCAGCATCGCGCCACCGACGAGCGGCCCGATCACCATGCCGACCATGAAACTGGTCATCCACACGCTGATCGCGGCGGTGCGCTGGCGGTCGTCGTGGAACATGTTGCGGATCAGCGCCAGCGTGGACGGCATCAGCGTCGCGCCCGCGATGCCGAGCAGCGCGCGGGTGCCGATCAGCATGTTCGCGCTGGTCGAGTACGCGGCGATCACCGAGGCGACACCGAAGGCCAAGGCGCCGATCATCAGGAGCTTGCGTCGGCCGATGCGGTCGCCGAGGGTGCCCATGGTGATGAGGAAGCCGGCGACCAGGAAGCCGTAGATGTCGAGGATCCACAGCAATTGGGAGCTGCTGGGTTGGAGTGCTTCGCTGATGCGGGGGATCGCCAGGTAGAGCACGCTCAGATCCATCGAGATGAGCAGTGTCGGCAGGGCGAGCACGGCCAGCCCGACCCACTCCTTGATCCCGGCCTGCGTGGCGGATTCCGGCGGGGACTGGTCGCGCTGGGTGGACGTCACACTACGACCGTACCGACGGATTCGCCTTCGGTGCCAGCGAGTTTTCCGGCGGTGCGCCCCGTAAGTCATTGGACATTCCGGGCCGGGGCCCACGATCATGGGCTCGGTGTCCACACGTAATGAACAGCTCAGGCTCGTCGATTCGCCGCGTCAGCCGCAGGATCAGGGCGAGCCGTTTCCGTGGTCGGCGACCATCGACTCCACCTATTCGACCCGCGATGCGATCGACGCGCTCGCCCTTGCCCCGTTCCTGCGCGGTGACCAGCCGTTCGCCCGCCAGGCCCACCTCGACCGGGTGCGCCCCGACGCGGCGCTGCGGCCCGCCGACTCGCGGATCGTGCGCTCGGTCGCCGACGACGACAGCAGTGCCCTGCTCGCGGCCGGTGACGGCTGGGCGCTACGGGCCGTGCGGTGGGCGAGCGGGTCGGCCACGGTCGAAGTGACCGCCGTGAGCGACGAACTCGCCGTCGACGTGCTGGCTAAGGCTACCGATGGGGCTTCATTGTCACGTGACAGTGAAGCCACGGTCGAGATGGGATTCTGGCACATGGACGTCCGGCGCCCCGCGCGCAGGCGACGCCAGATCGCGGCGCCCGCGTGGGCGGAGATTCGCGGCAACTACACCGGCTCGGTGTCCGCGAGCATGGAGCGATTGATGGGGCTCGGCGTCGCCGATATCAAGGGACGGCTGGTGTTGCTGCACGGTGAGCCCGGCACCGGCAAGACCACCGCGCTGCGTGCGCTCGCACGGTCATGGGCGCCGTGGTGTCAGGTCGACTGTGTCGTCGATCCGGAGGAATTGTTCAGCAATCCCGGCTACCTGATGGAAGTCGCGGCGGGCGCCGATGGCGACGACGAGGACGGCCGCTGGCGGCTGCTGGTGCTCGAGGACTGCGACGAACTGATTCGCGGCGAGGCGAAAGAAGCGGCGGGGCAGAAACTTTCGCGTCTGCTCAATCTCACCGACGGCATGCTGGGTCAGGGTCGCAATGTCTTGATCGCGATCACCACGAACGAAGACCTCTCGCGGCTGCACCCCGCCGTGGTTCGACCGGGCCGTTGCCTGGCTCAACTCGAGGTCGGCCGGCTCTCGGCGACGGAGGCCGATGAGTGGCTGGCCCGCCAGGACGGGGCCATCGCCGAGTCGAGCTTTCCCGACGGCGCGACCCTCGCCGAACTGGTCGCCCACCGCGACGGCGGGATTCAGATCCGGTCGACCATCGACCACTCGGCCGACGTCGGCATGTACCTGTAAGGCACCCGTAGACCGACCTTCCCGGCCTCGCCCGGCGTGCCGGTCACGACGTGCCGACCGGCCGGATGTGTGCCCTGACCAGCTCGGTGAGGTGACGGCCGACGCGATCGAGCGGCTCGGTGCTGTGCTTGGCGAGCGACATCACCACCGCGCCCTCGATCGTGGCGATGACGGTTGTCGCCAGGGAGCTGGCGGTGTCGGGGTCGATGTTCTCCGCGCGTAGCCGGGTCTCCAGGGTCCGCTCCCAGTCGCCGAACGCCTCGCCTGCCGCGTCGGCCGCCGCGGGCGACTCCGAGCGCCCCAATGCCGCGGCCACGATCGGGCAGCCGGCGAGGAAGTCGCTGGACTCGACGACCTGTTTCCACGCGTCGGAGAACGAAGCGATGGTTTCCTCCGGCTTGGCGTTCTTGCTGAAGGTCTCGATCAGCGTGGTCATCGCCCGGCCCGCGACGCGGGTGGCCTCGGTGATCAACTCGGACTTGCCGCCGGGGAAGTTCAGGTAGATCGTCCGGCGGGAGAGCCCACTGTGGTCGAGCAGGTTCGCGACACCGGTCCCGGCCACGCCGTTGCGGCGCACCAGGTCGATCGTGCTCTGGACGAGTCCGTCGCGTGCTGCCATCGACATCCTTTCGGTCGGTCCGATTGAAGTATACCGATCGGTGTACTACCGTCGGGTAAGTACACCGATCGGTGTACTCGACGCGATGCGCGGAGGAGCCGACCATGACAGCCCTGAGCGATCCGCTCGCCCTGCCGTGCGGCCAAGTGCTGCCCAACCGCCTGATGAAGGCCGCGCTCAGCGAGGGGCTCGGCACCTCCGCCGGCGCGCCGGACGAACGGCTCGAGCGGCTCTACAGCCGGTGGGGCACCGGCGGTTTCGGACTGGTGGTCACCGGCAATGTGATGGTCGACCACGACCATCTCGGTGAGCCGGGCAATGTCGTGATCGCCGACGAACGTCACCTCGACGACCTGCGCCGCTGGGCGCGCACCGCCAAGGACGGCGGCGCCCGGCTCTGGATGCAGATCAATCACCCCGGCAGGCAGGCGAATCCGCTCGCGACGCGGTCGCAGCCGGTAGCACCCTCGGCGATCGGGCTTGGTCTGCCCGGTATCCCGGCGCCACGCGCGCTCGCCGACGCCGAGATCGTCGACATCGTGCGCCGATTCGCCACCACCGCGCGGATCGCCGAGCTCGCGGGCTTCGACGGTGTGCAGATCCACGGCGCGCACGGGTACCTCGTGTCACAGTTCCTCTCGCCACTGGCCAACCAGCGCGACGATCGCTGGGGTGGCGACCCGGACCGGCGGGCGCGATTCGTGCTGGAGGCGGTGCGCGCGATCAGGGCCGAGGTATCGACATCGTTCGCCGTCGCGATCAAGCTCAACTCCGCGGACTTTCAGCGCGGCGGCTTCACCGAGGACGAGTCACGCGAGGTGGTGCGCCGCCTCGCCGCCGAGCAGCTGGATCTGATCGAGATCAGCGGCGGCAGTTACGAATCGCCCGCGATGATGGGCAGGCCGGCGGCGCGTTCGGCGAGCACCGTCGCGCGTGAGGCGTACTTCCTCGAGTACGCCGAGTCGGTCCGGGCGGCCGCCGGGTCGGTGCCGCTGGCCGTCACCGGCGGATTCCGTTCGCGCGTGGCCATGGTCGACGCGGTCGAGTCGGGCGAGTGCGATGTCGTCGGCCTCGGCAGGCCCAGCGCCGTGTCACCGAATGCCGCGGGTGAGATCCTGCACGAGCGCACCGCGCGACTGCATTCCCCGCAGATCTCGCTGCGCCTGCCCGCGCGAGTGTCCACCCTGTCCAACGTCAAGAGCCTCGAAGGCGCCCTCGACCTCCAGTGGCACACCGATCAGCTGCATCTGCTCGGGGCAGGCGACGAGCCGGACCCCGGCCGCACACCGTGGCTCACGGTGGCGGCCATGCTGAAACATCACGGCGTAGACGCGTTTCGTAGTAGAAGGGGATCGACAATGAACAACAAGGACCCGAAGCGGCGCAAGTTCGAGGTCGAGCGGGCGGTGGGTCGCTATGTCGCCAACCCGGCGGTCCGCGCGCTGAGCCGGATCGGCATCCGCACCTCGTTCGCGACCGAGCTCGAGACGACCGGACGCAAGTCCGGGCAGGCCAGGGTGGTGCCGGTCTCGGTGGCGTTCGACGACAGCGGCGCGTGGGTGATCAGCCAGCACGGGACCAGGTCGGGGTGGGCCGCCAATATCGGCGCGGAACCGGCAGTGCGGGTCCGCCAGGGGAAGCGGTGGCGGACCGGGACCGCTGAGCTGCGCCCGGCCGACGACGTCGTCGCTCGGGCTCGCACCTTCGCACCCAATCCGGTGTTCGCCGGGCTGACCGCGGCGACCTTCCGCGCGTTGCAGAGCACGCCGGTCTCGGTCCGGATCACCTTCACCGACTGACGACGTTCGCCGTGGCCGCGCAGGCCAGGGTGAGCACCAGCGGAACGGCCAGCGCCGCGGTCAGCGGGATCGCGGCGGTGAGCCAGCCGATCATCGCGGGGCCCGCGAGCAGCCCGAGGTAGCCGATGGTGAAGACGCGCGACATGTCCGTGGCTGCTGTCGTGCCGCCGAGATTGCCCGCGGTGGAGAAGATCTGGGGGACACCGCCCGCCAGGCCGAGGCCGCACATCGCCCAGCCGAGCAGGGTGAACGGCAACCAGGGTGATCCGATGACCACCGCGAATCCCGCTGCGGCGAGCAGACTTCCGTACCGCACGATGGCGACCGGGCCGATCGCCGCGTTCACCCTGTCCGCGAGGAAGCGTCCGAGGGTCATCGTCGCGGAGAAGGCGCCGAAGGCAAGGGCGGCATCGGCTTCGGAAGTATCGAGGCGCTCGCGAACCTGGAGCGCGCTCCAGTCGGCCGCCACACCCTCCGCGAGCAGCAGCACGAACGCGACGGCCCCGAGCGAGAGCACTTTTCGTGCCCGCTGGTGTCGTTCGCTGCGCTGGTCGGTGCGGTATTCGGCGCGGGGCCGAACAGAAGCGGCGGGACCGGCGGTTCCGGTCGGCGAACCTGTCGAGTCGCTCGCGTCGGTGAAGTGCCGCAGGTCCGCCGGTTCGCCGGCTGTCGGCCGCTCTCGCGCGCTGTTCGCGGATCGCGCATCCTCGTTGTCGTAATCTTCGAGGTGCGAGGGTGATTCGGGCTGTTGACGGCCGAGCAGGTGCGGCACCAGGGCGGCGGTGACGACCAATCCCGCGATCCCGGCGCACGTCAACGTCAGCTGCGGCGGCCACTGCGCGTACTGCGCGGCCGCGCCCGCCAACGACCCGACGAACCCGCCCGCTGAGAACATCGCATGGAAGGCGGACATGATCGGCCGGTGATACGCCCGTTCGACGTACACCGCCTGGGTGTTCATCGATACGTCGAGGGCGCCCATACCGAATCCGAAGCACGCCACAGCGATCGCCAAGGTGATCGGGCTGGTCGCCAGTCCCGGGCCGAGCACGGTCACCGAGATCGCCGACGCGGCCGAGGCGACCAGCGTGCGGCTGCCGAACCGGTCGGCAGCCGGGCCGGCGAGCCGCATGCCGACGAGCGCGGCGCCCGCCATCAGCAGCACGAGCACGCTGAGCATCGAGGTCGACACCCCGGCCCGGTCGGTGATCGCCGGGATGTGGACCACCCACATCGCCAGCAGCACCCCGTTCAGCGTGAAAGCCGCGAACACGGCGGCGCGGGCCATCCGAAACCTGCGGTCGATCGTCGCTGAACCCACCACTTCGACGGTACCGCCTCGGCGTGGGGGTACCCGGCAATTCACGATCACCAGGCCCTGGCGGTTCGCCGCTCGGGCGTTGCCTCAGTGCGGGCCCGGTGATCAACTGTCCGGCTACTGCCGAGGCGTCCAGGCGCCGGTGGCGGCGGTCTCCTTGGCGTAGTCGGTGAAATCGCGCGCCTCGCGACCGAGGGCGCGGCGGACACCGTCGGCGGTGGGGGTGTTGCGACCGTCGAGGATGGTGCCGAACAGGTAGTCGAGCAGGCTGATCACGTCATCGGGGACCTGGTATTCACTCAGGGCCGCAACGAATTCCGTCCGGGTCACCGGAATGAAGGCGATCTCGCGACCGGTGGCGGCGGCGATCTCGCCGACCGCGTCGGCGAAGGACAGGGCGCGGGGACCGGTGAGTTCGTAGAGCTGACCCGCGTGGCGCGCGTCGGTGAGCGCGGCCGCCGCCACCTCGGCGATGTCGTCGACGTGCACGAACGGTTCGGGCACATCGCCGTTGGGCAGCGCCACGGCACCGGCGAGTACGTCATCGACGAAGGCGCCTTCGCTGAAGTTGTGCGCGAAGAAGGCGCAGCGCACGATGGTCCAGCTCAGGCCCGAATCCCGCACGATCTCTTCGCATTCCAGCGCTTCGGGTTCGCCGCGCCCGGACAGCAGCACCACCGAGCGCGCGCCCGCGGCTCGTGCGGCGGCGGTGAACGCGCGGATGATGTCCGGGGCGCCGGGCACGGCGAGGTCGGGCTGGAAGGCGAGATAGACGGAGTCGACGCCGGCGAGGGCGGGCGCCCAGGTCTGCCGGTCGGTCCAGTCGAAGGGGATCGCGGCGGTGCGCGAGCCGTGACGGACCGGCAGGCCCGCGGCTTCGAGGAGGGCGGCCACCCGGCTGCCGGTCTTGCCGGTAGCGCCGGTGATGAGGGAAAGCTGCTGGTGAGAAGCGGTGTTTGTCATGAGATAAGTACACCGTCGCGCGGTCCGCGGCAACATCGTCGTGCCGCTCACGAACATGCGCTGTCGTCTACAGGTTGTCGTCTACTGTGGAGAGGTGGATGCGTTAGCCGGTCTGCTCGAAGGTCCACGCGCCCGCGGCGCGTTCCTCATGTGTTCGCTGCTCAACCCGCCGTGGTCGCTGCGCGTGCAGGACGAAGCCCCGCTCACGGTGCTCGCGATGATCCGCGGAAAGGCTTGGGTCAGTACCGATTCCATGCCGCCGCGGCAACTCGGCGCGGGCGATGTCGCGGTTTTCCGCGGGCCGCAGCCGTATACGGTGGCCGACGATCCGGCGACCGAACCCCAGGTCGTCATCCAGCCGGGGCAGGTCACCACCACGCCCGAGGGTGAGATCCTGTGCGAGACACTGAGTCTGGGCGTGCGCCAGTGGGGCACCGATATCGACGGTGAGACGCTGATGGTCACCGGAACCTACGAATCGGCGGGCGCGGTGAGCAGACGATTGCTGCGTGCGCTGCCGCAGGTCGCGGTGCTGCCGCGCGGTGAGCTCGATACCCGGCTGCTCGATCTGCTCGTCGACGAGGCGACCAAGGACCTGCCCGCGCAAACCGCCGTCCTCGACCGCCTGCTCGACCTGCTGCTCATCGCCGCCCTGCGTGCCTGGTTCGCCCGCGACGACGCCCCCGCCTGGTACCACGCCTACAGCGATCCGCTGGTCGGCAAGGCATTGCGCCTGCTCCAGCACAATCCTGCCCACCCGTGGACAGTGGTCGCCCTGGCCGAGGCGGTCGGGATGTCCCGGGCCGCGCTGGCCCGCCGGTTCAGTGAGCTGGTCGGGGAACCGCCGATGAGCTTCCTGACCGAATGGCGGCTCTCGCTCGCGGCCGATCTGCTCGCCGAATCCGACGCGACGGTGGAAGCCATCGCGCACCAGGTGGGATACGGCAGCGCCTTCGCCCTCAGCACCGCCTTCAAACGGCACTTCGGAGTGAGCCCGCGCGACCACCGGCAGGGCAGCGCGGCATGATGGCCCGATGAGCTATCCCGTCCTGTGGCCGATGCCGACCCGGTGGGCCGACAACGACCAGTACGGCCACGTGAACAACGTGACCTACTACTCCTACTTCGACACCGCCGTGAACGCCTGGCTGATGCGCGCCACCGGCACCGACATCACCGAGCTGCCGGCGCTCGGCGTCGTCGCACAGACTTCGTGCCGATTCCACGGCTCGGTGAGCTTTCCCGACCAGCTCCAGGTCGGCCTGCGGATCGCCCGCCTCGGCAACTCGAGCATCACCTACGATCTGGCGATCTTCCGTGCGGGCGACGACGGTCTCGAGCTCGCCGCCACCGGCGAATTCGTCCACGTCTATGTCGACGCCGACACCCGCAAACCGGTGGCGATCCCCGAGGTGGTGCGGACAGCGGCCGCGGAGCTCGTCACCGACTAGCGCTCAGGAGGCGATCACGCCTACCTCCGGCCACTCGCTGCCGCGGCGGGCGCGCAGGATGATCTGGCCCGCGGGCGAGTCGGGTGGTCCGGGTAGGGCGGCGAAGGTCCGCTTGTCGATCACCAGGGACGAGTCGAGTTGTTCTCGGCTCGGCCCCCAGAGGTACTCGACCTCGGTGAGCTCCTCGCGAATCTTTTTGAAGTACATCAGGTGCGCCATCGCCAGATCTCCGCGTAGACCTCCACCGATCAGCGGATCGTGACCGGCGGCTTGGAGACTATCGTGGCAGGAATCGAGCGATCTCGCCGCTACCTCGCCGAATTTTTTCGGGCGCACCTCGGGTTGTTCACGCGCGCAGCATGGTCTGGAACCGGCGCATACCGGAAATCCACCGGTCGTAGTCCGCACCCTTGTTGCGGTACATCTGCAATACCTCGGGGTGCGGCAGGATCAGGAAGTGTTCGGCGGCCATCGCCTCGACGACGGTGTCGGCGACTTCCTCGGGGGAGAGCACCGCGCCCGCCGTCTTCACGGCCTTGATCGCCAGCGCGCCCGCCGCCGGGTCGCCGGGGATGAGCGCACCGGTGAGCAGCTGGGTGTCCACGCCCATCGGGCACAGGCAGCTCACGCGAATACCCTTGTCGCCGTAGGTAACCGAGAGCCATTCGGCGAAGCCGACCGCAGCGTGTTTGGTCACCGAGTAAGGGGCGGAACCGATTTGGGTGAGCAGTCCCGCGGCGGACGCGGTGGAGACGAAATAGCCGCTGCCGCGCTCCAGCCAGCCGGGTACGAGCAGTTTCGCCGCCCGCACGTGGGCCATCACGTTCACTTCGATGGTGTTCGCCCACTGGGCTTCGGTGCTGTCGAGGCCGGGTCCGCCGCCGATGCCCGCGTTCGCGAAATACAGGTCCACTGGGCCGAATTCGCGCTCGGCGGTGGCGATCAATTCCGCCACCACCCGCTCGTCGGCCACATCGCCACCGACCGCGATCGCGTTGTCGCCGAGGTCGGCCGCTACCTTCGCCGCGCTGTCCGCGTCGAGATCGGCGACGACGACCCGCGCGTCACCAGCGACGAGGCGATAGGCGAGCGCGGCACCGATACCCGCGCCCGCGCCGGTGACGACCGCGACCTTGCCTGCTATCTCCATCCCCGCACAGTAACTTTTGGAGCGCTGGCGCGCTCGAGTTCGCGCCCCTGGCGGTCGACGGGACGGGCGCGAACCGCCGACTTCGTCGGCGATCCCTCCTCGAGGTCGGGATGTGCGGGGTTGGGAATGCGGTCATGGCGGTGCCGTGGTTGGTTTATGGCTCGATCAGGTGGCGACGGCGGGGCTCGGGGTGGTGGTCGTTGGTTCGGCTTCGGTGGCGGGTTCTTCCGTATCGGCCGGTTTGACGATCGCGGCGCGGGCCATCGCGCCGAGCGGGGTGTGGTTGAAGGCCAGGTTCAGCAGGAACGCGGTGGCCGCGCCGAGGGTGACGCCGCTGTCGAGAAGGATCTGGGCCGAGGTGGGGAATTTGTCGAACATGTCCTTGGTGAACACCGGCAGCAGGCCGATGCCCAGGGCGGTGGCCGCGACGGTGGCGTTCACCCGGTCCGTCAGGTCGGCTTCGAGCAGCGTGGTGACGCCGACGACGGCGACCGTCGCGAACAGCACCAGCCCGACCCCGCCGACCACCGGCTTCGGAATCACCGCGACCACCTCGCCGATGCGGGGCACCAGTCCGAGCACCACCAGGATCGCGCCGCTCACCGCGGTGACATACCGGCTGAAGACCTTGGTCGTGGCGACCGCGCCGACGTTCTGATTGAAGATCGTGTCGACGAACGCGGTGAAGATGCCGCCGAGCACACCCGACAGGCCGTCGCCCACCAGGCCGCGCGCGAGATCGCCCTTACTGAGCGGTTTTCCGGTGATCTCGCTGATCGCCAGCATGCTCGCGGTCGACTCGGCGAACACCACGGCCATCACGATGCTCATCGCCACCACCGCGGTCACCGGGAACTGCGGCGACCCGAAGTGGAACGGCTGCGGAATCCCGATCCAGTCGGCGGCGCCCACGCCCGCGGTCGTGATCAAACCCATCGGCAGCGCGATCGCGATGCCCGCGACCAGCGCGATCAGCACCCCGAGCTGCGACCACACACCACGCCCGAGACACACGAACCCGACCGCGATCAGCACGACCACCGCCGCCAGCCCGATATTCGACGGCGAGGCGAAGTTCGCCGACTTCGGATCGGTCCCGATGATCAGGCCGCCGGCGACGCCGATCAGCGACACCCCGACCACGGTCAGCACGGTCCCCGTGACCAGTGGCGGGAAGAACCGCACCACCCGCGCGAACGGCCACGCCAGCGCCACCCCGACCACCCCACCGATCAGCATCGACCCGTACACGGCGTCGAGCCCGTATTCCTTGGCGATGAGAATCATCGGATTGAGCCCCACGAAGGTAGCGCCACAGACGATCGGCAACCGCGCACCGGCCAGCTTGCCGATACCGAGGCTCTGCACCAGCGTGATGATGCCCGCGACCAGCAGATCCGCACTGATCAACAGCGCGATCGTCGCGCGGTCCAGCCCCGCGGCCGCGCCGAAGACCAGCGGCACGGTGATACAGCCGGTGTACATGATCAGGACGTGCTGAATGCCGAAAGCCAGTTGCCGAGCGAACGGCAACCGGGTGTCGACGGGATGCGCCTCACTCATGTAACAGGTTGTAGTCCCCGTTTTTTACCGTGAGTGAGCGCCGTGTTTCGTCGGCGTTGCGGGTCGGATATATCACCCGGCGGGTTCAATACTGCTGGTAACCGCCCTGCGGGTAGCTCGGTCGCTGCTGTGCTGCCCGGATCCAGCGCCCGGTCGACGGTGCCGCGGCGAGGCTGAGCATCAAGACCGCGACGGCGGCTTGGACGAGCCCGATGGCCACACCCGCGCCGGATGTCAGGGAGGACGACGCCGGAGTCACGAGGGAGCCGAGGCTGCCGAGTGCGCTGAGCGCCGCCACGATGATGACGATCACCCGGCCCGCCGTCTTGCGGAGGAACAGCAGGATCGAGCCGGTGAAGAGCAGCAGGCCGATCGCGGCGCCGATGACGACAAAGGTCATGATCACCGGTGATACCGAAGTGCTCGCACACCCGAAGGTGCCATCCGACTTCTGGACGAGTTTGCCGGAGCACTCGTACGCGCTCGTGGCGTTGTAGCTGATCACCGCCCCCACAATGGAAACCAGCGAAAGTACAAGGGCTAGAACGGCAGCGATGATTCCGGTAGCGCCGGAGGCCGCGGGCTGGGGATAACCGTAGCCGGGTCCGCCGGGGCCGGGAACCCCATACCCGGGAGCTCCATACCCGGGAGCTCCATACCCGGGAGCTCCGTAGCCGGGTACACCGGGCCCAGGAGCGCCGTACCCGGGAACGCCGGGGCCCGGTGCCGCGTACCCGGGGGCGGCTTGGCCGTACGGGTTGTAGCCTTGCTGCCCGACAGGCGGATAGCCCTGGCCTTGCTGCTGCCCATACGGATACCCCATGACGCCCCCTGTTTCCTCGGATACACCTGCCGACATGCGTTCGCGCGGTGCGCAGTCCGGTCGGACGCGCACCGGCCCGAACTATACGGCCGGGTCCCGACGCGTGCTCAGATGCGGCTGAGCAGCGTCAACGGGTCCTCCAGGAAACCCGCGGTGGTGGCGAGGAAGCGGGCGCCGAGTTCGCCGTCGACCATGCGGTGGTCGAAGCTGAGGCCGAGGGTGGTGACCCAGCGGACGGCCAGTTCGTCGCGGAAGACCCAGGGGCGCTTGCGGATCGAACCGAGGCACAGGATCGCGGCCTCGCCCGGATTCACCAGGGGGACGCCGCTGTCGACACCGAAGACGCCCACGTTGGTGAGGGTGAAGGTGCCCCCGCGCAGGTCGTTCGGGGTGGCGTTGCCGGAGCGGGCCGTGTCGGCCGCCCAGCTGATCTCGCGGCACAGCTCGCGCAGGCTCAGCGACTGCGCCTCCTTGAGATTGGGCACCATCAGGCCGCGATCCGAGGCGACCGCGATCCCCAGGTTCACATAGTGCTTGGTGACGATCTCCTGGTTCTGCTCGTCCCACGCGGTATTGATCCCCGGGTACTCCGCGATCGCCGCCAGCGTGGCTTTGGCGACCAGCGCCAGCGGGGTGAGCGTGAGCCCCTCAAAGGATGTGGTGGTGCGCAGGTGGTCGAGCAGTTCCATCGAGGCCGTGCAGTCGACGGTGACGAAGGTGCTGGCCTGGGGAATCGTGCGCGAACTGGCCTGCATCGCGGCGGCGGTGCGTTTGCGGATGCCCGAGACGGGAGTGCGGACTTCGCGCGCGGTCGGCTCGATGAGGCCGTCGCCGTCGGTGACGTGGCCGTTCGACGGCGCCGGCACGACATCGCCGAGGCGGGCGGGGGTGCGCGGCTGGGTCACCGGCACGGCCGAGCGCACATCATCGACGGTGACCGCGCCCTCCGGCCCCGACCCCGCGACGAACCACAGGTCGATGCCGAGTTCCTTGGCCAGATTGCGGGCCGCGGGGGTCGCGGCGGCGCGATGGGTGCTCGGCGTGCTCGAGGCCATCGACGGCGTGGCTTTCCTTCTCCGCGAGGTCGATTCGGCCTCGGGTCCATAACCCACCAGCACGTTCGAACGGGGCTCCGCGGTCGGCGGGGCCGACACCTCGAGATCGTTGCGCACCCGGATCAGCGGCGCGCCGACCGGCACGGTGTCACCGGGCTGAGCCAGCAGTTCGACCACGACCCCGGAGAACGGCGACGGCAGCGCGACCACCGCCTTCGCGGTCTCCACCTCGGCGATGGTCTGGTTCAGTTCCACCGTGTCGCCGACTGCGACGGCCCAGGACACCAGGTCGCCGTCGGCCAGGCCTTCGCCCAGGTCGGGGAGGCGGAATTCGAGAACATGACCGTCGTCGTCGGCGGCTGGTTCCGGCACGGGGGCACCTTTCGTCACGCGGCTAGACAGCGGTCGACCGCCGCCAGAATGCGGTCGGGGTCGGGCAGGTGGTGCTTTTCGAGCTTAGCCGGGGGGTAGGGGATGTCGTAGCCGCCGACGCGCAGCACCGGTGCCTCGAGGTGATAGAAGCAGCGTTCGGTGACGCGGGCCGCGATCTCGGCGCCGAGCCCGGCGAACACGGGTGCCTCGTGCACGATGACCAGCCTGCCGGTCTTGTCCACCGATTCCGCGATCGTGTCGACGTCGATCGGCGAGAGACTGCGCAGGTCGATCACTTCGAGCGAATGTCCTTCCTCGGCGGCGATCTTCGCCGCGGTCAGCGCGGTGGCGACGGTGCCGCCATAGGCGACGACGGTGGCGTCGGCGCCGCGGGTACAGACCCTGGCCTTGTGCAGGGGCAGATCCGGTTCGCCTTCGAAATCTACGTCGGCCTTGTCCCAATAGCGACGTTTCGGTTCGAAGAAGATCACCGGGTCGTCCAGTGAGATCGCCTGGCGAATCATCGAATACGCGTCGGCGGGCGTACTCGGTGATACAACCCGAAGACCCGCGGTATGCGCGAAATACACCTCGGGCGATTCCGAATGGTGCTCGACCGCGCCGATGCCGCCGCCGAACGGAATGCGGATCGTCAACGGTGCCTTCACTTTTCCGCCGGTCCGGTTGTGGATCTTGGCCACCTGCGAAACGATCTGGTCGAAGGCCGGGTAGACGAAACCGTCGAACTGGATCTCCACCACGGGACGGTATCCGCGCAACGCCATTCCGAAAGCCGTTCCGACGATGCCGGATTCGGCCAGCGGCGTGTCGATGACGCGGTTGTCGCCGAAGTCCTTCTGCAAGGTGTCGGTCACGCGGAACACGCCACCGAGCCGGCCGATGTCCTCGCCGAGCAAAACGACCTTGGCGTCGTCTTCCATCGCGTTGCGCAGGCCGACGTTGAGGGCGGCGGCGAAGGTGGTGATCATGACTGCGCTCCTTCGGCGAGGTAGGCCGAGAGCTGGTGGCGCTCTTCGGTCATCAGTGGGTGCTCGGTCGCGTAGACGTTGTCGAACATCCGCACCGGATCGGGGTCGGGCATCTCGATCGTCGCGGTGCGCAGCCGGCGGGCGACCGCGTCGGCCTCGTCGGTGACCTGCTGGGCGAATTCGGGGGAGAGCTCGCCCTCGCGGTCGAGGAGCACGCGCACGCGTTCGATGGGATCGCGCTGGGCCCAGTACTCGGTGTCGGCGGCGGTCCGGTAGCGGGTCGGGTCGTCGGCGGTGGTGTGCGGGCCCATCCGGTAGGTCATCGCCTCGATGAAGGTGGGGCCGCCGCCGGTGCGCGCGCGTTCGACGGCCTGGCGGGTGACGGCGAGGACGGCGAGCACATCGTTGCCGTCCACCTGCACGCCGGGAATCCCGTAACCATCGGCGCGGCGGGCCAGCGGGATATGACTCTGCACGGCCACCGGTTCGCTGATCGCCCACTGATTGTTCTGGCAGAAGAACACGACCGGCGCGCTCCACGCCGCGGCGAATCCGAGTGCCTCGGCGAGATCGCCCTGGCTCGTGGCACCGTCGCCGAAGTAGGCGATGGTGGCGATATCGGCACCGTCGAGGTGGGCGGCGAAGGCGTATCCGGTCGCGTGCAGCCCCTGGGATCCGACGACGATATTGGCGTTGGTCATCTTGACCTCGGCGGGGTCCCAGCAGTGGTGGGAGACGCCGCGCCACAGGGCGGTGAGCTGCTCGGGCGGGACGCCGCGGCAATAGGCGACGGCGGTTTCGCGGTAGGAGCAGAACACGTAGTCGTCGGGGTGCAGCGCGTGCGCCGAGCCGACCTGCGCGGCTTCCTGGCCGAGCAGCGGCGGCCACAGTCCGAGCTGGCCCTGGCGTTGCAGTGCGGTCGCTTCGACGTCGATCCGGCGGGTGATCACCATGTCGCGATACAGCTGCCGCAATCGCCGCGCATCGATGTCGGCGACCAGCGCGCCGTGCTCCTTGTCGAACACCCGGCGGCCGTCGGGCTGAACCAGCTGGACCGGGTAGGTCTGCTTCTGCGACATCGTGATCGCCTCCTCGCTACCGCGCCTTGTGGGCCGATGCAGGTACGCCACTCCGCTGAGTGCGATGTGTATCACTCAGCATCCACGATAATGCGGTGTGCGCAAGCTGTACACACCCAGCTGAGCAGAATGCATGGTCGCTGAGGGTCGTCCGCTGTCATACTGCGTTGTATGACCAGTCGCGAACCCGACGTGACACTCGACGCCACCGACGCGCGTCTGCTGCGCGAGTTGATCGCGAATCCCCGTGCCACCGGGGTGGAGCTCGCGGCGCGTCTCGGTCTGTCGCGCAACACGGTGCAGGCGCGGCTGGCCCGGTGGGACAGCGGTGGGGTGCTCGGCAGCTTCGAACGCCGGGTGGAACCGCGCGCCCTCGGCTATCCGCTGGCAGCGTTCGTCGCGGTCGTGGTCGACCAGCACCGGCTCGACAGTGTGGTGGACGAGCTGGCCGACGTCGCCGAGGTCACCGAGGTCTGCGGTATGACCGGCGCCACCGATCTCACCGTCCGCATCGTCGCCCGCGACGCCGACGATCTCTACCGCATCGCGGGCCGAATCCTGAAGATCCCCGGCGTGGAGCGCACCAATATGGCTCTGGTCATGCGGGAGCTGGTGGGACCGCGCACCGGACCCTTGCTCGACCGGCTGGCAGGCCCGAACTGAACTCGGCCCCGCCGCGGGGCCCTCAGGTGCCGGTGGGCAGGAAGCGGCGCACGACGAGGCCGGCTACGAGGGCCCAGAAGGCGCCGCCGATGCCGAAGAGGGTGGTGCCGGACGCGGCGACGAGGAAGGTGACCAGCGCGGCCATGCGGTGGGTGGGGTCGCTGAGGGCGCCGGTCAGGGCGGCGGCGAGGGTGGCGAGCAGGGCAAGGCCCGCGACGGTTTCGATGGTGCCCGCGGGCGCGGCGGCGATCAGGGTGACCAGGGCGGCGGAGGCGAGCCCGAGGACGAGATAGCCGGCGCCCGCTGTCGCCGCGGCGATCCACCGGCGCTTGGGGTCGGGGCTCGCGGACGGTGCGGCGGCGAGGGCGGCGCTGATGGCGGCGAGGTTGATCGCGTGGCCGCCCGCTGCCGCGCCGAGGACGGTGCCGATCCCGGTGACGAGCATGGCGGGGCGCCACGGGACCTGGAAGTCGAACGAGCGCATCACCGCGACGCCCGGAATGTTCTGCGAGGCCATCGTGACGATGTAGAGCGGGATGGCGATGCCGATGACGGCTTGCCAATGCCACTGAGGGACAGTCCATTCCACCGTCGGAACCATGGCGGACAATTCCAGGTGCCGGTTGTGCACGACGATGTCGACGCCGGTCCCGACGGCTGCGGTAGCGAAGGCGACGAGCACGGCCCACTTGGGGGCGAACCGCTGCAGGACCAGCCACACGACGATGACCGGGACGACCACGGCGGGCGAGGTGCGCAGCGCCTGCACCGGGGCCAGGCACAGTGGAACGAGGACACCGGCCAGCATCGCCTGCGCGATCGGCACCGGGATCGCGGCCACCAGCGAGCCGAGCCGTTGCCACAGCCCGGTGATCACGATCAGCACGCCGGTCACCGCGAACGCCGCGACCGCGCCGGGCCAGCCGCCCGCGACCAGTCCGGTGCTCGCGAGCAGAGCGGCACCCGGGGTGGACCAGGCCAGCGTGATCGGGATTCGATACCGCACGCTCAGCAGCAGAATGCCGATGCCCTGGGTGAAGCACAGGATCAGCAATCCCGATGCGGCCTGTACCGGACTCGCCCCCACCGCGCGCAGACCACTCAGCACCACCGCGAACGAGCTCGTGAAGCCGACCAGTGCGGTGACAGCGCCCGCGCCGAGCGGCTGGGCGATGCCCGCCGGTTTGCCGGCGATATCGGGAGAAGGGGTGCAGACCTGCGACATTGTGCCGATACTGCCCGACGAAGCGGGGGTCGTCGCCTGCCAGTCCCGTGAAAGTGGACTGATTCATGCGGGATACGGTCCGGTCCAGTTGGGCGATCGGCCTGCGATCGGCTCCACATTCCGATCGGGGCGAGGCCGGCGTGCTCGCACGCGTGCGGTGCTGTCGCCGGATGCGCCGGTGATCGTCGTGCGCCGATAGGTGCCGCGAAGTCGGCCCGGTGCGTAGGGTGTCGGGAAGGTTTCGCAGGCGGGGGCTTGGACGAGGAGTGAGATTGGGCGCGGTGTTGATTTCGTCGGCTGAGCTTCGGGAAGAGCTGGCGGACAAGGCAATTCATCTGCTCGATGTTCGGTGGGCGCTGGGTGATCCCGATGGTCCGCAGCACTATCTCGACGGCCATATTCCGGGCGCGGTGTTCGTCGACCTGGAGACCGAGCTGGCCGCCGCGCCCGCGCCCCTGCGTGGCAGGCATCCGCTGCCCGATCCCGGCACCTTCGAGAAGTGCGCGCGCAGTTGGGGATTGAGCTCGGGCGATCCGGTGGTGGTCTACGACGCGACCGGTGGCATGGCGGCCGCGAGGGCGTGGTGGCTGCTGCGCTGGGCCGGTGTGGACGACGTGCGCATCCTCGACGGCGGGCTGCCCGCGTGGATCGCGGCCGGCGGGGAACTCGCGACCGGTGCCGAATCGGATCCGGTCGGCGGTGACCTGGTGGTGCGACCCGGCGGGCTGCCGGTGCTCGACGCCGACGCCGTCGCGAAATGGCCGGGCGTGCTGCTCGACGCGCGTGCGGGCGAGCGGTATCGCGGCGAGGTCGAACCGATCGACCCGCGCCCCGGACACATCCCCGGCGCTGTCAGTGCGCCGACCGCCGAAAACCTGGACGGCACAGGGCATTTCCGAAACATCGAAGAACTTCGCGCCCGCTTCGCGGGATTCGGCGCAGGCCCGGTCGCGGTGTACTGCGGATCCGGCGTCACCGCCGCCCACCAGATCGCGGCTCTCGCGCTCGCGGGCATCGACGCCGCCCTCTACCCGGGCTCCTACTCGCAGTGGTCGAACGACCCGAAACGGGCCGTCGCTACCGGAGCGTGAGCACGAGTCGCCGACCTCGACTGGGCGAAGCCTCGGGTCGATCGGCTGCGGCCTCACGGGCAGCCACGGGCGATGTCGTGCAGCGTCGCGTTGTCGGCGGCGGTGATGGGTAGGTCGTAGTCGACTGCCACGGTGAGGTACTTGGCGGCGTAGAAGCAGTGGTTGGGTCGCGCGGGCGGCAGCCATTCGGCGGGGGTGTCGTCGCCCTTGGCCTGGTTGGTGGCGGCGCCGGTCGCGAGGAGATTCACCGCGAGGTCGTTGGCGAAGCGGCGGCGCTGGCCGGGGGTCCAGGTGGCGGCGCCCATGTCCCAGGCGGCGGCCAGCGGGTACACATGGTCGATCTGGATCCGGCCGCCATCGGACTTGCTGAAGCGGATATCGGTGGCGGTGTAGGGGTCGGTGAGAATTCCCTCCACCACCACGCAGCGGCCGCGATGCACCACCTCGCGCAACTGCGTCGCCAGCACATTGTTGCGGGTTATCTCTAGTGCCGAACCATGTCCGAGGGACAAGAGAATCGGTGTCACCACCCATCCGTGCCTCGCTGTTATCCGAATGCATTTGTGGCACAGGAGGGACAAGCGATGGGTGGGCTGATGGCGGTCGTTGTCGAGAAGGTGGTATCGCCCACGACGGGGCGAGTGAGCTGGGTGATCGTTGACGAGGAATCGTGTCGGCCGGTCGCGGAGGTGGCCGAGTGGGTGCTGTTCCTGCACGGTGCGGGGCGATCGCCAAACACTGTTCGTGCGTATGTCCCGCGGGTGTGTTGGTTCTTGAACTGGGCTTCGGGACTCGGGTTGGATTGGCGGACAGTACGGGTTGGTGACTTGGCTCGATTCAAGTTCACGGTGGAACAGACGCCGAAGATCCACGGCGGGACACGGGCGGGCAAGTCGGTGAACGCTGTGTTGATCGCAGTGTGTGAGTTCCTGCGGTTCTGCGCTTCCCGGGGGTTCGTCTTGTCCGAGACGATCGCGGGGTTGTCCCAACCGAAATATTTGGCTCATCTCCCCACCGGTTTCGACGTCGGCGAAGGTGGCCAGTTCCGGATGATCCGCAGTCGAGCGCTCAAGGCGCCAGAAGTTGAGGTAGCACCGAAAACTGTTACTCCCGACCAGCTTTCGGCGGCCCTGACGCAGGCGCGGACCGCGCGTGACCGGTTCCTGGTTTTGCTGCTGGTGCGGGCCGGGCTGCGGATCGGCGAGATGTTGGGCCTGCGCCGCGAGGACATGCATCTGCTGCCGACCTCGACGCATCTGGGATGCGCCCATACAGGAGCACACGTGCATGTGGTGCCCCGGCAGAACAACTCGAACTCGGCCCGCGCCAAGGGCGGCCGGGCACGGGTCGTTCCGGTGGAAGGCGAGGTCGTGGCCCAGTATCGGGAGTATCTATTCGAACGTGACCAGGTTCCGGCCGCAATGGACAGTGATCTGGTGCTGGTCAACCTCGTCGGTGCGCAGGCCGGGGCGCCGATGTCGTATTCGAATGCCAAGCAAATCGTCGAACGAATCGGCAATCGGTGCGGATTCCGGTTGCGCCCGCACATGCTCCGCCACACCGCCGGAACAACGTGGACCCGCGCCGGCGTCGACATCGATGTGGTGCAGGCTCTGCTCGGCCACGTCAGCCGGGCCTCGACCGCGATCTACCAGCATCCCGACCCCCAGGATCTGCGCGCGGCTGTGGAACGAGTGGGCGTGTGAGCGCCCCGGCAACGGTCACTACGTGGAGCCCGCCGACGGTTGAGGACCGGCCGAGCTGGCAGCAGTGGTTAGCCGCGCAGCTGGATCCGGATTGGCGCGCCGGGGAGTGGGACTCGCAGCGGCGGGTATTCACCGGCCGGATCGGGAACCCGATGACGTCGGTGTTCGCTTGTCGCGTCGAACGCTGTAACACCCAGGTCGAGAACCACAACCGACGTTGCTCGCGCTGTCGGCGCTACTGCAATCGAAGCGGCGACCAGGACAGTTTCGACCGGACCTTCGACCCGGACGCACATCCGCGCCCCGGCCCGGAGCCTGCCATCGTCGGCCATTTCGATCTCAGCGGAGTCGATGCGGTACTCGCGGAGGAACTGCTCTACGGGCTTTCTCAGCGTGACCGTGACAACCTCGCCCTGGTCCCGGCTCGGGTTCGCCGCATCGTTGTCGAACTGCCGCCCAGCTGCGAGTCCTTGCTGCTGCTGGCCGGTGACGCCGGGTTCGAGAACGCGCTGCCCGCCGACGCACGAGGAGTATTTCGGTCGATCGTCACGCATCTGTTGCGAGCGCACACCGTGTTCACCGGCACCGACCCGACACTGGGCGACATCTGGAATCCGGCGGTGGTGGGCCTGCAGGCTGCAGCAGACCGTCACTACCGCGCGGTTGGTGGTGTCGTGGACTTCCGTGGCATCGACCAGCTCTGGCTGCGCGAGGTGACCAAGCGGTTCGCCCGCGAGATCCGACCACCGGTGACGGTGTTACGGCAGACCATCCACGCCGTCGAAATCGCCTCGCGGCAACTGTCTTTGCGTTCCAACGGCGACCGCCATGACCTGCTGGACATCGGCGACATGAGCGCGGTCATCGACGGTTTCCGCGGCGGCGCCGACCGCAACGGCGTCGCGTACTCGGTCTCGCATCAGCGCGGCCTGCTCGGGTGCTGGCGCCGGATGATCGAGCACTCCCGCCGCAGCGGCGCCATGGACGCCGTTCCCGGCGGGTTCGCGATCGACCCGCGGTTTCATTCCATCGCGCCCGTCGAGATCACCGAGGACGACCTCGGCCGAACGATCCCCGAACACGTCATCGCCCAACTCGACGCGCACATCGACCTGCTGGGCAGCCATTCCAGCTACGCGATGGCCGGATGGGCGGCAACGGATTTCGCCAGGATGTATCAGACGGTCTACAAGATCCTGCGCGACACCGGTCGCCGCCCGAACGAGATCACGTCGCTGCGACGCGGTTGCCTGGACTGGGTCGAGGGCAAGCCGACGCTCATCTACGACAACCACAAGCGCCGGCGGATGGGACGGCGGCTGCCGATCCACCAGGATACCGCCACGGTGATCCGATCCTGGCTCGACCATCTTGAGCAACTCTCTGTTCCGGATACGTTGCACGAGTGGGTATTTCCCACTCCGGGTACCCGCAACAACATTCGCCGGGGGCACCTGACGTCCCAGCACTTCGGTACGAAGGTCTTCGCGAGTTGGACCGACGCCATCCCCGAGATCGTCGATCAGCGCCTTGATGACGCGGGAAACCCCATTCCCTTCGACCGGTCGGTGATCACCCCCTACGGCCTGCGGCATGCCTATGCGCAGCGCCATGCCGACAACGGCACTCCGGTCGATGTCCTCTGCGAACTGATGGACCATCGCAGCATCGAGACCACGATGGGCTACTACTCGATCTCGTTGAAGCGCAAGCGATCTGCGACCGAGAAGATCGCCGCATTCGTCGTTGACCGGTCCGGGCGCCCCGCGGCTTTCACCTCCGCCACCGACTACGAACGCCAGTCGGTGGCCGTCCCGTTCGGCAACTGCACCGAGCCGTCGAACATCAAAGCCGGCGGCCAGCGCTGCCCGGTCCGATTCCAATGCGCGGGCTGCTCGTTCTACGCCCCGGACCCGTCCTATCTTCCGGCGATCGAACAGCACGTCGCCAGCCTGCGAGCCGACAAGGAGGTCGCGCTGGCCACCGACGCCGCCGACTGGGTCATCGGCAACTTCGATGCTCAGATCAGCGCGTTCTCCACCGTTGTCACCTCGATGGCCGACATGCTCGCCGGACTGCCGCCCGAGCAGCGCGCCGGTGTCGAAGACGCCGCGCGCGAACTGCGCAAGGCGCGCCAAGCCGCCGCGTTCATCCCCCTCGCCTCGATCACTACCCGCAAGGACGCACGCCATGGCAGTAGCTGATCGTGCCGAACGCACCCGCCGACTCATCGATGCCCGCCGCCGTGACAGCACCGCCAAACACGAGCGCGCCCTGGCCGCCGTCGCTGACCTGCTCGCCGCGGGCGAGCGGATCACCATCAGCGAGGTCGCGCGGCGCGCGGCCGTGTCCACCTGGTTCATCTACAACACCACCGCAGTCCACGATGCAGTCCAAGCCGCCATCGCCCAGCAGGTAACCACCAGCCCAAGCCCGCGGCGAGGGGCAACCACCAACGCTAGCGCTGAGGGTCTGCGCACCGAGTTGCTGCTGGCACGTGACGAAATCCGCAGCCTGCGGGCCGAACGGGAGCAACTGAGCAAGAAGGTTCAATTGCTGCTCGGCGGGCAGCTCGAGCAAGTTCCCCACGAACGGCTCGTCGAGCGCATCCACGAGCTCGAACGAATCGCCGCCGACCTGCGATCGCAGGTCGAAACCGAACGCGATCGTGCTGATACCGCCACTGGCCGTGCAGCCGCGCTGGACGAGGAACTTCTCGCTGCCCGCACCGCGCTCAAGCGCATGATGCAGACAGCATCTCCATCTCGGCAAACCGGGCAAGATCGTGAAAGCGACTCGGCGTGACCGCTATCGTCATCGATCATGGCGATCGTCAACAAGTGGCTCAGCGACGCGGAGATCGAACGATCCAAGGAACTCACGCGCAACAACTCGCAGCGCACGCGGATACACCACTTTGTCCCACAGATGTATTTGCGCCGATGGACGGCCGGACCCGAACGCCAACTACGGTTCACCGAGCTCGCGACCGGCCACAGTGACCTCGATGTTCCGGAGGCGATCGCGAACGACGAATTCTTCTATCAGATCGTTGGTAGCGACATCGATCCCGCCCAGGAACCGGACCTCTGGTTCGAGACCCACATGGGCAGGATCGAGGATGCTGCGGCGCGCTGGCTTCGGTCGCTTGACGATCGCGCGGTCGGGAAGATTACCGACCCCAATATGGTTGGAAATCTGGCCGTGTTCGTCGGCCTCCAAAGCCAGCGCACACCGCGAGCGCGGGCAGCGAACTTTGACATCACCGCTGCTCGGGGTCGATTCGATGTCCGTGAAGCACTCGATCATCCGGTGATTCTGCCGATCGTCTGCGCCGCTCTCGGACGTGATTACACGCCAGCGCGGCATTACGAGATCATCGACGAGATGCTGGCTGGGCCGGATTTCAGCAGTGATGCCAAGGCAGACGCGATCGGCACGGCGATCGGGGTTTGGCGGAATCACATCACCGGTTATCTGGCTCAGCGCACCTGGTGGCTCGTGACGTCCGACGATCCACTCCTGACCTGCGACGAACCGGTCGTGCTGATCGGCTGGCCCGGGCAACCGCGTCATCCGGCGCCGAGCTTTTCCACAGCGGCATTTGTGCTGTTTCCGATCGGTCCTCATCGACTACTGCTGGCAACACACGAAAAGTTGCGCATGCAAACACCTTTCGCGCTCACTCCGGAGGAGACTCGCGCAGTCAACCTGGAAATCGCCTCGAATGCACTCGAATTCACCTACGAAGAACCGGACACCGACATCGCCGCGCACATGACACTGCCGCCCCTGCCGCCCTTCGACCGGTCGACCGCATCCAGCTTCTGGGAGGCAGTGCTTCCACCGCCTGGTCGTTGGGCACGTGCTGACGCGCCTGCCTGGCCACTACAGCGTTGGACTGCCGCTAGCTAGGTCCGGGCGGTACCGCACATCGGCTTGTGCTGTAACGGCACTCTCCTGAGGCCATACGGGGAGATGTAGGGTGTGGTGTTGAATCATAATGTGGCCGAGTTGGATTCGCTGGTTGCCAGGATTGGTGTCCGGTTCACCCGGCCCGAGCCTCGGTGACCCGGCTGCGGCTGTGCCGGATCGGCATGTGGGCAGCGTTTGTCTCGGAGGGATGGAATGGTCGACTTCACTGTTGATGTGTCGAAGCTGTCCGGCTTCACACTGGATCTCCAGGACATCGGCGTCAATTTCACCGAGAACGCGGGCCGATTGCTACCGGGTTTAGCGCTACCAGCCGGAACATCCGGACAGCTGGCACAGCTGTCGCTGCCGATCCAGAAGCTGCAAACCACACTGTCTGGCGACCATCAGAAGGACACGAGCGCCCTCGGCACGCTGGGTTCCGGGCTGGGGACCGCGGCCACCGCGTACAAAAATTCCGATGAGCAGCACGCTGTGTCGATCAACCAGGCCGCGGCCACCATGACCGACGGGCAGGGTGTCGTAGTGACAAACCCGGCCGGGGACGTTCGCCGATTCACCGGCCTGCAGCAGCCCAGCCTGCAGAACGTGGAGGAAGCCCAGTGCACGGTCCGCCAGGTCGTCACCGGTTGCGTCGAGCTGCTCACCTCCTACGACGAGCCGCTCGGCCGGACCATCGGAATCAAGCCTGTCGCCGATTACCTGGCGCCGGTGGAAGCGGACTGGGAGGCGCTGCGGGGGGTGGGTAAGCGTATCGGCCTGCTCGGCATCAACGACTTCGCCCACTCGCAGAACCTGTCCGCGGGCACCGGGTGGATACAGGCCGACTGGACCGGTGCAGCCGCGACCGCGTTCGGAGCTACCGCGACCACCCTCGGACAGTCGTTCGACACCCGCAGCATCGATCTCGACGCGGTCTCCAAGATCGTCGAGAACGGCGCGTTACTGCTCGAACGGCTTGTCTACAACCAGGCCGCGGACCTGGCGAGCGCTCTCACGAAGCGCATGACTTTCGCTAATTTCACGCTCCCCCTGGCCAGTTGGGCGCAGCTGATCGACCAGCCGATGGACGAGCCGACCAAATCTCAGATCACCTCCGCCGTCGACGCGCTGAGGAAGTCGGCCGCGACTCGCCAGGACGCGATAACGACCACGATCCAGCGGATCTCCGGCGCTTTGGGCTACGAGTCCGGCCGGGCCACCCCGGTCTACAACGCGAGCGAATTCGAACTCCCGGAGAAGGTGATCGTCGACCTGGGTGCCATTCGGTACGGATACGGAGACAACGTGTGGTTCGAACACGCTGTCTCCGTCTGACCCGGCTACTCCGGTCAGGTCAGTCGGGTGCGAATCCGTTGATCTCGAAGGAAATCACGACAGCGGCGACCGCGGCAGCGCCGAGGACGAACGTCACCGTAGACGCCAGTGCGAAAACCCGGATGCGCCGCCAGCAGGACAATCCCAATCCGGCGGGAATCGCGACGAGCGCCGGAACCATCCACGTTATCCAATACCACGGCGAGATTGGTTCCGTGTCGCCTCGGTATTTCTTGGGAGTCGCAGTGGGCTCGGGCACGTCGAAGACGTTCTGCAGTAGCACGACCAAGGGGAAATAGGCGATCACCGCCAGTAAGCCGCCGATGATGACTCCGAAGATCGCCGGGACCAGTACATCATCGGTCCTGCTGTTCCTATCATTCATATCCCCACCTATTTCGAACCCGACCAGGAGTGCACCGCACCGGAACCGTATACCAGGAACGACTTGGCGAGGCCGAGTTCCTCGCTCTGCGCCATGGTGTTCACGGCGGACTGGGCCATGTTGCCGTAGTCGTCGTCGGTATGGAAATTGTAGATGTCGCAGATGTGGGACTGCTGCCTCAGTTCAATCTGATGTGATCCGGCCGCACCTGGATGGGCGACCACCACCGTGGTCGAGGCAAGGCTGTACCGGCCGAGCGATTGGACATGATCGTTCGAGATTCCGGCGACGATGACCCAGTCGGTGGACAGGATGACCTTGACGGGGTTCTGCGTCTTGTCCACTTCTGCGATCGCCCGGCTTATCGCGGCCTCCTTGTTGGCGGAGATCGCCGCGGGGCAGGTTGAAATCGCCGGGTTGTTGTACGCGTGGCGGTCTTCGCTGATCCAATTTTCGATCGTCGATTCATCCAGCACGTAATCATCACCGGTCACGCGATAATAGTGGTCGAACAATTTTTTGGCGACGGGGCGATCTCTCGAGCTGAAGTAGATCCCCACGGCCGCCGCTTGGGTAGCATTGGCTTGAATCAGCTCACCGGTGTAATCGCGAAGCGTCTTGAATTTACTCGTGTCCACTACCGGAAAATTTGGATGGATAGAAGTGTCGTAGCTCTTGATCGGCGGAGCCTGTCCATTCTCGCCACCTAGAACTTCCTCGTACATCACATTCTCCAACTCGCAGGTCTTCGATATTCCTGCGTGGTCCGATGCTGGTCGGGCCACTCGGACTCTACTTCGCCGGGGGTTCGATGGTCAATTTCGGTCGCATCGAATCTGTTGCGGTGCAGTGCGTCTGGGCTATCGGCGGTCAGTCCAATCGTAATCCGTGCGGGGCGGCCAGTACTGCAACTGCACTCGGTGGTCAGTCGAGCGGGTGCTCCGCCACCGGTAGTGCGATAGCCATCACACGGGTGCCGTTGCAGTATTAGTTCGTGACGCCGTTGCATGTCGCCGGGTTCCATAGCCCCAGGTGATGGACGCGCGCATACCGCGCTGCGGCGCGGAACTCGCGCTGATACCGGTAGGGGTGCGAGTGCGAATACGTGTATTCGTGTCCAAACCCCTGTGTGATCTGGTTGAGGTTGAACAGCGCCCCGTCCACCCAGACATACGCAAGGAGCCGACCGTATTTGTCGGTGCGGTCCTGCGACGGATCGGGCATCACCACTACTTGCTTGCCGACCAGTATCTGTGTGGCATGGTTCGCCGCCTCGGCCCCGAAGCACTGCACCGGCTTGCGCGGATCCTCGGTCTCAGGGGTGTCTAGACCCAACATCCGGATCTTCACCTCCCTGCTGTCCTTCAGGATCGACACTGTGTCACCGTCGATCACCCGTGACACCGGAAACGGCCCCTCCGCATCAGCCGGAACCGGAACTGGACTCGGCATCTCACCGGCAGGTGATGCCGACCCGACTCCCGGCGCCTGGCCACATGCCACAGCCAACGAGACCATCACCAGGGTGCAGACAGCTGCGACACCGTGCCTCACGTCCCTCGCACCGTGTCGTACCGGGCACTGCCGCACCACCAGGGAAATCACGCCGCATCTCCATTAACAATCCAGATAATGCGGGTGTCGCAGCCGTCGTGGCTGCCCGGTGCGTCGGAATCGTCGGTCCAGGCCGGGCCGAAGACGCAGGCCTGGCCCGCCTTGCATCCACGTTCGTAGCCGCCGGGCCGGGGGCGCGCGGCGATCACGCGCACCGTGTCGAGCAGGGCGGTGACCTCGGCGCGCGTCGGACTGCCGGGTGCGGGTGTGACCGGCTCATCCGGTCCGGCCACCGCGCACCCGGCAACCACGAGCACTGTGACGAGCAACCACGCCGGTTTCCCCATACCCGCATGTTGTAGCCGGTGGCACCGACAACAACCGCGCCGCGATCAGCGCTGGGTGAGGGGAACGGCCGCGTCAGGCGGCGATGCGGCCTATAACCAGGCTCGCGCGAGCAGGTCGTCGGCGGCCTGCTCGGCCGGGTTGGGCGGGAATCGGGTGGCCGCGATCGAGGAGACATGGACGCCGTCGTGGCCGACCAGCCACGAACCGCCACGGTCTTCGCATTCGGCGATCTTGGCGAAGACGGTGAGCAGGAAGGTGATGGATTCCCTGGGGTCGATGGTGTGCGCCAGGCGCTGGGATTCGCCTGGCCGCGACAGATCGAGCCAGACGCCCGCCTGGCCGTCCAGCCGCATGCCGAGGATCTTCGTGGTGTCGATGAAGGTGAATTTGCGCCGTTCCCATGGGGTGTTGGGTGTGTAGCTCTGCTCGAGAACCTGGAGCAGAATCGTCATCGCTGCCCTCCGCACGAATTACAAGGGGGTCATCGGTCGAACCGGATCCGTCCGGTCCGCCTGGGTCCGTATGGAGTTGTCGCCGGTGGGTGTTCCGGCCCATGACCTGGGGTTATTTAAGTATGTTCTCGTTGCGGCGAGAAATCCAGGGGGATGGCGGCCGTGATCGGTGTCGGTGCCGCCTGCTTGGATGGTGCCCATGCTGCACGGTCTGTGGTCCCCCGAATCGGGCCTGCTGCTGTGGCACGACGCGGAGCCGGTCGCCGTGGGGTCGGTGCTCGGCGACATCCTCGATCGCGCCAGGTTCCGGCACCGGGCCCAGGTGCTCGTCGTCGATGCCGAGGGGCAGTCCGGGACCGCCGAGGTTCGCGCGCACGCGCTCGCGCCACCGACGGCGGCCGTTGTGCTGCGCAGCCGACTGCCGCGCGAGAACATCTCCGGCGATCTGCGGTTCCTCGCCCACGTCGCGCGCGGCGTCGAACGGTGGGTGCGGGCCGGGCGCGTGGTGCCACAGATCGAGCGGGCCGACGGGCAGTGGTGGGTGCGGTGGCGGCTCGTCGGCGGACAACGGCAACGGGCCTGGCTGGCCGAGCTGGCCGCCGCGATGCCGCAGGCGCTGCGGGTGGCGGGCCCGCCCGCCGCCGTGCTCGACGACCTGTGCGCGCATCTCACCGACCCGATCGCCCGCGAATATCTCGCGCACCGCACGATGACGCACCCGCTGCTCGCCGCGCTGGTCGCCGACACCCCGTTGGACGTCGGCTCCTACCGCCTGTCGGAAACGCTGACGCAGTGGCGGGAAGGCTACGCCGCCGACGAGCCGGAACTGGTGTTGCGCCTGTGCGAACCCGACGGCGAATTCGGCACGGCCGACGAATCGGTGGCGCTGTGGCGACTCCAGGTGTGCCTTCGCCCGGTTGATGACGCGCCCAAACCCGTTGTCTTCGACGATGATCCGGTGCTCGTGCGCACGGCGGCGGAGAAACTCGGCCAGGCGCGCAAGGCCTACCCGCGCCTGCGCGACCTGCCCACCGATCCGCGCGGCCTCGACCTGCTGCTGCCCACCGAGGTGGTCGCCGATCTGGTGGCCCACGGCGCACATGCCCTGCAGGAAGCCGGCATTCGGTTGCTGCTGCCGCGCGCTTGGAACATCGCCGAACCGAGCATGCGATTGCGCGTGAGCAGCCCCGCGGCCGCCGAATCCACGGTCGGCCTCAGTGGGCTGCTCTCCTACCGGTGGGAGTTGGCGCTCGGCGATCTGGTGCTCACCCAGGCCGAGATGGAACGGCTGATCAGCAGCAAATCCGATCTGGTGCAGTTGCGCGGCGAGTGGGTGCAGGCCGACCACCGAGCACTGGCCGCCGCCGCCCGCTACGTCGCGCTGCACGCCGACGACAGCCCGATCACCCTGGCCGACATGATCGGTGAACTCGCCGCCGAGCGGGTCGACAATGTTCCGGTCACCGAGGTCACCGCCGACGGCTGGGCGGCCGAATTGTTCGCCAGGGAAAGCGAACCCGAGCCGGTTCCGGTGCCGGTCGGCCTGAAAGCCCAGCTGCGGCCCTACCAGGAACGCGGGCTGAGCTGGCTGGCCACGATGAGCCGGTTGAACTGCGGCGCGATCCTCGCTGACGACATGGGTCTGGGCAAGACCGTGCAGGTGCTGGCGCTTTTGGTGCACGAACGCGAGGTCGGAGCGACTTTCGCCCCGTCGTCACAGGTCGGACCGACGCTGCTGGTGTGTCCGATGTCGGTGGTCGGCAACTGGCAGCGGGAGACGCAACGCTTCGCCCCTGACCTGCGCGTGCTCGTGCACCACGGTCCGAGTCGGCTCCAGGGAGCGGAATTCGCCGCGGCGGTGGCCGATGCGGACTTGGTGATCACCACCTACGCGCTGCTCGCCCGCGATGTCACCCTGCTGAACGAGCAGCGGTGGGAGCGAATCGTGCTCGACGAAGCCCAGCACATCAAGAACGCGGTGACCAGGCAGGCGCGCGCGGCCAGAGCGCTCACCGCGCGACATCGGCTGGCGCTCACCGGAACTCCGGTGGAGAACCGCCTCGAAGAACTGCGCGCGCTGTTCGACTTCGCGATGCCGAAGCTGCTCGGCAGCCCGCAATCGTTTCGCGCCAAGTTCGCGGTGCCGATCGAACGCGAACGCGACCAGCAGGCCATCGATCGGCTTCGCCTGATCACCGATCCGTTCGTGCTGCGCAGGCTCAAAACCGATCCGGCGGTGATCAGCGACCTCCCGGAGAAGCTGGAAATGACGGTGCGGGCCAACCTCACCGTCGAACAGGCCGCCCTCTACCAGGCCGTCGTCGACGACATGCTGGACAAGCTCAAAGACGCGAAAGGGATGGCGCGCAAGGGCGCGGTGCTCGGCGCGCTGACCCGCCTCAAACAGGTCTGCAACCACCCCGCGCACTACCTGGGCGACGGGTCGCCGATCCTGCGACGCGGCGGCCACCGCTCCGGCAAGCTGGCGCTGGTGGAGGACGTGCTCGACGCGGTGCTCGCCGACGGCGAGAAAGCCCTGCTCTTCACCCAGTTCCGTGAGTTCGGCGACCTGATCCTGCCCTACCTCACCGAACGGTTCGGCACCCCGATCCCGTTCCTGCACGGCGGCGTGGCCAAGCAGCGTCGCGACGATATGGTGACCGGCTTCCAGGGCGAGAACGGCCCGCCGCTGATGCTGCTCTCGCTCAAGGCGGGCGGCACCGGCCTGAACCTCACCGCCGCCAATCACGTGGTCCACCTGGACCGCTGGTGGAATCCGGCCGTCGAGAACCAGGCCACCGACCGCGCGTTCCGGATCGGCCAGCAGCGCGCGGTGCAGGTCCGCAAGCTGGTGTGCGTCGACACCATCGAAGAGCGGATCGACGAAATGATCAACGGCAAGAAGCAATTGGCCGATCTGGCCGTCGGCGCCGGGGAGAACTGGATCACCGAGATGAGCACCGACGAACTGCGCGAGCTGTTCACCCTCGGCGCCGAGGCGGTGGGTGACTGATGGCCGACTTCAGCCAGTTCGGTCCGCGCAAACCGGTGCGCGGCGGCGCCCAGGCTCGCGGCGGTTTCGGCCGGACCTGGTGGGGCAAGTCGCTGCTCGACGCGGTGGAGAAGGTGGCCGACGCGGGCAGGCTCTCGCGCGGACGCACCTACGCCAGGGTCGGTCAGGTGGTGAACTACCGGATCGAACGCGGCGCGGTGACCGCGGAGGTGCAGGGCAGCCAGCCGAGCCCGTTCACTTCGGTGCTGTCGATCCGGCCGCTGCGCGAGGACGAGGTGGACCTGCTGCTCGCCGAGATCAGGGAGGCGCCCGGCATGCTCGCCGAGATCGCCTCGGGCGCGCTCCCGCCCGCGCTCGGCCCGCACCTGCTGCCGACCACGGCCTCCGAACTGGACTTCACCTGCAGCTGCCCGGACATGGGCTGGCCGTGCAAGCACGTCGCGGCGGTCTGCTATCTGCTCGCCGAGCGCCTCGACGAGCAGCCCAGCGAGATCCTCACCCTGCGCGGCCTCGACCTCGACACTCTCATCGGGGGTGTCGAGAAGTCCGCGCGCACCGCCGATTCCGACGACCCCTACGGCGACGAGCTGGTTCTGCCCGAGCTGCCCCGCGTGGAATTCCACGCCGTCATCGACGACCTCGACGCGACTGCACTGCGTCGCGCGCTGCGGATGTCGGCCGAGGACGAACCGACCGCGGCCACCGGCTTACGCGAACTGCGCTCGCTCTATTCCGAATTCGATATCTGAGTCTCGCGGGGACAGCCGAGGTTCAGCCCAGTTCGTACTCGAACCAGATGTGGTGTCCGCCTTCGGCATCCACGTACAGGGCGCCGGTACCGGTAATGCCGGTCAGTTCGCCGGTGCCGCTGCGGGGGACGATGTGGAAGAACTCGTCGGTGCGGTCGGTACCGCCGGTCGTGGCGGAGTGGACGAAGTTGAACGCACCGGCCTTGCCGTGCAGCGCGCCCTCGAACGACTCCATCGCTAGATAGGTGCCCGCGCCGGTGCTCATGTCGAACGCGGCGGTGAACAGCGTGGCCGAGAGCCCTTCGATCTCGCCCGCGTAGGACTTCGTCATGGTCGAGATGCCGACCGGCATCCCGGTGACGATGGGAGGCTGCGGCGTCAGCTCGGTGGGGTCGAACGCGGTGACTTCGAAGGTGCCGATGGCTTTCATGCGCCGATGCTAAACCCGTCCGCCGACAGAAACCGGCTCGCGGGCGCGCGATTCACGCGCTGGGCTCGATCCGGTAGAACCGGACGGCATTGCCGCCGAACACCTTCCGCAGGTCGCCGGTGCCCGCGCCCGCGTCGCTCAGCGCGGTGGACACGGTTTCCACCGCGCCGCGCAGGCTCGTGATCGGCTTGTCGACCGGAAAGTTCGACCCCCAGATCAGGCGGTCGGCGCCGAACACCGCCAGCGCGTGCGCCAGCAACGGGCCCACCCGTCCCAGCAGGGCCGGGACAGGCGTCGGAGTACCGCGTCGGGGCACCGGATGCCCGAGCACCGGCATCATCAGACCGCTCACCTTGGCCACCACGTTCGGCTGCGCGGCCAGATCGGTGAGGTCCTCGCGCCACCGCTCGAACAGGGCCGCCCGTTGCCCGGCGGTGTGCCCGGTGTCCTTGCCGACCGGCCCGAAGATGCCCGCGGGCGTCCCCAGGTGATCGAGCACGATCGGTACCTCGGGGAACCGTTCGGCCAGCGCCGTCACCTCGGGTAGCTGCCCCGAATACACCCACGCGTCGAACGAGAGCCCGCGCTCGGCGAGCTGCCCGAAGCCGTTCAGGAACGCCGGCGCGGTGAGTGCGCCGTCGTGGGCGGCGAAGGACTTCACGGCGGGATCCGGGTGGTAGGCGACCATCGTCCGGATGCCACGCAACAGCGGCGACGCGGACTGGTGCGCATCGAGCACCGCGCCGAAGTCCGCGGCGGCCGGGTCGGCCGAGCCGATGATCGTGGCCAAGGCGGGTGTGTCGACACCGAACGGCAGGCTCGCCACCCAGCGCGTTTCGTCGGGCTTCCAGCCCGTCCATTGCGCCTCGATTTCCACCACCGATTCGACCGGCGTATTTCCGCGGTCCGCGCGGTAGTCGGCGGGCAGATAGGGCTGGAGGTAGGCGCTGGGCTCGCCGACGAATTGGCGGTCACGCAGCGGGGCCAGCTTTGCCACGATATCGACCGGTAACGGCAGACAGCGCATCAATTTCGCGAGCTTGCTGAACTCGCGTGGTGTGGCGTGCGGATCCCATTGGTGAATATGGGCATCGATGATGTCGAAGTCGGTCAGATCCATGCTGTGCGTCCCATCGCCGCCGCTGGCAGAGCTCACGGCGATTGTCACACGCCAACTGCGCGCAGCGACGGATTACGCTGCTCAAACTGTGCGCCGATACTGTCCTCCCACCGCGAAGAAGGCATCGGTGACCTGCTGCAATGTGCATACCCGCGCCGCGTCCATGAGCACGTCGAAGATATTGCCGTCGGTGTGCGCGACCTCGGTCAGCCGGGCCAGCGCGCGATGGGATTGCTCGGCGTGATCAGCCTGGAAACTGTGCAGCCGGTCCAGTTGGGAGCGGCGTTCGGCTTCGGTGCCGCGAGCCAGTTCCAGCGGTGCGTGCTCGGTGCCGTCGTCGCGGCCGCGGAAGGTGTTCACCCCCACGATCGGCAGTGATCCGTCGTGTTTGCGCTGCTCGTAACGCATGGACTCGTCCTGGATGCGACCGCGCTGGTAACCGGTCTCCATCGCGCCGAGCACGCCGCCGCGTTCGCTGATCCGCTCGAATTCGACCAGCACGGCCTCTTCGACGAGGTCGGTGAGTTCGTCGACGATGAAACTGCCCTGGAGCGGATTCTCGTTGACAGCCAGACCCCATTCTTTGGCGATGATGAGCTGAATCGCCAGCGCGCGGCGCACCGAGTCCTCGGTCGGGGTGGTGACCGCCTCGTCGAAGGCATTGGTGTGCAGGCTGTTGCAATTGTCGTAGACGGCGATCAGTGCCTGCAGAGTGGTGCGAATGTCGTTGAACTGCATTTCCTGCGCGTGCAGCGAACGCCCCGAGGTCTGCACGTGGTACTTGAGTTTCTGGGCGCGTTCGCCCGCACCGTAGCGGTCGCGCATCGCGATCGCCCAGATCCGGCGGGCCACCCGGCCGATCACCGTGTATTCGGGATCCATGCCGTTGGAGAAGAAAAACGACAGATTCGGGGCGAAATCGTCGATCGCCAGCCCGCGTGCGAGGTAGGTCTCCACATAGGTGAATCCGTTGGCGAGGGTGAAGGCGAGCTGGCTGATGGGGTTCGCGCCCGCCTCGGCGATGTGATACCCCGAAATCGAGACCGAATAGAAGTTCCGGACCTCGTTGCGCACGAACCATTCCTGGACGTCGGCCATCATGCGCAGGCTGAATTCGGTGGAGAACAGGCAGGTGTTCTGGCCCTGGTCCTCCTTGAGAATGTCGGCCTGCACGGTGCCGCGCACGGTCGACAGCGTGCGTGCCCGGACATCGGCGGCTTCCGCCGATGTCGGTGCGCGGCCCTCGGCCTCGGAGAAGCGTCGCAGCGCTTGATCGATCGCGGTGTTGAGGAAGAAGGCGAGGATCGTCGGGGCCGGCCCGTTGATGGTCATCGAGACCGAGGTGGCCGGTGCGCCGAGGTCGAAACCGTCGAACAGGGTGCGCATGTCCTCGACGGTGGCCACCGAGACACCCGAGGTGCCGACCTTGCCGTAGATGTCGGGGCGCTCGGCCGGATCGTGGCCGTAGAGGGTGACGGAGTCGAACGCGGTGGACAGCCGGGTGGCGTCGGCATGGGCGCTGAGGACTTTGAAGCGGCGGTTGGTGCGGGCCGGATCACCCTCGCCCGCGAACATCCTGGCGGGGTCCTCGTTGTCGCGTTTGAACGGGAAAACGCCTGCGGTGAAAGGGAATCGGCCGGGCAGGTTCTCCGCACGCAGAAACCGCAGGAGTTCGCCGTCGTCGGTGTATCGCGGAAGGGCGACACGGGCGATGCTGGTGCCGGACAAAGATTCCCGGCGCAGCGGCGTGCGCAGTTCGCGGTCGCGGATGCGCACCACCTGTTCGTCGCCGCGATAGCTCTCGGCGACCGTCGGCCATTCGGCCAGCGCCGCGGTCGAGGCCGCGGAGAGGGTGGGCCGGGCCCGCGTGAGCAGGTCGGTGACCGCCGCGTCGTCGGGGAGCTCCTCGTGTACCAGCGCCAGCCGTTGAATCCGTTGGGCGGCAGCGGCTTCCCGCCGGGTATCGGCGTGGTAGCCGCGGACCGTGTCGGCGATGTCGGCCAGATAGCGGACCCGTGACGGGGGCACGAGCTGGGCGAAACGGGTGGAGACCGAGGTGTCGACACGGGGCAGGGCGCCGGGCTCGAGCGCCAGGCCGTGTTCGGTGAGCAGGCCGGTGAGGTGCTGGTACAGGGCGGTGACGCCGTCGTCGTCGAAGGTCGCCGCGCTGGTGCCGAAGACGGGCATGTCAGCGGGGCTCGCGCCGAATTCCGCGCGGTTGCGGATCAATTGGCGCGCCACGTCGCGGACCGCGTCGGCCGCGCCGCGGCGTTCGTACTTGTTGATCGCGACGACGTCGGCGTAGTCGAGCATGTCGATCTTCTCCAGCTGCGAGGCGGCGCCGAACTCCGGCGTCATCACATACAGCGCCACGTCCACGTGGTCGACGATGCCCGCGTCACCCTGGCCGATGCCGGGGGTCTCGAGGATGATCAGGTCGTGACCGGCGGCCCGGCAGGCGGCGATCATGGTGTCGATATCGTCGGGCAGTTCGTGATTGCCGCGGGTGGCCAGTGATCGGAAGTACACGTGATCGCCGTCGAGGGCGTTCATCCGGATCCGGTCACCGAGCAGGGCGCCGCCTGCTCGCCTGCGGGTCGGGTCCACCGCGAGCACGGCGATGCGCAGCTTGTCCTGCTGGTCGGTCCGCAGCCTGCGCACCAATTCATCGGTGAGGGAGGACTTTCCGGACCCGCCCGTGCCGGTGATGCCGAGGACGGGAACACGCCGTGTGGTCGCGGCCGCGAGAATCGCATCACGATCGGAGTCGGGCAGCGAGCCCTGCTGCAGGCAGGTGATGGTGCGCGCCAGCGCGTGTCGATCGCCGGTATAGAGCGCGTCGAGATCGGGGGCGGTGCACGCGGGGTCGACATCGCAGAGCTGGATCAGTTCGTTGATCATGCCGGGCAAGCCGAGGCGCTGGCCGTCCTCGGGGGAGAAGATCCGCACGCCGCTCGCCGCGAGCCGCTCGATCTCCTCGGCGACGATCACCCCGCCGCCACCGCCGAAGATCCGCACCTCACCGGCACCCGCCTCGCGCAGGGCCTGCGCCAGGTACTCGAAGAACTCGATGTGCCCGCCCTGATAGGAGCTCACCGCGACGCCCTGCACGTCCTCCTCGATCACCGCGTCGACGATCTCGCGCACCGACCGGTTGTGCCCGAGATGGATCACCTCGGCGCCCTGGGCCTGCAGAATCCGCCGCATGATGTTGATCGCCGCGTCGTGCCCGTCGAACAGCGCCGCCGAGGTCACGAATCGCACGGGATTCACCGGAACGTGCAGGCTCATGACCGCCTCCGCCATTGATAGATCGCCCGATACTAGGACATCAAACTAATTCTACTGTGAACTGCGTCACTTGGGGGCGAAACGCCCCGCCCGGCTTGCGGCGGAATCGCCGTCGCGGGTCGACATACTCGGCGGATGGTTCGCGAGCACCGGGTGGATGTGGCGTTGGAGCGACTCGTGGCGTCCGGAGTGCTCAGCGGGGAGCAGCGAGGGGCGGTGCTGCGGGCGGTCGACGAGCAGGAGCGGGCCGGGCGCGCCGGCGGGGGACGGGTGGCCGCCGAGATCGTGGCGTACGTGGGGGCCGCGCTGGTGGCCGCGGGTTTGGGCCTGTTCATCGACGAGGCGTGGGCGCAGGTGGCGCAGTCGGGGCGGGTGGTGTTGCTGGTGGTGGTGGCCGGGTGCGCGATGTGGGGAGCGGTGGTACTGGCCGGTGGATGCGCGGGGGTGTTGCGCCGGGTGCCGATCGCGTCGGCGGGGCGGGTGCGGTTGGCCGCGGTACTGCTCGTGCTGGCCGCGGTGTCGGTGACCGGGGCGGTGGCGACGGCGTTCGACGGACAGCACGGCGACGCGACGGCCATCGCGGCCTCGATCGCGGGACTGTTCGTCGCGATTCTCGGATATCTGCTGGTGCCGAGCGTGCTCGGGATGATCGCCACGGCGTGCTTCGGTGTCGCGAGCATTCTGAGCGTCACCGCGGAGCTGTTCGATGTCCGGTCGCCGTGGCAGGGAATCGCGCTGATGGTGTTCGGTGCGCTGTGGTTCGGACTCGCGTCGGCTCGCCTGCTGGTGGCCGAATGGGCCGGATATCTGCTCGGCGGGGTGATCGCGGTGATCGGGGCGCAATCGGTGACGTTCGGCGAATCGCTGTGGCGACCCGGCCTGACCGCGCTGATCGGGGTGCTCTGCTTCGCGCTGTACGTGTCGCGTCGCGAGGCCGTGCTGGTGCTCGGCGGGGCGGCGGGGACCGCGGTCGCGGTCGTGCAGGTGGTGGCCGACTACACCACCGGTGGACCGGTCGTCGCGAGCGTGGTGTTGGGGATCGGCGCGCTGGTGCTCACCGCCGGGGTCGTGGTCGTGGTCGGCAGGAAGGCCGACCCGGGTCGTGGCTGGTAACACGCGGGCCGCGAGGCCTCGGGAGGAACGGTTCGATCAGCGGATCAGGGTGGTTTCCTGAGCGCGGATCGTGCGGAAGAAGCGCGGGCCCACGTCGGCGCCGTCGTGGTTGTAGCTGTCGATGATCTCGGCGAGTTCGTCGGCGAGTCGCCGCAGGTCCTTTGTGGCGGTGATGCGGTCGAATTCGTCGGGTTCCCAGCCCCACGCGGGTGGGATGTCGGTGATGGTCACGACGATCTGGTCGGCGAACGGGGTCGTCACGGCCACGGTGAGCTCGGCGGGTGCCGCGGCGAGGGGACTGTGGACGGTGACCTCGCCGGGCGCGCCCGCGGCCACGAAAGTACGGGCGAAGGCGATGTCCTCGCGGACCGACTCCACGATCGACGCGGTACTCGCGTGCCTACCCGCACGGTGGTGCCGCGACCCGTAGACGCGGTCCGGCGCGGCATGGGAAGCAGTGTGGTCCACGGATTTTCGAAGCAATCGGTCGAGCATGCGCTCCGCGGTGGCGCGCTCGCCCGCGCCGGTGTTCTCGTGGTCGATCAGTGCGCGCAGGCGGGTGATCCGCACGAAGTGGTCGCTGCCCATGCCGACGATTGTGCCGCAAATCGGGCGCGGTGGAATGCGTCACAGACGGCGTGCCACAGTTCAGATCCAGGTCACCGGAGGGCGGTGCGGCTCGGTATGGTCTGCACCATCCGTGACCGTTGATTGACAAGAGGGTGGCTGTGACCGAATTCGAGACGATTCTGCTGGAGCGCAAGGGCGGCACCGACGGTAAGGGCGGGGTCGGCTGGATCACCCTCAACCGGCCCAAGGCACTCAATGCTCTCAATGCCCAGGTCCTCGACGACGTCATCGCCGCGCTCGACGAGCTCGACCGCGATGACACCATCGGCGCCGTCGTGATCACCGGCTCGGCGAAGGCCTTCGCGGCGGGCGCCGACATCAAGGAGATGGCGCCCAAGTCGTACATGGACATGTTCCTGGCCGACTACTTCGCCCGCTGGGACCGCCTGGCCAACTTCCGCAAGCCCACCATCGCCGCCGTCTCCGGATACGCGCTCGGTGGCGGCTGTGAGCTGGCGATGCTGTGCGACATCCTGATCGCCGCCGACAACGCCAAGTTCGGCCAGCCCGAGATCACGCTCGGCGTCATCCCCGGTATCGGCGGCTCGCAGCGTCTCACCCGGGCGATCGGCAAGGCCAAGGCGATGGATCTGATCCTGACCGGCCGGATGATCGGTGCCGAGGAAGCCGAGCGCTCCGGGCTCGTCTCGCGGGTCGTGCCCGCCGACGAACTGCTCGACACCGCGCTCGAGGCCGCGCAGACCATCGCGTCGATGTCGCTGCCGGTCGCGATGATCGCCAAGGAAGCGGTGAACCGCTCGTTCGAGAGCACGCTCGCCGAGGGGCTGCTGTTCGAACGCCGGGTGTTCCATTCGCTGTTCGCGACCGAGGATCAGAAGGAAGGCATGGCCGCCTTCGTCGAGAAGCGTCCGCCGAACTTCACCAACCGCTAGTTCGGTCTCCAGTGCGGCGCACCGTCGATGAAGTGCGCGGTACTCGGCGCGGTGCCCTGTTCAGGGGACCGCGCCGAGGGACTGTCGTTGCTGAGCAGGCCGGCGACCGTACCACCGAGGGTGGCCGTCACCGCGACCGCGGCGAGAAGTTTTCGGCGGCCCTGGCGCGGCGGCACTCCGATGACGCCCGCGCCTCGTCGCGGCATCCGTAACCGCGCCGACGGACGCCGGGCGCACAGCAGCACCGCCCCCCGCGCCGAAACATATTCCGGCTCAGGGTCGTACACGATCGGCAAGCCGATCAGCTGGGCCAGATCCGCGCGCAGACTCGGGTTGCGGGTGCAGCCGCCCAGCAGCGCCAGCGCTCCCGGCTGCACCCCCGTCTCCTCGATCAGCAGGCGCACGAACGACGCCGAATGATGCAGTCCCGCTTCGCAGAGCGCGGCCAGATCGCTGCGGGTCAGCACGGCGCGGCCACCGGTGTCGGCATCGGCGGCGGTGACAACTCTGGTGCGGCTCAACGATTCTCGGTGTTCGCGGCTGGCGTGCGCGTCGGCCGAGACGCCACTGCGCGCGAGTTGCCAGCGCAGGAGCGCGTCGTAGCCGTTGCCGCTGAGGACGGTGCTGCGCTTGCCGGCGAGGATGGTTTCGGTGCGGCAATCGGCGTGGGTGATGGTCAGGCCGGAACTGCCGAGGTCGTAGAGCATCACCGAGTCGGTGGCGGGCAGCAGTCCGCTGAAACGCAGGTAGCGCAACTGAGCCAATGGTTCGTCGACGATCGCGAAGTCGGCCCGGCCCGCTGCCGCTCTGATCGCGTCGGCCTGTAACTCGCTGCGGCAGGTGACCGCGGTGCCGGAAATGTACTCGTCGCGTTCAGCGGCCGCGGCGCGCATGCGATGGATCGCGGTGAGGACCGATTCCTCCACCGATCCGCCCGCCCGGCGCGGTACGTGGATCCGGTCGATGGGCGGCATGTGGGGCTGATCGGAATGGGTCAGCAACGCACGGGCTCCACCCGCGCCCGCCGACACCCCGAGGATCAGCACCATGGGCTACATCGTGGACCTTTTCGGGCTAGCTGCCAAGGGAATCGGCAGAAGATTCTCCGGTCGATTGCCAGGTCGCGTGGAATGTGAGGTTTTCCGGATCGTCGACCTCGAAATCGCCCGCGTCGTGACGGAATTGTGCCAGCAGTCGTAACAGGTCGCGGCCCTGGTCGGCGGGCAGGCCAGGTTCGGCGAACACCTCGGCGTTCAGTGCCGCCGTGGCGTCGGCCACGGATTGCCTTCCCTCGCTGGTGATTTCGATGAGAGTTGCCCGTCGATCACTGGGGTGCGGAACGCGGACCACCAGTCCGGCGGCTTCGAGCCGATCGACGGTATTGGTCACGCTCGTCGGGTGCACCTGCAGACGTGCACTCGCCTTGGCCATCGGCAGCGCGCCGGTGCGGCTGAAACTGAGCAGTTGCAGGAGTTCGTAGCGGGAAAATGTCAGCCCCGACGGTTTGAGCGCCTCGTCGACACGCGCCATCACGATCTGCTGCGCCCGAACCAGCGAGGTCACCAGGGCCATCCCATCGGCAACCGACTCCCAGCCGTGGGCGACCCACTGCCGGTGAGCCTCGGCGATCGGGTCCTCGGAAAGCGGTCTGGGCCGTGACATGAAAACGATCATTCCACGACCCAGCCGCTTTCCCACAGAGCGAGCGGCGGGAATTGAACCCGCGTAGACGGCTTTGCAGACCGTTGCCTTACCACTCAGCCACGCCCGCCTCGCGATAGATATTGCCGTGCCCCATTGCTCGCGGCGAGGGTTGGGATCAGCGTGATCTCAACCCTCAATCTCGTGAAAATCTGATGTCGGTGGCCTGTGTCACACTGTCGACGATGAGCCGACACACGACTTTCCGGTACTGCCTCGACCCCACGGTCGAGCAGTCTGTCGTGCTCGCCCGTCATGCCGGAGCGGCGCGGTTCGCGTTCAACCAAAGCCTAGATTTTGTCAAGGACGCGCTAGCCAAACGAAAGATCTCTCGGAAACATCCAGTGCCGTGGACCCGGTTCGATCTGATCAACACATTCAACACCTGGAAGAAGTCCGAAGACGCGGGACGGGTCTTCGCTGTCGACGCGGACGGGGTCACCGAGATCCTCGTGACCGGGCTGGCGTGGCGTACCCAGGTGTGCCAGCAGGTCTTCGAGGAAGCCGCCGTCGACTGCGGTCGCGCCTTGGCTGCGTTCTCGGACTCCAGGACCGGCAAACGCGCAGGTAAGCGGATCAGGTTTCCTCGATTCAAGAAGAAGATCAACACTGTCCCGGCGTTTCGGATCCGCAACAAACATGCCAAGGCTGGATGGACGGCGATCCGAATCGGTGACGACCAGATCGCGCGGTCGGTGACCTTGCCGGGGATCGGTGCGGTCAGGGTGCGTGAGGACACGCGCCGGTTGCGGCGGATGCTCGCCAACGGACGAGCGAAGATCCTCTATGCCACCGTCACTTTTCGGGCGCGGCGCTGGTGGATCAGCCTGACTACCGAGGCATCCGATCTGCACCCGGCTCACCATCACCGGCCGCGGGAACACAACGATGACGGAGGCTGGGTCGGCATCGACCGAGGGTTGACCGTGTTCGCGGTCGCGGCGACCGCCGACGGGGCCGAAGTCGCGCGCGTCGCCACCGCTCCCAAACCCTTGGCTACCGAACTGGCCGAGCAACGCCGTCTGGCGAAGTCGTTGTCTCGGAAACAGAAAGGGTCACATAACCGCAGACAGGCAGCTGCCCGGCTGGGACGCCACCATCATCGAGTCGCCAATATTCGTCGCCACTTCACCCATCAGATCGCGAACAGTCTGGTCAAAACCCACGACCGGATTGTTGTCGAAGACCTGAACGTGGTGGGGATGCTCGGCAACCACCGCTTGGCGCGCGCAATCAGCGATGCCGGATGGTCCGACTTCGCTCGGCTGCTGACTTACAAACAAGCGTGGTGCGGCGGCACGGTCACTATCGCGAATCGCTGGTATCCCTCGAGCAAACGGTGCTCGGCCTGCGGAACGATCAACCCCGACTCGTCGCTGGCGAATCGAGTATTCCTCTGCAAGTGCGGATTTCGTGCTGATCGTGATCACAACGCGGCGATCAACCTCGCCAAATGGCCGACGATCGAACAGGACTTCTCACGATCCCCGGACCCCCGAGCAGGAGGCCGGGTAAACAATGTCCGCCGACGGGCAGGCGCTGACCGGCACCTTGCGGGTGCTGGTGAAACCATTCCGATTGACGCGGAAACAGACGTTTGTGCCACATTTGTGGCGTGAACCGACGACGCCCGAGAAGGGCGGTCTCTGGAAACCGTCTGGTTTCCGGAGATGTTGTAAACCACTCAGCCGCGCGCCGGCACTTCGGTGCGCTCGACCAACGAGGTCGACCCGGCGCCTAGAGCAGCCCCGCCTCGGTCATCAGCTGGGTGACCTTCTTCGCGTCGAGCTTGCTCGGGTCGATCGCGGGCGCCTGCAGGTCGGCCAGTGGTGGCAGCGCGGGGTTGGCGGCGACATCGCCTGCCACCGGGTACACCATCGAATCGCCGTCGCGCAGGATTTCCTGGCCCTTCTTCGCGGTGATGAAGGCCAGGAATCTCTGCGCGGATTCCTGCTTCTTGCTCGACTTCAGCACGCCGCCACCCGATACGCTGACGAAGGCGCCGGGGTCCTGGTTCTTGAAGTAGTGCAGCGCCGTGTTCGCGCTGCCCTGCGCGGCTTGGTCGCGGTACCAGGAGGAGTGGTAGATCACGCCGCTGTCGGGAGTGCCCGCGTTGACCGCCTTCATGGTCGCGACATTGTTGCGCACGGTGGTCGCGTTGGCCTTCATGCCGCGCAGCCAGGCGCGGGTGACGTTCTCGCCCTTCACGGCGAGCAAACCCGCCACGAGCGCCTGGAAGTCGGCGCCGAACGTGGCCGCCGCCCAGCGGCCCTGCCACTGTGGCTGCGCGAGATCCAGCAGCGAGGCGGGCAGCTCCGCGATCTGGAGATCGTCCTTGTTGTAGACGAAAACCGTTGCACGAGCGGCGGTTCCTGTCCACATGCCCGTCGACGGACGGTACCGGGCCGGCACCTGATCGAGGGTCGCCTTGTCGACATCGGCAAACAGACCCGCGTTCTCCACGAGCGTCATGGCCGGCGAGTTCTCGGTGAGGAAGGCGTCGGCGGGGGAGTTGGGGCCCTCGGCGACGAGCTGATCGCCCAGCGCGGTGTCACCACCCTGGCGCAAGGTGACCTTGATGCCGGTCTCCTCGGTGAACGCCGCGACCCACTTCTTGGTGAGCGACTCGTGCTGGGCGTTGTAGACGGTGATCTCGCCGGCGCTGCCAGAGGAGGAGGAGCAGGCGCTCAGACCGAGCGACACCATGGCGACCGTCATCAGCCCGGCCAAAGGTTTCCAACCGCGCGAGGCCATTCGCGTCCTTCCACCAGGGGCCCATCCTGTGATGGGGGGTGCCTCAGGCAAGATACCCCGCGTGACATGCGCAGACCGGCGAATCAGAGTCCGGAGAGATCCCGGGTGACGACGTGGTTGCGGTCCTCGATCGTGCCGAGGAGATAGTCCGGCGCGGTGCCGAAGTACTGGCCGCGAGTCAGGCTGCTCCAGCGGCGGGCATCCTCGGATCGGGTCTTGTAGAAGTTCGCCCGGTAGCCGCCCTCGTAGATGTGGAGCAGGCAGTACCCGCCCGGATACTCCTTCACCGCACCGACTTCCAGGAATTCCACCGCGCAGGACAGGTCGGGCCGGGTGCGCCGGGTTCGGTGGGTATGACCGCTGTGGTGCAGGAACACGCCCGGTGCCCGCTGGTAGAGGCCCTGTAGTTCGAGGGCGGCAGCGCGGTCGAGGATGAAGCCGGGGCCGCCGATGTTGGTGAAGCCCGCCTCGGCGGTGACGGGATGGTGGCCGAACACGATGGTCGGCCGGTCCGGGTCGGCGCGCAGGGTCGCGGTGAGAGCGTCGAGTTGCGCGCGGTCCATGGTGCCGCCCGCCGCGTCAGGGGCGCTGGTGTCGAGGCCGAGGATGCGCAGGTCGCCGAGATGGTGTTCGGTCACTTGCTGACGGGGCAGGAAATGGTCGCCCCAGCAGTCGGCGCAGTCCGGATAGCTGTGCGGGCGGTCGTGGTTGCCACGGGCGACCAGGTAGTCGGTGCCGAGAGTCCCCCACGAGTCCAGATGTGCGCGGACAGAACGGGATTCGTCGGCGGTTGCCTCGTTCGTGAGATCGCCGGCCAGAAGCAGAAGCGAGGCGTCGCGGGCACTGATATCGGCCAGGAGGGCGTCGAGCATAAACCGCGGATACGGCGGGTCGCTCTGGTATCCGGGTGGGAAACCGGCGATCACGATGCCACTCACCGTTTCGCCGTAGTGCACGTCATTGGCCAGAGCGATGGTGTGCAGCAGGCGGCCGGGAGGTGGGGTGAGCGTGGTGAATTCGCCGCGTGCTTCGGAAGTGCCGGGTCCAGCCGTGGTGAGCGTCGGGGCGGGGGCCGCGCGAATTCCGTTGGACAGGGCCTGGAATCGGTACGGGCGGCCGGGTTCGAGGTCGTCGATCTCGGCGTAGTGGAACGGGGTTCTGGTGTCGTCGTAGTAGACGGTGACCGGCTCGCGGAAGGAATCCGCCGGGGCCAGGCGCACTTCGGTATCAGCGGGGACCGGGAACGGTCGGCCTCCCGGGTCGAGACCGAACGTGGTCCAGGTCAGCACCACGCCACGATCGGTCACCGTGACGACTTCCAAGTCGAGCGCGATCAGCGGATCGAAGTGCGCCGCACCGGAACCCGGTATCGCCGCGGCGAGCGCCGTGCCCACCGCGGCGGCCAGTACTGTCCGGCGCGACGCTCCGCAGCAGCCCATGTTTTCGAGGGTAGCGGCGGTTCCAGGCGATACCGGGAGGCGTCACCGGGTGTTCGGTCAGTGTTTGTTGGCCGGTGCCGAGCAGATCTTCCAGGTGCCGTCTTCCTTGGTGAGGTGCTCCTCGGTGCTCGACTCGGTATCGGGCTCCTCGCCCTCCACCGACAGCGTCAGCTGGCCGGTGACCGTCGCTTTCGCGTCGTCGCCGGTGATGACGATGTCCTTGACCTCGTCGATCGTCACCTGCACCGTCGCCCGCTCGAACTGCGCCCGCTGTTCGGGGGTGAGATTGTCGATCTCCGTGCGATCCGCCTGGCAGGCCAGTTGCGCGGCGGCGATGAAACCCTCGGAATCGAGCGTGTCGTAGAAGTCGCGCACCGCGACTTCGATCTGCTTCTCGTCCGACGACAGCGGCGTACGTCCCTGCAACGTGAGTACGACGCCCGCCACCAGCACGCCGATCACCACCAGCGCGACAATCCCCAGCGCGACGAACAACCCGGTCCGCTTCTTCTTCGGCGCGGGCGGCGGCACGAACACATCGGGCCCATCCGGATACTCGGGCCCCGGCGGCCCGCCCGCCCCGAACCCCGCATGTGGATACCCCGGCGGCCCGGACGGCATCCCCGGATCGGGCGGCTGCTGACCGAAGGGAGGCTGTTGTCCCTCGGGCGGATTCGTCATGGCAACGCTCCTGATGTCATCGGGGGCGTCGGCCCCCACAACGTATGGAACCGTGCGAGATCAAAAACCAACATCGAACTGTGTCCCGGCGGGAATCGAAACCGCGGCCTTCTGCTCCGAAGCAGCCTCGCCCGGTTCGTGCGGGTACACCAAGCTTTCGGCGTACCGTAACCTGCCGATCCGGTCCCGCCAAATTTGGCCGGTTATCCGCCACGCCGCGCGAAACCTCCCGGTGTCGTTCCGTGCGCACCCGCCTGTCGCCGATGCCGACGCTGGAACGATCACGGCTACTCGCTGCCGTCACTGTGGTCTGTGACCATTCACCCTCAGCACCAGCAACCGGGCACCTCCGTGGCCTTACTGTCTCGATCAGTAACAACAAAGGAGTTGTCCGATGCTTGCCTTGCTGGCGGCGGCGTGGACGGGCATATCCAGTGCTCTGTTCGACGCTCACCGCGCCGACCTACGGTCCCGTTCCTACGCGACCGCCGCGTTCAACCCGCCTACCGTCGCCTGTCGGGTCGTCCCCGTGACCACCAGGGACGGAACTCGGCTGCGCGTGCACTCCTACGGCCCCGAGGACGCACCGGCGATCGTGTTGGTGCACGGCTGGACCTGCGCTATCGAATACTGGAATGCCCAGATCAACGCGTTCGCCGGTGCGTACCGCGTCATCGCCTACGACCAGCGCGGTCACGGTGCCAGCGAGTTCGGCACGAGCAAGCTCAGCATGGACCTGCTCGCCGACGATCTCGCCGATGTGCTCGACGCGACCCTGGACGCCGGGCAGCGCGCGGTCCTGGTCGGTCACAGCATGGGGGGTATGACTCTGCAAGCCTGGGCCGGTCGCTATCCGCAACAGGTTGCGGCAAGGGCGCATTCGGTGCTGCTCGCCAATACCGCGGCCGCGCACCTGATCTTCGAGACCACCGTGGTGCCGTTGTTCAACCGGCCGTCGCGGCTACTGAAGCTGAAAGTGCCGCTGCCGTTCCTGCTCGGCCGCGCCGGCATCGGCTTCCCGATCGTCTTCCCGCCGATCGCCCCGGTGGAGTGGCTGTTCGCCCGGCAGATCATGAGCACCGCCGCCAAGGGGGACCTGCTCGACTTCGGCATGAATATCGTCCGGTCCTGTCCGGCGCTGGTCCGGGCTCGCTTCGGGTTGCTGGCCGCCGATATGGATCTGGGCGAATCCGCGCGAAACCTGGTGGTGCCCACCTCGATCGTCGCAAGTTCCTTCGATGACGTGATCCCAGTCGCACATTCGGTTCGAATTTCCGAAATGCTGCGGACGACAGGAAGTTTCGTGCGGATGGAAGTATTGCCGACCGGTCATCTCAGCAATATCGAAGCCCTGCCGGAATTCAACGCGGAACTGACGCGATTGGTCGAGGCCGCCTACCACGGCCCGAAGGAGGCGGCCGGCTAGACACCATGGCTCGACTACAGACGCTCGAAGAGCCTTTCGATGACGACAGCGACCCCGTCCTCCTCGTTCGACGCGGTATGTCTGGCCACCGCCGCCCGCACACTGGCATGGGCGTTGCCCATCGCGTACCCGGTGCCTGCCCAGTTCAGGATCGTGAGGTCGTTGGGCATGTCGCCGAAGGCGTGGACGTCGGCGGCGGCGATGCCGCGTTCGGCGCACAGCTCGGCGAGCGTGCCGGCTTTGGTGACGCCGGACGCGCTGATCTCCAGCAGGCCGCGGCCGCCGGAGTGGGTGAACTGCGCCGCCCCCGGCGCGGATTCCTCGGCGGCGGCGACGAGGAAGTCCGCGTCGTGCCGCGCGGAATAGGCGAGGAGCTTCACGATGGGGCCATCGAGGGCCCACAGGTCGGCGAGAACCGGCACGGGCGACTCGGCCCCGGTGTCGCGCGTCAGCCTCGGCCGGTAGCCCGGCTCGAAGAACACCCGGTGGCCGGTCTCGACCGCGAACCCGACCCCCTCGACCGCTCCCGCGACCGCGTACGCCACGGCGCGCGCCGCGGCGACGGAGAGGGCACGGCACTCGACCACGGTGCGAGATGCGATGTCGTAGACGAGGGCCCCGTTGCTGCACACCGCCGTTCCGGTGAGCCCTGTCGCGGCGACGACAGCGTCGAGGTAGCGGGGTGGGCGCGCGGTGACGACAACCACCTCGATCCCGGCGCTGACAGCGGTCCGCAATGCGTCGACCGTGCGCTGGGAGATCGTCCCGTCAGCGCGTAAGAGGGTGCCATCGAGGTCGGTGGCGATCAGGCGGGGCAGCGTCATCGGATCACTTCGAGGATCCGTCCGATGCCCGCCAACTCTCGATGAATTGCTCGCACAAGCCCGGTGATCCGACGCGCGCGCCAGCCATCTGGGTAGCCTCTTTCGTCATCGATCAATGCGAAGCACCGCACTGCGGGTTCGTTGCTGCCAGGCATCGTTTGTTGTCCTTCAACGAGATTCGCGTCAGCGCCGCTCTCGACTCTATCCAGCGAAGACGAAGAAGTCCGATACCGGTCTCCTGCTCTGATCGAGGTAGATGTCGAATTCCGCGCTGCGGCAACATCGGACGCACTTGTAGCCTCATGGTGTGAGCACACATGGGATGGGATCGGTTGTCGCGTATGCGCAGAAGCGATGGTCGAGGTTCAAGGGGGTCGGCGCGCTTGCGGTCATCGGCCTGTACCTTGCTTCCCTGATCAGAATGGCTGTCAGCAAGGACTGGGACGACCTGGCGGCAGGTCGCCTGTTCGGCCTGGCGCTCTTTGTTGCGGGTCTGCTGGTGTTGGCAGACGGGCTGGACACTATTGCGGCAAACCGTCCGGCGAAACCATGGACACAGCGTAGGAAGGTTGCCCTGCTGGTCGTAGCCAGTTCGGTCCTGGTGGGCATCACCACGTCGATCATCCGTACCGGGATGCCCTTGGGCGACCCGGTGGCACAGCTGTTCACACAAACGGCGCTGATTGCATCCATGCTGTTCTTCATCGCGGATGGACCCGATCGGGATCAGACGTAACCGCTCGACGAAGAAGGCCCCCGACCGTTGGTCGGGGGCCTTCTTCGCGTGCCCTCGGCAGGAATCGAACCTGCGGCCTTCTGCTCCGGAGGCAGACGCTCTATCCCCTGAGCTACGAGGGCGGGATAGATGCCGGTCGCGGTGAGGCGATCGGGCAGCGACAGCGTATCGCATGGAGTGCGGTGCGCCAAAAACTGTGCCGGACCGGGGGTTGGCCGGTCCGGCACCAGGGGGTCAGCTGAGGGGGAGGGGCGTGGCGTTGCGGGCGGCGAGCATGGTGGTCATCAGCTGCGATTCGCCCTCTTGGGTTTTCGACATGGTGGCGGCCAAGGTGCGGACCGCGGTGGTGTCGGCGTGCTCGGCGGCGTAGTCGAGCATCGGGACGCCGCCCTGGTGGTGGCGCAGCATCAGTTGCAGGAACATCGTGTCCAGCGCCGGGCCGGTGGACCGGCGCAGCGCGGTCATCTCCTCCTGGCTGGCCATCCCGGGCATGGATTGCATCGGCCCCGGCATCGCCGGTTCGGCGGTGGAACCACCGTGGTGGCCGGTGCTGCCGTGGTCGTCGGTCATCCAGCCCATGTAGCCGTCCACGTTCTGGTTGGACTCGCCCCACAGCTGCAACCAGGCCTGCATGCGGCCGATCTGGTTCTGCTGGGTGGTCAGGATGTCGTAGGCGAGGCGGCGCACGTCGTTGTCGGTCGAGGCGATCAGCGCCACTCCGGCCATGTCGACGGCCTGCGCGTGGTGCGCCGACATGTCCTGGCTGAAACCGATGTCGACAGCGCTCGGCTCCGGTTCGGCGTTCTTCTCCAGCGGCATCCGCAACAGCACACCCGCCACCGCGCCGAGCAGCAGCAGACCGATCGCGCCGAGGACCAGCACCGCCCCGGCCGGGCGACGCGCGCTCGACTCGGACGCGGTGTCGTCGGGTTCGACGGTGTTCTCTTCGGGCGCGCTCACTACTGACCCGAGGGCAGGCCGCCCGGCATCGGGATGTTCGGCAGGCCGGGGATGCCCGAGCCCGTGCCGCCGCCGCCGAGTTCGGTCTGGTCCTGCGTCAGGCCCTTACCGTCCATCGGGACCGCTTCGGGACCGTAGGGCGTGGAGTCGAACGGCGGCGGGTTGTTCGCGTCGAAGATCGGGTTCGAGCAGCTCGCGCCGACCTCGGGGTAGGCGTAGGGGTTCTCGCGCAGGGCGGAGATGAACTGCTTGATCCGCGCGTCGTCGGCGTTGTCCAGCTTGAGCTGGTGCCCCCACGACTGCAGCGAGATCGCCGAGTCCAGACCCGGGTACGGCGACATCAGCGAGTACTGGCGGCCCTTGACGAAGTTCGACAGCTTCTCGACACCGGCCGCGTCGACCTTGTCGGGGTTGTACGCGATCCAGACCGCGCCGTGCTCGAGCGAGTGCACCGCGTTCTCCATGCGGATCGGCTTGGCGTACACGGTGCCCGTGCAGTTCGCCCACGCGCCGTCGTGCGGGCCACCGAAGGCGGGGGTCTTGTCGTAGGCCACGCGCTGGCTGGCGGTCACGTGCAGACCGGCCGGGTACTCCGCCTTCACGACGCCGTCGATCTTCGCCGACGGGTCCTGGTTCTCCTTGGAGGGGACCCATTCCTTGAGGTCGGTCTGGGCTTCGCGGATCGCGGCCTGGTCCATGTACTTGGGCACGAGGCTGTAGGCCAGCAGTCCGATCAGCGCGACGATGGCGACGCCCGCGCCGAGCAGCACCCAGGGGGTGTCGCGCTTCTTGCCCGGAAGGTTGCCCTTGCGGGTCTTGCGGGACGGAGACGACTTCCCCGCGGCCCGCACGGCCTTGGCTGATGTGGCGCTGGTCCTGCTAGGCATCGCTCGTTGTGCTCTTTCGACGTGTGGATCGGTGGGTTCGCGGCGGGCGGTCGTGGTTGCAAGGGGCCCAGCCAATAGGATAGAGACTCGTGACTCCAGCTGACCTTGCAGATCTCCTTCGTACCACCGCGGCGAAGGTGCTTGTCGAACGCGGACTGGACTCGTCGGTCCTGCCCGAGCAGGTCACAGTGGAGCGTCCGCGCAACCCCGAACACGGCGACTATGCCACGAATGTGGCCATGCAGGTGGCCAAGCGGGTCGGAACCAACCCTCGCGAGCTGGCCGGCTGGCTGGCCGAGGCGCTGTCGGCCACCGAGGGCATAGAGGTGGCCGAGATCGCCGGGCCCGGGTTCCTGAACATCCGTCTCGCCGCGTCGGCGCAGGGCGCCATCGTCAGCCAGATCCTGGCCGCGGGGCAGACCTACGGCACCGGGTCCGCGCTGGCAGGCACCAAGATCAACCTCGAATTCGTCTCCGCGAACCCCACCGGTCCGGTGCACCTCGGCGGTACCCGCTGGGCCGCCGTCGGTGACGCGCTGGGTCGCATCCTGGCCGCTCAGGGCGCCGATGTGACCCGCGAGTACTACTTCAACGACCACGGCGCGCAGATCGACCGCTTCGCGAAGTCGCTGGTCGCGTCCGCGCTGGGCGAACCGACCCCCGAGGACGGGTACGCGGGCGAGTACATCGCCGAGATCAGCGCCGGCATCGTCGCCGCGCATCCCGACGTGCTCACCCTGCCCGCCGACGAGCGGCACGAGGTGTTCCGCAGCGAGGGCGTGCAGCAGATGTTCGCCCAGATCCGCGCGGACCTGCACGAGTTCGGCACCGATTTCGACGTGTACTTCAACGAGAGCGAACTGTTCGCCTCCGGCGCCGTCGAACAGGCCGTCGAGCAGCTGAAGAACTCGGGCAACCTGTACGAGAAGGACGGTGCGTGGTGGATCGCCAGCACCGAATACGGCGACGACAAGGACCGCGTCGTCCTCAAGAGCGACGGCAACGCCGCCTACATCGCCGGTGACATCGCCTACTTCCAGAACAAGCGCGCCCGCGGCTTCGACCTGGCCATCTACATGCTCGGCGCCGACCACCACGGCTACATCGGCCGGTTGAAGGCTGCCGCCGCCGCGTTCGGCGACAACCCCGACACCGTCGAGGTGCTGATCGGGCAGATGGTGAACCTGGTGCGCGACGGCGTCGCCGTGAAGATGAGCAAGCGCGCGGGCACCGTGGTGACCCTCAACGACCTCGTCGAGCAGATCGGTGTCGACGCCTCGCGCTACTCGCTGGTGCGTTCCTCGGTGAACTCGAGCATCGACATCGACCTGGACCTGTGGACCAAGGCGAGCAGCGAGAACCCGGTCTACTACGTCCAGTACGCGCACTCGCGGACCAACAGCATCATCGGCAACGCCGCGAAGTATCCCGAATTCGCTTCTGCCGAACCGGATTTCGCGCTGATGACCTCCGGTCGCGAAGGTGATCTGATCCGCACTCTCGGCGATTTCCCGCGCGTGGTCGCGACCGCCGCCGACGCCCGCGAACCGCATCGCATCGCCCGCTACCTCGAAGAACTGGCCGGTGTCTACCACCCGTTCCAGTCCGACGACGACATGCGCGTGCTGCCCAAGGGCGACGACGCCGTCACCGGGCTCAACGCCGCCCGGCTCGAACTGGTCAAGGCGACCCGCCAGGTGCTGGCCAACGGCCTTGCCCTGCTCGGCGTGAGCGCACCGGAGCGCATGTGAACACCGGCAAGCTTTTCATGGAAGGACGCACCGAAATGAGTGCACACCCGGCCGGTCCCCGGCACGCAGAGATCCCGCACGCGCCGAGCCTGGCCGAGCGCCCGACCGACCCGAGGCAGATGATCGACCTCCCCGAGAACGTCTGGCCGCGCAACGCCGCACGCGGTGACGACGGTGTGGTCCGGCTGGCGGGCGTGCCCGTCACGCAGCTCGCCGAGCAGTACGGCACCCCGCTGTTCGTGATCGACGAGGACGACTTCCGCTCGCGCTGCCGCGACATGGTCGCCGCGTTCGGGCCGAACGCTCGCGTGCACTACGCGTCCAAGGCGTTCCTGTGCGGCGAGATCGCGCGCTGGATCCGGGACGAGGGCCTTTCCCTGGACGTGTGCTCCGGCGGCGAGCTCGCGGTCGCGCTGAACGCCGGTTTCCCGGCCGAGCGCATCGCGCTGCACGGCAACAACAAGTCGGTGCCCGAGCTCGAAGCGGCCGTCACGGCCGGTGTCGGGCACGTGGTCGTCGACTCGCTCTACGAGATCGAGCGGCTCGAAGCCGTCGCCGGTGCGGCGGGCGTGGTGCAGGACGTGCTGGTCCGCGTCACCGTCGGCGTCGAGGCACACACCCACGAGTACATCTCCACCGCGCACGAGGACCAGAAGTTCGGCTTCTCGATCGCGGGCGGCGACGCCATGGAAGCCCTCGCGCGCGTCTTCGAGGCCGACAACCTGCGTCTGGTCGGTCTGCACAGCCACATCGGCTCGCAGATCTTCGAACTCGACGGCTTCGAGATCGCCGCACGCCGCATGCTCGGCCTGCTGCGCGAGGCCATCGACAAGTTCGGCATCGACCGCACCGCGCAGATCTCGACCCTGGACCTCGGCGGTGGCCTCGGCATTTCGTACCTGCCGAGCGACAACCCGCCGCCGCTGGGCGAATTCGCCACCAACCTGCGCGCGCTGGTCGCCGCCGAAGCCGACCGTGCCGGGCTGCCCGAGCCGACCATCGCCGTGGAACCGGGGCGCGCCATCGCGGGCCCCGGCACCGTGACCCTGTACGAGGTCGGCACCATCAAGGATGTCGAACTCGACGGTGGCGCGCGCCGTCGCTACGTCAGCGTGGACGGCGGGATGAGCGACAATATCCGCCCCGCGCTGTACCAGGCCGACTACGATTGCCGTCTGGTCTCGCGCTCGTCGGACGCCAACGCGGTCGTCGCGCGCGTGGTCGGAAAGCATTGCGAGAGTGGCGATATCGTCATTCGTGACACCTGGATGCCCGCTGACGCGGCCCCCGGTGACCTGGTGGCCGTGGCGGCGACCGGTGCGTACTGCTACTCGATGTCGAGCCGCTACAACCTGCTCACCCGGCCCGCGGTGGTCGCGGTGCGTGACGGTGCGGCGCGACTGATTCTGCGCCGGGAAACGGTAGCGGACCTGCTCAGCCTGGAGGTGGAAGAATGAACGGCACCAAGGACGCGGGACGTCCGCTCGGCGTAGCCGTGCTCGGGATGGGCACTGTCGGCACCGAGGTGGTTCGCGTGCTGCGCGATCACGCCGATGACCTGCGTTCGCGTATCGGAGCGCCGCTCGTGCTGCGCGGTGTCGCGGTGCGCGACCTCGGCAAGGACCGCGGTCTGCCCGCCGAGCTGCTCACCACCGACGCCTCCGCGCTCGTCGCCCGCGACGATGTCGACCTGGTCGTCGAGGTCATGGGCGGCATCGACCCCGCTCGCAAGCTGATCGGCGACGCGCTCAACGCGGGCAAGTCCGTCGTCACCGCCAACAAGGCGCTGCTGGCCGACTACACCGGCGAACTCGCCGCCGCCGCCGAGGGCAGCCGCGCCGACCTGTACTTCGAGGCCGCCGTCGCCGGTGCGATCCCGGTGGTCCGGCCGTTGATCCAGTCGCTGTCGGGTGACCGGGTGAACAAGGTCGTCGGCATCGTCAACGGCACCACCAACTTCATCCTCTCCGCGATGGACGAGACCGGCGCCGCCTACGACGACGTGCTCGCCGAGGCCACCGCGCTCGGCTACGCCGAAGCCGACCCCACCGCCGACGTCGAGGGCTACGACGCCGCCGCCAAGGCCGCGATCCTGGCCTCGCTGGCGTTCCACACCCGCGTGACCGCGGCCGATGTCTATCGCGAGGGCATCTCCAAGATCACCGCCGAGGACCTGGAGACCGCGTCGGCTGTCGGCTGCACGGTCAAGCTGCTCGCCATCTGCGAGCGCGTCTCGGCCGGTCCGGGCGAGCCGACGCTGGAAGAGGGCGGCAAGGATCGCGTCTCGGTGCGCGTCTACCCGGCGCTCATCCCGCGCAAGCACCCGCTGGCCTCGGTGAACGGCGCGTTCAACGCGGTCGTCGTGGAAGCCGACAACGCCGGTCGCCTGATGTTCTACGGGCAGGGCGCCGGTGGCGCCCCCACCGCGTCGGCCGTGCTCGGCGACCTGGTGATGGCCGCGCGTAACAAGTTCTACGGTGGTCGTGCGCCCGGCGAATCGGTCTATGCTGAGCTGCCGATCGCGCCGATCGGTGACACCCCCACCCGCTACCACGTGAACCTGCAGGTGGAGGACCGCCCCGGCGTGCTCGCCGCGGTCGCCGACACCTTCGCCCAGCACGGGGTGAGCATCTCGACCGTGCGTCAGCAGGGCCACGGCGACGGCGCCCGGCTCGTGGTCGTCACCCACCATGCGGTGGAGTCGTCGCTGGCAGATACTGTCGCGGTATTGGCGGACATGGAATCCGTCACCGCTGTGACCAGCGTTCTCAGATTGGAAGGCACCGAAGAATGACGAACGGCATCGCCCCCCAGACCGGCGTGCACTCGCGCTGGCCCGGTCTGATCGCTGCCTACCGCGACCGTTTGGCCGGTGCGGCCGACTGGGAGCCGGTGACCCTGTTCGAGGGCGGTACCCCGCTGGTCCCCGCGCCGCACCTGTCCGCGCTCACCGGGTGCGAGGTGTATCTCAAGGTCGAGGGTGCCAACCCGACCGGTTCGTTCAAGGACCGTGGCATGACCATGGCGATGACCGACGCCAAGTACCGCGGTCAGAAGGCCGTGCTGTGCGCGTCGACCGGCAACACCTCGGCCTCGGCCGCGGCGTACGCCACCCGCGCGGGCATGGAATGCGCGGTGCTGATCCCGCAGGGCAAGATCGCGATGGGCAAGCTGGCCCAGGCCGTGATGCTCGGCGCCAAGATCATCCAGGTCGAGGGCAACTTCGACGACTGTCTGGAGCTGGCGCGCAAGGTGACGGCGGAGTTCCCGCAGGTCGGCCTCGTGAACTCGGTGAATCCGGCGCGTATCGAAGGCCAGAAGACCGCCTCGTTCGAGATCTGCGACGTGCTCGGCAAGGCGCCCGATGTGCACGTGCTTCCGGTCGGTAACGCCGGCAACATCACCGCCTACTGGCGTGGGTACCGCGAGTACCACGCCGACGGCATCACCTCGGTGCTGCCGCGCATGCTCGGCGTGCAGGCCGCCGGTGCCGCGCCGCTGGTCAACGGCGCGCCGGTGAAGGACCCGGAGACCATCGCGACCGCCATCCGGATCGGCGCCCCGGCGTCGTGGAACGGTGCGATGGAGGCCAAGGAGCAGTCCGGTGGCGCGTTCCGCGCGGCCACCGACGACGAGATCTTGGCCGCGTATCGTTTGGTCGCCGCGACAGAGGGCGTCTTCGTGGAGCCCGCGTCGGCGGCGAGCGTGGCCGGTCTGCTGGCCGCGCGCAAGGAAGGCTGGCTGGATTCGGGCCTGACCGTCGTGTGCACCGTGACCGGCAACGGTCTCAAGGACCCCGACAACGCGCTGGCCGGGATGCCCGAGGTCAAGCCGATCGCCGTCGACCCGGTCGCTATCGCCCGTGAACTCGAGCTGGCCTGAGTTGGCCGCACCCGAGCCCACGCTGATGACAGCGACGCTGCCCGCCGGTCTCGAAGTGTCCGTGCGCGTTCCCGCCTCCACGGCCAATCTCGGTCCCGGATTCGATTGTCTGGGAATGGCATTGGGCATCTACGACGAAATCGTGGTGCGCACCACCGAATCGGGTCTCGCCATCCGTGTCGAGGGTGAAGGCGCCGACGACGTGCCCTGGGGCCCAACGCATCTGGTGGTTCGCGCGATCGAGCGTGGACTGGAATCGCTGGGTGTGTGGGCCGACGGTCTCGACGTGGTGTGCCGCAACGTGATTCCACATTCGCGTGGCCTGGGCTCCAGCGCCTCGGCCGTGGTCGGTGGGCTCGCCGCCGGCGCCGGCCTGGCCGCGAAGTTCGACCCGGAGCTGCGCATGGACGATGACCGGCTGGTGCAGCTCGCCTCGGAGTTCGAAGGACATCCCGACAACGCGGCGGCCAGCGTGCTCGGCGCAATCGTGGTGTCGTGGACCGAAACCGATGCCGTGCAGGCCCGTGCCTATCGGGCGGTGCGGCTCACCCCGGCGCCCGCGCTGCGCCCGGTGGTGCTGATCCCGCAGGAACGCTCCTCCACGGCGCACACCCGGGGGCTGCTGCCCGAGCAGGTACCCCACGGTGACGCGGCGTTCAACGTCAGCCGGGCGGCGCTGGCCGTTGTCGCGCTGACCGATCGCCCCGATCTGCTGATGCCGGCCACCGCCGACCGGTTGCACCAGAGCCAGCGTGCCCCCGCGCTACCGCTCACCACGAAGTGGATCGAGCTGTTGCGCGCCGCGGGTATCGCGGCGACCGTCTCGGGTGCCGGCCCGACCATTCTGGCCTTGACCACCGAAGAATTCCCCGATGACCTGCGCAAACAGGCCGAATCGGACGGTCTGCGCGTGGTCGAGCCCGGCATTGCCGACGGGGTATCGATCGACTGACGGCGTGCCTGCCTTGCCGTTGTTCGCAATAGACAGCTATTCTGAGCAAGTCCGTACATCGTGCGCATCAGACGCCGGTGCTTCATCAGGGCAATCGCTCCCCTCACCACTGTCTTCTGGTGGCGAAGGCCTCCGGTCCTCCCGCGGCGGGTAGTACGGCACAGGCGTCGAACATGGACGCATAATCCGAGCTCGGCATATGTTGCCGGGTCTACGGAACGGAACCCTCGAATCAGCACACGGCATTCGAGGGAAGGAAAGGACTTCCGTGACAGAAACGGACCTGCTCGCGACACCCGGGGTGGATTCCAACCCTACGAACTCGGGCAGCCGCGAAAGTGAATCCGGACAGATTTCGAAAATGAGCGAACAAACCGACGTCGCACGATCGGGGCTGACTGGAATGCTGTTGCCGCAGTTGCGCGCACTGGCGGGGGAGCTCGGTATCCGAGGTACCTCCGGAATGCGTAAGGGCGATCTCATCGCCGCTATCAAGGAAAATCAATCCGGAGCGCCCGCCAAGGGTGACAAGCCCGCCGCCGCGCCTGTCGCGAACGACGCCCCGGCGAAGAACGAAGCGCCGGCCAAGAACGAAGCGCCCGTCAAGAACGAAGCGCCCGCGAAGGTGGAGAAGTCCGCCAAGGCCGACAAGCAGGCCGCGCCCGCCGAGAAGCAGGCTCCCGTCGAGGTCAAGGCTCCCGAGGCCAAGACCGTCGAGGCTCCCGCCGAGCAGGCCGTGACCGAGCAGGTCAAGACCGATGCCCCCGCCGACGCAGGCGAGGATTCCGGTCGCGACGGCGGTCAGCGTGGTCGTGGCCGGCAGCGTCGTGGCCGTGACCAGGCCCGTTCCGGTGGTGGCGACAGTGCCCCCGCCGAGAACCGCGCCCCGGCCGAGAACCGCGCCGAGGAGACCAAGCAGGCCGACAAGGCCGAGGGCGGCGACCAGGGCGAGCGTCGCCGTGAGCGCGGCGACCGCAACGGCGCCGAGCGTGGCGAGCGCACCGGTAACGACCGCAACGGCAACGACCGTGGCGAGCGCACCGGTGGCGACCGTAATCAGAACGAGCGCAACCAGAACCAGAGCCAGAACGGCAACAGCGGTGGCAATCGCGGACCCCGCGACGACCGCGGTGGTGACGACGAGGAAGGCGGCCGCGGTCGCCGGGGTCGTCGATTCCGCGAGCGTCGTCGTGGTCGTGACCGCGATGGTGGTCCCGCCGGTGGCGGCCAGTCCGAGGCCCGCGATTACGACATTCGCGAAGACGATGTGCTCCAGCCGGTAGCGGGCATCCTCGATGTCCTCGACAACTACGCGTTCGTGCGGACCTCCGGCTACCTCGCAGGCCCCAACGACGTGTACGTGTCGATGAACCTGGTGCGCAAGAACGGCCTGCGCCGCGGTGACGCGATCACCGGTGCGGTGCGCGCCCCGCGCGACGGCGAGCAGAACAACCAGCGCCAGAAGTTCGACCCGCTGGTTCGCCTGGACACCGTGAACGGTGGCGAGCTCGAAGCGGCGCGTCGCCGGCCGGACTTCCAGAAGCTCACCCCGCTGTACCCGAACGAGCGGCTGCGCCTGGAAACCACGCAGAACAAGCTCACCACGCGTGTGATCGACCTGATCATGCCGATCGGTAAGGGTCAGCGTGCGCTGATCGTGTCCCCGCCCAAGGCGGGTAAGACCACGATCATGCAGGACATCGCCAACGCGATCTCGGTCAACAACCCCGAGTGCTACCTCATGGTCGTCCTGGTCGACGAACGTCCCGAAGAGGTCACCGATATGCAGCGTTCGGTGAAGGGCGAGGTCATCGCCTCCACCTTCGACCGCCCGCCGGGTGACCACACCTCCGTCGCCGAGCTCGCCATCGAGCGGGCCAAGCGTCTGGTGGAAATGGGCAAAGACGTTGTGGTGCTGCTCGATTCGATCACCCGATTGGGTCGTGCGTACAACAACTCCTCGCCGGCCTCGGGCCGCATCCTCTCCGGTGGTGTCGACTCGACCGCGCTGTACCCGCCGAAGCGTTTCCTCGGCGCGGCCCGCAACATCGAGAACGGTGGCTCGCTCACCATCATCGCCACGGCGATGGTGGAGACCGGTTCCACCGGCGACACGGTGATCTTCGAAGAGTTCAAGGGCACCGGCAACGCCGAGCTCAAGCTCGACCGCAAGATCGCCGAGCGGCGCGTGTTCCCCGCGGTGGACATCAATCCGTCGAGCACCCGCCACGACGAGCTGCTGCTCTCGCCCGACGAGATGGCTGTGGTGCACAAGCTGCGGCGCGTGCTGTCGGGTCTGGACTCGCACCAGGCGATCGATCTGCTGATGGATCGTCTGCGCAAGTCCAAGAACAACCTCGAGTTCTTGATGACGGTCTCCAAGACCGCACCGAGCGCGCTCGACGAGTGATCGACTGAACCACGAGTAAAGGGCCCCGCTTCGGCGGGGCCCTTTGCTCGTTCCCGCCTGCCTTGGAACAAAGTGGAGGTGGGGGGTGTTCTGGGAGGGTGCGGTCTGCTCTGGCATACTGGACAACTGTGTGTCTGCGAGTTCGCAGACATCCCGCCTAGTCGGTTCCGGTTCACGTACTCCACTCCATGGGGCTACGACCCGGCGACCATTATCGAGAGGACGCCCATGAAGGCAGGAATCCACCCCACGTATGTCGAGACCACCGTTGTGTGTGGTTGCGGCAACACCTTCCAGACTCGCTCCACCAAGGAGTCCGGCCAGATCTCGGTCGAGGTCTGCTCGCAGTGCCACCCGTTCTACACGGGCAAGCAGAAGATCCTCGACACCGGCGGCCGCGTGGCTCGCTTCGAGGCTCGCTACGGCAAGCGCGCAGGTGCCAAGAAGGCCGAAGACGCCTCCTAGTTACCTCCCCCGACGCCCGGACTGCTTTTCGCAGGCCGGGCGTCGGTGGTTTCTGTACCCGAGGTCATCGCTTTCGCACACCACATAAGGAACTTCACGTGACGCAGCCGTCCGCAATCGACGACATTCTGGCCGAGTACGCCGGTCTGGAGATGCAGCTCGCCGATCCGTCGTTGCACAACGACGCGGGTGCGGCGCGGCGGGTGGGCAAGCGGTTCGCCGAGTTGGCGCCGGTGATGAGCACCTATCGCAAGCTCGAGACCGTGCGAGACGATCTGGAGGCCGCCCGTGAGCTGGCCTCCGACGACGCCTCGTTCGCCGCGGAGGTGCCCGGGCTGGAGACGCAGCTGGTGGAGCTTGAGCAGTCGCTGGCCGACTTGCTCGCCCCGCGCGACCCGCACGACGGGGACGACGTGGTGCTCGAGGTGAAGTCCGGCGAAGGCGGCGAGGAATCCGCGCTGTTCGCGGCCGATCTGGCACGCATGTACATCCGTTACGCCGAGCGGCACGGCTGGAAGGTGGAGACGCTCGACGTCACCTATTCCGACCTGGGCGGATACAAGGACGCGACGCTGTCGATCAAGAGCAAGGACGCCGCGCGCGACGGGGTGTGGTCGCGATTCAAGTTCGAGGGCGGAGTGCACCGGGTGCAGCGCGTGCCGGTGACCGAATCGCAGGGCCGCATTCACACTTCTGCCGCGGGCGTGCTGATCTACCCCGAGCCCGACGAGGTCGAGCAGGTGCAGATCGACGAGACCGACCTGCGCATCGACGTCTACCGGTCCTCCGGCAAGGGCGGACAGGGCGTCAACACCACCGACTCCGCGGTCCGCATCACCCACCTGCCCTCGGGCATCGTGGTGACCTGCCAGAACGAACGCTCCCAGCTGCAGAACAAGGCGCGCGCCATGCAGGTACTCGCCGCCCGGCTGCAGGCACTGGCCGAGGAGCAGGCCGACCAGGAAGCCGCGGCCGGTCGCGCCAGCCAGATCCGCACGGTCGACCGCTCCGAGCGGATCCGCACCTACAACTTCCCCGAGAACCGGATCGCCGATCACCGCATCGGGTTCAAATCGCACAATCTCGACGCCGTCCTCGACGGTGACCTCGACGCGCTGCTCGACGCCCTCGGCAAGGCCGACCGCGAAGCGCGGATGGCGGCGGAATAGCCGGTGCGGTCAGCGCCTGGAGGTAGCGGCTCGCCGCGGCATACCCGGTGTGTGGGTGGTGGGCTGTCAGCGCCTGGCACGCACGGGTGCGCAGTGCTCGGCAGCGACGGCTCGCCCGCGGGGCGCTAGCGGATGACGAGGGAGGATCCAGTGACCGAGCGCATTCGGCTGCGCCCGCTGATCGTCGAGGCGGCCGGGCGGCTGGCCGAGGCCGGAGTCGGTTCGCCGATGTCGGACGCGGAGAACCTGGCTGCCCATGTGCTCGGCACCGAACGCATGCGGCTGGCGCTGATTCCGATGGTCGAGCCGGAGATCGCCGACCGGTATCGCGCGCTGATCGCGCAGCGGGCCACGCGAATTCCCTTGCAGCACTTGACCGGAACGGCCGCGATGGGCGAGATCGACCTCGCTGTCGGCCCCGGCGTGTTCGTCCCGCGCCCGGAGACCGAACTACTGTTCGCGTGGGCGCTGGCCTACCTCGCGACCCTCCCGCACGACCACACCCCGATCGTCGTCGACCTGTGCACCGGCTCGGGCGCCCTGGCCCTTGCCATCGCCCACGCCAGGCCCGACGCCGAGGTCCACGCGGTGGAACTGGACCCCGACGCCCTCGTGTGGGCACGGCGTAACGCCGATACCCGGACAGCCGCGGGCGACACGGCCATCACTGTGCACGCCGCCGACGTCACCGACCCGGCCCTGCTCACCGACCTCACCGGCCGCGTCGACCTGGTCGTCGCCAACCCGCCCTACATCCCCGAAGCCGCGATCCTCGACCCCGAGGTCGCCGACCACGACCCCCATCGCGCCCTCTTCGGCGGCCCGGACGGCCTCGACGTCATCCGGGCGATGATCCCCACCATCGCCCGCCTCCTGCGCCAAGGCGGTGCCACCGCCATCGAGCACGACGACACCAACGGCGGGGGAGTAGCCGCGCTGCTCACCGAATCCGACTTCGTCGACACCGTCGAGCACCCCGACCTCGCGGGCAAACCCCGCTTCGTAGTCGCGCGCCGCCACAGCAAACCCTGACCGCGATCGTCGCTCGAGCGACAAGGCAGCCGAACGCACCGACCGCGCAGAGCCTCGGCACCGTCGCAGCCAACAGAACCCCGCGTTGTCGTAGCGCACCACCCAGCAAACCATGATCTCGGCTATATCCTGCGGTAGTAGATCTTTCCGTCGACCTGGCACATCCGGAGCATCCAACCGCCCACCCGATCTCGCAGGAATATGGGTAACTCACCGAGTACGCCCAAAAGTCCCCCTATATCTGACCGCCGACCCGACAGCTACACTCTTGCCGCACCTAAGACCGGCAAAATACTCGGAGAGGCGGAACAGCGTGAGTACCGTCTATGACTGTGCTGAGGGCGATTCGCGGGCCGCGGGGATTACGGCGGCCACCAGCGCATTGAAGTCCGGTCGATTGGTCGTGATGCCTACCGACACGCTCTACGGCCTCGCCGCCGACGCGTTCGATTCCGCCGCCGTGAGCGATCTGCTGGCCGCCAAGCGGCGCGGACGCGATATGCCCGTCCCGGTACTCGTCGGGTCGTGGCACACGATCGACGGTCTGGTGTTCTCGGTGCGGCCGCAGGCGCGCGATCTGATTCGCGCGTTCTGGCCCGGTGCGCTGAGTCTTGTCGTGCAGGCGGCGCCTTCGCTCGCGTGGGATCTCGGCGATACCCGGGGCACCGTGATGTTGCGGATGCCGTTGCATCCGGTCGCGCTGGAATTGCTGCGCGAAGTGGGCCCGCTCGCGGTGTCCAGCGCGAATGTGTCGGGACAGCCGCCCGCGACCACCGCCGCGCAGGCGCGTGAGCAGCTGGGGTCGCTGGCGAGCGTGTATCTCGACGGCGGTCCGGCCGAACACGCCGTGGCTTCGACGATCGTCGATCTCACCGCGGATCAGCCGCGGGTGTTGCGGGAGGGTGCTGTGCCGGTGGCCGATATCGCGGAGGTGCTCGGGATGGTCCCGGAAGCCCTGATCAACTCCGCGCAGCGGTGATCGCACGACGCTGATGAGCTCCGTCGTTCCCCTGCGCGAGCTACTGCTCGTGCTGCTCGTCTCCGCCACGGTGACCTTCCTGGCCACCGGAGGTGTGCGGGTGCTCGCCATCGCGTTCGGCGCGGTGGCGGTGCCACGTGAGCGCGATGTGCACGTGAAGCCGGTGCCGCGGATGGGCGGCGTCGGCATGTACGTCGGCGTCGTCGCCGCGGTGTTGTTCGCGCACCAATTGCCCGCGCTGCGACGAGGTTTCGACTACGCCCCGGATATCCCGGCGGTGCTGGTCGCCGCGACGATCATCGTGCTGGTCGGCATCGTCGACGACCGGTGGGGATTGGACGCGCTCACCAAATTCGTCGGTCAGATCACCGCGGCGGGCGTCATGGCCGTGATGGGCCTGAGCTGGTACGTGATCTACAACCCCTTCAACGACACCACCGTTGTGCTCGACGCGTTGCAGGGCGGCCTGGTCACCGTCGGCATCACCGTCACTCTGGTGAACGCGATGAACTTCGTCGACGGTTTGGACGGCCTCGCCGCCGGTCTCGGTTTGATCTGCGCGAGCGCCGTTTTCGTGTTCTCCATCGGTTTGCTCTACGACCAGGGCGGCTCCGTCGACACCTATCCGCCCGCGTTGCTGGCCGCCGCGCTGGCCGGTGCCTGCCTCGGATTTCTGCCGCACAATTTCTCGCCCGCCCGAATATTCATGGGCGATACCGGTTCGATGATGATCGGTTTGATCTTGGCCGCGGTATCCACCGGCGCCTCCGGCCGAATTCCGCTGCAGGGTTACGGCCCGCGCGACATTGTCGGTTTGCTGTCGCCGCTGTTGCTGGTCGGCGCGGTGATGTTCATTCCGGTGCTCGATCTGTTGCTGGCGATCGTGCGCCGGGTGCGCGCCGGCGTGAGTTTCTCCACACCGGACAAAATGCATCTGCACCACCGATTGCTCCAGATCGGACATTCGCACCGGCGCGTGGTCCTGCTGATCTATTTATGGGTCGGCGTACTCGCGTTCGGCGCGGTGGGAACTTCCCTGATGGATAGGCGCCTCGTTGTTCTGCTGGTGGCGGGCGGATTGGTGTTCGCGCTGGTAGTGACCGCGATCCCGTCCGTGCGCAGGTCGGAGTCGACGCAGCACTGAGTTCGGCCCGCAAGGTAAAGTTCGGGCCGTGAGCTTTACACCCGAAACCGTGCCAGGCCCTGACGCTCCTCTGCGCGCCGCGCTGCGCTACGGCCTGATCGGCCTCGGCGTGCTCGTCGTCGTCTCGGTGGCGATCGCCACCGCGGTGGCCGGGATGCCCGGTCTGTGGGGCGCGCTGCTCGGCGCCGCGATCGGCGGTGGGTTCATTCTCACCACGGTCGTCGCGGTGCTGCTCGGCGCGAAGCTGCCGCCGACCATGGCGGGTGCGGTGATGCTGGTCAGCTGGGTCGGCAAGATGCTGGTGGCGCTGCTGGTGATCGTCGTGCTCAACCAGTTCGACTTCTACAGCAGGCCCGCGCTGTTCTTTACGGTGGTAGGAGCCCTGCTGATCGTCCTCGGTGCCGAGACGTACGGCGTTGTGAGCCAGAAGGTTCCGTACGTCACGACACGCGCGGGAGACGGCGAAACGGCTTCCGAGCAGGAATAATCCCACCCAGCTACGCACTGTCGTAGATAGCTTGGTAAAGTGTTGGTAAGCAAGCACCCAAGCTAGAGGCTCGGCCCGACAAACTCGGGGCATTGCCTCGAGTTACCAGGGGGGATCATCGAGATCCCACCCGGTGCCGCTATGCTTACTGCCGATCCGGGTGGAATGTATCCGGTTGAAGCATGTCGACGATGTCGCCGACGCCCGATCAGTAGCTGTACGGGTTACACCGTACAAGCGGCTGTCGAATTTCGAGCCGACCAGAGTCGACCCCCATTGATCGTCAATGTCCGATCGAACCGCGGGAATGACCGTCGTACCCGCGGCCCGAACACGGGAGAGAACGCTGAGCGTCATCACTTTGGCGGCGGGCGAGTTTCACGCGCCATCGCTGTCCGACTTCTACCCTCCAGCAGTGCTGTTCGCGGGGACGCCGTTCGAACTCGATCGCCTGATGCTGGTCCGCCTATTGATGACCGCCGTTCTGGTGGCCGTCTTCGTGCTGGCTTTCCGGTCACCGAAGATCGTGCCCCGCGGCCTGCAGAACGTGATGGAAGCCGGTGTGGTTTTCGTCAAGGAGCAGATCGCCGACGAGGTGCTCGGTAAGGAAACCGGCAAGAAGTTCCTCCCGCTGATCGCGACGATCTTCTTCACGGTTCTGTTCCTGAACTTCTCCGGCGTGATTCCCGGTTTGAACATCTCGTCCAATGCGCGCATCGGCATGCCGCTGGTCCTGGCCGCGATCGTCTATGTCGCCTACAACTACGTCGGCATCCGGAAGTACGGGTTCTTCTCCTACATCCGCCACAGCATCATCGTGCCCGACGTCCCGATCGCGCTGCACGTGCTGCTGATCCCGATCGAGTTCATCTCGACCTTCATCCTGCGCCCGTTCACGCTCACCGTGCGTCTTTTGGCCAACATGCTGGCCGGCCACATCATGCTGGTGCTGTTCTTCAGCGCGACCTGGTTCTTCCTGTTCGACGCCGCCGCGTGGATGAAGGTCTTCTCGCCGTTCTCGCTGCTGGCCGGCATCGGCTTCACGCTCTTCGAGCTGCTGGTGATCTTCCTGCAGGCTTACGTTTTCGCGCTGCTGACCGCCGTGTACATCGGCCAGTCGCAGCACGCTGCCGACCACTGACCTGACCGACCAACGACCGGAAACCTGCTACACACGCCGACCGGCGGGTGAGCAACAGAAAGGGAAAGATTCATGAGCCTCGCTTACCTGGCCCAGGAAGCCGCGACCACCGAGAGCACCTTCAAGGGCTTCGGCGCCATCGGCTACGGTCTGGCCGCGATCGGCCCCGGCATCGGCGTGGGTATCGTCGTCGGTAAGGCCATCGAGGGCATCGCTCGTCAGCCCGAGCTGTCCGGCCAGATCCGCACCACCATGTTCCTCGGTATCGCGTTCACCGAGGCCCTGGCGCTGATCGGCCTCGTCGCCGGCTTCATCTTCTGATTCCGATGCGCGAACTCATCACGCTCGCAGCTGAGGGTGGAGAGGATGTGAATCCTCTCGTTCCCGCAACGTACGACATCGTCTGGTCGATCGTCTGCGTCGTCATCATCGGCGTGCTCTTCTGGAAATACGTGATCCCGCGTGTGACCAAGACACTCGAAGAGCGCACGGACAAGATCGAAGGCGGTATCGCCAGGGCCGAAGCAGCCCAGGCCGAAGCCCAGCAGACGCTGCAGCAGTATCAGCAGCAGCTGGCCGACGCCCGGCTCGAGGCCGCGCGCATCCGTGAGGAAGCACGCACCCAGGGTCAGCAGATCCTCGCGCAGATGCGCACGGATGCCCAGGCCGAAAGCGACCGTATCGTCGCCGCCGGTCACTCCCAGCTGGAAGCCCAGCGCCAGCAGATCCTGACGGAGCTGCGTTCCGAGGTCGGCCGTACGGCCGTCGACCTGGCCGAGAAGATCATCGGTCAGTCTGTTTCGGACGAAGCCAAGCAGGCGGCGTCGATCGACAAGTTCCTCAGCGAACTCGACGACACCGACGCCATCGGGGTCGGAAGGTAGCGACGCGAAAGTGAGAAGCATGTACGCAGCGAGCCGCGAGGCCAGTACCCGGTCTCGTGAGGCGCTTCGGGTCGCTCTGACCGGAAGCGAAACTGTTGCGGCCACGACGGGGTCGGAACTGTTCGCCGTTGTCGCCGTGCTGGACGACCAGCGTTCGCTGCGTGTGGCGCTCGCGGACGCCTCGGTGCCGGGTTCGGCGCGCGCTGAACTCAGCGAGCGGGTCTTCGGCGGCAAGGTCAGCATTGCCACGCAGGCAGTGCTGACCACCGCGGTGGCGCAGGACTGGTCACGCACCCGCGACTTGGTCGACACCCTGGTGCTGCTCGGGCAGGAGGCTCTGCTGGAGTCCGCCGCCGTCGGCGGTCGGCAGGACGCGGTGGAGGACGAGCTGTTCCGGCTCGGACGCATCATCGCCGACAACCCGAAGCTGGAGCAGGCACTGTCCGATCAGGGAAAGCCCGCCTCGGCGCGGCGCGAACTGGTCGAGCGGCTGCTCAACGGCAAGGTCGAGCCGGTCACCCTGGCGCTGGCCGAGCAGGCGGTGACCCGCCTGCGGACCAACAACATCGGCGTCGCCTTCGACGCCCTGTCCGATCTGGCGGCGGCCCGTCGTGACCAGATCGTCGCCCACGTGAACTCGGCGGTCGAGCTGAACGATCAGCAGAAGGAGAAGCTGTCGGCTTCCCTGCGGCGGATCTACGGCAAGGCGGTCACCGTGCACGTGCAGGTCGACTCGACGCTGCTGAGCGGCGTCGTCGTCCGCGTCGGAGACGACGTGATCGACGGCAGCGCCACCGGCCGACTGGAGAAGCTGCGTCGGGCACTGTCCTGACGGACACCACGCAGACTCCAACCCCCGACATTCGAGACACAGCGAGAGCAGGAACAACATGGCGGAGCTGACGATCTCCTCCGACGAGATCCGTAGCGCGATCGAGAGCTACACCCAGAGCTACACCCCGGAAACCTCCATCGAAGAAGTCGGCGTCGTGACCGATACCGGCGACGGTATCGCGCACGTCAGCGGCCTGCCTTCGGCGATGGCCAACGAGCTGCTCGAGTTCCCCGGCGGGGTTCTCGGCGTCGCGCTGAACCTCGAGGACACCAACATCGGTGCCGTCATTCTCGGCGAGTACGCCTCGCTGGAAGAGGGCCAGCAGGTCCGTCGCACCGGCGACGTGCTCTCGGTCCCGGTGGGTGACAAGTTCCTCGGTCGCGTCGTCAACCCGCTCGGCCAGCCGATCGACGGCCTGGGCGAGATCGAGTCCGACGAGCGCCGCGTGCTGGAGCTGCAGGCCGCGTCCGTGCTGGAGCGTCAGCCGGTCGAAGAGCCCCTCGCCACCGGCATCACCGCGATCGACGCGCTGACCGCCATCGGCCGCGGCCAGCGTCAGCTGATCATCGGCGACCGCAAGACGGGCAAGACCGCCGTCGCGATCGACGCGATCCTGAACCAGAAGGCGAACTGGGAGACCGGCGACGCCGACAAGCAGGTTCGCTGCATCTACGTCGCGATCGGCCAGAAGGGCTCCACCATCGCGGGCGTCAAGACCGCGCTCGAGGAGCACGGCGCGATGGAGTACACCACCATCGTCGCGGCCCCGGCCTCCGACTCCGCCGGCTTCAAGTGGCTGGCTCCGTACACCGGTTCGGCCATCGGCCAGCACTGGATGTACCAGGGTAAGCACGTCCTCATCGTGTTCGACGACCTGACCAAGCAGGCCGAGGCGTACCGCGCCATCTCGCTGCTGCTGCGTCGTCCGCCGGGCCGCGAGGCGTACCCCGGTGACGTCTTCTACCTGCACTCCCGTCTGCTGGAGCGTTGCGCGAAGCTGTCCGACGAGATGGGCGCGGGCTCGATGACCGGTCTGCCGATCATCGAGACCAAGGCCAACGACGTCTCGGCGTTCATCCCGACCAACGTCATCTCCATCACCGACGGCCAGGTCTTCCTCGAGTCCGACCTGTTCAACAAGGGCGTCCGCCCGGCGATCAACGTCGGTACCTCGGTCTCCCGTGTCGGTGGCGCCGCTCAGACCAAGGCCATGAAGAAGGTCGCCGGTTCGCTGCGTCTGGAAATGGCGCAGTACCGCGAGCTGGAGGCGTTCTCCGCCTTCGCCTCCGACCTCGATGCCGCGTCGCTGGCGCAGCTCGAGCGTGGCGCGCGCTGGGTCGAGCTGCTCAAGCAGGACCAGTACGCCCCGGTCTCGGTCGAGGATCAGGTCGTCTCGATCTTCCTGGTCGACGCCGGCTACTACGAGTCGGTGCCCGTCGCCGACGTGCGTCGCTTCACCAATGAGCTGCTGGAGTACCTGCACGGTGCGACCCAGTCCTCGTTCGACGCGCTCGAGGGTGGCAAGAAGCCGCTCGCCGGCGAGGCCGCCGACGCGATCAAGGCCGAAACCGACAAGTTCAAGCAGGGCTTCCTCGATTCGGACGGCAACCGCATCGTGAACGAGGCTGCCGCGGGCGAGCTGGACCACGAAGAGGTCGAGTCGCTGTCGGTCACCCGCAAGCACGTCGACAAGTAAGCCGGGTCATGATGTCGGCAATTTCCGATCTGGCGAATGAAGGGAGTGTGAACCGCTAGTGGCAAGTTTGCGCGAATTGCGCTCCCGCATTCGTGGTGTGAATTCGATCAAGAAGATCACCAAGGCTCAGGAACTGATCGCGACCTCGCGAATCTCCAAGGCCCAGGCCAGGGTCGCGGCTGCCAAGCCGTACGCCGAGGAGATCACCAAGGTCCTCGGCGAACTGGCGAGCGCTTCGAAGAACCTGTCGCACCCGCTGCTGACCGAGCGTCCCAACGCTCGTCGGGCCGCCGTCCTGGTGATCACCAGTGACAGCGGTATGTGCGGTGGCTACAACTCGAACGTGCTCAAGCGTGCCGAGGAGCTCATGACCTCGCTGCGTGGCGACGGCAAGGAACCCGTTCTGTACGTGATGGGCAGTAAGGGCATCACGTACTACAAGTTCCGCAACCGTCCGTTCCAGGCGTCGTGGGCAGGCTTCTCCCAGCAGCCCAAGTACACCGACGCGTCGGCCGCGTGCCAGCACCTGGTCGAGGCCTTCATGGCCGGCTCCGACGGCGAGGTCCCCTCGCTCGACGGCACCGGAACCATCGAGGGCGTCGACGAGCTGCACATCGTGTACACCAAGTTCGTCTCGATGCTGACCCAGAACCCGGAGGTGCGCCGCCTGGCGCCGATCCAGGTCAGCTACGTCGACGAGAACTACGAGCTCGGTGACGACATCATGTCGGATTCGCCGAATGCGGTGGCCACGGCGCAGTACGAGTTCGAGCCGGACGCCGATGTGCTGCTCGGGGCTCTGCTGCCCAAGTACATCAACACGCGTATCTACGCATCGTTGCTCGAGGCAGCGGCATCCGAGTCCGCGGCTCGGCGCACCGCAATGAAGGCGGCGACCGATAACGCCAACGAGCTGGCCAATGTGCTCCAGCGCGAGGCGAACTCGGTGCGTCAGGCCCAGATCACGCAGGAAATCAGCGAAATCGTCGGCGGCGTCAATGCGCTGGCGTCGAGCTCGGACCGCGACTAAGTAGCGCAGGAAGAGAACCAATCTAATGACCGCAGCTGTCACTCAGGACAACGCGAAGAAGGCGGGCGAAACCGCTGGTCGCGTCGTCCGTGTCATCGGCCCCGTCGTGGACGTCGAGTTCCCGCGTGGCGCCATTCCCGAGCTGTTCAACGCTCTGAACTCCGACATCGAACTGCCGTCGGTGGCCAAGACCCTCACCCTCGAGGTCGCTCAGCACCTCGGCGACAACATCGTGCGCACCATCTCGATGCAGCCGACCGACGGCCTGGTCCGTGGCGCGACCGTCACCGACACCGGCAAGCCGATCTCGGTGCCCGTCGGCGACATCGTCAAGGGCCACGTGTTCAACGCCCTCGGTGACTGCCTCGACACCCCCGGCCTCGGCCGGGACGGCGAGCAGTGGGGCATCCACCGTCAGCCGCCGAGCTTCGACCAGCTCGAGGGCAAGACCGAGATCCTCGAGACCGGCGTCAAGGTCATCGACCTGCTGACCCCGTACGTCAAGGGCGGCAAGATCGGTCTGTTCGGTGGTGCCGGTGTCGGCAAGACCGTGCTGATCCAGGAGATGATCACCCGTATCGCTCGCGAGTTCTCGGGCACCTCGGTGTTCGCGGGCGTCGGTGAGCGTACCCGTGAGGGCACCGACCTCCGTCTGGAAATGGAAGAGATGGGCGTCCTTCCGGACACCGCCCTCGTCTTCGGCCAGATGGACGAGCCGCCGGGCACGCGTATGCGCGTGGCCCTGTCGGCGCTGACCATGGCGGAGTACTTCCGCGATGTCCAGCACCAGGACGTGCTGCTCTTCATCGACAACATCTTCCGTTTCACCCAGGCCGGTTCCGAGGTCTCGACCCTGCTGGGTCGCATGCCTTCGGCCGTGGGTTACCAGCCGACGCTGGCGGACGAGATGGGTCAGCTCCAGGAGCGCATCACCTCGACCAAGGGTCGCTCGATCACCTCGCTGCAGGCGATCTACGTCCCCGCCGACGACTACACCGACCCGGCGCCGGCGACCACCTTCGCCCACCTGGATGCGACGACCGAGCTTTCGCGCCCGATCTCGCAGAAGGGCATCTACCCGGCCGTCGACCCGCTGACCTCGACCTCTCGTATCCTCGAGGCTTCGATCGTCGGCGAGCGCCACTTCCGGGTTGCCAACGAGGTCAAGCGGATCCTGCAGAAGTACAAGGAACTGCAGGACATCATCGCCATCCTCGGCATGGACGAGCTCTCCGAAGAGGACAAGGTCCTCGTCGGTCGCGCCCGTCGCCTGGAGAAGTTCCTCGGTCAGAACTTCATCGTCGCCGAGAAGTTCACCGGCCAGGTCGGCTCGGTCGTTCCGCTGGAACAGACCATCGACGACTTCGACCGTGTCTGCAAGGGCGAGTTCGACCACTACCCGGAGCAGGCGTTCAACTCCTGCGGTGGTCTCGACGACGTCGAGGCAGCCGCGAAGAAGATCCTCGGGAAGTAGTCCACTATGGCGGAGATGACAGTTGATCTCGTAGCTGTCGAACGCAAGATCTGGTCCGGCCAGGCTTCGTTCGTCAGCGCGCAGACCACCGAAGGTCAGATCGGCATCATGGCAGGCCACGAGCCGCTGCTCGGTCAGCTCGTCGAGGGCGGCACGGTCTCCATCGTGTCGACCGACGGTGAGCGGATCGTCGCCGCGGTGCACGGCGGCTTCTTCTCGGTCACCGCCGACACCGTGCGTGTGCTGGCCGAGTCCGCGGATCTCGCGGGTGAGGTCGACGTCGACGCGGCACGCAAGGTGCTGGCCGACGCGAGCGCCACCGAGGTGGAGCTGCGCGCGGCGCAGGGCCAGGTGCGCGCGGTCGAAGCGACCGTGACCGACTGATCGCAGTAGTACGACTCCCTGCCGGCGAGGAACTTCGGTTCCTCGCCGGCAGAGTTGTTTGTACCGCCTTTTTCTGGGGATAGACGATCCGGCCGGAGCGCCCCGTAGTGGGCGTGATTGAATGTCTGGGCGGGGGTGTCTTTGACACCGGCTAGAGCGAAAGGGCGTACGGCATTGCAAACCGGGATGGTTCTCCTGATCATTCTGGTACTGACGCTCGTGTTCGTAGCCGGTGCGTCGACCTATCGCCTGGTGATGTTGCGCCGCGGGGGCACGGCCGCGCTCCTACGTTCACTGCCCGCGCGCGGCGGCCAAGGCTGGCGGCACGGGCTCATTCGCTACGACGAGGATCGCCTCGTCTTCTTCAAATTGACCAGCCTGAAATTCGGACCCGACTCCACGGTGCATCGGCAGGGCCTCGAGATCGTCGAGCGCCGAGCGCCGCAGGGCGACGAATTCGACATCATGAGCGATGACATCGTGGTGGTAGCCGTCACCGATCCGCACAACAGCTTCGAGCTCGCGCTCGACCGCGGTTCGATGGCGGCTTTTCTGTCCTGGGTGGAGTCGCGACCGTCCGATCGCGCCCGCCGCACTCGTGGAGGCCCATCGTGAGCGTGCATTTGACCCGGATCTATACCCGCACGGGTGACGACGGTACGACCGGTCTCAGCGATTTCTCCCGGGTCGCCAAGAATGATCCGCGGCTGATCGCCTACGCCGACTGTGACGAGGCGAACGCGGCCCTCGGTGTCGCTGTCGCGCTCGGTGCGCCCGAGCCCGCTGTGCTGGCGGTGCTGCGCCAGATCCAGAACGATCTGTTCGACGCGGGCGCCGATCTGTCCACCCCGGTTGTCGCCGAGCCGAAGTACCCGCCGCTGCGCATCACCCAGCCCTATATCGACCGGCTGGAGAAGTGGTGCGACGAGTTCAACGACGGTCTGGCACCGCTGAATTCGTTCATCCTGCCCGGCGGCACGCCGTTGGCTGCGTTGTTGCACACAGCCCGTACCGTGGTGCGCCGCGCCGAGCGATCCGCGTGGGCGGCCGTCGATTCCCACCCCGACAACACCAGCGTGCTGCCCGCGAAATACCTGAATCGACTCTCGGACCTGCTGTTCATCCTCAGCCGGGCCACCAACCCCTCCGGTGACGTGTTGTGGCAGCCCGGCGGCGGACTGCCACGCTGAAAGCGACTCTCCGACGCGGAGAATCGGCCGGTTTCTTGTTCTTTCGTGGCAGGGGGGCGTGTCGTCGCGTGACGGTCGATAAGCTGGCGTGGTGAGCGAACGGTTTCTGGTCTCCGGCGGCAATCGACTCGTCGGCGAGGTCGCGGTCGGCGGCGCGAAGAACAGCGTGCTGAAGCTGATGGCTGCCTCGTTGCTGGCCGAGGGCACGACCACCATCACCAACTGCCCCGACATCCTCGATGTCCCCCTGATGGCGGAGGTGCTGCGCGGTCTCGGCTGCGACGTGACAATCTCCGACGACGTCGGCGGCGACAACTCGGTGGTCACCATCGATACTCCCGCCGAACCCAAGTACCACGCGGATTTCCCCGCGGTGACCCAGTTCCGCGCGTCGGTGTGTGTGCTCGGTCCGCTGATGGCGCGCTGCAAACGCGCCGTGGTGGCGCTTCCCGGTGGTGACGCGATCGGTTCGCGTCCCCTCGATATGCACCAGGCGGGCCTGCGCCTGCTCGGCGCGACCAGCGAGATCGAGCACGGTTGCGTCGTGGCGCGCGCCGACGAGCTGCAGGGCGCGCGCATCCGCCTCGACTTCCCGTCGGTGGGTGCGACCGAGAACATCCTGATGGCCGCGGTCCTGGCCGAGGGGGAGACGGTCATCGACAACGCGGCACGCGAGCCCGACATCGTCGACCTGTGCACCATGCTCGTCCAGATGGGTGCGCGGATCGAGGGTGCCGGTTCCTCGGTGCTCACCGTGCAGGGCGTCAAGAGCCTCTCGCCCACCACGCACCGGGTGATCGGCGACCGTATCGTCGCCGCCACCTGGGGGATCGCCGCGGCGATGACCACCGGCGATGTCCGGGTCACCGGTGTCAACCCCAAGCACCTGGCCCTGGTGCTGGACAAGCTGCGCTCGGCCGGTGCGCGAATCTCCTACGAGCCCAACGGCTTCCGGGTCGTGCAGGCCGAGCGTCCGCGCGCGGTGAACTTCGCGACGCTGCCGTTCCCCGGTTTTCCGACCGACCTGCAGCCGATGGCCATCGGCCTGGCCGCCATCGCCGACGGCACCTCGATGATCACCGAGAACGTCTTCGAGGCGCGGTTCCGTTTCGTGGAGGAGATGATCCGGCTCGGTTCCGACGCCCGGACCGACGGTCACCACGCGGTGGTACGTGGGATCCCGCGGTTGTCCAGTGCGCCGGTCTGGTCGTCGGATATCCGTGCGGGTGCGGGCCTGGTGCTCGCCGGCCTCGTCGCCGATGGCGTCACCGAAGTGCACGACGTCTATCACATCGACCGCGGCTACCCGAGGTTCGTCGAGCAGATGCAAGCGCTCGGAGGACAGGTCGAACGGGTGGATGCGCCGAAATAGGCCGCTGACCAGCCGATTTGACTTCGTGTTGGTCGGCACGTAACTTTATTCGAGTCAGAGCGACACGGACACCGACTCAGCCACTGGCTGGGACACGAGGTAGGACGTTGAGCGCCTGACTGATCATGTGTTCAGGGCAACATACTCCGGGATTTGCTTCCGAGGTTGGTCTTGAGCTAAAGTATGAACCCTTGCCTCACCGAAACCCCTCCGAGAAGTTGTGGGTAGAAGTGTGTGCGTGTGTTCTTTGAGAACTCAATAGTGTGTCGATGAATGTCAGTGCCAATATTATTATTGGTTCCAGCCTTCGCGTACCCCCCGGTCGTGGAAGGTTGGACATTGAACAACAGCGAAAACTTTTTTGCTGGTGTTTGGCTTTGCTAGGTTTTCGGACTCTAGTTAGATAATTTTGATTGCACCCCTTTGGGGTGTTTTCGAGAGTCTTCAACGGAGAGTTTGATCCTGGCTCAGGACGAACGCTGGCGGCGTGCTTAACACATGCAAGTCGAGCGGTAAGGCCCTTCGGG
>NZ_JBHXAQ010000012.1:0-134173 GCF_042728755.1 Nocardia sp. NPDC060249
ATGAATGAGCTTGCATAGTCGTGCATAATCATCACATGGTTGATTCCGCCAACATAACCCCAGCTCACGGCATTTCAGCCTAAATGCTGGCTGACCTGCGGATTGTGGGTATTGATCGGTGTTGGTGGGTGTTGATAGTTGATCCCGGACGGCCTGTGCACGGCCTGAGAACCGCTCCCGAGAGCCAAAATCCGCCGCTCTGGCGACGCCGCGGGGACACCTCAACCCTACCGGCTCCAGCGCCTCAGGTGAGCGGTTGAAACCTGACGACAGACCGGTAACCACACCGTCGCTCACACCTCCTCGGCAGGCGCGCGACGCTCGCCCCGCCAGTCCTTGCCCGCGGCATACAAACCGATGAGCCCGGCCAGCCCGACCGCCACGCCCACAGGCGCGGTCACCCACAACGTCACCAGATCCGCGTTATCGGCCATCCAGTGCGGATTACTCGGAATCTGTGAGATCGCGACCGACGCGAACCCGATCTGGATCAGCCCACACCCGACGACCAGGATTGCCGTCGTCAACATGACCGACAACCTCGCGTCGCGCAACAGGCGTATCAACGTCATCAATCCCAGGGTGCCGAACACAACCGCGACAAGCGTCAGCACAATCGGCCCGAACGCGCCCAGCCCGGGGAACAGCATCCCGACAGCCATGGCCGCCACCAGTCCGCGCCACCACCACAGAGCTGGCCCGAACCACGGCTTGTGACTACCGTCCGGCAAAGCGGCTGTCGCGCTTATCAGAACCCACCCCCACAGTGCACACGCCGCGGCGGCAAACGACGTCGTTAGCAGACGTAACCCGAAATTGGTTGTGCCTTCCTCCAATGTCGTTGGCGGCAACAGGAATCCGATCCCTGTCAGCAGCAACGCCAGAGTGAAACGACGCGAACTCTTCCGGAACTTCCAGATGGACATACGCGCCACACCGACAACTATCAGAAACCACCCGACACTCCACACAAGCCGGAGTGTAGATACGCGCACGTCGGATAGCATTGATTTCGCAACACGGATGCGAAATCGCGACTAGCTTCAGAAGCCCAGCGACCGGCCGATGTCGCCGAGCGTCGGATTCGGTTTCGGGGGAGTGGGGACAATGCCTCGGGCTCTTAGCAACTGCGCCGCTTCGGCGAAAATGTCGGTCACTTCGCAGTTGAACACACCTGCGCACTCCCAAACGTACGAAAGGGGTATCCGTTGGCGACCCTGCTCGAAGTTCCGCACTCTTCCAGCGCTGGTGCTCAGCGTGTAGGCCATCTCCTCCTGCGTTAAAGGGTGCGCGTTTCGGCGGCGGGCGATGGTACGCCCGACCGCTTCGTCAAGATTGTTGGGGCCTTCCGTCACCACGACACCGTAGCCGCAAACGGTCCCCGAACCCGGGGTTGTACCCAAGTCGACACGAACCCAAACTCCTAACTAGCAAACGAACCGATAACAGCGCTTGCGGTACTAAGATTCTTGGTAGTAGGGTCTCAAACAAGCTTAACGAGGACAACATTCCGGTAAAACCACTTCCAGCGAGATGGGTACTTTCGTCGGGGAAAGCCCAGCTCGGGAGGTGTTGCGACCAAATGAGGGTGGGAATCTGGTGCACGCATAGACCGTCTCGCGCGAACTCAGCGCCCAGCACGCGCCCAGCGCGCACAGATAACGGCTAACCCTCGGCAACGGAACGCCGAGCCACACCACCAAGGATGATCAATGACGCTCAGCCCCGACGACCCGTTCATCCAGAACTATCAGCCGATCCCGATCAACACCGACCTATCGCCGGACCTCAACAGCCTCGGCATCACCGTCCACGCCGGCGACGGACCCGTGAAGTACTGGATCGACTCGGCCGACCAGATGTGGAAAGAACTCGGCTTCCACTCCGTCGAAACCGGCGGCGCCATCGAAGTCTGGCCGCACAACACCGGCCTCACCGAAGACGAAGCCGACATCCTCCGCGAATACGCCGTCGACGCCTTCATCCACAAGCCCACCGTCGAGTCGGGATGGGCGCGGGGAGTCGACGGAGCCTGGCACTCCTCGGTCTCCATCCCTGTCGACGAAAACGACACCGCCGCAGCACGCATCGCCGCGGCGCACGCGAACATCATGCGGGTCGCGCACAAGCGGCGCACCCCCGCAGCCTGATCAACGCTGAGCACAGAGAACGCGAAAGCCCCTCACCCAGTAGGTGAGGGGCTTCCTTTTGCGTCTACAGCCTACGCGCGACCTTCGGGTCGACGCGCAACACGTGTCGACTTCCGTTTGAGAGTGGACGGGGCCTTCGCCGGCGCCTCGGGCTCCTCGGCCTGGGGTCGCTCGTTGCGCAGTAACTCGTTTTCGGTCTTGAGCCGCTGGAACCGTCTGGCCAGATCTTGTAGCAGCGCTTCGTCGGTCAAGTCTTCGGTGGTCAACCCGATGACATCTCTGTCTTCGGCGACGTCCTCACGGGCCAAGAGGCCGGCGTTGAAGAACACCTCGAGAACCGGTCGGTCGAACTTGTAGGCCACCAACCTCGCGGTTTCGGCGTCGACCTTGGTGTTGGCCTTCTTGCCGGATCCGGCGCCGCTCTTCCACGCGTACACCGTGGACGGGGGAATCCCGATCTTTTCTGCGACCGCGGTGACCGTCTTCATGCCGTTCGCGACCTGCAGGTCCTCGACGTAATCCCACCATCGGCTTTCAGTGGGCGGGATGTCCACAGTGTCAGTCATGGGGGCCTCTCGGAGATGAGTGCTGTCGAGGCGATCCTATCGCGCATTGTGTCGCAACAAAAGACATTGCAATGTGACGTACGGCGTGTCTACGCCCCGATAGGCATCGTGTCTGGGCCGCTCGCACCCCTGAGCGTAGTGGCGTGCATGGTGTGCCACCTCGAAACGACACGAACCGGACACGGGCCTTGCCTGTGATTACGTTACGACGTAACGTAGGTGTCGCAACGCAACGCGAATCGCGTTTCGGGTGCCCGCCCCCCACTGGCACTGGGGAGGCGGGCGGGCCACACCACGTCAACGAAAAGGAAACCGCAGCATGACCAATCCCGAACTTACCTCCCGCACCCGACACCCGGCGGCGACATCTCCAACGCTCGGTGATCGCGCCGCGGTCCTGATCTGCACCGTCTCCCTCGGCGGGTTCATCGGCGTCCTCGCCTGGCTTATGGACTGGAGTGTCCTGTGACCGCACCAGCCCCCGCCAACCTCGGCCCCCGCCTCATCGTCCTCCCCGACATCGTCCAAGGCACCGACGAATGGCACAACCAACGCCGCGGCATGGTCACCGCCTCCGTCGTCGGCAACCTCATCACCGTCCGCCGCCTCGCCGCGATCGACTACGACTGCCCCGACTGTGGCGCCCCCGCGAACGAGCCATGCCGAAGCAAAACCCGCGCAGGCGCGCTGATCAAGACCTTGCACGCCGACCGCACAGAGCTGGCGCGCCGCAACACCTCCGTGGTGTTCAAAACCGCGAGCAACGAAACCTCCCGCGGCCTCACCGCCCTGCTGGTCGCTGAACGCATCACGGGATGGACCGACGAAACGTTCCTGTCCGACGACATGATGCGCGGCATCGAAGAAGAACCCCGTGCCCGCGACCACTACAGCGAACACTACGCACCCGTCCACGAGACCGGGTTCATGATCCGCGAACACAACGGCATCTGCATCGGCTACTCCCCAGACGGACTCGTCGGCTCAGACGGGCTCATCGAAATCAAGTCCCGACGCTCGAAAATCCAGCTCCAACACTTCCTCAGCGGGACCATCCCCGCCGACAACATGGCACAACTCCAATGCGGCCTCCTCGTCTCCGGCCGCAAGTGGCTGGACTACGTCAGCTACTGCGGCGGCATGCCGATGGCAGTCACACGCGTCCACCCCGACCCCCGCTGGTTCAAAGCCATCCTCGACGCCGTCCACGCCCTCGAGGAAAACGCCGCCGAGATGATCCGCCTCTACAACGAGGCCACCGCCGGACTCCCCACCACCGAACGAGTCCTCAGCGAAATGGAAATCGTCTTCTGAAAGACGGCGCACCCCAACACAACTCGACACCTTGAACTCTCAGAAAGGCATCACGATGACAACATCCTTCAACCTGGCAGAAACCATCATCCCGAAATCAGACCAACTCAACGCGGAAGACGTCCTCTCCGGACCGCGCACAGTGACCGTCGAACGCGTCAACGAGGGTTCCGCCGAGCAGCCGGTAAACATCCACCTCGTCGAGTTCCCCGGCCGCCCATTCCGGCCATCGAAAACTGTCCGCCGCATCCTCGTAGCCGCATGGGGTGCCGAAGCGGCGGCGTACGTCGGCCGACGGATGACCATCTACCGCGACCCCGCCGTGAAGTTCGGCGGGCAGGAAGTTGGCGGCATCCGAATCAGCCATCTTTCCCACATCGACAAACGACTCACGCTCGCGCTGACTGTGACTCGCGGCAAGAGAGCTCCGTACGTCGTCGAGCCGCTGCCTGCCGGGCCGCCACCGATCACAGACGCCCAGGCGCAGGAGATGGCAACAAATATCGAAACCGCCGCTGACCGTGCGGCACTCGACTCGATCGGCGCCCAACTGAAGACGTTCGACCTGGGACAGCACCGGACCCGACTGGTGCAGCTGTGGAAGGACCAGGCCAACACGATCAGCGCCGCGGGGGAGACACCGCCCGAGGACGACGTCCAGGACGCGCCCGCCGAGTACTACGACGCCCCGCCGGAGCAGTGATGCGGCGCGATCACCTGACAGTCGCGCCGCTCGACGTCGACGGCGTGTGGTTGGTCTACCCAGTCGTGGGATCACGGGACGGCGAAGGCGGCGACTGCTACGAGATCCGCTCCTTCGGCGACAACGAGAACCAGGCCCTCCGCTACGCCAACCGGCACGACGGATACCGGGCCGTGCTCATCAAGCCCGGCCAGACGCTCATCCAAGCCGTCGAGGCGATGGAGGAGGCCGACCGTGACTAGTTGGACCGAAATGCCCTTGGCCGCCTTCGATCTGGAGACCACCTCTCCCGACCCGCACACCGCGCGGATTGTGTCAGCGTGCGTCCTCCGCATCGACGGCGGCCAAGTGGCCCGCCGCCACTGGATCGCCAACCCCGGCATCCCCATCCCCGCCGAGGCAACCGAGATCCACGGGTTCAGCGACGAATACGTCCAGAAGCACGGCCACCCCCACGACCAAGTGGTGGCCGAGGTCGTCGCCGAACTCCGTGCAGTGTGGGCCGAAGGTCGCGGGCTCACCGTCTACAACGCCAACTACGACCTGTCGCTGATCGCCACCCAGGACCCGACTTTCACGGTCGGGGGCCTGGTGGTCGACCCGTTCGTCCTCGACAAGCAGTACGACCGGTACCGCAAAGGCGCAGGCCAACGGAAGTTGTCGGCCGTGATGATCCATTACGGCATGCGCCTCGACGACGCACATGACGCCGAAGCTGACGCCCTCGCCGCGGCACGCCTCGCCTGGAAACTGCCCCGCGTCTACCCGACCCTCGCCGAGTTCGCCCCCGACCAGCTGATGGAACGCCAAACCCACTGGTACCGCGAAGAAGGCCATCGATACGCCGACTGGCTCCGCCGCAACGACCGCGACCCATCCACGGTCCGAACCGAATGGCCGATCCAGACCGCCCCCGAAAGCGAAGCAGCATGACCACCACCGAACAGCGAAGCGCCTCCAGGCGGATCCGATCTCAAGTCCCAGTTCTCGGTGACTACAAACGCCACAAGCTCTGGGTCGCGCGCACACACAAAGGGATCCCGTCCAAGGTGAATCTCGATGGCGTGCTCGCCCACGTCCTCTGGCTTCGCTCGATCGGATTCCGAGACGACGCCATCGCCATTGCGGCCGGAGTGAGCCAACGCACCATCTGGAACACCCGCATGCAGAACTACGACACGATGCTGATCGAGCAGGCCAGCCGGATCATGTCGGTGACCCATGTACCTGTCGAGGCGCAGAACACACTGAGCGTTCCTGTTCTCGGCGTCCGTCGACGACTGCAGGCGCTGCAGCGTATCGGCTACTCCAATCGACACCTCGGCGAACACCTCGGTGTGACACACCAACTCGTCGCGCAGTTGCCCACGCGTACGCATGTCAAAGGCGCGACCTGGTTGAGGGTGGCGGATTTGTACGAGCAGCTGTCGTCAGTGCCTGGCCCGTCGAAGAAGGCCCGCGAGTTCGGTGCCCGCAACAACTTCCCCTCACCGATGGCATGGGCGGACCTCGACATCGACCACCCCGACAGCAAGCCGGTCTTCGATGCCGCCCCAAGTGGAGAGGTCGACGAAGTGCTCCTGCAGCGCATCATCGACGGCCGCCACGATGGGGAGGTCCGTGGCCCCGAACGCAAAGCTGTCATCGATCACGCCATCGAGCGCGGATGGAACCGTGAACGGCTCTCCCAGAGCCTGAACATCAGCATCGCCGGCGCCGACATGGCATTCGTCCGCCGACGCCGCGAACTCCGCAAGCAGGCGGCATGACCGACGACGCGCGCGCCTCAAAGGCGTACCGAACCCGCAAGGCCCGCGGCGAACCAGCGACCATGCCCGTCGCGCTCGTCCGGACACGGATCCAGGAACTCTACGACCTCGGCCTCAAACCCCAAATGATCGCGTCCGCCGCCAACATGAGCGTCGCCGGGGTGCTGCACATCATGCGCCACAACACCCACTACGTCCGCATCGAGCTCGCCGCCCGGATCTTCAAAGTCACCCACCACCCCGACCCCCGCCAAACCCACGTGCCCGCGGTCGGTGCCCGCCGCCGAATCCGAGCGCTCAACGCGATCGGTTGGTCCACACACGAACTCGCAACCCGACTCAATATCACCACCAACGACGGCCTCAACGACACCATTGGCCGCCCGACCGTCACCTACGTGCGGTGGGCGGCGATCCGTGACCTATACGAGCAACTGTCAGGCACACCGGGCGGCAACGCCGAAGCACTGCGCGTTGCACGGCGCCTGAAGTACGCGCCCCCACTCGCGTGGGAAGGCATCGACATCGACCACGCCCGCGCACAACCCGACTGGGCCGCCGCCGGCATCAAGCTCGCCGAGCGCTCCGAATGCGCCCGCGGCCACGCCTACACACCCAAGAACACCAAACGCGAACCCAACGGGCACCGCATCTGCCTGACCTGCCAACGCGCCAACTACGCCCGCGCCCAAGCCGCCAGACGCGCCCGCGCCGCCACCTAACCACCCTTCCAAGCGAGAGGACGGACACCCACTGTGAAAGCCGTCTGGCTGTCGTCGAACTACTACCTCGACCCCGCCGTGATGTCGCTGACTACCGACGCTGAACGGCTTCTGACGCGCGGCTATGCCCTTGCCGGGACCGCTGGCCACGAAGGCTTCCTGCCGTTCGTGCTGTTGCCTCTCACCGGAATCAAGCGGGCGAAGTCTCGCGCTCGCGAACTCGTCGCCTACGGGCTCTGGATCGAACGCGACACCGGCTGGGAATTCCGCGACCAGCGGCCACTTGAGCGCGACCACATCCCGATCGCCACCCGCCGTGCGGTCTTCGCCCGCGACGGGCACCAATGCGTCCACTGCGGCGCCACCGAGGACCTCTCCCTCGACCACATCTACCCGTGGAGCCGCGGCGGCGAGGACACGGTCGACAACCTCCGGGTGCTGTGCCGCCCGTGCAACAGCCGGAAGGGAGCACGCGTCTAGCCATGCCAAAGGACAACCGGACCTACATCACGCTGACCGTCGACATGGACCGTCACCCGAAATTCGCGACGCTCAACGGTGCCCAGAAGTGGCTCATCGCCAAGGCCATCATGCACTGCCGCGAGTACCTCACCGACGGCCGGATCAGCATGGCCGTCTGGCGGAAGATGGAAACAGATCGGAACAGAAAAGCGGTTCTCGCCACCGGTGTCTGTTCTGAAGACGCAGAACAAAATTGCGTCATCTTCCACGACTACGCGGAGCACAACCAGACACGCGCCGAGGTCGATGCAGCCAGGGAAAAGGCCAGGTCAGCCGGTCGAAAGGGTGGTTTGCGGAAGGCGGCCAACGCCAAGCAAGACAGCCAGGAACCCTCTAGCGGCGGGCTAGCACCTGCTAGCGATCAGCTAAGCGAAAACGTAGCAGAGGTAGAGGTAGAAGAAGAGAACACTACTTACGTACCTAGTGCTGCTTACGTAAGTAACGCGGGCGAGCACGACGAACAGCGCGCCGAAACCGCCCCCGAGGCAACCGGCCCCAAGGTGCCGCCCGACGGTTGGGTCATCGTCCGCCACGCCACTCAGGGCCTCTCGCAGCCCACCCGTACCGAGCTGGCCATCCAAGCCGCGACCATGCTCCACGCCGGAGTCAACGCCGACGACATCGCCGCCGGCCTCGAAACGTGGATGGGTCGCCCCGACGCCCGCATGGGCCTGTTCCGGCACCTCGTCGACGACGCCGTCAAAGCCCGCCGAGCCCCCCTCGCCGTCGCTGCCCCGCTCGCCGCCTCCGACCGCAAAGCCCGCGACCAAGCCGCGATCTTCGACGAAGTCCGACGCAAACACGCAACCCCCAACCAGTCGCCGATCCTGCAGATCGTCGACGGCGAACCCAAAGCCCTGCCCGCCGCACCCGATTGGAGCGCCACCGCATGACCGCCAACCCCATCGAGGTCGCCCAGGCGGTCGTCGACAACCTCCAGAACCACGACCTGTGGTTCCCCCGCGTCGGCGCCGGAGCCGTCGAAGCGTGGGCGCGACGGTTCGCCGAGTCCGGGCTTCCCGTCGAAGACCTCCTCGCCGGCGTCGACCACGCCCGCACCCACCACACCCAGGTCTCCCAAGCCCGTGCCGACAACCGGTCAGAACCCGCCGAACCGTTCCGGCCGACCCCGGACCTGATCGTCGCGCACGCCCACAAAGCCCGCCGAGCTGTCCTCGCCCAACTCCCCGCCGAACGGATCGCCGAAATGGACATGGCGAACCACCTTCTCCAGGAAATGGGCCTGACACCGCAACGCGCACACCGGCTCTCCCGCGACATCGCCCTGTCGCTCGCCCTCGGCCGCACCGCGGTTCACGACCTCACCGACACCGAGATGGACGAGTTCAAAGCCCTCGTCACCAAAGCCAAAAAGGCCGCGGTCACCCACCGCGACCGGCGACGCGAACTCGCCGAAATGTTCCGCGTCACCGACACCTTCTCCATCGAAAAGGCAGCCTCATGAACCGGCTTTACATCGTGGCGATACTCGAGGAAATCGGAATCAGCGCCACCGACATCGCGATCACCCACTGGACCGACACCATCGGCCACCTCGACCCCGGAACCGTCCGCGAAGCCATCCAAATCCACTACCGCGCCAACACCTTCCTGCCCGCAGCCCGCGAAATCCTCGACATCGCCACCAACATCCACGCCCGCAACAACCCGGCACCCGAACCAGTCAGGAGGCACGCAGTCATGACGGCTTACACGCTGACGGGCGCCATCAACGACCCGTGCCCCCGATGCGGAGCCGAACCAGGCCACACCTGCACCGCCGTCACCGGACTCGAAGCCCGCATCCCATGCCTCCAAAGGCTCACAGGGAAGACGGTCGCAGCATGAAAAATATCATTAGCCGACGAAACTGCATACGTGGGACGCAGTTCCCCGAATTCGGTTTGTTGTTTCGCTGCGGTGCGCTGCCGGGCTTCGGGATGGCCGTGCGCCCGGCTAGCGGCAACGCTGGCAGTCGAACGGGTGTTCGATGGACCTCGGGTGTGGGTGACAGCGCTGCGGGGCTTCAGGGAGCCGATCCGGTCGGCGGTGACCAGTGACCACGTTGGCGCCCGCGCGCACCGCATCGCACCGTCCCGCGACCCGTCAGCGTCGGTTCAAGCACGATGAGCTGATCGCGGTGGACTTGTTCTCCGGGTTCGGCGGGATCACCCAAGGCATCGAGGCCGCGGGGTTCACGACGATCATGGCCGCGAACCACAACGCCTACAAGGTCGAGGTCCACGAAGCCAATCACCCCGACGCGCAGCACTGGATCGCCGACTTGGTCAATCCGGAGTCGGCGGACTACCACTCGGCGCGTGACCTGCCCGCGGGTGATCTTCTCGTCGCCGGCGTCTCGTGCGTCAACCACAGCCAGGCGAACACGAAGAAGGCGTACGAGCAGGGTGCGTCGCTGTTCGACTTGGATGACCCCGATTTCGATGCGCGCGTTACTCGTTCGGAGCGTGACCGGGCGACCGCGAACTGTGTGCTGCACTACGCGGACCGGCATCGGCCGCGCATGATCCTGGTGGAGTGCACGACCGAGTTGGTGTCGTGGGGTCCTGCGATTCCGGGCCGTCAGAAGGTCGGTGACGGCACGACTTACCGGTGGTGGCTCAAGCAGTTCGGCAACCTCGACTACCAGTACCGCGAACTGCGCCTCAACAGCATGTTCTTCGGTGTCCCGCAGTCCCGCGATCGTCTGTACATCGTGTTCTGGCAGAACCACATGCCCGCACCGGACCTGGATCACTGCCCGCTGTCGTGGTGCCACGCGTGCGACGACGCGGTGGAAGCGGTGTGGTCGTGGAAGACGGGTGTGCCGCCGACCGGTGCTGTCCGGTACGGCATCCAGTACAACTACCGGTGCCCGCGGTGCCGTCGTGAAGTCGTTCCGCCGATGACCCCGTCCGTCGAAGCGCTCGACCTCACCGACCTGGGCTCGAAGATCGGCGACCGGCCGCTGAAGAAGTTCACCGTCGGCGACCAGCAGGTGTTGAGCCCGCTCGCGCCGGCGACGATGGCCCGTGCGGAACGGTGCCGGAAGCGGTTCGCCGAGTACCCCGCGATCCTGATGCCCGCGAAGGCTGTTCACGGTGTCGAGAGGTTGCTCGGTCAGCCGATGGCGACGCAGACCAGTCAGCAGGAAACCGGGATCCTGTCGACGGGGATGGCGATGTTCGCGCACCGTCACAACGGCGACGGGCAACACCTCACGCGCCCGATGGACACCGTCACCGCGACCGAGGACCGGGCATTGCTGTTCGCCGCGGTCGCCAACTATCAAGGCGCGACCCGCGGTGTCGATGTTCCGTTGCCGACGCAGGCCGCGTCGGAAACGCTCGGCCTGATGGCCGGGATCATCCCGTTCCGGAAGAACACGCGGCCGGCGCTCGGCTCGGAAGCGATGCCGACGATCACCAGCGAGCAGATTCCTGGTCTGCTGACCGCTGAATGGGCTGCGTTGCTTGCCAACATCACTCTCGAGGAGTGCTACTTCCGCATGCTCCGCGCGGCCGAGGTCGGTGTCGGCTGCGGGTTCAATCCCGACTTCGCCGGGCGGCCGGGCACATTCAAGGTGTGGGGCAGCGCGCGTAACCAGGTCGACGGCTACGGCAATGCTGTGTCGCCGCAGGTGGGGGAGTGGATCGGGCGTCGGATGCGTCGCAGCTTCCATCAGGAGCAGGTGGCGGCATGAACGGTCTGATCACGATGTGCGCATCATCGCATGTGACATCTTCTCGACCCACTTTCAACCCGAAACCAGCACAGGACCGGAGCCCGAAATGACCGCCCGCCCGATCAGTCACCTTGTCGCCGAGGGCCGTTCGCTGCTCGCCGAAGCGACACTCGGCGTATGGGTGGTCACCAAGCCCAGCGGGACTTGGCCAGCCGACTACTGGGCGTTGGGCACCCTCGCAGACGGCTTGACTGAACGCTGGGCCAGTAGTGGTCCGAACGATGGTCCCGACGCTGCGGCGATCGGTTGGGCGATGACCAACGCGCCTCACCTGCTCGATGCCCTCGACCGGGTTCACGCCCTGCTACGCCGGTGGGACGCCGCCGAGCAGTACGACGACATCCTCGGCGAAGTCTCCCGCGCACACACCACCGAACTCCGTGAAGCCCTCGAAGGAGACCAGAGCTGATGGGTTACCAGGTGATCCGGCAACCCGGCACGGACCGGTTCGGCATCTTCTGCAGCAACACCGACGAATTCGCGGCTTGGGACGCGACCCGCTCGGAGGTCGTTGAGTACTTCGTTGAGATGGCAGCAACGGAAGCCCGCGAGCGTGCCGAACGGATCGTCGGTTTCGTCGCTGATGGTGAGACACGAAAAGCGTACGCACAGTTCGCGTTGACGTGGGAAGAGGCCGTCGAGAAGGACTACCGGCATGGCGGCGAAATGACCGCCGAACTCGAAGGAGACCACACCGCATGACCCCGATCGTGTTCCTCGACACCGAAACCGATGGCATCCACCCCGGCCGGAAAGCCTGGGAGATCGCGATGATTCGCCGCGACGCCACCGGCGAACATGAAATCGAGTTCTTCGTCGACATCGACCTCGAAACCGCCGACCCGTTCGGGCTCGACGTGGGCCGGTTCTACGACCGCCACCCCCTCGGCCGTGAACTGTCCGCCGCCGCCAAGAACGATCACGCCACCCGTGCGCCGATCTGGGGTGACCCGTTCGGTGCCGACGACTGCCTCATGCCCTCGGCCGCTGCTCTCCGCGTAGCCCGCTGGACCCACGGCGCGCACGTCGTCGGTGCCGTCCCCAACTTCGACACCGAAGTCCTCGCCAACCTGCTGCGCGCCGCACACTTCACCCCGAACTGGCACTACCACCTCATCGACGTGGAAAACCTCGCCGTCGGATACCTCGCTGGGCTGCGTGCGGCCGGGGCGCTGGACGAACCCGATGGCGAGGAAGCGTTGGAGGACAAGGCCCGTCGCCTCGGCTCGATCGCCGCGGTGAACCCGCCCTGGAAGTCCGACGACCTGTCTCGGCTGCTCGGTGTCGAACCCCCTTCGGAAGCGGAGCGGCACACCGCGATGGGTGACGCTCGCTGGGCGATGCGCCTGTACGACAAGATCACCGGCTACGTCGCGCCCGCACTGGAGGCTGCCGCGTGAGTAGCGATCAGATCGAGCCCATCGAGGTCGTGTGCCATGTCGAGCAGTACGTGGAGTACGAGCTGCGCGACGTGAAACAGTTCAGCAACCGGGCACTTCTCGACGAGAGCGGGGTGTGGTCGCTGCACCGACTCGCCGCCGAGATCTACGCCATGGGGTATCGCGCTGGCGACCAAGCCGCAGCCGAGCGTGGCCGCAAGGCACGCAGCCGCGAACAGGCGAAAGCGGTGACCGAGTGACCGCCGAGGAGATCCGCGCCGAGGTCATCGAACGCCTGGCTATCGGCCAGTTCGACATCGACGAACTTGACTTCGGGACGCCAAGCGCACCGGCCAGGGAATGGGCCAAGGTGCCTGAGATGGTTCGCCAGCGATACCGGGCCGACGCCGCGCGTCTGGTCGACGCGCTCGGTGACCTGCTGCCAACCGGCGTCGAGGAAGGCGGGCGGTGCGACGTTCCGTGCGCTGGGTGCGAATGCGATGCGAGCGAGCCGTGTTCGTACTCGGCTGACCCGAACGTAGCCCAGAAGCTGTGGGGCGATTCGCCTCGCCTTCGCCGGTACATCACCGACTGGAAGCCAGTGACCGCATGACCGACGAGACCCCGGACCTGACCGTCGCCGAGCTTGAGCAGATCCGCGACGCGACCCTCTGCACGTACGAGGGCGGGAACGAGCAGTACAACACGCTCCCGCCGCACCTGCTTGCACTCGTCATCCCCGACGGCGGGCTGGTCAACATGATCGACCTCGCCATCCGCCGCACCCGCCAGCTGGAGGCGTTGCGCGCCGAAACCCAACAGGCGTACGCGGCGATCCACACCAAACAGCAACGCGACGCAGCCCAGATCGGTGACCTGGAGAACTTGGTCCACGAGTACCACAAAGCTCTGATGGTCGTGACCGGTGGCGACGAAAAGGCCACTGCGACCAACAGCGGCGTCGACTACACGATCGTCGCGCCGGGTGCGCTCGCCAAGATGCTCGCCGACGAAGACACCGAACCGCCGCCGAAGCTCCTCGAAGCCATCGCGCGCGCCCGCCAACGCAGGGAGAACCATGGCTGAGGCCAAGCAGTACCGCAAGAAGCCCGTCGTCATCAGCGCCATGGAGTGGGACGGGACCGCAGAAGGCGCGACCCCGATCATCCAGTGGATCCTCGACAACGACGGTCGGGCCAACTACCACTGTTCTCACGACATGGGCTGCCCCGGAACAGCAAAAGGGCACACCATCGGCATCCGCACCCTCGAAGGGTGGATCCAGGCATCGCCAGGGGACTGGGTGATCCGTGGCATCGCCGGCGAGTTCTACCCGTGCCGCCGCGACATCTTCGCCGTCACCTACGAACCCGTCGAGGGCTGAACCATGACCGACTACCCGCAGTACCGGGCGCGGCCGGCGACTGTCGAAGCCGTCCAGTTCATCCACGGTGCGTCGACCCGGACCGACATGCTCGCCTTCTGCCCCAAAGCGAACATCGGCTCACCATGGGAAGACACCGACGACACCGACATTCGATGGTTCTTCGTCCCGTGCCGCGGTGACGGAGAGGTCCGTGACGGCGACTGGATCCTCCGCGCCACGGACGGCACCTACACCGTGTGCCGCGAAGACGACTTCGCTCGCCGATACGAACATATCGCGCGCACTGATCCGCAGATGACCGAGGCCGACCGGATGGCGTGTGAGTGGTCGGACTACCGCAAGGACTGCGCGGACGGCCTCGATCCGAATACCTTCCGGCACGTCCACGAGGCGTTCAAGGCGGGTTGGGAAGCGGCCAACGGCAAGACCTTCGAGCCAGGAGTACTGCGTTGATCAGCCTTTGGTGGTCGTTCACTCTCACGACGATCGGTGTGACCGGGCTGTTCCTCGTCTTCGGGCGCCCGAACTCGCTCATCGGCCCGATCATCGGACTCGCTGTCCAAGCTCTCTGGACCGCCTACGCCATCGCCACCGGCCAATGGTGGTTTTTGTTGTCCGCCTTCACGTACGGCGCAGCCAACATCTACGGGCTGTCTAAGCGGCGGAAGGCGGCCACCGATGGCTGACCCGTGCCCGTTCTGCGAGATCCTCGAACACGGTGCGCCCGCAACCATCGTTGCCGAGTGGCGCGAAGCTATCGCGATCACGCCACTCAACCCTGTCACCGACGCGCACATTCTCGTCATCCCTCGAAAGCATGTCGATGACGCGACAGTGGATCCGATCCTCACTGGCATCGTGATGAAGTACGCCGCTGAAGTCGCGGACGCGGTCAGCCCGGCGAACATCATCACGAGTATCGGCGCCGAAGCCACGCAAACGGTGTTCCACCTGCATGTGCATGTGGTGCCGCGGCGTCACGGTGACGGTCTGCACCTGCCCTGGACCGGACAGAAGGTGGTCAGCACATGACGAACGGTGAACGGCTCGACGCGTTCCTCGAACGACACTGCCGCGGCATCGTCGACCTGAGCCCTGGCGATCGCCGCTATCCACGGATCCAAGTGAGAGCAGTGTGTGCTGCGAACCGGCGCGCACAGGGCTGGGCGGTGGTCGTGACCTCCGGCATTCACGGCTACGAGATCGCCTACTTCCGGTCCTGGCGGGTTGCGGTCTTGTTGGCCTTCGACACCGCCAACTACCTGCGCACCAAGGAGTCAGCATGAGCGTCGTCACGTCCCGTACCCGCACAGTCACCCACCACGAATGGTTGGTGCCCGTCCCCGCCGCGGCCGGCGACTTCCTCGAAGCTGTCACGTTCGCACGCAACCGGTACGCCGAGATCCACGGCCGAGCCTCCACCTACGACGACTGGGCGCACATCACCCACGACGACGACAACGTCATCATCGGATTCACGACCGAGCAACGAGCATGAACACCCGAACCCGTACCGCCGCCGCGGTTCTCACCCTGTCCTTGTTCGCCGGCCTCGGCACCACTGCCTGCTCGAAGCAGCAGCGTTGGTGCGAGCTCGACCAGGGCGATGTCCTTGTCGCGAACTCGTACTGCGAACAGAACGTCGCCGGGTACGAGTGGGAACCCGACCACGACAAGCCGAAGCACAAGAAGAAGCCGAACAAGTCAAAGGCCAAGCACTGATGCGCATCAGGCGCTGGGGCGTCGCCGAAGCGCTCAGCGAAAGCGACAACGCGCAACCCGGCGGTGAAGCAGCGCACCGACGGTGGCCGCGTTCATACACCGGCGCCGGGGGCATCAGGGGTGGCCCAGTGCCCCACTAGCCGCGTCTTGCGGTCCTTGAACCGAGGTTTTTGGTCGCCAGGGAGCAGCCGTTGAACCAACGTCGCAGCCTGATTTGATGTCCCGATAGGCAGGGTCACCCGAAGGTCAATCCACTCTGCTGGGAGCAAGGTGAGGCCAAGCTCGTGAGGAACCTCGACACGGACGTCCATATGGACGATGTCGGGCGCGAGCGCGACAAGTCCCGAGGGACGTGCAGTAACGCCATACGGGTTGATGGGCTTTTGCGTTGAACCGAAACCGTTTTCGGCCGTGGGGGCCGCCAACGACGGCGTCCAGAAGGTTATGTCGGGACAGTCGATCACGTCACCGTTGCTTGTCGTCAGGGTCATTCGCTGACGATGCTTCGCGAAGAGGATGTGAACGCCGGGTCGTGTATCGATCAGGAGGGTCCCCTCCATGGACAGGCGCAACGGGGGAGGCGATACGGTGGCTTCCGCCTCGTCGTACACCTCGATGCTGCCGTCCACCATCTCCAGCCCTGGCACCGCAGCCGAGGCGCTCAAAATCGAAAGCAGTTCAGCGCGCGTCGCAGTGCGCGTGCCAGTTCCTTGCCTCCACGGAACTGCGGCCGTCACCCATCCACCCTTCTCTGTCGTCACAAGGAAGGGCGCTTGATCGGTCTCGAACCGCAACGCAAATACTGAGCCGTGGTCGGTGACGACCCGCAGCACGCTGAGCTGGGGTGCAACACCGAAGGCGAACTCGGCCTGGGTTTGCATCCACCAGGTGTTCGGATCGGTGTCATCGAGAGGAACGATCTCATTCTTCTTCTCGCCGAGGCCAACGATCCATAGGATCGGATGCCCGCCCGCCGCGTTGGCCATGCCTGCCAGTTGGACGGCGTTCTTGGGGTCCGGCCATCTGCCCTTGGCTTCGACGTGGTCGTCTTCGACCTTGCCGCCGGCGATGACGTGGTTGACGATCTCGTTGACCCTGATCTCGATCTGGACCTTGTTCACGACCGCCAAATGTACAGGGTGCGTGGTGGCGGTGCCATCGAATTTGTGTCGGACTAATTTGTCGTTCGGGTTTGACTCGTGGAGCGACAATCGGGAATGTGAAGAACCGAATGGGGGCGTAATTGGCCCCAGCACCGTATTACTCCGACGAGTACGTGACCCTATTTTACGGCTCATGCCTCGACCACGATGAATGGTTAGGCGCCGACGTCCTTGTTACCGATCCGCCCTACGGAATGTCCTACACCGGGCGCGGCGGCGGCAAAACATTGATCGTCGGCGACGACACCACCGAAATCCGCGACAAAGCATTCCAACGCTGGCAAGAACACAACCCCGACGCACCCGCGCTCATGTTCGGCACCTGGCGCGTACCGCGGCCCCCGAACATCAAACTCGTCCTCGTCTGGGACAAAACCGACGGGTCCGGCCCCGGAATGGGCGACCTGTCCTGCGCGTTCGGCAGCAGCCACGAAGAGATCTACCTGTGGGGCAAATGGCCCCGCGGCACACACAAACGCATCGGCAGCGTCCTGCGCACCAACGTGTCACCCTCGGCGCTGTCGCGGAAGATCGGGCACCCCACCCCGAAACCGATCGGGCTCATGGAACTGCTCATCCAACGGTCTATCCCCGGCGCGACGATCGCCGACCCCTTCGCAGGCTCAGGATCGACGCTGGTAGCAGCCCAAAACCTCGGTAGGAAAGCGATCGGGGTCGAGCTCGACGAACGCTACTGCGAACTCATCGCGAACCGCCTGGACCGAGGAATCCTCGACCAGGCAGCCTGAACCCCGCCCGTCACGCGAACCGCAGCAACCGCCAAGTCCCATACCGGGCCGTCGCAGCCTCCCACGCCTCACGCGCAACAGGGCCCGCGTCCCCGCCGAAATCGACATCATCGAAGTACTCGACACCATTGGCCTCATCGAGGTACGGGCGGCCCTGGGGGTCGACCTCTTCGAGAATGTACTGCGCCATGGTGTCCTCCTCCGTCGCGTCTTGCCTGGTAGGACCAAGTAACGCTCTGCTCTGGGGGACAAGTCAAGCGGTCACGCACACTCCGGGCAGAACGCCACCAGTGCATACCCGTGCTGGCACTTCGCTGCCGCCGCGATCGGGTATCCGCGCCCGTTCAGGAACCACGCCGTGTAGGTGTCGACGTCCGCCGCGGTCACCGGGCGCGCCAACACCTCCGCCGGCGGCTCCGGAATGTCCCGATGGTGTTCGAACCGGGCCTGGGCGTCTTCACGGCTCGCCGCCCACACCGGCACACCGCAGGAATCGCACACCCCGGAGAACACCGTGGCCCCGTCAATGTAGGGCTTCTCGGTGATCGTGATGCTGCAATCGTCACTGCTCACTGCCTGTTTACTCCTCACTATAATTCGACACTAATAATCGAATTAGGAAATCGAATTAGTGTAGCGAAATAGTGTATCGGGAAGCAATACGGTCTGTACCGCCCCGGATACGATCACGGACGTGACGGAAGCAATGGGCGAACTGAAGAATGCGACACGAAAATATCGGCGCTTAAAGAAGAAATACGAAGAAGCGCGCGAAGAGGTAATCGCTGCGTCACTGAAAGCGTTGCAAGAAGGCAACGAACCAGCCGACGTCGCGACAGAGTCACCGTTCTCCGCTGGCTATATTCGGACGATCGCCCGCGACGCAGGCGTGGAACCGTCGAAGCGTGGCGTGAAACCGCGCCGCGAGTAGCGTTCGGCCGCGCGGCCCCCGGTACCCGCGCGGCCGAACCTCAAAAACCGGGTTTTACACGCCCTCGAGAATGAGTGTGTGACCCCAGACGTAGACATCAGCGCCGTATTCGACGTCGAATACATGCCCCTCGGCGCACCCGGCGAAGGAATCGCGGTCCGGGTTCCCGCCATTCCTGGTTGGCGAGCCGACGTCGCTGCCGAACTCGATGTCGCCAGTGCCGTGATATGGCTCCTCGCCCGCCGATTCGGCGTCGAACGACGCGAAATCGCCGTCCGTGTCCGCCGCGTCGACACCTTTCTCCGGTCAGAGCTGAGCGCTCATGTCTGACCTCGACATCGACGACCTCGTCGGCGCATGGCACGACCTCGGCGACCCGCGCCCATTGCACGAATACCTCGGGATGTCGCTCTGGCTGTACAAGGCGTGGGTCGAGCACCCTGATTGGTTCGCCACCGTATCGACCTTCGACGACTTGGAGACCCACCTCCGCGAGAACTCCATCCACCATCTGTTCGTCACAGGTGAACTCGCTGACCAGGCGCGTGCACGGCTGAACGGCACACCAGATGGTCGAGTATGGATCAGCCTTGCATTTGACCACGCGCGCCTCGAACGCGTCCTCTGCATCGACCACGTGGCCACCACGGGACACATCACCGACCTGACAATCGCGTTGCCGCGCCACAGCAACAACTTCGCGGCGGTGCGCGCATGGTTCAACGGCGACCCCGACTGGCTTGCCGAAGCCAACCGAATCGACCACGAAGACTGGGAAGCGCGCCCGAAGGTCACCATCACCCTGGCCGAAGCACTAGCCGCAGCGGCAGACGTCGGCGGTCGTGATCTGTGGCAAGCCATCCGGGACGGGATCTTCCCTCAGCATGGCGCGTGGATCGAAGCGACGTTTGCGTCCCCTCCCGCTGGCATGTACGACCTGTGGGAACGCGCAGTCGATGTCATGTTCCCGATCCTGGGGATCGACGAGACCCAGTTCGAGTGTGAGTGCCCTGAGCACCTGACCGAGTCGCAGCGTGAGGGGTGCCGGTGGTGTAACCGGTACGGCGAGACCATGTACCTGTTCGCCGACACCGCGGTGTGGACTTCGCGCAGCGAAGAAGAAGTGGTTTCGCGGCTGCGGGCCGCAGCGGCGCAAGTCGCAAGCGAAAGCGGTGACAGCGATGCCTGACCGCGACATCGTGGACGCCATCGACGAACTCGTCGACTGGCAAATGTCCAACCACGCAAACCGGTCTGGCTACGACCACAACGTCAACCAGGCCACATGCCCGCACACGTGGTGCGACGCCGACTGGCACGGGCTCGCGATCACCCTCCGAATGCACGCGATGCGAAGCCGCGGCCGAGTCGACCCCGACTACAGGTACGACCAGGACGACAGCGAAGTCCTATGCCCTGGGTCGGGATTCGTCGGCGAGTTCACGCCACCAGTCAACCGCCCGAAACCCGGTCCGCCGCAGCAAATGCCGACCATCAACGAACTGCTAATGGCCGCCTACTCCATGTTCGGTGATCTGGCGATGATTGGCGGGCTGCCGGATGTCTGGAATGTGCCCGACGACCCCATGAATTCGGACGCGTGGCTGGCGGACGCTCCCCGGTGGTGGCGGTGCGACGACACCACCGGTGTGCGCGCCAACGTGGTCGACCTCATGCGCAACGATTTCGAGGACTTCCACGCCCCTGATCGTGTCGGGTTCTGGAACCACCGCTGGGTTCTGGTCACCGACCGCGAGGAGATCGAACTCTACGCGGACCGGGAGAACCCGAATCCGTGGAACCGTGGCGTGACACCCGGCGGCCGACCATGGTTGGAGATCTACACCAGCACACCTCCGAGCGCTGGTGTGTGGCGGCCGGTGCATGGTGTCGTCGACCTGGCGGACATCACTGCTCTGCAAAACCTTCGATGCACCACGCAAGTCGGTGGAGGAATCTGGGTTCGAAGCGACATCGTTGCCCGCCAACTCCAAGCCGAGCTGCAGCGCGCCGCCCGAGAACACCTCCCCGGCACCGTAATCCACCTTCCGGAAATGGTCGTCAGCTCCGGTTCGCCAACGCCCTCGGAAGCTATGGCCGACCGGTACCCAGTGACCGCCCAGTGGGTACCGCAGCCGGTCGGGGGAGTGCTGGAGGGCGGACACGCGCACGGGCGCCCCGTGGAGACCAACGTCGAGCGCGTGGAAACCGTGGCTCCGGCCATGTTCTCGCTGGTCGACTGGCGAGACCCCCGCCCAACAGTGGACCTGATGCGCGTCACCTACGAGCGCGCCGCCTACGACACGGTCACCCGCCGCTGGGTCTACCGGCCGCGGCGACCAGCACCCCGCGCAACCGTTCACGTGCGAAGGGCGGGCGAGGACGGCTGGCAGGAACTCGGCACCACCGATGCGACCGCAATCCGATTCACCCCAGGAGACCAAGCAGCATGACCGACACCTTCATTCGCCTCACCAGCGGTGACGAACCGTTCTACGTCAAGGCCAGCAAGATCGACGCTGTCGGTGCACATCCCGAATGGAAGCCTGGCAACCCGGGGGCGCGGTCGCTCGTCATCGTCGGCGGCGACCAGATCCAGTGCGACGAGAAGCCCGACAGCATCATCGACACCCTCAACGCCAACGTGATCGAGGTCGACCCCGCGTGAGCATCGCTGAAGACGATGACACCTATCTCGACGGGTACGAGAGCCGCGGTCTCATCCAGTTGATCCCTCCGACATTCCTCCCAGCCAGGAGCACCACCATCGCCACCGATCTGTTCGATACCCCGTACGCGCGCGCCATCCTCTTCGGCCTGCAGCGCAAGCACGTCTACCAGGGCACCGTCCCCGACGACGAGAAGGCCCGCCGGCGCGCGCGCAACCGTGCCGCCCGCAAAGCCCGTAAGGCACAGCGCCGCTGATGGCCCGGTCCACGCACATCTACGTCGTCACCATCGTGGGTGGCGGCTGGCAGGAAATAGCCGCCGCGTTCACCGTCAAGCACGAGCTCGTGACGTGGCTGCGCGCCAACCCCGCGACCGACTACCGCGTCACCCGCCTCAACGACGGCGCACACACGGGCAACCACATCACCGAACTCGACATCACGGAGCTCCTCGCATGAACAAGAAGATCCTCGCCACCATCCTCGCCGCGGCCGGTGCCCTCGCCCTGACCGGCTGTGCGACCGACGCCGACGTTGTGTCGAAGAACATCAGCAAGGCCGCCGACCAGTTCGAGATCGGGCGCCGGGTCGTGTTCGTCAACGGCATCACCGACAAATACCTCCTCAGCGTCGAGGGCCGCTGCAACATCGCCGACGACGGCAACCAGCTCGAGGTGGTGTGCAAGACCTCGGGCGGCGAGTACAAGAAGCACTTCCTCGGCCTCTCGGACAACGTCACCTACTTCGTCGAGCAGCTGGAATCGGCGAACGTCTCGGCCGACCACTACAAGGTGATCTTCAAGCCCGAGGCGATCATCCCCGACATCGACCGCCCCTAACCATGGTCGACGACACGGCACGGGTGGTGCTGTTCAGCGAGTGGGTGGACTACGCCGAGAAGCGCGCCAACCCGCGGGCCGAAGCGTACGGTGTGCTCGCCCAAGAGATCCGTACCCGGTTCGGCGCCAACAAGCACGCCGCGGTGTGGCTGTCCGAAGAATCGGACGGCTGCGAATGCTGCGGATACACCCACGAATGGGTCATCGAATGCGGGGAACACCGGTCCACGATCGACATCGACGACGGCTACGAACTCTCGGACTACGTCGACTGGCTCGCCGAGCCCCAACGTCGCGCGAAAGCCCGCGCCGAAGCCGAGGCCCGCGCCGCTGAAGCGAAAGCGCAGGCTGATGCCGCGATCAACGCCTACACCAGCGGCATCATTGCCGCACTGAATGCCGTCGAGGCCGAGGGCTACACGTCCGACCAGGACTGGCACGACAAGCTGATGGTTCGCCTGGGCGTCAAGAACGTTGGGGAGGCGGCGTGACTGCGATGACTGATTGGCAGCCGACCAAGTGGTGGGCGGCATTCGACGAGCATGGCCTGATCGCGTACGAGGGCATCGACGAGTCCGCAGTGCGCGCGTACGCCGAACCGGCCGGCCACACGGTTCGGCGCCTGTGGCAGCGCACCGACAGCGAATGGCGGCCCGAATGAGGACCTCGCGCGACGTAATTCGCGCCATCGACAACAACAACCAGCCAGGGAGCTGACCATGGGAATCTTCACCCGTACCCCCAGCCAGACGACCGCACAGGTCGCCAACGACATCAATGCCGCGGCGCGCACCGTCACCCTCGTCAAAGGCAGCGGGCCTGCCGTCTCCCGCACGCGCGTCGAGTCCGCCGGTGTCGACCTGGCGAAGAAGTTCGACAAAGCCGGAATCAGCTTGTCGAAGGCCGGTCTCGACGGCATCCGCGCCGAAGCCGTCATGATTCTCGACCACTCCGGCTCGATGGGACCCGGTTACCGCGGCGGCATGGTCCAGACCCTCGTGGACCGCGCGCTCGCGTTCGCGTTGCAGATCGACGTCGACGGCAAGATCCCCGTCATCCCGTTCGACTCGAAGGTGTGGCCGACCGTCGAGGTCGACCTGAACAACTTCCGGGACGTCGTGAACCGCAGCATCTTCCGCCCGCAGCAGATGGGCGGCACCTACCTCGCCCGCGCGCTGCAGGTCGTGCTCGACATGGCGAAGACCACGACCGCGCCGATCTACCTGATGATCGTCACCGACGACGACCCGTCCGACCGCGACCAGGTGACACACCTCCTGCAGGAGTTGAAGCGCTACCCAGTGTTCGTCAAGGTCCTCACGCTCGTGCCCGCGCCCTACTGGGACCGGATGGACGACCTCGAGGTGCCCGGCCTGATCGACAACCTCGACGCCAAACAGATCCTCGACCCCGCGGGCATCACCGACCTCGCCTTCGCCGACGCCATGGTCGACGAGTGGCACACCTGGGTCCACGACGCGAACGCCGCCGGCATTCTCGTGTGAAGCGGCTGCTCGTCACCGGTAGTCGTGAATGGGTCGACCGGCTGATCGTCAGGGACGCGCTCGCCGCGGCATGGCGGCACCTGCAGCCCGGCCCGATCATCCTCGTCGAGGGCGAGGCCGAGGGCCTCGACAGCATCGCGGCCGACATCTGGGGAAGCGCAGGGTTGCCGATCGACCCGCACCCGGCCAACTGGGATCACTGCGACCCGACCTGTCGGCACGCGTCGCGAACCCGCCGCGACGGCTCCCCCTACTGCCCGGCCGCCGGCCCGCGTCGCAACCTCGAGATGATCCGCGCCGGCGCCGACCTCTGCCTCGCGTTCCCGCTCGGCAAGTCGATCGGCACCCAGCACTGCATGCGGCACGCCCGCGCCGCCGGAATCCCTGTATGGGAATGGGGACTCGGCGGGCGAGTTTCCTAGCAATTTTCCGGCATCGAGAAACTTGTCACTGGTCGACCGTACGATCGAGAGGTCAAGCGTTTCCGCTCAGAAGGAAGAGGCATCGGTGAGCAACATCATCACCATCCCCGCAGCTGAACTCGGCAACTACGTCGGACAGAACTTCATCGGCCACGGTGTACTCGCGTCCGGCGGTCTCGTCTCGCCCGGCGAAGACATCGTCGTCGCGACATTCGGCGACGGGTTCGGGCGCGCCGAACGGACATTCATGCCGACGGAACAACTCCAGGTCGAGATCGCCGACTAGCTGCGCCCAAACGCGCATGTCAAGATGCGACGACCCCCGGAGCCACCTCTCGGGCTCCGGGGGCGTCGACTATCTCCCGCGTTCCATTCCGCGATCCCGGCCTTTCTCGGGACCTTCCCGGCCACGAGTGCGCCGCCCGTCAGGATTGCGCTCCTGCGCCAGCGCCCGCTGCTGTATCAGCTCCTGCCGCTTCCGCTCCAGATCCTCACGCGACAACGCCACCGCCGGCGCCGCATACCCCCGGTCCATCGCCTGCCGCGCGTACACCAAATCCAGGCTCACACCCTTCTCGACCAGGTGAAGTTGCACAGCAAGCGCGACCTCCGGGCTGCGCTTGTCCACCCACCGGTCACCATCACCCACCGCGACCACGAGGGCATGGGCCTTGTCGTCCGCCCGCGCCTCGCCGCGTGCAATCGCATCGACCACGCGCGCGTCGATACCCCGCGCAGCCAGCTGCTGCGCGTCCAGGCGCAAGATGTTCGCCAGTTCCGGCGCTCGTTCCTTGCCCTGTTCGAGCGCGGCCCGCTCCAGGCTCTTGTTGTGGGAGTCGACGATCCGCGCCATCAACTCCCGGTTCTCCCGCTCCCGCGCCTCAGCTTCGCGGGTCTGGGCCTGCTCACGGGCCTCGCGCTCGCGGACGGTCTGCTCGGCCGCCCGCACATGCTCGACCGTGACCGCTGCGCCTGGGTCGTCGCGTTGCTGGGCAAGCACGAGTTCGGCGACCTCGCGATGCATCGCCGTCGGTAGTGCCAACCCGGCCAACACCTCCCGCTCCAACACGGCCTGGGCCTTGCCCTCACGGTGCTGCCCCAAGTGCACCATTCCCGCCATCGCACGAGCGATCTCCGGATCTACACCCGGCAACTCCAACTGCTTCACCACGGTCTTGGCGGGCACCTGCGCACGCACAGCAGTCACCGCAGACAGCACAACCTCACGATCCACACGCTCCAGCTGCGCCACCAGGGCTTGGTGGCGGACCTCCCGTTGCTGGGCCTGGACCTGCTCGACAATCTGTGCTTCCTTCAACCGCAACCGGGCGGCGTCGCGGGCAATCTTGTCTTGGCGCTGGGTGATCTCCGCGTCCACCGTGATCAGATTGGCCAGATCCGCGCGCGCCCCGACCAACACCTCCAGCCGCATGGGCCGACCTTGTTCCTTCGCGCGCTCGATCTCGCGCGTGAACAGCTCCAGCGCGCGCGGCGCGGTGCGCAACTCCGGGGCATCCCGCACCTTCTCGATCAGGTGACCCAGCTTCTCGATCGTCTTCGCCCGCACGATCGGTCGGCCGGCCTCGACCGCGCGCTCGAACTGCGGCTCTGACAGCTCGACAACCACGAACTTGCCGGGGTAATCCTTCGCGAGCTGTTGGGCTTCACGCATCACCGCGGGATGCGGCGGCCGTTCCGCCCGGACGATGTATTCGCTGCGCTCCTTCGTTCGCCCGGACTCCAGAAGCAGGCGTTCCTTTTCGAGCTGTTTGAGCCCATCGGTCTCGCTGACCGAACCGGCCTTGAACTCGGCGGTTATCTGCACGACTTTCTGCCCGAAGCGCTCGACAACGAGCGCTGCGTCGTGGCGTCGCAGTCCGGCCGTCGTCTGCTGCTGGTGCTCGTTGTGCCAACCAGTCTCGGGTGTGCGCCCCTGGAGCGTCTGGTGCCCGTGCATGAGCATGTCGTGCAACAGTTTCTGGTCGCCGAACATGTCGACTTGGCGTTGCCAGTCCAGGGGTGCCCTGATCTTGTCGAGCTGAGTAGCGGCCTCGGCGATCTTCGCCATGACGTAGAGACGGTGCCCGTCGTCTCCGGCTTCGGTCAGTCCTCGGTCAGTGCGCGGGACGTAGTCGTGGTCGTCGGGCTGAGGGCCGGTCATCCCAGGCCCCCACTGTCAGAGCGGTTAGCTCGCGTGCACGGTGTGTGTGCGGGTCCACTCGGCGAGGCGGTGCAGTTGTTCGGCGAGCCATCCCGGTCGTCGATCGAAGATGACGTCACGGATCGACTCGGCCGGGTCGATGTAGAATATATGGCCGGGCAGTTCCAGCGCGGGCCCGACCGGGTTGCCTTCCAGGATTTGCACCCACACCCACTTCCCGGCGCCGATGGTGCGCAGGTAGGTGTGTCCGATGCCGCGAGCACACAGCGCCAGATATGCCATCTCGTCGTCTGTGGCGGTCGCGGACGGGATGGGCATACGTTCCATCGCGGCGCGCTCGATGGCCGCCAACCCCTCGACGGTCCACGGATCGTCGAGTTCAGCGAGACCGGGGGTGATGCTGATGAGGCGGGCGAGGTCTTCGGACTCGGCGGCCTGCCACGCCTGGAACTCAGGGCTGCGTTGCTGCTTCGCGAGTCTGCGGAGTTCGATCTCTGAATACAGTCGGTCTTCGCCCACGATGCCCTCCCGGCAAGGTTGGTGTGGTGTCGATCCGTGCAGGTTGCCAGCATATCTGTGTTCCTTCGGTGAAACAGGCAACCCCCGGAACCGCTGCTCGCAGGTCCGGGGGTCACCATCACCCCAGGCGACTTGTGACGGAAGACCTGGGGGAGTTCGGGGGTTACTGCTGGTCGACCCGCGCTGGCGGGCCAGGGTTTATACGACGGTGCCGATCGCGAGACCATCGGACGAGGGCCGCCAAGCGGGCTCACCCGAAACATGGTGTACGCGAACCAAACCCATCGCCACCAACTGATCCAGGTAGACCTCGGTGCGATGAACGGAATGGCTTAACCTGGTGGCAAAATCGGTCGTGGTAATCGGTGATGTCGGGGAGAAACGGCACAAACTGGTCAACACCCAGTCCTGGCACGGTGTCAGGCGATCCTCGCTCACCGAACCGGCGCCTTTTCCGCGCGTTCGTCGAGGACCATCAGCTTCGCCTCAACCAACGTAGTGCGAGCCCGGCGCCGAACCCGGCAAGTCTCGACACTGCATTCCAAGTGGAGTTGCATCATGCTGTGCGCCTTCTTCGTGGTCAGCACACCAGGATCCCGCTGGCAGAACAGCAACAACACGCTCACTGGTCCCCACCCCGATTCCGACGCAGAACAGGCACGACATCCCAGTCATCCCCGGCGTACCGGCTGACGCAGCCGCTGCGCACCAACATCCGCAACGCCTCATCGACCTGCTCCACCGGCGCACCCAATTCCTCTGCGATCGCTGCCGCGGTGTGCAGTCCGGCAGGCTTGAGGAAGTCGAGAACATCGACGGTGAGGGAGGCCAGGGTGCGCGCTTCGACCTTGTTCACGACGCCTGCCGAGTCCGGTACGCGCTCCACTGGCCAGAAGCGTTACGCATCGCGAGCCGCTTCGCCCGAAGCGACCTCACTGCCTGATCGATCTCGGACCGCGGGCGCCGCAGAATCGCGGCGATCGTCATGGTGTTCAACGGTCGCCCGTACGGTCTCAGCGTATTCAGAACATCGGATTCAAGTGTGGTCATGGCATCCCCTGTCGTTCCCGCTTTTGGGAGTGACTACGACGTTAAGACCGTATGGAGACTTGAATGTTCGACAAATGTTCGGAACGAACACGAGTACCGTAGGAGCCATGCAAGAGGGAGACTCCGTAGGCGCGACCATCGCGCGAATCCGCAAGCAGCAAGGACTGACCCAAGGTGTCCTTGCCCGCAAAGCCAACGTCGGGCGATCACAACTGTCAACCGTGGAGAACGGGGCTGCAGCGTCGACCGTGTGGATCGGGTCTATCGCCGAAGCCCTAGGGGTCGACGCATCAATCCTGTACGGCGACAACGAACCCCAACAAGCGCACGACATGCTGCCGATCCTGCGCCGCGCACTCGCCGCGACCGACCTTATCGACCCCAACCTCGAACCGCAGCCTATCGCCGACCTTGCCGACCAGATAGCGAAAGTCGCACGGTGGCGCAAGGACTCCCAGTACGCGAAGGTCGTCGCCGTCCTCCCGGACCTGGTCGACAGTCTGCTGGTCAGCGGAAGCGAGGACGGAGAGCCTGCTTTCGCGCTCCTCACCGAGGCATATAGGGCCGCCAATACCGTCTCCCACAAGATGGGATTCACCGACCTCAGCATGACGGCGACCGAGCGAATGGAATGGGCTGCGACCCGCGCCGGCGATCCCCTTCTCCTGGCAACCGTTTACTACGTCAAAGCCGCCACTCTGTCTCGTATGGGCGCGACGAAACACGCTCTGCGACTGTTGAACCGGGCCATGTCGGAGATCGAATACATGGTTGACGAGGACGGCACCGCCGCCGCCGTCTACTCGATCCTGCACATGCGGGCCGGGACCATCGCCGCGGCAACCGGCGACGCGGACGCTTCCCGCTCGCACCTGCGCGAAGCTGAGATCCTGGCACGCCACTTCGGTGGCGACCGGATCGTCTACGACACCCCTGTCGGGCCGACGGCGATCGACCTGTACAAGGTGTGCGCGGAAGTCGATCTCGGTGAACCGGGCAAAGCTATCGCGGTCGCGAAAGGCACCCAGTTTCCAGTCAACTACCCGAAGGAACGCCGCGGGTACTTCTGGTTGGATACTGCGCGCGCCTACTTGGCGGCTGGTCAGGTCGACGACGCGATCAACGCGCTGTACGAGTCGCGGATTGCTGCCCCGGAGCATTTCCAGCGGAGCTCACAGGCAAAGAACGTGATCAAAACGGCTGCGGCGCAGGAGCGTAGGGCATCGACCAGTCTGCGGAGCCTGGCGAACTTCGCCGGCGTTCGGGACTGACTCAGAGGGCTCGGCGTTCGTCGAACACGGTGTGTTCGCAGGCTGTGGTGGGTGGTGGCCACATGATCACTGTGTCGCAGGTTCGGCAGCGGTGTGTGCGGTGGTGTCCGCCGGCGACTGGGCAGGCCATGCTGCCGACGAGTACTCGGCCGGGTCCGAGCCTGTGGCCGTTGGGGCATAGCCAGGGTTCGGGTTCGACCCAGTACCCGGTCCGTATCTGGTAGAGGCGCCCGGGTTCGACCACGCTGCCATCGCGCAACCTCCACACGATCGAACACATGTTCGAAATTGTACCGCTCAGTACGGTTGGTTGCCCAGGTACTGCTGCAAATCAACCGGCGGCGGGTTTTCTGCACGTTCGAGCATGGCACGCATCCGATCCAGCACCGCGGCCGACGACTCACCAGGCCGGAAATTGAGATCAGGCAGCCGCAAGATTTCCAGCGCGGATCGCACATCATGCAGGCTCGGCGGGTCCGACATCTCGGCCACCAACTGCCGGTGCAGGTTGTCGGCCGTGATCGCGGTATCGGGCTCGACCATGTCGATCACGACAGCCATGACGGCTGCCTCTTCGGGCGAGATCGGGTCGACGTCGTCCACGGATCGGAGTCTAGAGGGCTGCCCGGATTTGGTCGGGGGAAACTGTGCGTGAAGTCGTCCGATATGCCGGGAGCCGGAATGCCTTCGCGCGCGTCCAACCAGGCATGGACCCCGAACTGCGAGACGCGCTCATCGAGTCCGGCCACGACCCCGACGATCCCTCAGTGCTGCAACGCCTCGCCGATGTCGACCGCGGGCTAGCCATCCTCCGCAAACGCTGGCACCTCACCCAAACCCAAACCCCACCCACCCCGTAAGATCAGATCCGCCAACCAAAAGCTTGTATCAAGCCTGCGAACGGCCGATTACCCAAATCGCGAACGCCCCCACTCCAAACATGGAGCGGGGGCGTCCGTCGTACCAGGGTCACTCGGCAGGGGCCATGAACGTCGTCCTCGCCGGCCACGGGTACGTGCCAGGCGTGTTCTCGACCGCCTGGATCAACACTCGCTCCGGGTCGCCCATGTAGTCGACTTCTAACACCTGAAACACCGTCTCACCATTCGCGTGCACACGAACACGCGCACCAACCTCGAACCTCATGCTGCTGAGCCTGCCACGTCGGTCTGACAGATCGCCCATTCCCTGAGAACAGCGAAGTCCGTGTCGACCAGGCCGCGCGCGGGGTTCACGTAGTGCAGGAGCGCGGCGCCGTCGTGGTAGTGCTCGGTGAATCGGCGGTCCCGTGTGCTGATGTCGTCGTCGACCCACGCGAACGACCGTCTCGCGGCGTGCTGGATCAGTTCGGCGGTCTTCCAGAACGTGCCATCCGGCCCGAACCTGCCAGGCGACTTCCATTCGACGACGGGTAGTTCCGGCAACCCGATCAGCGGCCCGATCATCGTGTTCGCTTCGTGCTCCCACGTGGTCGCCCAGACCAGGTCGAACACATCGGCCAAGGCGAGCAGCGCGGGACCGTGCGCCGGGTTCAACCACACCCGTAGCGGCTTCACCCGTGACGGCGGGGTGTTCGGGTGCCGTTCCAGCCACGCCGCAGGCATCAGCCGATGGGTGGCATACCCGGCCGGCCGCTTCTCCGGCTTCGCCGCGAACGGGTTGAGTACCCCATCAACATCCAGATACAGCAGGGGTCTACACATTCTCGTCGCTCCTCGACTTGTCCATGATCATGTGGCACTTGCGACACAGCCAGATCACGTCCAGCGGCCTGCTGTAGTCGACATGGGCGCCGTCTGGCTTGCATGACTTTCCGCACTCGGAGCAGGCGCTAGGGCGCACGAGCGTCCCGTTGCGGACAGCGCTTTCCACGATGCGATGGGCGGCCACTCTCTCGGGGTGGGCCTCCCGCCAAGCGTCAACCAGCGCCCGGAACTTCTCGGGCTGGGCTTCGTAGTTTGCCCGGTTGCGAGCGTTGATGGCTGCGCGGCAGCGATCGTCCGATGCTGCGCGCTGCGCCTTGCGCGCTGGACTCAGACGACGATCCCGGTCTCGCTGCCGGTACTTTTCCGGATCAGCGGCGCGACGTGCTCGCGCCGCAGCGGCATATCGAGCCTTTTGTTCAGGCGTTCGATCACTCACTGGATTGGCCCGTCGACATCGAGGTACAGCAACGGTTTCGACATCACGCACCCCTCTTTGCGCGCATCCGCGCCTTCCGTTGGGCGTCGGTCGGTTCAGTCCATACGTGCCAGTTCACGGCGGGCGCCCACCGCTGCAGGTGCTCGTCACGGTCAACACCGCAAAAGCAGCAACCATTCGGGGACGGTGTGCTCATCTCATGCGCCACGCTCGACCCCCTCCGACTCATCCATTTCGGCTTTCCACGCCAGGAAATCGGTCCAATCACTGTCAGCGTCGATGCCGTGCGCGTGCTTCAGGTACGTGTCATATATGGCTTGCAGCGTCGACGCTGCCTCCAACTCGGCGATACGAGCTCGCGAAGCCACCACTTCGACAACGAGTGCGCGGGGATCGGGCAGCGTCCAGTCCTCGGTGTCGACGATCTCGCGCAACTCGGCATCGGTCAGACGATCAGCCACGGTCGACCTCCTCGGCGGTGCTGAAGTCGTATTTCGGTCCGTACTTGCGGTCGAGGGCTTCGGCGTGTTCGGCGTGATCGGTGTGCCCGTCCCGACGCAGGGCGCGGGCGAAGGCGCGCAGTTCCTGCCGCAGTTGCTGGGCGCTTGCCTCGGGGTCAAAGGGTCGGGCGTACACGGGACTCATGCGTTATCTCGTTTCTCTTGCTGTTCGGGGTGTTTCGCTTGCGTTTGTACTCGGTGCCAGACGGGATGGGTTGCGCGGCACTCGACCTCCGAAGCTCTTGCCGGCGACGCCATGCCGCGAGGTCGGGGCGCTCGGCGGGCTGATCACTCATCGAGGTCGACCAAGAGCTCAGCGGCCAACAGCTCTGCGCCACACCCACGTCGGCAGACGACCCGGTTGTCGTCCAGCCGGTAGTCGTGGTGGTCACCGTCATGGCAGGGGAACTCGGAGTCCTCGTTGAGGACGGTCAGGTCGAAGCTCACGTCGTGCTCCCGAACGGGATCTTCGCGATCGTGTACAGGCAGAGCGGGTCCGATCCGCGAGTGCTGCACGCTACGAAGTCGGCGACACCAGGATCGCGATGGAACACGGCCTGCGGGGCAACGAACTTCACCCACTCCTCGGCCGCCTTCTTCGTCGGCACAGCCAGGAAAGGCAGATCGGAGTCGCCATCACGGGTAGCGACCTTTGAGACGATCCAAATGTGCTTCATGCCTGCGCTTTCGGGTCGATGGTGTGCCAAACACCCTGGGCATCCATGTCTTCCACGGGGTCGAACGAGCTGGTCGCGTCATGGTGGTCGGCGGGATGCTCGTCATGCGACCACCAACCCCCGGTCGGGCACTCCCACCACGCGATCGCGGCAGCGCACACGGTGCACGTCGAGACGATCACGGCAGCGCCTTCCGCTCGATATCGGCGAACTCGGCCCGCCAATCCTGCGGGCGACCGAATTCCGCAGCGTTCCGGTTGGCTTCCTTGACCGAGCGGCGGGCGCTGTCCTCGCTCGCCTTCGCGATCTCGACAGGAACGCCGTGTTTGTCGGTCCCGAGTACGCGGTAGATGCGGGGCATGTCGGTCACCGAGTCCCGATCCAGACGCGCGCGTAGTCGGCCAGGTCGTACAGCTCGTCCCACCAGGCGTCCCACTCGTCCGTGTTCTCGGCCTCGGCGAGGTGTTCGTCGACGATGTCGTGGACACCGTCGAACTCATGCGGGTCAGCATCCTTGAACCAGCGAGACTGCTTGAGACGTGCCACGATCGCGTCCCGCCGCTCGATGAACGTCATGGCGGGGTCGCGGAAGACGTCACTGAGGTCGATCTTCTCGGCCCACACCGGGCGGCCGGTCCGTCTTCGTTCCTGCGCGAGCTGGTGCGTGGCAACAATGCGGTCAACGGTGCGAGGCATGTCAGGCCCCCTGCCAGGAATCGATGTTCTGGTTGTCGACCGGGTACTTGTCGCCGGCGTCCTCGAATCTGCGCTGGACATGGTCGACCGCGTCGTCCTCGTCGAGACGCTTCTGGAGGTATTCCTCGGCGGCGCCTTCTCCGTTGATGTCGAAGTCGTCGGGCACTTCGAGCTCGTAGGTGTCGTAGCGACGAACGTCGGCACTGGTTTCGATCCTGATTCGCATGATGACTCTCTCTTTCAGGTGGTGGGGTGTTGGCGGGGTCGGTGGGGGAGCGTCGTTGATCCCGTGCCGCACGCCGTTGTGCGGTGACCCCGCCAACTGGTTCAGGGGAGGTTGAGCAGCAGGATCGTGTCGGTCACCCAGTCCTTCGCGGCGTCGCGGCCGAAGGTCCCGTGGGCGAGCGCGACATTGGTTTCGGTGCCATCAGTGGGGCTGTAGCCGATGACTGTTGCCCACTGCTCACCATCCCGGTAGAACACCACCCCGATCAGGAGTCGGTCGTCGGCGAAGAGGTCGGTGAAGTAGACCTCCCGATCAGCGGTTCCCGGCACAGGGCTGCGGGTCCAGGTGAGGAGTTTGGGGGCGAATTCGGTGCTCACGGTGGGCCTTTCGAAGTTTTGTGGCGGTTCAGGCCAAGGCGAGGCGGGCGGAAGTGCTGTCTTTGGTGCAGGTGATCAGCGCCAGATCCAGGGCGGTGAGGACGTCGCCGAGAATCTGGCTGTCGTCGGCACCCGGCTCCCTGCGGCGGTTGGAGGCCGCGAACATGATCCGGTTGACCTGCTGCCGGAAGGTTTCCAGCGGTCGCTCGTTCTGATCGCGCTGCATCGCCTGCTCTTCGGCTGCGATGCGCTTTACCACCGGGAGGATGGCCGCCCCTGCGAGCATCCGCTTCGTGCCGTCCAGGTGCTGGTTGGCGTTCGTCCACGCTTCCCAGGCAGTCTCGATCGCGGGATGGCTCTGGCAGAGCTCGTCGATGACGGCGTGGTAGCGCGGCCAGCTGTGAGCGTCGAGTGCATCGAGGGCGAGGAGCGCTTCGAGTTCGGTCAGAAGGTTGGCGGTGGTCATGATCGGACCTTTCGAGTGGTGAAACGTGGTTTGTGTGGTCAGGCTGCGACGAGGTGGGCGGTGCGGGCGTAGGCGGCCAAGCCGTCGCGGATGACCGGTTCGTCGTTGGTGTAGGCGAGGACCTGGCGGGGGCGGCCGTTGACGACCTTCCAGACCTGCACGGGTTCACGGCCTTCGTAAGCGGCGCGGTAGGCGCGCTTGATGGCCTTGCCCGCCTGTGAGGCGTAGCGGCGGATCAGGTCGGCGTCGGCGCCGAGGGCGGTCATCGCCTGGGTGACGGTGACGAACTCGCCCTTGTTGAGCAGCCCGGTCATCCAGAACCCGTTGAGGGAGCGGAGGGCGCGGACCAGGGCGACGGTCTTGGCGGCGACGAGGCGCTCGCGGATGATGCGGGCGGTAGCGAGCCGGACGGCGCGGGCCCTGCTGTAGGTGGTGGCGGTGAGGTTCATGGGGTGGGCCTTCCGGTGTCGCTTCCAAGGGGGGTGTGGTTTCTGTCACCACGATACGTGTTACGACGTAACAAGTCCAGCGTAACGTAATCTGGGTCACCATTTCGCGACAGGACAGTCCGCAAATGTGCACGTCGCCAGCAGAAATAGCCCAGGCGGCTGCGCTAAAACTATTGTCACGAATGGGTAACATTGCGTCGTGACACGTTGCTCGCGTCACGACGTGACGCGTACGTTGTGAGGTAACACACCGACTGGCACTCGGTACCACCCCAACGAAAGGCCCCGATGAACACCACCGACCCCCACCCCACCTGCGGACACGAAGACTGCGAAGCCTGGCTCGCCGGCGACGGCACCTACGTCACCTACTGCCTGTTCACCGCGGGCCCCCTGGAGGTGGCGGCATGAACACCCACACCATCGCCGCCACCCTCGGCATCAGCCCCCTCGGCATCACCGGACACCACGGCGTCATCGCCACCAACTGCCTGGACTGCGACCTGCCCGCCACCGTCTACATCGAAGCCACCGCCACCCTCCTGCGCGGCTCGATCACCGAAGACGGCCACTACTGCCGCGAACACGCCGTCGAACTCATCGCGGTATTGGACGCCCGCGACGAGGAATTCGCCATCGACGTCTACGCCCCCGAACCCGTCGCCCCCACCGCCCTCGCGGCCTGACCGGAAGGACCGACTCATGCTCAACGAAACCCAGGTTCGCGACCTCCTCGGCATCCCGGCCGACAACCGCGTCAAATACGAAACCGACTGGGATGGCAGCGACTTCAACGGCAGCGAATGCCATGAGGGCGCGTGCCGCCACGGCGACGGCACCCCCGCCTCGGTCCACATCGACTGGACCAAGCCCGGTTTCGACGAAGACACCGACGCCCCGAACTCGCTGCACTTGCAGGAGCTCGCGTTCTGCATCGACCACGCCCGCGCCGAGATCGCCGACGCCCTCAACGAAACCGCGCCGTTCGCACACGACAACGACGTGTTCATCAAGGTCGTGGTCAACGGCTGGTACCTGCGGTACGCCATGCCGTCCCAGGTCGCGGCGTGAACACCCGGCACGACGAGCGGGGCGAAACCCTTTACGGCGACGCCCCGCTCGTTGATCGCGACGGTTACGCGGTCGAAGTTATCGCCGAACCCGGCGACCAACACATGCATTTGCGGGTCTCCACCGAGCCCGCCGGCGGCGTCAAGTTGCGCGCCGACCTCCTCCCGCACCAAGTCCGCGACCTCCGCGCACGGTGCGACGCCTTCCTCAACGACCACCAGGAGAACCTCTGATGAAGACCGCAACCCTGCTCGCCGACGAAGTTGCTCACAACGAGCTCGGTGAACCGTTCCGCACCGACACCGCCGTGTACCGGTTGGATCCGCCGCTGATGATCCGTGACGGCATCGCCGATTATGTGGTCGCGTCGACTATCGACGAGTGGATCCCGACCAGCTACGGGCAACGACGCCTCTACGACACCAACCTGTTCGTGTCCGACGAGGAAGGCATGGTGTCGGACTGGGACGAACTCCACGGCTCAGGCAACAACCGCAACCACGCCGAAGCTTTGGCTGGCGCGGGATACACCATCGTTGCGGCACCGGTCGGGGCGAACGCATGAGCGCGCCCAGGCCCGACGAGATCACTACCGCCCTGGACACCCTGCGCCGGGTGCCCGGCGTCGCCGACGACACCCGACTGTCCCGAGTTCCAGAGCTGGCGTCGCCGCTGATTCAGTTCGGCATCGAACTGCGGAGGTGGATCTCGCGTGGCGTCACTCCCGATGTCGGACAGCTCATCTCGACGCTGGAGACCATGGCCGCAGCTCACGGCCTGCGCATCACCACCGACCCCGAACTCGGCGAGCTGATCCACTACCAGGTCCTGCATCCGGGCCCCTTCAACCCGCCGGAATGGAAAATCTCGCGCACGCAGCACGCAGTCGAGTATCCGCCGACCCTCAAGGGCCTTGCCGACATCGAGAGCCACATCGACTTCGGGGAGCGCATCGCGGCCGTGTACCTGCTCCCCGAAGGCGGCCAGAAGTGAACCCCGTGAGCGCGCGCACCGCCGATCCCGCTGTCGTCGCTGCCCAGTTGCGCGAAGAGCTGCTGGCCTTCGCCCACGACCTCCGCTGGTTCGGCCACACCGCCGAAGCCGCCCGCGCCGAAGCCATCGCCAACAAGTACGGAGTGTTCGATGCGGCTGCCTGACGACTGGACCGCCGAACGCAGCTCCGGCTGGTGGGAGGTCCACCACCTGATCCACGAACCGTGCGGAATGCGCACCGGCATGGCCTACGACCTCTTGGGGAGTGGCCCATTCGGCGAAAACGCTGCCCGCCAGATCGTTTTCGGACACACCTGCGAGGAGAACCAGTGAGCCGCGAAGTACGCCGCGTCCCCGTCAATTTCGACTGGCCGCTCGACAAGGTCTGGGACGGGTACCTGATGCCCGACCGGTTCGACGAAACCCCCTGCCCGGACTGCAAAAACGGGTACTCCCGCCACGCCGAGCACCTGTTCAACCTCTGGTACGGGTACGAGCCGTTCACACCCGCCGACACCGGATCCGAACCCCTCCAACCCCGTACCCCTGGCGTCTGGGCATTCGCAGAGCGGAACGTCACCAGGTCACCGGACTACTACGGCACCGGCGAGACCGCGATCTTCTGTGAAGCGTTGCGGCTCGCGAACATCTGGAACGGCCAGTGGTGCCACCACCTCACCCAAGACGATGTGGACGCCCTCGTCGCCGGCGACCGGTTGTGGGACTTCACCAGCACCTGGGCAGAGGAAGACCGCTGGCAGCCCAAGGACCCGCCTGTCCATCCGACCGCCGCCGAAGTCAACGCGTGGTCGCTGAGCGGCTTTGGGCACGACTCGATCAACGCGTCCATCGTGATCAAGGCACGCTGCAAACGCGACGGCCAACCACTCCTGTGCGGCACCTGCGGCGGCCACGGCAGCCTCGAAAAGTGGAAGTGCCAACGCATCCGCGCGGAACTGTGGGAACCGACCGAACCGCCGACCGGTGACGGTTGGCAGCTGTGGGAGACCGTGTCCGAAGGCTCCCCGGTCACCCCGGTTTTCGCGACACGCGAAGGACTCGTCGAACACCTGTCCTCGTCCGCGTACCGAAACCCGTTGACCCGGGACGAAGCCGAAGGGCTCGTCGACGCGGGCTGGGTGCCGTCAATGATCGCGACCTCGGCCGGGGTGTTGCCGGGGGAGCAGTCCGCTGGTGACTTCGCCCGCGTAGTCCACGGCATCGGCACCCAACCCGTCAGAGACTGACCTGCCCCCGAGAACCTTCCCCCCGCGACCGCGGCGCCCCACAGACGCCAGCGCGTGACGGCCGCGTATGGGGGAGGAGGAGCGCGGCGCCGGGGATCGACCCCAGAGCCTCCCCGGCGTCGCCCCTACCAACACCTACCGACAGGAACGAAATGCGTATCAACGAAATCACGATCTCAGGCGAGGTTTGGATCACCGACGACGAAATCACCGGTGGCCACGACATGTGGCTCGACGGGGAGATCGAAGTGGAGATCGAACAGCGCCACGTTCTCCTGAAGTTCTTTGCGAACGATCAGCATCAGCGGATCAAGTTTCCGATCTCGGACCTGGCCGAACTCGCCGCCCTCGCCGAGAAGCGCAGCCGATGAGCGACACCGGTATCAGCGTGTACATCGCCGCTGTCGACATAGACGACGCCCGCGCCTTGTTCGACGAAGCCCTCGCTGTCGCCAGCGAAGGCGAACGCCACGCGGGCACGTTCCTGAAAGCCACCCGTGACGGTGGCTGCGCCCAGCTCTACACCCACCTCTAACCACGCACGAAACCTGGTGAGCCTCATGGAAACCCTGCCCCTGCTGCGCGCGGTCCTCGACCAGATCACCCGCCACCGGACCACGCACAACCAGTCGTTCTTTCGGCACCGCAACGCCGCCGGCCACATCGAACAGTGCATCGGAGGATGGGCTATCACCCTCTCGCACCGGTACCGGTGGATCGGGAACGACTGCGCGCAGTTCGGGCAGATCCAAGTCGAGGACCTCGCCACCGGCCGAATCCGGTTCGCCGACACGGTCGCGACCGAACTCCTCGGCCTCGAACCCGACGAGTCGATCTTCGTCATCGGCGCCGCCGACGACAAGACAGCCCGCGCGTGGCTCGAAGACCAAGTCGTCGCACGCGAAGCCCGCATATTCGACCAACTGACCAACCCTCTCACCATCGACACGAACGGACACCTCACATGACCACCAAGAAGGTCGACCCGACCTCCAGCTACAGCGGGTACAGCAGCAAGCTCTACCGCCGCGTCGAGGACCTCGCCGAAATCGCCGACTACACCCCGCGCGGGCCTCGGCATGACGCCGCGGTCGACGACTATGTTCGTGCGCTCCACTCGATTTGCGCGCAGCGGACCCTCGAAGACTGGCGCCCCGAAGCAGTCGACGATGCGACCGACGAAGCAGATGGCGTCGAGGAAGAACCCGACCGCATGGACCAGGCTGCGTAACCACCCACGCGTTTACTGGCCGGTAACCATCCCGGCTCGATCGGCGCCCTCGAACTATCCGCGCGGGCACACCTCCACCTGTTGAATCACGACACAATGGGACGTAGTATTTACCACGTAACACGATCTTGAACGGGCCGTCGGCCCCCTACCAGGAGGTTCCAATGAGCAAACACATCCTGCTCCGGCTGGTGGGGGCCGCCGCATCCATTCTCCTCGTCCTCGCGGCATGCATCATCGCCCCAGTGATCGCCGTGGTGAAGCAATGACCGAAAAGCTCCCCAACAAGTTCGCTGGAGCCCCCTGCGCCACCGACGAACACACCGAATGGATGCGCAAACACCGCGGATCACGCTGGGACTGGCTCCTCGCCGGCGAAGACAAGCACTCCGCCAACCGCCGCCGCGCCGCATCCGCCGCGATCTGCACGTCGTGCCCCCTGACTGCGCGCAAGAACTGCGCCGCCCTCCACGCCGAACTCGTCGACCACACCGGATACACCGTCCCCGGCGTGTGGGCCGGAGAGATCTACCGCGACAAAGTCGACAGCCCCAACCGGGTCAACCTCGCTTCTATCCCGACCCTGCCTTTCGAGGCGGAGGCGGAGGCGGCATGACGGACATGGTCGAAGCGATGTACGACACGGCCGCGGTCGTCGCGGCCCGCCACAACGGTGACGACGACGGTATCGCGACCGTTCTCGACTACGGCGACACCCTCGGCATCGTCTTGTCGCTCGCCGACCTCGTGATCCTGCTGGCCGCCCGCGCGAAACTGCCGCTCGACACCCTTGTCGCCACCCTCCGCAGAGGAGCTGACAATGACCGCACCTGAACACGTCCTCCGCGACGACTACCGGCGCGGTGCCGACTGGGTCGCCCACTGCCGATGCGGGTTCACTACGGTGCGACGCGACCGACCGTCCTGCGTCGCAATGCTTTACAAGCACACCATCGACGCCGCCCGCGACACGTCGTGCCCGACCCCGCACAAGAAGGGTCACGGCACCGCCGAAGAAGCCGAAGCGGCCCTCGGACGGTTCCTGCGTCGTCAACGGCCCGGCGCACGCCCGACCCGCATCTACCTGTGCCAGTGCCGGAAATGGCACACCACCAAATCGCCCGCGCGACCCGACCACGGAGTAGCAGCATGAGGATCCTCACCCGTCGCCACCGTGACCCGATCCGGCACCTCGACTTCGCCCTCACCTGCGACGGCGCCAAGGGAACATGTCAACGGCCCGCTAAATACGTTGTCCACCTGCACGGTTGCGCGAACGCCCTGCTGTGCAAGCAGTGCCTCGACAACGACCTTGAATGGGCGGCGGGGCTACCGACCATCAAGTGCGACTACTGCGGACGCGAATCGGACTCGCTCCTCGGCCTCGCCACTGTGAGCCTGCTGTGACCGCCGCACCATGGCCCGACCTGTTCCCGAAACCCCCGTGCGAGTCCACTATCCACGCATTTGGGCCGTTCGCCCCAGCGCCCACATCGACGTTGTGGGCGAACGTGCACAACTGCTGCGACGTGTTCATGTGCGCCGGTTGCCTCGGCCTCCTCGGCGAAGGGTTCGCGAAACATTCACCGATCAAATGCCCCGAATGCGGCGACTCGTTCGCCACCGTCGACGACTACCTCACCTGGGAGGAACTGTGACCGCAGCTGCGGATTTCCATGGGGTGGAATCTCTCGATCCGCGAATCCATTTCGGTGATGAGCAGACACTGTTCGCGCTCAAGCGCGAGTACATCGACGTCGAGGTGATCGCGAGGTTCACCGTAGATGGCGAGCCCGTTTCGAAGGCGCGGGCGCGCTTCACGAACCGTGGTTCGAAAACGCGTGTGTACACCCCGGAGAAGACGCGTGTCGCCGAGGAGCGAGTTGCGTGGAGTTTCCGTGAGGTCGCCCCGTGGCATGAACCGGACAACGAATTCACGTACGGCGTCATGGCCGTGTTCTTCAGCGACACTCGCCAACGTCGCGATGTCGACAACATGCTGAAGCTGATCTGCGACGGCCTGAACGGGGTGGCCTGGCACGACGACGTCCAGGTTGAGGAGATCGCAGGCAGGCGTGGACGCGACCTCATCGGGAACGCTCGCACAGACATCTTGATCTACCGAATCGGCAAGATACAACGGCCCGAAAAGGCGTGCCTTCAGTGCAAACAGCCCTTCCTGATCTACAACAGCACCTCTCGACAAAAGTACTGCTCAGCCCAATGCCGTTCGGATGCCAGGAAAGCTAACCGGGTGCGGACGTGCACTAACTGCGGCGAAACTTTCGAAGCGAACCCCAGCGACGAGAGCACACGATGCTCCCGCAAATGCAGGACCGACGCGACGACGAAACTTCTGGTCTGTGTGGGATGCGGAACGAGCTTCCGCCGACCGCAGTCGTGGGTGAAGACGGACGCATCGTGGTGCTCACGGACATGCCAAGACCAGAACCTCACTCACTGCAAGCACGGCCACGAGTTCACGCCCGAGAACGTCTACCGGCGCCCAAGCGGAGGCGCCCGTGAGTGCCGAACTTGCCGCGCAGCCTCGAGCAAAGCACGACGGACCGCGCCAAGCCCGCCGACTGAAATCGCCTACGACACAGAGGAAACCGCAGCATGACCACGATCATCAGCCGACTCGCACGGCTGCTAGGAGGACCCATGGACGACGAGTTGGGGTACGAACCGTACCTCCCCGAAGTGCGGCAGGCCGCGTCATCGAGACCGGAGTACCAGATCCACTACCGCAACCCGCACACCGGCGAAGAACACACCATCGGCACCGACTCCGTCTCGGTATGGAACCAGCGCAAACAGCTGATCGATGCCGGATATCAGGTTGCGGTCGCCCGCCGGCACGTCACCATCGGCGCCTGGGAAATCGTGGAGGAAGCAGCATGACCGCCCCGCTTGTGGGTCAGGTCGTCACGCTGATCCACGAATCCGAGTTCAGCAAACTCGTCGCCGAAACCTACGGCCGCCCATACCGATTCCAGCAGCAGCAGGACTGCCGGTGGGGGCAAGACACCGTGCACCTGTTCGACGTGCCGCACCCCGAAGGCGGCTGGGAGACTCTCGAGGAATTCCGGTCCTGCTTCGCCGAAGGCGTTCCCACCCTCGAAGAGTGGGCGAACACACCCATCGGCGAATACGACTACCCGTGGCGGGCCAAACTGCACTGGGAGCGCGACTTCTACCCACCGTTCGAAGCCGTCATCGATGACCTGCACGCCCGCGGGCTGATCGAAGCTGGCTCGTACGGCCTCCACGTGTGGTGGTGAGCGATGACCAGCCAGAAAGAAGTCCGAGAGCTACTACAGCACGCCCGCCGCGCCGGATGGATCTACCTCGGCGTCACCGGCCGCAACCACCACAGAATCCGCTGGCCCGCCACCGGCCAAACACTCTCCGTTCCTGGAAGCCCCAGCTTCCCGCTGTTCAACACCTACGGCGACATCGCCAGAATCTCCGGCCCGATCCGAGGCCGAAACCAGCCAAAACGCAACCGACGCACCAAGACGAGGCAACCACGATGACCACCAGCTACCTGTGGCCGATCAACCCGGTCACCACCAACCCGCACGGCCGCCAGCTCCACGCCGACATCGCCATGCGCAACACAGTGCTCCTCGGCCAGGTCGGCTCCGGCCTCCACGGGGTCACCACCGGTGATGATGACCGCGACGAAATGGGCGTCTGCATCGAGCCGCCGACAGCCGCGGTTCCGGTCACCACCCAGGGCCAGGCGCTGTTCGAACAGTACATCTACCGCACCCAGCCCGAAGGCGTCCGGTCCGGCGCCGGCGACCTCGACTTGCTGGTGTATTCGCTGCGAAAGTGGTCCGCGCTTGCCGCGCAGGGCAATCCGACCGTGCTGCTGCTCGCCTTCATTCCTGAGCAGGAGCTCGTCATCCAGTCCGACGTCGGCCGCGACATCCAGGCACACCCAGAACGGTGGCTGTCGCGCGAGGTCGCCAAACGATTCAGCGGGTACCTGGTCAGCCAGCGTGATCAGCTCCTCGGCGTCAAAGCAAAGAAGCACACGAACCGGCCCGAACTGGTCGACGTGTTCGGCTTCGACACCAAATTCGCCTACCACATGGTGCGTTTGGGATGGCAGGGCGTGGAATTGCTGACCACCGGCCGTGTCACGCTCCCGATGCCGCCGCTGCAGCGCGCATGGTTGCAGGAGCTTCGCCGCGGCGAACACACCAAGGAGGAGGCGCTGGATCTGGCCGCCGACCTCCTCGACCAGCTCAACCGGCTCGGCGAATCCGCCGACCTACCGCCGCAGCCGGACCGCGCCGAGATCGGCCGCTGGCTCACTCACACCTACGTGTCCTGGTGGGAGCAGCACGGTCTGATCGGTGGCCGTCATGTCTGATATGGACGATGTCATTTCCCCGTATCAGGCGCGGCTGTACAACGCGGTCATCTTCGGGGAACGGCACGGTCGTCGGCACGCGACCAACGAACTTGCATCGTTGCTGCGGCGTGTGTGGAAGTCGCGTCGTTTCTGGCAGGCGCGGGCGATTGCTGATGCCAAGACGATTGACCTGGTTGGTGCGTTGTGTGAAGCGGAGCAGCGTCGGGCGGGAATCGTGAACGCGTTCGTCCGCACCGATCACATCCTGTACGCCCTGTACCCCGATGGGCCGCCGCCGCAGGGGTGGGACCAGGTGCGGTTTGTCGCGGAGCGGATTTTGCGCGACGCTGCCTGACCGATTCGAAGAATGCCCGTCACATTTTCTGTGGCGGGCATTTTCGTGTGTAAGACGGTTTGACTCGGTACCTATCCTGTGAATAGGTCGAACAGGAGGCCGTGAATGGACCCGGAATACACCGAACCCGTGGGTGACGACGCTGAATTTCCGTGGCTCGGATACGAGGACGAAGACGATTATGAGCAGGACTGCAATTAGCCTCGTCACAGCCGTGTTGACGGTGTTGACCTGGTGGTTCGTGGTGCCCCGATTTCTTGGAGCGATCATCGCGGCGTCGGCAGGTATCAATGACACCGATTGACAAAGGCGTGATCGAACTCTTCTGCATTTCCCATGGCTGCGAAATCTGGCGGGGCCGATACCTCAGCAATGACGAAGCCCGCGCACTGTCCGTGGCCCACGCCCTGCAGCACCACAACCGTCCAATCACGCCCGCCGATCTATTTGGCGACACCACCGGAGAAAACGAATGAGCAACACCCCCGAATTTAGCTACCGCCGCGGTTGGGCAGGAGTCAACTGGCTTGAGAAGGCGGTCTTCGTGTTCCTCGGAGTCATCGCTGTCGTCGATTTCGCGACCGGGGAGATCGGCGAAGGGATCGGGCAACTGGGCTTCATGTGGCTGTTCCTGATCGCCGTGTCCTGGAGGGCCGCGGCCAGGCATTTGCATGCGAAGTACGAGGCAGGCCGTGCCGCAACGCCGCCGGTGAACCACACGATCACGATCAACGGCAACGCAACCGACCGAATCGCCGCCGTCCTTCGCGAATCTCAGCGGAGCAACCTGCGGTACCGCGGCTGATGACCGGTGACGAGGTCGGTGACGACTTCGACTGGCTCGACGGCGAGGACTGCATACGCTGCGGGCTCCATTGGGCCGACTGCGAATGCTGAACCCGCGGCGCCGACCCCGCGAACACCGAACACGACCAACGGAGCGTGAAATGACCAGTCCAGCCGACCACGGCCAACCGATCGAAGCGCCCACCGAAGACGCCACCCCGGGCGACTACTCCACGCCCGGATTCCATCCGCTCGTGCTGTCTGCCGACGGGGTGATCCGCATCCTGCCGTACATCGAAGGAGACAACGCACAGCGTGAATGACGAGCTAGTCGCCGGCGCCCGCAACGCACTCGCCGACGCAGTACACGACCTCGTCGGCATGCAGGTCGAACGCATCGAACGCGACGGGCACCCGGTCTCCGTGCCGGTCGACTCGCTCTACGACCAACTGTGCGAAGCCCGATATGGCGAACGGGCCGACACCGGTGGCGCGCGCCGCCCAGAGCCTGGATCGCGGGCGCCTGGATGGTCGGATGCGATGTCGCTTGTCGAGCTGATCGACCGCAAAGTGGGGGAGTGGTCGATCGGTGCCGCCGCGGTCCCCGGCCGCACGCTCACCGTGCGACGCCTGTACGCGCTCGCTGACGCCACCTGGGCGCCCGAGGAAGTCGCGCACGTGCACAAGCTCGCCCGCGACATCAACGGGTGGGTTGTCCGCGCCCACAACCTCCTCAACGCCGAGCACGAATGGGAGTTGCGCGCCCCCTGCCCGTCCTGCGGAGAGACCACGATGTCGAGCCAGGACAGTGCCGGCGAAACCGTCCGCCAGTACGTGTTGCGCGCGAACCTCAGTGCGGCACAGTGTATTTCGTGCGGCATGGACTGGGCTCCGGAGCAGTACCGGGCCCTCGGTGCATTGATCGGGGCACCGCTCCCGCCAGGGGTGCTCGAATAACGGGTTGACACGACGTAGCGCAGCCATTATGTTGAGACGTAACAACTTCCCGTTGCGAAGCTCACGGTTACTTCTTCTGCTGAAACGACACCGTGAGCGCCTTGATCTCGGGGAGACAACTTCACAGGGGTGCTGTTCCGTAGAGGTGGGTTACTTCCTCTGCTAAAGGAGAGACGCGGGTTCAAATCCCGCCACAGCCCGCGAGGGTTGTGTAGCTCAGCGGCCTAGAGCGCTTACGTTCTCCTACCTCGATTTGATGTCAGCACCCTCCGTGATTGCCTCCCCGGATGCACGTTTCGGGTTGGGAGAAAACTTCACATGGGTGCTGTTCCGAAGGTACGGGTTACTTCCTCAAAACAGCGGGTTGCGGGTTCGAGTCCCGCCGGGCGTCCGCGCCTGTAGCTCAATTGGTAGAGCAGCCGTCAAAAAGACACCTGAACCGCCCTGATGCCAGCACCCTCAATGTGATGCCTCCCAACACAATCCAGTAATCCTGTTGGGAGGCATTCGTCGTGTCCAAATTCAACCAGACCAAAGTCCGCGCTGCGGCAACCGCTGTCGGTCCGATCAAGACCAAAGCGCGCAAGACCACCGTCACCCACGAGGGCGCAGAGGCGCACATCCGCGACAAGCGCTCGGAGCTGTTCCTCCTCGCCGTCGCGAACTTCGTCGGCGAGAACACCTTCTACGAGTCGGCTGACACCCGCGACACCCGCTTCCGCGACCTGATCGCGAACCGGGCCGTCAAAGACGGCGACTGGACCGCGGAACTGCTCGCCTGGATGCGCGGCCCCGAAGGCAACATGCGCTCCGCGTCCCTGGTCGGCGCCGCCGAGTTCGTCAAGGCCCGCCTCGACGCCGGCATCCACGGCGGCAACCGACAGGCCATCAACTCGGTCCTGCAGCGCGCCGACGAGCCCGGCGAGTTCCTCGCCTACTGGATGTCGCGGTTCGGCCGCAAGCTCCCGATGTCGGTCATGCGCGGAGTTGGCGACGCGGCTACGCGCCTGTACAACGAGCGTTCGCTGCTCAAGTACGACACCGCCTCGCACGGGTTCCGGTTCGCTGACGTCCTCGAACTGTGCCACCCGCCCAAGTTCACCCCGAAACAGGGCGACCTGTTCCAGCACGCGATCGACCGCCGCCACAACCGTGACAACGCAATCCCCGAGTCGCTGACCATGCTGCACGCAAACGCAGCATTCAAACAGGTCACCTCTGCCGCGATCGACGGAGCGGCTGCGCGCGGCGACCTCGCCGACGCCGTCGCAAAGGCGGGCATCACCTGGGAACAGCTCGGCAGCTTCGGCGCATGGAATGCCGACCGCTGGGAGGCCATGATTCCGTCGATGGGGTACATGGGGTTGCTCCGCAACCTCCGTAACTTCGACGAGGCTGGCGTGTCCGACAAGATCGCAGCGCAGGTCGCTGCGAAGCTCGCCGACCCGGCCGAGGTCGCGAAGTCGCGGCAGTTCCCGTTCCGGTTCCTGTCGGCATACGAGGCGGCGCCGTCGCTGCGTTGGGGTCACGCCCTCGACCAGGCGCTCGGGCACTCGTTGCGCAACCTGCCAGTCCTCCCAGGGCGGTCGCTGATCCTGATCGACACCTCCGGGTCGATGCAGAACAGCGTGTCGGGGAAGTCGCAGATGCAGATGGTCAAGGCCGCCGCAGTGTTCGGTGTCGCGCTCGGCGTTCGCAACGCTGCTGGTGCCGATATCTACGGGTTCGCGTCCGGCGAGTTCAAGCACAACGTGCAGGCGGGCGCGTCGGCTATGCGGGAGATCGACCGGTTCATCCACCGTGTCGGCGAAGTCGGGCACGGCACCGACATCGCGGGCGCGGTCCGCCGCCAGTACAACGGTCATGACCGGGTGTTCATCATCTCGGACATGCAGACCTGCAGCCCGCAGATCACAGCAGGCGTCCCGCTCAATGTCCCCGTCTACGGGTTCAACTTGTACGGGTACCGTCCGGCCGCGTTCGAGCTGGGTGCGAACCGTCACGAGTTCGGCTCCCTGACCGACTCGACCTTCAAGCTCGTGCCGCTCCTCGAGGCGGGCACCGACGGCGGTTGGCCGTGGCAGAACGGCGACCAGGCCGCCTAGCTTGACATGACGCCCCGCTGACGGGTTAAGCCATCAGCGGGGCGTTTCGGCAACTCGAAGGGACGATCATGCCGAAACGTATTCAGCGACAGCGCACCAAGGGCTGGAAGATGCCGGAAGGTGCCGTGTACGTGGGCCGCCCGACGAAGTGGGGCAACCCGTACAAGGTGCTGCGTGTCGACAAGCCAGGCTTCTACCCGTATGGCTGGCGAGTCCGACCCGAGCCTGCGGTGGCTCTGGTCCGGCACATCTGGCCGACCGAGACCGCTGCCGTTGAGCGCGCGGTCGCGCTGTACCGCAAGAACCTCATCGAACGGATCGCTCACGGGTCGGTCGATGTCACTGAGCTCGCAGGCCGTGACCTTGCCTGCTGGTGTCCGCTCGATCAACCGTGTCACACCGATGCGCTTCTCGAACTGGTCAACCAATGAAGCGGATCCTTGCGCACGTCATCGACCATCTCGATGAACTCGGGCACAGGCTCGGCTGGACCCCGAAATGGTTGTGCGACCTCAACGAATACCTGATCACCGGAGAACGGCGCTCACGATGAACCAGCATCAACTCGACGAACTCACCGGCGACCGCGTCGAATTCGCCATCCACACAGGCGACCCCGGCCCCGACTGCACAGACAACCTCGCGTTCGGCGACGGGCTCCGGCAACCGTACTCGTTCGCAGAAGGTGGCTCCGTCGGGTTCCGTATCCCCGTCATGCCGCTCGAACAGGTGCGGGTGTCGTTGCCGCGGCGCTGGTGGCAGATCCGAACCCGCTACCGCAGCCGCGAGGTGGTGCCGATGGCCCACGTCAAAGCCCTGACGATGTGGTCCAACGGCCAAGCCATCATGCGGCTCAGCCTTCCTGAGCGGGAGTACTGGTTGAAGAGCGGCGACGTTCTCATTGTGACCCCGACGTTTTCCGTGTCATGACCTGGGAAACTCTCAACCCCTCGCGGGTCATGGCCGCAGGCGATTGGCACGGCAACAGCTTCCACGCCATCGCAGCGATCAAGCACGCGGCCGAGCAGGGCGCCGAAGCGATCCTGCACGTCGGCGACTACGGCTACAAATTCGCGCCGAAGTTCATGGCCCGCGTGCAACGCGCCCTGGAAGACACCGGGCTGACGCTGGCATTCGTTGACGGCAACCACGACGACCACGATCGGCTTGGCGCGCTCATCGCCGAACACAGCGTCACTGCGATCCCCATGCGCCCGAACATCATCTACCTCCCCCGCGGGTACCGGTGGACATGGTCGGGGGTGTCGTTCCTGGCGCTCGGTGGCGCGCATAGCGTGGACCGGTTGTGGCGTGCCCGCGGGGAATGGTGGGCGCGCGAAACCATCACCATCGGCGAAGCGGTCACCGCGGCGAACGGCGGCCACGCCGATGTGATGATCTGCCACGACGTGCCGGATGGTGTCCGCATCCCGTGCATCGAGGGCAACCCGGTCGGATTCCCGGAGTCTGAAATCGCAGCAGCCCAACAGCACCGAGAACTCCTGCGCCGCGTCGTCGACGAGGTTCAGCCCGCGCACCTGTTCGCCGGCCACTACCACTGCCGCCTCGACACCACCCTGGTCGGCCGCGACTACCGCACCGAGGTCCACATCCTCGACATGGACGGCGGACGCATGACCGACAACATGGCAATGATCGAACTCAGTGCAATCGAACACGTCGTGACATAGACAATACGACGTAACGCGATTATGCTTCGGGTATGGCCCTCACCACCCCAAAGAACCCGAACTACGCTGCCGTCGTAGTCCGTTTGACCGCGGTCAACGCGCTCGACCGCTGCGACAACATCGCCGGCGCCCCTGTGCTCGGCTACCAGGCAATCGTCGGCAAAGACCGGGCTGCCGGTGATCTCGGCATCGTCTTCACGGCCGAGACACAGCTGTCCGAGGAGTTCGCGCGGGTCAACAACCAGCACTCCGATACCGAGCTGAACGCCGACCCCGCCGAGAAGGGGTACTTGGAGAAGACCCGCCGCGTCCGGGCGATCAAGCTCCGCGGCCACCGCTCCGACGCTCTGTTCCTGCCGCTTGAGGCGCTGGCGTACACCGGTTTCGACATCACCAAGCTGGCGCCGGGCGACACATTCGACGAGCTCAACGGGCACCCCATCTGCGCGAAGTACGAGGTCAAGAAGGTCGGCCCCGCCCAGACCCAGAAGAACAAAGCCAAGACCTACGAGCGGGTCGACCGCAAGCACTTCCACCTGCACGTCGACACCGACAACTACTTCCGTGTCGCTGACAGCATCCCCGCCGACGCCGAGATCATCGTCACCGCCAAGTACCACGGCACGTCATGGCGCGGCGCGAACACCGTTGTCGCCCGCCAGCTTTCCTGGCTGGAGCGGTTGGCGAAGAAGTTCGGTGTCCGCGTGCAGGAGACCGAGTACGACCACGTCTTCGGCTCGCGGCGCGTCCTCAAGGACATCAACAACCCCCGCCAGGATCACTTCTACCTTTCCGATATCTGGTCGGAATACGGTGCCCGTCTCGGCGATCTCCTGCCAGAGGGGTTCATCGTTTTCGGTGAACTCGTCGGCTGGACGGGCGACGGCGCCGAGATCCAGGCCGGGTATTCGTACGGGCTGCCGAAGGGCACCAGCCAGCTGTTCGTGTACCGGGTCGCTCAGATCAACCCGCAGGGCCGCCTGACCGACCTGTCGTGGGACCAGACGGTTGAGTTCTGCGACGACCACGGGCTGAAGACAGTCCCCGTGCTGTGGCGGGGCAAGCACCGTTACTTCGACGTGGACCAGTACCTCGACGTCCGGTTTAACGACATTGGCTACACCCAGACGCTCCCGCTCGGCGCGAACAAAAAGATCGTCGACGAGGGCGTTGTAGTTCGCGTCGAGGGCCTCGTCCCATACCTGGCAAAGGCCAAGTCGGCGAAGTTCTTCGAGCACGAGACCAAGCAGCTCGACGAGGACGTCGTCGACCTGGAGACCGAAGGCGGTGTCGCCGCATGACCACCACCGAACTGGTCGACGTGATCCCCGTTTCGGTGCGCCCGACGGTGTTCATTCCGCGCGGGTACCCCGGTGCGGGAAAGACGTACCTGTTTGCGTCGCTGCGGAAGTCCCATCCGATGCTGGCCAGGGTGTCACGTGATGATCTGCGCGCGACCTTGTTTGCGGCGGAGGGTCGCCTCACGCACGCGCAGGAAGAGATCATTTCCAAAGCCGAACGCGCACAGGCCGCCGCCCTGCTCGACGCGGGCTATGACGTTTTCGTCGACGCGATGAACTTGCGCCCGCAGTGGACGCGTGGGTGGGCGAACTTCGCAGCGTTGCACGGTGCTGAGATCTCCGTGATTGATCTCGATACCTCGGTCGACGAATGCATCCGTCGTGATGCTCTGCGCGGCGCTGCGGGTGGTCGAATGGTGGGGGAGGACGCGATCCGCGCGGTCGCGAAGCGGTTCCCCCGAAAGCATTGGGCGAAGGTGGAGCCGTCGCTGGACCTGCATTTCTACCCGACTCCGTACGTGCCGAATCCGGTGCTGCCGCCGGCGTGGATCGTCGACGTCGACGGGACTCTCGCGAAGAAGCACCCGGATCGTGGGATCTACGACTACACCCAGGTCCATCGCGATATCCCGATCGCGCACACGGTGGAGGTGGTACAGAAGCTCGCTCAGGATTCGGCGATCATCGTGTTGTCCGGTCGCGACTCGGACTGCATCACCGAAACTGCGGATTGGTTGCTCGGCAACGGTGTGAAGTTCACCGAGCTGCACATGCGAGAGGCGGGGGACAAGCGACCGGACTACTTGATCAAGTACGAGATCTTCGACCGCGAGCTGCGGAACCGTTTCCACGTGCTCGGCGCCTTCGACGACCGCCTCCAAGTGTGCCGTCTCTGGCACCGCCTGGGTGTCCCGTTGCTGCGCTTGGGGGTGCCCGATCATGACGATTTCTGATCTGGTCGGCTCCGAGTGGGAGTCGAAGGACGGCCGGCGCGGGCTGGTGGTGCTGAGTGAGGCGGCGCCGTGGCGTGGCGAGATTCAGTTCCTGGTGAAAGGCACACACGGGTCGACTCGTGAGCGCTTGATCGGCTACCACGGGCTGCGCGCCAAGTACCGGCGCATCGACACCCCGGCGCCGACAGCCCAGGAGCTGAAGGCACGCGTCGCGAAGTTGGAGGAGTTCGTGGCGGATCTCGCTGGCCATGGTCTCCGGTTCGATCTGGATCCGACGTTGCTGGTGCCGCGTGACGGGTCGGTCGCGCCGCATCTCATCGACTACTTAACTCGGGCCGACTCGTCGATTCGTGAGCGTGCTGCGGCGCTGTTGCCGGAGGTGTCGTCGTGATCGAGTTTGTGTCGGGTGGACGCCAGTTCGGGAAGACGGTCGCGATGATCCGTCTGGCTGCCGAGCATGGCGGGTACATCGTTGTCCCTAATCACCGGCAGGCCAGGCATGTCGCGGACCAGGCCGAAGCGATGGGTTTGTCGATTCCCTTCCCGATGACGTGGACCGAGTTCGCGCAGGGCCGGTACTCGCCGCGGGGTGTGCGGAATGTCGTGATCGACAACCTCGACCAATGCCTGCAGTCGATGGCAACGGTGCCGATCCTCGGTGCGTCCATTCCCGCGGCAAGGCAGGCGTGATGGGGCACACGATCATCAAGCCGACCCGTGACGAGGACTTCTACGTCGTGTACTCGTCCGTGGTGGATGCGCCGATCCGGTGCGGTACTCGCGCTGAGTTGGAGTCCACCTACGAGCATGCGGGCGCTGACCGATTCGCTCGTGCCGACGAGCACGGTTCATCTTCGAAGCTCGGTTGGGATGGGTGGGCTGAGCAAACCATCACGGTGCGGGAAGGTTTCCGGCCCGAGGCGTACCCAGCGAATGCTTGGTGCGCGACCGTCGCCCGCGCGGACCTCCGCCAGTTCTGTGAATCCGTTGACGCCGACGGCTACTGGAACCCACCCGAGGGGCTCATCACCTGGGAGCTCTTCGACGAGGAGGACGGCCGTGGTTAGGACGATCCTGCGCCGCGCCCGCAAGTCCCATTGGTGTGAGAGCTGTGACCACCGCACCATCAAGCCCGGCGACCAGTACCTCAGCGGGACCGTCTTCCCTGGCGACGACATGGGCACCGCCGACAAACACCCTGTCCAACTGCGCGAGTGCCGCACCTGCGCCGAGCGGTACGGCCGCGGCGACCGATTCACACCCACCGAGGAGACGAACCATGTCTGAGATGTCGGTCCGCGATACAGCGGTCATGGCTCTGCCCACAGATACCGCTGAGGATTTGGAGCGGAAGGCGATCCAGATCCGGGAGGTTCTGGCCTCGCATGGTGCGCCCGACGGGAAGGCCGATGAGGGCATCGAAATCTGGACTGAGATGGCTGTACGTATGCGGCAGGGCGGATTCTGCACCTTCGGCGATTGGCAAGCGCACGTGGAGGCCCTCGGTGGGTAAGACGTCGATCGAATGGACGGACCAGACCTGGAATCCGGTCACTGGCTGCGACAAGGTGTCTCCAGGCTGCGACCACTGCTACGCCGAGGGAATCGCGCACCGGTTCGCCGGCACCCCGCAGTTCCCGAACGGGTTTGGGGTGACTCTGCGACCGGAGCGCCTGGACGATCCGCTGCACTGGCGGAAGCCGCGGCGAGTGTTCGTCAACAGCATGTCGGACCTGTTCCACAAGGATGTGCCGGACGAGTTCATCGCGCGTGTGTTCGCGGCGATGGCGAGGGCGCCGCAGCACACGTTTCAGATCCTGACGAAGCGGCCGGGCCGGATGCGTTCGCTGCTCGGTGACGATCTCGACGGTCCGCAACGTCTCCTCGAGGCCACAAGCGATGAGGAGACGGCCGCCGTGCTCTATGACGCGCCCTGGCCGTTGCCGAACGTCTGGCTGGGTGTCTCGGCTGAGGACCAGAAGTGGGCCGATGTCCGTATCCCGGTACTGCTCGATACCCCGGCAGCTGTCCGATTTCTCAGCGCCGAACCGCTACTCGGACCGATCGACCTCCACGGCCCGCTCGACGAATCAGGACACCACCGGCCACGGCTGACGTACTGGCTCACCGGCGAACCCGGTTGGGACAACGACGGCTATCTGAAGATCGGGCCGAAGCTCGACTGGGTGATCGTCGGTGGCGAGTCCGGGCGCGGTGCCCGGCCGATGCACCCAGATTGGGCGCGCACACTCCGCGACCAGTGCACGCAATCCGATGTCCCGTTCCTGTTCAAACAGTGGGGCGAGTACGTGACGCCCAACCAGATGACCGAAGAAGCCTTCAGAAGCTGGGACATCGAACACGGTTCCGGCGAAACCCGGGATGCGTACTGGCGCGTTGGCAAGAAGGCCGCTGGCCGCGAGCTGGACGAACGCACCTGGGACGAGTACCCGAAGGAGCTCGGCCGATGATCCGCCCAGTGACCTACTACGAAGCCATCTGCGACAAGTGCGGGGTCAGCGCGCACGAGGGCGGTGACATCTCTGCGTGGGGCGATGCCGAGCTGGCTTTGGAGGATGCCGAGGGATGCGACTGGGTGACACCCGGCTCTGCCCCGCCCGGCCCACTGACGACCGCCGGACGGCATTACTGCCCGGAATGCGCAGCCACCGAGGAGGAGGCCGGTGTCTGATCTGACCGATGCAAGGCTGAGTGCCATCGCGGAGCGCCCATGGATCGCGGGCGCACACGAGGCAACCACGATGGCCGCCGAACTGCTGGCCTTGCGCGCCCGTGCCGCCGAGTTGGAGGCGTGGCAGTCCCGTGCAGTGCAGCAGGCTCGCCGCGCTGCCGACGACACTGACCGCTGGAACACGTTGTGGCAGGCCGCAGATGGCCAGGCGACGGACTTGGCGGACATGATCGACGCCATCCTCGCTGAGCGCGACACAGCCCGCGCCCGTGTCACCGAACTGGAGGACCAGTTGCGGGAGAAGGGCAACCGCGTCGGCCGCCTGGAGGACCTGGCGCGCACTGCCTGCGCCGACGGTGCTGACGCCCGCGCCCATGCCACCGAGCTGGAGGCCCTGGTCGATCGTGTGCGGGCGGCCCTGGCCGACCATCCGCGCTGCGACGTCCACCCCGACACGGTGATCTCGTGCGGGTGGAAGCTCGCCGTCGCTTCGGTTCAGGCCGCCGTCGATGCCGCACCCGCCCAGCGGGAGCCGATCGGGTACGTCGTGGTCACCACCAACATCCACGGCGAACGGCACGTCCCGACCAAAATCCTCACGCGCGATGATGCCGAGGAAGCAGCCGACTACTGGCGCAGAGTGCTTCCCGGTATCCCAGACGCCCGCGTGGTCGGGCTGCGGGAGGTGGGCGAGTGACCGCAGTGATGCTGGTGCTGTGGCTGTTGGTCGCGGTCGTCGTGCTCGCGTTCCTGGCTGTCGTCACCCTGCTCGTTTACGGGCTGGTCCAGCTCATGCGTGAGGTAGCCGCCGAGATGAAGACGAACGGAGTATCCGAGTGAACGAAAAGCCGCCCTGGTGGCCGGGGATCTGGTTCTACGGACCGCGTCCCTTCTACGGCATCCGTCGGAACGTGGTGCCGTGGCTGGGTAGCGACGGCACCGAGGACATGGACATCCCTCTGACCGAAATGTGGTGCCGGCAAACGGTCGTGCTCCCGCTGCTCGGGCTCGGCGCGATCATCATCGGCCTGCCCTGGCACCGGCTCACCGAATGCTGCCCAGAACTGCTGGAAGCGAACACCTGATGACCTGCCCTGAATGCCATGTCCTGCTAGGGGAATCGACCCCGGAGCGCCTCGAAACCCACCGACTGTGGAAGCACCCGACCTCGGCTGAGATCGCCGCGGTGTGGCCGGCGATCGCTGGCACCGCGGCACGGACTGAGTTCGCTGTTCTCGACAGCGACCCCCTCCGCGCCGGGGCGTTGCTCGACGAGCTGTATCAGCTTGTCCTGCGTGCAAAGACCTATGTGGATGACCAATTGACCGAGGAGGTCACGCAATGAATGACTTGTGGGACGACGTGCGTGCCTTTAACGCCGCTTGTGGCGTGTCGATGCGTCATACGCCGGGCTGGGCGCCTGGTCCTGACGTCGCGCTCGCGCTGCGGCTGGTGGTGGAGGAGCGTGACGAGTTGCTGTTCGCGCTTGCGTCCCGGAACCTCGTCGGAGCCGCGGATGCGATCGCCGACAGCCTGTACGTGCGCGCGGGCCTTCTCCTCCGATTGGGCCTGGCGCGCACCTACATTCATGACCTGATCACCAAGTCCACCGAGCCGCCGTCATGGGCTGACTTCGATGCCACGAAGACGATGGCGTACATCGGCGACGAGCTCGAGAAGGTCGACCAGCGGATCCGGGACGCGATCATCGCTCGCGACCTGATCGAGGTCGACGTCGCAATTCACGAGTCGATGTACCAGCTGAGCGCGCTGGCGATCATTCTGCACGTGCCGATGGACCGCGTGTGGGCTGAGGTTCAGCGCAGCAACATTGCGAAAATGGTCGACGGCGAAGTCATCCGGCGCGACGACGGGAAGATCGAGAAGCCCGAGGGATGGACCCCGCCCGACATCGCCGGCGTGCTCGGCATGGACGTGATCGGGGATGCTGCATGACCCCGGCCGAGGCTGCGTAACTGCTCGGCTAGGCTCAACAGCTGTCCACAACACCCCACCAGTCTGGACGCCTAGGAGACCCACGTGGCTAAAACATCTGTCGTCGACACCGTCGCCAACCTCGCGAAGCGCCGAGGGATCGTCTATCAATGCGGTGAGATCTACGGTGGCACCAAGTCGGCGTGGGACTACGGTCCGCTCGGCGTCGAGCTGAAGGACAACATCAAGCGGCAGTGGTGGCGGGCTATGGTGACCAGCCGCGACGATGTAGTGGGCTTGGATTCTTCGGTGATCCTGCCGCGCCCGGTTTGGGAGGCGTCTGGTCATGTCGAGACGTTCTCCGATCCGTTGGTCGAGTCGCTGCACACGCACAAGCGTTATCGCGCCGACCACCTGATTGAGGCGTACGAGGCCAAGCACGGGCACCCGCCCGCGAACGGTCTGGCCGACATCAACGACCCCGATACGGGCCAGCCGGGCAAGTGGACCGAGCCGCGCAATTTCTCCGGCTTGCTCAAGACCTTCCTCGGCCCGGTGGACGACGAAGAGGGCATGCACTACCTGCGTCCTGAAACGGCACAGGGCATCTTCGTCAACTTCAAGAACGTCCAGGAGACCGCGCGTAAGAAGCCGCCGTTCGGCATCGCCCAGATCGGCAAGAGCTTCCGCAACGAGATCACGCCGGGCAACTTCATCTTCCGTACGCGTGAGTTCGAGCAGATGGAGATGGAGTTCTTCGTCAAGCCGGGCGAGGACGTGGAGTGGCACAAGTACTGGATCGACACGCGTTTGGCCTGGTACACCGACCTCGGCATCGACCCGGAGAACCTGCGCCTGTTCGAGCACCCCAAGGAAAAGCTGTCGCACTACTCGGCGGGCACCACCGACATCGAGTACCGGTTCGGGTTCGCTGGTGGCGCTTGGGGTGAGCTCGAGGGCATCGCGAACCGAACGGATTACGACCTCAAGACGCACTCGGAGCACTCCAACGTCGACCTGAGCTACCGCGACCAGGCCACCGGTGAGCGCTACACGCCGTACGTCATCGAGCCGGCCGCCGGTCTCACCCGTTCCCTGATGGCGTTTCTCGTGGATGCGTATTCGGAGGACTCGGCCCCGAATACGAAGGGTGGTGTGGACACTCGGACTGTGTTGCGTCTGGATCGTCGTTTGTCGCCGGTGAAGGCTGCGGTGTTGCCGTTGTCGCGTAATGCGGAGTTGACTCCGAAGGCGAAGGACCTGGCGGCGCAGTTGCGGCGTAACTGGAATGTCGATTTCGATGATTCGGGTGCGATCGGTCGCCGTTACCGTCGTCAGGACGAGATCGGTACGCCGTTCTGTATCACGGTCGACTTCGAGTCGCTGGAAGATCATGCGGTGACGATTCGTGAGCGTGATTCGATGTCTCAGGAGCGGGTCTCGTTGGATCGGGTGGAGTCGTATTTGGCTGCGAATCTGATTGGCGTTTAACCTTTCACGTCGGGTGTGACGCTTTTCATAAAAGAATTGTTTCCGCTGGTATAGGGTGCAATTCCGTGCCGCACTCGACATGAGGGACTGAAACCGGCTTTACTGACCATTTCGAACGTCGTACCGTTCATCTGTGCGATAGCTGTCTCCGAAACCAGTCGGCGAACCGGCAACGGGGGAGACCGCAGCGTTGCCCGCCCAAGCACCCATGGAACGCTTGGAGCTGCACAATTGAATACTTCCGGCTAGCTCATCGTGAGAGCGCCCGCCCAATAGGCGGGAGGGACCAGGTTAGACCCCTGGGCCGGATTTGCCTCTCTACCCCAACAGGCAGAGGGACCGAGCTCAAACCTCGGTGATGTGCGCGTTCGAATCGCGCGGGGGGCACAAAGCACCGGTTTAGCGGCCGATGCTGGTGGTGACAGAGTGAGCGGTTCCCGCGCGATCGGGCCGCGAATGTGTGCGACTGTCAGGAACCCAACGGCCAAGTGGCTGAGGGGACGGCTTAGCAGCCCGAAACTGGCATGAGGACTCCTGTAGGTTAATGGCAGACCGGCCGGCCCATAGCCGGGAAAAACCCGGTTCGATTCCGGGCAGGCGTCCCCCATAGCAGGAAGTCGCAGCACCGGGTACCTAATCCTTACGATCCGTGCCCCGGTCGGAGTCTAGGCAACTCCCCACCCACTAACTTCGCCTCTGTCGGTCTGCGGGCACGGTATGCGAACAAGGGCGGGTGGCGCCTCTGCTGGCGTATACCGCACGGCACGCGCCGCCCCGCCCGTTTGACTCGCCTCGGGACTTGAGGGCTTCGGCCTCCCCCCGAGGACATCGGAATTGCCGCGCACAGGATGCGTGGAGCAGTGAGGTCAAAGCTCACCAGTCCTCCCTTCGGGGTGGGCGGTCACATGGCAGACCGCCCGGCAGGGCGCCTGCCACTTATGGGCGTAGCTCAACTGGCTGAGCAGCGGTCTCCAAAACCGCAGGTTGCAGGTTCAAATCCTGCCGTCCGTGCAATCGTTCAGCCCGACCGTTTGGTGCGGGCTGGATTTCTTTGCGACGTAGAGCAGTGGTAGCTCGCCGGTCTCATACGCCGTAGGTCGCGGGTTCGACACCCGCCGTCGCATCTAGGACGGAAAGTTGCGTCGTTGAGACGTGGACGCCGTCCGCCCGCCTGTAGGGAAGTTGGCATCCCGCCTCATTTGGGATGAGGAGACCGCGTGTTCGAATCACGCCAGGCAGACGAGACCCCATGCGCTCGGGGTTGTACATCGGGGTCGGGATGACCACCCGCCTGATAACGCCGGAAGTCACCGGAAGCCGAAAGGCGAAGCGCCGACCCGGGTACGTCGTGCGAAACTGCCTTAACTGTTCCACCGCGATTGGCGGTGACACCTGGCGGTGACGGCCCCGAGTTGCAGACCTCGGTCATCAACGGCCCATCCGGCCGGACTTTTGGTGAGACCCGGTCGACCACAGTGCTGCTTGCGACAGCTTCCGTGATCGCCGGGGCTCTGTTCCTGGTCAGCCGAGTTCGACGGGCTAGGTAGTTCATCATGGTGGGCGTCGGTGCTACGGCGTCCACCCGCTCGGCATCACTCGCGTGACGTCACAAATCTTAGCAGCGCGGGCGGTGGGCATGGCGATGATGGTTCACCCGAACTGCATGTTCGGCTGCTGCCACCCACCCCTGCGCAGCTCGGTACGACAGCGCGAGAAGCGTGAAACCGCCGCCTGGCGCGACGATTATGAGACCCCCGCCAGCGACGCGCTCGGCGACGCGGGTGACGACTGCTGCACGGTCACCCGGATGTTCGGTGTTTCCACGACTACGACTGCGACTACCCGTGCGGCCCATGCATCGGGCAGGAGTGACGATGGCGCGGATGATGGGCACGGCGGCATGGGACGGGCTGTACTGCCACTGCTGCAACTACCGGCGATCGAACCATCACCAACGGCAACGCGAGAAGCGCGAACTGCTGCGTTGGGTTGACGAGTACGAAGACCCCGCCGAGGTGATCGACCGCGCGTGCCGGAAGGGCGGTCCGGACTGCGGATGCCACCACTACCTACCCGGCGAACTTGAAACTTAACTGCGCGTATTGGCGTAGTGCGACCTCCATTGTGAGGTAACGCAATCGGCAGTCGGTGTCTGCCAGGAGAATTCCCACCGCTCGTTTTCGCCACCACCCTCGTACCCCATTCCGCTAGGGGTCGCCGCGCCTTCTCGCGAGCGCCGGCCGTAGGGGATCTCAGGTGGCGGGGCCGCTGGCAGCGCATTGCGCGCCGCGGCCCGCCCGCCGGACCAGTTTTCGCTACCTGGGAGTCCGGCGGGCCCAGCTTCCACTCGCTCGATCGGCCGGGAGGCCACCATGCACATCGGCACCCGACTCATCGCTGCGGCAGCGCTCATTGCCGCTGGGTTGATCGCTGCACCCGCTCCAGCAAACGCTGGCGGCCCAGTCTGCAAAGACACCTTCGCATTCGGCGTCGGAGGATTCCAGATCGACCTGGAGACCTTCCCCCCGAACCTCGGACAGCCATCTCTCTACATCCGCGGCACCGATCAGCCAGTCGGCTACAACTCCATCGATATCAACGACGGCGTCCGTGAGCTCAACAAGCTGTTCTGGGAATACCGCAGCCGTTGCCCCGGCTCACACATCAAGATCCTCGGTCACAGCGGCGGCGCCGCAGTCGTCCACGTCTGGGTATCCCAGCACAAGGACGTCCCCAACGCCACCGCGATCCTCGTCTCCGACCCCAAACGGGCTGCAGGTCCAGGCGGCGACGGGCTCGCCGGCAACCCCCTCGCCGGGCCTGCCGAACTGATCGGTGTCTTCACTGGCGCCGCGGGCACTGATGCTGACTTCGGCGACTTTCCAGTTTTGACGATCTGCAACGCGGGCGACTGGGTGTGCAACGAGGACGCGGGCCCGCACGGCTACCTCTACACCGGTGTGCACGGCGCGTACGACCTCAACCCATGGTCGTACCCGAACTTCGTCCGAGGCAACTGGTTCCCCGAGATCTACTGATCGGAGCTCCATGAGCTACTTCGACACCCCGGAGCTTGAGGCCGCAAGGGCGGCCTTGGACGTCGAATCGGCGACCTTTCAACTCGCCGAGGCTCAGTCCCGCTACGCCGACGCGATGCATGCTCTCGACGCCGCACAGAAGGCGGCCGAAGCTGAGATCGACCAACTGAATAAGGAATTCGAAGAACCTTGATCACCGTGTACACGCGCCCCGACTGCCAGCCCTGCAAAGCAACGAAACGGAAGCTGAGCCAGCTCGGCGCGGCGTACGCGGTCATCGACGTCACCAAAGACCCCGAAGCCCTGGACCTGATCCGGGACCTCGGCTACCTGCAAGCACCCGTGATCGTCGTCCGCGACGGCGGGGAGCTGATCCATTGGGGCGGTTACGCACCCGACAAACTCGAATGGGCTGCACTGTCCCTCGAGACTCACGAACCCTAGGAGCAGCTGATGCGTTTCCGATTGAAGCTGCTCTGGTTCGAGCTCGAAATCGACACCCCCGAACCAGTCCAAGTCTCCTCGACAGACCTGATCGCAGCACTGTGGTCCGCGATCGCCCAAAACCCCGTCCAGCAATACATGCTGGTCTCCGAGGACGACCCTGAGGAGTGACCGGTGAGGCTAAAAGCCGGACCGGCCTGGGCGATCCTGATCAGCGCGGTCACTGTCTACGAGCTCTGCGCTGACACCGACGAACTCTTGACCGCCGCGTGCGAACGCACCACCCGCCGGCATCCGGTAGCGGTGCGTGCCGCGGTCGTTGTCACTGCCGCGCACCTGCTTGGTGTGCTGCCCATTTCTATTGATCCTTTCCACGCTGCCGCGGTTCTCGCGCAGCGATTCCGTGTCGCCCAGGAGGCGACCGTTCCCACCACCTAGAACGCGAGTCCGGCCAGGAGCCCGCCGCGCCCTGGAGGTCCGCCAGCTATGGCACGAAAAAATACAGTTCCCGTCGAGACATTGGTCGCGACCCAGGAGAACCGCAAAAGAGCCCTTGAACTTCGTATGAAGGGCAAGTCCCAAGCGGAGATCGCCGAAGAGCTCGATGTCTCCACATCCACAGTTTCACGTTACATTTCGACCGCGGTCGCTGACATCACCCGCGAAACCGCCGACGAATACCTGCAGCTCGAACTCTCTCGCCTCGATGCAATGCTCGCCGCGATTTGGCCTGACATCATCGGCGACGGCGAAGGTAAAACCTGGCTGATCGACCGCGCACTAGCGATCATGGATCAGCGTGCGAAGTTGACCGGCACTTACAAGACTGCCGAACTTAAAGCGATCGCTGAAGTCAAGGGCGGTGTCGCTGTCGAGGCCACCTCGATGGTCGGCAACTTCTTCAGCCGTCTCGAAGAGCTCGTCGCCGCCGATGCCCTCGCGCAGCGGGATGAAAGCAACCCGGAATGAGTCGCGACGCAGAGTTGACCAGCCTGCTCGACAATCTGCCACTGTCGCGGAAACAAATCACCAGCATCGTCGAGTCCCGCCGCTACCGCGTCTCCATTTGGTCGGGCGCGGTCCGCTCCGGCAAGACCATCGCGAGCATCCTCGCCTTCTACGACGCGGTCGCGAACGCCCCCGATAGCGGCCTGATCCTGATCGCCGGCCGCACCCTGCAGACGATCGAGCGCAACATCCTCGAGCCGATGCAGGACGAGACCGTGTTCGGCCAATGGGCGAAAGAAGTCCACCACACCCGCGGATCGAACACCGCAGTCATCTTCGGCCGCATGGTGTGGCTGATCGGTGCCTCCGATGTGCGTTCCGAGGGCAAACTCCGCGGGCTCACCGCGTGTTTGGCGCTCGTCGACGAAGCGACCCTGCTGCCGGAGAGCTTCTGGACGCAGCTGTTGGCGCGTCTGTCGGTGCCCGGCGCGCGCTGTCTCGCGACGACGAACCCCGACAACCCGCAGCACTACCTGAAGGTCAACTTCATTGACCGGCAGGACGAGCCGGACATGAACCTTCGGGCGTGGAACTTCACGCTCGACGACAACCCTTCCCTGGCCCCGGATTACGTGCGGTCGATCAAGGCCGAGTTCGTCGGCCTGTTCTACCTGCGGAACATCCTGGGGCAGTGGGTTGCCGCAGATGGCGCGATCTTCGACATGTACGACCCTGACATTCATACGATCCCGTGGGATAACCTGCCGGAGATGCGGTGGGTTATCGGCGTCGGTGTCGACCACGGCACAACGAACCCCACCCACGCGATCATCATCGGCCACGGTGTCGACGACGTCCTGTACTGCATGGACGAATGGCGCTACAAGGCGTCCTCGAAAGAGGCCCGGTGGACCAACGTGCAGCTCTCGAAAGGGCTGCGGGACTGGCTCGACCAACCTCATCACCCCAGCGACGACCCTGCGGGCGCCCCCTGGCGCGGGTACGTGGTGGTCGATGGTGCTGCCGCCGACTACCGCGTCCAGCTGAAACAGGATGGCCTGGCGACGATCATCGCGCAAAAAGACGTCCTGTACGGGATCCGCACCCTGACGGCGCTTGTGGGGTCCGGGCGTTTGAAATTCGCGGACCGGTGCACCGAACTGCTGAAAGAAATCCCCGGCTACGTGTGGGATACCACGGCCACAGAGAAGGGCAAGGACGAGCCGGTCAAAGTCAACGACCACGGCATCGACGCCCTTCGCTACTGCATCGTCTCCACTGAACGTAAATGGCGCCGTCAGATCAAACTCAGTGAACTCCCTATCGCGGACGCAGCGTAGAGAAACTGGCGGTTTGCCAACGCCCATAGGATTGGTGTAACCGATCTTGGAGGCTCGAATGTCATTCGCTGATGACCTCGCCGAATTGACCACCCGCGAACCGGTGTTGTGCAAGACCGGTGCGTGGATAGCTGGTCGTGACGACGAGGATCGCGCCGCAATCGAAGCGCATCTCGGCCGCGGCGGATCGGTTTCGCATTTGTGGCGGGCTGCAGTCCGCAACGGGTGCGACGCCGCCGAAACCCGGTTCCGCACCCACTGCCGCCAACTGTGCTCTTGCTACCGAGGAACGGTGACTGCTGCGTGAGCTTCGCCGACGACCTACTGAAACAGCCGACCGCTGCCGAGTCCGAGTTCAAACCGCGAACCGAATTCGACGGTGCCACCGGCGGTTACATTCAGACCGGCCCGCTCGACACCGCACCGAAGTCGCACATCGAACTTCTCGAAGCGTTTGGGTACGACCCGGACGAGGTGCAGATCGTCGGTGCACCGCGGGTCAGCCGTTGGCAGACTTACGACGAACGTTGGCTGGCGGCATACCGATTCACGATCGCGCCCCACATCCTCGGCCTCGACGTCAACGAACTCCTCGACTCGATCCGCGACCGCGAACCACACCAGCCAACCGGTATCACCACCGGCGGCGCGTTCGTGTTCCAAGCGGGTGACCTGCAGCTCGGCAAGATCGACGGTGACGGCGTCCAAGGCACCATCGACCGATACTTCGCCGGCGTCGACAAAGCCATCGCAGACCTCAAGCAACGCCCCAACATCGGCGCCGTGCACCTGGCCTACGTCGGTGACTGCATCGAAAACGGGGGAGTGTCCCAAGGCGGCAAGCTCGCCTGGCGGCAATCGCTCACCGTGACCGAACAGGTCCGGCTGTGGCGGCGCACCCTCCTCGAAACGGTGAAAGCGTTCGCCCCGCTGACCGACGAACTCGTCGTGTCCGTGGTCGGCGGCAATCACGACGACGCCACCCGCCTACCGGTCCAGACCCGCGCGGACGACAACTGGGCCACCGAAGGCGCGATCGCTGTCTCCGATGCACTTGCCGAGAACTCGGCAGCGTACGGGCATGTGCGCGTTCAGGTTCCGCCGCGCGACCAGGGCTACATGACGGTCGGTGTCGGCGACTCGGTATTCACGCTGCTGCACGGGCATCAGTTCCGCAAAGGCAAAGCCGCTGATTGGTGGGCCTCACAAGCGTTCCACCACGGCAACCCGTCTGGCGCCGACTTCCTCCTCCACGGGCACTGGCACGAGCTCGCGATCCAGCAAGCCGCGGCGCGCACCATCATTTGCTCGCCCACCCTCGACGGCGGGTCTGCCTGGTATCGCGACAAGACCGGCGCCGAATCCCGGCCCGGTGCGCTGATCTACACCACCCGCGGCCCCGCCCTCGAAAACCTCAGCCTCGTGTAAGAGGCCCCCACAAACTTCATAGCGTTCGCCCGTGATACGGCGCGCTGACACCCATTTGGAGGTGGCATGCCGCTGCCCGATTACGCAGGCCCATGGCCGCCCGAGCCGCATGATGTCGCCGCCGACGCCTACAACGAATTCACGGCCTGGTGGGCTGGCAACACCGACGACCTCGCCGAAATCTACAGCCGATCAACAGCATTCGCGCCAGTCCGCCCATCACAGCTGATGGGCGGAGTCCGAGGATTCGCTTCCCGACTGTGGTGGGGTCGCCCAGTCCTGCCGGACACAAACCGCCTGCACGTGCCCGCCGCGGCCGATATCGCAACAACTAGCGCGGACCTGCTGTTCGGGCAGCCGCCGAGTTGGCTTTTCAGCGAAGGCGACGCCACCGACATCGAAGGCGCGCAAACCCGTCTGAACGAGCTCATGGACGGCGCCGACACAGTCGCGACATTCCTCGAAGGCGCCGAAACCCAAGCCGCTTTGGGTGGCGTGTACTTCCGGCTCCACTGGGATCAAGCGATCGCCCAGAAGGTCATGCTCAGCGCTGTCGCACCCGATGCGGCCATCCCGCACTGGCGGTACGGGCACCTCACCGCGGTCACGTTCTGGAGGGTTGTCGGCAAGGACAAACGCGGCACCTGGCGGCACCTGGAGCACCACGAACCCGGCCGCATCGAACACGCTCTCTACTGCGGTGACGACGGCTCGATCGGCCGCCGGATGCCGCTGGAGGAGATGACGGCGACCCAGTGGGCTGCCGAACTCGTCGACGAGGAATCGTCGATCCGGACCGGTATCGACGGCATGACCGCCTGCTACGTGCCCAATGTGAGGCCGGCGCGCAGGTGGCGCAGCATCCCAGAACTCGCCCCGTTGGGCCGCAGCGACTTCGAGGGCTTGGAGCACCTATTCGACGCCCTCGACGAAGCCTGGTCGTCCTGGATGCGCGACCTCGACCTCGGCAAAGGCCGCTTGTTCGTCGCACAGAACCTCCTCGAGGACCAAGGCCCCGGCAAGGGCGCCACCTTCGACCGCGAACGCGAGATCTTCACCGCCGCACCAGCTGACGACATGGGCCTCAACGACGAAGGTTCCCTCCGCCTGGTCCAGGCCAACCAGTTCCTGATCCGGGTCGAGGAGCACGCACAGACGTGCGAGAAGATCCTGAAACAGATCCTGCGCGGTGCCGGCTATTCGGCCGCTGATTTCGACGACTCGGACTCGACGGCGATGACCGCGACCGAGGTGTCTGCTCGCAGCAACAAATCGAACCAGACGCGCAACCGCAAGATCCTGTACTGGCAGTCCGAAGTGCCTGAGCTGGCGTTGTCGGCGCTGGCGCTGGACCGCGTGGTGTTCGGCGGACCTGATTTCGGCATCAAACGCGCTCCAGAGATGGTGTTCCCGGTCCGCGTGGATCAGGACCCGGTGCAACTGTCGACGGCTATCGCGAATTTGAAGCTCGCGAAGGCTGTTTCGACTGAGACCGCGGTCCGAATGTTCCACCCGAACTGGTCGAACCTCGAGGTTGAGGAAGAGGTCGCCCGCATCACGTCGGAGACCGAAGCCGAACTGAAGGCCCAGCAAACGTTCCTGGACCCGCCGAGCGACTTCACCGACGGCGATCCCGCCAACGACGACCAGGACCAGGACGGGACTGACCCGTTCGCAAAGGCTGCCTGATGCCGCTCACCCCATCCAACGGCGACAAACACGCCGCACCACTGATCCGCCTGTACCGGCTCGTCGAGCTGGCTCTGTGGCGAATCCTGGCGAAGGCACTCGGACTGGAGAAGGGGTGGGGTCGGCGGTGGCTGACGCGAATGCTGATGCGCCTACCTAACTTCCGGCGCACGGTTCGCCGCCCACTCGATGAGGCTGCCAGGCGGGCGCCGGACATGGTCGCTACCGCGATCAGCCAGGCATGGCGTGACGGCACCCGCGCAGCACGAGTAGACACCGGCTCCCACACTGAGTACTTCGACGACGCCGCGGTGCGAGACATCATCGACCGTGTAGTCGACGGACTCGACACCGCGCACCGCGGGGCCTTGGCTGACACCGAGGCCATCTACCGGCGCGTCGTCGACGAGGTGTTCCGCGACTCGAACGTCACCAGTGACCGGGAAGTTCACGAACTGTTGCGGGCGGCGCTGGCACGTAACGCCCGCTTCGGGCTGGTCGCCACAACCGACCGCCACGGCCGCCGACGCGAATTCGTCGCCTACACCGAACAGCAGATCCGTGCAGGCGTCACCGCAGCCGAGGTCGACGGGTTCTGCGCCCAAGCCCTCGCCGACGGCTCCGACCTGTTCATCGTCTCCGATGTGCCCGGCGCCTGCCGACTGTGCACACCGTTTGAGGGTCGAGTCATCTCGATCACCGGTTCTACGGCCGGCGCGATCACCCGCGACACCCGCACTGGTAGCACAGTCGCGGTCAACGTGATGTGCTCCCTCGCCGAGGCTCGTGCCCGCGGCCTGTTCCACTACGGCTGCCGCCACACGATCAAGGTGTGGACACCCGAGGACCCGACACCACCCCGCGCAGTGCGGGTCTCAGAACGCGAGCGCGCGAACCGGCGGCTCCGCATCGTCGCCGGCCATAGAGACCGCGCACAAGACCGGTTGGTCGCAGCGGGAGTCAGGAATCGCGCCCGCCGCGTCGAAGCGCCACTGATGGCGTCGAACAACGTCGGCAACGACGGCGGGACCAACCAACCGCGCCCGAACATTCCACCCTCACCCTTTGACAACGCCACTACGGGCATGGAAGTCGCGCAGATCCTGCAATTGCGCCACGGCATCCCCGTCGAAGGATTCGACACCCCCGGCCTGTCTCTGGAAGTCGTGCAGGAATACGCCCGCGCCGTCGACGACATGATGACCCGCTACCCGCAGATGCAACCGAACCGCATCGTGATCGGGCCGGTCCGGCATCCCGAACCGGAACGAGTCTTCGGCCAAGCCCCGAACCGGAAACCGAAGGGGCAACGCAGGTATGTCGAGCACATCGTCCTCAACGAACTACACGCGGGCGACCCCGACGTATATCGGACCGCGATGGAAGCTGACGTCGCTGACCACTACCACTCTCAGGGCTTCGAGCAGCGCCCTGTCTACGCGGTGATGGTCCACGAGTTCGGGCACGTCCTCGACGTCGCCGGTCAGCACGAAGGCCAGAACGCGGCGGAACGGACCCTGGAGCAGCATTGGATCCAGAACCACCCGCGCCGCGCCGACGAGTCAGCACGAGACTGGCTGGCCCGCTACCCCGTGTGGTTGCAGCAGCTTCCGCTCTACTGCTTCAAGGGCGATGGCAAGCTGAACGCACAGGAAGCTATCGCCGAGGCGTTTGCTGAGGTAGAGATCCGCGGCGACAATGCTTGCGAGCCCGCGAAGGTGCTACACAAGCTGCTGGTCGACAAGTCGAGGGGGTCGTCGTGAGGATGGGGAGCCGCGAACCCAGCGAGGACGAACTTCGCACCTGGTTCGCTTACGTGCTTGCTGTGGCCCGCGACGAGGGACTCTCGCTCACCGACATCCCGCTCGACTTCGACACTACGAGCGCTGTGACCGCGGTCGCTGATGCCTACCCGGATCCTTCTGCAGAGTTGATCGTCGCGGCAGAAGCGGCGTTCGCCGGCATGCTCGATGGCACGAATGCCCAACGACGTGCCGAACAAACGCGCGCAAGACTTTTGGGCAACTAGCAGTTTCGTAGGCTCGTAGTGTAACGGCAGCACAACTGACCTTGGTTCAGTTAGTTCAGGTTCGAATCCTGGCGAGCCTGCCAGAAGGAAGCTACCTCCGCAGGGGACAAACAGGTCTTGAAAACCTGGGGTGGCCTGAAAACCACGGAGTTCGAGACTTCTAGCTTCCGCTTCTAAAAAGAATCTTCCCGCCCATTTTGCGCGGGTGCAATAACCCCCAGTTCTGGCCTTTCTGCCCTGGGGGTTTCGTCATTTAAACACCCCGTTCGGCCAGGTTGCCGCCGGGTGTTTCTGCGTGTCCAGGAGGCACATTCATCATGGCAGACGAAGCCACCACCCAGGAAACCACAACTGAATCCGTCACCGACGTTGCCGAAATCTCGGAAACCTCGACTGACACGGTTACGGATACCGGTGCCGATGTACAGGGCACCGAAACCGAGACCGAAGCCGACACCAAGACCGATGATCTCACCCCGGAAATCTCGCGCCTGAACAAGGAAGTCGACAAACTCCGCAAGGAAGCTGCCGCCAACCGTGTCAAGGGCAACGAGAAGGCCGAAAAGGCAGCGCAGGACGCCGCCAAGAAGGCCACCGAGGAACTCGTCTCGAAGCTCGGCAAACAACTCGGCCTCGTCCCCGACGACGCCGAACCCGACCTCGCAGCCCTGCTCAAGGCCGCCGAGGACCAGGCGAAGCAGCACGCCACCGAGCGTGACACCTACGCAGAGAAGCTGCGGGATTACGCCCGCAAAGACGCCCTCGCCGACGCCGCTAAGGCATCTGACGGCGATCTCGAATCCATTCTCGATTCCCGCAAGATCTCGCAGGAAATCGACGCCCTCGACACAAACGACGACGAATTCGCAGCCCAGGTGGCCGAGATTGTCGCGAAAGCTGTCGAATCCAATCCGAAGCTGAAAAAGGCGCCCGCCCAGGCGGCGGCTCCACGTAGCGGCGGTGACCACTCCGGCGGAAACGCAACCACAGGTTCGCGTTCCCCGAAAACCGTTGAAGACTTCCGGCGCGCAATTCAAGAAGCCGCCGAAAAGAAGTCAAAGTAATAGGAGCCACTAATGGCAAACACCCTTCTCACTCCCGATGTGCTGGCGACTGCCGCGCTCGCGAATCTGTACGAACAGCTGTGCATGGTGCCGTTGGTTTACACCGATGTGTCGACCGATTTCACCCGCGCGAAGGTCGGCGAGACCGTCAACATTCGCAAGCCAGCCACCTTCACCGCGAACACCTTCGTCCGCGCTGACGGCATCACCATTCAGAACGCCACTGAGACCAGCGTCCCGGTCGTCCTGAACACCATCAAGGACGTCTCGTTCGCGGTCACCGCCGAGGACCTGACCCTGCACCTCGAGGACTTCACCGAGCAGCTGCTCAAGCCTGCTATGGAGGCCCTCGCGCAGTCGATCGACCGCGCCATCATCGCGCAGGCGAAGGCCGACTTCGTCCAGATCGCTGGCACCGGTACCGGTTTCGAGTGGAACAAGCCCGAAGTTCTGATCGAGGCTGACCGGCTGCTCAACATCAAGAACGTGCCGCCGAGCGAGCGCGCCGCGGTGGTCGGTCCGACGACCCGCGCGAACTGGCTGAACAGCGAGTGGCTGAAGCACGTCGACAAGTCTGGCTCGACCCAGGCCCTGCGCAAGGGCGCGATCGGCGACGACCTGATCGGCTTCGGCGCCTACATGACCCAGAACATCGTGCAGCCCGCCGGCAGCCCGGCGACGGGTCAGCCCACCACCGAGGTCGGTCTCGCGTTCCACAAGACCGCGCTCGCGCTGGCCTCGGCTCCTCTGGCCGCGCCGTCGGACGGTTCGTGGCACTCGGTCAAGTCCTACAAGGGCCTGTCTCTGCGCCTGGTCAAGAAGTACGACATCAACAAGAAGCAGGACGTCTGCTCGCTCGACATCCTGTTCGGCACCAAAACGTTGGACGCGAACCGCGGCGTTCTGCTGCGCGGCGCGCTGGCGGCGTGACCTAACCCCGTGCAGCCCGCCCCGCGCGGGCTGCACGGGCGACCGGCACCCGAACCCCCTCCAGGAGTACAGAAGTGGCCCACTTCTACCAGTATCTGCACGACCCGTCCTGGGTCATCGAATCCGACGAGCCGCGCGACGATCTACTGGCGTGGGCGTACTGGTCCGAGATCCCCGAACCCGCCACACCGGAACCCATCCCGGCTCCGCCTGCCGCCACACCGGCGCCAGCAGGCGAGCCAGTGAACGAGGCACCGACGGCGAGCACCGAAGACCCCAAGGCTGACGACCAAGCGGCCACCGCTGACGTTCCGGTTGCGGAAGCGCCCGCTCCCGCGACCAAGCCCGCACCGCGCAAGGCGCCGGCGAAGTCGGCCCCGAAGAAGGCCGCGTAACCGATGCTCACCTACGCCGAACCCGACGACTTCGCTGACGGGTGGCTGACCGAGCTCCCCGACAACGCGACCGCGGTCCGGCTCATCAGGTACGCCTCCCAACTCGTCAGGTACGCAACACGCCTCGACCTGTACGACACGTACCCGTCCGGGCTTCCCGTCGACCTCGACATCGCAGAAGCCATGCGTGACGCCACCTGCGCACACGCCGCCATGTGGCATCTCGCCGGAATCGACCCGGCTGCCGGGACCGTGGGCCGTGAAATCGCCATCGCCTCTCAGACCGCTGACGGCGGCAGCGTCACCTACGCCGGCCATATCGGCCTCGACGAGATCGAACGATCCCTGTCGGCCCTGTCACCAACAGCACTGCGGATCCTCCGCAACGCTGGCCTGGCATCTACGAGGCCGATCACATGGTGAATTACGCGCACCCGACCTACCCCGGCGGGACCATGCTCACCGTGATCCGCGGCGCCGACCGTAACTGGGAAGGCGACCCCAACACCTCGGCCACCACTGAGCATCAGATCGGACCGTGCGACATCAAGTGGAACACCGACACTGAGGATTCCAGCAAGGGCGAGTTCGTCACTGTGACAGCACGCGTCACCGCACCACACGGTGACGACGTCCTCGAAGGCGACCGTATCCGACACCCCGACGGCCGCGTCTTCGTCATCGACGGCCAAGTCCGAGAAGCACCAAACGGATTCACCGGATGGTCCACCGGGCCGCGGTTCACTATCGCGAAGGACGGCCCCAATGGAGTACGACAGCGCTGACTTCAATCTCGACCGCGACTTCCTCCGCACCAGCTCCGAACTCGGCGAATTCCTCCAAGAAGTCGCCGAACAGGGTGCCGACCGGTGGGCGTTGCGTGTCCGCTGGCGCACCGGCTTCAACGCCACCCACGTCGAAGCGTTCGTCCAGCCCGACGCCCGCGGCAACCAGGAAGGCGTCGTCGCCGCGACCGGCCACTACGCCCGCTTCCGCGAGCACGGAACCCGTTGGAACCGACCCGAGCACGTGATGCGCGACTTCATCCGAGACGTGGAGGGCTGATATGCCGTTGCCGCCGTATCCAGAGTTCGACGAGGTCCTGCGTGCCCTGCTCGGTGACATCGCACCGGTTGTGACATTCGAGTCCGACGCGCTCGACCCGCCCTTCATCTACGTCACTCGCGTGGGTGGGCGCGAAGACGGCGTCGCCGACAACCCGATCATCGATATCGAGTACATCGCGACGACTCGCGCCGAATCGAAAACACTGAAAACGGCAGGTCAGGAACGTATCCGCGCCGCCGGGAACACCGCACCCGGCGGCTACCTGATCGACGTCGCCGAGGAAACCGCTGGCGGCCAATACATTCCGCCGATGCAACGCGAGTACCGGGGCGTCACCGCCACGGTCCGGCTGTCTTATCGCCGCGTCCGCGGCTGACACATCACCTCTGACACACCACCCGAAGGCCGGAAGGCTGTCGGGCTCTGTGGTGTGCCCAAATCAAGGAAAACCACATGCCTGCTGTCACTTTCGACCAGGTCGCAAACTGGAACCCCGATCTCATCCGTCGCCCGAATAAGGGCTTCGTGTTGATCGGCGACATGTCCGCGACCATTCCCTCCGCCTTCACTTCTGGCGTCTCCGCTGAGTTCCAGTCGCTGAGCGCGGCCGGTTTCGAGTCGCTCGGCCTGATCGACAAGGCGGCCCCACCCACCTTCACCCCCGAGGTCGAGTCCAGCGACGTGGAGGCGTGGGGTGCTCTTGAGCCGCCCCGCACCGACGTCATCTCCCGCAAGACCACCGTCTCGGCGACGATGCTCGAAACCCGGCGTCGCAGCTTGGAGCTGTATTCCGGTGTCGACCTGTCCGCGATCGTGGCGGACCCGACGACCAAAGAAGTCCAGTTCAACGACCCGACTGCCCCGGAGACCCGCTACCACCGCGTGATCCTCGGCCTCGTCGACGGCGCTGGTGCGAACCTCATCTACTACCTGCGGATCCTGCCGCGCGCCACCGTCACCTCGGTCGGCGAGCAGACATGGGGCCAGGAAGCCGCGCTGGCCTGGAACGTCACCTGGGCCGCGAAGATCGACGACGACCTCGGCTACAGCGTGAAGCACGTCCTGTGTGGCCCCGGCATCGCGCCGCTGCTGGCCGATATGGGCTTCACCGCGACCGCGTCCGTCCCGACGATCTCCTCGCACCAGCCGGTCGGCACCTTCGCCGCAGCGGGTTCGGAGTCGGTTGTCCTGTCCGGTCTGCATTTCACCGGCACCACCGCAGTCACCGTCGGCGGCACCGCTGCGACCGACTTCACCGTCATCAACGACAGCCTGCTGGCGATCACGACCCCGGCCAAGACCGCGGGCTCGCACAACGTCCTCGTCACCAACGCGACCGGCCCGTCGACCGCCTACGCGGTCACCTACGCCTGATCGCTCACTGACCGCCTCCCCGCGCGTGATTCCTGGCCGCGCGCGGGGACGGCACCTTCCTCCACTTCTTGCCAGGGCCCAGCCAGGAGACCTCCCGCAATGGCTTTCACCCCTATCCGCCTTGTCTCGCCCGACGGCGTGTCCGTCCTCGTGAGCAACGCCACCGACCGCGAAACCCTGCTCGGCCGCGGCTACACCCCCGAACCCGCGCCGGCGCCCGCCCGCGCCCCTGAGCGCCCGCGCCCCGTCGTGAAGCCCGCCGACACCAAGACCAGCAAGTAACCCCTCTGCCAGGAGAAACGATCATGGCTGCTGCCAAGAAGATCAACCCCGCCGCGAAGTCACGGTGGGCGACCATGCGCGACGAAGCCCGCGCCAACCACAAGGCCCGCCCACCGTACCTGTTCGACGCCGTCGACCCGCCGATCGAGATCAGCGCACCCGACACCATCGAGCGTGTCACCGCGATGGCCGAGCTCATCGACGGCAAGGGCGAATTCGAAGCGAAGGCGCTCCGCCGCCTCGTTGCCGCGATCTGCGGTGACGCGTTCGACAAGGTCTGGGCCATCGTCGAAGACGAGCCATTCGAGCTGCTGTTCGCCCTCGTCGGCGACATGAGCGACCACTTCAACGCCGTTCCCGGCGCCGAGGCCGGTGATCTGCCGGGGGGCGTCTAGCCCTCGTTCTCCTCATTGAGGAGTTCGGGGAAGAAATCGAATTCGACCTCCGCCAGCGCCTCGGCGTCGACCTCGCGGACTACTTCCGAGGTCGACGCCCTTGGGCGCAGCTGATCCGGTTCCTTCGCCGCCTGCCGATGGACAGCTGGTACCAGTCCGCGCTCGCGATGGACGAAGAGGTCGGCTGGGCCCGCGCGCAGAAGGAGCGCCCGGAGAAGCCTGAACCGCTTGCACCACAAGGCTATTCGCTGGAAGTGCTGACGATGATCCGCCAGAACGACCTGCTCAAAGAAGTACTCCGGGTACTGCCTGCCGTGTTCGGCGGCAAGCTCCCGCCGCCATTCCCACCGGAGCCACGCCCGCAAACAGCGGAGCAACGGTTCCGCGACGCCATCGAAAAGATCGAACTCACCGACGCGGTGAACGCACTTCTCGACGGCACGACCAACTGAACATCGAGGTGGTGCGCCCGTGTCGACTCCAGGCGAATATCGCGCAGGCTCTGCCTACCTGACACTGAACCCCAAGCTGGCTAACCAGTTCCGGGCCATGGTGAAAACGCTGGTCAAACCGATCAACGAATCACTCACGGTCACACTGAAACCCAAGCTCGCGGCCGGGTTCCGCGCCGAAGTCAAAGACCTCGCGAAGTCCGCAGCCGAGGGGGCGGGCGCGAAGATCGAATTCGGGCACAAGCTCGCCCCGAAGTTCCGCACCACCCTCAAGGCCGCAGCGAAGCTCGAAGGCGAGAAAGCCGGCGCGAACATCTACTTCACGCCGGAGCTGAAAGCCGGATTCAAGACTCTGCTCCGCGGCAAGGTCAATGCCGCGGCGGCAGGCGTCGAAGCCACGGTCACGTTGAAACTGTCCGAAGCCGGTCTACGACAGAAGATCCGCGGCCTCAAGGCCACCCTGCCCGCAGCCCAGTTGACGGTGAAGCTCGATCTCACCGAAGCGGTCCAGCAGCTTGCGGAATTCCGTACAGCTGTCAGCGCGCAGCCGCTATCGATGAATGTCAATGTCGACACGTCGGCGGCTGTCGCCCAACTGATGGCGCTGCGCACCCTGGCTTCCGATGTCGGGGATCGGGTCAACTCGATCAGCGGCGCCAGCATCGGCCGCTCCGCACGGCGTCTGACCGGCAATATCATCACCCGCCCTATTCGGGCGATCCGGCTACAGGTTGAACTCGACCGCGACTCGGTGTCCCGCGCCGAAGCCGAACTTGCGAACGTCATCGCCCGCCTGCAAGTCGCGCGCCGCCAACAAGGCGACACCCTCGACAACCTGACCCTTGCCCAGCACCGCCACGACGAAGTCATGGCAAACGGCAACTCCACCCTGTCACAACGCACCGCAGCAACCACGCGCCTCACCCGCGCGCAACGCGACCACGCCGACGCGACCGGCCGCCTGTCCAGCCTCATGGGCCAGGAAGCCGACGCGAACGACCGCCTCGACCGCTCCCGAAGCCGCCAGGGCTCGCTGATGAGCAGCCTCTCAGCAGCATGGTCCGGGTTCCGGTCCGCGGCGACAGACGCGATCACCTCAGCCGCCAAGAACCTCTTCTCCTTCTCTAACCTGGCCGGGCTCGCCAAGGTCGCCCTGATCGGCCTCGCTGCCGTGTCGCTGGTGCCCCTGATCGGGCAACTCGCACAGGCCGCCGGCGTCATCGCGCTGCTCCCCGCAGCTGTGACCGGGCTCGGCGCTGTCCTTGCCACGATCGTCACAGGATTCTCCGGCATCGGGGACGCGTTCGCCGCGGCGAAGAAGGTCTCCGATGGTGCAGCGAAGCAAGCTGAGTCGCAGGCGAAAGCTGTTGCCTCCGCACAGAAGTCGGCCGAATCGGCCGCCCGTGGTGTGGCGTCCGCGCAACGCGGTGTGGTGTCGGCAGAGAAGGGTGTCCGTTCGGCTCAGAAGGAGTCGTTGGCTGCGCAGAAGGCGCTGACCACGGCCCGTAAGGACGCCCGCAAAGAGCTCGAAGACCTCAACCGCGAACTCAAGCGCACCAAGCTCGACGAGCAGGGTGCCGCGCTGTCGGTCGCCGAGGCGCAGGAAGACCTGAACGAGGTATTCCGCGATACGTCCTCGACCGCGACCGAGCGGGCCCGCGCCCAGTACAACCTCGACAAGGCACTGCAGGACCAGGAGGACACGCTCCGTAGCTCTCGTGAGCTGGCCGAGAAGACCAACGAGGCCAACGAAAAGGGTGTCGAAGGCAGCGACGCTGTTGTCGCGGCGAAGGACCGGGTTGCTTCGGCGGCTGAGGCCGAAGCCGACGCGCAGCAGTCTCTTGTTGATGCCCACCAGTCGCTGGCTGATGCCCAAGAGCAGCTGGTCGAGGCGCAGCAAGCGGTCACGAAGGCAATGAACGACTCCGGTGACGCGGCTGAGGAATTCGAGCGCAAGCTCGCGAAGCTCTCACCCGCCGCGCAGGACTTCGTCAAGAAGTGGCTCGCAGTCAAACCGCAGCTCAGCGGCCTCGCCGACGGGGTGCAGGAGAACCTGTTCGACAAGATGGGTGACTCGGTTTCGAGCCTGGTCACCAAGTGGATCCCGACCTTGAAAGACGGGCTCGGCGGCATCGCCACCGAGATCAACGGCGGTCTGCGCCGTGCGTTCGCTGACTTCGAATCTGAAGCGACCCGCAGCAAACTCGATCACATCTTCGGCAAGGTCGCCGATTCCATCGGCCCGGTCATCGACGGCCTCAACGACATGGTCCAGGGCTTCCTGTCCCTGGCGCAGGTCGGATCCGACTTCATGCCCTCGGGCGCGCAGAGCTTCGCCGACCTGATGGCCCGGTTCCGCGAATGGGCCGAATCGCCTGAGGGGCAAACGAAGTTCAAGGAATTCCTTGACAAGTCCCTCGATGCTTTCGGCCGCATCAAGGACCTCGTGAAAGAGATCGGTCGCCTGCTCGGCGCCGTCTTCTCCGGCTCGGAAGAGACCGGCGAAACGATGCTCGACGACATCATCGCGAAGCTCAAAGAGTGGGCTGACTGGGCGAAATCCCCAGAAGGTCAGCAGGCGATCAAGGACTTCTTCAAGGACGTCAAGGACACCGCTGATGCCGTAGTCCACGCGATCGAGAAGATCATCTCGCTGATGAACGACGTCAAGTCGTCCGCACCCGCGAAAGTGCTCGGCAGCATCTTCAACGACAAGAAGGCCGCCACCGACGCCGACGGAAACCCAATTCTGGACGCTGACGGCAAACCTGTCGAGGTCGACAAGACGACCCAGGAACGAGTCGGTGATTACCTCGGCGGTCTCGCCGGCGGCGTGAAGTACAACATCCCCGTTTCTCTTTCGCTCGACTTCATCAAAAGCGGGTGGGGGAAGGTCAAAGAGGAATGGGACGACATCGCTGATGATTTCGGACCTGCCCTGGACGATTTCAAGAGCGATATCGGTGGGCTTCGTGACAGCGTCGTCGGCTGGTTCGGCGACATCGGCACGGCCGCCCTGGACAACCTGCAGACCAGCGCCACCGGCGCTCTGTCCACCCTTGGCAACGCGGTACCAGGTCTGAAAGACAAGCTCGCCGAACTGTCGAAAGACGGGTCGCTGAGCTTCGCCGACATGGGCCGCGCGGCTCTGTCCAGCATCGCTGACATCACCGGTATCAACGGGTTCATCAAGCTCACCACGGACTCGACGTCCTTGACGGACTTCTTCGGTGACCTCATGACCGACATCGGCGCCAAGTGGGCCGAATTGCCCGGCAAACTGTCCGGCCCGATCAACACGCTGATCGACAACCTGAACAACCTCGGAGAGATCTGGAACAAGGTCGCCTCCAAACTCGGCCTCCCCACATGGGAGCCGATGAGCCACGTCGGAACCTCCAGCACCACAGACCCGTTCGCGGGACGCCCCACACGCCCCGAAGCCGGCGGTCACGTCGGCGGGCGCTGGATGGGTGGCCCCGGTGGCCCGGTGAAGGGCCCTGGCGGACCAACGGAAGACAAAGCCGGGTTGTACCGGCTGTCCAACGGCGAGCACGTCTGGACCGCAGCAGAAGTCGCCGCCGCTGGTGGCCACGAAGCCATGTACAACATGCGCGCCGCGGCACTCGACGGCGGTGGCACCCAGTCCAAGCCGGAACGCGACGGCGCACCCGGCTACGCCGACGGCGGTGTCGTCTCTACGAGCGACCCACTCGACCCGGTCCAGGCCCAACTGTGGGACCTGGTGCGGTCCGCGATCCCTGATGCGGTTCTGACTTCGGGCAAGCGCTTCGCCGACGTCGGCAGTGGTTTCGACTACCACATGCAGGGCAAAGCGATCGACCTCGCCGGACCCATGGACAAGATCGCCCGCTGGATCTACGAAACCTACCCGCAGTCGAGCGAGCTCATCCACTGGCCACTCGCCGGCTGGCAGAACCTCAAGAACGGTGCGCCACTCGACTACGGCGCCAGCACAAACGCCGACCACATGGACCACGTCCACTGGGCGAATGCTGACTTCCTCGGCAACCTGTCCGATGAGGAGAAGGCGTCGATCTTCAGCCGTATCGGGTCCGCGCTATCCGGCGCGGTCAACAGCGGCAAGAACGCCCTCGCGAACACGTTGCTGCTGAACCCTTTGCGTGCCGCGGCGAACAACGTCCCGGAACTGTCCGGGTTCGGCGACGCCGGCAAAATCCCGAAAGCGTTCGCGAAGAAGCTCGTCGAATCACTGGCTAGCCGGGTCCTCGGCTCCGGTTCATCCGGTGGCGGGGGAGCGGCCTGGGAACCGTCTGCTGGTGCTGAGCAGTGGCGTCAGATGATCATCGACGCCTACAAGAAGCAAGGCTACGAGCCGACCCCGGAGAAGGTCGACGCGTGGGTTCGGCAGATCGACACCGAGTCCGGTGGCGATCCGAACGTCGCGCAGCAGATCGTCGATGTCAACGGCACCGGCGAATCAGCGGGTGTCGGTCTCGGCCAGATGATCCCGACCACCTGGCAGTCCTACAGGGACCCGTCACTGCCCGACAACAGGCGTGATCCATGGGCCATGACGAACGCGATGGTCCGTTACGGCGAACAGAAGTACGGCGCCCGGCTCCTCGACGTCATCGGCCAAGGCCACGGGTACGACCAGGGCGGCATCTTCCCCAGCGGGACCTTCGGGTGGAACGCGTCGGGTCTCCCCGAAGCGGTCCTGACGAACCCGCAGTGGAAGATGTTCCAGCAGTTCGTCGGCGGGATGACCAACCAGGCCCCGCAAACCCTTGAGGCCCCTGGTGTGTCCACGGACATCGTTCCGGGCACCGACGGCACCGGAACCGGGACTGATTTCACCAGCCCGAGCACGTCCGGATCCAGTTCCAGCAGTACGTCCCTCGATACGTGGGAAACGCTGGGCACGAAGGCACAGGAGCGGTTCGGCGGCGCGCTCTCCAGTTTCGTGGACGGGCAGATCGAGGACGGCCTGTCCGTCGTCGGCGCACCCGACCCGCGAGACATCCCGCTCTACAGCGCGGCAAAGGACTACTACGACACCTACTCCAGCTGGGCGAACTCGAAAGCCGCCGGTACGGACTCGACTTCGACGCTGGCCTCGTCCGGCTACTACCAGGCCGGGCAGTCCGCCGCGGGTGCCGCGAACACGGTCACCAACACCGACACCGGTGGCAATTCGATGAGCTCAGTCACCAACGACAACACCACCAACATCTACATCCAGACCGCCGACACGGCTGAGGCATTCCGCAAAGCGCAGCAGATCCAAGAGCTGCGTTCGCTGACGTCCTCGGCGAGAGGAAGCTGACGAACCTTGCAGAGCAATTCTGCCAAGGTCGAAGTGTTCGGTGTCGATGACTCGCATTTCATCATCAACGGTCCCGGCGTGTCGCCGAATCTCTTCATGGCATCTGATGTCAAAGGGATCTACGACGCGCCGGTGACCACGAAATACAAGTCGTCGGCTTACCAGCGTGGCTCGACCTATCAAGGCAAAAAGTACGAACAGCGCGACATCACCATGGGTGTCCACATCAAAGGCCAGGATCCTGCTGATTGGGAGGACCTGGATTCACGGTGGCGGGCGGCGTGGGATTACGAACCTGATCCGTTCAATCCGGCGTCGAAGCTGGCGAAGATGTCGATCACCACGCCTCGATCGGGGACTCGGTCGCTGTATTTGGCGTTGACTGACAGCCCGGTGACAGAGTCGAAGTATGACCCGCATTTGACGCGGACGTCGTTGCTGCCGATGACATTGGTTGCCGAGCAGCCGTTTTGGTTCGAAGACCGGTACGAAGACGAATGCTCGGACTACTTCCAAACCGGTTCGACTGGCACGTCCGAGGGGTTCGTCACTATTTCGAACCCGACCGACGTTCCGATGTATTTGAAATGGGTCGTCACGCGCGGAAAGTGGACGCTGCCGGACCGGCAACTCCTCGGCCCGAAGTACGCGCGGATCCCATCGGGGGAGTGGGCCAACCGCAAAATCATCCTGCCGGATTTGACCGCGCTCCAAGGCGGCGCACGCGTCGACGTCGACCCAATGAAGTTGATGATCCGCGACTTCAACGACACCAACATCATCGGCGCGATGAACGGAATCTTCTTCATGCACAAAGTGCCCCCTTTCACTCAAGCGCAAGAGGTGCCGGTGAAGGTCGAGAACGCTCCCGTCGGCGGTGCCCGCGTTGAAGTTTTCTGTCCACGCCGATGGACTCGTCCGTGGGGGTTGCAGTAGTCAATGACAGATATCACCACTCTCACATTGGAACAGCAATGTGAGGCGATTTGGGATGCCACAAAGGCCCGTGAAAAGGCTGACGAGCAGTCTCGTCGCGAACCGCCTCTAGTCCGCATTTGGAACGGTGACTGGGACCTTCAAGGAATCCTCGCCACCGAATACTCCGCCGAATTCACCTGGATCGACAACGACGCCGGAACCGGCATGACAGAGATCCCTCTGTCAGACCCGATCGCACGATGGATCTGGGGCGTCAAAGACCGGATTGAAAACGGTGAGAAGCGCAACGTGCACATCACCGTCGACAAAGACGGGGCACGCTGGTCGGGTCGTCTCCACGACCACACCGTAGAAAAAAGAGAAGACGGCACCCGGGTATTGGTCGTGCGCTGGATGCACGACATGGAAAACCTCAAGTACTACCAAATCTGGAGCAACCCGTTCCTTCCCGCCGCCGTGCAATTCCCGCGCACGTTCCTGCTGGCAGGGCCCAGTATCTGGTGCCTAAAGACAGCTCTGTTCCTGAACGTGATGAGGGAACAGGAATCGGTCTGGCACCTTCCCGACGACCCCATGTCACAAACGTCTTCCGGTCCCGGAATGTCGAACTGGTCAGTGGTTGTCAAACCGACCACATTCCTCGACGACATGAACGCCGGAACCCTCTGGTCAGTGCCTTCGTCGCGATGGAAGTACTTCCACGACATGGCCGACTCGATCCTCGAAGACTCCCAGCTTTCAATCGTCTGCCGACGGTTCATCGCCACCGATGATGAGCAGCCGATCGCCGGTGAAACACTCCGCAACGGGTGCCTCGTCATCGACATCGTCGACCAGTCCGGCTACTACAGCGACACCTCAAACGGCGGTGACCCGTTCCTCGGATTGAAACGCACCTTCGCCCAATTCGCCGAAGACTTCATCGACTCCGTACTCGAACCCGTTGCCGACCCGGTCGTACCGGACTCCTACAAGATCCCCGGCCAGAAACTCACCGACAAAACATGCCCGTACGTGGTGTATTTCGAAGGCGAAGAGACCGGCGTCGAATCGTCCAAGTTCATTTACACTCCGGCGACCGCCATGCAAATCAACTGCGGCGGAAAATCAATGCCTGGAGTCAACGAACTCATCAGCGCCTCAATTCAGATGGCCGGCGATCTCGTGGCCATGATGGTCGGTGTGCCCCCCGTGGGCGGCGCAATTGACGCCCTCCTCGCCCCGCTGTACACCGACACCTTGCTCGCCTGGGTTTCGCTGCCGTCCAATGCGCGTGTAGCCAATTCCGGTTGGAGCAGGTACTGGGAATACTTCCAGACCGGCGCCGATCGCGGATACACCTTGGAATCTCTCGCAGCGCTCAGGACCGGTTTCCACGAAACCCGCAGCTGGTTCAGCCACGAAATTCTGATTCGCGACGCCGCGCCTTGGTACATCGGCGAGAACGGCAAAGGTCACTTCTTTATTGGTGACCGAATCGGCGCACAAGTTGTCGGCGATTTCACGAAACAGATCTACATCGACCGCGTCCGCGAACTCACCCTCGCATGGGACCGCGATTCTTTCGCTGAATGGCGACCCGTCATCGGCGAGAAAGAAAAGAACAAAGACCGCGGCCTCCGTGCTCTCGGATTCATCTCCGACATCTTCGCCGCGGTCAAAGACCTCGGCGTCACGAGCTGAACCAGGAGCCAGACCCAGTGACCGACGAAACAACCCTGCCCGAAGTCGACCAGACCCCGTGGCTGCCAGACGGCGAATTCCCCACCCGCGCGAACTGCAACCCCAACTGCCCCGACGAGGCATTCCTTTGGATGTACGCGGGCCTGCCAGGCATGCGCGGGGCACCGTTCCCGTTCCCGTTCGAATACCTGCGGAAGGTCTCACGCCGGCAGTGGGACTGCGGTTCCCGTCCCGCCGACTCGGTGATCCCTGGCGAAGTGATCATCAAGTACCAGCGGCCGAAGGTCGGCGACCCGCACTGGCTCACCAACCCCGGCGTCTGGGTCGACGAAAGCGACCCAGACCGCGAGCAGTTCGACGTCAAAGAGTTCGTCAAGAGCCTCCCGCAGGACGCGCGGCGCCAACTCGCGGAAGCGCTCGGATTCGATCCCGCCGCGGCGGTGCCTGATCACCAACTGGCCGAGGCGTACGAACCGCAGCTGCCCCGCTACGGCAAGCCGTCCAGCGACGGCGCCTCCGTCACAAACGAGCCGTTGCCGTTCGACCCGATCCACCGCACCGTCACCGAGGTCCTCGCCTACCTCCGCGATGCCGACCCAGACGAGCAAGACCGCGTCGTCGCGATCGAGCGCCACATGGGCCAGGCCCGCACCGGAATCACCAAGCGATACAAGGAGGTCGGTCTGTGACCCGCCCTGATTTCACCGAGCTCGACCGGTTCGGCAACTCCCGCTCCAACCGGTGGGGCGCGCGCATCACCAACTTCCTGCTCCACACCCAGGAAGGCAACGGCACCGCCGAATCCCTTGCCGGCTACCTGAACAACTCGAACAACGGTGTCTCCTACCACTACACCGTGCGCGACGGCATCATATGCAACGTCGTCGACACCGACTACGCATCGTGGTCCGTCCTCGACGCCAATTCCCGCACGATCAACCTCTGCTTCGCCGGCTCCCGCTCTGCCTGGTCGCGACAGCAATGGCTCGCCATCGACCGCGACCTGCGCATCGCTGCCTACCTGGCCGTAACCGACGCCCGCAAATACGGCTTCGCCACCACCGTCATCACACCGCCCTACCGCGTCGTTGACGGCATCTCCGACCACCGATGGGTCACAGACGCTCTCGGCATCGGTGACCACACCGACGTCGGCCCGAACTTCCCCTGGGACGTCTTCGCCTCCTACGTCAACGAATACGCGGGCGGTGCCGTCGCGGCACCTGTGCGTAACGCGATCGACGACAAGGCCGCGGTCTCGCCGTGGCTGGGCAAGCGGCTCACCGCGGGGGAGAACACCTGCCCTGACAAGGTCGGCCGCTGGGCGCAGTTCGAGCGTGGCTACATCTACTGGTCGCCAGCCTCCGGCGCGCACCCGATCCCGGACACCCTGTGGGACAAGTTCGCTGGCCTCGGATGGGAAGCGGGCCCCCTCGGCTACCCGACCACCGACCACACCGTGCTCAAGGGCCCCGACGGGCAGAACTGGGGCGACGTCCAAGGCTTCCAGGGCGGCGCGATCTACCGCCGCTACTCCCAGCCCGCGTTCTGGGTCCACGGCGCGATCCGCGACCACTGGAACCGCTCCGGCTTCGAGGCTGGCCCCTACGGCTGGCCTGTCAGCGACGAGCAGCCGTTCGACGGCGCCGCGTTCCAGGACTTCGAAAAGGGCCGGATCCATTGGACTCCGAAGCCCACGCTCGGCGTGCTCGCCGCGGGCCCACTCGACACACCTCTCGCTGACGCCGCCTAACCGTGCGGTGCCCCATCTCGACTACCTAACGAGGTATCCCATGTCCTTCGACACTCTCCGCGACCTCTCCGCCGAGGCCCGCGGGCGCCTGTACGCGCTCCTCGCGCCCGTGCAGGTCCTGCTCGTCACCTTGGGCCTGCTCAACGACTCCAACGCAGCCCTGTGGGGCTCCGTCGCCGCGGCCGTCCTCGGCTTCGGTGTCGCCGGCGCCAACTCCACCGCGACCTGGCGCACCTGGCTGTACGGCATCCTCGGTGTCGCCCAGCCGGTCCTGATCACCTACGGCGTCGCTACTGATTCCCAAGTCTCCGCGATCGTGGCCGTTGTCGCGACCGCTCTCGGACTCGGTGTCGCCGCAGCCAAGACCCCAGCGCTGTAAACCATGTGGCCCGTCATCATCCCCGCGGTGACGGCGGTACTCGGCATTCTGCTCGGCTTCGTCGCACCGAAGTCACGCACGCTCGACTCGCAGCGCAAGGATTTCGAAGCTGTTCTCGCGCCAATCCTTGCCGAGCTGGGCAGCCTCCGCGATCGCGTGACCGTCCTCGAGGCCCAGCACCTCGAGGACACCAAGCAGCACTACCTCGACGTCCGCCGGATCGACATCCTCGTCGACTACGTCCGAGACCTCCTGGCCTTCATCCAGCTGCATGTCCCCGCACCGCCGCCACCGCCGATCCCGCCCGAAATCTCCAACGACATCTGAATAGCCGAAGGGGGGTGATGTCTGGTGACAGCCCCCAGCGAACCCACACCCGGAGGCGCGAATCAGCCGGGCGACTTCCGACCACTACAAACCGCAACCGCCGACGACGCCAAAGCCTCGATGAAGTCTGGCGTGCTCGGCGCGTTCGGGGACGCTCAGACCGAGCACAACGTCCAAGTCAAGTCACGCATCGACGGCGCATACGACGCCATCCAGATCGTCGACGGCCACGCAGACGAAGCCGTCAACGCTTCCGAAGCCGCGGCGAATGCGGCTGCTAACGCCGTCGACATCGCCGACAAGGCATACCTGAACTCCTCGTTCTGGATCATCGAGTGCGTTGTCGCTTCCGCCGCGGTGGTCCTCGGCGGCAACGAACTCCTCCTCGGCCCCGTGCTGAACGTGCCTGACGACCAAGACGCGTTCCTCACCGACGTTCACATCGCGCTGATCAGCCAACCCGCTGGCATGCAGGTCGAGTGCAAAAAGTGGAACGCCACCGGCACCGCTTCGTCGCTATACACCACCGCGACTATCGGCGCGAACGTCACCCGATACAACATCCCGCTGCTCGAAGTCCAGGTCCAAGACAAAGAGCGCTTCTTCTACACGGTCCCGACCATCACCGGATCCGTTGCACCGCAGGTCCTTCAGATCGCGGTCGCCGGCGTCTTCACCCCAAAGCCGTAAAGCGAGAATGAGCATGAAGCAATTTCACCTTATCGGCGCTACGCGAACTATCGAGAGTGCGCCGCAAATCCAGCCCTACCGTGAAGCGTTGTGGGCCGCCGCATTCGGCGTCGAGTCGCTCGATGGCTTGTTCGATATGACTCCGGATGATCAGGCGATAGAGGCTATCGACCGTGCGATCGCCCGCTTCAACAATGATCCCGATGCGTTGCGAGTTCACCTGTCGCCGGACGACCGACTCGGCCTTCGCGGTAACCGGTTGGCATTGGCCGGGATTCGCGCGTTCCTCGCCGACCACGGTGGCACGATCTCGGGAGCCTTCGAACCCGAATGAGCTTCCTGATCCGCCGCAATCTGCCTTTGGCGTGGGCGGGTTGGCGTGACTCTTTTCAGCGCCCTCCAGAGAACCCCTTGCAGCATCCGTGGAAACACCTCGGCGGCGGCGAATCCTACATCAACGATATCGAAGAGCTTGTCGTCACTGAGCAGGTCGTGAACTCAGACGGCCGCGGACCTAGCTTCGAATGGATGCCGTTCACCCCTAACTGGGGTTTCGAAATGGAGTTTTGGTACCCGGTTGAGGGTTTGGATACTCAGAACTTCCTGGTCGCCTTCACCAATACGTGGGTGAATGTCGAGTCCACCTATCTGCATGCGCCGATGGTGGTGTTTCGGCATAATCCGGTGGCTGGTGGCCAGACGGTTTGGTACACCGAGGCTGACAGTATGTTCTCGGAATTCGTTTCGCGTTCAAAACAGTGGTCCACACCAACTGGATTCACCGGTCAGACGCTGACGCTGCGCGTGTGGGTTGAAAACGATGAGTATATGAGGATTTGGCTGAACGGCTATTACGTCGGGTCCTCGATGGTTTCCCCCGACTACGCCCTCGGGCCAGGCCGCCGCTGCATCCGCTTGATCAACCGCTCCTACTGCAACGTTTGGATTAGATGGGTCCACTCCTTCGACCGCCCCGGCACAGTCCCGCCGAAGACGGTGTGGTCGTCGATCTTCTACGACGACTTCGACAGAGATGACGGAACGGTCGGCAACGGGTGGACCCAACTCGGGACCGACGCAGGACTTGTCTCCGGGAAATGGGCGCACACAGGCACCGCAACCAACAGCGTCGGCTTGATCCGCGACGTCACCAACCTGAACGGCCAGGTACGTGTCGAGGCCGTCGTTTCCAACGTCACCGACCTCATGGACGGCTCACTGATCGCCTGCTGCAACTCCGCAGGCACACAAGCGCTGGTCGCGAACTTCCGGTCGAACCACGTGTATCTCGGCCGAATGAGCAGCTCCGTCAACGGAACCCCTAGCTTCACCGATTTTCAAGACGGAGCCGTCACTATCGCCAACGGCGACACCATCGCACTGTACGTGTACGCCGAAATCATGTGGTTCGAGGTCAACGGCGTCCCGAAACTCTACGCAGGCAACGTCCATAACGTTGTCCCCGCCACCAACCAGTACGCGGGTTTGCGTGTGCGCCGCGACGGCAGTGATTCCGCCGCATTCAACGACATTCGGATCTATTCCGGCGTCGGAATCTGATTCCCACTTTTGGAGGGCGCCGAATGCTCGGCAACGAACCCCAAATCGAAACCCTACTGCTGGTTACCGGGCAAGACTTCCATCACCAAATCGACGTCCCCTCCGGCAGTTTCATCCCCGCGGGCACGACCTGCGAAATCGTCATCTACGACCCAGCCAACACGGTTCTCGCGACCTGGAACGCCACTGTCACCACCTATTGGGTGACCTGGCTGATCCATTCCGAAGTGTCCGACACCATCACCATCCCAGCGACTTTCCGAATCTACGTCCACTACTCGGACGGTAAGGACTTCTGCTGGTACCGGGGCCAAGTGGCCCGACAGGACTGATACACAATGGCAATTGCTGTAGCCGCCACACGCCAAGTGTTGGCCGACGCCTACAAAACCCTTTCCGGCGCCTCCACCGTGTGGGTGTCCCTGCACACCGGCGACCCCGGCACCACGGGCACCTCCGAAGCCTCCGGTGGTTCCTACGCTCGCGTCCAGGGCACCTGGTCCTCGGGTTCCGGTGGCGCGCTGACGATGGCCGAGCTCACGTTCAACGCCCCGTCTGGCAGCTTCTCGTACGCGGGCCTGTGGTCTGCGAGCACGTCGGGCACCTTCTACGACAAGTGCGCGCTCGCCCCGTCGATCACCCTCGGTAGCGCGGGCACCATCAAGGTCACCCCCTCCTTCTCGGTGAGCTGATGTCGGCCCCGCTACCCACCGGATCACGATGGGTCGCGGCCACCCCCGGCACCAGCACCACCATCGGGGCACTCCCGACGGGGACCAGGGCGCGACTGCCGTCCGGGATGTACGTGCCGCCACCCATCGCCACATCCACCGCCGTTGGCACACTTGCTGCGTCTGCGGTTCCGTCGACAACAGCGGCGTTCGCGACGGCTGGGGCGCTCGGAGCTGGAAGCGCACCAACGTTGACCGCGGTCTTCACCGCCGAGGGTGTGTTCGTCTTTCCTACCGACCGTTTGGGTGCCGTCAGCTCCACTACCGGCACTCTGGGCGCAACCGCGGTGCCGTCGACCCTTGCTCAGTTCACCGCTATAGCTGCACTGTCCGGTGTCCAGGCTGCTGCACCGACGGCAGCGTTCACCGCTGTCGGCGAGCTGCTGATCCCGACCAGCCAAGCCATCGGCCTGCTGGAAGGCGAAGGCCAACTCGCGGCCACCGCGGTCCCGACCGCCCTCGCGCAGTTCACAGCAACAGCAGGGCTTTCCAGCACCACCTACGGGACCGCTGCTGCACCATTCACGGCTGCAGGTGCACTCGCTGCATCGGTGGTTGCATCGTCGACCGCACCGTTCTCCGGGGCGGGCACCGTAGCGGCTGCCGCAACAGCGTTCACCGAGTCCGGCATGAACAAGTCGGGCACCACCCAGGCGATCACCAACGCGATGGCCCAGATCACCGGGTTCACCGCCGACACCACCGGCTACCCCGGCTCGACCATCTCGGGCAGCGCCCTCGTCGTCAACGGCTCAGGCACCGGCAAAACGCTCACCGCACGCGTGCAGTGGGTGCCGGGCTCAGGCAACAACCACACCGTCTCGGCGCGGATCATGAAGAACGGCACACTCGTCGGCACCGCGGGAACACCCGTAACCACGTCGCCGTCGGTGGTGACTGTGACGACCGATGTGGCAAGTGGAGACCTGATCACCGTCCAGGTCCTCGACACCGGGCCTTGGGCAAACAGTTCGTTCAAGGCGAACGTATCCACCGGCACCGGCACATACGTGCGCAGCCTGAACTGAACGATTCAGTACAAAACAGCCCCCGACCTTTCGAGGTTGGGGGCTGCTTTGTCGTCTCCGGCACACGCCACGATAGATGGGTGCATCCTCAGCAAACACCCGCTAGTATTCGAACATGAGTTCGAATAAGCGAGTGGAGGTGTCACCGACCGTGAGGTGGGAGCGATTCGATGTCCACGACATCCACACTGGCGAACTCGCTCTCCTCGACGTCCTCGGCGTCACCATGCGACCCCCGACCGGGCGCGTCGTCTACCGGGTCGACTCCGGCTGGCGCTGGTGGAAAGAGGTTGGTCACCTCGTCGTCCCGACACCTGGTCGAGTCGAGGTGTGGCCTCACCCTGGCATCAGTGAAGACGAACTCGCCGCGTTACGCGGCGCGGGCGCCGAAGTGTTCCTCGCCCCACCGACACCTGGGTACTGGGTGCGCCGTGCCGACGCCTGGGAATGCGCGATCGACATCCCGCTGTGCTAGCCCTGTGGCGGCAGCGAGATCCGAACGAATGGGACGCCCCAGCCGGCGGATGCGGAGAACATGGTTGGCGTGATGCCGACCGGTACGGCGTACGCAATGTCGCTCGTGACCGACCTGCCGGGATTCAACTCGATCGACCTGCGACTGCCGTCAGCGCTATACCGCCGATCCTGCGCGTCGATGAGGTACGGATCCTCTGGGTCGAAACTGGCGGCTGACTTGCCGATGTTTGTCACCTTGACGGTAACCGAAACGAATTGTCCACCGGCGGTGTCGAACCCTGGCTCGCGTTGGCCGGTCGTCACACGGAGAATCTGAAATTCGAGGTCTCCGCTGTTGCCTGTTGGTGGGTTGGCGTAGGTCTCGGCGATCGTGTCGGATGTGCCATCCGATGACGACTTGTTCCCCGCGATTGCAACAACGGCGAGGATCCCACAGATCGCTAGGCCAGCAAAGATGATCGCGAGGGTGGTTACTGTTTGATTCCGCTTGGGGGGATTGGGCCGGCTTGGATGTGGCCTCGGCTGGTATCCGGGCGGGGGCGGGTACTGCTGTCCTTGGTGTGGCGTTGGCCCGGTCACGTCGCCCCCTGCTGGCGTTCGTTAGTCACGATGGAACGCACAGCTTACGGGGGCGAGCGGCGCTCAAGCTACCTTTCGGCGCGCGACTGCTGCCCTGTCTTCCTGGTCGACGGTAGACGGGTGGCTCTCGTTGAGTTGCCTTTCCCGAGGCATTGACTGTGTTACGACGTAGCGTACATACTACGGTGTAGCACGACAAACACCTACGGAAGGGGTATCAATGCCCAGGAACGCCGCATCAACACCTACAAAACCCACGGCTACCGTGTCGACTCTCTCGGCTGAACGCCTGTGGAGCATCGACGTTCTCGCCGACTACCTCGGGGTGCCGAAGGACACGATCTACGAGTGGCGCAAGTCCGGCCTCGGTCCGCGCGCGATCAAGGTCGGCAAGTCGCTGCGGTGGCGACCCAAGACCGTCGAGCTCTGGCTCGACTCGCACGAAGAGGCCGCCTGACATGAGCCACATCAAGGACCAGTGGTGGGGCGAGGAGCCCGATCCGGATAACCCGAAGAAGAAGATCCGGTTCAAGAAGCCCGACTTCGGCAAGGGCATGCGGTACAAGGTCGTGTGGATTCCTCCGGGGTCGAAGCGGGAGAAGTCGAAGAGCTTCCCGGACGGGAAGAAGAAGCTCGCCGAGGAGTTCCAGACCTACATCGACAACTCGATCCTGGACCGCAAGTACGTCGACCCGAAGGCGGGGCAGAAGCTGTTCCCTGAGGTGTCGAAAGCTTGGTTGCGTACAACCTCGTCTCTGGCGCGATCGCGGGCGGCGCAAGAGTCTGTCATCGGTAACTGCTTGGACGCGTTCTTCGAGGACTGCAGCATCGAGTCGGCTGCCCGTTTGGAAGCGGTTGTGGATTGGTCGGAATGGATGGGAGCGCGGACGTGGGGTGGGCGACCGCTGAGCCCGTCGTACCGGCTGCAGGCATTCAGTGCGTTGTCGAGTATTTTCGCGTTCGCGATGGCGGAACGGCTGATCTTGGAGAACCCGTGCAAGGCGAAGAACGCGCCACGTCCGAAGCTGCCGAAGACGCTCTACATACCGTGGGCGCGCGAACGCTTGAACGCGGTCGAGGCTGGGTTGGATGAACGGTTGCGTCTGGTTGTTCCGATGGGGGCAGCGTCCGGTATGCGGTTGGGGGAGATCTTGGGGTTCTCGCCGGACGATGTTGATCGGCGGGCGATGATGCTGTCGGTGGCGCGGCAGACCAAGCGGCTGACCGGTGGCACGGTGTTCGCGTTGCCGAAGGGGAGTAAGACGCGGCAGGTGCCGTTGTCGAAGTGGCAGTTGCGGCGCATCGACCAGCATGTGGAGCAGTTCCCGCCTGTTTCGGTGACGCTTCCGTGGGACACGCTGGACGGGGATGCGACGACGGTGCGGTTGTCGATTGTTCGTCCGGACGATGAGCCGTGGTATGCGAGCCGGTTCTTGGAGGGTCCGTGGGCGAAGGCGTTCGAGGCGGCGGGGTTGGAGCAGCGGCGGCAGTTGGACGGGGTGCATGCGTTGCGGCACGTGTACGCTAGCCAGCAGTTAGCCGGGAGCGTGTCAGTGAAGGAACTGGGCGATGCGTTGGGTCATGAGGACCCGTCGATTACGTTGAATACGTACACGCATCTGCTGCCGTCGTCGGCTCCGCGTTCGCGGTGGGCCACGGACATGTACTTCGATCCCGATAGCGCTGGTACGGCCCCGGCACGGCCTGAGTTCGAAATTGTTGACGATGGGTCGGCAGAGGTGGAGTAACCGCGTTTTGCGGTTGGGTGCTTTGAGCTGGGGTTTCCTCGGATTCGAGGGGTGTTGTCGGGTTGCCGATGAATGAGCTTGCATAGTCGTGCATAATCATCACATGGTTGATTCGTCGGGAGGACCCGTGTTGCGGGTGGCGGTTGCCGGTGCGAGTGGATACGCCGGTGGCGAAGTGTTGCGTCTACTGCTCGGTCATCCCGAATACCGAGCGGGGCGCCTCGAGATCGGGGCGCTGACCGCCGGTTCCAACGCGGGTACCGCACTGGGCGCGCTGCAGCCGCATCTGCTGCCCCTGGCGGACCGGATTCTCGAGGAGACCACTCCCGAGGTCCTGGCCGGTCACGACATCGTGTTCCTCGGCCTCCCGCACGGCCAGTCCGGCGCCATCGCGGCCGCCCTGCCCGACGAGACCGTCATCATCGACTGCGGCGCGGACTACCGGCTCACCGACGCCGCCGCCTGGGAGCGGTATTACGGCAGCCCCCATGCGGGCAGCTGGCCCTATGGCCTGCCCGAGCTGCCCGGTGGGCGGGCCGAGCTCACCGGCGCCCGGCGGATCGCCGTGCCCGGCTGCTACCCGACCGTGTCCAGTGTGGCGCTGGCCCCGGCGATCGCCGCCGGGATCATCGAGCCCGCCGTGAATGTCGTTGCAGTGAGCGGCACTTCGGGCGCGGGTCGCAAACTCGATGTCGGTCTGCTCGGTTCCGAGGTGATGGGCAGCGTGCGGGCCTACAGCGTCGCGGGCGCGCACCGTCACACTCCTGAGATCGCGCAGAACCTGAAAGCTGCGGGCGGCGTGGATGTCTCGGTGTCGTTCACCCCGGTGCTGGCGCCGATGCCGCGTGGCATCCTCGCCACCTGCACCGCCCCGGTGAAGGTCGACGCCGCGCAGGCCCGCGCCGTCTACGAGAAGGCCTACGCCGAAGAACCTTTCGTGCACCTGCTACCCGAAGGCGTACTGCCGCAGACCGGTTCGGTGCTCGGCTCCAACGCCATCACCCTGCAGGTCACCGTCGACGCCGACGCGGGTCTGCTCGTGGTGATCGGCGCGATCGACAACTTGACCAAGGGCACCGCGGGCGCCGCGGTGCAATCGATGAATCTGGCCGTCGGATTCGACGAGACCGCAGGACTTTCCACCGTAGGAGTGGCACCGTGACGACCCCTGATCCGCAGACCCCGGACCACGGCAAACTGATTCACACCCAGGGCATCACCGCGCCACTGGGTTTCCGCGCGGCGGGCATCGCGGCCGGTATCAAGGCCAGCGGCAAGCCGGACCTCGCGCTGGTGCTCAACGAGGGCCCCGAGTACTCGGCGGCCGGTGTCTTCACCAGCAACCAGGTCAAGGCCGCGCCGGTGCTCTGGTCGCAGCAGGTACTGAAGGCCGGTCACGTGCGCGCGGTGATCCTGAACTCCGGCGGCGCGAACGCCTGCACCGGCCACGGCGGTTTCCAGGACACGCACAAGACCGCCGAGGAACTCGCCGCGGCACTGAGTAATTGGGGCACCGAGACCGGCGCGGGCGAGATCGCGGTCTGCTCCACCGGTCTCATCGGTGACCGCCTGCCGATGGACAAGCTCATCCCGGCGATCACCGAGATCGTGCACGAGATGGGCGGCGGCATGTCGGGTGGCTCCGATGCCGCCCACGCCATCATGACCACCGACACGGTGCCGAAGGAGTCGGCGTTCCACAGCGAGGACAAGTGGAATGTCGGCGGCATGGCCAAGGGCGCGGGCATGCTCGCGCCCTCGCTGGCCACCATGCTCGTCGTGCTCACCACCGACGCCGTCGCCACGCCCGAGCAGCTCGACTCCGCGCTGCGCAAGGCCACGAAGTACACCTTCGACCGGCTCGATGTCGACGGCTCCTGCTCCACCAACGACACGGTGCTGCTGCTGGCCAACGGCGCCAGCGGCGTCGCGCCCGCGCAGGAGGATCTCGACGCCGCGGTGTTCACCGTGTGTGACGACCTGGCCGCCCAGCTGATGGCCGACGCCGAGGGCGTCACCAAGCGGGTCCAGGTCACCGTCACCGGCGCGGCCTCCGAGGACGAGGCGCTGACCGTCGCCCGCGCGGTCGCCCGCGACAGTCTGGTCAAGACCGCGCTGTTCGGCTCCGACCCGAATTGGGGTCGCGTGCTCGCCGCCGTCGGCATCGCGCCGGTGACCCTCGATCCGAACCGGATCGCGGTGTCGTTCAACGGCAATCCGGTCTGCGTCGACAGTGTCGGCGCGCCCGGCGCCCGCGAGGTCGACCTGTCCGGCGAAGACGTCGACGTCCTGATCGAGCTCCACGTGGGCGAGGGCACCGCGATGGTGCGTACCACCGACCTCTCGCACGCCTACGTCGAAGAGAACTCGGCGTACAGCTCATGAGCGGCAGTGTGGTGCACACTCTGTCGGCGCTGGACAAAGCGCACGTGCTCGCCGACGCGCTGCCGTGGCTGCAGAAGTTCCGCGACAAGATCGTGGTCGTGAAGTACGGCGGCAACGCCATGATCGACGACGAACTCAAGGCCGCCTTCGCCGCCGACATGGCGTTCCTGCGCACCGTCGGCGTGCATCCGGTGGTCGTGCACGGTGGTGGCCCGCAGATCAACGCCATGCTGACAAGGCTCGGTATGGCAGGCGAATTCCGCGGCGGGTTCCGCGTCACCACCCCCGAGGTGATGGACGTGGTGCGGATGGTGCTGTTCGGTCAGGTGGGTCGTGAACTCGTCGGGCTGATCAACGCGCACGGCCCGTACGCGGTCGGCATCTCCGGCGAGGACGCGCACCTGTTCACCGCCACCCGGCGCACCGTCGCCGTCGAAGGCGTCGCCACCGACATCGGCCTGGTCGGCGATGTCACCGAGGTCAACCCCGGCGCCGTGCTCGACCTGATCGACGCGGGCCGCATCCCGGTGGTCTCCACCATCGCCCCCGACGCCGACGGCGTGGTGCACAACATCAACGCCGACACCGCCGCCGCCGCACTGGCCGAGGGCATCGGCGCGGAGAAGCTCGTGGTGCTCACCGACGTCGAGGGCCTCTACACCGACTGGCCGGACCGCTCCTCGCTGACCAGTCAGATCGACGCCGACGCGTTGGCGAAGTTGCTGCCGCGCCTGGATGCGGGCATGGTGCCGAAGATGGAAGCGTGCTTGCGCGCCGTGCTCGGCGGGGTCCCCAGTGCCCACGTGATCGACGGCCGCGTGCCGCATTCGGTACTACTGGAGCTGTTCACCGGAGAAGGAATCGGAACCATGGTGACCCCCGCCGGGTCGCCGGATGGAACGCAATCATGAGCGAAGTAGAGAAGCTGCAGCAGCGGTGGTCGGCCGCGATGATGGACAACTACGGCATCCCGAAGGTCGCGCTGGTGCGCGGCGCCGGTGCGGTGCTCTACGACGCCGACGGTAAGCGCTATATCGACTTCCTCGGCGGTATCGCGGTCAACAGCCTCGGCCACGCCCACCCCGCCATCCTGGAGGCGGTCACCCAGCAACTGGGCACGCTCGGCCACGTGTCGAACCTGTACGTCAACGAGCCCGTGATCGAGCTGGCCGAGAAGCTGCTGGCCCACTTCGGCGACGGTGAGGGCAAGGCGTTCTTCTGCAACTCCGGCACCGAGGCCAACGAGGCCGCGTTCAAGATCGCGCGGCTCACCGGGCGGTCCAAGATCGTCGCCGCCGAGGAGGCGTTCCACGGACGCACCATGGGCGCGCTGGCCCTCACCGGTCAGCCCGCCAAACGCACGCCGTTCGAGCCGATGCCGCCCGGCGTCGTGCACGTGCCCTACGGTGACGCCGCCGCGCTCGAAGCCGTGGTCGATTCCGACACCGCCGCGGTCTTCCTCGAGCCGATGATGGGGGAGAGCGGTGTGGTCGTCCCGCCGTTCGACTACCTCGCCAAGGCGCGGGAGATCACCTCGCGGGCCGGGGCGCTGCTGATCCTCGATGAGGTGCAGACCGGAATCGGCCGCACCGGAACATTTTTCGCGCACCAGGCGGCGGGCATCGTGCCCGACGCGATCACCCTGGCCAAGGGTCTCGGCGGTGGCCTGCCGATCGGTGCCGTGCTGGCCCAGGGTCGCGCCGCCGAACTGCTCACGCCGGGTCTGCACGGCACCACCTTCGGCGGCAATCCCGTGTGTGCCGCGGCGGCTCTGGCCGTGCTGCGCACGATCGACTCCGACAACCTGCTGACCCACGTGGAGTGGGTGGGCAAGAAGCTCAGCGACGGCATCGCGTTGCTCGAGCATCCCGAGATCGACCACGTGCGTGGTGCGGGTCTGCTCATCGGCATCGTGCTGAAGAACGGCATCTCCGCCTATGTCGACGAACGGGCGCGCGAGGCCGGCTACCTGGTGAACCCCGCCAAGCCCGATGTGATCCGGTTGGCGCCGCCCCTGGTGCTCACCGAAACCCAGGCCGACAATTTCGTCGCCGACCTGCCCGAGATCCTCGACAAGGCCGCCGCCGATGCTAAGGGAGCGACCAAGTGACCCTGCGTCATTTCTTGCGCGACGACGATGTGACCCAGGCCGAACAGGCCGAAATCCTCGCCATCGCCGCCGACTTGAAGAAGGACCCGTTCCTGCACCGGCCGCTGGACGGCCCGCGCGGGGTCGGCGTGATCTTCGAGAAGAACTCCACCCGCACCCGCTTCTCGTTCGAGCTCGGCATCGCGCAGCTCGGCGGCCACGCGGTGGTCGTCGACGGCCGCGACACCCAGTTGGGTCGTGAGGAAACCCTCGGCGACACCGGCAGCGTGCTCTCGCGCTACGTCGACGCCATCGTGTGGCGGACCTTCGAACAGTCCCGCCTCGACGAGATGGCCGTCACCGCAACGGTTCCCGTGGTGAACGCGCTGTCCAACGAATTCCACCCCTGCCAGGTGCTCGCCGATCTGCAGACGATCAGCGAGCGCAAGGGGGCACTCGCGGGACTGAACCTCACCTACTTCGGTGACGGTGCCAACAACATGGCGCACTCGCTGCTGCTGGGTGGAGTGACCGCCGGAATGAACGTGACCGTGGCCGCGCCCGCCGGTTTCGAACCGCTGCCGTGGATCCTGGACGCCGCCGCCAAGCGCGCCGCGGAAACCGGTGCGACCGTGTCGGTCACGGGCGACCCGGTGGTCGGCGCGACCGGCGCGGATGTGCTCGTCACCGACACCTGGACCTCCATGGGACAGGAGAACGACGGTCTCGACCGCGTCGGCCCGTTCCGTCCGTTCCAGCTCAATACCGAGCTGCTCGCCCACGCCGCTGCGGAAGCGATCGTGCTGCACTGTCTTCCGGCGCACCGCGGCGAGGAGATCACCGACGAGGTGCTCGACGGCGAACACAGCGTGGTCTGGGACGAAGCCGAGAACCGCCTGCACGCCCAGAAGGCGCTGCTGGTGTGGCTGCTCGCGAAAGCCGCCGCGTGAGACCGCGAACCGGGGCCGGCGTGGGGGCCGGGCGATGAGCGCGCCCGAGAAGGGCTCGCCCGCGATCGCCCGGACCCGCGCCGGCCGCCAGTCGCGCATCATCGAACTGCTGACCTCGCATTCGGTCCGCAGTCAGACCGAACTCGCCGCGCTGCTGTCGGCCGAGGGGATCGAGACCACCCAGGCCACCCTGTCGCGTGACCTCGACGAACTCGGCGCGGTGAAACTGCGCGCGGCCGACGGCGGCGCCGGCGTCTACATCGTCCCCGAGGACGGCAGCCCCGTGCGTGGCGTCACCGGCGGCACCGGCCGCCTGTCCAAACTCCTCGGTGACCTGCTCGTCTCCACCGACGCCAGCGGCAATCTCGCCGTCCTGCGCACCCCGCCCGGCGCCGCCCATTTCCTGGCCAGCGCCCTCGATCGCGCGGCCCTGCCCTACATCGTCGGCACCATCGCCGGTGACGACACCATCGCTGTCATCGCCCGCGAACCACTCACCGGCGCCGAACTGGCGGCGAAGATCGAAGGCCTGGCCTAGCGCTGGACGCGCAGGCCCACGAGCGCTACGTCGGTGAGCAGCGGTGCGGAGTTGGGCGCGGCTCGGCAGCCCGCGCCGCGTGCTGGGGATGGGCTCGCTGGCAACAGGTTTCGCGTTCCTGCCGACGGCGGTGCTGATGTTCGTGATGATCCGCCTGATCCCGGGCTGCTGGCTCGTTTCGGACCCGAGCCGGTGAGGATCTTCGGCACCGCGTGAGGCAGGCGGTTCACCGAACCACGTCCTGGTCGGTGGCATGACCGCGGCCTTCGCCGTCATCGCCGCCTCGACCTTCCTGGTCGCGCTCACCTTCCGCAGCACTCACTCGCCGCGATGAGCGTACGCGTCCGGCGCGGATATGCCAGAGCGCGGCGTAGATCGCCCAGGCACCGGCCGTCGCGCGCACCGCGCCGACGATCATGTGCCGGATCAAGTCGTAGGTACTGGCCCGGGCGACCGGATCGTCGACCGCGAGCACGGCACCGATCACGGGTGCGGCGAGCAAGACGACGGTGACGGCCCCGCGCATCCAGGTGGCAGTGACGGTGGTGCGGCGGGCGCGGCGCACCAGCAGGTAGGCGAGGGTCGCCGTTCCCGCGAGAGAGGAGACGTAGCCGAGGACGTTGTAGGTCTTGTGCGGCTCGATGACCGACGTCCGCAACAGATCCCAGTGCTGCACAGCGAAACCCGCTGTCTGGGTGAAGGAATCCCAGATCACGTGCGTCGCCGCACCGAGCAGCACCGCGATGACTGTCGGTATCACGTCGAGTCCGCGCGGTCGGGAAGCACGGGACGAGGGCAGCGACAACGGGAGAAGCGCGGTGGCGGGGCCAGCCGAGAGGCGGAAGACGACGAGCAGTGCGAGGCCGATCAGCAGGTCCCACCACAGGACCCCGGCCACGGAGTGGGTTGCGCTGCCGGACAGGGAAATCGGCAGATAATAGGCGACATCAGGGGCGATGGACCCGGCGACAAGGGCGGCAAGCGGAAGATGCCGAGCGAAGGGGAGCACCGCAACCGGGTGGGCGAACGTGATCGGCACGCGATCACCGTAATCGGTTGCGGTGCTCGGCTACTCGGTCACCGGGAGGTAGTGGTGTCGGCCGGATGCGGCACGGCCTGCATTCGGCCGCGTTGACCAGCGGTCGGCACGAAGCAGAGCCCAGCACGCTCCCGGTGGGTGCTGGGTGAACCGTTCGTCACAGCCGGCGCCAGGACCACTGGACGAGCACGTCGTGCGGGTTGCCGGGCGTGACCATCCGGGGTGCGGTGTTCAAGCCGTTGGGTGGGCCAGACTGGGCCTCCACCGACAGTGACTGCTGCGGCAGTGTCCACACGACCACGTCGTTGACCGGGCTGGTGATGGTGAGTTCCAGGAACCCGGGCCAGGTGAGGCGGGCGAGGACGCCGTCCGGCATGGCGAAGCAGTCGTCCCACGGCGGTGGCGTCGGCGCGATCTCGCGGCCGGTGGGCAGGTAGTCGTCGCCGCGTTCGTACTGCCAGGCCGGGTCGAAATCGAGTCGCACCGGTCCGGTCGCCGGCGCGACTTCGCGCAGGAACCACGGATGCCAGCCGCCCTGGGCGGGGAAGGCATCGTGGTCGGTGGCGATGCGCATCGCCAGGGTGAGACCGGTGTCGGTGAGGGTGAACGTCTGGGTGACGGCGCCCGCGAACGGCCACGGCGCACCGAGGCGATGGCTGATCGTCGCCTCGGCCGGCGTCGCGGCCACCACGTCCCACCGTCCGTCGCGCGCGGTGCCGTGGATGCTGTGCGGCGGATTGTTGATCGGCATCTGATACGTGTGGTCGCCGACGGTCAGCTCACCGTTGCCGAGCCGACCGGCCCACGGCGCCATGACGAAACATCCGGTTCCGGGGTCTTGCCGGAGCAACTCGGTGCCGTCGACGGTGAGGCTGTGGATCGCGCCGCCGTCGCCCGGGGCGATCGTGAGACCCGCGGAGCCTGCGTCGAGCCGCACATCGTCGGTCATGGCTCGCAGACTAGCGGCGTGGGTCGGTGACCGGCGCAACCCCGCCGGAACCCCGGCGAGGCGGGGATCAGGTGAACGGGTACTGGCCGCCGCCCGCACCGCCGCCCTGGTTGTTCGGCGTGGCGATGTCGATGATGTTCTGAACCAGGTCGACGACGGCCCTGCCGACATCGAGAACACCGTTGCCGAGGGTCGAGAATTCCTGCGCGATGGAAGAGAGCATCATGTTCGTCCTCACGTGTGGCGAGCCGAATAGTGCGCTCCCAGCGTGCCATACGTGAGGCGTCAGGAGTTGAGGAAATTCAGGATCAGCAAGGTCAGCGGGGCGGTGATCTCGAATCCTGTTTGCAGGACATACACCCCGAGACCAGCGATGGCGTTGTAGTTGTCGGAGAGGAACTGCAGGACTTCGTCCATGGTGTGCTCCCTGGATTCGAGGTCGGTGGCGTCAGGCGAAGAATCCCTGGAGCAGCGGCGTGCCGAGCTCGATGACGGCCTTGGCCACCGTCAGCCCGAGGTTTCCGAGTCCGATGACCACTGTGCCGATGAGGTCGTAGTTGGCCTCCGCGAAATCACGTAGCGACTGCATGATGGCTCCTTCGGTCCCGACCGTGGCTATCTGGTGTGACCAGCGTCTCACAGCCGGGACTGCTCGCCAAGGGGGCTTACGGTGTCGCGGTACCCCCGGTTATGTATGAGATTGCATCATCATGCATAATCATTTGTAGCAACGGCGTGAGCCGAACCGGCGGCCGGAGCATCCATACTGCTCACGGCAGGCCTTACGTACCAGACTTCGAGGAGCACAACAGACATGTCCGATCGCGTCGTACTCGCCTACTCCGGTGGGCTTGACACCTCCGTCGCCATCAGCTGGATCGCGAAGGAGACCGGTTCCGAGGTGGTGGCCGTGGCCATCGACCTGGGCCAGGGCGGCGAGGACATGAGCGCGATCCGACAGCGCGCACTGGACTGCGGTGCCGTGGAGGCCATCGTGGTCGACGCGCGCGACGAGTTCGCCGACGAGTACTGCCTGCCCACCATCCAGGCCAACGCCATGTACATGGGTCAGTACCCGCTCGTCTCGGCCATCAGCCGCCCGCTGATCGTCAAGCACCTGGTCGAGGCCGCGAAGTTCCACAACGCCACCACCGTCTCGCACGGGTGCACCGGCAAGGGCAACGACCAGGTCCGCTTCGAGGTCGGTATCGGCGCGCTCGCGCCCGACCTCGAGGTCATCGCCCCGGTTCGCGACTACGCCTGGACCCGGGAGAAGGCCATCGCCTTCGCCGAGCAGAACAGCCTGCCGATCAACGTCACCAAGAAGTCGCCGTTCTCCATCGACCAGAACGTGTGGGGCCGCGCGGTCGAGACCGGGTTCCTCGAGGACCTGTGGAACGCGCCCACCAAGGACGTCTACGACTACACCGCCGACCCGACGGTGAACTTCGAAGCGCCCGACGAGGTCATCATCACCTTCGAGAAGGGTGTGCCGGTCGCCATCGACGGCCGCCCGGTCTCGGTGCTGCAGGCCATCGAGGAGATGAACACCCGCGCCGGACGTCAGGGTGTCGGCCGTCTCGACATGGTCGAGGACCGTCTCGTCGGCATCAAGAGCCGCGAGATCTACGAGGCGCCGGGCGCCATCGCGCTGATCACCGCGCACCAGGCCCTCGAAGCCGTCACCGTCGAGCGTGAGCTGGCCCGCTACAAGCGGCAGGTCGAGCAGCGCTGGGGCGAGCTGGCCTACGACGGCCTGTGGTTCTCCCCGCTCAAGCGCGCACTCGACGCTTTCATCTCCGACACCCAGCAGACCGTCACCGGCGAGATCCGGATGGTCCTGCACGGTGGGTCCGCCGTGGTCAACGGCCGTCGCTCCGAGCAGTCGCTCTACGACTTCAACCTGGCCACCTACGACGAGGGCGACACCTTCGACCAGTCGCTGGCCAAGGGCTTCGTTCAGATCCACGGGCTGTCCTCCAAGGTCGCCGCCCGCCGCGACCTGAACCAGAAGTAATACGCGCAGAGCCACCCTCGTAGTCTCGATACCGGCCGGTCCCCACGGATCGGCCGGTGTCGTCATCATCCATGCCCGCATGCCCGCCATCCCGACCGGAGGAGACATCGACCATGACCCACAGTGGAACCAACGAAGGTGCGCTCTGGGGTGGGCGATTCGCTTCCGGGCCGGCCGAGGCGATGGCGGCGCTGAGCAAGTCGACGCACTTCGACTGGGTGCTCGCGCCCTATGACATTCGCGCGTCCAAGGCGCACGCCCGGGTGCTGCACAAGGCCGGGCTGCTCGCCGACGAGGATCTGCCCGCCATGCTGGCCGGTCTGGACGCGCTCGCCGCCGATGTCGCCTCGGGCGCCTACGGGCCCGCCGACTCCGACGAGGATGTGCACGGTGCGCTCGAGCGGGGGCTGATCGAGCGGGTCGGGACCGAGCTCGGTGGTCGGCTGCGGGCCGGTCGTTCGCGCAACGACCAGGTGGCGACCCTGTTCCGGATGTGGCTGCGCGACGGTGTGCGTCGCGTCGCCGCCGGGGTGCTCGACGTGGTCGACGCGCTCGTCGCGCAGGCCGCCGCGCACCCCGACGCGGTGATGCCGGGCAAGACCCACCTCCAGGCCGCTCAGCCGGTGCTGCTCTCGCATCACCTGCTCGCCCACGCGCATCCGCTGCTGCGAGATCTGGAGCGCCTGCGCGACTTCGACAAGCGCGCGGCCATCTCGCCGTACGGTTCGGGCGCGCTGGCCGGTTCCTCGCTCGGCCTCGATCCCGAGCAGATCGCCGCCGAACTGGATTTCACCGCCTCCGCCGCCAATTCGATCGACGCGACGTCCTCGCGTGACTTCGCCGCCGAGGCCGCGTTCGTGCTGGCCATGATCGGTGTCGATCTGAGCCGGATGGCCGAGGAGGTCATCATCTGGAGCACACCGGAATTCGGCTACGTGACCCTGGCCGATGCCTGGTCCACCGGTTCGTCGATCATGCCGCAGAAGAAGAACCCCGATGTCTCCGAGCTCACCCGTGGCAAGGCGGGCCGCCTGATCGGTAACCTGACCGGCCTGCTCGCCACCTTGAAAGCCCAACCGCTGGCGTACAACCGGGACCTGCAGGAAGACAAAGAACCGGTTTTCGACTCGGTCGCCCAGCTCGAGCTGCTCCTGCCCGCCATCGCGGGCCTGGTCGCCACCCTGACCTTCCACACCGACCGGATGGCCGAACTCGCGCCCGCCGGGTTCACCCTCGCCACCGATATCGCGGAATGGATGGTGCGCCAAGGTGTTCCGTTCCGTGTCGCCCACGAGGCGGCAGGCGCGTGCGTGCGCGTCGCCGAGGCGCGCGGTGTCGGTCTCGACGAGCTGACCGACTCCGAATTCGCCGCCGTGGACCCCGCGCTCACCGCCGGTGTGCGCGAGGTGCTCACGGTCCAGGGTTCGATCGCCTCGCGTAACGCGCGGGGTGGCACCGCCGGTGTGCGCGTGGCCGAACAGCTCGACGAGGTCCGCAAGAGCGCCGATGACGCGCGCGCCTGGTTGCGCTGAGGCGGGGAGGTGGTGACTTCACCCACCACCTGCTTGCCAAGAGATTGCCGGTGTGACAGCTTGGCAGTGAGCCCGAACGGGGCTCCCGGACGAGGGTAGCCGTACCCGGAACGCGACAAGACGGCCACAGGAGGCTCGTCATGTCATGGATTCTGCTCGTTGTCTCCGGTGTCCTGGAAGCAGTGTGGGCCACCGCGCTGGGTCGGACCGAAGGATTCACCCGACTCGTCCCGACCGTCGTTTTCGGCATAGCCCTTGCAGCCAGCATGACCGGGCTGGCGCTGGCGATGCGCGATCTCCCCGTCGGCACCGCGTACGCGGTCTGGGTGGGCATCGGCGCCGTCCTGACCGTCGTCTATGCCATGGTCACCGGCGCGGAGGCTTTCTCTGTCGTGAAGGCCGTGTTCCTGGTGATGATCGTTGCCGGTGTGGTCGGGCTGAAAATGGCGCACTGACGCGGTGATTCTCGGGCGTGATGCGGGAACCCGATGGGGCGCAAGGGGTTCTAGAGCTCGGCGTGCACGCGGAAACCCGCGTCACGCAGTGCGTCCAGGACGTCGTCGCGATGGGCGGAGCCGCGGGTTTCGACGGTGAGTGACACCTCGACCTCATCGACGGCCAGCCACGGACCCGTCCGTGAGTGCACGACGTCCACCACGCTCGCGCCCGCGCGCCCGACCACGGCGAGCAGCGCGGACAGCGCGCCCGGCCGGTCATCGATGGTGACGTGCACGGCCAGGTAGCGGCCCGCGGCGCTGAGACCGTGACCGATCACGCGAGTGAGCAACAGTGGGTCGATATTTCCGCCCGACAAGATGGTCACCACCGGGCCGGGCGGATCCTCGAGCGCGGAGGTGAGCAAGGCGGCGACGCCCGCCGCCCCCGCCGGTTCGACGACGAGTTTGGCCCGTTCGAGGCAGAGCAACAGTGCCCTCGACAGGGCATCCTCGTCGACGGTGATGATCTCGGACACCAGCTCGGCGACATGGGCGAAAGGCACCGCGCCGGGGAGCCCGACCGCGATACCGTCGGCCATCGTCGACATTCGCGGCACCCGGACCGGCCTGCCCGCCGCCAGTGAATCCGGCCACGCCGCCGCCTCGGCCGCCTGCACGCCGATCACCCGGACACGCGGCGCCAACGCGTGCAACGCCACCGCGACACCCGCGAGCAACCCACCACCACCGGTCGGCACGACCACCGTGCCCACCTCGGGAGCCTGCTCGAGGATTTCCAGCGCGACCGTCGCCTGACCGGCGACGATATCGGGATGGTCGAAGGGATGGATCAGGGTCGCCCCGGTCCGAACGGCGAATTCCTGTGCCGCGACCAAGGATTCGTCGATCGTGTCGCCCACCAGATGCACATCGGCACCGTAGGCGCGGGTCGCGACCAGTTTCGGTAGCGAGGCCCCGACCGGCATGAACACCGTCGAGGCGATCCCGAGCTCGCTCGCCGCCCACGCCACTCCCTGCGCATGATTGCCCGCGCTGGCCGCCACCACACCTCGTGCCCGCTGCGCCGCGGGCAGATTCGCGATCCGGTTATAGGCTCCGCGCGGCTTGAACGACCCGGTGCGCTGCAAGTTCTCGCATTTGAGCAGTACCTGCGTGCCCGCCCGCTCCGACAACACCCGCGACCCCACGATCGGCGTCCGCCGGATCACCGGCGCCAGCAGTCGCGCGGCCTCCTCGATCCGCTCCAGTCCCACGGTCTCCATCGGCCACATAGTGCCAGGTTCGGCATCGCGAGTCGGGTATCCAGGCGTTGCGTCCATATTGTGCAGCGATCAACCGCCCGGCCACTGATCAGGGGAGTCGCGACGACTTCGCGATGTTGTGGGCGATCGTGCCGAGGCGGGTGAGGCGGGCGTCGCCGAGCGGGGTGAGTCTGCCGCCGAGACGATTGGTGACGAAGGCGAGGGAGAGGCCGGTCTCGGGATCGGCGAAGGCGCCGGAGCCACCGAGGCCGAAGTGTCCGAAGGCGGAGATCGGGTCGGCCTTGGAGGGCTTCATCGGAACGCCGTGGAAGCCCATGGCCCAGGGGATACGGAAGGCCAGAACGTAGTCGGGGGTGAAGACCTGGCGGGTGGCGAAGCGGGGGATCGAGTCGGGGGAGAGGATGCGGGTGCCGTCGAGTTCACCGCCGTTGGCCAGGGCGGCGTACACGCGGGCGAGCGCGCGGGCGGAGAAGACGCCGTTCACGCCGGGCATCACCGAATCGTGGACGCGCTCATCGACGATCAGGTCGGCGAACCCGCGCGGGGTGGTTTCCGCGGCGGCGGCGAAGCGGGTGCGGGTGAGCAGATCGGAGCCGGTATCCCATTCCATGCCCGCGGCGCGCAGGCGCGGGAAGGTGGTGGCGATGCGGTGGCGCTGGTCGTGCGGCACCCGGAACCAGAGTTCTTCGGCGTCAAGAGGTTCGGCGAGTTCGGTGCGCACCACATCGACGAACTCACGGCCGGTGACCCGGGCGACGATCTCGGCGGCCAAGTGCCCGTAGCTGATTCCGTGATAACCGCTGGTGACCCGATGCCGCGGATCGGGAGTGGCGGCGGCCAGAGCGGCGGTGACGGCACCGTCATCGAGGAAACTCTCGATCGGTCCGGGCAGCAGACCGCGCAGCCGGTGCAGGCCGGCGCGGTGGGTGAGTACATCGCGCACGGTGATATGGGCCTTGCCCGCCGCGGCGAACTCCGGCCAGTACTGCGCGACAGGGCTGTCGTAGTCGAGCTGTCCCCGATCGGCCAGCTGGTGGATCACGGTGGAGGCCACGCCTTTTCCGGTGGAGAAGCCCAAGGCCACCGAGTCCGCCGTCCACGGCACGCCCGGACTCGCGTAGCCCGCCCATACATCGACGACCGGCTCGCCGTGCAGATACACACACAGTGCGCCACCGCCGTGCGAGGGCTTGCGGAACAGATGGTCGAAAACAGCGACCAAGCGGACGAAACGGCGATCCACCGACTGCGTTGTCGAAACTCCCATCGTTCGAGCATGCCATCACTCACCGGGGACCGGTCGGTACGGTGATCGTTTCCTAACTGTCACATCGAACAGTCCGCGCGCAATACGCCGTCCATAGCATGTGTGTATGCCTTCGAGACGACGATCGGCGCTGCTCGCAAGGCTTGTGGTCGATGAGCCGGGCCGGCCGCAAGTGATTCTGGGCGAACTGCGCCGGGTGATCCTCGACGGTGCCGTACCGCCGTGCACCGTGATCCCGCTACGGGAAGTAGCCGAGCTGTTCGGGGTGAGTCACATCCCGGTCCGTGAAGCGCTCAAGACGCTGATCGGGGAGGGCCTGGTCACCCACCGCCAGCAGCGCGGCTACCAGGTGGCCCAGCTCACCGCCCGTGAACTGCGCGAAATGTACATCGTGCGTGACACTTTGGAGACGGCGTCACTCGCCGCGGCCGCACTGCACGCCGATGAGTCCGAACGCGCGCACCTGCTCGCGGTGAACGACCTACTCGAACGCGCCATCCTCGACGACGATCCCGAGGCATACCAGCGACAGTCGCGCAGCTTCCACGTAGCGCTGACGCGGCCGTCACGGATGTTCCGGCTGCTGTACATGCTCGAAGCAGCGTGGAATGTCACCGAGCCGGTGCAGTCGATGGTCCACATCGACCGACTCGACCGCGAGCGCCTGCACATCGATCACATCGCCATGCTCGACGCGTTCCTCGCCCGCGATGTCGACCGTCTGCTCGTGGCTGCCGAGGAACACCATCGCAGGCTGGAAACCGTGGTCGCGACCCTGCCGACCGATACCGGGCTGCTGGCGCCGGAAGATATATCTTCGGTGCAATAGGCGCGAAATTCCCGGGAAACCGCTGGGCAACCGCTGATACTTACCGTCAGTTCAGCAGATGAACCCTTTCGGACGGGAACGATCATGACCGACACCATTACCTCCTCGGCGGTTCCCGCCGGTGAACCACCCACTTATGATCCGCGGCTCACGAACGAGGATCTGGCGCCGCTGCGCAAGCAGAGCTGGGGCACCTACAATATCTTCGCGTTCTGGATGTCGGATGTGCACAGCGTCGGCGGATATGTCACGGCGGGAAGCCTTTTCGCACTCGGACTGGCCAGTTGGCAGGTACTCGCCGCACTGCTCATCGGCATTACCATCGTGTATTTCTTCTGCAATCTGGTGGCGAAACCGAGTCAGATGACCGGGGTGCCGTATCCGGTGATCTGCCGCAGTGCGTTCGGCGTGCTCGGCGCGAATATCCCCGCGATCATCCGCGGGCTGATCGCGGTGGCCTGGTACGGCATTCAGACGTTCCTCGCATCGGCGGCGCTGGATGTCGTTCTGGTGAAACTGTTTCCGGGGTTGGCGCCTTACGCCGTCACCGCCGACTACGGATTCCTCGGACTGTCGGCCCTCGGCTGGGGCAGCTTCCTGCTGCTGTGGGTGGTGCAGGCGTGCGTGTTCTGGCGCGGAATGGAATCGATCCGCAAGTTCATCGACTTCTGCGGTCCCGCGGTGTATGTCGTCATGTTCCTGCTCTGCGGCTACCTCATCGCGCAGGCGGGCTGGAGTGCCATCGACCTGAAACTCGGCGAGGTGAAATACACCGGCTTGGCCTCGGTACCGGTGATGCTCGGCGCGATCGCGCTCGTCGTGTCGTATTTCTCGGGCCCGATGCTCAATTTCGGTGACTTCTCCCGATACGGGAAGAGCTTCGTTGCGGTGAAGAAAGGCAACTTCCTCGGGCTTCCGGTGAATTTCCTGGTCTTCTCGGTACTGGTGGTGGTCACCGCCTCCCTGACGTTGCCGGTGTACGGCGAGCTCATCACCGATCCGGTCGCCACGGTTGCCAGGATCGATTCCACTTTCGCGATCGTGCTCGGCGCGCTCACCTTCGCCGTCGCCACCATCGGGATCAATATCGTCGCGAACTTCATCTCGCCGGCCTTCGATTTCTCGAATGTGAGTCCGCAGCGGATCAGCTGGCGGGCGGGCGGCATGATCGCGGCGGTCGGGTCGGTGCTGATCACCCCCTGGAATCTGTACAACAATCCCGATGTCATCCACTACACCCTCGAGGTGCTCGGTGCCTTCATCGGACCGCTGTTCGGGGTGCTGATCTGCGATTACTACCTGGTTCGCAAGCAGAAGGTGGTCGTCGACGATCTGTTCACGATGTCGGAGCAGGGGACCTATTACTACACGAAGGGCTATCACCCGGCCGCGGTCATCGCGACCGCCGTCGCCGCCGCGGTGGCGGTGTTCCCGGTGCTGGCCAACAGTCTGCCCGGCATGCACACCGCCGCTCAGTACAGCTGGTTCATCGGCTGTGGCATCGGCTTCGCTGTCTACTACCTGCTGACCGGCGCCCAGCGCACGGCCGCTGCCGAGGAGGTCGGTGTCTGATGCGCATCCGGGTCGTCAACCCGAACACCACGCGGGCGATGACCGACACGATCGAGCGGTGTGCGCTGGCCGTCGCGGGCCGGGGCACACTGCTCGACGCGGTCACCTCCGAGATCGGGCCCGCCTCGATCGAGAGCCACTACGACGAGGCGATGAGCGTGCCGGGCCTGCTCGCCGCGATTCGGCAGGGCGAGGCCGACGGGGTGGACGGGTATGTCATCGCCTGCTTCGGAGATCCGGGTGTGGACGCGGCACGGGAACTGGCGTCGGGGCCGGTGATCGGGATCGCCGAGGCGGCCATGCGCACCGCGAGTCATCTGGGACGCGGATTCAGTGTCGTCACGACGCTCGGACGCACCATCGGCCGGGCGGCCGATCTTGCGGAACATTATGGGATGCAACGGTTCTGCCGGGGAATCCATGCGTGCGAGATCTCGGTACTCGCACTCGATACCGACCCGGACGCGCGCAAGATCGTCACCGAGGCGTGCCGGGTCGCCGTCGCACAGGACGGGTCCGACGCTGTGGTGCTCGGGTGCGCCGGAATGGCGGATCTGTGCGCGCACATTCGCGACGAGATCGGGGTGCCGGTGATCGACGGCGTCGCGGCGGCGACATTGACCGTGCAGTCGCTGCTCACGATGGGGCTGCGCAAGTCGGGGAGGGGAGAGTTCGCGCCGCCGCCGCCGAAGACCTACGCGGGACTGCTGGAATCCTTCGGTTCGTGAACGCCGCTCAGATGCCCGCGGTCTCGGTGCTCAGTGCGTTCAGCACCGCAGCGAGATCGTCGACGTCGACGACCAGACGGGTGAAGTCCGGCCCGTCCAGGTCGATCCGCACGGCACTGCCGCCGAAGGTGGTGTCCCAGAACTCTTTGCGCCCCTTACCGCGGTAGACGCCCGCGGCGATCACGCCGGGGATGAAGGTGCCGGGCGCGCGGACCCACGGGGGCCGCAGGTCCACTTCGGCGGTGGCGATCTCGGTGATCGCGGCGCGGTCGATCACGACCTGCTGGCGCAGAGCGAGCAGGCGATGCCCACCGAGCACATTGACCGTCACCGTGTCGTCGTCGATCTCGACCTCGACCATCGCTACCTCACTCGCCATCGTGCGGACCGTTCGATGTCCAGCTTCGCCGGGCGGCCTGGTCACGGACTGTGGTGAGCCTGTGAGTTCCCCAAGGAACTCAAGGCCATCTACAAATATAGATATGCGCATCTATACGTTTTCTCGTCGCGGGAGCACCCGAGACGAGAAAAAACAAGGACAGCCCGGTCAGCGCTGGTGCGCCTGATCGGCGATCTCGAGCACCTGCGACAGCCACGGCGTGAACTTGCCGGGGTTCTCCGACAGATCCGCACGCACCTCCTGCGGGGGGATCCACGCCCAGCGGGCGATCTCGGCCGGGTCCGGTCGCGGCGTCACGTCACCGACCACGCCGATCAGGACATGGTCGTACTCGTGCTCGACGCGGCCGGTCTTCTCGTCGCCGGCGCGGTAGGTGAACACGCCGACCTTCGTGAGCTCGGCCGCCATCCCGAACTCCTCGCGCAACCGGATCGCCGCGGCCTCGACAACGCTCTGACCCGGCAACGGATGCCCGCAGCAGGTGTTTGCCCACTGCAGCGGGAACCGGGTCTTCACCGCGGCGCGTTGCTGGAGCAGGACGCGTCCCTGCGCGTCGAACAGCAGCACGGAGAAGGCGCGGTGGAGCGTGCCGGGTGGCCGATGGGCATCGGCCACCGAGCACGCTCCGATCGCCGCGCCTGATTCGTCGACCAGCTCGACGAGCATGGTTTCGCGGTCGGTCGACGGGTCGGCGAGCTTTTCGGTCACCTGGCCACCTTATCGGCGACGATCATCAGGTATTGGAAGCTGCCCTCGCGGTAGGCGGTGAGGAACGGCTGTTCGACGCCGGTGGCGAGCTCGGAATGGGTGCGCAACTCCCAGTACGGGATGGTGTCGGGTGTGAGGTCGACGACCGTGGTGGGGACGAGGCCGCTGTCGGACAGTGCGCGGAAGTACTCGCTGCGCGGGTGGATCATGCAGCCGTAGTGCGCGTCGATCCAGCTGACCGAGGCGGACCGGCCGCCGGTGACATCGTTGGAGCAGCCGGTGATGCACACATAGCGCCCACCCGGTTCGAGCACGCGGGCGAATTCGTCGAAGAGATCGAAAAGGTCGACGTACATGGTGGTTTCGTTGGTCCAGATGGCCCGGGCCGACTCGTCGACGAAGCCGGTGTCGAGCATATTGCGGAAGTGGAACCCGACCCGTTCGGTCACACCACGGGCCTCGGCCTGATCGTTGGCGAAGCCGACCTGGTACTCGGAGATGCTGACGCCGTCGACGTGGCAGCCGAAGCGATCGGCGGCCATGAAGCTGGTGCCGCCGCGGCCGGAGCCGCCGTCGATCAGCCGGTCGTCGGGGGTGATGGCACCGAGGTTGTCGAGCAGATAGTCGGCCTGGGCGGTCTCGAGGCGGTGCAGTTCGCGCACGATCCGTTCCTGCCGGGTCGTCTCCGGGCCGTCCAGCACCGACCAATCGGGTTCGCCGATGCCGTAGTGGTGGTGGTAGAGGCCGTCGACCTTGCCCAGTTCGGTATTGACCCGGTCGTCGTTGGGATTGTTGTTCCAGTACGCGGCGACCGAACGCTGATAGGTGGTGCGCAGGACCGAGCGGTCGGGGCTGTTGACGATGGTCATCTGTCGTCCTCTCCTGGTGCGATGTCGTGGTAGCGGCGGCTGCCCGCGTGCCAGGCGCGGTTGCCGCCCATCCAGGCCCACAGCCCGGCCAGGAAGCGGCGCAGCTGGGGTGAGCCCGAGGCGGCGAGGGGGGCCGCCTCCCGTTCGAAGCGGTGCATCAGTTCGTCGTGGATCTGGGCGGTGCGCTGCACGGCGTCGGCCCGGCTGCAGCCCTCCTCGGCGGCAAGGACCGTCGGCAGATTGAATTCCCTGCCGCCCGAAAGGTCCTCGCGCGCCATCGAATACAGGTCGTTGACCATCTGGGCGGCCAGCGCGGCAGTGGTGGTCACCCGCCGCACCGCCGGGTCGGCGTAGTCGGCGGCGGGGAGTTCGTAGCCGCCGATCGCGTCGATCGGTGCCATGCACGGCAGGAAACTGTGTGGCTGCCGATTGGTCAGGTACTCCCAGACCGGCGGCATCCGGTCCGCGGTGCGCCAGCCCGCTTCCGCGCCGAGCGCGATGAACCATCCCGCGATCTCGGTGCGTAACCGGGCCAGCTGCGCCGGGCTCGCGTACCCCGCCAGGTGCGCGAACGAGGTGCGGAACGCGCGCAGGATCGGGTCGGCCTGCATGGCCTGCTCGAGCCTCGGCGCGTATCGCGTGGGCAGATGGGCCGGATCCATCGCGGCGGCGGCTAATTCGAGCCGTGGCCCGAGTTCGGCGGCGGCGCTGGACGGCGTGCCGTCGGGTGCGGTGTCGCCAGGGGCGTCCTCCTCGCAGTAGTAGTCGTCGACCGACCATTCCGCCACCGCGCAGCGCGCGGCGGCCAGTAGCCGGTCGGGATCGTCGCAATCGGGATGGGCGAGCATGATCAGCCGGCCGAAGTCGGCCTTGGCGAGTTCGTCGAGACGGCCTTCGTAGAGGCCGATCTCGGCGGCCCAGGCGAGCAAACCCGCGTTGACGGCCTCGGCCAGCGCCGGGTCGTCACGCTCGGGCGGTGGGCAGTAGAGAGCGGGAATCGATTGTTGACCACTGGGATTGGCCGTTGTCGAAGCGGGATCGACCGGAGATTTCGGTGCCGGGAACAGTCGCAGAGCTGAAGTGCCTATCCCGGTCGGGCCGCGAAGACGACGCGGCCCGACGGTACCGGTGGCCGTATCGAATGGACGTCGGGGGAGCGTGGCGGTGGCGGAGAACAGGTCGGCCGGGGCGGCGGCGCCGTGCAACAGGGCCGCCACCGCGACAGCCAGATCGCCTGCCACGATCGGGGCGCCGACCCTGGTGAGGATGGACACGGTCCGCGCCGATCAGTCGGCGCGGCGCGCGACGAGCACGTCGTCGAGCACGCCGAGCGCATCGGGAACGAGGACGGCCGCGGAGTAATAGCAGCTCACCAGGTACGACATGATCGACTGGTCGTCGATCTGCTTGAACCGGACGTTGAGGCTCGGCTCGTATTCGTCGGGAATGCCGGTCTGATGCAGACCCACGACGCCCTGATCCTTCTCACCGATGCGCATCGCCATGATCGATGTGGTCTGGGTGTCGCTGACCGGGATCTTGCCGCACGGCAGCAGGGGCACGCCGCGCCACGCCGGCACCCGGTGCCCCTGGTACTCCACGGGATCGGGATACAGCCCGCGGCGCGAACACTCGCGACCGAAAGCGGCGATCGCTTTCGGATGTGCGAGAAAGAATTTGGTGCCGCGCCGCATGCTGAGCAGCTCGTCCATGTCGTCGGGCGTCGGCGCGCCGGATTCGGTGGTGATGCGCTGTTTGAGATCGCAGTTGTGCAGCAGGCCGAACTCGGCATTGTTCACCAGGTCGTACTCGCGTCGCTCGTAGAGCGCCTCGACGGTGAGCCGCAGCTGCTGGTCGACCTGGTTCATCGGATCGTTGAACAGGTCGGCGACCCGGGTGTGGACCCGCAGCACGCTCTGGGCCAAGCTGAGTTCGTATTCGCGGGGGCTGGCGTCGTAGTCGACGAAAGTACCCTCGAGCAGGGGTTCGCCGGAATGACCGGAGGAGATCTCGATATCGGCTTCACCCTTGGAGTTCTGGAGCCGGCTCGACCGCTGGGCCGCTTCGGTCCGGATCTGATCCAGCTCCGGGTTCAGTTCGAGGAATTGCTCGAATTGTTGTCTCGGCAGGCAGAGAATGGTGGTCCTGGTCACCGTCTTCACCGTGTCCGGCCAGATCGCCGAGGGATCGGTGAGCATTTCCTCGCCGTAATAGTCACCGCCGGACAGTATTCCGAGTTTGGTGGTCTCGCCGTACTCGCCGGAGCCGAGCCGGGCGAGTTTCCCGTGGACGACGAGGATCACCTGATCCATCGGATTGCCGAATTCGGCGACGACCGTTCCAGGGTCGAGGTCGTATTGCACGAAGTTCTCCGCGAGCGGCGCCAGGAGCTGGTCGTCGTCGATATCGCGCAGCGGGGGAAGCTCACGCAGTTCCTGGGGAATCACTCTGGCCCGTGACCCGTCGACGACGAATTCGACTTCCCCGTTGCCGACGGTATGGGTGAGCCTTCGGTTGACCCGGTAGATACCGCCCGCGACCTGCACCCATGGCAGCGCGCGGGACAGCCAGCGCGAGCTGATGCCCTGCATCTGCGGTTCGGATTTGGTGGTGTGCGTCAGCTTGTGCGCGGCCGTGGTACTCAGGCTCTTGCGCACGGAATTGTCTGTAGGCAAAGGCATTTCGATGGTCATGGCATTTGTCCTCACCTCGGGACGGATATCGGCACGGCCGATCGACCTGTACGGCGCGGCGGTGCGCGACAGGTTCAGTGGGTGGGTAACAGTGCGAAGTGAATGGTCCTGCGCGGAAAACCGGGCATGTGAAACGGTCTTACACGAAATCTGATGTGTGTCAGTGCGTTCCGGACGTAAACGATGGTAGGTGCTGGAAGTGGCCGTCCGTCGGGTAATCGGAAAAACATGGTGATGACCGGGAGATCCGTTGTGCGGGAGGAAATTGCGGACACGGTGATGTCCGGACTCGGCCCGCTGATCGATGGTGACGGGCGGGCGTGGTCGTTGTCGCCGAACAACGTGCGCCGTCGACGGGGTCTTCGGTCGGCCGCTGCTCGGCCTCATCGCGGCGGCTATCGCGCGCCGGACTGTCCGGTCCGGCCGAGTTCGGCCTGACAGCGAACCGTACGAGAGTTGTGACCTCGGCGTGATCGGCCGTTGAGCGGGGCGTGTGACTCGAATCGCTGGAACATGCGGCCTGTCACAGCCGACACATAATGGAGGTCCGGTGTGGCAAGCTCATATGAGCACATCGGGGTGTGTGAGGTGTGTCACTTTGAGCAGGTAGGGCCAGGTGGGAACGGTGGATATCAGTCCAAAAGGTGTGGTCGGTTCGGTGCAGCGGTTGCTGGCTACCGCGCAGAACGGGCTGGAGGTGATCCGCTTCGGCGGGTTGTCACACGATGTCGAGTCCTCGCCCTTCGAGGTCGTCGAGCGCCGGCGTATGTACCGGCTGCGGCACTACTTCCCCGACGATACGACGCCGGGCCGTCCGGTGGCGCTACTGGTGCCGCCGTTGATGGTGAACGCCGACATCTGGGACGTCAACGCGGCAGGCGGCGCGGTCGGCATCCTGCACGCGAGCGGAATCGACTGCTGGGTCATCGATTTCGGCTCACCCGCGACCGAGGAGGGCGGCTGGCAACGCGACCTGGCCGACCATGTGCTCGCGGTGAACTCCGCCATCGACACCGTCTGCGAGGCCACCGGCGCGCAGCTGCACCTGATGGGGTACTCCCAAGGCGGCATGTTCGCCTACCAGACCACCGCTTATCGCTACGGCAAGGGCGTGGCCTCCATCGTCACCTTCGGCAGCCCGGTCGACATCGTCGCCGGAATGCCGTTCGGGCTGCCCTATGGTGTGGTCTCCGAGGTCGCCGATTTCCTGGCCGACCACGTGATGCACCGGCTGCCGATCACCGAGTCGATGGTGCGCATCGGCTTCCAGATGCTCGACCCGGTGAAGACCGCCAAGTCGCGCATCGACTTCCTGCTGCAATTGCACGATCGGGAAGCGCTGCTGCCCAAGGAACGTCAGCGTCGCTTCCTCAACAGTGATGGCTGGGTGGGGTATTCGGGTCCGGCCGTGGCGGATCTGCTCAAGCAGTTCGTCGCACACAATCGGATGATGCTCGGCGGCTTCGTGATTCGTGACCATCCCGTATCGCTGGCTGAGCTCAGGTGCCCGATCCTGGCATTCGTCGGCGAGGTCGACGACATCGGTCAGCCCGCCGCGGTGCGTGGCATCGTGCGTGCCGCGCCCAACGCCGAGGTGTACGAAGCGAGCTTGGTGGCAGGCCATTTCGGGCTCGTCGCCGGTTCGACGGCCACCAACCACACCTGGCCGATGGTGCGCGACTGGATCGCCTGGATGGACGGCAGCGCCACCCTGCCCGAGCAGATCGTGCCCATGCAGGAACACGTCGCGAGCAACGCGCCGCGCACCGCCGCCACCCGGATGGTGCACACCGCCGCCGGCCTGGCCGAGGCGGGCGCGGGCGTCGGTAAGGCGCTGGAAGGCATCGCGGGCAACACGATTCGCGGCTCGCTGGAAATGGCGGGGGAGGCCGCGCGGGCGCTGCCCCGGCTGACCCGGCTCGGGATGATCCAGCCGCACACCCGCATCTCGCTCGGCAAACTGCTCAGTGAGCACGCGAGCCGCGCGCCGCAGAAGGACCTGGTTCTCTTCGACGACCGGGTGCACACCAACGCCGCCGTCGAGGAACGCGTCGACAACGTGGTGCGTGGCCTGATCTCGGTCGGCATCCGCCCCGCCATGCGCGTCGGCATCATGATGGAGACGCGTCCGAGCGCCCTGGCCTCGGTCGCCGCGCTCTCGCGCATCGGCGCCGTCGCGGTGCTGCTGGCACCGGGCGCCGAACTCGACCGGGCCATCGAGCTGACCGGCGTGCACACGCTGATCACCGATCCGGAGAACCTGCGCACCGCCGCCACCACCGCCGCCAGGGTGCTGGTGCTCGGCGGCGGCGACAGCCGTGCGCTCGCCGTGCCCACCGGCGATCGAGTCATCGACCTCGAGCAGATCGACCCGGGCAACGTCCGGGTGCCCGCCTGGTACCGGCCGAACCCGGGTCTGGCGCGCGAACTCGCGTTCGTGCTCGTCCTCGGCTCCGGCGACCGGCTCGAAGCGAAGTACATCACCAATCACCGCTGGGCGCTGTCGGCGTTCGGCACCGCGAGCGCGGCCGACCTCGACCGCCGCGACACCGTCTATTGCCTCGCGCCACTGCATCATTCGTCGGGGCTGCTGGTGAGCCTCGGTGGGGCGATCGCCGGTGGTAGCCGGATCGCGCTGGCTCGGCCGGTGGACATGGACCCGAACCGCTTCGCCGAAGAGGTGCACCGCTACGGCGTCACCGTCGTCACCTACACCTGGACGATGCTGCGCGACCTGCTCGACGCCCAGGTCTTCCCCGCGGGCCACAACCATCCGATCCGGCTGTTCATCGGGTCCGGTATGCCCGCGGGTCTGTGGCGGCGCACCGTCGAACAGTTCGCCCCGGCCAGGGTGCTCGAGTTCTACGCCTCGATCGACGGCGACGTGGTGCTGGCCAACGTCACCGGCGCCAAGATCGGGTCGAAGGGCAGGCCCGTTCCCGGCACCGCGCGGGTCGAACTGGTCGCCTACGACCCGGTCAGCGAGCAGATCCTCGTCGGCGACGACGGGTTCGCCCGCCGCTGCGCCGACAACGAACCCGGGCTGCTGCTCGGCAAGGCCGTCGACGGTGGCGACATCTCCGACGGTGGGCTGCGCGGTGTGTTCCGTGCCGGTGACGCCTGGTGGCCGACGGAGAACCTGTTCCGGCGTGACAGCGACGGTGACTACTGGTTGGTCGACCGCCGCGACACCGTGATCCGGGCCGCGCGCGGACCGGTGTTCACTCAGCCGATCGTGGACGTCCTCAACGATATCTCCCCGGTCGACATGGAGGTCGCGTTCGGGCTGAAGACCGCCGCGGGCGTCATCGCCGCGGCCGCCCTGAGCGTGCGTCAGGGATTCCGGATCGAACCGGGCGATGTCACCGAGGCGATGCGCGGCCTGGAGCCCGGCCAGCGCCCCGACCTGGTCTATGTCGTCGACGAGATCCCGCGCAGTTCCAGCTTCCGCCCCTCGGCGTCGGCGGTGCAGGTCGCGGGTCTGCCCAAGGCGGGACCGGGTACCTGGATCTACAACCGGGAGACCGAGGCTTACGAGGTGCTCACCGCGTCGGACGCGGAGAGGTTGCTGGGCTGAACGACGTCCCGCCGGCCGTCGCTCGGTCGGCGGGGAAGCCGAGTCGTCAGTAACATCGAGTGAGCTAGTCGTTTCACCGATGTTCCAGGGGATCCTTTCGTGAGCACCAGCCTGATCTATCGCAGCGGAACCGTGTACGAAGTCCTGATGCGGGGGTTGTACGGACGTCACTACGACGGGCGGTTTCAGCCGATTTCGGCTCTGATACCAGCGGGAGCCAGCGTCGTCGACGTCTGTTGCGGTCCGGCGACCCTGTTCACCAAACATTTGCAGCACAAATCCGTCGACTATCGCGGGCTCGATCTCAACGAGGGATTCATCGCCGAGCTGACCAGCGCGGGCGGACGCGGCGAAGTCTGGAACGTGCACGCCGACCACCCACTGCCGTCCGCGGACTACCTGATCATGCAGGCGAGCCTCTATCATTTTCTGCCCGACCCGCAACCTGTCATCGATCGCATGCTCGCCGCGGCCCGCACCCAGGTGATCATCGCCGAGCCCGTCCGCAACCTCGCGACCAGTGACAACCGGGTGCTCGCCACGATCGGCCGACGGTTCACCAACGCGGGGGACGGCGCTCAGGAGGCCCGGTTCACCGAGCCCAGCCTGGATGCCTTCTTCCGCAGGTTCGGTTCACGGGTTTCCTACCGCGCGTTGATCGCGGGCGGTCGGGAGAAGCTCTACGTGCTCGACGTCTGAGTCAGACGGTGAACGCGGTGACCGCCTCGACGACCCGAGCGACCTGAGCGTCGCTCAGGTCGGGCCACAGCGGCAGCCGGACGACCGTGCCGGAGAACTCGGCGCTGCGCACGCACGGATTCGGGGTCCGGCCGAGTTTGAATCCGGCCGGGCTGGAATCGAGCGGTACATAGTGGAACGGCGCCGAGATCCCGAGCGAGCCGAGGTGGCTGATCAGATCGTCGCGCCGGGCCTCGGTCGGGGTGCGCAGGTAGTACAGGTGCGCGGTGTGCTCGCGGTCGTCGGGGACCGTCATCAGGCTTACGTCGTTGCGCGCGGCCCAGTCCGGCAGCGCGCTCGCGTAGCCGTCCCACACCCGGTGGCGACCGGCCTGGATGGCATCGAACTCCGCGAGCTGCGCGTCGAGTACGGCCGCGTTGAGTTCGCTCGGCAGATAGCTGGAACCGATATCCTGCCAGGAGTATTTGTCGACCGCGCCACGCAGGAAACGGGCCCGGTCGGTGCCCTTCTCCCGGATGATCTCGGCGCGCGCCATCAAGATCTCGTCGGTGAGCAGCAGCGCGCCACCTTCACCACAATGCACGTTCTTGGTGTCGTGGAAGCTCAACGTGCCGAGCGTGCCGATGGTGCCGAGGGACTGACCACGCCAGCGACCGCCGAGGCCGTGCGCGTTGTCCTCGATGATCGCGAAGCCGTGCGTGTCGGCGAGCGCGAGCAGCTCGGCCATGTCCGCGGCGACTCCGCCGTAGTGGATGACGACGACGGCTTTGGTGCGCGGCGTGAGCGCGGCGGCGACCGAGGCCGGATCGAGATTGCCGGTCGAGAGATCGATATCGGCGAAAACGCAGGTCACTCCGCGCAATGCCATCGATGTGGCGGTCGAGGTGAAAGCGAAGCTCGGCACGATCACTTCGTCATCGGGGCCCAATTCGAGCAGCAGGCCCGCCATCTCGAGCGCGGAGGTGCACGAAGTGGTCAGCAGTGCGTGGGGGGCCTCGGTGATGGCCTTGATCTTCGCAGTGGCCGACGCGGTGAACGCGCCGTCGCCGTGACTGTGATCAGAGTTCAGCACCGCCTCGAGGTTGGCCAGTTCCTGGCGCGCCCGAAACGGTCGGCTGAAGATGATGCGATCACTGCTCAACCCGGTCGGTCTCTCTCTGTGCGGTGGTCGCTTCCCGATGACCGGGACGCGGAGTCGGTGAATCGACGGTGAGGTACAGCGGTTTACCCACCAGGACGTGCAGCGCGACGCCGAGGTATTCGGCGATCAACCCGAGCGAGAACAAGGTCGCACCCGAGCACAGCAGCAGCACGACGATGATCGATGCCCATCCTTCGGGCGCACCGTCCCCGGTGAGATGCTGGCCGACGATCACCGCGGCGAACACGAGCCCACCGAGGGCGAGGGTCACACCGAGCATGCTGACCAGCCGCAGTCCACGGGTGCCGCTGCACAGCACCATCTTCCAGAACAGCGAGAACAGTCGACGGTAGTTGTACCCGGACTCGTCTCGGCCCTCGGCCCGCAGCTCGACCGGCACCTGCGCGACCGTGCCCACCACCCAGGTGAGCGCGACGTCGAGGTACACACCGTTGGACGCGACCCCGGCGAGCTGGCGACCGATATCGCCGCGGATGAGCCGGTAGCTCTCGAATCGGCTGGAGTCGGGGAAGGCGAACAGCGTCGCCAGCACGATCTTCGCGCCGCGCGAGGTGATGTTGCGCAGGAAACCGTGCGGGCGGGTGTTCACCGGCTTCGAGTACACGAGATCGGCCCGCTCGGTGAGCGCCGCGTCGAGGAACTGGCCGATGAAGGCTGGATCGTGCTGACCGTCTTCGTCCATGGTGATGATCCAGTCACCGCCGGCGGCCGACATGCCCGCGATGGTCGCCGCGTCCTGGCCGAAGTTGCGGCTCAGCCACACGGTCCGCACCTCGTCGAAGGTGTGTTCCAGCTCCTGCAGCACCACATCGGAGTGGTCGGGGCCGTGATCGTGGACGAGGACGACCTCGTCGACGACGAACGTGACGCCGGCCGGCGTTTCGGTCGGCCGGCTCAGCTTGTGCAGTTCGTCGACCAGGCCGCTGATGGTGTCCTCGCCGCGGTAGATCGGCACGACGACCGAAACCCGGTGCGGGCGGGGGTTGTTGGACGCGTCGGCATGACCGTTCGGCGTCGGAGGTGCGGAGCGGTAGGTCGGCGAGGTGGGAATCGGCATCAGCTGGATCGACTTTCGAAGACGGTGCGTGCCGGTACTCCCTGCGTGACAGCAGAGTCCGAGCCGGTGAACTTTAACACGGTACAGCGTGGCCTTCTCGGCGCTGCGCCGAGGGAATCTCGCCCGGCCCACTGCACCGTGAACGGTCCGTCGATGTAGGGTCTGGGACTCGTGACCGACAGTGCTGTACTCGATGCGCGTAGAGACTCCGATTCGCGACGCGATGTCGTGCGATGGGGGCTCGTCACGACTGTCGGGGTGATCCTCGGGTACGTCGCCGTATTGCTGGCCAACGCACGCCATTTCTTCACCGACGACACCGAGTCGCAGTACACCTCACTGTGGGTGACGCTGGGTCGCGAGATACGCGACGGCCGGTTCCCGGCGATGGTTCCCGAGCAGTGGATGTCGGGCAACAACACGATGGACGACGCCGGGCTGTTCAACCCGCCGCAGCTGCTGATCGACTTGATCGCGCCGTCGGTGGACAACATCGCGCTCTACGCGACCGTGGTGAAGTTGATCTTCTCGATCATCGCGGGCCTGGGCGTGTACCGGATCTGCCTGGCCTATGGCGGTCGACCGGCATGGTCGGCGGTGGCGGGCGTCGCGTTCCCGCTCTCCGGCTTCTTCCTGTTCTTCGATACAGCGAGCTGGATGACCGCGCTCACCGGCACCGCGTGGATGGTGCACGCGTGGGCGTCGTCGGTACGCTACGCGCGGGGGACCGGCGGTCCGATCCCGGTTTTCGTCTTCCTGTATCTGACGATCTCGGTGCAGTACATCTTCCCGGCCGTCGAGGCGGCGTTGATGCTGTTCGCTGTCGCCGTCGGAGAGATCATCTACCAGCGCGCATGGCGGCCGGTGCTGCGGTTGGCGCTGGTTTCGCTGTGTGCCGGACTCGCCGGTCTGCTGACCTACCTGCCGAGCATGCTCTCGGCGAAGGTGACCTGGCGCGGGACCGCGCAGATCATCAACGACCAGTTCCTCACCGTGCCGTGGTCGGAGTCGCTGAACGCGAGCCTGCCGACTACGTTGCCCGCGTTCACCTCCTGGTGGGGCTACATCCAGCCGATGCCGGTCACCTATATCGCCTGGTTCCTGGTTCCCGCACTCGCCTTCATCGACTGGCGCAGGGCGAAGGACTGCTGGCGTGAACTCAGCGCGGTCGGGATCTTCGCGATCATGATGCTGATGTGGACGGCCGGACCCGGCACCGTCGGGCCGCTGCGATGGCCGGTGCGGGTGCTACCGATGCTCGCAATCGGTCTGCTCGTGCTGGTCTGTGTGCTCCTCGGTCGCTACGGCACGACCAAGGACCTGAAGAACCGTGGTATCGCCGCCGGTGTGCTGATCCTGTTGCTCTGGGTTCGGTCGTTCTCGGCCGCGCCCGATGACTGGTACTGGCACCTGCTGGCGGCGGCCGCGATCGGCGCGCTCGGCGCCGGATTGATCTGGCTGGACAAGACCCGTGGCGTCGCCGCCGCGTGCCTGCTCGCCATCACCGCGATGTTCCCGATCGTCTACTTGCAGGTGCGGGACGCGCAGCCGACGCCGATGTCGTGGAACCTGCCTGCCTCGCGGTCCGAGGCCGCGGCGAAGTTCCCGGATTTCACCGGCAACACCATCCAGCTCGGTGACCGCGGGCTGCTCCAGCCGAAAGACAAGAGTGTCGATGGGGCGTACGGGTCGCTCGTTTTCGGCAACTCGGCCAAGGGCCTCGGCTTGAACTACGTGAACGGCTACACCCCCACCGGGCACTTCTACTTCGGCGAACTGCTCTGCATGCGCTGGGACAGCAGCGTCTGCCCCGACGCCTACCGGCGGATGTTCGCGCCGGAGGCCACGACCGGGCGGCCGTTGGCCGATCTGATGAACCTGGACCGGGTCGTCGTGCAGAAGGCGCTGTTCCCCGACGTGGTCGACCAGGAACCGCCCGCCGGGTGGAAGTGGGTCGACTACCCGGGCCACGAGACCTACATCGGCGTGCTCGAGCGGGTCGACGGACCGATCTCGAGCAAGAACGGCCGGATCACCGATGCCGCCGGCGTCACCGCGACGTCGCTGTCGGAGAGCTACACGAGCAGCCGGATGCAGGTCAGTTCGCCGACCGGCGGCCGGATCGTGCTCGCGCGCCTGGCGTGGCCGGGCTACCGGGCGACCCTGAACGGCGCCCCGATCCCGATGACCCAGATCGCGAAGTCGATCGTCGCGGTGGACATTCCGGCGGGCACCGACAAGGCCGAACTCGACGTCACCTGGCGTCCGCCGGGCTGGAAGATCGGCATCGCGGCCGCACTCGCCGGGCTGGCCGGACTCGGTGTCGCACAGTGGGTGTACATGCGTGGCCGTCGGCGCGGTGCCGAGACCGGCAACCCCGAGCCGAGCGCCGATCCCGTCGAACGCGAAATGGTGGATGTGCGCTCGTGACAGCCGACTCACCGCGCGTCGCCGACGCACCGACCGGCCTGCTGTTGCGTGTCGTGCGTCGACAGGAACTCGCGTTCGCGCTGATCGGCGGCTTCAACACCGCCCTCGGCATCGTGCTCACCGTGGCCTGGATGGCTGTCCTCGGTGATTCCGTACCGCCCGCGGTCGCGGTAGCGCTGGCCTACAGCATCGGCGTCGTCAGCGCGTTCGTGCTGCACCGGACGCTGGTGTTCCGCGTGCGCGGTCATGTGCTGCGCGACTTCTTCGGGTTCGTTGTCGTGAATTCGGGCGGACTCGTGCTGAACATGGCGCTGCTGTCGCTGGCGGTCTCGGTCTTCGGGCTGCCGCGGATGCCGTCGGCGGTGGTCGTGCTCGGCTTGGTGGCGGTCGGCAGTTTCTTCGGTCACCGGCACATCTCGTTCCGTCGTGGCTCGGATTCTCCGACGTCGGCGGCGGCCGGGTAGGTTGTCGGTCATGGCGCAAGAATCCACCATCGACGCAACCCTGCTCGGCCTGCTGGCCTGCCCCCAGGACAAGGGCCCACTGCAGCTGGTGCGCACCGAAGCCGATGTGAGTGTGCTCTACAACCCGCGGCTGCGGCGCGCCTACCCGATCGACAACGGCATTCCGGTGCTGCTGATCGACGAGGCTCGCGACGTCACCGACGCCGAGCACGAATTCTTCGTCGCCGAATCCTGATCGGCCCACTCGGTAGCGTCCCCACGGCTCCCGAATCGGAGTTCGGCTTCCTTGGTTCGCGCTGAGGTGCTGACCCGATCAGGAAAGAGCGCAGGGGCGATGTGCCACCGGGGATCGTGCGGGTGACTTCGCGCTGAATCACCAACTGCCGGTATCGATGTCACCGGTCAGGTAGCGCTGCACGACCGGGCCGACGGCATCGACCACGGCATCGATCGGCATCGAGGCCAGCGGTTCCAGTGCGATGATCTTGCGGGTGGTCAAGACCCCGACCATCTGGGACGCGGCCAGCGAGACCCTCGCGCGACCGTCGTCGTCCGCCGTGGCGATGCGCACCCTGACCCGTTCCAGCACCACCTGGAGCAGGAACGAGCGCGCGAGATTCTGATCGCCGCCCGCGAAGATGCTACGGACCATGGCCACGATGCCGGGTCCGGCGGGGGAGTCCCACACCGTGACGACCGCGCGCACGATCGTCGCGCCGAGCTCGTCGATCGGTGCGGCGTCGACGGCGCTGAGTGTGGTGTCCGGGTCGACCGGGAAGTCCACCGCGGCGGCGAACAGCTGCTGCTTGTTGCCGAAGTAGTGGTGCACCAGCGCCGGGTCGACATCGGCATCGGCCGCGATCGCGCGGATCGAGGTCTTGTCGAACCCGGCGCCGGCGAACCGGACCCGCGCCGCGTCGAGGATCGCCAGCTTGGTGTCGGCGTTGCCCGGCCTGCGCCCGGTGCGCCCGGATTTCGCTGTGCCGGAACCGGATTCGCCGTCACTCATCATGGATCCTCTCGTCGGGCCTTGTTCGCTACGGGGTGCGTCGACGCAGAGTAGCCGCGGCGAGGCCGAGCGCCACCACCGCGAACCCGGCGACGACAGCGATATCGCGCCACATCGCGGCTGTCGGCTCCGCGTGCACCGACACCTGCTGGAGCGCGTCGACCGCATAGCTCAACGGCATCACATTGCTGATCGCCTCGAGCCAGCCGGGCAGCCGGTCACGCGGTACCAGCAACCCGCACAGGAAGATCTGTGGCGCGACGATCACCGGCATGAACTGCACGGCCTGGAATTCGGTGCGCGCGAACGCGCTCGCCAGCAGGCCGAGCCCGACGCCGCACACCGCGTCGACCATGGCGATCAGCATGACCCAGCCCGGACTGCCCGCGGCGGTCAATCCGAGCAGCCAGAACGCCACCACGCAGGCGACCGCTGCCTGCGCGGCGGCGGCGAGGGAGAAGGCGCTGCCGTACCCGGCGAGCAGGTCGAGCTTGCTCAGCGGTGTGGTGAGCAGCCGTTCGAGGGTTCCCGAGGTGCGTTCGCGCTGCATCGCGATCGCGGTGATCAGGAACATCACGATGAACGGCAGGATGCCGAGCATCGTGATGCCGACCCGGTCGAACATTGTGAGCGGGGCGTGCGGTGGGCGCGGTGCGTCCTGATAGATGAAGTACAGCAGGGTCATCAGCAGGGCGGGAACCACCAGGATCATCGCGACGGTGCGGTGATCGTTGCGCAGTTGCCGCAGGATCCGGGCGGTTGTGGCGCTGTAGGGCCGCAGGGTGGTCATGCGTGCTCTCCCATCGTGATCAAGGTCAGGAAAGCGGCCTCGAGGTTCTGTTCGTCGGTGCGCTCGCGCAGTTCGTCGGGGCTGAGCTGGGCGAGCAGGTGGCCCTCGCGCATCAGCAGCAGCTTGTCGCAGTGCTCGGCTTCGTCCATCACGTGACTCGACACGAGCAGAGTCGTTCCCGCCGCGGCCAATTCGCGGAACTGCTTCCACAACTCCACGCGCAACACCGGATCGAGGCCGACCGTCGGTTCGTCGAGTACCAGGAGTTCCGGCTTGCCCACGAGCGCGCACGCCAGCGATGCCCTGGTCTTCTGGCCGCCCGAGAGCTGATCGCCGAGCTGATCGGCGTGATCGGCCAAACCGACTGCGACGAGCGCGGATTCGGTGTCGTCCCGATCGCGTCCGTAGAGGGCGGCGTAGTAGGACACATTGTCGCGGACGCTGATGTCGGCGTAGATGCTCGGCGCCTGCGTGACATAACCGACCCGGCGGCGCAGCCCGGCGCTGCCCGCCGGCTCGCCGAGCACGGTGACGGTGCCCGATTCCACCAGCTGCGTTCCCACGATGCTGCGCAGCAGGGTGGTCTTCCCGCAACCGGACGGGCCGAGCAGGCCGGTGATCGAGCCGCGCGGGATGTCCAGGGTGAGGCCGTGCAGGACGGGGCGTTTTCCGCGCTTGACGGTCAGGTTCGCGACCTGGACGGCGATCGGTGGGGGTGCGGTGCGCGACATGGTCGCCTCAATTCATCAAGTGTTGAATTCACTACGTGATGAATTTAGCGCGAGGATGTCGATGTGGCAAGGTCAGTGGGCGTGTCCCGGGGGTGCCACGGCCTGCTGACCTGGCTCGACGACGGTGAACTGGCCCATCATCCCGACATCCTCGTGCCACAGCAGATGGCAGTGATACATGTACGGCGTCGTCGGATCGGCGGGCCCGTCGAAGCGCAGGGCCAGCGTCGTCGCCGTATTCGGTGCCAGGAAAATGGTGTCCTTGGCGCCGGTCAGCTCGGGGGGAGGCGGGGCGCCGTCGTAGTCGAGCACCCGGAACTGCACATCGTGGACGTGAAAGTTGTGCGGCATGCCGTCGATGTTGCGCACGACCCAGTTCTCGGCAGTGCCGCGGGTGACTGTGGTGTCGATGCGGCTCATGTCCATGCGCGCGCCGTTGATACCGGCCAGGGTCAGGTCGAAGCGCCGTTGCGTGACCGCGTCGCGTCCGTCTGGAATCGACAACGGCACCAGGGTCTCCGGCAGGTCATCGGAGGAGCGCAACATCGACGCGGCGCGCAGCTCGAGCACATCGAACGTGTCGTCACCGCCCGAGAACCGGTTCGACCAGAAGTCGAGGCCCGCCGCGAGCTTCTCGCTGCGCAACACGGTGCGCTCGCCGGGGCGCATCCGCACCACGATCTCCGCGCGTTCGCCGGGTGAGAGGCGGATGCGATCGAGTGCGGTGGGGCGTTCGAGCAGGCCGCCGTCCGAACCGATCATCGCGAACGCGCGCGCGTCGTCGAAGGCGAAGGTGTAGATCCGCGCCGTCGAGGCATTGAGCAGGCGTAGCCGCACCAGTTCGTCCCCGACTTCCTGATAGGGGGACGAGGTGCCGTTGACCATGGTGCGGTCGCCGAGGAAGCCGATGTCACGGAACACCGTGTGCGCCCCGTCGAGGCGGCTGCCGCGCAGGCGCATGTCCTGCACGATCACCGGGATGTCGTCCACGCCGTAGGTGTCCGGCAGCGGCAGTTCCGCGCTCGGCGCGTCATCGATCAGGAACATGCCGGCCAGGCCGCGACGCACGTGGTCCTCGGTCGCACCGTGGGGGTGTGGGTGATACCAGAGAGTCGAAGCCGGTTGGTCCACCGTCCATTCCGGTGTCCATGACGCACCGGGGTCGACCATCTGGTGCGGCCCGCCGTCCATGGCGGCGGGCAGGTGCATGCCGTGCCAGTGCACTGTCGATGCCTCGGGGAGCTGGTTGCGCACCTGGACTCGCACGCGTTCGCCGCGGGCGGCGCGCACGGTGGGTCCGAGGTAGCTGCCGTTGAAGCCCCATGTCTCGGTGGCGCGGCCGGGCTCGAACTCGGTTGTCCCGGTACGCATATCGAGTGCGAACACCCGTGTTCCGGTGGAGTCGACAGTCGAATCGGCCAGCGGTGGAATATGCAGTGGCCGAGTGAATTCCGTGGTGCCGACCGTCGAGATGTCGGCGGCGCTCCACGTCCATGCCACCGCGGCGCCGATCGCGGTGACCAGAGTGAGGACGAGGGCGCACGCGCCGAGCAGGATGCGGCGCAGCCGACGTGGGGGAGAAGTCATGCATCGACGGTAGGGACGGCACAGCCGCGTCACATCCGGGTGCGTCCCCGGTTCGACCCCGATTTCCGGTCGAGCATTTCAGGGTTTTCCGCAGGTCAGAGGTGTGTGATGTGGATCACATCGGTGGCCTGTCACGTTCCGGCGGGCTGCTTTGTCCCCTGTACATCCCACCGACAAGGAGTACCGCAATGACCACCACCACGCACCGCGTCGTCGTCCTCGGTGCCGGCTACACCGGCATGCTGGCCGCGATCCGCCTGGCCCGGCGCACCAGGAAACTGGACGTGGCGATCACCCTGGTCAACCCGTCGGCCCGCTTCACCGAGCGGCTGCGGACACACCAGATCGCCGCCGGTCAGGAACTCGCCCACCACGACATCCCGGAAATCCTGCATGGCACCGGCGTCGAATTCGTTCAGGGCTGGGTGACCGCCATCGACCCCTGCGCGCAGCGTGTTCGCGTCGACGGTGCCGGCGAACTCGCCTACGACGAGCTGATCTACGCCCTCGGCAGCACCGCCGAGACGGCCGTGGTACCCGGCGTCGCCGACCACGCTTTCACCCTCGACGACCCGCGCCTCGCCCACCAATTCGCCGGCAAGCTGGATACCCTCGCGGCTCGGGGTGCCGCCGTCGCCGTGTGCGGTGGCGGCCTCACCGGTATCGAAGCCGCGACCGAAATCGCGGAAAGCCACCCCGGTCTGCGCGTCACCCTGATCAGCTCGGGCGAGCCGGGCGCGATGATGGGCGACAAAGCCCGCGCCCACCTGAACAAGGCGATGGACCGGCTCGGGGTCGTCCGCGAGATCGGTGTGCGGGTCGCCCGGGTGCGGCCCGACGCGGTCGAACTCGCCGACGGCCGGGTGATCGGCGCCGACCTCACGCTGTGGACCACCGGTGTACGGGTCTCCCCGCTGGCCGCCGAGGCGGGCATCGAGACCGACGCGCGTGGCCTCATCGTCGTGGACCCGACACTGAAGTCGGTGTCGCACCCCATGATTCACGCCATCGGTGACGCGGCCGCCGTCCGCCAGGGGTGGGGGCAGGTGCACGGCACCTGCCAGAGTGGACTGCCCACGGCCGCGTACACCGCCGACCTGATCGCCGCCGAACTGCGCGGCAAGACAGTGCGGCCGTTCCGCTTCGGCTACTTCCACCAGCCGGTGAGCCTGGGGCGCCGCGACGCGGTCATCCAGTTCACCAACGCCGACGACACCCCGCGCCGCCTCTACCTCACCGGCTGGGCCGCGCGCACCTACAAGGAGATGGTCAGCAGCAGCCCCGTTCCGACGTTCAAGGCCAGCAAGAAGATGACCATGAGCGTGCAGTTGTCCAAAGGCGGTAAGGCGACTCGCGCCTTCGCGTGAACAGCCCGCACCGTCGCCGATCGGGCGCCGATCCTGCTCGGCGCCCACCGATTCGCCACAGTGACGGAGCGTGCGAGATGGTAGATCGTATGTCCGACCAGGATCCGTTCCTCGAACATCGTCGCCTGCTGTTCGCGACCGCCTACCGCATGCTCGGTACAGTCACCGACGCCGACGACGTCCTGCAGGACACCTGGCTCAAGTGGAACGACACCGATCGCACCACAGTCACCCATCCGAAGGCCTACCTGGTTCGCGCGGTCACCAATCTCTCGCTCAACCGACTCACCTCCGCCCGCGTGACCCGCGAAAGCTACGTCGGCCCTTGGCTTCCCGAGCCGGTCCTGACATCGCCCGATATCGCCGAGGACACCGAATTGGCCGACACCGTCTCCACCGCCATGCTCGTCGTGCTGGAAACGCTCACCCCGGTCGAACGCGCGGTGTTCCTGCTGCGCGAAGTGTTCGGCTACTCGCACGCCGAGATCGCCGAAGCCCTCGACCGGCCCGAGGCGAGCGTGCGCCAGATCGCGCACCGCGCGAAGAACCACGTCCACTCCCGACGCCCACGATTCGATACCGACAAGGCCGCGCGCGCCCAGGTCACCGCACAGTTCATGGCCGCCTGCGCAGGCGGCGACCTCAACGCCCTGATGGACCTGCTCGCCCCCGATGTCACGTGCTGGTCCGACGGCGGCGGCGTGGTCACCGCCGCCCGCCGCCCCCTGCACGGCCCCGACCACGTCGCCCGGTGGATCCTGGGCGTCCTTGCCAAACCGCAGTCCGCGGGTGTCGAACTCACCGCGGCCGACATCAACGGCGAGCTGGGCACCCTGGCTTCCTTCGCCGGAAACCCCGGCGCCGCCTTCACTTTCGACCTCGTCGACGGACACATCCAGAACCTGCGCTTCCAGGTGAACCCCAGCAAGCTGGCCGGGCTCTACCAGGGCACCGAACTGCTGGGCTGAGGCTTGGGCGCACCTGCGGCCACGCGCGGCGGAGCAATGTCGCGTATCAGTGCCCGACTGGGTGACAATGACGGTCGTGTCCGCCCAGGAACTGGCTGTCGATCCACCCGCCGCCGCCCGCAGGTTGCTCGGCGCGATCCTGTGGTCGGGACCGGTGGCGCTGCGCATCGTGGAAGTCGAGGCCTACGGCAGCAACCCTGACGGGCCGTGGCCCGATCCGGCCGCACACTCCTGGCCGGGGCCGACGGCCCGCAACGCGGTGATGTTCGGCCCGGCCGGGCGACTCTACGTCTATCGCTCGTACGGAATTCACCTCTGTGTGAACGTAACCGGTGGCTACGACGGTGAAGCCGGTGCGGTGCTCGTCCGTGCGGCGGAAGTGGTCGAAGGCATCGATGTCGCTCGCGAACGCAGGCCCGCCGCCCGCAGGGACGCCGATCTGGCGCGCGGACCGGGCAATGTCGGCAGCGCGCTCGGCATCAGCATGTCCGACTACGGAACCGAGCTGTTCGACCCGTTTTCCGAGCTGCGCCTCGAACTGGAACCACCTGTGCCGGAATCGGATATCGCCGCCGGTCCGCGGGTGGGTGTCAGCGTGGCCGCCGAGATCCCGTGGCGGTTCTGGCTGCCGGCCTCGCCCGCCGTCTCGGTCTATCGGCGCAGCCCTCGCGCCCCGATGCCCTAGGCGATGTCGACAGACTTCGCCGACAGCGATGAGTTTTCCGGCAACGGTCCGTCCTATCTGTTGAACGCGCTACCAACCCGGCGCGACCGACTCGAAGGACGAGACCATGACCACTGCGACCCCCTCCGCGAACTTCTCCCACGCCGCCGGCTACCGCCCCGGCAAGATCCGCAACCGCGTCCTGTGGACCCTGCAGATCGTGCTCGGTCTGTTCTTCGTCATCGCCTCGGGCGGCCCGAAGCTCGTCATCCCGAACACGTTGATGGACAACGCTCCCGAGAACCTGACCATCCCGATCGGGCTGCTGATCTTCATCGGAGTCGTCGAGGTGGCGGGCGGAATCGGCCTGATGGTGCCGCGCCTGTCCGGCCTGGCCGCCGCCGGTCTGTCCGTGCTCACCGTGCTCGCCGCGGCGACGCAGGCCTTCATCGCCGACAAGCCCGCGATGGGGATCTTCCCGCTGGTGCTGGCCGCGATCTTCGCCTGGATCGCCTACGAACGCCGCGCCACCATCACCGCGCTGGTGCGATGAGCCGCCACTCGACACGCTGACAATCGCCGGAGCCATCGGGTTCCGGCGATTGTCGGCGTGCCGAGTGTTCGGTTATGGAGCTGATCGTGTGCTCCCGATTTCGTCGCCGAACCCAATAGGGCGAATCCATCGCAGGTGCGACGATCGAGGACCACGTCGAGAAGACCGTACGAGCAGGAGCGCCCGTGTTCACTTTTTCCAGCAGCGACGGCACCACGATCCACGTGCGGACCTGGCTCCCCGCCGACGCCGAGCCGCGTGGGGTCGTGCAGATCGCGCACGGCATGGGCGAACATTCCGACCGTTACGGGCACCTCGCCGAACGGCTGGCCGGTCTCGGCTTCGCTGTCTACGCCGACGACCACCGTGGGCACGGCCTCAGCATGGGGGCCGTGCCAGGCGATCTGGGTCCCGACGGCTGGAACCTGCTCGTCGCCGACGAGGTCGCGCTCACCGAGATCCTGCTCGAACGTCATCCCGGGCTGCCCGTCACGCTGATCGGCCATAGTCTCGGCTCCTTCGCCGTGCAGCAGTACCTGCTCGACCACTCCGGCCTCGTCGACCAGGTGGTTCTGAGCGGAACCACCGCGGTCGACGGCCTGTTCGGCGAGATCGCGGCCGCCGGTGGTGACCTGATCGGCTTCTTCAACGCCGAGTTCCAGCCCACCCGCACCGACGCCGACTGGATCAGTCGCGACGAAGCCCAGGTCGACGCCTACAACGCCGACCCCTGGTGTGGGTTCGCCATCGACGACGCCAACATGGGCTTGCTCGCGACCAACGCCCAGACGCGGCTGTCCGATCCGAGCACCGTGCGCGCCGACCTGCCCGTCTACGTGATGGTCGGCGACAAGGACCCGCTCAACAACAAGCTCCGTCTGTCCGATCTGCTCGTCGAGCGATACCGCGACGCGGGCCTTGCCGACCTCACCTACCAGGTCTACGCGGACGCCCGCCACGAAGTCCTCAACGAAACCAACCGCGACGAGGTCGAAACCGATTTGCTCGCCTGGCTCACCCGCGCACGCGACTGACGAACCGCATGCGGAAAGATGGGTCAGCGTGACCGGCGACATCTTCGACGAACTGACCTGGCGCGGCCTGATCGCGCAGTCCACCGACCTGGACGAGCTGCGCGCTGCCGCGGCCGCCGCGCCCCTGACGCTCTATGCCGGCTTCGACCCGACCGCCGCCAGCCTGCACGCCGGCCACCTCGTCCCGCTGCTCGCGCTCAAGCGCTTCCAGCTGGCCGGGCATCGGCCGATCGTGCTCGCCGGCGGCGCGACCGGCATGATCGGCGACCCGCGTGACGTGGGCGAACGCACCATGAACTCGACCGACACTGTCGCCGAGTGGGCACAGCGCATCCGGGGCCAGCTCGAGCGATTCGTCGACCTCGACGAGTCGCCGACCGGTGCGGTCATCGTCAACAACATGGACTGGACCGGCCCGCTGTCGACCGTGGACTTCCTGCGCGATGTCGGCAAGCACTTCTCGGTGAACGTGATGCTCGCCCGCGACACCGTCAAACGGCGGCTCGAAGGCGACGGCATCTCCTACACCGAGTTCAGCTACATGCTGCTGCAGGCCAACGACTACCTGCAGCTGCGGCGCGAGCACGGCTGCACGCTGCAGGTCGGTGGCTCCGATCAGTGGGGCAACATCATCGCCGGCGTCGAACTGAACCGGCGCGTAGACGGCGCGCATGTCCATGCGCTCACCGTGCCGCTGGTGACCTCGGCCGACGGCAAGAAGTTCGGCAAGTCCACCGGCGGCGGCAGCCTGTGGCTCGACCCCGAACTGACCAGCCCCTACGCCTGGTACCAGTACTTCGTGAACACCGCCGACGCCGATGTCGTGCGCTACCTGCGCTGGTTCACCTTCCTGAGCCGCGAGGAACTCGACGAACTCGAGCAGGCGACAGTGGAACGTCCGTTCGCGCGCGAGGCCCAGAAGCGGCTGGCGGCGGAGATGACCACGCTGGTGCACGGCGAGGCCGAGACCCGCGCGGCGGAACTGGCCAGCCATGCCCTCTTCGGTCGTGGTGAGCTCGGCGAACTTCCGCTGTCCACGCTCGGCGCCGCGCTGCGCGAAGCCGCGGTCGACGGCAAGGTCGCCGAGGTGGTGCCGGGTGAACCGAACACGATCGTCGACCTGCTCGTCGCGTCGGGCCTGTGCGAAAGCAAGGGCGCGGCCCGTCGGGTGGTCAACGAAGGCGGTGCGTCGGTGAACAACCAGCGGGTCGGCGATGTCGAGTGGACTCCGTCCGACGCCGACTACCTGCACGGTGAGTGGCTGGTGCTGCGGCGCGGAAAGAAGAACATGGCGGGCGTGCATCGGATAGCCTGACGTCGTTGCGGAGGCCTGAGTCACATGCGTGTGATTCAGGCCGGCGCAGCGGCTGAGCGCACCGCGGTGACCTGCGGAGATCCGGTGTTGTCCAGGCGATTTGACGCGGCGTTATCCGGCGCGTAACTTATTGGAAGTCAGAGCGACACGGACACCAACCCGGAGCCGAGACGCTAGCCCGAGAGGCTGGCGGGCCAAGGGAAAACGCGGTAGTACGGGGAACGCCTGACGGAGCTGAAGATCTTGTGACCAGGCTTACGATTGACTTCGTCTGGATGCAAGGTTAGGCTGGAACAGTTGCCCTTCAGGAGATCCGGAACGATCCGGTCATTCTGTTTGTGCGTGTGTTCTTTGAGAACTCAATAGTGTGTCGATGAATGTCAGTGCCAATATTATTATTGGTTCCAGCCTTCGCGTACCCCCCGGTCGTGG
>NZ_JBHXAQ010000013.1:0-131138 GCF_042728755.1 Nocardia sp. NPDC060249
CTCCTTCGTCGCCTACGCCCCGGCGCCTGACCGGCGGCCCGGCCGCGGACCGGCCACTTCGTGGCCGCCGCTCCCTAGGGGTCGCGGGTGCGGGGTTGGGAGTGCGGTCATGGCGGAACTGGGGTGTGCGGTGTGGCTGCGGTTGAGCTACTGGGCGACGCGTTGAAGGGTTGGGGGGGAGGTGGGGAGACAGACGAAAGGCCGGTAGCGGGAGTGCTACCGGCCTTTCTGGGCTGCTCTGTGCCTACATCATGGTGGTGATCAGTTGGTGCGGACCGACAGGCCGGGGTTGTCCGAGAGGACGACGGTCAGGGGCTGGGCGAACAGCTGGGGGGTGTCGCCGGTGATGGCGCCGATGATGTTCGGGATCTCGCAGATGGGGAAGTCCGCGACCGAGGACGCGCTGGAGATGCCGAGAGCCAGGCGGCCGGTGACGATGGCGCCGCCGGAGTCGCCGGGGAGGGCGCAGATGTTGGCCGAGAAGCTCTGGGTGAGCTGGCGGTCGCCGACCTGGACGGTCTGGTCGACACCGTTGATCACGCCGCAGCTGAAGCCGGTGCGGGCACCGGACTTGCAGACGGGGGCGCCGACCACGGGGGTGGCCACGCCGTCGACGGCGATGGGGGCCTGGCCGGGGATGCGGACCAGGTTGTTCTCGAAGCGGGCGCGCGCGTTGTCGTTGACGCGGATGATCGAGTAGTCCTGCTCGCCGAGCACCGACTTCTGGAAGGTGCCGAGCTGGGCGCCCGCGCGATCGCCGTTGACCTCGTACACGGCGGCGGCGTTGCCGGTGCCCGCCGACGGGATGTCGGGGTTGCAGTGGCCCGCCGAGATGTTGATGACGTTGCCCGAGCGGTCGGTGCCGTTGAAGCCGAGCGAGCAGCGCAGCGAGCTGCGGCCGATCACCGAGGCGTAGCCGTCGCCGCCTGCCAGCGCACCGTTGCCGTCACCGGCGACGGGGGTGGCGGTCAGGTCGACGCGCTCACCCGCCACCGGCGGTGCGGTGACGATGACGCGGGAAGGGTCGATGAAGCTGGGCAGCGGGAGGCCGGCCTGCTGCACGCGGACCGCGATCGAGTTGTTCACGGTGTCGACGACGACGCCACGCACCAGCGCGGAGATCTCCGGCGGTGCGGCGGCGAGCCAGTTCTCGAAGGCGGTCTTCTCGCCGCGCAGGGTGGACTCGCTCTTGGCGACGTTGCGGACCTCGAAACCGGCCGACTGCGCGGCTTCCCTGGCCTGGTCGGCGCCGGGGCCGTGCGACAGCGCGATGACGGCGTTGCCCTGGTCGCTCAGCCAGGAACCGGCGAAGACCTGCGGGAACTGACGCTGCGCGGTGGTGGAGAACGCGGCGACCTGCTGCGCGACATCGGCGCGGCGCAGGTACTCGTCGGGGGAGATCTTCAGATCCCGGGTGACCGCCTCGATGAGCTGGGCGGGCAGGTCTGCGGGCGCGGGCTGCGCGTCGGCAACCGCCATCGTGGGGCCGAACAGCAGAAACGCCGCCGAAGCGGCGATTATCGATTTCCGAGCTCTTCTCGAGCTTCGCGCGGACGGGGTACGACCCATACGTGGCAGGAGCATGGTCCGAACTATATGGGCTCGAGCGACTTATGCCTACTCGGACCGGGCAAGAGATTTCGCTCACCCGGTCCGGTCGGTGATTCTTCCCCGCTCAGCCCGCGTTGGGCTTGGTGCGCACCATGATTCCGCTGCCGAGACCGCCACCGGATGTCGCCTCGATGTCGGTCAGGATGGGCCGGATCGGGACGCCGAGCGACGCCGTGCCGCCGTAGGGGGCGAGCTGGGTGTTGGCCTCGGTGCAGTTGGGCGCGCCGGAGGCGTTCGAGCCGCTGGTGATGCCGAGGGCGAGCGTGCCGGACACGATGGCGCCGCCGCTGTCGCCGCCGAGGGTGCAGGCGGTGCTGGCGAAGCCGCGGATGGTCTTGCTGACGCCCGCTTCGGTGAACAGCTGGGTCTCCACGTGATCGGCCGAGACGAAGCCACAGGTGAAGGTGGAGGACTGGCCGGTCTTGCAGACCGGTGCGCCGGTGACGGGTTCGGCGGTGCCGGTGATCGTCAGGGTGGTGCCCTCGGCGCCGCGCACGCGAGGCTGATCCATGCCGGCGTTCACCGCGCGCTCGTTGAGCTTGATCACCGAGTAGTCCAGCGAGGCGGGGCCGCCGAGCACAGCGCGGGCGAAGGTGCCGACCTCGGGACTGTTGGGGATATCGCGCACGTTCGGGACGTAGACCGAGGCCGTGCCGCCGTTGTCGACGTTCGGGTTGCAGTGGCCCGCGGAGATGTTGAGGGCGTTGCCCGCGGCGTCGGTGCTGTTGAACCCGAACGAGCAGACGTCCACGCCGCGCAGGTCGGCGTCGTGCAGGTCCTTCTTCGCGGTGATGTAGGTGTCGCCGCCCATCGGCTTGTACTCCACCGGTCCGCCGCCGCCGGGCGAGAGCACCACCTTGATGGTGGCGATCAGGGTCGGCAGGTTGAGCATGTGGCCGGTGCCGGTGTTGGCCACGTTGAGCACCAGCTGGCTGTTGAGCGCGTCGATCGCGATCGAGCTGATCGGCGCGGAGATCGCGGGCGGCAGGCTCGCGATCCACTGACTCAGTTGCACCAGCGCGCCTTCCAGTCCACCGGCCGAGATCGGCGCGAGGTGGGTCTGGTAGCCGGCGGCGGTGACGAGTTTGCCCGCCTCGGCGTCGGTGGTGGCGACGACGGCCTTGCCCTCGGGCGTGAGCCAGGCACCGGCGAAGGTGTCGGGGTTCGCGGCGCGGAAGCCGGTCGCGTAGTCGCGCAACTGCTGGGCGCGCGCGGCACGATCGAGGTACTCGGTGGGGGTCATCCCGAGGTCACGCGACAGTGCGGTCACCAGTCCACCGGGTAGCGCATCGGCCGAAAGTTGCAGTGGCGCAACAGGTTCCGATGACGCGATGCCGGATCCGAGCAGGGGTGCGAGAAGAACAGTCGCGGCGAACCCGGCGGAGGCTGCCTTGACCGCGGCGCGACGCGCCACCAACTTGCGCATGAAATCCCTTCGTCGACAACCAGTGACCGAGAACACCGCCGGCGGCGATCATGTCGGTCAGCGCATCACTCTAGGGCACGCTCGCCCAGCTGGCGCGGTTACCGCCCGGCTGCTGGATTCAGCGCTGTCCCGGGATCGTGAGGGGCGCGGGGAGATAGCCCGGCGGGTAGGTCCCGAAGGGCGACCGGGGCCGGGTCGTGGTGGGGCTCGGCGTGGTCGTCGGTGGGGTGGTGGTCGGTTCCGGGGTGGTCGTCGGCGGCGCCTCGGTGGTGGTCGTCGGCTCCGGTTCGTCGGTCGTGGTGACCGGCGGGGGCGTGGTCGGCTCGACGACCGGCGGCGGAGGCGGCGCGGGCGCCGAGGTGGGGGACAGCGTTTCCGGGCCGGCCTCGGAAATCGCCGGCGGTGTGACGGTTCCGGAATCGCGGATCAGAACCGAGACCGCGACCCCGCCGAGCAGCAGTCCGATGAGGGCGGCGGCGGCGATCAGCAGTGGGGTCTTGTTGCGCGCGGGTCCGCGGGCGGGCGCCACCGCGGGCTCGGCGATCGGGGCGGGCGCGATCGGCGCCATCGCCTTCGTCGGCAGCGGCGAGACCGGCAGCGCCGCCGAATACGCCTGTGCGGTCACCGAGGGCGGCTGCAGCGCGGGCATCACATCGGTGGCGACCGTGGCGTTCTCGGTGACGATCGGGTCGGGCGGGGTCGCACCCGCCGGGGTCGCCAGCACCGCGACCAACGCGGCCTGGGCGGCGGCGTTGGCGAAGGTCTTGCCGGGATCGGCGCCGTCCTCGGGCTGGGGCAGCTCGTCCTCGCCGAGCAGGGCCACCGACTTCAAGCCCAGGTAGTCCAAAGCCTCGCGCACGCCGCGCACGACCTCGGTCGACCAGCCCGCGGGATGGGTGGCGTAGAACTCGGCCGGGCCGCTGAGGTGCTCGGTGGTGAGGTCGATCAGGCAGAACATGGCCGTCGCGAGGAGGTCTTCGGCGCGATAGGCCTCGCCGCCGTCGACATCGACACCGGCCGGATCACCGATCGCACGCACGAAACCGGCGATCGAGTGGGCATGCCCGGTGGGAGCCGGCCCGCCGAGGGCGGCGTCACCGTCGTCGGACATGTGCAGAACCGAAGCACGCTCGATCACCTGAACCGTGCCGTCCTCGGTAACCACCGCGGCGATGCATTCGTCATCGGCGATACGCAGGCCGACCCCAGTGGCCATCGGCGGAACACCCCTCACTTCGGCGTCGACATCGTGTGCGCGAGTCACACCAGCAGTTGGCCGTGTCCCATCGCGCGCAGCATTGACAGTAATTCCGATCGTGAGCGCGCGCCTAGTCGACGTCGGATCCGCGCGACGTGATGCTCCACGGTCTTCGCGGAAATGTACAGCCTCGCGCCGATCTCGCGATAGGTCAGACCGAGCAGGACCAGTTCGGCCACCTCGCGTTCGCGGTCGCTGAGCGCACCGGCCTCGCTGGTCAGGGGCGTGGGGCCGGCCGCGGGCGGCTGCGGTTGTGCGGTCGGTCGCAGCGGCTCGACCGGCTGGGCTTGTGTGCGTACCGACCGTGCGAGCTTGAGCAGGGCGGTCGCGGTGGTCGAGTCGCTTGCCGCGAGGGCGGCCTCGCTGGCCAGGCGGGCGGCGTCCCAGGTGAGGCCGAGTTCGGCCAGTGCCGAGACCGCGGCCTGCACATCAGCCGCGACCACTTGTCCACGCAGCACGAGCACCCAGGTGCGCCCGGCGTCGGCCAGCACGGTCGCCTGCCGGTCACCCGCTTCCGCCGCCGTCTTCAGCGCGTGGGCGTGCGGCAGCAGCGCGCGGGGCGACTCGTCGGCCAGCGCGGCCTGCACCCCGTACCAGTGGAACGAATTGGTCCACGCGGGTGCGCGGCCCAGTTTGCGGACCAGCGCCCTGGCGGCATCCACGAGCGGCTCGATCCGGCGCGCGTCTCCCAAGCGGATGCCGGCCAACCACAGCTCGCCGATCGGCAACAGGCTCAACAGGTCGGCTTCCAGCTCGTCGAACAGTGGGCAAGCCGCTTGCCACGCGCGAGCCAGGGCGGCGTGATCGCCGCCACGACGGGCCAGTCCCACGGTCAGGGCATGGGCGAGGAGCTGATCGCGAGGCGCGAGGGCGGGGATGTCGATCTCGGCGAGGATGTTCGCGGCGCGGCGTTCGTCGCCGCCGAGCAGTGCGGTCCAGGCCGTCAGCACCGGAAGCTGCCGGCCACCGCCCATGCCCGCCGCCCGGCGCAGCGCGTCGCCGGCGCGACGGGGCTCGCCGCTGCCGAGGCAGAGCAGCGTGGCGATCGAAACCGCGGAGCAGGGCAGGTAGCGATCCTCGCCGGTGTCGGTGTTGCCCGCCTGGATCAGGGCGGAAATCGCCGCGGCCGTGCCGGTTCCGTGCGGGTCGAGCGATTCGTCGAGCGCGCTCGCGATCAGCCGAGCGCCCGCGTCGGCCTCGGTCGGGGGCCAGTGCCGTGCCGCCGCGGACATGCGCGCGGCGCCTGCCTGTTCACCGGCCAGGGTCAGGACTATGGCCGCGGGTGCCCAGTCGGCGCCGATTCGCTCGGGTCCGAGCCAGTTGTACAGCGCGGCCGCACGGCTCACCAGTCCGCGGCGGATGAGCACGCTCGCGCAGATGCGCACCGCGGCGACGAGGTCGGGGCGTGCGACGTTCTCGGCGGTCAGCAGCGGTTCGGCCAGGCGGAGCGCGGTGTCGGTGTCACCCGCGTGCGCGGCGGCCTCGGCCCAGCGCAACGCGATCGATTCCACCGCGGCGCCCGCCGCGGCCGCCGCCGCGTAGCAGCGGGTCGCCTCGTCGGACTTCTCGGCCGCGCGACAGAGGAACTCGGCGAGCCGGGCATCGACGACGCCGGACTCGGCCAGGATCAGCGCGGTGCGATCGCGCAGCAGACCGGCGTCGAGGCGCGCGGTGAGCAGCCTGCGCTGCACCTCGACATAGCGCCGATCGCCGAGCAGCGTCCGCAGCGGACCGACGGCGGGCGCGAGGAGCAGGTCGGCATCGGTGACCAGGGCACCCGACCTGGCCCGGTCGATCAGCTCGTGGGCGGTGGTGGTGTCGACACCGAGCACCTCGGTGAGTTCGGTGGCGTCCAAGCCGGTGCCCGTCGCCGCGATGACCAGCGTTTCGAGCAACTCCGGCTCGACCGCTTCCAGCAGCGTCCGCGTCCAGACGGTGACAGCTTCGTCGACCGCTGCCCGGCAGGTCTCCAGCGACGCGGCATGGGCACCCTTCAACGCCGCGACGACACCGCCGGGGATTCCCGCCGTCAGCTGATGGATGTGCGATGCGAGCGGCTGGGACACGGCCACGCCGAGTTCCCTGGCGAACGCGGTGATGTGGGCACTTCCCAGTGCCCGAAGATCCACCGTGCGGCCGTTGCGGGCCACCGCGTCGGCCAGTGCGCGCAGCTGGGGATCGTGTGGCCGAGGCTGGGTGGTCAGCACGACGGAGCGTCGTCCGGTTTCGATTGCCTCGCAGAGCGCGCGAAGCTCGTCGTCGCTGTAGCTGTGGACATTGTCGGCGACGAGCACGGCCCGGTCGGGGACCCCGTTCTCGACGTCGTCGGCCGCGGATTCGAGGACCGGTATGCCGTGGCGACGCAGACGCGCGCGAACGGCGTCGAGCAGGAACGTCTTTCCGGTCCCGGCCCGGCCGCGGATCAAGAGCAGCACTGTCTGCTGGTCGGCGGTGTCGAGATCGCGGAAAACGGTTCGGGCATGCGGGAAGGTGTCGTGAGCGATCTCAGCCACCATTGCCTCCGAGGACCTTGCCGGGCAGTTGCGTACCTGATTCGAGGGTTTCGCCGACCGCGCCGCCCACGTCGTCGAGTAGGCCGCCGGGGTCGACCTTGATCGTGGGGACCTGCGGCCGGGTCGGTGCGGGAGCGGGCGCCGGTGCCGGAGCCGGGGCGGGTGCTGGTGCGGGGGCAGGCGCCGGAGCCGGGGCGGGTGCCGGGGACTGCCCCGCGGGCGGTGCCGGGGCCGGTTGCTGCTCGGCGGGGCCCGGCTGGCCGGCGGTCGCCGGTGTCCCGTCGGCGGGTGCTCCCGCGGTGGGTGCGCCGGGTGCCGGAGTTCCCGCCGCCGGCGTGCCGCCAGGAGCCCCGGCGTCGGTCGTGCCGACCGGGATCGCACCCGATGGCGCTGGTGTGCCGGCCGCGCCTGGCCTTGCCGGGTCGGTGACCACGGAGTTCGTGGCATTCGCTGTCCCGGCCGCGCCGCCCGTGCCGGTCGCCGCGGGGGCGCCGGGGACCGGTGGGGCGACGGAGGTCTCGGCGGGTCCGGTGGGTGAGAACTGGGTGGTGCCGCCGAGTGCGAGGGTGCCGGTGGCGAGCGCGGCCATGGTCAAGGCCGCCGCCGCGACGATCGCCGAGCGTTTGGCCGTGAACATCTTGGTCCGTACCGGCTCGGACGGTGGCAGCGTGAGTCCCTCCACGGCCGGTGCCGCGGCCGCCGAGGCCGGTGCTACCGGTAGGACCGGGATGGCCTCGGTGGGCACGCTGATCGCGGCGACGTCGAGGGCGATCTCGGCCGCGCCGCGGGCCGTGCAGGTCGCCGGGTCGGCGCAGGCGATCACCGGCAGGCCGAATTCGGTGGAGATCAGCTCGGCGACGAGGGGAATCGCGCCGCCGCCGCCGGTGAGCAGGACCCGGCCGACATCGCCGAGGGTGAGGTGGGCGCGGCGCACCGCGTCCTGGAGCAGGCTCATCGAGTCGAGCAGGGTCGGGCGCAGCAGATCTTCGAGTTCGCCCCGGGTCAACCGGACCTGTTCGGTGTGGACCGAGGGGCTGACCATGCCGACCGGAATCGCCGTTGCGGTAATTCTGGACAGTTCTTCTTTCGCAATTCTGCAGCGTTCCCGCAATGCCGACAATTCTTCTTCGACAACGGGATCGAATGGATCGATGTCGTTTCCGTTCAGAACATTTGCCAGCACATAGCGCATGGTCAGTAGATCGAATTCGGAACCGGCGATCGCGGTGCTGTGCGCCGGGGTGCCGAGCAGACCGGCCTGCTCGCCGGTGCGCAGGACCGACACGGTCGACCCGCTCGCGCCGAGGTCGTACACGACCAGCGCGCCGTCGTCGAGCTGTCCGTGCTCGATCTCGTATCGGCGCACGGCGGCCAGCGGCTCCGGCACCAGTGTCACCTCGGGCAGGCCCGAGCGCGCGAGCGCGGACCTGGCGGCCTCGACGGTGTGCTCCGGCCACCATGCCGGGTAGCACGCGACGGTGGTCGGCGCGTCGGTGGCGTCGCCGGAGAGTTCGGCGATCAGCGCACGGGTCGCAGCGGCGGCCAAATCGGCTGCGTCGTGGGCGGAACCGTCCGCTGCCAGCAGATCCACCGGATCGCCGACCCTGGACACGTAGTCGTCGACGACCACTCCGTGACGGTGACGCGTGGTGTCGGCGAAGCTCACCGATCCGTCAGCGCCGAGCATCAGTGCGCTGCGGTGGGTGACAACGGTGGCACCGGTCCCGTCGGCTGTCGTGGCCGCGGCGGCCGAATTCGCCGCTCCGACAGTGATGCCGAGCGCCAGACGCTCTGTCATTGGACAACCCCGTTCGCAGGACTTCCGGCGGGCCGGTAAACGCTTGTGTACAGCGAGATCGCCGATGGCAGCGTCCCACTCGATCTGTCGGTTGCTAGCGGGCAGCTGTTACTCGTGCCGGGGCAAGTACGGGGAAATTCCCCTAATCGGTGGCCGGCCCCTAATGGGGCATGCCCGGCGGGACTAGGTATTCGCCCCGTTATCTGTAACGGCGAACCCGCCTAGCGTGAAAGACATTCCAACGACAAACAGGTCGGGCATCACTGCCGATGATCTGGAGGAGCTGATCTCGATGACACCGAACGCGATTCTGGAGTTCATCCTCAATCTGCTGCGCGACCCGGAAGCCGCGGCGAGCTACTGCGCCAACCCGTGCCTCGCGCTGGCTGAGGCAGGCCTCGCGGTGACCCCGGAGGATATTTCCGCCGTCGCCCCGATGGTGGCGGAATCCGCGCTGGTCAGCGGCGGCTCTCAGCTGCAGGCGATCGTTGCCGCGGGCGCCGCGGCGAGCACGAGCGCGGCCCTGGCAGGCACGGCCACCGCTGCCGCCGCCGTGACGGCGGCCGCGGCAGCCGATGCCGAACTCGACCTCGGTCTCGACGTCGGCCTCGGCGCGGTGGCCTCCGTCGTCGCCGACGCCGCCGCCCAGGTAGGCGCTGGCCTCGATGTCGCACTCGGCGCCGTCACCGGCGCGAACGTCGATGTGAACGCCGGCCTCGGCACCGACCTGGCCGCCGATGTGACCGGCGCCCTCGGTGCCGGCCTCGGCCTGAACGGCGCGATCGACAGCGCCCTCGACCTCGGCGCGAACCTCGGCGGAGCGTTGACCGGCGCGGTCGGTGTCGGTGGTGACCTGGCTGCTGGTCTGGGTGGTGCTGTGAACGGTGTGGTCGGTGTTGGCGGGGACCTGGCCGCTGGTCTCGGCGGAGCGTTGACCGGAGCGGTCGGCGTAGGTGGTGACCTGGCTGCTGGTCTGGGTGGTGCTGTGAACGGTGCGGTGGGTGTTGGCGGGGACCTGGCCGCTGGTCTCGGTGGTGCCCTGAACGGTGCGGCCGGTGTTGGTGGTGATGTGGCTGCTGGTCTGGGTGGTGCTGTGGGTGTTGGTGGTGACCTGGCCGCTGGTCTCGGTGGTGCCCTGAACGGTGCGGCCGGTGTTGGTGGTGACGTGGCTGCTGGTCTGGGTGGTGCTGTGAACGGTGCGGTGGGTGTTGGTGGTGACGTGGCTGCCGGTCTGGGCGGCGCACTGAACGGCGCGGCCGGTGTCGGTGGAGACCTGGCTGCTGGTCTGGGTGGTGCGGTCGATGTGGGTGGAGACCTGGCTGCTGGTCTGGGTGGTGCGGTCGATGTGGGTGGCGATCTTGCCGCCGGGCTCGGTGGCGCGCTGAACGGCGCGGGCGGTCTCGGCGCGGATCTGGGTGCGGGTCTCGACACCACGCTGGCCGGTGGAGTCGGTGCCGGTCTCGACGGTGCCCTGACCGGTGCGGTCGGTGCGGGGGCGGACCTTGCCGCCGGTCTCGGCGGCGACCTGGCCGGCACGGTCGGCGCGGGCGCTGGTCTCGGTGCGGCGCTCACGGGTGCGGTCGGCGCCGGTGCCGAACTCGAGACCGGCCTGGATGCCGCGCTGGGCGGCGCGGCCGGTGCGGGTGTGGGTCTGGGCGGTGTGCTCACGGGTGCGGCAGGCGCGGGCGCGGATCTTGCCGCTGGGCTCGACGGTGCGGTGGGTGCCGGAGCCGGTCTCGGTGGCGCGTTGACCGGTGCGGCCGGTGCCGGTCTCGGTGGCGCGTTGTCCGGCGCGGGCGCTGGTCTCGACGGTGCGTTGGCCGCTGGTGGTGATATCGACGCCGGCCTGGATGGTGCGGCGGGTGTCACCGCTGGTCTGGGCGGTGGCCTCGAAGCCGGTCTGAGCGGTGCGACCACGGCCGCGGGAGGACTCGGTGCCGGCGTCGGCGGTGGGCTCGGTGCGGTCGCCAACGCGGGTGCGCAGGCTGCCGGTGGGCTCGGCGCCGCAGCCAACGTGGGTGCGCAGGCCGCCGGCGGGCTAGGCGTGGCCGCCACCACGTCGGCGATCACCGGTCTCGACGGTGTGGTCGGTGCGGGCGCGGACCTGGGCACCGGCCTCGAAACCGGGTTGGGTGGCGCCGTGTCGGCGGGTACCGATCTGACCGGTGGCTTCACGGGTGGGGCGGAGGCCGGCGCCGGACAGTTCACGACCGGTTTGGAATCAGCGCTGTCCACCACGTCGGGTATCGGGCTGACCACCGGTCTGCAAGGCGGCCTCGAGACCGCGACGACTGCCGGCACCGACGTGACCGCCTCGCTCACCTCGGGTGCGCAGGTGGGAGTGAACGGCGCCCTCGAGTCCGGTGTGGATCTGGCCGGTGGCGCCCACGCGGGCCTGACCGGTGTCGCCGACGCAGGCGCGGGGCTCGCGGGTTCCGCCGTAGGAGGCGCGCAGACCGGGCTGACCGGTGCCGTGGAGTCCGGGCTGACCGGTGCCGCACAGACCGGGCTGACCGGTGCCGTGGAGTCCGGGCTGACCGGTGCCGCGCAGACCGGGCTGACCGGTGCCGTGGAGACCGGATTGACCGGTTCCGCCACCGGCGTCGCCGAAACAGGAACCGGCCTCGAGACCGGCCTCGGCGACACGGGACTGTCGAGCGCGTTCACCGGCGGCACCCAGGTGGCGGGCGGCTTCACCTCCGCCGTCGACGGCACCGCGCAGGGCGGCGGCACCGCCGCGGTCGGTGGCCTCTCCGGCCAGACCACGGCGACCTCGACAACTCAGGTCGACGCTTCCGGCACCGTCGGCGCGACGACCCAGGGTGCGGTGACCACCGCGGCCGACACCTGGTCCGGCGTCGACGTCGCGAGCGCGTTCGGTTCGGGTCTGCACGGTTCCAGCCTCGGCGGTGCCGAGACGTCGCTGTTCGGTGAATCGAGCACCGCCGCCGACACCGGTGCCGACGTGCACACCGACGGACTGTTCCACTGAGCGAAACGGGCAAAGGGATGACGGTTCTCGCACCGACCGCGGTGCCGCTGACGACGGTGTTGTCCGACACCGTCGCGGCGGCCCACGCCGCGGGCCGTGACGACCTGGTCGGCCGCCTGGAGAAGGTGGCCGTGCGGGTGCGCGACCCGCGCCACCGGATCGTCGTCACCGGTCAGCTGGGTCAGGGCAAGAGCAGGTTCGTGAACGCGCTACTCGGGTTGGATGTGTGCCGGGTCGGCGACGACGCGACCACCGTGTTGCCCCTGCAGCTGTCCTACGGCGCGCAGCAGCGGGCGTACCTGGTGCTCACCGCGCCGGGTACCGACGAATCGCGGGTCGAGATCCCGTTCGACGAGATCGGCGCCGTCGATCCCCGCACGCCGCTGGCGCAGGGCAGACAGGTGGTGCGGATCGAGGCGGAGCTCCCCAGTCAGCTGCTGGCCGACGGCATCGTCCTGATCGACACCCCTGGCGTCGGCGGACACGGAAGTGCCTGCGCCGCGGGCGTGCTCGGCCTCGCGGCGGCCGCCGATGCCGTGCTCGTGCTCTCCGATGCCTCCACCGAGCTCACCGAACCCGAACTCACCTTCGTCCGGCAGATCCGTGAAATGTGTCCCGCGGTCGCCGTTCTGCTCACCAAGACCGACCTCTACCCGCATTGGCGTCAAGTGCTGGAGGCCGACCGAGCCCATCTGACGCGCGCGGAAACCGATGTCACCCTGATCCCGGTATCGGCGCTGCTGCGTGCGCACGCCCTGCGTTTGCAGGATGCGCAGCTGGGCCTGGAGTCCGGGTTCGGCGTGCTGTTCGGTTTCCTGCGCGATCGGGTCGTCGCCCGTGATCAGGCGGTCACTCGGCAGGCTGTGGCTCGTGAATTGCATTCGGCGGCGGAGCATCTGGCGCTGGCGCTGGGTAGCGAGCTGGTCGCGTTGCGCGATCCGGCCAGTGGCGCGGCGGCGGTCAACGAGTTGCAGTCGGCGCGTGCGGCGGCCGAGGAGTTGCAGCGGCGCACCGCGAGCTGGCAGCAGACCCTCACCGACGGCATCACCGACCTGGTCGGCGACGTGGACCACGACCTGCGCGAGCGCCTGCGCGGCGTCGCCCGCACGGGCCAGGAGTGGATAGACGAGAACGACCCGGGCAGGCATTGGGGCGCGATCACGGAATGGCTGACCGGCTCCGTCGACACCGCCCTCGGCGACAATCTTCTGCTGACCCACCGCAGAGCCGAACTGCTCGCCGAACGGATCGCGGGCCATTTCGCCGAGGTCGGCGCGGTCGATCTGCCGGAGGTGCACGCCGGGATGGACGATGAGAGCGTCCTGGTGAGCTCGGGTTCCTTGGCCGATCTCGAGCCGGATATCGGGTTCACGAGCAAGGTGCTGGTCGGTATGCGCGGTTCCTACGGCGGCGTGCTGATGATCGGCCTCGCCACGACCTTCGCGGGCCTGGCCATGCTGAACCCGATCTCGCTCGGCGCGGGTCTGATCGTCGGCGGCAAGGCCTATCGCGACGACAAGTCCGCCCGGCTGGCGCGCCGCCGCATCGAGGCGAACGGTGAGGTGCGCCGGTTCCTCGACGACGTGGCGTTCCAGGCCGCCAAGGACACCAAGGACCGGTTGCACCGTATCCACCGCGCGCTGCGCGACCACTTCGCCGGTGTGGCCGAGCGCAGTCTGCGTTCGATCGACGCTTCCCTGCGGGCCGCGCAGGAGGCGGCGGCGATGGCTGCCACACACCGCGCCGAGCGCACCGCAGTGCTGGAACGCCAACTTCACGCGGTCGCCGAGCTGCGTCGCTACGCGGAATCGATGCAGATCGAACCGAGACGGGCCGACGGTACGGTATCTGGGTGACCCACCGTTTCGACACCGCCGCGCCCGGCGACCGGACCACACCGAGGATCCTGGCCGAAGCGCACGAGCTGATCGGCGCGGCGGCGCGGGCGTTCGGCCGCGACGAGTACGTGCGCGCGCTGCTGGCCGAATGCGAGTACCGCTTGCGCGAGCCGCTGCGGGTCGCGCTGGCCGGTTCGATCAAGGCGGGCAAGTCGACGTTGCTGAACGCGCTGGTGGGTCAGGCTGTCGCCCCGACCGACGCCACCGAGTGCACCCGCGTCGTCACCTGGTATCGCGACGCCGCTACCCCCACGGTCACCGCGCACGCGGCCGACGGTTCGCGCGCGAATGTGATCGTGCGACGCGGCGGCGGCGCGCACGGACTGACCTTCGACCTGAACGGTCTGAGCTGGAATGCGCGCGGCCCCCGTGAGGTGGATCATCTCGAGGTCGGCTGGCCGTCGGCCGCGTTGTCGCAGACCACGATCATCGACACTCCCGGCACGTCGTCGCTGTCGCGTGAGGTGTCGATGCGCACCGCACGACTGCTCACTCCCGCTGAGGTCGAGGATGATTCGCGCGCCGCGCCGCTGTCGGTGTCCGGCGCCGACGCCGTCGTCTACCTGTTGCGCCGTCTCGATGCCGCCGATGTGCGTTTTCTCGAGCAGATCGGCGCGGGCGCCGGTGGCGCGGGGCCGCTCGGGGTGATCGGGGTGGTGTCGCGCGCCGACGAGATCGGCTCCGGCCGCATCGACGCGCTGCATTCGGCCCGCGATGTCGCCGCTCGGTTCGCCGACGAGCTGGAACGAACCGGCCTGTGCCAGGCGGTGATTCCGGTGGCCGGTCTGCTCGCCTTCGCCGCGGCGACCCTGCGACAGCCGGAGTTCGCGGCTTTCGAGGCGCTGTCCACGGTGCCCGCGGAGGACCTCGGGATCGCGTTGCTCTCGGCGGACCGTTTCGCCCGCGCCGATATCGCGCTGCCGGTCGCACCGGAACTGCGCGCACAGCTGGTGGATCGCTTCGGTCTGTTCGGTATTCGCATGGCCACCATGCTGATCCGGCTCGGTGCCCGCGATTCTTCCGCGCTGGCCGCGGAATTGGCGGCCCGCAGCGGCATCGAGGAACTCCGGTCGGTCTTGGAGGTCCAATTCGGCCAGCGCGCCGAGGAGTTGAAGGCGCATTCGGCGCTGAGCACGCTGGACCGGATCCTGGCCGCCTACCCCGGCACCGAAGCCGATCGCCTGCGTCCGCGTGTGCGTGCCCGGCTCGCCGATGTGCACGGTTTCACCGAACTCCGGCTGCTCGGCCGCTTGCGCACCGACGAATTGCCTTTGCCGCCACCGGTACTCGCCGACCTGTACCGCATTCTCGGCGGTGCGGGCGTGGCCGCGCATCTCCGCCTCGGGCTACCGGCGGAGTCCGGCCCGGATTCCGTGCGCGCCACGGCTTTCTCCGCCGTTCGCATCTGGCGGGCCCGAGCGGCCCATCCGCTCGCGGACCGAGCCACCGCCACCGCCTGCCGCGCCGCGGCCCGCAGTGCGGAGGGAATCCTGGCCGAACTCCCTGCACCGCGGGCCACCTAGCCGGTCGGAGGAACTGTTCGCACCCCTACCGGCAGGGTTGATCAGTCACCCAGCATCGGCACAACCTCCTCCGCGAGGTACTGCTCGATCCCGCGCCCGGCCCGCTCCGCCTGGATGACGGTGGCGCCGTGCCCCTCGGCCGCGGCGGTCAAGACCTGCCGGGACTCGGCTTCTACCCCACCGCCGATCACCAGCAGGCGAACCTGCTCACGCGCGAGAATCGCGAGCGCCTCCTCGTCGGTGGTCGATCCGAGGGCGCGATATCCGAGCCCGCCCACATAGCCGAGTGCGGCATCGACAACGTCGCGCCCGCGCCCGACGGTCAGCAGATCAAGTGTGTACATGTGCTCCACCCTTTCGTGTTCGAACCGTGAGCTCATCGATAGTCCCCGGACCGTCACGATCGCGCATCGGGGGCTGCAGTTGAGCGCACTCGTGGCAAGAATGGCTCGGGGGCCGGGAAATTTTTTCGGGTGGCGGGAATGAATCGCCGCAGCTGCTGGTTGTGCCGATCAACAACATGAGCGAACCTGACTCAACTTTGAGTTGACTCACGGCGGACCTCGCAGGCAAGATTGAGCCCACTACGCTCAGTTCGTCAAAGCTCAGCGTTGCACTAACCGAACGTCAAACAGGAGGAAACCACTATGGCTCGTGCGGTCGGAATCGACCTCGGGACCACGAACTCCGTCGTCGCCGTGCTCGAAGGCGGCGAGCCGGTCGTCGTCGCGAACTCGGAAGGCTCGCGCACCACCCCCTCGATCGTCGCCTTCGCGAAGAACGGCGAGGTTCTCGTCGGTCAGCCCGCGAAGAACCAGGCGGTCACCAACGTCGACCGCACCATCCGCTCGGTCAAGCGCCACATCGGCACCGACTGGAACGTCGAGATCGACGACAAGAAGTACACGCCGCAGGAGATCTCCGCGCGCACGCTGATGAAGCTGAAGCGCGATGCCGAGGCCTACCTGGGCGAGGAGATCACCGACGCCGTGATCACCGTCCCGGCCTACTTCGAAGACGCCCAGCGTCAGGCCACCAAGGAAGCCGGCCAGATCGCCGGTCTCAACGTGCTGCGCATCGTCAACGAGCCCACCGCCGCCGCGCTGGCGTACGGCCTGGACAAGGGCGACAAAGAGCAGACCATCCTGGTCTTCGACCTCGGTGGCGGCACCTTCGACGTCTCGCTGCTGGAAATCGGCGAGGGCGTCGTCGAGGTCCGCGCGACCTCCGGTGACAACCACCTCGGTGGCGACGACTGGGACGAGCGCGTCGTGTCCTGGCTGGTCGACAAGTTCAAGGCGTCCTCGGGCATCGACCTGACCAAGGACAAGATGGCCATGCAGCGTCTGCGCGAGGCCGCCGAGAAGGCCAAGATCGAACTGTCCTCGGGTCAGTCCACCTCGATCAACCTGCCCTACATCACCGTCGACGCGGACAAGAACCCGCTGTTCCTCGACGAGCAGCTCACCCGCTCGGAGTTCCAGAAGATCACCTCTGATCTGCTCGATCGCACCCGCGCGCCGTTCCAGTCCGTGATCAAGGACTCGGGCCTGAACGTGGCCGACATCGACCACGTCGTGCTCGTCGGTGGTTCCACCCGGATGCCCGCCGTCTCCGAGCTGGTCAAGGAACTGACCGGTGGCCGTGAGCCGAACAAGGGCGTGAACCCGGACGAGGTCGTCGCCGTCGGCGCCGCCCTGCAGGCCGGCGTGCTCAAGGGCGAGGTCAAGGACGTCCTGCTGCTCGATGTCACCCCGCTGTCGCTGGGCATCGAGACCAAGGGTGGCGTGATGACCAAGCTCATCGAGCGCAACACCACCATCCCCACCAAGCGCTCGGAAACCTTCACCACCGCTGACGACAATCAGCCTTCGGTGCAGATCCAGGTGTTCCAGGGTGAGCGCGAGATCGCCTCGCACAACAAGCTGCTCGGCTCCTTCGAGCTCACCGGCCTGCCCCCGGCCCCGCGCGGCGTGCCGCAGATCGAGGTCACCTTCGACATCGACGCCAACGGCATCGTGCACGTCACCGCGAAGGACAAGGGCACCGGCAAGGAGAACAAGATCAAGATCCAGGACGGCTCCGGTCTGTCCAAGGAAGAGATCGACCGCATGGTCGCCGACGCCGAGGCGCACGCCGCCGACGACAAGGCACGCCGTGAAGAGGCCGAGACCCGCAACCAGGCCGAGTCGCTGGTCCACCAGACCGAGAAGTTCATCAACGAGCAGAAGCTGAGCGAGGGTGGCGCACAGGTCTCCGCCGATCAGCTGGCGAAGGTGGAAACCGCGGTCGCCGAGGCCAAGTCGGCGCTCGAGGGCACCGACATCTCCGCGGTGAAGTCGGCCGTGGAGAAGCTGGCCACCGAGTCGCAGGCCCTTGGCCAGGCGATCTACGAGGCCACCGCCGCCGCCGACGCGCAGTCCGGCAACGGCGCGGGCCCCAGCCAGGCCGATGACGATCAGGTCGTCGACGCGGAGGTCGTGGACGAGCCGGTCGACACGGACAAGAAGTGACCGAGGCGAACTCCTCGGAGCAGGAGTTGGTCGAAGACATCCTCGACGACACCGCGGACGAGAACGCGGAGGCCGCCACGGCGGACTCCGCCCTCGACGCCGACGTTGTCGAGCCGGAGCACGACGAGCTGGCCGAGCGCACGGCCGACCTGCAGCGGTTGACCGCGGAATACGCGAACTACCGCCGCCGGGTCGAGCGTGACCGTCAGGCCAACATCGACGCCGCCAAGGCGTCGGTGGTCACCGAATTGCTCGCGGTGCTGGACGATCTGGATCGGGCGAGGGCGCACGGCGACCTCGATTCCGGCCCGCTGAAGTCCGTCGCCGACAAGCTCGAGACCGCGCTGACCAAGCAGGGTCTCGTCGAGTTCGGTTCCGCCGGTGACCCGTTCGACCCCACGCTGCACGAGGCAGTGCAGCACGAGGGTTCAGGCGCCGACCCGGTGATCGGCATCGTCATGCGCAAGGGCTATCGGTTCGGCGACCGGGTGCTTCGGCACGCGCTGGTCGGGGTAACCGATGCCGAGGTCGCGGGGGCATCGGATCCGGATGCCGGCGACAGTCAATAAGAACGCGAAAGGAGGAGATGCCCGGTGAGCCAACGGGAGTGGATCGAAAAGGACTTCTACAAGGAGCTGGGTGTCTCCTCCGGCGCCTCGCAGGACGAGATCAAGAAGGCCTACCGCAAGCTCGCCCGCGACCTGCACCCGGACTCCAACCCGGGTGACACCAAGGCCGAGGAACGGTTCAAGACCGTGAGCGAAGCCAATGCGGTGCTGTCGGATCCTGCCAAGCGCAAGGAGTACGACGAGACGCGCCGCATGTTCGCGGGCGGCGGCGGTGGCGGACGAGCCTACGGCGGCGGGTTCAATCCCGGTGCCGGTGGCGGCTTCTCGCAGGACTTCAACATCGGCGACATCTTCGGACAGGCCGGTAACACCGGTGCCGCGGGCGACGGCGGGCTCGGCGATCTGCTGGGCGGGCTGTTCAACCGGGGTGGCAGCGGTGGCCGGGGGGCGGCTCGTCCGCGCCGCGGCTCCGACGTGGAGACCGAGACGACCCTGGGTTTCCGTGAGGCGGCCCAGGGCGTCACCGTTCCGCTGCGGATGACGAGTCCCTCGCCGTGCACCACCTGTCACGGCAGCGGCGCCAAGCCGGGCACCAGCCCGCGTGTGTGCCCGCACTGCAACGGTGCGGGCGTGGTCAGCCGGAATCAGGGCGCGTTCGGTTTCAGCGAGCCCTGCGACGACTGCCGCGGCACCGGGTCGATCATCGACGACCCGTGCACCGACTGCTCGGGGACCGGTATCCAGAACCGCACCCGCACCATCACCGTCCGGATTCCACCGGGCGTCAGTGACGGTCAGAAGATCCGGCTGGCCGGTCAGGGCGAGGCGGGTCTGCGCGGTGCGCCGTCGGGCGATCTGTATGTCACGGTGCACGTCAGCCAGGACAAGGTCTTCGGCCGTCAAGGCGACGACCTCACCCTGGTGCTCCCGGTGAGCTACAGCGAATTGGTTCTGGGGACAACAGTTTCCGTGCCGACGCTGGACGGCCGGGTCGGCGTGAAGGTGCCCCCTGGCACCGCCGACGGGCGTATCCTGCGAGTCCGTGGTCGTGGCGTGCCCAAGCGCGGCGCGGCGGGCGGCGCCGGTGACCTGCTGGTCACGGTGAAGGTCGCGGTGCCGCAATCGCTGGACTCCGACGCCACCGATGCGCTCAAGCGCTATCAGGAGGCGGAGAAGGCCAGTGGCTTCGAACCGCGTGCAGGATGGGCGGGTGCTTGATGTCCGATAATCCGAAGTCTGTTTCGGGTGCCGCCGCGCGTGCCGAGTTCTTCATGATCTCGGTGGCGGCTCAACTGGCGGGGATGCACGCGCAGACGTTGCGTACCTACGACCGGCTGGGTTTGGTCACCCCGCAACGGACCTCGGGTGGCGGACGCCGTTATTCGGCCCGCGACGTCGAGGTGCTGCGCGAGGTGCAGCGCCTGTCGCAGGACGAGGGCGTCAATCTCGCCGGCATCAAGCGCATCATCGAGCTCACCAACCAGGTGGAGGCGTTGCAGCAGCGCGTGGAGGAGATGAGCGCGGAGTTGGAGCGGTTGCGGGCGGGCTACCGGCCCGACCTGTCGCCGCCGACGCGCAGTACCGCGCTCGTGGTGTGGCAGCCACGGCATCGGCGCTGAGTCGTCTTCGATTCGACGAGCCTCCGGTTCGCCCATCCGCTGTGGTGGATGCGAGCCGGGGGCTCGTTCGTCTCCGGTCAACCCCCGGCGACCGGCTGGTGACTCTCCAGCAACCCACTTATTCGTGATCTTGCTGATCGGAAGTAGCGTCGCGGCGCGCTGAGGTGGGGATTTATCACCGTGGACGTCCAAAAGTTTGCTGCACGGATGCTGAATTCGGATCAATCGGAAGGCATTTCGCTGCCGCCGACCAGTCACTCCGGTGCGCCGCCCCCGCGTGTCATGGCTCGGCGCGTCGGTTTGCCGCGTGTGGCCGACATAGCGGAAGGGTCGCTCTACCAGGGCCATTGGTCACCAATTGCCTGATACGCCGGGCGGTTTCGAGAATCGTGAGCGGCTGTTCACCGTCGATTAACGGGCCACAGGTATGTTTTCATGGGACAATACTGGAAACCGCCTGGTATTTCGTGAATTACATGCGTGATGTTTAAGAGTACGATTCCTAAGCTGGCAAACCTCGCCTAGACTTCTCGCATCGGCTGCTGACGAGTGTCCTCCCAGCCCGTCACTCGCCGGCGCGGCTAGCGTTCGATGGCGAAACGAGGTTGTGACACATATGGATTCGCGGACTATCGCTTTGATCCGTACTACGTTCAAGGCGGTTGCTGCGGAAGAAGGTGGACCCGAGAAGCTGTCGAGGTCGTTCTACTCGATCCTCTTCACGGACTACCCCGGTGTCCGCGACTACTTCCCGGCTGCCATGGATTCCCAGCGCGACCGACTCGTCACGGCGATCTCCTACGCCCTCGACCGGCTGGAGGAGCCCGACAAGCTGCTGCCGTTCCTGGCCCAGCTCGGGCGCGACCACCGCAAGTACGGCGTGCAACCGGCGCACTATGTGGCCGTGGCCAACTCGCTGAAATCGGCCATGCGGTTGTTCGCCGGTGCGGAGATGTGGACCGACGAGGTCGCCAGCGCGTGGGACGAGGGCCTGGCCACCATCAGTGGCGCGATGATCAGCGCCGCCGACAAGGAGACCACCCCGGCCACCTGGACGGGCACCGTCGTCGAACATCGCGAGGTGCTGCGCAATCTCTCGATCGTCCGGGTCCAGCTCGACGTGCCGATGCAGTACGCCGCCGGTCAGTACCTCAGCGTGCAGATCCCCTCGCGGCCGCGGATGTGGCGCTATCTCTCGCCGGCGAACCCGGCCAATCCCAACGGCGAGATCGAGTTCCATGTGCGGGGTGTGCTCGGCGGCTGGGTCAGCCCCGCCATGGTCGCGCATACCGCCGTCGGTGATCAGTGGGCGCTCGGCTCACCCCTCGGCGGTCTCGGCGTGCCGCGCAACACCAAACGCAAGATGCTGATGGTCGGTTGCGGCACCGGCATCGCCCCCCTGCGCGCGCAGATCATGGCGATGGCCCAGCGCCGGGTCAACCCGAAGGTCCACCTGTTCGTCGGCGGCCACCACCCCTGCGATCTCTACGACCTCCAGGTTCTGAGCCAACTCGCCATCGCCAACAAATGGCTCTCCGTCACCCCCGTCAGCGAGAGTGACGAAAACCCCTGGTGGTACTACGACTCCGGCGAGCCCCACCCGGATCTACCCGGCCTGGAACCCCGCATGACCGGTCAAATCGGCAAGGTCGTCGCCAGCTACGGCCCCTGGGCGGACCGCGACGTCCAAATCGTCGGTTCCCCCTCGATGGTCCAGACCACCAAGTTCCGCCTGATGGCCGCAGGCACCCAGGCCCAGTCGATCCGCCACGACCCCTTGTTCTGATGGCGGGCAGGCCGCGACGCCGTCCGTGGTCTTCATGCGCCTTCGGAGACGATGTTGGCCGCGGGGGTTCCTGATTCGATCAAGCGGTCGACGGTGGTGCCGACCATCGCGGGCGAACCGCAGACCAGGACTTGGTGTTCGGTGAACGGGCCGTGGGCTGCGGCGACGTCAGCGAGGGTGCCGTGGAGCATTTCTTCGAGTCCGAAGCCCACATCGGAGCGGGTCTGCTCGTGCCATTCATCGCGCACCGCAGGATCTTCCGGACTCTCGACAACCGGAATGACCGAAAGCCACGGCAATTCGCCCGACAGCAGGAACAGCATGTCGTTGGCGTAGAGGTCGCGGGGTGAGCGGCCGCCGAAGAACAGGTAGGTGCGCGGCGGAGTGTCGCGGCGGGCCAGGTCCAGGATCTGGGCGCGCATCGGCGCCAGCCCGGTACCGCCGGCGATCATCACCACCTCGACAGCGTCGGGGTCGACCGCGAAAACACCATGGGGCGCGTTGATTCGCCACTGATCACCGGGTTTGGTGTCGGTGACGATGGAACTCGAGCACCACCCACCGGGCACCGTCCGGACATGGAACTCGAGCTTGCCGTCCAGCGAGGGCGGCAGCGCGGGGGAGAACCGCCGCCGCACCCCCGGATGCTGCGGCACCTCGACCTCCACCGAACCGCCCGCCTCGAACGGCACGAAATCGCCGATCAGCCGGATCACGGCGAGGTCGTGGCGCAAGCGGTGGTGGCCGACGACGGTGGCAGTCCAGGCGGGGTCGGGAAAAGCGTTGCTCATCAGCCTCTTTCGCGATGTCGCAGGCGGGTTCAGACGGGGTCGGCGGCGATGATCTCGAGCGGTGTACCGGCCCGCTGGAGCGCGTAACGGGTATTGGCGATCATCGACGGCGATCCCGCGATCTGGATCTGACGGTCCGACCACGCGCCGAAGCTGGTCACCACCGCTCCCAGGTTACCGACCAGGCGGCGCGGCATGCCCATCGGCGCCGCACCCGAATCCTGGGGATACCACCAGGGATTGGTGTGCTCCTCGCAGACCGGCACCACCGTCAGCCACGGGTTGGACTGCGAGAGCTGCCACATGTTGTCCACGTCGTAGAGGTCGCCGGGGTAGCGCCCGCCGATGAAGAAGTGCACGCGCGGATTGATCCCCCGCTGGCTCATCTCGATCAGCTGCGCCCGCAACGGCGCGATGCCGGTGCCGGAGCCGATCATCAGGACGTCGCGGCCCGACTCGCGGTCCACGTGCAACCCACCGAGCGGGCCGGCGATCTTCCATCGGTCCCCGACCTTGGTGTCGTTGACGATCGCCGGACTCACCCAGCCGCCACTGATCCGCCGCACATGGAACTCGATCTCGCCATACGGGTTCGCGGGGATGGCCGGGGAGAAGTAGCGCCACATGTTCGGCCGCTGCGGCACCGCGACCGGCACATACTGTCCGGCCTTGAACGGAATGGGCCCGTCGGCCTGTAACCGCACGATCGCCAGATCGTCGAGCACCCGGCGATGACCGACCACGGTCGCGTCCCAGTACGGCTGCGAGGTGTCCTCGTTGGCGCCGATCGCCATCGACGCCGAGATCAGCAGCGTGATGTCACGCCAGCCCTCATCGAGTTCTCTGGTCCAGCGGTTGCCGTGGAAGGTGCGCAGCGCCGCGAGCAGCGCGCGCCCGGCCATGTCGTAGTGGTCGGCCTCGACCCCGTACTTGCGATGGTCGCGGGCCAGTTGCTCGAGGAAGCGCTGGGCGCGTTCGAAGTCCTCGAGATGCTCGAGGACGAACTGCACCGCCGTCGTGATCCGCTTGGCCTGCATGTCCATGGCAGGCGGAAACAGCTCACGCAACCTCGGGTCCTGCGCGAACAGGTGACCGTAGAAAGCGCTGATCAGCCGCTCGGACCCACCGGGTGTCTCCGACACCCCGCGGAAATCGGCGCGGACCAGCGCAAGCGAACGCGCATCCACGTCGTCAAGCTCCATTTCTCTGCAATTGCCGCAATGTGGCTCACCCGTCGGTGCCGCCCGTCCCCAGTATCCCCCGAAACCGTCGTCTCGGTGCAGGGATGCTCGTCACGCATCGTGTGCGCAGCCGCGAGGGCGATCCGCGGCCGCGCACGGCCGGAGCGAATGCGCGGGGTACGCCTGTTCCCAGCCGCACGGATCGTAAACCCCCCGTCTCCGATCGGCGCGATCTCCCCATCATCGATACGCGTCAGTGATCTTGTGCGAACCGGGGCCGCCCCGCCGACTACGCTGCGATCGCGAAGGTGACAACAAGGGGGGCGCGATGACCAGCCAGGATCCGTGGGGCCGTGATAAGGGTCAGGCGCACTGGCCGCCGCCGGATAATCCGTACGGTCCGACCCCGCCCGCCCCCGGATATCCGCCGCAGTACGGTCCGGGGGCTCCCTATCCCGGACAACCGTGGCAGGGCCATGGCGCGCCACAGAATCAGTGGCCCGCGGGCATCCCTGCGCCGAGGTCGTCGAACAACGGGCTGCTGATCGGCGGCGCGATCGCGGCGATCGTCGTGGCCGTGGTCGTGGCGGGAGTCGTCGTGCTGGTCCGGTCGAAGTCGCCGGAAACCCCGACCGTGTTGCCGCCGCCACTGCCTGCCACCACCTCGGCGGCCGCGAGCGCAGGCCCCGAGCCGTGGCACGGTCAATATTCGGTGGATCGGGTGGCGAACGCGTGCGACGTGATGGACACGGCGATGATGGCGCCGTGGGGTGGTGAGCTCGCGCAGCTCTCCACGAACAAGAAGACCCCGCCGATCGCTTCCTACGGTGGTGGCGAGCTCGCGTGCAACGCCGACTATCGGGGCGGAGTGGTCCAGAGCCCCTTTCCCACGATGCCGATGTTCGGCATCACGGTGTGGTTCGCCGACAAGAGCACAACCAGCACCGCGAAATTCGCGACGCGCCGTGACCGCGGCATCAGCGTGGTGGCGCGCGGCGGAACCAGCACCCCCGTGACCGGGATCGGCACCGAAGCCGTGTCGGTCGATTCGCCGATGAAGGGTTCGCCGTCCCTGCTGATCCACGAACTCACGTTCGTCGACAGCAACATGTGTGTGGAGATCCGGATGACGCTCGACCTGCCCGACCCCGGCGCGCTGGGCGAGGTCGATGCCGCCGCGCAAGCCGCCGCCCACCGGGTGATCGAGATGCTGCGCACCGGATAGCGCAGCGCCGCTCGGAGCGGGTGCGGGGTGCGTGAGAATCGGGGGATGGCGAGCGACAACTTCATGGATATTCACGATCCCGAACTTTTGGCCAGGGGTGAGCGGGTTCTCGGGGCCGGGTTCAGGGCGATGCACGAGCGGGTTCTGCAGGTCAGCGCGTTGACCTCCCGTCTCAACGTCTTGCCCTTCGACGACGAGACGGGGAAGGCGGCGCTGCTCGCGGAGATCTTGGGCCGTCCGCTCCCGGCGGGTCTCACGATCTATCCGCCCTTCTATACCGATCACGGCCTGAACCTCGAACTGGCCGAGCGCGTGTTCATCAATCAGGGCTGCACGTTCCTCGACTACGCCGGAATCCGGTTGGGCCGGGGCGTGATGGTCGGCCCGAAGGCCACTTTCATCACCATGGGCCATCCCGTCGACCCGGAGGAACGGCGCCGATTCCTCACCGGCGCGCCGATCGACGTGGCGGACAACGTGTGGATCGGCGCGGGCGCGATGATCCTGCCCGGCGTGCGCATCGGCCGCGACGCGGTGATCGCCGCGGGCGCGGTCGTCGCCGACGACGTTCCGGCGAACAGCTTGGTAACCGGTTCGAAGGCAACTGTGCGGCGCAGCTGGTAGCGCGTCGCCCGCAGATCCGCGGAACCTCCCGCCGTGACCCGCGTCAGCCGACGACCTTCTGCACCGCTGCCTGCCGCGCCCCCTCGTCGACCTCCCCGATCTCGAACCCCTTGCCGACGATGTGCTGGACCAGCGCGGCCTCCGGCGGCAGGCCGTACTTGCGCAGGTAGTAGGGGACAGCGCCCGGCCAGACGAACACGCCGTCGGTGTGGAAGTTCAACGGCACGTCGCGCTGGGTGGGGTCGAACTCGTCGGCGTCGTGGCTGCGCGCGCTCAGAATCACCGGCGCGTGCTCGAGGTAGGACAACACTTGATCCTGGATATCGGAGTCCACCGCCGACCGGTTCACCACCGGTTTGCCCTCGGGATTGCGGCCGTCGAAGGGCGCCGAAAGTCGAAGTTCGCTCATGCTCGAACAACCTACGCGCCCCCGGCTCTGGTCGGCTGACCGTGCTAATGTGCCTGGTCAAGGCAGTACTCGGCCGGAAGGGGTGGGGATGAAGCGCGCAGGTACGGCGATCGTGGTTGCCGGTTTGGCGGTTGTCGGGCTGGTGGGGTGCGGCTCGGGGGAGTCCACGTCGAAGGGGGCGACGACCACGGCCAAGCCGGTGTTGTGGAATCCGTGCACGGAGATTTCCGATGCTGCGTTGAGTGAGGCTGGGGTGGATCCGGCGACGGAGGAGAAGGGTGTCGCGGGGGTTCCGCAGCCGGGATGGGAGATCTGTGGATGGGAAGGTTCCAACTACGCCCTGACCGTCTACACGACAGCGCAGCCCGTCAGCTATTTCGAGCAGAAGCCGGGGAACATCAACTTCGCTGACGTCACCATCGCGAATCGTCAGGGGCGCCAGTTCCGGGTACAAGGTGACACTCGAAACCTATGGTGCGATGTTGTCTTCCCGTCCGAACAGGGTGTTGTTCAGCTCGCGGTTGGTAATTCGGCAATCGCCGACGGACCGCTGGAGGACCCTTGCGTCTACCTCCAGCGTGCCGGTGCCGTGCTAGTGCCGACGTTCCCGAAGTAGGGGTCGGGCATGGCGGGAAATACCCCATACAGCCAGTTGGTCGCACAGGCGAGGGCCGGCGAGGTCTATCTGAACGACGAAGCTGCCGCGTTCCATATGTTCAAGGCCTGCGATACGCGACTGGCCGACCTCCAGAAGCTGATCGGCGTCACGCAGCGCGTGCAGAACGTCACCGGGTTCGGTGATTTCGACATTGCCAGGCAGCTCGAGGCGAAATTCCGCGCTCAAGCCGTCGGTGAGCCGAACTCGATCTACGAAGTCATCCTCCAGGACATCGAGGCGGTGAAGCAGTTGCGCGAGGTCTTCTCCCTCTCCTTCAAACGCATTGCGGGCAAAGACATCGAGAACGCCAACGCCCTCGACTACGTCACCGAGCAGGTGAGCTGAATGACCGGCATGCAGAGCATCAGCGGCGTGGACCTGTTCGGCAATCTCCGCAACTTCGTGATGTCCCCCTTTTCCGGCGACGACGGTGAACTCGACAGCTCCGAAATCGCTGACATCCAGAACCAGTACAACGCCCAGCGTGATCGCAACCGCCAGAAGGCGGGCGACCTCGGTTTCGACGGCGAGTACCGTCCGACGGCGGTGACGAGGAACGACCTGTTTCCCGGAACGGTCGAGGAACTGCGCGCCAAGGTCGACAAGATCGATCTCGATTCCGTCTCCGCCCTGATCAGTGCCTGGAACGAAATCTCCACCCGCAACAGCACATCCCTCGACGAGTTCCGCAAGCAGATAGCCCGGGGCATGTCCCCCGACGTCTGGTCGGGCTCGGCAGCGAACGCGGCAGCGCAAACCGTTGCGGCATACGACGCCACCGGCAAGAAGGTCACCACCGCCGCCGCGCTCACCAGCACCAAACTGGACGAACTCCGCACCGGCCTCGAGCCGACAAAACGCCTCGTCCCCCATGAGCCCGAGCACCGCAGCGGTCTCGACAATGTCGGTGCCCTGCTCACCGGCCGTGGGTGGCGCAATGATGATGTCGCGCAAGAGAACGCGCGAGTCGAAGCCGTTCGCATCCTCCAAACCGTGTACGCCCCGGTGATTTACGAGTCCGACAACAAAGTCCCGGTGATCCCCATCCCGAAGACCGTCGAAGACGGCGGCGAGCCCGAAACAAAGCGCAGCACAACACAACCCACCACTCAGGGTTCGACGACGCAGCCCACCACCCAGGCGACGACGACCGAGCCCACCACCCCGGCGTCGACCACTCCCACCACCGATCCGGACGACACCGACGACTCGACAGACGATTCGACCACCCCTGAATCGACCACTCCCGAGTCGACGGAGCCGAGCTCGACCACTCCCGCCTCGACCACCCCGAGCTCGACCGTCCCCGGTTCGGGCTCGCCGTCCGGATCACCGGGTGGCGCGGGCTCGCCCGGCGGCGGGTCGCCGGGTTCGGGCACACCGGGCGCGGGCACACCGGGTGGCGCGGTTGCCGGAAGCCCGGCGTCTGCCGGGGGCACCGCGGGGGGCCGCGGAACCGGCGCGGGCACAGCGGGCCGTTCCGGCATGCCCGGCATGATGAGCCCCGGTGCGGGCAAGGGCGGCGGCAAGGACGACGAATCGACCAAGGCAATCCCCGACTACCTCATCACTCAGGAGAACGGTGACGAGCTCACCGGTCTGGACACCCTGCCCAAGATGGTCCCGCCCGTCATCGGCGCCGACTAGTCGCCAATCCTGATGGAACAGAGTAGATCTCCCGTGCGTACCTGGCATTTCACCGCTTTAGATTTCCGCACTCTCTGGGAAGCCGCGGGCCGCGACGTCCTTCCGTACCCCCTGCATCACCGCCATACCGATGTCGAAACCCACGCCGAGGTCCTGCGCCTGCGCAGCAAGGCGGCCGAGAACCTGATGGCCGAGTTCGACAGCGATCTCGACCGCGCCATGGCCGCCCTGCTCGCCCCGCACGCCCGCGTCGAAGTGGCGGGCGCGGCCAAGGGCGTCAAAACGATCAGAGCCCACGGCGGCACCCGAGACACCTACGCCTCCCTCGCGGTCCAAGCTCCCGGCGACGAAACCAACCCCGGCGACGTCACCCTGCACCTGTTCGACCCCGAGGCCCTGGCCGCCGCGGTCCTCTCCACCCTCCCCAAGGTCGCCCCCGGCAAGGGCCGCGAAATCCGCGTCACCGCAGCAGAACTCGCGGCCCCCCGCCCTCACGTGCGCGACCGCTGGAACCCGACCCCCCGGGAACAACTCGAGTCCTTCCTGGCCAAACCCACCACCACCCTCACCCACATCGGCGTCTACGCCCATGCCAGCGTCGACAACCGTCACACCGAAGGCCGCGACGACTTCCAGCTCCACGACATCCCCGGCGACGGCCGCTACGTCTTCTACGGCGAAACCACCTTCATCGCCAAACCCACCACCCCCGCCCGCATCCAGTCCACCCTCGCCGCCATCCTCACCACCACAGCCACCAAGGCCCGCACCGGCACCTACCTCCCCCGCTGAGCCTGGGCCTGGTCTCTAGTGGGCTGCGCTCAAGCCGTTTCGAAACCAGTCCGGGATGTATTGTGGCGAACGGGGATACCGCTGATTCTCCAGCGCGAAGTCTTCGGCCTTCGGCGCAACCGCGAATCCGGGATAGTGGTCACGATTGTATCTGATATTGAATCGAGCGGGTGGTTCCAGAACGTACTCGAACTCGAACCATGTACCGAAGCCTTCTGTGTACATGCCCTTGCGGAGATCTTGGAATCTGCGCCATACCGGTGTTGGAAACTGCCACGGCAGAATCGATCCATTCGGCATCGTGATGCCGGTTTCCGCATCGGTATGGCGGCCGATAAACATGCCCCGGGCGGTCAGTCGGCTCCATTCGTGTGGCAACGTCGGCAGTATCTCGCGTGTAATTTCGTCGAGAATTTCCTGCTGCTCCATGATGTGCAGCGGCGCTCGGTTGGACATCGATCTCCTCGTCGTACGTCAGGCTGTCAATTATGTCGGATAGTTCTAGCCCAGTGTATCCGGCTATGCAATAGTGGGTGTGTCTATCTGCCGTAGTAGCGCGTCGGCGGACCGAAGTGGGCGCTGCCGGCAATATTCGTAAATACTCGCTCCCTGGTCTCAATTGATTCGACAACCGGTTCGTTGTCCGGGCCTATTTGTACCGTACCATCAGGGTTTCTGGAGAATATTACCTCTTGCCAGCGCATGACGACCTCATCGGGAACACCGTTGGAAGCCCGCGGTGCGCTGACTTGATAGTTCCTGATGTCCTGGTGGGCTTCGCCCGCAAAATCTGCCAAAGCGCTCTCCTGGGCTCGCCATGAGGCTGCATAGTTCCAGCCGTCGCGGTCATTGCCGGAATTCGATGCAGCCATCTGTCCGTGCATATTGAGATATTCGCCGATCCCGCCGAGTTCATTCGCGAGCAGGTGACCTCCCGCCCACTTTATTCGAGAATCCTCGATTTCCTCCGGTGTCAGATCGCGGCCTGACGGGTTGCTTGGATAGGCTGCCTCGCCTTCTTGATAGGCACGCTTCTGCGCGCCCTTCTTCGAGTCGTCATCACGGTACTTGGGGTTTTGTCCGCCTGCCTCTACCTCGGCCGTCATTGCATCGGGCTGGCCGTGTCGATCGGTGTGGACATCTATGAATTTTGCATCGTTGTGGGTATTCGGAACTCGATATTGGACGTCGGGCAGCAGTGGGTAACCGAGGTCGGGATTAAATCCTGACCAGGCCCCGTGTGGGTGCACTGCTTTGTCTTTCGATCCTCCCTCGGCCTCAACCCACTTAACAGTCCCATTGCCGTCGGTGAAGAATGTCGTCCTGGTTCCGTTCTCATTCCGAACGGGATAGGCGGTCCACGGACTCAGCGGTTGATGATCGCGCAGCGGCAACGGTACTGGATTCGGGTTTTCGATCGGTTGTAGTTCCTCGGGACGAGTATTGCCGTCCGGTACATTCTCTCGATCTCGATGCGGTGCGGAGATCTCGTCGTGGACGTCGATCGGCCGCGGAGGCGCACTCGGGTCAGCAGGATCCGGTGGCCGGTGGGTCGGCCGATTCCAGTCGACGAAACGTCGGTCATGACCGGGCTCGTCCGGTGGAATGGTTCTGGCAGGGGGCGGATCGTCGTAGTCGTCATCTTCATCAGTGCGACCGGTCGTTTCATCCGCACTTCGGTCAATGGCCGTATTGGGGCGCAGTGGGCCTGCTGTGCTGCCCGGTGCCTGGGGATCAGTGCCGTGCGACCTTGTCGTGGTGTCCGGGTTGTGAGTCGTCCATTGCCCGTCAGGTGGTATTCGGGGGCTGCGGGTGCCGTCGGGGTTGGTGACGGCGGTGGCGCTGAACACGTTTCCGTTGCTATCGGTCCAGGCGGCTTGGGTGGGGGCTAGGACTTCTACACCGAGGTGCTGGGCGAGGCGGTCGGCGAAGCCGTTGGTGGAGGCGTCGCAGCCGATGAGGCGGATGGGGGTTACGCCGTCCCAGCCGGAGCGGCGCAGGAGGTCGCCGTATTGCTCGGGGGTGAGGGTTCGGCCGCCGACGACGGCGTGGCCGTCGGGGGTGATGTGGGTGTCGGCGGTGAAGCGGTTGGGGTCGGCGGGGACTCGGTGGGGGAGATCGCCCATGGTGGGGTCGCCGCGGTGGTGGGAGACGCCGGCCGGGGTTTGTTCGGCGTGGTTGTTGTGGATTGCGTCGAGGTCGACTGTGGTGTCGGTGTCCAGGTCAGGGGTGGTGTTGGGGTTTGTGTCGGGGGTGGCGGATATGGTGCTGTCGACCTGGGTTGTGGGGGACGCGTGTTGGTCTGCCCAGGAGGGGATTGTCGTGCGGGCGAGGTCGGCTCGGGAGATGTCGGAGCCGAGGCGGTGCATGTCGTCGGGGGTGACGGTGGGGTTGTCACGTGGGGGCAGGCCGAGGCCGGTGCGGACCGTGTTGGCCAGGTCGGTCAGGGTGGGGGTGGAATCGGCGTCGATCGTGAGGTCGGCCGTTGACGGGTCGGTGGTGGGGACGACGTCGACCATGAGCCAGTCGCCGAGGGGGAATTGGTGGCCTTGGTTGAAGGCGAGGTCCGTGGCCGTTTGGGCATTGTCGGCGACGGCGTCGATGCTGGTGGGCGGGGTTGTGGGAGAGCCGGTTACGGCGACGGTGAGTCGGACGACTCGCACCGGCTGCGCGAACGTGGTGGGGTAGTCGGCGGCTTGGTAGGGGCGTCCGGTGGGTGGGTTGACCTGTAGGGCTTGGTTGTTGGCGGGCGTGACGGGGCGGAGGGATTCGCGGGCCTGCCGGGCTTGTTTGGCGGCTTCGAGGTTTTGGGGAGTGAGAGCCGGGTCTGTCGGCGGCGTCGCCGACGTTGGGTTGGTCAGGCTCGCTGGATTGGCCGTGTCGGCGGGAGTCGTTGTGGTCGAGGGAACCTCGCGGGAAGTTCCGTTCGATCTGGAGGTCGGCGAGTCGGAGGTCGCGGTCGGCGCGTTCGGGGGTGGCGGCTGCGCGGTGGACGGTGGTGTCGTGTCCCTCGTCGCGCTGATGCCTGTGGATGAAGGGGGAGTGTTCGGTGTCGCCGGCTGCGCGTTCGGTGTCGCGGGTGTGATGCCTGGGGACAGCGGGGGATTGTTCGGCGTCGCGGGTTGTGTGGCGGGCGACTGGGCGGTGTGGGCCGGCGGCCTGGTGGTTGTGGATGGCTGGGGAGTGTTCGATGTCGCCGGTTGGTGCGTGCTCGGGGTGATCGGTGCGCTGACGGGAGGGGGCGACGGCGTCGAGTTGGGAAGGGTTGTGGGGGTTGGTGTTGCAGTGGTCGGAGCCGCGGTGGGAGCGGTGGCGGTGGTCGCCGCAGTGGTTGTCGAGTCCTCTGCCTGTTGAGGCTGGCGAGTCGTGTCCCCGGGGGACTGGATGTTCGGAGATGTTGTGGGCGTGGTTGTACTCGGGGTGCCTGGTTGCGGCGTCGTCCCGGGCACGGACGGCGTGGAGGCAGTCGGGTTGCTGGTGGTCTGCGCCTGGTCGCCGGTGGTCGGCGTCTGGGTGGAGGCCGGGCTCGATGGATTCGTCTGGGCTGTGGGCGAATCGGTAGTAGGTGCTGATGGCGTAGCGGGGGTATCGACCGGTGGGAGGTCGAGCGAGGACGAGGGAGCGGCCGTCGGACTGGGTTGGGCGGTGGGACCGGAGGTGTCGCCCGGAGCTGTTGGGGTTGTACTGCTGGGTGTTCCGTTCGGGTTCGGATTCGTGGTGCCGTTCTCGCTCGGCGACGAGGGTGCGCTGTTGTCCGCCGGTGTCGAGGGGCTGGTCGACGCCGGATCGCTCGGCGAGTTCGGTGATCCAGTGCCGGAAGGGTTTCCGTTGTCGGCGGGCGACGTCGAGCCGGGTGAGGTCTCCCCAGGCGAGCTGGGGCTGGGTGAGTTGTCGCCGGGCGAGCTGGGGCTGGGTGAGTTGTCGCTGGGCGAGCTGGGGCTGGGTGAGTTGTCGCCGGGCGAACTCGGGCTGGGTGAACCGTCCCCCGATGGAGTGTCCGGCCCGCCTGGACTGTCAGTCGATGGCGAGCTGTCGCCAGGAGAGGAAGGTGAACCTGCCCCGGACGGCTGGGTCGCACCGTCCCCATCGGGACTGGAAGGCGCGCCCTCCGACGCCGGTGTCGTGGAACCGGGAGTGTCCGTCGATGCGGGCGAAGCCGATTGCGGCGCACTACTGTTCGGCCGATCCGACGGCGACGATTCCGGATCGCCGGTACCGGCCGGGCTGGTCGGCGCACCGCCCGTATCACCCAACTCCGGCACGGTCGGCGCCGAAGAGTTGCCATTGCCGTGCAGGCTTGATTCCAGCCCGCTCTGCACTCCACCCGCACCAGCGCTGGTAAACGTATCCACGCCGATATCGAGTTTGAATTCCTGGTCCATCAGCAAAGACGCGGCGCTCGCCGACGCGACCTGCGCGGACAGATCCGCACCGAGCTCGGTCGCCGCGCCTGCCGCGGATTTGGCGGCCAACTTGCCGAGGCCGGAGGTGACGTTGTCGCCGACACCGCCGAGCTTGTCCCCGAGACCACCACCGACGGCACCGCCGACCGCGCCGCCGAAGGTCGCCAAACCCAGATCGGCCCAGCCGAATTCATCCATCGACCGATCACCTTTGGCGACCTGGATGGTCCGGGCGAGCGCGTCGATACCGCCCTCTTCCAACGCCTCGAACGCCGCTCCACGAATCGCGGCGCGAGCCGCGGCTTTGGCGATTCCGCGCGCGATCATGCGGGTGATCAGCTGTTTCACCGCGATTTTCACCGCTACTTGCGCCGCGACGCGTGCCGCGACACCCGCCGCGGCGCCGATCCCGGTCCAGGCGGTGGCGATAGCGGCGCCGATCTCGACCGCCGCCACGATCATCGTGCCGATGATCACGAGCTTGGTGTGCTCGATATCGTTGGCGCCGTCGTCGAGCAGCTCGGCCTGCTTCTCGCACCATGTGCGGATCGCGGTGAAGGCAGCCTCGTCACCGGCCAGAAGTTTGTCGCGATAGGCGGCGATCGCGTCGTGCGTCTCGCCCTCGGACAACGCCGTCAACGCCGCGGTCAGTGCCTTGGCGGCATCGTCATCGACGGTGTTGAGCGTGTTCGCGGTGGTCGTCCACGCATCGGCCAGACGCCGCATCGCGGTCTCATCGCCCTCGGGCCAATCACCCGCACCGAGAATGTATTTCGCGACCCACTGGAGGGAATCGGGGATCTCGATACCCACGAACTCAGGACCCCGTCGACTGCTTCAACTGGGCTGCGCGGGCGGTGTCCTGCTCCACCAGCTTGTCGGCGACAGTGACCATGTTCGTGCCGAGCTGTGTCATCGACTTCGCGAGATTGCCGACCGAGGTCTTGCCCTGCTCCACACCCGGTGTGTAGTTGCCCGCGAATGCCTGCCCGATCTCGTCGCCACCCCAGCATTCACCCTCGGCGGCCAGTGCGGCAGTGAGCGTCGTCAGCGCCGTGGACAGCGTCGAGGCGACCGAATCGAACGAGGTCTGTGTACTGCGCAGCGCGTCAGGATCGGCCTTGATCGAACTCATCGCACACCCCAACCTCGCCCAACAGTGCTGTCGAGATATTGGACGCACGAGGCCGTGCCGCGGATCCCTATTGTGCCGTATGTCTCATTTGTGGCGATATAGCTATTGCCTTGTGGGACAGGGCTATCCGTTGCCCATCCGCAATTCCATGCTGGTCATCCTGGCCGATTCGTCGAAGCCGATCTCCCCCGTGATGCCCGGCCCGGTGACCGTTGCCCGGGAGTGGTCGCCGGACCACTGGATGCCGAGTCCGCGATGACCGGCGTAGGCGTGGAGTGCGCGGCGTCGGTCGGTGAGAGGGAACTCGGTGAGCCCCTCCTGGATCACCCGGGCCACGCGCGGCGCGAAGGGCGCGGGCAGCACGAGCGACGGATGCTCGATCAGAAACGCGGCCCTGGTCCCGCCGCCGACCGGCCCGCTGTAGGAGGTCCACACACCGGAGATCGCCTTGGCCGCGTCCATGAACACATTCACCACGCCCTCGGCTCGATCGGGTGAACCGGGAAGCGCGGCGAACGGCACTTCCGCATCAGCGAGTTCGCTGATCCCATAACGGGTTCCGAAGTCGCGCACGGACTGCGCGAGCCCGGTGACCAGATCTGGGTAGCCTGCCGGGTTGGCCCACGCCCACAGCCAGGACTGTGGTCCAGGAGCCGCCGACCCGAGCAGATGCATCCGCTCGCATTCGATCGGCTGGTCCCCGGTCAACGTGAACCGGCCGGCCGCCAGGTCGACACTCCACCCACGATCGCCGGCGATATCGGCGAGGTGTAATTGATGCTCGAAGGAATACAGTGCGGCATCGTCGAGCAGGTTCGCCACAGTCACGTCAGACATGACGACGACCCTATCGGCCGCGGCTCAGATGGCGAGCACGGTTTTTCCGCGTGCACTGCCCTGACCGAGAACGGCGGGGGCGGCCTCCAGCGGCACCGTCATCTGCACCGGGACGACCACATCACCGGCGGCGACCCGCGACAGCAGGCGGCTCAATTCCGGTGAGCGGCCTTTGGATTCGAAGTTGCCGCCGGTGATGTCGCGCTCGCGCAGCACGGCTTCATCGGCGGCCCAGGTCGTCGAGTAGGCGTGGCCGCCCTGGCGGACGAGCGTGGCGTGCGAGGCGAAATCGCTTGCTGCGCTGATCAGGTCGAACAGCACGTCGATGCCGTCGGGGTGGGTGAAGCGCACGGCGTCGGTGACGCTCGAGTCCTGGCGGGCGGCCGGGTCCGGATCGGCGAAATTCGGGTCGGTGGGACGGATCTGGGTGTAGTCGACGGTTTCGGCGGCGCCGAGGCGCGCTACCTGGTCGGTGGCGTCGCCGCGGGCGGTCGCGATCACGTGGGCGCCGGCGATATTGGCCAGCTGGACGAGGAAGGAACCCACGCCGCCGGTCGCGCCGACGATCAGTACCGTCTGGCCGGGCTGGATCCGCGCGGCGTCCACCAGATCCTGGGCCGTGACCCCGGCGACCGGCAGCGCCGCCGCGGCCACCGTGGTGACGCCGTCGGGGATGGGGACGAGGGTCGCGTCCTCGGGCACCGTGGCGTACTGCGCCCAACTGCCGTGTCCCGCGGGCGCGGTCAGGAATTTGCCGACCACTTTGTCGCCGACCTTGAACTTGGTGACGCCCGTGCCGATCGCCGAGACGGTGCCCGCGCCGTCGACGCCGAGGATCATCGGGAAGTCGGTGGGCATCTTGCCCTCCAGAATCCCGTCGGCCATTTTCAGGTCGAACGGGTTGACCCCGGCCGCGTCGAGCGCCACTTGAACCTCACCGGGACCGGCGTCGGGTACCGGCACATCGGCGAGTTCGGGTGTGGCGCCGAACTTCTGAACCACGATCGCGCGCATGGGGGTGAACTCCTCGCATCGGGGGTGAGCCGGGCATCGCAATCCTAGGCGGATAGCCGTTCGACATGCGGTGATTGATCGTCTTCGGTGGTGTCGCGGCGTACCGTGAAGCGCGGATTCGAAGTCCGTGAAAGTTTTTGGAGTTGAGCGGAACAGACTCAACTTTGTGAGCGTTGAACAAGTCGATACCGGACACACACAAGGAGATTCGTGGACTCGTTCAATCCCACCACCAAGACGCAGGCGGCGCTGACCGCTGCTCTGCAGGCCGCTTCCGCCGCAGGCAATCCGGAGATCCGTCCGGCGCACTTGCTGGTGGCGTTGCTCGACCAGACCGACGGCATCGCCGCACCGCTGCTCAAGGCCATCGGTGTCGACCCGGCGACCGTCGAACGCGAGGCGGGCGACATCGCCGACAAACTGCCGCGTGCCACCGGCGCCACCACCACACCCCAGCTCGGCCGGGAGTCCCTGGCCGCGATCACCGCCGCTCAGCGACTGGCCACCGAACTCGGCGACGAGTACGTCTCCACCGAGAACCTGCTGGTCGGGCTGGCCGACGGCGATTCCGACGTGGCGAAGCTGCTGCGCAAGCACGGCGCCACCCCGGAGGCCTTGCGCGACGCGTTCGCCACGGTCCGCGGCAGCGCCCGCGTCACCAGTCCCGATCCGGAAGCCAGCTACCAGGCGCTGGAGAAGTACTCCACCGACCTCACCGAAGCGGCCCGCGCGGGCAAACTCGACCCGGTCATCGGACGCGACACCGAGATTCGTCGCGTGGTCCAGGTGCTGAGCAGGCGCACCAAGAACAACCCGGTCCTCATCGGCGAACCCGGCGTGGGCAAGACCGCCATCGTCGAAGGGCTGGCGCGGCGCATCATCGAAGGCGACGTGCCGGAGTCGTTGCGCAACAAGAAGGTTGTCTCGCTCGATCTCGGCGCGATGGTGGCGGGCGCGAAGTATCGCGGTGAATTCGAGGAGCGGCTCAAGGCCGTGCTCGACGACATCAAGAACAGCGCGGGCGAGATCATCACCTTCATCGACGAGCTGCACACCATCGTCGGCGCGGGCGGCACCGGCGACTCGGCGATGGACGCGGGCAACATGATCAAGCCGCTGCTGGCCCGCGGCGAGCTGCGCCTGGTCGGCGCGACCACCCTCGACGAGTACCGCAAGTACATCGAGAAGGACGCGGCGCTCGAGCGGCGATTCCAGCAGGTGCTGGTCGGCGAGCCGTCGGTGGCCGACACCATCGGCATCCTGCGCGGCATCAAGGAGCGCTACGAGGTGCACCACGGCGTGCGGATCACCGACTCCGCGCTGGTGGCGGCCGCGACGCTCTCGGACCGCTACATCACCTCGCGATTCCTGCCCGACAAGGCAATCGACCTGATCGACGAATCGGCGTCGCGGCTGCGCATGGAAATCGACTCGCGGCCGGTCGAGATCGACGAGGTGGAGCGGGCGGTGCGACGCCTCGAGATCGAGGAGGTGGCGCTGGAGAAGGAGACCGACGCCGCGTCGAAGCAGCGTCTGGAAAAGCTGCGTCAGGAACTCGCCGACGACCGGGAAAAGCTCGGCCAGCTCACCACGCGCTGGCAGAACGAGAAGAACGCGATCGACTCGGTGCGCGGGGTCAAGGAGCAGCTGGAGGCGCTGCGCGGGGAGTCCGAGCGGGCCGAGCGGGACGGCGATCTGGGCAAGGCCGCCGAGCTGCGCTACGGCAGGATCCCGGCGCTGGAGAAGGAGCTCGCCGCCGCCGAAGCCGCCAGTGGCACCGCCGCCAGCGGCGAGGTGATGCTCAACGAGGAGGTCACTCCCGACGACATCGCCGACGTCGTCTCGGCGTGGACAGGTGTGCCGGTCGGGCGCATGCTCGAAGGCGAAACCGCCAAGCTGCTGCGGATGGAAACCGAGGTCGCCGGCCGCGTTGTCGGGCAGGAAGAAGCGGTGCAGGCCGTGTCGGACGCGGTCCGCAGGGCGCGCGCCGGGGTCGCCGATCCGAACCGTCCGACGGGCTCGTTCCTGTTCGTCGGCCCGACCGGTGTCGGCAAGACGGAGCTGGCGAAATCGCTCGCCGACTTCCTGTTCGCCGACGAACGCGCCATGGTGCGCATCGACATGAGCGAGTACAGCGAGAAGCATTCGGTGGCTCGTCTCGTCGGCGCACCGCCCGGATATGTCGGCTACGACCAGGGCGGTCAGCTCACCGAAGCGGTGCGAAGGCGACCGTATTCGGTGGTGCTGTTCGACGAGATCGAGAAGGCGCACCCGGACGTCTTCGACATTTTGTTGCAAGTTCTCGACGAAGGCAGGCTCACCGACAGTCAGGGCCGCACGGTCGACTTCCGCAACACGATCCTCATTCTCACCTCCAATCTCGGCGCCGGTGGCGACCGCGATCAGGTGATGGAGGCGGTGCGGCGCGCGTTCAAGCCGGAGTTCCTCAACCGGCTCGACGACGTGGTGATGTTCCACGCGCTCGACGCGAAGCAACTGGAGTCGATCGTCGACATCAACCTGCGTCAGCTGCAGAAACGGCTCTCACAGCGCAGGCTCACCCTCGATGTCACCGAGGAGGCCAAGCAATGGCTGGCCGTGCGTGGCTACGACCCGGCCTACGGCGCGCGACCGTTGCGCAGGCTGATCCAGCAGGCCATCGGCGACAGTCTGGCCAAGGAACTGCTCTCCGGTTCGGTCGCCGACGGTGACACGGTGAAGGTGAGTGTGGACGACGCCACCGACAAGCTCGTCGTCGAACGCGAAGTTGTCCACAGCTCGTGATTTATCCACAGCCCGGTGCGTAGGGACCTCCCAAACGCACTGGGCTGTCCTACCCTGGAGCCCATGACGAACCCGAACGATCCGTGGGGGCAACGCCCGGAGGATTCGCCGACCGAACGGCTGGGTTCGCCGGGCACCGACTCGACCACGCCGTATGGCGGCAAATCGTTCGACGAGTGGGGGCAACCGTCGAACCCGACGCAGGCGTTGCCGCCGCACGACGCGCAATGGGGTGACTACGAGAGTGGTTATCCAGCAGCTCAGCCCCCGCCGCAGCAGGCGCCGCCCGGGTACGACCAGGGTTACCAGGCGCCGCCGCCCGGCTACGGCCAGGGCTATCCCGCCGCGCCGCCGCCGGGGTATCCGCCGCGTCCGCAGGACGGTGACCAGCAGGAACCGCCCAAACGCCACATCGGTTTGTGGATCGCTCTCGGCTTGGGCGTGCTGGCGCTGATCGCGGTCGGTGGGGTGCTGGCCGGTCTCGTGCTGAGCGGCAACGACTCGGGCGGCAACACCGCGTCGGCGCCGGCGACCAGCCAACTGCTCGTCCCGCCGACGCCGAAACAGACCACTCCGGGCTCCCCGCCGAGCACGAGCGGGCTCCCCGGCTTGCCCGGTCTCGGCGGCGAAGATCTCGGTGCCACCATGGGCAGTATCACCGCCAATACCGGCACCGAGATCACCATGAGCACCCTCGGTGGATCCGATGTGCGGGTGCTCATCGACGATGCCACCCAGGTGATCTCGCTGACCAGCACGAAGGCGAGCGAGCTGCCCGTCGGCGACATGGTTATGGTGCAGGGCGACAAGAACCCAGACGGGTCGATCCACGCCAAGATCATTATCAGTACGGCGTTGCCGGGCGGCCCCCGATGAGCGACCCGCGCGTCGAATCTCCGGTGCTACCGGGCAATCACGGCGACGGCTGGATAGGCTAGGCGACGATGACGGCTATGTGGTTCGGGTTAGCAGCGATCGCACTCGTGGGTGCGGTCGTCCTGTTGTATTTCGATCGGGTCCAGCGCCAGCGCACCGGACACGCCAGACAGGTGTGGGCGAAGTCCCAGGGCTACACCTACGTGTCGGTGGAGCCCGCGCTCGCCTCGACGTGGCGCCGTGGCGCGCTGGCCAAGCTCGGCTACCTCTCGGCGGTCGACGTGGTCTCCGGCATTCGCAAGGGCGAGAAGTTCGTGCTCTTCGACCTGGAGGACGCCGCGACCCTGGTGGCTGTGCGACGCCAGATCGGCTCCGAGATCGATGTCGACATGCGGCTCAAGACCGCGGCGCCGCCGAAGGACCACGATCTGGAACTGCTCGGCGCCATCGGCGACCGGGTCGTGTTCGCCACCGACCCCGAAATCGCGCGCCACGCGGTGGATCAGCGGATGGTCGGCTTCATCGAGTCGCTGTCCGACACCGTGCAGATGCTGTGGAGTGAGGGCAACTGGACCCTCGGCATGCTTCCCGTCGGCAGCGGATCCAAGGACTGGGAGACCGCCATCGACGTGGTGCTGCGCCTGTCCGGCCTGCTGCACGTGCTGCCCCCGGTGGCCGAGCCGAACGAGTTCACCCGGCCTCGGTCGAGTGCCAATCTCGCGCCCGGGTTCCGTCCCGAGTACGACGAAGAAGACGACGATCGCGAATTCGCTTCGGACCGTGCGGAGTACGCCGACGTGGAAGAACGTGGCCGCGCCCGTTTCCCCGGCCCCGACGAACTCGATTCCGACGACGAGCCCTACACGCCCCGCGGCGCCGCGGCGCGCTTCCCCGAAGACGACGCGCCCGCCGCGGCGCGCAAACCCGCGACCCGCGACGTAGACGATCGTGCCCCGATCGGCGGCCGCGCTCCCGCGCTTCCCGCCGACTACGACCCCGATCTCGACGACCCCGATTTCGAAGACCAGCCCGCACCCGGCCGACGCCCGCTCGGCGAGCCGCCGAAGCGCCCGTCGCTGGCCGTCGTCCCCGAGCCGCGTCCGCGCGCCGAGCTACCGCTCGACGACGCGGAATCGGGCCAGCCGGGTGGGCCGTTCCACCCCGGTTTCCGCCCATACCAGGGCCCCGTTCCTAAGTGATCCACCTGCCGCGGTAGTCGTCGCGGCATTCCGTCGACCGGAATCGACCAGTGATGTCTGATAGTCCTTCGCGCCTGCCCGGCGTACACCGTCCTGTCGCGATGATCACCGGACCGACGTCCGGCATCGGGCAGGGTTTCGCCCACCGTCTCGCCGCCCTCGGCTACGACCTGGTTCTCGTCGCCAGGAACGCCGAACGACTGCGTGAACTAGCCGACGATGTGGCCCGCCGTTTCGCCACGTCGGCCGAAGTCGTCGTCGCCGACCTGGCCGATGACGACGATCGCGCTCGCGTCGCGGCCCGAGCCGCCCAGGGCATCGAATTCCTCGTCAACAACGCGGGTTTCGCGCATTCGGGTGAATTCTGGACCCTCGAGCCCACGGAGCTGCAGGCCCAGCTCGATGTCAACGTCACCTCGGTCCTGCAACTCACCAGGGCGGCCCTGCCGCCGATGGTCGCGGCGGGCGCGGGTTCGATCGTGAATGTGGCGAGTGTGGCCGGGTTGATCCCCGGACGGGGGTCGACCTACTCGGCCTCCAAGGCCTACGTCGTATCCTTCACGGAGGGTTTGGCGGGTGGATTGGTGGGCACCGGTGTTCGCATCCAAGCGCTGTGCCCCGGATTCGTGCACACCGAGTTCCACGAGCGCGCGGGCATCGAGATGAGTTCGCTGCCCGAGCGCCTGTGGCTCGACGTCGATCAGGTCGTCGACGGGTGCCTGCAGGATCTGGACTCCGGCCGGGTGATCAGCGTGCCCGGCGTGCAGTACAAGGTGCTCACCGCGGTAGCGGGCTTCGTCCCGCGCACCCTGGTGGCCCGCATGAATCGCGGACTCTTCAACGCACGCGGAAGGACATGACTCAGATGATCGACCAGGCACGTCAGTCGCTCACGAAGGCTGATCGCGACCAGCTGGCCGCCCTCGTGCGCGAGCTCGCGGTCGTGCACGGCAAGGTGACGCTGTCCTCGGGCAAGGAAGCCGACTACTACGTCGACCTGCGCCGCGCGACCCTGCACCACCAGGCGGCGCCGCTGATCGGAACGCTGTTGCGCGAGCTCGCCGCCGACTGGGACTTCGACGCTGTCGGCGGGCTCACCATGGGCGCGGATCCGGTCGCGATGGCCGTGATGCACGCGCCGGGCCGCCCGATCGACGCCTTCGTGGTGCGCAAGGCGGCCAAGGCGCACGGCATGCAGCGCCAGATCGAGGGCCCCAACATCGTCGGCAAGCGCGTGCTCGTCGTCGAGGACACCACCACCACCGGCAACTCGCCGCTCACCGCGGTGCGCGCATTGCGTGACGCGGGCGCGATCGTGGTCGGCGTTGCCACCGTTGTCGACCGGGAAACCGGCGCTGACCAGGTGATCGCCGAGGAGGGGCTGGAATATCGATCCATCCTCGGCCTCGATGATCTGGCCCTGGGATAGCCTGAACAACGCCGAACCCGGACGACGACGTGGTCTGTCCGGAAAGTCTGAAGGACGTGTGAGTCACCTGTGGTGAGCATTGCAGTAAACAAAGGTCGCGACAACGTTGCGATGCTCGGGATCGGTGCCTACCGTCCGCAGCGCATCGTCACCAACGCCGAAGTGTGCGAGACCCTCGACTCGACGCCCGACTGGATCTTCGAGCGCACCGGTATCCACAACCGGCGCTGGATCAGTGGCGACGAGACGATCCGGTCGATCGCCGCGGCCGCCGGTGAGCGCGCGCTGAACAACACCCCGATCGATCGATCCAAGATCGGCGCGGTCATCCTGTGCACGTCGAGCTGGCTCAAGCTCACTCCGCACGGCGCGCCCTCGGTGGCCTTCGACCTGGGGCTCAACGGCGTCGCCGCCTTCGACCTCACCTCCGGCTGCGGTGGCTTCTGCTACGGGCTCGGCGTCGCCGCCGACCTGATCCGCGCGGGCTCGTTCGACTACGTGCTGGTGATCGGCGCCGAGACGATGACCGTCGGCCTCGACCCCACCGACCGCGGCACCGCGATGATCTTCGGTGACGGCGCGGGCGCTGTCGTCGTCGGCCCGGCCGAGGACAACGGCATCTCCCCGACGGTGTGGGGCAGCGACGGCGAGAACGCCGAAGCCATCGCCCAGGACGTCGATTTCCTGGAGTACATGAACAAGGCGCAGGCATTGCAGGGCACCGACCCGGCGGTCGAGGCCGTCGGCCGGATGTCGCTGCACATGGAGGGCCCGAAGGTCTTCCGCTGGGCCGCGGTCACCCTGCCGCGCGCGCTCTCCGCGGCGCTCGAGTCCTCCGGCGTGGCCAAGGACGACATCGAGGTGTTCGTCCCGCACCAGGCCAACGCCCGGATCAACGAGCTGATGAAGAAGAACCTCGGCCTGGCCGAGAGCGTCCCGATCGCCAACGACATCGAGAACACCGGCAACACCTCCGCCGCCTCGGTGCCACTGGCGATCGAGGAAATGCTGGTCACCGGCAAGGCGAAGGGTGGCCAGCTCGCGCTGCTGCTCGGCTTCGGCGCGGGTCTGAGTTACGCGGGCCAGGTAGTGACCCTGCCGCCCGCCCCCAAGGAACCGAGCTTCTGACATGCGAGGGCTGCGCGCCGCTTATCTGGGGGCGGCGGCGGTCACCGTGTTCGGTGCCGTCACCGGCCGCGACCGCCTGCAATGGGTCGCCAAACCACTGCTGATGCCGCTGCTCGCCGCCGACACGGTGACCAGCGGCGTCGAGCTCGATCCGGCCGAACGCCGTCTCCTGCTCGGCTCACTGGCCGCCGCGACGGTCGGCGATGTGCTGCTGCTCGACCCCGACGACGATCGCCGCCTCATCGCGGGCGCGTCCTCCTTCGCGGTCATGCAGACCGGCTACTCCCTGCTGTGGTGGAAGCGCGGTGCCCGGCCTCGCCCCGAGATCGCTCTGCCGCGCGTGGTGGCCTGGGCCGGCGCGGCGGGCTTGATGCGCGCCAAAGCCCCGAACCTCGTGCTGCCGCTCACCGCCTACGGCGCGACATTGGGCACGGCCGCGACCCTCGCGTCGGACCCGGCTCTCGCCCCCGATGCGAAAAACATCGCGGGCCTGAACATTCCGAACGCGGACCCGCGCAGTCGCTACGGCGTCGGAGCCCTGCTGTTCACGATCTCGGATGCGCTGATCGTGGTGCGCCGCCTCTTCGCCCGCGACGACCGCACCCGCCGACTCACCGAAGGTGTCATTCTGGCCACCTATGCCTGCGCGCAATACCTGCTCACGGAGCCGCCTCAGCCCGGTGACCGCTGATTTCGCCGCGCAACTGCCGGCCAGGAGTGGAACGGTTCCCGGTGTCACACGGCGCTTACTCAGATGTTGTCGCGAGGCAACACCGGCCGCGCACGCTTCGTAGATGAGTGGGCAGGCGCAGTTCATCGAGGTGCACGGGTATCGCCGGGCGTTCCGGATGGCCGGAACCGGTCCGCCGCTGCTGCTCATCCACGGCATCACCGATAGCTCGGGGACGTGGGCGCCGGTCTTCGACGCGCTCGCCGAGCACTACACCGTGATCGCACCTGACCTGCTCGGTCACGGTGAATCGGACAAACCGCGCGGCGACTACGCGGTGGCCGCCTACGCCAACGGCATGCGCGATCTGCTCAGCATCCTCGGCATCGAGCGGATCACCGTCGTCGGGCACTCGCTCGGTGGCGGGGTCGCGATGCAGTTCGCCTACCAGTTTCCCGAGAAGGTGGAGCGGATCGCGCTGGTGTGCCCGGCGGGAATGGGTGCCGGGGTGCACCCCGCGTTCCGGCTCGCGACACTGGCGGGCGCGGGCCCGGCGCTGATGGCGATCACCAGCTGGCCGGTCCGCACCGTGGTGACGGCCGCGGTACCGATCGTCACCGCACTCGGCGGCCTCGGTCTCGGTCCCGACGCCGAATACGTGCTCCGCCTCTACGGACACCTCGCCGACACCGGCGCCCGCAACGCCTTCCTGCGCACCATCCGCGCGGCCGCCGACCGCCGCGGCCAGACCATCACCATGCTCGACCGCGGCTATCTCGCCGCGCACCTGCCCACGCTGGTCATCGGCGGCACCCGCGACACCGTCATCCCGTCCGGTCACGCGAATCGCGCGTACCGTGCCTTCCCGGGTAGCCGCATCGAAATCTTCGCGGGCGCGGGTCATTTCCCGCACCACTTCGACCCCGACCGCTTCGTCGCACTGATCCACGCCTTCATCGAAGAGACCGACCCGGCCGTCTTCGACCCCCTGCGCTGGCAGCGCACCCTGCGCCGCGGGCGCCCGATCGTCGCCCTCCCGTCGCCCGCGCCGTCGGACAACCCCGCGCCCACACCGTCGGTCAACCCGGCATCCGCTGCGTCGATCGGCCCGGCGCCCGCTGCTGTCCCGGCGCGGACGAACGACCACGCGCCGCTCACAGCGCCAGGATGATCCGATCCCGGTCCTGCGGGTCCACTCGAATCGGAACTGTCTGTCCGACCACCATTCTCGGTTTGTGCACCGGCATCACATCCACCACGATCGTCCCGTGGTAACTCTCGGACCCCGGCACCGTGAGTTCCACATCGAACTCGGTGAGCTCACTCGCGTGATCGGTCCGGCGCAACGGATGCACCCCATCGATGCGCGCCCATCCCTCCAGCCCGTGCCTGAGCAACCGCCGATCCGCCCGCGTCGGCATCGAGGCCCATGTCATCGCGATACCGCACGCCGAGCCGAACAGCCCGACCATGATCATCACCTGAAACGGCGCGGTCCCCGGCGGTGCGTGCGGAGCCAACCACCCCAACCACACCGCGAGCGCGATCAGATACCCCGCCACGACGCCGATCAGCGCCCGCAACACCCGCGGATGATCCATCCCGCTCACCACCGAAAAGACTCTGTCCCTCCAGGATAAACGGCGATTCGGGGCTGTCGCGATTACGCTTCGGTCATGAGTTTCCCGGACAACGGGCCCCAGGGCTATCCCCAGGGCTATTACGGCCCGCCGCCCGAACATCCGCAGGCCACCACGGTCCTGGTCCTCGGCGTGCTCGGCATGTCGCTGTGCGGATTCTGCGCTCCCTTCGCCTGGCTCAAGGGCCGTGGCGTGCTCGCCGAAATCGATGGCTCCGGTGGGCGGATCGGTGGTCGCACGCAGGTATACGCCGGGTACATCCTCGGCATCGTCGGCACGTGCTTGCTGGCCTTCACCGTCCTGATCTTCGGGGTCGCCCTGGTGCTGATGATCATCGGCGCGACGGCCGATTCCTCGTCGTAGGCAGGCCCCGCCTAGCATTGCCGGGTGAATGAAGCAGAGGTCGCGGGCCCGACCGAGTGGGGCGAGCACCCGCACGGCCTCGGTCCGTGGGAGCAGGAACACGGCACCCCCGTCCCCACCGACGCGCGCTACGACCCTGTTCTGCTGGCCGAGGGCGACCGCCGCAACGTCGTCGACGCCTACCGCTACTGGACCCGTGAGGCGATCGTCGCCGACATCGACGCCCGCCGCTTTCCCTTCCACGTGGCCATCGAGAACTTCGGTCACGACGCCAACATCGGCACCGTGGTCCGCACCGCCAACGCCTTCGCCGCCGCCGCGGTGCACATCGTCGGCAGACGGCGCTGGAACCGTCGCGGCGCCATGGTCACCGACCGCTACCAGCACCTCGTCCACCACAGCGACCTCGCCGAACTGCGTGAGTTCGCCGCGCGCGAGGGTTTGACGGTGGTCGCCGTCGACAATGTGCCCGGCGCGGTTCCGCTCGAGACCGCCGACCTGCCACGCGACTGCCTGCTGCTGTTCGGCCAGGAGGGCCCCGGCGTCAGCGATGACGCGAAAGACGCAGCGGCCCTGACTGTTTCGATCGCCCAGTTCGGCTCGACCCGCAGCATCAACGCCGGTGTCGCCGCGGGCATCGCCATGCACGCCTGGATCCGCCAACACGCCGATCTGTCCGCGGCCTGGTAACGGAATGGGCACGGAATGTCGGTACCACCTGGCACCATGGAGCCATGACCTCGCGCAGCGGCCGGCGCCCCCAGCCCTCTGATCGCGCCGGATCCGTGCCCACCCCGGCGCTGTGGTCCGAGCGTGCCGACATGGCCGAGTCCGCGATCGTGTCGCGGCACCTGCGGACGCTGTGGGGTTGTCCCGGAACGGAATTGGGTGTCGTCGGGTGGCCGGCGACCCGTCGCGAACGGGCGTTCGCGGGCTGGCACTACTGGTGGCAGGCCCACCTGCTCGACGTCGCTGTCGACGCCGCCAATCGCGTCCCCACCCCTGCCCGCCGCAGACGCATCGGCGCGATCGCCCGCGGCATCCGGCTCCGCAACATCACCGGCTGGACCAACCGCTACTACGACGACATGGCCTGGCTGGCCATCGCCCTGGAACGCGCCGAGCGCACCCAGGAACTCACCTCGGCCCGCAGCGGCCTGCTCGCCCTCGAACAGAAGCTCTACGGCGCCTGGGAACCCGAGGTCGGCGGCGGCATTCCGTGGCGGATCAAATCGGACTTCTTCAACGCCCCCGCCAACGGCCCGGCGGGCATCGCGCTCTTACGTCTCGGACGAGTAGAGCGCGCGCGAGAGATGGCCGACTGGCTCGACGCCACCCTCCGCGACCCCGAATCCGGCCTGATCCTCGACGGGATCCACCTGCCCTCGGGCGAGATCGAACGCCCGGTGTTCAGCTACTGCCAGGGTGTCGTGCTCGGCCTGGAAGCCGAACTGGCCGTGCACACCGACGATGACGAACGCCACACCGACCGGGTCAGCAGCTTGCTGGCCGCGGTGGAAGAACACATGACCACCCGGCTGGTGATCAACGGTGGCGGCGGCGGTGACGGTGGCCTGTTCAACGGTGTGCTGGCGCGCTACCTCGCGGTGGTCGCCCTGATGTTGCCCGGCGAGGGCAAGCAGGCCGACATCGATCGGCGCACCGCGGCGGCCATCGTCAAAGCCTCGGCCACCGCCGCCTGGGCCAATCGGCTCGAGTTCGAAGGCGAGCCGCTGTTCGGATTCGACTGGAGCAAACCGGCCAGGCTGCCGGGCGGTACCGCGGGCGCGGGCAAATTCACCGCGGGCGGGTCGGTGACGGCCTCGGCGGTGCCCGAACGCGATCTATCCGTGCAGCTGTCCGGCTGGATGTTGATGGAAGCGGCCTACCAGGTCACCGCGGCCGGTTTGTAGCTCAGCGCTCGGACTCGACCGCGACGCTCGGCTCGAGGTCGTACTCCTCGACCGGCCGCGCCATCTCCTGGCGATAGTGCCGGATACCGAGGACGGTGCCGATGATCAGACCGACGATCAGCGTGCCGATCACCGCGGGCATCAGCCACGGAACCTGCTCGAGGAACTCGCCCGCGTAGTACCCGATCAACAGCAGCACCGGCGCCCAGATCACCGCGCCGAGCGTGCTGGCGACGGTGTAGCGCCGATGATCCATCCCGGCCGCACCCGCCACCATCGGGCACAGCGTGCGCACCCACGGAATCCAGCGGGCCACCAGCACCGCGAGGAACCCGTGCCGTTCGAGCAGATCGGTGACCTTGGCCAGATTCTTGGTGTTGATATACCGGCCGTTCTTGCGCGCCACCAGGCGATGCCCGGTGCGCGCCCCGACGACATAGCCCACCTGATTACCCGCGATCGCGGCGAGCATCGTGCCCACCGACAACCCCCAGACCTGCGCTTCGCCATTGGCGTGCGAGGCGAGCACGATGCCCGCGGTGATCAGCATGGAATCACCGGGCAGGAACAGCCCGATGATGAACGCGCATTCGAGAAAGACGAAAACTAGCACCACCGTGCAGACCACAACGGGGCCTGCTGAGATCAGCGGATCGAAGCTGCCCATAGCGAGGGTCGACGGTACTGCGGTCACAGGGATCAGTGCGTCTCGTTCGTCGAAGCAGCCAGCTCGCCGCTCTGCGCCGGCGCGACCGGTGCGTTGCGGCGCTCGAGCACCTTCTTACCGACCGTGATGATCGCGGGCAGGATCGAGACGAACACGATCAGCAGGAAGATTCCCTCGATGTGGTCGCGGATGAAGGGCACGTTGCCGAGGAAGTAGCCGAGGACGGTGACGCCGCCACCCCACAGCACCGCGCCGACGATGTCGAACGCCACGTACTTGCGGTAGCTCATCTTCGACACACCGGCCAGCACCGGCATGAACGTGCGCACGATCGGCACGAACCTGGCCAGGATGATGGTCTTGGGGCCGTGCTTCTCGAAGAACTCGTGCGTCTCGGTGACGTAGTGCTTCTTGAAGAAGCGGCTGTCTTCCTTCTTGAAGATGGCCGGGCCGATCTTGCGGCCGATCCAATACGCACACTGGTCGCCGAGGAAGGCTGTGAGAATCACCAACGGTACGAGCACCCAGATCGAGAGGGTGGAGCCCGGCTGTGCCGCGAGCATGCCGCCGGTGAACAGCAGCGAGTCACCGGGCAGCAACGGGAACAGCAGACCCGTCTCGATGAACACAATCGCCAGGATGGCCGGTAGCACCGCGTTCTTCAGCCAGGTCTCCTGGAGTAGATACATCGGGTCCAGCAACTGGGTCAGGGCAAGGTTGTTCGTCACCGCATCGGATACCGCCAGCAAAGTCACGGCCCCCACAGTACCGGTCCGATCTGTGACATGAGTGCCCTGCGGGTGAACCTCGCCCCACCGGGTGATCTCGCGTTCGCCTTCCTAATTTAGGGTGTGGCCTGACAGAATTGGTTTTTGCTCCCCACAAGACGGAGGTCACTGCTGTGCCTATCGCGACCCCGGAGGTCTACGCCGAGATGCTCGGCCGGGCCAAGGCGCACTCGTTCGCGTTCCCGGCTATCAACTGCACGTCGTCGGAGACGATCAACGCCGCCATCAAGGGCTTCGCCGACGCGGGCAGTGACGGCATCATCCAGTTCTCCACCGGTGGTGCCGAGTTCGGCTCCGGTCTCGGCGTGAAGGACATGGTCACCGGCGCGGTGGCACTGGCCGAGTTCGCGCACATCGTCGCGGCGAAGTACGACGTCACGATCGCGCTGCACACCGACCACTGCCCCAAGGACAAGCTGGACACCTACGTGCGTCCGCTGATCGCGATCTCGCAGGACCGCGTGAACGCCGGTCTGAACCCGCTGTTCCAGTCGCACATGTGGGACGGCTCCGCCATCCCGATCGACGAGAACCTCGAGATCGCCCAGGAGCTGTTGAAGGCCTGTAAGTCGGCCAACATCATCCTCGAGGTCGAGATCGGTGTCGTCGGCGGCGAGGAAGACGGCGTCGAGGCCGAGATCAACGACAAGCTCTACACCTCGCCCGAGGACTTCGAGAAGACCATCGCCGCGCTCGGCGCGGGCGAGAACGGGCAGTACCTGCTGGCCGCCACCTTCGGCAACGTGCACGGTGTGTACAAGCCGGGCAACGTGGTGCTCAAGCCCGAGGTGCTGGCCGAGGGTCAGCGCGTCGCGGCCGAGAAGCTGGGCCTCGAGGCCGGCGCGCAGCCGTTCGACTTCGTGTTCCACGGTGGTTCGGGCTCGCTGAAGTCCGAGATCGAGGACTCGCTGCGCTACGGCGTGGTGAAGATGAACGTCGACACCGACACCCAGTACGCCTTCACCCGCCCGGTCGCCGGTCACATGCTCGCCAACTACGACGGTGTGCTGAAGATCGACGGTGAGGTCGGCAACAAGAAGGTCTACGACCCGCGCAGCTACCTGAAGAAGGCCGAGACCTCGATGGCCGAGCGCGTGACGGAGGCCTGCAACGACCTGAAGTCGGCCGGACGCTCCGTCAGCGGTTCCTGATTTTCGTACCAGCAAACGGGGCCCGAGCTCATGAGTCTTGATGTCCGTGTGCTCGGGCCCGTACGACTGCTCGTCGGCGGCGAGCCGGTAGCGGTCGGCGGGCCCAAGCCGCGCGCTCTCCTTGCCGCGCTCACCGTCAATCGGCGGCGCGCGGTGTCTTCTGCTGTGCTCGCCGAGATGGTCTGGAACGAGGATCCGCCGGATTCCTACGCGGCCAGCCTGCAGGTGTTCGTGTCGAATATCCGTAAAGCGCTGCGCAACGCGGGGATCGACTCGGCGCAGGTGCTGCGGACCGAGGGCGCGGGCTATCGGCTCGAAATCCCCGATACCGCATGCGATCTCGGACGTTTCGAGAGCGCGCGCGAAGCGGGTTCGCGGTGTTTGGACGTTGGGGACCACCCCGGCGCGGCCAATCTTTTCGGTGCGGCACTGCGGGAATGGACCGGGCGGGCACTGGCCGACCTGGCCGGATTGCAGTTCGCCGACGGGTTCGCCACCGCGATGAACGAGGAGCGGCTACTCGCCGTCTCCGCGCGCGTCGACGCGGAAATCGCCTGTGGCCGGGCGTCTTCGGTGATCGGCGAGTTGGTGTCGATGACCAACGAGCATCCGCTGCGCGAGCCGCTGTGGGGGCAGTTGATCACCGCGCTGTATCTGTCCGGGCGGCAGGCGGACGCGCTGGAGGCGTGCCGGCGGGTGCGCAACGTGCTGGCCGAGGAGCTGGGCATCGATCCGGGGGCCGCGCTGATCGAGCTGGAGCGGCAGGTGCTGCGCCAGGAGCCGTTGAATGTGCTGGCGTCCAGGCGATCCGATCAGGTGGCCGCGGCGATGACCGAGACCGTCACCGAGGTGCCGCAGTCGATCCGGAACGGCAATCTGCGATTCGCTGACGGGCGGACGCTGCCGATTCCCCACGGGGGGATCAGGATCGGCCGGATGACGGACAACGAACTGGTTCTCGATGATCCGAAGGCAAGCCGGTATCACGCGCACATCATGCCCAGCCGTGCCGGACTGCTGATCAAGGATCTGCACTCGGCCAACGGGGTCTATGTCAACGAGGTGCCGATCGACAACGGGGCACTGCTGGCCGATGGCGATGTAATCCGTATCGGTGGAACGGTTTTGGTGTTCATCGCGGTGAAGTAGGCCTGGGACCCTGGGTCTGCCACGGCGAAAGGTCGTGGCAGACCCAGGGTGGGCAGGTGCTATGTCAGGCGGATTTCGGCCGCTGCTCGGCCGAAGAGCTTGCGGCCCTCGGAGACTCCGCTCAACAGCACCGTCGCCGCGCGGCGGCCGGGATCGATCGACTTGATCTTTCCGGAGAATTCGATGACGCCGGCCTCGGCGGGGGGAACCGGAACGAAACCGGAGAAGCGGACGCTCAGCTTCTCGATGGCGGTCGGGTCGCCCAGCCAGTCGGTCAGGTACTGCGCGGTCAGGCCCATGGTGAGCAGGCCGTGAGCGACCACGGTGGGTAGCCCGGCCAGTTCGGCGGCGCGGTCGCTGAAATGGATCGGGTTGGGGTCGCCGGAGACGCCCGCGTAGTTGGCCAGGTCGCCACGGGTCAGGCGGGCGGTGGCGGGGGGAAGTTCGGTTCCCTTTGCCAGCGAGTCGAATTCGGGGATGGTGTTGACCGCGACGGTTTCGCGCACGGGGAGCGCGGGGGCAGGGCCGGTGTGGCGGATCAGGAGATCGCCGGTGCCGACGCCGCCGATGGAGTCGGGGCGCGGGTGCATGCTGATGTTCTCGACGGCCTCGACGATATTGGCATCGACCTCGATGCCACGGCGGGCCACGATCGTGGTGGTGCCCTGCACAGCCACCTGGTCGTGCTGGTTGCGCAGCTTGAAGCCGACGTTGATGAAGTCGTTGTCGCCGAACTGGCGGATCGACTCGATCTCGATCTCGGTGCTGATCCGGTCGCCCGCCAGCATCGGGTGGAACAGCTCGAAGACCTGGTCTGTCTGCAGCACCTGCGACAGGTCGTACTCGGTGAGCACGCTGTCGAGCAGGGCGCGGGTGGCGGTCATGCCGATCACCGAGGCGAAGGTCGGCGGGGCGATCACCCCGTCGTAGCCGAGCTTGCGCGCGTCGACTTCCTGTTGATGGGCGGGGTGCAGATTCTGCACCGCGCGCGCGAATTCCCGGATCTTCTCGCGGCCGACTTCGTAGTGATCGCGGAAAGCGAAGCGCTGACCGACCAGCGTCGCATCCGGGACCACAGCATCGATGTCCGGCTGCTCCACTGTCTGTTCCCTGCTCATGATCCGGAAAACTTTACTTGTTCACCCGTCTGGATCACCAGTTATGTGTGACCCGTCATAGCAGGCAGAAGAGCCCCCTACGACGGGTCGACGCACGATCAGGGAGTTCCCGCGGGGTCACACACCTTCCAGCTACCGTCGGTGCGCTGCAGGTCGAACGTCCGCGCGGTCCGTTTCGACGGATCCGCCGTGGTGTACACCGTGGCCTGGGCGAGGGCGGTGTCACCGGTGATCCGCACCGCGTCCACGCTGTCGACCACCGGAATGGAACCGCGCTCGGTCGAGACCTCGTGCACGCCTTTGAACTGTTCTGGAGTGATGCCCTGATAGAACGTGTGCAGCTCGCCACACGTACTCGCCCGCAGGTCTTCCAGGTCGCCGCTGCGCAGCGCGTCGGTGTAGTCCCCGATCACCGCCTTCACCTGTCCCTCGGGCGAATCGTCCGTACCGCCCATCAGTGCCACGACCGTCGCGATCAAGGCGACGACCAGCACCGCGGCGCCACCGGCGGCCAGCAGCCACTTCTTGGACCGCACGGCCCCGGGCTCACCGGCCTCCTCACCCGGCTGGACCCCGATCCGCTGCGGCGGCGCCACCTGACGCTGCCCCTCGCCCAGCTGATGGGCCGGTCGAGTCGGCTGAATATCCGCGGGCGAAGGAGCCGAACCACCAGTCCGCTGCGGCACACCCGGCCCGCGCGGCGGCGACGGCTGCGTCTCCTCGATTCCCTGCTGGCCGGAATCGGCCGAGGCGGAACCACCAGGCGCTTGATTGCCCGCGACAGCGAGCCCTGACAGACCGGCCGCCGCGGCCCCGAACTGCTTGGGACCAACGGATCCTTGCTCGCCGGCCGCCCCGGGGCCCTGCTGGTTCGAAGCGCCCGATCCTTGCTGACCGGCGAGCCCGTGCTGGCCTTGGCCCTGGTGTCCTGGACCGACCGGCCCTGGTCCGCCGGGCCGCGAGCCCGCAGGCCCTTGCTGGCCTGGCCCTTGCTGACCGCGTGCGGGTCCCTGCTGCCCCGGCCCCTGTCCGAATTGGCCGGGTCCCGGCGGTCCCTGCTGTCCCGGACCCGCGGGGTGCTGCCCCGGACCGCCGAGCCCGGGCTGCCCTGCCTGTCGGGGCCCGGCAGGACCGCGGGGCGTATTCGGCGGCGGCGTCATCGCAGGCCGCCCACCCGCGGGCGGCACCACCCGGTCGGTCCCACCCTGCTCAGCGGTCTTCGCCCGCTGCACCGGCATCGCGGTGGTCGGCGCATCCGCCGAACCCACCGTCCGCATCGCTACGGTCCGGTCCTCGAACCCGGACCCGGGGCCTCCGTCCTTCGGCGCACCGGTCTGAAACTTCTCGGTCGCGTCGACATCAACCGGCTTGTCGCCCCGCGAGTCACCCTGTCCCGCAACGGCACCGGCCTTCACAGCTTCGGATCCTGCTGGCCCGGATCCTGCTGGCCCGGATCCTGCTGGCCCGGATCCTGCTGGCCCGGATCCTGCTGGCCCGGACCCGGCTGGCCCGGACCCGGCTGGCCCGGACGCTGCTGGCCCGGACGCGGTGGCTGCGGATGCCGCTGGCCCGGACCCTGTGGCTGCGGATGCTGCCGGCCCGGATGCTGCTGCCGCGGCCACGGCGGCTGCGGATCCTGTCACTGCGGACCCTGACGCTGCGGGGCCTGCCGCGTCGGCGTCTGCCGCTTGCTCGGTAGTCGAGGGCCCGGTGCTTGCGGGCTTTGTAGCTGTGTACCCGCTGGCCGAGTCGGCCTCGGTGTTCGTGGTCGTAGCGGCAGTCGTGTCGTCCTTCTGCTCTGCGGTCGCGGACGCGCTCGAATCAGCTTCGGCTGCGGTGCCTTCCGTGGAGCTGTCGCCGTCTTGCGCCCGCGTGTCGGCGCCGCCATCGGCGTTCGACTTCGAGCCACGCTGTTCCGCGGCCTCGTCGGATCCGGCGCCCGCTGTGGCCGCCGCTGCGGCACCTGTGGCCACAGCACCGGCCGCCGCAGCTCCGGCAACCGTGCCACGTGCGGTTGTGTCGTTCGGTGCGGATTCGTCGCCGAACTCCGCATACGTCGCCGCTGCGAGTTCGGCCCTGTTCATCGCGGCAGTCGGCACATCGGCCTGAGCCGACTTCGACTGGGCGCCACCCATTTTCACCGTGCGGTCATCCGCCGAACCTCCGCGCCCCGCCGCCGGATTCCGTCCGGGAATCGGCATCGCGGTCGTCGGCGCGTCCGGTCCGGCGAGGTCGGCGCCCTGATCGTCGCGGGGTGCTCGGCTCGAAACATCGGCTCGGTCACCCCGGCTCCCGCCGGGCAACCCCGTCGACAACCCGGCCAACGGCGACCCGCCGTCAGCTGAATCCTGTTCCGCCCCTTGCTCACCAGAGCGGCCATTCGAACCCGAGGGCGCGTTCCCCGGCCGTCCACCGGAAGGCGAGCTGCCGGGCCCACCGACTCGCGAATCGCCACCGGGTCCGGCGGGCTGCGGTCCACCACTCACAGTGCCGGGCCCGCCCGGCTGCCGAGCCCCGGCATTTCCGCCCTCGACACGGGGTCCACCGGCCTGCTGAGACCCGGGGGCACCGCCCGGTCCGTATCCCGCGTGCGGCCCACCACCCTGCTGAGAACTGGGCCCACGACCCGCTTGCGGCCCACCTGCGTACTGCGAACCCGGCCCGCGCCCCGCGTGCGGTCCACCTGCTTGCGGGGAACCGGGCCCTCCGCTCGGCCCGCGTCCGGCTTGCGGGGACCCGGGCATCCCGCTCGGCCCGCGTCCTGCTTGTGGCCCACCCGCTTGCTGCGAACCCGGCCCACCCGGCCCGCGTCCCGCTGAGAGCGCACCTGTCGGTTGCGAACCCGGCCCGCGTCCCGCTTGCGGCGCACCTGTCGGTTGCGAACCGGGACGACCGCTCGGCCCGTACCCCGCCTGGGGTCCACCGCTCGGTCCGCGTCCCACCTGTGGTCCGCCGCCCTGTGGCGAACCGGACCCGCCGACCGGACCCGCGGGCCGCGGGGCGCCCTGACCCGAATGCGGTTGTGCACCAGGAGCATTGACGCCCGCCCCCGGCGCACCGCCCGGCCGCGCCCCGCCGGGCGTGAACCCCGGCCGGCCCCACGACTGCTGTGCACCCGGTCCCGAAGGCTGTTGTCCGCCGGGCACATTGCCTTGTCGCCCGGCGCCTTGTCCCGCGCCGGGCGCAGTGCCACCCGACCGCCCACCAGCGGCGTTACCCTGCGGTGCGCGAGGCCCATCTTGCGCAGACCCACTCTGGACCCGCGATCCGCCGGAAGCCACGGGTCCACCCGGGCGCTGAGCACCACCGGGCTGATCGCCCTGCCCCGCGGCGGCCTGCGCCCCACCGGAACGCGCGTCCTGCACGCGCGCACCGGCATCGGGTCGACCCGGCAGATCTTCTCGCCGGATCACCACCGTCGCGTCAGGACCCACCGGCTGTCCCGTCGGCCGGTCCGGCTCGGTGACCGACTCCGGTGCGCCGGGAGGGGACGCGGACGAATCGTCACGCCGGCCGGGCGCGCCGGGACCGGCAGACTCTGCTGCCGGGTTGTTCTCGTCGGTCGGGTCGGACACCTCTGTACCCCTCGCTCAGGCTCGAACGTTGCACTCTGCGCTCAGCCTAATGGGCACAGCCGCGAAGCGGTCCCAAGTCTGTCGCGCACGGCCGTGGCGAAGGTGAAGGCGGGCCGGTCGGCGTCTGCCACAGCCTCGGTGCACAATGAACCCATGACCTCCTTCGGTGACCTGCTCGGACCGCAGCCGGTCCTCCTTCCTGAACTGATCGACGCCGAAGACGCCATTGCCGCGGGCACCGACCCGGTCGAGGTCGCCGCGCAGTTCCCGGCCGCATCGATCGCGTGGGCCCAGCTGGCGGAGGGCGCTCTGCGGCGCGCGGGCGGCGAGGTGAATCACGACACCGTCGCGGCGTACGCCTTCGCCCGCACCGGCTACCACCGTGGCCTCGACCTGCTGCGGCGCAACGGCTGGAAGGGTTTCGGCCCCGTCCCGTGGAGCCACGAACCCAACCAGGGGTTCCTGCGCAGCGTCGGCGCGCTGGCGAGCGCGGCGAAGACGATCGGTGAGACCGAGGAGTACGCGCGCTGCCTCGACCTGCTCGAAGACTGCGACCCGCGCGCGGCGAACGAACTCGGCCTGGACTGAGCCAGCGGTCGGGTCCGAGTCGTAGGTGAGCGAACACAAGCCTTTCGTCGCCGTTGCCACTCCGGTCGTCGCGGCCGCCAAGGTCAGCACCGTCGGCCGGTACCGGGCGTCGATCGAGCGCCTGCGGCTCTCGGTCATCCCGATCATCCAGTGCGCGCTCGGCGCCGCGCTGGCGTGGTTCATCGCACACAACCTCGTCGGCCACATCGAACCGTTCTTCGCGCCGACCGCCGCGGTGGTCTCCATCGGTATCTCGTTCGGTGCGCGAGTGCGCCGGTCGGTGGAACTGGTGGTGGGTGTCGCGGTCGGCATCGGCATCGGCGACCTGTTCATCGCCCAGGTCGGGACCGGTGTCTGGCAGGTGGCCCTGGTGGTCGGCGGCGCCATGGCGGTGTCGGTCTTCCTCGGCAGCGGCGCGCTCATGACCATGCAGGCGGCGGGTTCGGCCGTGCTGGTCTCGACCTTGAACCAGGCGCCCGGCGCGGGTCCGAACCGCATGATCGACGCCTTGATCGGCGGACTCGTCGGTGTGGTGATGGTCGCGCTGATCCCCCTGCACCCGGTGCGCCGCGCCCGCGAACACGCCGCCGACGTGCTGTCGGTGATGAGTAAATCGATGATCACCTGCGCCGAGGGCCTGCTCGAACAGAACTCGACGAAGGTGTCCGACTCGCTGTCGGCGGTGCGCGACACCCAGCCCCAGATCGACGCCCTGCGCGACGCGCTCGCGGGCGGCCGTGAGATCAGCCGCATCTCACCGCTGTACTGGAATTCCCGAAAACGTTTGGAACGCATCCACAACGCGGCCGACCCGCTCGACAACGCGGTCCGCAATACCCGTGTGCTGCTTCGCCGTTCGCTCACCCTGGTCCGCGACGACGAGGTCCTCGATCCGCGCTTGATCGACCTGGTCGACCAGCTGGGCCACGCCACCGACGTGGTCCGCAAGATGATGCTGGCCGATCCGGGCGAGCAACCCGATCAGGCCGAAGCCCTCACGTCGTTGCGCAGCGTCGCCAAGGGCGCACGCCCCGAACTCGTGGTCGGGGCGGGCCTGTCGGCGCATGTGGTCTTCGCACAGCTCCGCTCGATCGTGGTGGATCTGATGGTGGTGTGCGGAATGCAGCGCATCTCGGCGATCGCCCTGCTTCCGCCCACCGTGCCCAATCCGTATGTGACGCCCGAGGAGTGACTTCAGTCGCCGACGGGGGAAACGCGCGGGCGCCCCGATTGCAGCGAGAAACGCTTGCGATCGAAATCCCACGCCCGGTAGATCGGCCACTGCGAGGTGTGCATGATCCAGGCGCCGGTGATCACCGCGCGATGGAACGGCACGATGGCGTAGCCCTGATTGGCGATGGTCTGCAGGCCGCGCAACTGGTACTTCCACCACACGTCGGGCGGGGTCTTGCGACGGCGCGCGGAGATCTCGGCCCGCAACGTCGGCAGCTGGTCGATGCGCAGCTTCGCCTTCGACAGGCACAGCGCCAGATCGAGGTCTTCGTGCAGGTCGCGACGGGTGGTGGTGGCGGATCGCACCTGGTCCCACGCCGAGCGCCGGATCGCCATATTGGCGCCGTGCACATTGCCGACGGGCTGGGTCTTGATCATCCCCAGCCGTTCCTGCCCGCCGATCGCGGCCGCGAGGAAGATGCCGATCGGGGAGTCGTGATAGGTGCTGATCCCGGTCACCGCCATGGTGTCCGGGTAGGAGTCGAGGTGGGCGCGCACGGTGGCGCCCCACTCGGGGGAGACGAGGGTGTCGGCGTCGATGCGGCCGAGGTAGTCGCCGCGAGCCTTGTCGAAGCCGGTGTTGCGAGCGAACGCGACGCCGGGTTGCGGCTCGGAGATCAGCTCGATCTTGGGATGTCGGGTGGCGAGTTCGGCGACGATCTCGCGGGTGTTGTCGGTGCTGCCGTTGTCGACGACGACGATCTCATCAATCGTGTCCTGGTCGACAAGGCGCTCGAGGCAAGCGGTGATGCCCGCTGCTTCGTCTAGCGCCGGGATGACGACGGACAGGACAGCGGACGATCCGGTGGAGCTCATACGCAATTTCCGTTCCAGGGTCGATTCCGACCCGCTGGCCTCAACGCCAGAATCGGGTCAACTGGCCACCATAGGCGGCCCACACCTCTGGTACCCCCGATAGTTCGAACAATGCGTAAACACCGTTGAAGAACACCTGACTCAGCGGGGTGAAAAAGATGACAGCGAACAGGATCAACATGCCGTAGGGCTTGAACTGATCGAGCGAGCGCCGTGTCTGGTAGCTCAGCGACGGCTCGATGATCCCGTAGCCGTCCAGGCCAGGCACCGGCAGGATGTTCAGCAGAAACGCCGTGATCTGCAGAAACGCGAGGAAGCTGAGCCCGCACCAGAACGCGGGATGCTCGGCGACCGACCCGAAGGCCCGGATCACGATCAGCAGCACCACCGCGCACAGCGCGTTCGACGCGGGGCCGACCGCGCTCACCAGGCGCTGCACACTCGTGTTGAACCGTGTGGTGTCCACATACACCGCGCCGCCGGGCAGCCCGATCCCGCCGAGCGCGATGAACACCAGCGGCAGGCCGATCGACAGCACCGGGTGGCTGTACTTCAGTGGATTCAGCGTGAGATATCCACGCACCTCCACCTCGTGATCGCCCGCCCGCCACGCCACATACGCGTGGGAGAATTCGTGCAGACACAAGCTGATGATCCAGCCGAACACCACGAGCACGAACACGCCGACCTTGGCGCGCACCGAATCGATATCGGCGTCCCAGGCGAGTGCACCGCCGCCCACGGTGATCAGGACGATCAGCAGGAATACCGGGCTCGGCCGGACCGCGCTGTGCCCGGACCGCCGATCCGAGGGGAAGGAGTAGGTCATCGCACCAATAGCCAGGGTTGTTCGAATCGATAGAAGGTCGAGCGGGGGACGGTGCGTTCGGCGGTGATCCCGTCGCGGGTGACGACCGCCCCCGGCGTCCCGAGCTGGGCGGCGCGACCGGACACCCAGGTGCGCTTGCGCAGGCCCTTGCGCACTCGCGCGCGGACACCGGGCATGGTCATCGTCGGCGAAATCAGCATCGTGGTGACCTTGCCGGTGAACAGCAGCGTGTCGTCGACATAGGCTTCGCCCTCGAGCTTCGCGCCGTCCACGCCGGTGATGCTCGCGCGGCCGACCAGCACGGTGCCGGTGTCGTCGCGGATCAGCGGGGTTTCGATCGCCCGGCCCTCCACCGCTCGTTTCGCGGCGCCGTTGCCGGTTCCGGTCTGATAGACGCGGGAGGCGTAGGTGGTCTCGACCGGGACGAAACCAACTTCGACGTGCAATCGCTCGGTGCGCATCAGATGGGTGAGTACGGCGGCGAGCGAGGCATCGGCGCCGAGCACGATCAGGCGCGGCAGGCTGTCGGCGGCCAGCACCGGAAGCAGCTCGTCGATCACCGCGACATCGGGGACACGCCCGGTCTGGGTGTTGGGTAACGAGGTGAGCGAGATCGGGACCGGCATTTCACCGCATCGGAGAACATGGGTACTCAAACTGCGGTACACCTTCCTCGGTCACGCAAAATCACTGCCGACTGGTAACCGTAACCGATCAGGGCAGGTGCGGTAGGGCGGGGTCGAACCGCTCCGGCGGGGCAGGTCGATAGGACCTGATCAGACGTCGGCTAGACTGTGCCTCCGGCCACCGCCTCAGTGATAGACGCGCCAGCGTCTACGGCAGGTAGCTGCAGTGCCGCGTGTGCTGCCGTCGATCTGTAGGAGACTCCGAAATGCCGGCAATCGTCCTCATCGGTGCCCAATGGGGCGACGAGGGTAAGGGCAAAGCTACAGACCTGCTCGGTGAGCGGTTGCAGTGGGTGGTCCGATACCAGGGCGGCAACAATGCCGGCCACACGGTGGTGCTCCCCAATGGCGACAAGTTCGCGCTGCACTTGATTCCGTCCGGCATCCTCACCCCCGGTGTCAAGAACGTCATCGGCAACGGTGTCGTCGTCGACCCGGGCGTGCTGCTCGAGGAACTGGCCGGTCTGGAAGAGCGCGGAGTCGACACCTCCGGCCTGCTGCTCTCCGCTGACGCGCACCTGATCATGCCGTATCACGTGGCCATCGATAAGGTCACCGAACGCTTCCTCGGCAACCGCAAGATCGGCACCACCGGTCGCGGTATCGGCCCCTGCTACCAGGACAAGGTCGCCCGCGTCGGCGTCCGCGTGGCCGACGTGCTCGACGAGAAGATCCTCACCCAGAAGGTCGAAGCTGCCCTGGAGTTCAAGAACCAGGTGCTGGTCAAGATCTACAACCGCCGCGCGCTCGACCCGCAGCAGGTGGTGGACGAGGTGCTCGAGCAGGCCGAATCGTTCAAGCACCGCATCTCCGATACCCGGCTCGAGCTGAATCTGGCGCTCGAGCGCGGCGACACCGTGCTGCTGGAAGGCTCGCAGGGCACGCTGCTCGACGTCGACCACGGCACCTATCCGTTCGTCACCTCGTCCAACCCGACCTCGGGTGGCGCGGCGGTGGGTTCGGGTATCGGGCCGAACAAGATCGACACGGTGCTCGGCATTCTCAAGTGCTACACCACCCGTGTCGGCTCCGGCCCGTTCCCGACCGAGCTGTTCGACAACTTCGGTGAGTTCCTGGCCAAGAACGGCGGCGAGGTCGGTGTCACCACCGGTCGTGCGCGTCGTTGTGGCTGGTTCGACGCGGTGATCAGCCGGTACGCCACGCGCGTCAACGGGGTCACCGATTACTTCCTCACCAAGCTGGATGTGTTGTCCGGGCTGGATACGGTGCCGATCTGCGTGGCGTACGAGATCGACGGTAAGCGGGTCGAGCAGATGCCGACCACGCAGACCGAGTTCCATCACGCCAAGCCGATCTACGAGGAGCTGCCGGGCTGGTGGGAGGACATCTCCCACGCTCGTAGTTTCGAGGAGCTGCCTGCCAACGCCCAGGCGTATGTGTTGCGGCTGGAGGAGCTGTCGGGCGCGCGGATCTCGTGCATCGGTGTGGGGCCGGGTCGTGATCAGACGATCGTTCGGCATGACGTGCTGGCTTGATGTGAGGCTGGGGAACTAGCTCGAAGGTCCGGTGCCGGTAAGCGGCACCGGACCTTCTGTTTTGTCTCAGCGGACGGCACGACGCCGGCGCCGGCCTGAGCGGTGATGCCTGATAGCTATCGATTTGTGGCATCCGGCCGGCAACCGTTATCGTTCGCGGGCGGCGCGCGGGGACGCGCCGTTTCCTCGGGTGTTAGTGGGTGTCGGCGTGATCCGTCGGTCTGTGAATGTGAGCTCTTCGACGGTGCGGCGGGTTGCTCGGCCGGTGATCGGGGTGGTGCCCATGGCGTTGGCGGTTGCTTGCGCGAGTGTTGCTGTCGCGGTGCCGCAGCCGGGTGTGAACGAGGTCCCGGTGCAGCCGGGTGTCACCACCGAGGCCCCTGTCGATGAGGGTGGGCGTTCGGATCTGGCGAAGTTCGACGGTCCGGATTCGCTCGGGCATCTGACGCCGGAGCGTCCGGAATCTCGCCCGGTGCCGGAGTACACCGCGCCGGCTCCGCCGATCGTCATCGAGGAACTCCATCTTCCGGAGCCGGTCGAGCCGGTGGCCCCGATCGCGCCGCCTGAGCGGACCCTGCGCGTCGGCGACTTCACCAGCCCCGTTCCCGACGAGGTCCCGAACGACATCCTCGATGGTGTGAACGGCACCGCGGCCGACGCCGAAGCCGCGATCGCTACCCAGGGCCGCTCGATCGGCATCAACCCGAGCCGCTCGGACAAGATCGCCGCCGCGACCGTCGGTGGCGCGCTGGCCGGAGCCGCGATCGCGGGTGTTCCGGCTGCTGCCGTCGGCGCGGTGGGCGGCGGCCTCATCGGCGCCGGCATCGGTGCCGGTGTCGGCTTCGCCGTGGGCGCCGCGGGCACCGCGGGCGCGGCCGCGATTCTCGGTGCCGCGGCGGCGGTTCCGACCGCGGGCGCGAGCGCCTTGGCGGCGATCCCCGCGGGCTTTGCCCTGGCGTGGCCGATCGCGGCCGCCAGCACCGGTGCGGGCGCCGCCATCGGCGCCGCGGCGGGTGCGGCTACCGGTGCCGCCGTGCTCGGCGTCCCCGCAGCCGCGGCGGGTGCCGTCGCAGGCGGCGTGCTCGGCAGCGGTTACGGCGCGACTCTCTGACCACCTCCGCATCCGAATGCCGGCGGGGGTAGCGTCGAGAAGGGTTTCGGATGGAGGTGGACGATGACTCTGCGACGTGGGTCAGCCGCGGCGGCTCTGCTGGCGCTGGCGGTCCTGCCCGGATGCGCCGCCCCGGACGCGCCGACGCCCTCGCCCAGCGCCACCCCGGTGCGTTCGGCGCCGCCGCCCGCGCAGACTCTCGCCCCCTCGCAGCAGCGCAACGACCGCATTCGCGGAATGCTCTACACCGTTGGTTGCACCAGTAACAGCTGCGTCCAGGTCTACTTCGCGTGTCTGGACGGCTACCTCACCGGTGAGCCGTGCCAGTTCTTCCGCGATCACCCACCGCCGCCCTGATTACTGTGTGCGGGTGAGGAATTCGCCGGCAGCGGGGGCGAGGACGGAAATCTTGGGGTTGTGACTCACTCCGGGGAGCTCGGCGAATTCCGCGTTCGGGAGCACCGCGGCGGCGGCCTTGGAGCCCTTGATGAGCAGCGGTGCGGTCCGGTCGCCCGCGAGCACGAGCACCGGCACCTCGACACCCGCCCAGTCGGCCGGGTCCAGCTTCTTGCCCTGCATGTACGGCTTCATCACGGCCCAGTCGTGCGCGGTCGAGTTCGACGTCGCCGTCAGCGTCTTCCAGAACGGTGTCACCCGCATCGCCGCCACCATCAGCAACGGCATCCCCATCGCCTTGGTCATGTAGTACCGCACGGTCTTCCCGCGATCGCCCGCGGCGATCATCGGGTGCAGCTTGGCTTCCAGATCCTTCGGCGGCACATGGCCTTTCGTGTCGACCACGAACGGCGGCTCGAAAGCCACCACCTCGGTGACGCCGGGCACGGACTGGGCGGCCAGCAGCGCCAGCGCGGCACCGGAGGACCAGCCGAACAACGCCGCCTTCCCGCCCGCGGCCTCGACCAGCGCCGCGATATCAGCGATCTCGTTGGCCGCGTCGTACACGCCGGGGGAGTCGGTGCTGTCACCGCGTCCGCGCCGGTCGTAGTTGAGCACCGTGAGCCCGTAATCGTCGGCGAGCGCCTGCGCGAGTTCGACCATTGTCGGGAACGCCCGGTAGCTGAAGGCGCCACCGATCAGGATGACGGTCCCGGCGGTCCCCTCACCGATCCGGTCGTAGGCGATCGTGGTGCCGTCGGCCGACGTCACAGTCTGCATGGGGGAATTCCTCTCGATAACGGGCCGCCGCGCTCGACGGTACGCGATCACCTCGACCGCAGGTCCGCGCGGGTTTCGCGGACCCACAGCTGGCGCGAGCCGGGCGAGTCTGATCTTGTTCGTTGAGACGGGGCCCGTCGCGGAAATTCATCGGTGGTGCGCCGGGCCGCTGCCGCCGCGATACCGATCAGAACAGCATCGGTTCGCCGAAACCCGGCGTCCGTTCGATCTCCAGCAGCCGCGCTTTGGTGCCGATCCCGCCCGGCGCCGAGAAGCCGTGCAGCGCGTGATCGGCCGCGAGCACCCGATGGCAGGGGATGATGAGCGGCACCGGGTTGCGCCCCAAGGCTTGTCCGACGGCCTGCGCGGAGCCGGGAGCTCCGATCCGACCGGCGATATCGCCGTAGCTGAGCGTGTGACCCGGGTCGATCTCGCGCGTCACCGCGTACACCGCGCGATGGAATTGCGGCACCCCCCGCAGATCCACCTCGATCCAGCGCAGTGCGTCGACCGCCCCGTCGAGGTGGGCGCGAATCCCCGCGATCGCCTCGACGATCACCGGCCCCGGCGCGCTCTCCGGCACCGGTGACCCGTGGAACGGCCGGGTGATCCGGGCGAGGGTTTCCTCCTCGCTCGCCTCGGGCAGCTGGAACCGGACAACGGCGTCACCGTGCCAGGCGATCGCGCACAGCCCGATAGCGGTGTCGAACAGTGCCGAAACCACCGTCTCGGTCTGCGTCGAGTCACTCATGATCACAGTGTGCGCCGACCCACCGACAAAGACATACTCACGCGGCGAGCGGCCCTCGCTGCGTGTCCGCCGACTGGACATTAAGGCCAGTTTCGTGCAACTGGACTGCGTCGTCGCCGACCTCGTGCGAACGCATCGCATCGAGATCCCGGTAGAGGCGCTGCTCGTCGTAGGTGCCGAATGCCCGGTCATGCGGCAGATATTGGAACGGCCAGAAGGGCAGCTCGCCCTTCTTGGGCGAAAAGTGATAGACCGCCAACCCGAAGGCAACGGCAACGGCGAGGGCAAGGAAAGTGGTCATGTTCGTAAGAATCCCCCCACTGGCCTTGCTGAGAAATATCCACTTAGGGAATACTGGACTTTATGGCGACAAGAGTGATCGGTGCGGCAGGCTTGGCTCGCGACCTCGGCCGGTGGCGTGACCCCGAAACCGACGGCGACGCCGAACGCCGCCCGCACCGGCCCGCCTATCTGGCCTTGGCCGAAGCCATTCGCCTGCTGATCCACGACGGCCGCGCTCCGCTCGGCGTCGCCCTGCCCAGCGAGCGCGATCTGGCCGGAACACTCGGTGTCAGCCGCACCACCATCACCTCCACCTATTCGCTGCTGCGCGAGCACGGCTACCTGATCAGCCGCCAGGGTTCTCGCAGCACCGTCGCTCTGCCGCCCGCGATCCAGCACGACGGCGCCAAGCCCAGCCGCGGCATCATGGCCCTGATGGCGCAGCCGGAACTTCCGACCATCGACATGACCTACGCCGCGATGCCGGCCTCGCCCGAACTGCACGACGCCTATTCGACGGCGCTGCAAGGAATTCCGTCGTATCTCGGCACCCACGGCATGGACCCGGTCGGCATCCTCGCGCTGCGCGAAGCGCTGGCCCGCCGCTACACCGCGCGCGGACTACCGACGGAACCGGAACAGATCCTGGTGACTCTCGGTGCGCAACACGGACTTCGGCTGCTGCTCAACGTGCTCGCCTCACCCGGCGCCCGGGTCCTGATCGAGCACCCCTCCTACCCGAACGCCATCGAAGCCATCCGCGACGTCGGCGCCCGCCCCATCCCGATTCCGCTGCGACCCGAATTCCCCGATGCCGGTTGGGATCTCGAGGGTCTGCGCAGTACTGCACGGCAAACCGCGGCTACCCTGGCCTACCTGGTTCCCGACTTCAACAACCCCACCGGACTGCTGCTCGGCGCCGAGGGTCGCGCCGAACTCGCTGCCATCGCCCGCGACACCAGGATGACCGTCATCGTCGACGAGTCGATGGGCGAGCTGAACCTGTCGGACGCGACGATGCCCCCGCCGGTCGCCGCGTTCGCGAAGGGCTCGGAGATCGTCACCATCGGTTCGGCGTCGAAGTCGTTCTGGGGTGGCCTTCGGGTCGGCTGGATCCGTACCGGTCAGCCGCTGATCACCAAGCTGCTCGGCATCCGCTCCACCGTCGACCTGGGCACCCCGGTGATGGACCAGCTGGCCACCGTCCACCTGCTGGAGAATGCCGAACCCATCCTCGAGCGCCGCCGCGAACAGCTGCGCACCCAGCGCACCGCCCTGCTCGACGCCGTCGCCGAGGACCTCCCGGGCTGGCACATCACCGTCGGTGCGGGCGGCATGTCGGTGTGGGCCCAGCTGCCGAGCCCGGTCTCCACCGCGCTCGCCGCCACCGCGCCCAATCACGGCGTACTACTCGCCGCCGGACCACGTTTCGGCGTCCAGGGCGCGTTCGAACGTTTCGTCCGGCTGCCGTACACCCACCCCGAAGCCGACCTCCGCATCGCCGTCAAATCCATCGCCGCGGCCTACGACGCGCTCACACCCCGCGCCGCCGACCCGCTCCAACCGCTCACCTGCTACTGAACGCGCACGGGTTGTGCCCGGTGGAGGCCGGTTCGGGGCGGACAGTTTCGTATCCCGCCCCGAACATGAACAGCACCGAGGCCACCAATCCCACCGCGGTCAGCGGCACCGCGACGGCGCCGCGTTCGGAGGGGTAGCGAAACAGCAGCACCAGCAAACACAGCAGCGAGACGGCGGCGGCCAGCAGTAGCCCGGTCGCGAGCCCGTTCAGCACGGTCACCATCACCGGCACCGGCGCCGCACTGTGGCAATGGTTTTCGGCGATCTGCGCGGTGCGGGTGTCGAACAATCCCTCGGCCAGGACGAAGCACAGCACCGCCGCGCCGAAGGTGGTGACCGCGATGAGGGCGGCAAGCACCTTCGGTGGGGTTCGGACGGTTCGCAACCTCGGCCTGTCGTCGATAGTGCAGAACTTTACCGACGACAGGCCGCCGAATCAGTCAGCCCAGACCGTTTCGATCGGTGTCGCGATGTTCGGCGGGGGAGTGGGCGTGCCGCCCGGTGTGCGCGAGAAGCGCGGGGCGGGCGCGTGCTGGACCACACCGTCGATGTCGATCAGGCCGGTACGGGCCACGATGTGCGGGTTCTCGGTGGCCTCGGTGAACGTCAGCACCGGTGTGGTGCAGGCGTCGGTGCCGTCGAAGATCGCGGCCCACTCGTCGCGAGTCTTCGTCAGGAACTTGTCGGTGAACAGCTTGCGCAGCTGTTCCTGACCGTTCGGGTCGATCTGCATGGGCAGACCTTCCGGGTCGATCTCCAGCCCGGCCAGCAGTTCGGCGTAGAACTGCGGCTCGATCGCGCCGACGGCCATGTACTTGCCGTCGGAGGTCTCGTAGGTGTCGTAGAAGGCCATGCCGGTATCGAGCAGGTTGGTGCCGCGCTCGTCGGACCACAGTCCGACCCCGCGCATGCCCCAGATCATGTGCGAGAGGGCGAGCGCGCCATCGATCATCGCGGCGTCGATCACCTGGCCCTTACCGGAACTCTGCCGCTCCACCAGCGCGGCGAGCACGCCGAACACCAGGAACATCGAGCCGCCACCGAAGTCGCCGACCATGTTGAGCGGGGGCACCGGCCGCTCGCCCTTGCGCCCGATGGCGTTGAGCACACCGGTCAGCGAGATGTAGTTGATGTCGTGGCCCGCGCGATCGGCGAGCGGGCCGTGCTGGCCCCAGCCGGTCATCCGGCCGTACACCAGGCGCGGGTTGCGGGCCAGCGCGTCGTCCGGCCCGAGGCCCATGCGCTCGGTGACGCCGGGGCGGAAGCCCTCGAGCAGCACGTCGGCCTTCTCGACGAGGTCGAGGATCTTGGCGACGTCGGCGGGGTCCTTCAGATTCGCCTCGACGATCGTTCGCCCACGCCACTGCGGGCGTTCCATGAAGCCGGGCAGCTGGTTCGGGCGCTGCACGCGCACCACGTCGGCGCCGAGGTCGGCCAGCAGTAGCGCGGCGTGCGGACCAGGCCCGATGCCTGCCAACTCGATGACCTTGATGCCCGCAAGGGGCCCCTGCTTGGCGGTGGACTCCGTGCTCACGCGGTGACCTCAGTTCGTCGTCGAACGGTATTGACACTCCGACAATAGCGCTGGGGTGGCGGCTCGGGTAGACCATGGGCGAGAATTCGCACGAGCGCGACTCGGCGCGGCAACGGGAGGACCCGGTAGTGGGTGTGTGGGGTGAGGTCGTTGTCGGCCTTGTCATTCTGGTCGGCATCGTCGGCGTGATCGTACCGATCCTGCCGGGGGTGATCCTCATTTTCGCGGCGATCGCGGTGTGGGCGTTCATGACCGGCGGTGCGACGGCCTGGACGGTGCTGGCAGTCGCGACCGTCGCGCTGGCGCTCTCCGGTGTAGTGAAGTACACCTGGCCGGGTAAGCGGATGCGCGAAGCCGGGGTGTCGAACCGCGCGCTGCTGGCCGGTGCGGTGCTCGGCATCGCCGGCTTCTTCGTGATCCCGATCGTCGGCCTGTTCATCGGCTTCGTCCTCGGTGTGTACCTGGCCGAGCTGTACCGCTTGAAGACCAACAACCTGGCTTGGCCCGCGACGGTGCACGCCCTCGAGGGTGTCGGCCTGTCGATGCTGGTCGAGTTGTTCGGCGCGCTGATCGCCTCCGGTGTGTGGCTCACCGGCGCGATCATCAGCTGAGCCGGCCGCGAGTTCTACTCGATGATCGGCAGCGGACGGGTGTGGTCGTCCGCGCCGGGAAGCTGATTGCGCGGAATCGGGATCGTCGGATTCTCGATGCGGGGTAGCGGCTCCGGTTCGGGGCGACGCACCGCGGGCAGCCGGTAGAACTCGCGGGCATTGTCCTCGAGCACCGCGTGGATATCGGAGCCGACCACCTGCGAGATCAGGTCCACATCGCGCTCCTCGAACGGCCTGCCCGCGCGCGTGCCGGGCAGATCGCTGCCGAACATCAGCGCACCCGGGTTCACCGTGTGGATGCGCCGCAGCGTCTCGGCCACATCCATCTCGACCCGGCCGAACCCCGTCGCCTTCACCCTGGCGCCGCGGTCCACCAGGTCGAGCAGATACGGCAAACCCTCGTCGGACATGCCGAGATGGTCGATCGAGAGCGCGGGCAGCTTCGAGATCACCGGCTGCAGCGAGGCCAGCATCTGACCGTCGATGTAGAGCTCGACGTGCCAGCCCGCCAGTTCGTGGGCACGCAACGCCTGCAATGTCATCTCGGTGATGTCGGCGGCGGCGCGCTTGAGGTTGAACCGCAGGGCGCGAACGCCTGCCCGGCTCAGCTCGAGGATCTCGTCGTCGGTGGCGTCGAGATCCAGCCGGGTCACGCCGACCCAGTCGGGACCGAGCGCGGCCAGTGCTGCCTTCAGGTACGTCTGATCAGCGCCTTGGAAAGACGCGCTGACGACAGCACCGCCGCGAACATCGAAGTGCGCCATGCGCTTTCGATAGTCATCGATCACGTAGGGCTCAGGGAGATAGCCTTCGTTCTCGATCAGCGGAAACCGAGGATCGATAATGTGGACGTGGGCATCGAACACCTGTACAGAATGCCTTATCTTCGGAGCGCTGGCGCGCTCGAGTTCGCGGCCTCGCCGGTCCCGTCGATCAGGCACCGTTGCTTGCTCCTTCGTCGCCTACGCAACGGCACCTGATCGACGGGACGGCCGCGAACCGCCGCTGCGCGGCGGGACCCTCCTCGAGGTCGGGTCGTGCGGGTTGCGCATGGCGTGCTCGCGGCGGTTCAGGCCTTGTTCGGCTCGGAGGCGCGCAGCATGTCTTCGCGCTCCACGACCTTGACGCGCTCACGGCCTTCGGGCTCGCCGAGGGCGCGCTCGTGGGCGTCGAGGCGGTACCAGCCTGCCCAGGTGGTGAACGGGATGCCCTTGCCCTCGAGGAACTCGGTGACGGCGTCGAGCTCGGGCTTCGGCGCGGGGACGAAGCCCTTGGCGTCGTCGAGCAGGCAGGCGATGGTCTCGTTGGCGTCGCCCTTGGTGTGGCCGATGAGGCCGACCGGGCCGCGCTTGATCCAGCCGGTCACGTAGGTGGCGGGCATGAATCGGGCGTCGCCGGCGGCCGAGTCGTCGGCGATCACGCGACCGGCCTCGTTGGGCACCGTGCCCGCCTGATCGTCGAACGGCAGCTGGGTGACGTTCTGCGAGAGGTAGCCCACGGCGCGGTACACGGCCTGGATGTCCCAGTCGGTGAAGTTGCCGGTGCCCTTGACATTGCCGGTGCCGTCGAGCTGAGTGCGTTCGGTCTTGAGGCCGACGACCTTGCCGTCCTCGCCGAGGATCTCGGACGGGGACTCGAAGAAGTGCAGGAACAGCTTGTGCGGGCGGTCGCCGTGGTCGCGGATGGCCCACTGCTCCAGGGTGTTGGCGACCATGTCGACCTGCTTGGAGTTACGGCGCGCGGCTTCGGAGCCTTCGTCGTAGTCGATGTCCTCGGGGTTGACGATGACCTCGATGGTCGGCGAGTGATCGAGTTCGCGCAGCTCGAGGGGGGTGAACTTGGCCTGGGCGGGGCCGCGGCGTCCGAAGACGTGGACCTCGAGAGCCTTGTTCTCCTTGAGCCCGTTGTAGACGTTCGGCGGGATCTCGGTCGGCAGGAGTTCATCGCCGGTCTTGGCGAGCACGCGGGCCACGTCGAGGGCGACGTTGCCGACGCCGAGCACGGCGACCTTCTCGGCCTCGAGGGGCCAGGAGCGGGGGACGTCGGGGTGGCCGTCGTACCAGGACACGAAGTCGGCGGCGCCGTAGGAGCCGTCGAGGTCGATGCCGGGGATGGCCAGGGCACGGTCGGCGTTGGCGCCGGTGGAGAAGATCACCGCGTCGTAGAACTGGCGCAGGTCGTCGAGAGTGATGTCGGTGCCGTAGTCGATGTTGCCGAGCAGGCGGACCTGGTCTTTGTCGAGGACCTTGTGCAGGGCGGTGATGATGCCCTTGATGCGCGGATGGTCGGGGGCGACGCCGTAGCGGATGAGACCGAAGGGCGCGGGCATGCGCTCGTAGAGGTCGATGCTCACGTCGGCATCGGACTTCATCAACGCGTCGGCGGCGTAGATACCGGCCGGTCCCGCACCCACGATCGCAATGCGAAGTGGGCGAGTCGCTGCACTCTGTTCGGTCATTTCTACGCGCACCCTTTGGTCGAGAACTGTTTGACGGCGTCAACTTAGCTTAGGCTAAGTCGGCGATCCGGCTTGCTGGCAGCTGTCATCGAGTTGGCAACAGCACGCAGTCATGGCGATTCTAGCTGCGGCATTGCGGTCACCCGGCGCGCGGTGTAGCTGCCCGCCCGGGTCTGTCAGGATTAGAGCATGAACGAGGAGCAAACAGGCTCGGATGACCAGCCCGTAGTGGTGGATCAGACCGACAAGCGTTCCATCGTCCCGTTCGTCGCGGCCGCGGTGATCGCGATCATCGTGCTCATCGGCATCGTGGCGGGTGGACTGCTCTCACCCGCTGAGAAAAATGTCACAGAGGCCGACCGTCTCGCGGCCGCCGTCACCAACTATATCGACGCGCGCTCGCGCAGCGACCTCCGTCCGCCGACCGGTGTGGCCTGCCCCGGATTCGACGAGGAGAAATCCGGCCTCGGCGAACAGCTCGGTGGCCCGAAATCCACTGTCACGATCGACGGCAAGGGTTTCGAGAACGCCACCGTCAACGGCGACCGCGCCAAGATCGACGCGGCGCTCGTTGTCAACGGCAACCCGGCGGCGAGCAACTGGAAACTGACCCGCGTCGACAGCGCGTGGCTGGTGTGTTCCTTCTGAATCGTTTGACACGATGACCGGTGCCGAGGCAATCTCAGATCGCAAGGTCATGAGTGCCAGCGTCAAGCCCCGGCTCGCTGGTCGGCAACCCTCCTCCGCGGTGGGGTGCTCCGGGTGACGACCTGGCCGTGTGTTCGGGGATTTCCGGCACGGCAAGAGCGGATTCACGCAGGAGGATCGACATGACTTACGCCGGCGACATCACCCCTGAGAAGGCGTGGGAGCTACTCACCGAGCACCCCGGCGCCGTGCTGGTCGACGTGCGCACCGAAGGCGAGTGGGCACACATCGGCATTCCCGACACCAGTTCCATCGAACGCCCGGCCCACTTCATCGAGTGGGTCGACGGCACCGGCACCCGCAATCCCGAGTTCGGCGTGCAGCTCGAGCAGGCGCTCGCCGGTCGCCCCGACGACGCACCCGTGGTGTTCCTGTGTCGCTCCGGTCAGCGTTCCGCGCACGCGGCGAACCTGGCGACCGCGGCGGGCGTGGCACCGTCCTACAACGTGCTCGACGGTTTCGAGGGTGGTCCCGACGCGTTCGGTCAGCGCGGCAGCACCGGTTGGCGCGCTGTCGGCCTGCCGTGGCGTCAGGCATAAGGAGAAAAGCATGATCACGGGTGGTTCGTTCGACAAGCCACTGCCCGAAGGCGTCGGCCCCGGCACGCTCGGCGTGCGTGGCGGTCTGCGCCGTTCCGGCTTCGACGAGACGTCCGAGGCGCTGTACCTGACCTCCGGCTTCGTCTACGAGAACGCCGAAGCCGCCGAGGCCGCGTTCACCGGCGATGTCGAGCACTTCGTCTACTCCCGTTTCGGTAACCCGACCGTGGCCATGTTCGAGGAGCGCATCCGCCTGCTCGACGGCGCCGAAGCGGCGTTCGCGACCGCGTCCGGCATGTCGGCGGTGTTCACCGCGCTCGGCGCCCTGCTGAAGGCGGGCGACCGTCTCGTCGCCGCCCGCAGCCTGTTCGGGTCCTGTTTCGTGGTCTGTAACGAGATCCTGCCGCGCTGGGGCATCGAAACCGTCTTCGTCGACGGTGACGACCTCGACCAGTGGGAGCAGGCCCTCTCCGTCCCGACTCAGGCCGTCTTCTTCGAGACCCCGGCCAACCCGATGCAGACTCTCGTCGATGTCCGCAAGGTCACCGAGCTCGCCCACGCCGCGGGCGCGAAGGTGGTGCTGGACAACGTCTTCGCCACCCCCCTGCTCCAGCGCGGTTTCGAACTCGGGGCCGACGTGGTGGTCTACTCCGGCACCAAACACATCGACGGCCAGGGCCGTGTCCTCGGCGGCGCCATCCTCGGCGCCCAGGACTACATCGACGGCCCCGTCAAAACCCTGATGCGCCACACCGGCCCCGCCCTGAGCCCGTTCAATGCCTGGACCTTGCTCAAGGGCCTGGAAACCATGCCGCTGCGCGTGCGCCATTCCACCGAGTCGGCCCTGCGGGTGGCCGAGTTCCTGGAGACCAAGAATTCGGTCGACTGGGTGAAGTACCCCTTCCTGGAATCGCATCCGCAACACGCGCTGGCCAAGGAGCAGATGACCGGCGGCGGCACAGTCGTCACCTTCGCCCTCACCGGCGACGACGGCAAAAAACGAGCCTTCGAGGTGCTGAACCGCCTGCGCATCATCGACATCTCCAACAACCTCGGCGATGCCAAAACCATGATCACCCACCCCGCCACCACCACCCACCGAGCCATGGGCCCGGAGGGACGCGCGTCGATCGGCTTGTCCGACGGGGTAGTTCGCATCTCGGTAGGCCTGGAAGACCTCGAAGATCTCCTCGGCGACCTCGACCAGGCCCTGAGCTAGTTCGTCCGTTTGCCCCGAGTCGACCTGTCGCAACTCGGCAGGTCGATGTCGGACTCGTGGATCGCCTACCGGACCGGGTCGTAGACCGCGAACCCCAGGTGGCCCGCGACGGTGGCCATGTTCTTGTCGTGCGTCACCACCGTGAGATCGTCCAAACCGCTGCGCAGTGCCGAGGCGAGATGAATCGCGTCGAGTGTCCGGATGTGCGAGATGATCGCTTCGGCTTCGTTCAGCACAGCGTGATCGATCGGAATGATGTCGATGTGGTCGATGATCTGACCTCGGTCGAGCACGGCCAGGCCTTCCCGGCGAAGAACGCGAGTGATCTCGGTGCGCAACAGTCGCGAAGAGACGATCCGGCACTCTTTGTCCGCGGTCGTCTCGTCGAACCACCGTGCGGCTTCGATGGAATGGCCCAACATGATCCGCATTGCCACCGAGGTGTCGAGGTAATAGGCCCTCACCACTCGCCCTTCTCGGACTCGAGGAGCTCGTCGATGGACGCGGCGCTGCGGAGTTCGTGCCGGGCGATGGCGCTCGTGTGTGCCCCGCCGTCGACCGCGCGCCGGATGATCTGGGTCGACGAGACCGCGGGCACGATGTAGCCGACCCGGTGGTTGTGGCGCGTCAACTCGTAGACCTCGCCGGACTCGACGTCGGCGACCATCGCGGACGGATTCTGGCGGAGTTCGCCGACACTGATCGACTTCATGAAATCAGTCTAGCCGAAAATTGTCTACTATTGTCTACAGGCTTACGGCGCCGGCCCTGAACGGATTCACTGCCTTGCGGCGTCCAGAATCGCGATCGCCTCGTCGATCGGAGCGATGACGAAAAGTTCGGTTCCGGCGTCGGTGTCCACGCGCAGACGAGTGCGGAGGCCCCCGCTGAACAGGCCGCCGTCCGGGCTTTGCTGCCCAACGGCGCGCAGTTGGGTCAGGGGCGCTTCCCAGCGCTTGCCGCCGGTGATCGCGTCGAGGTGATTGGGTACGAAGAGCAGCCGGGTCTCGGTCAGGTGGAGGCGTCCGCCGACGGCCCTGCTGCCTTGTGTTCGATTGGCGAGTTTCTGCCAGACAACCTTCTCGGTGGCGCTCAGCGCCGGGCTACCGATCCACAATCCCATGGTTCGTTTCCTTGTGTCGTTCCGGTGTTCGTGACCATGGATCGATATCCGGCCGGGCACCGTTAATGGCGCCCGGCCGGGGATCTGAGCAGACCGGTCTCAGCCGAGCGCGCGCAGGCGGGGGGCCAGGTCTCGTTTGAAGAGGTCGAGGAAGCGGAGTTGGTCTTGGCCGGGGGCGTGGAAGACGAGGTGGTTGAGGCCCGCGTCGAGGTAGGGCTTGATCTTGGCGACGGCTTCGTCGGGGTCGCTGGCGACGATCCACCGTTTGGCGACTTGTTCGATGGGGAGGGCGTCGGCGGCCTTTTCCATTTCGATGGGGTCGGTGATGTCGTGCTTCTGTTCGGGAGTCAGCGAGAGCGGGGCCCAGAAGCGGGTGTTCTGGAGTGCGAGTTCGGGATCGGTGTCGTAGGAGATCTTGATCTCGATCATCTTGTCGATCTCGGCGACATCGCGCTCGACCTTCTCCGCGCCCTCGGCCACCGCGGGCAGCAGCTTCTCGGTGTAGAGATCCATGCCCTTGCCCGAGGTGCAGATGAAGCCGTCGCCCGCGCGACCCGCGTACCGGGCGACCACCGGGCCGCCCGCGGCGATGTAGACGGGGATGCCGCCCTTGGGGACGTCGTAGATGGAGGCGCCGACGGTGTGGTAGTACTCGCCGTCGAAATCGACGCGCTCGCCGGTCCACAATTCGCGCATCATCTTCACCGCTTCACGCAGGCGGGCGAAACGCTCTTTGAAGTCGGGCCATTCGCCCTTGTAGCCGGTGGCGATCTCGTTGAGGGCCTCGCCGGTGCCGACACCGAGCATCACCCGGTTCGGGTACAGGCAGCCCAGCGTGGCGAAGGACTGCGCGATCACCGCCGGGTTGTAGCGAAAGGTCGGGGTGAGTACGGAGGTGCCGAGCTGGATGCGTTCGGTGCGCTCGCCGACGGCCGCCAGCCAGGCCAGTGAGAACGGCGCGTGCCCGCCGTCGTGGCGCCATGGCTGGAAGTGGTCGCTCACGGTGGCGCTGTCGAGGCCGTGTTGCTCGGCGGCGACGCCGAGTTCGACCAGTTCTCGTGGTCCGAACTGTTCTGCCGATGCTTTGTACCCGAGCTTGAGATCGACCATGCCAGCCACTCCTGTCGTCTGTTGACCCCTGCCGACACGACACTAGCGCGCGGCCCGCCATCCGCGCCTATGCCGTTTTCATCACCCACCACGCCGAGTTTTAGCGGACAATTAACTGGTGGCCACCAAGGATGAGCAGATCTTGTCGTACCTGACCGACATGGACGGCGTGCTGGTGCACGAGGATCAACTGATCCCCGGCGCCGACGAGTTCCTCGCCGAACTGCGCGCCAACGAGATCCCGTTCCTCGTGCTGACCAATAACTCGATCCGCACGCCCCGCGACCTCCAGGCCCGCCTGCGCCACACCGGCCTCGACATCCCCGAGGAGTCGATCTGGACCTCGGCGCTGGCCACGGCGACCTTCCTGGACGATCAGCGCCCCAACGGCACCGCGTACGTGGTCGGCGAATCCGGTCTCACCACCGCGCTGCACGAGATCGGCTACGTGCTCACCGACAGCGACCCCGATTACGTGGTCCTCGGCGAAACCCGGACGTACTCCTTCGAGGCGATCACCACCGCGATCCGGCTGGTGGACCGGGGCGCGAAGTTCATCGCGACCAACCCTGATGCCACCGGACCCTCGCGCGACGGCGTCCTGCCCGCCACCGGTTCGGTCGCCGCCCTGATCACCCGCGCCACCGGTAAGGAGCCGTACTACGTCGGCAAGCCGAATCCGCTGATGATGCGCTCGGCCCTGCGTCAGATCGGCGCGCATTCCCAATCGACGGTGATGATCGGCGACCGGATGGACACCGACGTGATCGCGGGCTTGGAGGCGGGCCTGCGCACGGTGTTGGTGACCTCCGGCATCTCGACGAAGTCCTCGGTGGAGGCCTACCCGTTCCGGCCGACCATGGTGGTGGGCTCGGTGGCCGATTTGATCGGCCGCACGCGCCGCCCGTTCGCCGAGTAGTCATGTGATCCGCGTCTCATCGGAATAGGCGCCCGCCTGCCGTGGTTATAGTTGCCATGGCAACCAAAGGAGGGCCCGTGCAGTTCGGAATCTTCAGCGTCGGCGATGTGACCACCGATCCCACCACCGGCCGCACCCCCACCGAGGCCGAGCGGATCAAGGCGATGGTCGCGATCGCGCAGAAGGCCGAGGAAGTGGGTCTCGATGTGTTCGCGATGGGCGAGCACCACAATCGGCCCTTCGTGCCGTCGTCACCGACGACGATGCTCGGCTACATCGCGGGCCGCACCGACAAGATCACGCTGTCCACCTCGACCACACTCATCACCACGAACGACCCGGTCAAGATCGCCGAGGACTTCGCGATGCTGCAGCACCTGGCCGACGGCCGCGTCGACCTGATGCTCGGCCGCGGCAACACCGGCCCGGTCTATCCGTGGTTCGGCAAGGACATCCGCGACGGCATCCCCCTGGCCATCGAGAACTACGCCCTGTTGCACCGGCTGTGGCGTGAAGACGTCGTGAACTGGGAAGGCAAGTTCCGTACGCCGCTGCAGTCGTTCACCTCGACCCCGCGTCCGCTCGACGACGTGCCGCCGTTCGTCTGGCACGGGTCGATCCGTAGCCCGGAGATCGCCGAACAGGCCGCCTACTACGGTGACGGCTTCTTCGCCAACCACATCTTCTGGCCCACTGACCATTTCAAGCGGCTGATCGATCTGTACCGCCGCCGCTACGAGCACTACGGCCACGGCAGCGCCGACCAGGCGATCGTCGGGCTCGGCGGACAAGTGTTCCTGCGCAAGAACTCGCAGGACGCGGTGCGTGAGTTCCGCCCCTACTTCGACAACGCGCCCGTCTACGGGCACGGCCCGTCGCTCGAGGATTTCACCGAGCAGACCCCGCTCACTGTGGGCAGCCCGGAGCAGGTGATCGAGAAGACGCTCACCTTCCGCGAGCACTTCGGCGACTACCAGCGTCAGCTGTTCCTGGTCGACCACGCCGGACTCCCGTTGAAGACGGTGCTCGAGCAGCTCGACCTGCTCGGCGAGGAGGTAATTCCGGTGCTGCGCAAGGAGTTCGCGGCTGGACGCCCGGCCCACGTCCCGGACGCTCCGACGCACGACTCGCTGCTCGCCGCCAAGACCGTGGCGGAGGTCAGTGCGTGACATCCACACCGCGCCGCGCACTCGGCGGCCCGCACACCACGGAGGTGATCTCATGACAACCCGTATCGCCGTGGTGTCGGCAGGGCTTTCGCAGCCTTCGTCGACACGTTTGCTGGCCGATCGACTGGCCGCCGCGGCAGCACGCGAGCTGCGCGCGAAAGGCGCCGAGGTCGAAGTGGACTTCGTCGACCTGCGTGATCACGCGCGCGATCTGGCCGACAACCTGCTCACCGGGTTCCCGGCCCCCGCGCTGCGGGCGGCGATCGACAAGGTCGTCACCGCCGACGGCCTGATCGCCGTGACGCCGATCTTCAGCGCCTCCTACAGCGGCCTGTTCAAGACGTTCTTCGATGTGCTGGAACCGGATTCGCTCGCCGGGATGCCGGTGCTGGCCGGCGCGACCGGCGGCACCGAGCGTCATTCCCTGGCGCTCGAGCACGCGGTGCGCCCGCTGTTCGCCTACCTGCGCTCGATCGTCGTCCCCACCGCGGTCTACGCGGCCTCGACCGATTGGGGCGCGAACGGCGGCGACAAGGCGCTCAACAACCGAATCGACCGCGCCGCAGCCGAATTCGGCGCGCTGCTGCTCGGCACGTCCGCTACCCGACCTACCGACCCCTACACCGATACGACCCCGTTCGAAGACCTTCTCGCAGCACATCGCTGATGCACACCGACCCCCAAGGAGAACACTCATGACCACCGCCATCGCCAAGGGACTCACCGCGGGCACCTGGGCCATCGACCCCACCCACTCCACCGTCGGCTTCTCCGTACGCCACCTGATGGTGAGCAAGGTGCGTGGCCGCTTCACCGACTTCGACGGCGCCCTCGTGATCGCCGAGGACGGCACCGCCACCGCGCACGCCGAGATCCGCGTCGACTCCCTCACCACCGACAACGCTCAGCGCGACGGCCACCTGCGCACCGCCGACTTCTTCCACGCCGAGGAATTCCCGCTGATGACCTTCACGTCCACCGGGTTCCGTGGCGAGGGCAGCGATTTCGTCGTCGACGGTGAGTTCACCGTGCGCGGCAACACCAAGCCGGTCACCCTCGAGGTCGAGTTCGTCGGCGTGAGCCCGGGCATGGGCAACGGCCAGGTCGCCGGTTTCGAAGCCAAGACCGTGGTCTCGCGTCGCGACTTCGGCCTCGACATCGACATGCCGCTGCCCGACGGCGGCGCCGTGATCGGCGACAAGATCACCCTCACCCTCGAGATCGAGGCCGTCCTGCAGGGCTGACCCGTCCCCGAGGTGACGCCCCCATCGCCTGTTCGGTGATGGGGGCGTCGGCCGCTGTGCGGCTAGTCCTCGTCGGCGATGATCGTGTCGAGAGTCGCCGCGAGACGCTGGAGGGTCGCGACCGTCGCGGCGAACTCGGCCGGACCGAGCGCCTCGGCCAGCCGGTGCGCCATGGCCGCGTGCTGCGGATTTATCCGGCGAAGGGCGGTCTCGCCCGCCTCGGTCATCGCGACCAGCTTGGCCCGCTTGTGCGCGGGGTTGGGCCGGTATTCGCACATCCCCTTGCCGACCAGCAGGTCCGCGATCCGCTGCACGCTCTGCCGGGTGATACCCATCGCGCGGGCGATCCCGGCCACCGGCTGCGGCTGGTCCTGCACGGCGGCCATCACCTGCCACCAGGCCACCGAGATTCCGGCAGGCGCGGACAATCCGTCGCCGATGGTCAGGAATTGACCGTTGAGCCGGAAGACGGTGAGGGCGGCGCCGTCGAGCAGGTCCTGTTCGGGGTTCAAGCTGCGTGGATCCCTTCGTATTCGGCGAGCACGGCGTACCCGGCCGGGTCCTTGTGCGCATACAGCTTGTACCAGGCCTCGAGGACCTGCGGTTCGTACAGATCCAGACGCGCGAAGATCTCTCGGGCGAATTCGAACGGCGACATCGCGTCCGCGGTGATCACGTCACGGTCGTTGACCGCAGGCGCCTCGACGTAGTGCCGCGCGCCCGAATATCCGCTGTAGACCAGGAATTCCGCCGCGTTGCTGGTGTGCGCGCGATCGTCGAGCAGGCCCGCGGTGGCCAGTCCGAAGGTCGCGCCGCAGATCGCGGCCACCGGTACCCCGGCATCGACGAACTCTTTCGCCTTGTGCGCGAACGTGATCAGGTCCTCGCCCAGCCACAGGTCCGCGCCGGGCAGGATCAGCATCGCGCTGTCGGCCGGGTCGAGATCGGCGACGGCCAGGTCGGGCGTCACTCGCAGACGGCCCATGGTGGTGATCGGTGCGGTGGTGAGACCGACCGTCGCGACCTCGAATGTTCCGGGCTCCCGGTGCCAGTTGCCGTTGGCGATGTGCGCCGTCGCGGCCCCCACTTCCCAGTCGGCGAGGGTGTCGTAGACGGCTACGTGAACTGTTTTCATTGGCATGACAGTATGTTGTCATATTTGACAGAATGCTGTCAATAAGAATTTTGCTACCGGCTTATAGCCGACCCTCCGTACGCTGACGGCATCCGGTGCGAGACAGGGAGGTTCACCCGCGATGACCGACTCCGTGCAGGGCATGACGGGCACCATCACGTCACCGATTCGGGAGGCGGGCGCACTGGGTGAGGTACTGATCTCGATTCGCGGGGGCACCGAGCTCTACCTCGCCCGAGCCGACGAACCGATCGCCGCCTGGACCACCGTGTTGATCGTCGCGGTCCACCCGGGACGCCTGGTCGACGTGGTCACCTGGATTCCGCTTCCCTCTGAGTGAAAGGGGCCCGCGATGCTGGGCTATCACGTTCCCGATCCCGACGAAGCCATGCTGGTCAGTGGCGCCAAGACCAAAGACGACACCCCGTTCAAGGTGGTCATCGGGCGCGGCACCTGGGTGGTGCCGCTGTTCCGCAAGGTCCGCTACCTGTCGCTGGCCATGTTCGAGTCCGAGATCCGCGAGCGCTGCGTCACCAAGCAAGCCATCCAGCTCGATGTGCGTGCGGTGATCGCGTTCAAGGTCGCCAACGACACCCAGTCGATCGTCAATGCGGCACAACGCTTCCTGTCCGAACAGGAGCAGGAGATGTCGGTGCTCACGGGCCGCATCTTCTCCGGTCACCTGCGCTCGATCGTGGGCTCGATGACCGTCGAGGAGATCATCCGCGAACGTCAGAAGCTGGCCGACGAGGTGCTCATCGCCTCCAAGGTGGAGATGAGCAATATCGGCCTGTGGGTCGACTCGTTCCAGATCCAGTCCATCGACGACGGCAACCTCGGCTACATCAATGCCCTTGCCGCACCGCACAATGCGGCCGTTCAGCGGGACGCCCAGATCGCTCAAGCCCAAGCCGCCCAGCGCTCCGCCGAAGCCGAGCAGGAATCCCTGCGCCGTCGCGCCGAATACGAACGCGAAACCTCGATCCTCAAGGCCGAGTACCAGCGCGACATCGACAAGGCCAATGCCGAAGCGGCACAGGCGGGCCCGCTCGCCGACGCCATCGCCAGGCAGGCCGTCCTGCACGCCCAAGCCGAGCAGGCCCGCAAGAATGCCGAACTCCGCGAACAGCAGCTCCAGGCCGAAGTGGTGAAACCCGCTGAGGCGGAGGCGGAACGAGTCCGCATCCTCGCGGTGGCCGAGGCCGACCGCACCCGCATTCAGGCCGAGGCGGCGGCGTCCAACAACCGCATCGCGCTGGATCAGATGCTCATCGAGCAGCTTCCCGAAATCGTCAAGCAGGCCTCGCACGGCCTTGCGGGCGCCAACCTCACCGTCCTCAACGGCCCCGACGGCGTCGGTGAGCTGCTCAACGGCATGGTCGGCCAGGGTCTGACGGTCTTCAACTCCCTGCAGAAGGCCCTGTCGAACGGCGAGGTCGACAAGGTCTGATCGCCGCCACGGCGTGGGCCGAGCGCTCGAACCGGCGGGGCTGACCGGATACCGGGTCAGTCCTGCTGGTTCACGAGTGCGGTCACCCGGATCTCGACGCGCATGCCGGGGGCGCCGAGGGCGGCGACGCCGATTTGGGTCCAGATCGGTGCGCGCTCGCCCATGCGCTTGCGGAACTGCTCGACCATGACGCGGTTGTGCGCGTCGCCGATCGTGTCCTCGACCGCCGGGATGTGGAAGCTGTCCACGGCGATGACGTCGGCCCAGGTCGCTCCGACCGTCGCGAGCGTGCGCTCCACGTTCTCGAAGGCCTGGACGATTTCTTCCTCGAGGGATTCGGGGAAGGTGATGTCGTCGTTCCAGCCACCCTGGCCGGAGATGTCGACGCGGTCGCCGACGCGGACCGCCTGGCGGTAATGCAGCAGGTCGAAGAGGGTCTGGCCGTATCCGGGGGTGCTGGCGAAGGTGGCGGTGCTCATCGCTACGAACCTTTCGTTTGACTTCAAGTATGAAGTCAAACTAGCACGAAATGACTTCACGTGTGAACTCAATCGGCCTCGCTATGATTACCCGATGACTGCGGCGACCCCAGGATCCGACGGCGCGGACGCCGAGGCGGCGGCGCCGGCGTGGCTGAACGCGGAGGAGAAGGAAGCCTGGACCGGCCTGGTCTCCCTGATCCTGCTGCTGCCGGGCCGTTTGGAGGCGCCGCTGCAGGCAGAGGCGGGGCTGACACTCTTCGAGTACCTAGTGCTGAGCCATCTGTCCGAGGCCCCCGAGCGCCGGATCAGGATGAGCGAGCTGGCCTTCCTGGCGAACGGATCGCTGTCGCGGCTCTCGAACGTCGTCAAGCGGTTCGAGCAGCGAGGCTGGGTGACCCGAGCGCCCGACGCCGACGACGGCCGGTACACGGTCGCCTCGCTCACCGATGCCGGGTACGCGACGGTCGTCGCGGCGGCGCCGACCCATGTGCGCGCGGTCCGCGAACGCTTCCTCGATCAGGTGAGCGCCGCCGACGGGCGAGCCCTGGCCCGGATCGCCGCCAAGCTGCGCGTGCGTCCCGCCGATCTGGCCTGAAACCGGCGGTTACACCCGGCGCAGGGCGAACATCCGCAGGTCGCGGGTGGTGCGATCGCGGTAGGCGGCGTAGGCGCCGGTGATGTCGATGAAGCGGGCGAAGATCGCGTCCTTGTCCGCGTCGGTGACCGGGGTGGCGGTGACCGGGATGCGCTCGCCGGCGATGGCGACGGTGGCGGTCGGATCGGCGAGCAGGTTGCCGGTCCAGGCCGGGTGGTGGTCCTGGCCGAAGTTGGAACCGACCACGTACAGGGTGTCGCCGTCGTGGACGTAGAGCAGCGGCTGGGTGCGCGCGACGCCGGACTTGCGGCCGGTGGTCGTGAGCAGGATCACCGGGGCGCCGATCGGGCCGAGCACGGTGTACTTGGCGTCGGTGCGCTCGAGCAGGGCGCGGTCGAGCGGGGTGATGGTGCGAATCAGCCAGGAACCCGGCTTGGTCGCGGCGAATCGGTTGGCTGCGCGGGACAGGGGATTGGTGCGGGAGCCCCACTGGCGATCCGGGAACTGCGATGTCATGGGGCGGACTATAACGCGACCGATCGGACCCCACCGAACCCCTGAATCGCCGACAATTCACTAAGCTCGCGAGCATGGTCGAACAAGCGCCGTCCACCGTGTACATCGCCTCGCCCGAGGGGGACACCGGAAAATCTACGGTGGCACTGGGTGTCCTCGGCATGCTGTGCGCGACCACCGCACGTGTCGGCGTGTTCCGCCCGATCACCCGCTCCACCGACGAACCCGACTACATCCTCGAACTGCTGCTCGAGCACAGCACTGCCGATATCAGCTACGAGCAGGCCATCGGCGTCACCTACGAGGACGTCCACCGCGACCCCACCGCCGCGATCAGCGACATCGTGATGCGTTTCCACGACGTCGCCAAGGCCTGTGACGCGGTGGTGATCGTCGGTAGCGACTACACCGATGTCGCCAGCCCGAGCGAGCTGCGCTTCAACGCCCGGATCGCGGTGAACCTGGGCGCGCCCGTGCTGCTGGTCGTTCGCGGCGCGGAACGTACGCCCGGCGAGGTCAAGCAACTGGTCGACCTGTGTACCGCCGAGCTCACCGCCGAGCACGCGCATCTGGTCGCGATCGTCGCCAATCGCTGCGCCCCCGACGAGCTCGACGACATCGCCACCGCCCTGGCGGGTGTCGATGTGCCGTCCTGGACGCTGCCCGAAGTACCGCTGCTGATGGCGCCCACCATGGGCGAGCTGTGCGGGGCGATCGACGGCGAAATCTACAGTGGCGACCCGGAATTGCTGCAGCGTGAGGCGTTGCGCATCATGGTCGGCGGCATGACAGCCGAACACATCCTGGAGCGGCTCTCCGACGGTGTGGTGGTGATCGCTCCCGGCGATCGCTCCGACGTGCTGCTCAGCCTGGTTAATGCCCATGAGGCAGAAGGGTTCCCGTCGCTGGCGGGCGTGATCATGAACGGCGGCCTTCGCCCGCATCCGGCCATCGCGCGGCTGATGGAGGGCCTGCATCCCAAGCTGCCGATCCTGGCCACCGAACTGGGCACCTACGACACCGCCAGTGCCGTGCACGGCACCCGCGGCCGGATGTGGGCGGGCAGCCCGCGCAAGGTCGACACCGCGTTCGCGCTGATGGAACAGCGGGTCGACGCGCCGGAACTGTTGCGGCGCATCCAGGTTCCGTCCTCGACCGTCGTGACGCCGCAGATGTTCGAATACCGGCTGATCGAGCGCGCCCGCGCCGATCGCAAACGCATCGTGCTGCCCGAGGGCGACGACGACCGCATCATCCGGGCCGCCGGGCGGGTGCTGCAGCGCAAGATCGCCGACCTCACCATCCTCGGTGACGAGACCTCGGTACGGGCCCGCGCCGCCGAGCTGGGTGTGGATATCGCCGACGCCCAGGTGATGGCGCCGCGCACCTCGGGCTACCTCGACGAATTCGCCGCCGAATACACCGAATTACGCAAGCACAAGGGCATGACGCTCGAGCGTGCGCGCGAAACCATGTCCGACATCTCGTATTTCGGCACCATGATGGTCTACAAGGGAATCGCCGACGGCATGGTCTCCGGTGCCGCGCACACCACCGCGCACACGATCCGCCCCTCGTTCGAGATCATCAAGACGGTGCCCGGCGTCTCCACGGTGTCGAGCGTGTTCCTGATGTGCTTGGCCGATCGTGTTCTCGCCTATGGCGATTGCGCGGTGGTCCCCGATCCCACCTCGGAGCAGCTGGCCGATATCGCGGTGTCCTCGGCGGGCACGGCGGCCCGGTTCGGGATCGACCCCCGGGTAGCGATGCTGTCCTACTCGACGGGCGCGTCCGGTACCGGCGCCGACGTCGACAAGGTTCGCGCCGCCACCGAACTCGTCCGGGAGCGTGCCCCGCAACTGCCGGTGGAAGGCCCGATCCAGTACGACGCGGCGATCGAGCCGGCCGTCGCCAGCGCCAAGCTGCCCGATTCCGAAGTGGCGGGCAAGGCCACGGTTTTCGTCTTCCCCGACCTCAATACCGGCAACAACACCTACAAGGCGGTGCAGCGCAGCGCCGGCGCGGTCGCGATCGGGCCGGTGCTGCAGGGTCTGCGCAAGCCGGTGAACGATCTTTCGCGCGGCGCGTTGGTCGCCGATATCGTCAACACGGTGGCGATCACCGCCATCCAGGCTCAGGGGGATGGCAAGTGAGTGACCTTGTTCTGGTGCTGAACAGCGGCTCCTCGTCGATCAAATATCAACTGCTGCACGCTGTCTCGGCGCAGGTGCTGGCATCCGGTCTCGTCGAGAAGATCGGCGAGTCGCATGGCGGCAGGATCGTGCACGAGGCGGGGCCCGCCAAGCTGGAGTACGGCGGGGCGATACCCGACCACCGAGCCGGATTGCTGCGGGCGTTCGAGATGTTCCGCGAGACCGGCCTCGACCTGACCACGATCGGCATCGGCGCGGTCGGGCACCGGGTGGTGCACGGCGGCGAGGTGTTCTGGGAACCGACCCTGATCACCGACGATGTGCTGCACGCGATCGACGAACTGTCGGTGCTCGCGCCGCTGCACAATCCCGCCAATGTGGTCGGCATCGAGTCGACGCGGGAGCTGCTGCCCGGCATTCCCGAGGTCGCGGTCTTCGACACGGCGTTCTTCCACACCATGCCCGACGCCGCCAAGACCTACGCGATCGACGCGAAACTGGCTGCGGCCCACGGTATTCGCAAGTACGGCTTCCACGGGACCTCGCATCAGTACGTGTCGGAGAAGGCCGCGCAGTTCCTGGGAAAGCCGACCGAAGAGCTGAACCAGATCGTTTTCCACCTGGGCAACGGCGCGTCCGCGTCGTCGATCCGGGGAGGCGTCGCGATCGACACCACCATGGGGATGACCCCGCTCGAAGGTCTGGTGATGGGGACCAGGCCGGGTGATCTGGATCCTGGCGTCACGCCGTATCTCATGCGGGCGGCCGATCTGGACGTGAGTCAGGTGGAGCAACTGCTCAACCGCAGTTCCGGCCTCAAAGGCATGAGCGGGGTCAACGACTTCCGCGAATTGCAGCAGCTCATCGACGGCGGCGACACCCAGGCGAAGCTCGCCTACGACGTCTACATCCACCGTCTGCGCCGCTATCTCGGCGCCTATCTGGTGGAACTGGGCACCGTCGACGACATCATCTTCACCGCCGGTGTGGGGGAGAACAGCCCGGCGGTGCGCGCCGACGCACTGGCGGGGCTGGAGGCGCTCGGCATCGAAATCGACCCGACCCGCAATGCGGCGAGAGCCCCTGGCATCCGCCGAATTTCGCCGGAGTTCGCCCCGGTGACGGTGCTGGTGGTACCCACCAACGAAGAACTGGCCATCGCCCGCGCGGCCCACCGACTGGTCGGCGGGCACTGAGCTCAGAACCAGGACTTGGGCCGTAGCGAGTTGGCCAGATCGACGAGGGCGTAGCGGTGCGTCCGGTCGGGGGCGTTGCGGGCGAGCGAGCGCAGGCCGGATTCGGTACCGTCGCGCAGTTCTCGTTCGGTGAAGGCGCGACCGAACAGCTTGGCGTCCTTGCGTTTCGGTGTGTTCCCGGCCTGTAGCCAGGCCAACGCGGAGCCCTGCACCAGCGTCCGCATCAGGGTGGCGCGGTGCTCGCCGGAGGCGATGGACTGGGCGCGCGAGGCGGCCAGCCGCAGGATCTGCTCGTCGAGTTCGGCAACGGGAGAGCTGGTGAGCAGCAACAGGATCGCCGTGGTCTGGGCGGTGGTGAAGTGGCGGGACGCCGCGGGCACATCGTCGAGGGCATGGACCGCTTCGCCGACTCGTCCGGCCACCGCCAGCTGCCTGGCCAGGCCGAATGCCGCGCTCACCACCGCCCGGTCGGTGCGCCAGACGGTGTCGTAGTACCGTTCGGCGAAGCTTCGCCACTGCTCGGGCGCGTCGGAATGCCAGTGTTGCAGAATGAGTTCCGCAGTGGCGGCCAACGCCAGCTTCGGCGCGATCTCGCCCGGCAGCACCCGCAGCACCGCCTCGAACGAGGCGAAGGCGGCTTCGTAGTCGAGTTCGAGCAGATGCGCCTGACCGGTGAACCAGTCGGTGCGCCAATCGGATTCGTTGGGGACCCGGTCGAGCATGTGCAACACCGCCGCCGACTCGCCCAGTTCCAGCCGGGCTCGCGCCTCGGCGAAGAGCAATTCGCCCGCCAGGGTGTCGGGTGCGTTGTCGGGATCGGCCTCGGCCCGCTCGCGGGAGTCGTGCAGCGCCTCGAGCACTCGCTCCGGTTCGGGGTTGGCGGTGGCGGCCAGCAGCGGCGCCGACGGGTCGGCGGGGTCGATCAGCGGAATCGGCAGTGCGGCCACCACATCGCGGGAATCGAGCAGTGGCGAGCGACCGACACCGTCGAGATAGGCGTCGGTCTGGCTGATCAGTTCCTCGGTCCCGAAGCTGGTGCGCTGTGGACTGAACACTGTGGACAGCTGGGGATGTTCCGTGCCGGTGTCGTAGGCGAGGATCTCGCGCAACACACCGGCCAGCTGCGCCGACATCGCCCGCGCCGACGGAAACCGCTGTGCCGAATCGAGATCGGTGGCGGTGAGCAGGAATCGGTGGAAGAACTCGTAGCGGGCCAGCAGCGGTTCGTCGGCGGGGTCGGGGATGCCGTCGAGGTAGCGGCCGTGTTCGCTGGGCAGCGCCAGCGTGAGCGCGGCGATCGTCCGGCCCACGGTGTAGATGTCGGAGGCGGGCGTCGGCCCGGTGCGGGCGATCTCGGGCGCCTGGAAACCCTTGGTGCCGTACAGGTTTCCGTAGGCGTCGATGGTGGCGACCGCGCCGAGGTCGATCAGCTTCACCTGATCCTCGGTGACCATCACGTTGTCGGGTTTGAGGTCGTTGTAGGTGAGCCCGATCGAATGCAGATGTTCCAGCGCGGGCAGGATCTCCAGCACATACGCGATGGCCTCGGCCAGCGGCATCTGCTCGCCGCGGGGCCTGGCGTCGAGGATGTCGCGCAGCGAATGGCCGCCCACGTACTCCATCACGATGTAGCCGATGGACCCGTCACCCGCGGTGTGCTCGACGAAGTTGTGGATCTTGACGATGCTCGGGTGCGCCACCTCGGCCAGGAACTGGCGCTCGGCCACCGCGACAGCCTGCGCTTCGGCGTCACCCGCGTGCAGCAGGCCCTTGAGCACCACCCACCGGTCGCTCACATTGCGGTCGATGGCCAGATAGATCCAGCCGAGACCGCCGTGCGCGATACACCCCTGGATCTCGTACTGGCCGGCGACCATATCGCCCTCGTGCAGCGACGGCCGGAAATCGTAAGCGGCCCCGCAGGTTTCGCATTCACCGCTGGTCGAGGCGGCTCGCGCCGGCGTCGACCGGCCGACCGGATTGCCGCAGCGCCAGCAGAACCGCCTGCCTTCCGAGACCATCGGATCGGCCAGCACGGCATCTCGCGGGTCGGCCGGGGTGACCGTCGGGATCGGCACCAGCCCGGCGCCGAGCCGTCGCGTCGGCCGCGACCGCGCGGTCCGCACACTGCGCCCCGACCGCGCGGTACTCACCCCGGTCTGTGGCGCGGAGGGCCACGATTCGGACGTCTCTCGTGCGCTGGGCTGCTCGTCGCGCGGGGCTGCCTCGGTCGCCGCGTGTGGCGCGTTCGCCGGAACCCGCTGGGCCGCTTCGGTGGCCGCGTAGGGCGGGGTTCCGGCGGGGCGATGTGCCATTTCGGTGGCCGCGTAGGGCGCGGTCTCGCGGGTGCGCTGGGCTGTCTCGGCCGCCGCGTTCGGCGTGGCCCCGGGGGCGCGTTGCGCGGCCTCGGTCGGGACAGACGCGGCGGGCTCTTGTGCCGCCGGCACGGGTCGGCTCGCTCGCTGCGTCGCGAGATGTTCCTGCGAGGCTTCGAAGTCGGCGGGGGGAACGTCGGCTCGCGGGACGGCGCCGGACGCCTCGGCGCGCCGGGTGGCGTCGGTGGCCGGGGTCTGGTCGCGACTGCTCTCCTGCTGCCTGGCGAACTCCGCGGCCGCCTCGGCGGTGAGTTTGGGCAGTGGCCGCGTCTCGTCGTCGCCGGGCAGCGTCCACCCGCCGGGCAACGTGCCTGGACGGTGGCGCTGGGTCAGCTGGGTCGGCTCGCGCCGTTCCCGGTCCTCCGGCTCAGCGGCGTGGGGTGTCGATTCGGCGGGCGCCGAGTCGGCGTCGTGCCGCGCCTGGGGGTGTGCGGGCGATTCGGCGAGTGCGTGGTTCTCGGGGGCCGAATCGTGTTGCCCTGGTTCGTCACTGGTCGAGTTCGTGCTCATGGCCGTCAGTCCTGGTACTTCGGTGCGGGCGGGCTCGGTGTCTCGCCGAGCGTCGCGAGCCAGCGGCGGTGGATGCGGGTCCAGGTGCCGTCGTTGCGGATGCGGTCCAGGGTGGAGTTGACGAAACGCACCAGGTCGTCGTCGCCCTTGGGGATGCCGATGCCGTACGGTTCGGCGCTGATGCTCCCCCCGACCACCTCGGTGTAGGGGTCTTGGGCGGCCAGGCCGGCCAGGATCGAGTCGTCGGTGCTCACGGCGTCCACCTGGCGCTGTTGCAGCACCACCAGGCAGTCGGCCCAGGTCGGCACCGTCAGGATCGTGGCGGCCGGTTGGTCGCGGCGGATGTGATCGAGCGAGGTGGTGCCGCGCACCACGCACACCCGCTTGCCCGCCAGATCGGCCAGGCCCTCGATGCCCGAACCCTTCACCGCGAGCACCCGCTGATCGGCCCGCAGATACACCGTCGAGAACGCCACCCGCTGACGTCGCTCGCAGGTGATCGTCATCGTCTTCGCGATCAGGTCGACGGTGTGATCCTGTAGTGCCCGCTCACGCTCTTCCGAAGCGAGACTGCGGTATTCGATCAGATCAGGATTGCCGAGCAGGTCGCGGGCGATCTCGCGGGCGATATCGGCGTCGAAGCCGACAATGCGACCGGTGAGGGGATCGCGGAAGCTGAACAGGTTGCTGCCCGCGTCGAGGCCGACGACGAGCCTGCCGCGTGCGCGGATGGCATCGATCGTCGGGCCGGTGGCGGTGCTCGGTCGTAGGCTCGCGGTGGGATCGCCGCACTGCTCGCCGCCGGCGGGCGGCACGGGGGTGTCGGTGCCGATCGGAATGGCCTTGGCCGGCAACGGCGGTTCGGAATAGACGCCCCGCTCGGCGGGCACGGGGGTGCTGTCGGAGCAGCCCGCGAGCAGTCCGGCCAGCATCACCGCCGCGAGCACACGGCCGCGCCTCATCGGTACTCCCGCAGCCGCGGCCACAAGCCGAGCGCCACACACGCCGCCGCTACGATCCCGAGCACGAACGCGCCGGGAGCGAGGAAGGACAGCACATCGATCGCTTGCGAGACCCTGGAGCGCAACGTGTCTCGGGTCACCGCGCCCGCCTTGTCCAGTGCCCGATCGAGTGCGTCGACCTGGGCTGCCGCATCGGCGGCGCTCGGACCGGTCGCCACGGTGGCCGCACCCACGAAATCGCCCCGCTCGAGTGTGTCGTTCATCCGCTGATGGGCCGACTGCCAGCGGGCCAGCGCGGCGCGCGCGTGCGCCACCTCGTCGCGGGCGGGCGCGTCCTCGGGGTAACCGGCCAGCAGCTCGTTGAGCCGGGCGGCGTTCGTGTCGAACGTGCGGTCGTAGTCGCCGGTCGCGTCACGGCGGACCAGCTTCACCATCTCCGCTGATCTGGCCTGCTGCACGAGGATTCGGCTCTCGGCCAAACGCGCCGACGGCACCGCGCCCTCGTCCCGGCAGCGGATCATCGCCACCGCGGAGAGCGAACCGGCCGCCACCGTCCAGATCAGGGTCAGCGCCAGCGCGCCGGTGCCGACCAGCAAGCCCATATTGAAGAACCGGCGCGAGCGCCGCGCCAGCTCCACCTGCACCCAGATCAGCGCGCCGAGCGCCAGCACCAGCAGCGCGATCGCCGTCCACGGTGGCTGCACGTGCCGATACTGCGCGGCGGTGACCGCGTCGAAGCGGTGGTCCTCCAGCTCCTCGGCCATCGGCAGCAGTCGAGTCTGCATCTGATGCGAGGCCTCGCTCAGATAGGCCGCGCCGACGGGATAGCCGTTGCGGTTGTTCACCCGCGCGGTCTCGATCAGCCCGCTGTAGACGGGCAGCCCGGTCGCGATGCCGGTGCGCAGGCGGCGGTCGGTGCCCGACGGATCGGCCGCCTCTTCGTCGGAGACGTGCCCGGCCTGGGTCACCAGTTCGGCGGCGGCCTCACCGATGGCCTGGGTATAGCGGTCGCGCACTGCCTGGGGTTCGAGTCCGCCCGCGATGAACGCGGTGCCCGCGGCGGCGTCGGCGATGGAGAGCGAGGTGTAGAGGTGGTTGGCCGAATGCGCGTCGGGTTCGGTGTCGTCGAGCAGGACGCCGAGAGCTTGCTGACGCTCGCTCACGGTCGTCGAAGTCACCGCGCCCGCGGTGACGCACAGCACCATCAGGACCAATCCGGCGGCAACGAGCCGGCCCGGCGAGGAGTGCGCGAAGCTGCGCAACCGGGCGGGTTGGAACTGCGCGCGCAACGCCCTGACGTCGGGCGCGGGCGGCCGGTCGACCGGCGCGGCCGGGCGGCGCAGCGGCGCCCAGCGCGGTGTCACCGGCGCCGCGCCGGCGGCCTCGGAGTGCTCCGCAGCCGTCTTGGCCTGCGACGACGGGCGAACACGGACGGCCGCCACCTCCGTCGAGGCATTGCGATTCCCCGGTTCGACCATCGTTCACCTCCCGGCGCTGTCCGTGCACACCTACCTGTGCGGAGTTTATTGTGGGCCTACGGGTAGCGCAGCCCCTCACACACCCCCGCAGCGGTTGCTGTTCGGCTGCTCGGAGGAAAGAGTATGGGATGCGCGGCGACGGCGACGGCTGGTTCAAGAGCCCCGATGGGGTCAAGCACTGGGGCAAATTCGGTGCGGCGGGTCTGCTGCTGCGCGCGCCGTTGCCCAGTGGCGGGTCGGCGGTGCTGCTGCAGCACCGGGCGCCGTGGAGTCATCAGGGCGGCACCTGGGCACTGCCCGGTGGGGCGCGCGACTCGCACGAGTCACCCGAGCACGCGGCCGTGCGGGAGGCCGAGGAGGAAGCGGGCATCACCGCTGCCGATCTCCGGGTCCGGGCCGAACGCCTGACCATGACCGCCCCGAGCGGCTGGACCTACATCACCGTCGTCGCCGACGCCGACAAGCCGCTGCCCACGGTCGCCAACAGGGAGAGCGCCGAACTGGCCTGGGTCCCCGAGGACGAGGTCGCCGATCTGCCGTTGCATCCCGGCTTCGCTGCGGCCTGGATCGAACTGCGCGCGGTGCCGTTGCGCGTGCGCCTGGACGCCGACGCCGCGCTCGCGGACGCGCTGCCCCGCACAGTCGAACTGCCCGACCAGGGCTTCTTCTGGCTGCACGCCCGGGGCGACGGCCCCGGCGTCGAAGTCGTTCTCGACGGTGAGCCCACCGCGGGCCCGGTCCTCACCAGGGCCGACATCCTCGGCTGAGTCCTCAGCGACACCTCGCCGACCGGACAGCACGCAGATCCGCCGCGCCGTCGTGGCGCTCACTCAGCGGCGAGTAGCGCTTGCTTCAGCTCGCGAGCCGCGGCTTCCGGATCGGCGGCCGCGGTGATCGCCCGGACGACGACCACACGGCGGGCGCCGGCGGCCAATACCTCCGGGAGTCGCTGCGCGTCGACGCCGCCGATGGCGAACCAGGGGAGCGAGGGATGGGACTCGGCGGTCGAACGGACGAAGTCGACGCCCGCGGCCTGGCGGCCGGGTTTGGTCGGTGTGGTCCAGACCGGGCCGGTGCAGAAGTAGTCGAGGTGGCTGTCGATCGCGGCCAGGCTCGCCTGGTTGCGGTTGTGGGTGGAGCGGCCGATCACCACATCGGGGCCGAGGACGCGTCGCGCGTAGGACGGCGGCAGGTCGCCCTGGCCGAGGTGCAGCACATCGGCGCCCGCGGCCAGCGCGATATCGGCGCGATCGTTCACCGCGAGCAAGGCGCCGTGGCGACGGGTCGCGGCCTTGATCTCGGCGAGCGCACCGAGCTCGGCCTTCGCCTCGAGCGGCCCGAACTCGGCCTCGCCCGGCGATCCCTTGTCCCTGAGCTGCACGATATCGACGCCGCCCGCCAGCGCCGCGTCGACGAATCGGGCCAGATCGCCTTTTTCCCGCCGCGCGTCGGTGCACAGATACAGCAGTGCACTCGACAGGCGCTCCCGTGGCGGGACGGGACGGTTCGGATGGGAGGGCTGCACGTTCACGACGGTAGTCGCGCTACCGTTGGAGTGCGAACGCCGTGGCGGGCGATAGGCGAAAAGACAAGGTGGAACGTGATGCGAACTCTGGCGGTCGTTGGCGGCGGCGCCGTCGGACTCGCCGTCGCGTGGCGGGCCGCCGAGGCGGGCTGGACGGTCACCGTCTACGACCCCGAACCCGCGCGCGGCGCCTCCTTCGTGGCCGGTGGCATGCTCGCTCCGCTGTCGGAAGGCTGGCCGGGGGAGGACCGAGTGCTCGCCTTCGGCGCGGCGGCGCTGGCGCAGTGGCCCGCTTTCGCCGAACGGCTCCGTGCGGTCTCGGGCGGATCGATGTTCGTGGCCGAGGAAACGCTCACCGTCGCCCTCGACAGTGCCGATGTCACGGACCTGCGCACTGTCTCGGACTGGCTGGCCGGTTTCGGTCATGATCTGCGGGTACTCGACCGTGCGGGAGTCCGCGCGCTCGAACCCGCGCTCGCGCGCACCGTCCGCGCCGGTCTGCACGCGAGAACCGAACCCGCCATCGACAATCGGCGCGTCTTGCGTGCGCTCGGATCCGCCTGTGCCGCAGCCGGTGTCGAGATCCGCGCCGAAGCCGTCGGCGCGCTGGACGAGCTACCGCACGACCGGATAGTTCTCGCGGCGGGTGCCCGCTCCGCCGAGCTCTGGCCCGGCCTGCCGGTGCGCCCGGTGAAGGGCGAAATCCTTCGGTTGCGACGCAGGCCCGGCGTCAGCCCGGCGCCGACCAGGGTGATCCGCGCCCGAGTCCACGGCCGGCAGGTCTACCTGGTTCCCCGGCAAGACGGAATCGTCGTCGGTGCAACACAATACGAGGCGGGCTTCGACACCACCGTCACCGTCGGCGGTGTCCGTGACCTGATCGCCGACGCCGAGACCATCCTGCCCGGTATCGCCGAATACGAACTGGCCGAAGCGAACGCGGGCTCGCGGCCGGGAACCCCCGACAACCTGCCGCTGCTCGGTCACCTCGACGATCGTGTCATCGCGGCCACCGGTCACGGCCGCAACGGCATGCTCACCCTCGCGCTCACCGCGGCGGTTGTGCCGGCGCTGCTCGAGGGGCAGACCCCCGCGGTCGTCGAAGCCGCAGCGCCCCAACGTTTTCCGGCATCGCAGATGCCATCTCTGTCGCAAGGAGGAGTTCGATGACCTCGACCATCCCGATCGGTGTCACCGTCAACGGTGTCGACCACGAGTTCCCCGAGCCGCTCAGCGTCCGCGAACTGCTGGCCCGGCTCGAATTGCCCTGCCAGGGTGTGGCATTGGCGGTCGACGGCGCGGTTTTCTCGAAGTCGCGCTGGGACGAGCCGGTCGGCCGTGGCTGGACCATCGAGGTGCTCACGGCGGTGCAGGGTGGCTGAGTCGCCGTTGCGGATCGCCGACAAGGAGTTCGGCTCCCGCCTGATCATGGGCACCGGCGGCGCCGAAAACCTCGCGGTCCTCGAACAGGCGCTGATCGCCTCGGGCACCGAGCTCACCACCGTCGCCATGCGCCGGGTCGACGCCGCGGGCGGCACCGGCGTGCTCGATCTGCTCAAGCGCCTCGACATCACCCTGCTGCCCAACACCGCGGGCTGTCGCACCGCCGCCGAAGCCGTCCTCACCGCCCAGCTGGCCCGCGAGGCCCTCGACACCAACTGGGTCAAGCTCGAGGTGGTCGCCGACGACCGCACGCTGCTGCCGGACCCGTTCGAACTCCTCGACGCCGCCGAGAAGCTTGTCGACGACGGTTTCGTAGTGCTGCCGTACACGACCGACGACCCCGTCCTCGCCCGCCGCCTGGAAGAGGCGGGCTGCGCCGCGGTGATGCCCCTGGGCTCACCGATCGGCACCGGCTTGGGCATCGGCAACCCCCACAACATCGAGATGATCGTCGCCGCCGCGGGGGTCCCGGTGATCCTCGACGCGGGCATCGGCACCGCCAGCGACGCGGCTCTGGCCATGGAACTCGGCTGCTCGGCGGTGCTCCTCGCTACCGCCGTGACCAGGGCGAAAGAGCCCGAAATGATGGCATCGGCCATGGCGGCCGCGGTGCGCGCGGGCTATCTGGCCAGGCACGCGGGCCGTATCCCGCGGCGTTTCTGGGCCCAGGCTTCTTCCCCGGCCGTCTAAGGGTCGAAGGTCATCCTCGAGGATGACCCGACTCGCTACTTCTCGGCGACGCGCGGTGCGGCGATCGTGAGGCAAGCTGGGGCTCATGATCGAGCTGAAGGGCCTGACGAAGCAATTCGGCCAGACCGTCGCGGTGCAGGACCTCACGTTCACCGTCCGGCCAGGACTGGTGACCGGGTTCCTCGGACCCAACGGTGCCGGTAAATCGACGACCATGCGGATGATCCTCGGATTGGACAAGCCGACGGCGGGCAGTGCGCTCATCGACGGTAAGCACTATCAGCAGCTGGAACGCCCGCTCACGCAGGTCGGCGCGCTGCTGGATGCCAAGTGGGTGCATCCGAACCGCTCGGCGCGCGCCCACCTGGAGTGGCTGGCCGCCTCCAACGACATCCCGAAGTCGCGGGTCGAAGAGGTCCTGCGCCTGGTCGGCCTGTCCGAGGTGGCGAACAAGAACGCGGGCGGATTCTCGCTCGGCATGTCCCAGCGCCTCGGCCTGGCGGGCGCGCTGCTCGGCGATCCGAAGGTGCTGTTGTTCGACGAGCCGGTCAACGGCCTCGACCCGGAGGGCATCCTGTGGATCCGCCGGTTCATGCAGCGCCTGGCCGCCGAGGGACGCACGGTGCTCGTGTCGAGCCACCTGCTCTCGGAGATGTCGCAGACCGCCGAGCAGCTCATCGTCATCGGTCGTGGTCAGCTCATGTTCGACGGCACCACCCAGGAGTTCATCGACCGCGCCTCCGAGCAGTCGGTGCGGGTACGCAGTCCGCAGCTGGACCAGCTGCGCAGCCTGCTCACCTCGCACGGCATGACCGTGAAGGAAGACGGCGACGCCGCGCTGATCGTCGCGGGCGTCACCTCCGACGAGGTCGGCAAGGTGGCGGGCACGAACAACGTCACGCTCTACGAGCTGGCACCGCAGCAGGCCTCGCTCGAGGAAGCGTTCATGCGGATGACCGGCGGCGCCGTGGAGTACCACGGTGAAAGCTTCGATCAACAGGCGATGGGAGGTGCGCTCTGATGGGCGTGCTCGCAGCGGAACGAATCAAACTCACCTCCACCCGCTCGCCCTGGTGGTGCTCGGCGGTGGTGGTCGTGCTCGGCATCGGCCTCGCCGTGCTGATCGCCTTGGTCACCAACGCCGACTCCACCGGAGATTCGGGCGAGGGCCCGCCGTTGCTCACCCCGAGCGTGGCGGTGTCGGGTGTGGCCGGCTTCGGCGTCATGGTCTTGATGATCATGGCCGCGTTGACGGTGACCAGCGAATATCGCTTCGGCGTCATCCGCTCCAGCTTCCTCGCGGTCCCGAACCGATCCAAGGTCGTGCTGTCGAAGACCGCGCTGGTCGGTTTCTACTCGGCCGTGCTCACCGGCGTGCTCGCGCTCATCGCGTTCATCGTGGCCAAACTGATCACCGGTGACGACGCTCCCGGTCTCGTGCTCGACGGCAACTGGCGCGCCATCTACAGCGTGCCGATCTACGCGTTCCTGTGCGTCGTGCTCGCCATCGGTGTCGGGGTGCTGGTGCGCCAGTCCGCCGCGGCGATCTCGCTGATCGTGCTGTGGTCGCTGCTGCTGGAGAACCTGCTCGGCGCGTTCGGCAGCTTCGGCCGCACCGTCAAGCCGTTCCTGCCCTTCCAGAACGCGAACCGATTCCTGAGCGTGGAGGAGTACGCGGGCGACTGGCACTGGGGTGTGTGGGGAAGCCTGATCTACTTCGCCGTGTTCGTGGCGATCGTGTTCGCCGGTGCGCTCGTGCTGGTCAACCGCCGCGACGCCTGACAATCCAGCCCGGGCCGCCCTCGTAATGGCCCGGGTCGCGAGGGCCGCGACCTTGTCGGGAGGTCGTGCGACCCGAACCTTCGGGCTTCCGCTGCCCGGTCGCTCGAAGGTAGGACCGCCGGTCCGCTGCGTACACGCAGCGGACCGGCGGTCGTCGTTGGGTGAGATACCCTCGGGGCGTGAGTGAAACGCCTTCTGGCGGGGTGAATCCGCGGCGGCGCGATGCCGCGGACGTGTCCATCCCGTTGGAGCCGATCGTGAGTGAATCCGCCGAGTCCGACGCCGGTGCGCGCGCGAGCGGCAAGCGCGCCCAGATCTCGTCGAAGCTGCAAGCCGCCAACCGCCGGGCCGACCTGATCGGTGCCCTGCGCAGGGCACGGCAACAGCTGCCCGGCGACCCGGCCTTCGGCGATCCGCTGTCGGTGACAGGCCCCGGCGGTGCGCGCGCGGTGGCCCGAGCGGCGGACAAGATCGCCGGCGGCGCCCCGACCGCGGCCAGGGAAATCGGTTTCGGCGCCCTACAGGTGTGGCAGGCGGGGTTGGAGCGGATCGGCCGTGGACGCGGCACCGAGGAGGTGACCATCGTGTTCACCGACCTGGTCGGGTTCTCGAGCTGGTCGCTGTCGGTGGGCGACGAGGGCACCCTGGAACTGCTGCGCAAGGTCGCCAAGGCCATCGAGCCGCCGATCGTCGAGCGTGGCGGTCAGGTGGTCAAGCGGATGGGCGACGGTCTGATGGCGGTGTTCTCCTCGCCCGATCGGGCCGTGCGCGCCGCGCTGGCGGCCCGCCGCAATCTCGCCGGGGTCGAGATCAACGGCTATACCCCGCGCATGCGGGTCGGCCTGCACACCGGCTCGCCCCGGGAGATCGGTGGCGACTGGCTCGGCGTCGACGTCAATATCGCCGCCCGGATGATGGAGGCGGGCGGCAACGGCAACACGATGATTTCCAGCGTCACGCTGGCCGCGCTGCGCCCGGAAACCCTCGAGGAGCTGGGCGTTGTCGCCAAACCCTACAAGCGCAATTTCTGGGCGGCGCCGCTGAGCGGCGTCCCGGAGGACGTCAGGATCTTCCGGCTACACACGACGAGCTGAGCGCTTTTCCAGCCGATCCTGTTCCTTCCAGTACTCGCGGAAGGCCTTCTGGGTCGGGGTGGGCTTGTCGGTCAGCGCCTGCCAGTTCGTCGAACGCACGAAGTCGATGATGAGCAGCACCGGCAGGATGAACGCGTGGAAGAAGATCAGGTAGTCGCCGCCTTCGAACACGAACCACAGGTAGCCCGCGTACCCGAGGAACGCGATACCGAACACCGCGTTGAGCCCGCGCGAGAGCTGGCCGCGGCCGTTGTCGACGTTGGCCATGATGATCATCGCGAGGCCGCTGAGCGCGAGCAGGCCGACATACCAAGTGAACATGTCGGCAAGCCAACAGCCCTCGCCTTGCCCTGACCTTGCGAAAGGCTTACTACTCCAGCCAGAGCGCGGCGCCGAGGCCCGCGAGGACGGCGGCGACGATCAAACCGATCGCCATCGGGCGGTTGTTCTTCCAGGTCGTATACGCGCCGCCGAGCAGGAATCCGGCGAGGGCGAAGAGGAGGACGGACAGCATGGTTCCATCTTGCCCGGTCTCTCGCGCGGAATTAACAAGCACGCATGCTTGCTTTTTTTCTGAACCGCTGCGATCCTGGGTGCCATGAGTGCTCTCTCCGCTGACCCGGACCTGATCCGGATCGGGAATTGTTCCGGGTTCTACGGTGACCGGCTCAGCGCTATGCGCGAGATGCTGGAGGGCGGTCAGCTCGACGTGCTGACCGGCGACTACCTCGCCGAACTCACCATGCTGATCCTGGGCCGCGACCGGATGAAGGATCCGAGCCTCGGCTACGCCAAGACTTTCGTCAAGCAGATCAAGGACTGCCTCGGGCTCGCGCTCGAGAAGAACGTCCAGATCGTCACCAATGCCGGCGGGCTGAATCCGGCCGGGCTGGCCGAGCAGTTGCGCAAGGTCGCCGCCGAGCTCGGGCTCGACGCCAAGATCGCCCATGTCGAAGGCGACGACCTGGTGGCGCGCGCCGGCGAGCTCGACCTCGGTCAGCCGCTCACCGCGAACGCTTATCTCGGCGCGTGGGGGATCGTCGAGTGCCTGAACTCCGGCGCCGACATCGTCGTCACCGGCCGGGTCACCGACGCCTCCGTGATCGTGGGTCCCGCCGCCGCCCACTTCGGTTGGGCCCGTACCGATTACGACGCGCTCGCCGGTGCGGTGGTCGCGGGCCACGTGATCGAGTGCAGCACCCAGGCCACCGGTGGCAACTTCGCCTTCTTCACCGAACTCGGTGACATCGGCCGCCCCGGCTTCCCGATCGCCGAGATCCGTCGCGACGGCTCCTGTGTGATCACCAAGCACGACGGCACCGGCGGCGCGGTCACCGTCGACACCGTCGAAGCCCAGCTCATGTACGAGATCCAGAGCGCGCGCTACGCCGGACCCGATGTGACCACCCGCTTGGACAGCATCGCGCTGAGCCAGGAGGGCAAGGACCGGGTGCTGATCAGCGGCGTCACCGGTGAGGCCCCGCCGCCGCAGCTCAAGGTCTCGCTGAACACTCTCGGCGGCTTCCGCAACGAGATGTCGTTCATTCTCACCGGACTCGACATCGAGGCCAAAGCCGAACTGGCACAACGACAGCTGGAATCCTGGCTGCCAGACAAGCCCGCCGAGCTCACCTGGACCCTGGCCCGTCTCGACCGCCCCGACGCCGAGACCGAAGAGCAGGCCAGCGCGATCCTGCGCTGCGTGGTGCGCGATCCCGATCCGAACAAGGTCGGCCGCGGGTTCTCCAGTGTCGCCGTGGAATTGGCGCTGGCGAGCTACCCCGGCGCCAGCTTCACCGCACTGCCCGGAAACGGCTCGCCGTACGGCGTCTTCACCCCCGGTTTCGTCGACGCGCACGAGGTACCGCACGTCGCCGTCCTGGCCGACGGCACCCGGATCGACATCACGCCCGCCACGGAAACCGTTGTGCTCGAACCCGTTTCCGAGCCCGAGCTGCCCACACCGCTGCCGCCCTCCGAGACCGGCCGCGTGCCGCTCGGCACGATCGCGCTCGCCCGCAGCGGCGACAAGGGCGGCGACGCCAACATCGGCGTGTGGGTGCGCACCGACGACCAGTGGCGCTGGCTCGTGCACACCCTCACCGTCGACAAGCTCCAGGAACTACTCCCCGAGACGGCCGAGCTGACCGTCACCCGCCACGTGCTGCCCAATCTGCGCGCGGTCAACTTCATCATTTCCGGGCTGCTGGGCAAGGGCGTCGCCTACCAGGCGCGTTTCGACCCGCAGGCCAAGGGGCTCGGCGAATGGCTGCGCTCCCGCCACATCGATATGCCGACGGAGCTGTTCGCATGACATCAGTTTGGGAAACGCCGGAGCGAAAAGAGCTGCGCGCCACCGTGCGTGGGTTCGTCGAGCGGGAGATCCTGCCCGACCTCGATGCCTGGGAGCGGGCCGGCGAACTGCCGCGTGAGCTGCACAAGAAGGCGGGCGAACTCGGGTTGCTCGGCATCGAGTACCCCGAATCGGCGGGCGGCGAGGGCGGCAACGCCATCGACTCGGTGATCGTGGGTGAGGAGATCCATATCGCCGGTGCGTCCGGCGGGCTGTGGGCTTCGCTGCTGACCTGTGGCATCGCGTTGCCGCACATGATCGCCTCGGGAAACCAGGCGCAGATCGACCAGTGGGCCAAGCCGACGCTGGCCGGTGACCTGATCGGCTCGCTGGCCATCACCGAGCCCGGCGGCGGCTCCGATGTCGGCCACCTCACCACCACCGCCGTGCGCGACGGTGAGGACTTCGTCATCAACGGCGCCAAGACGTTCATCACCTCGGGCTGTCGCGCCGACTTCGTCGTCACCGCGGTGCGCACGGGTGGCCCGGGCGCGGCGGGCGTTTCGCTGATCCTGGTGCCGAAGAGCACGCCCGGCTTCACCGTCAGCCGCAAGCTGGAGAAGATGGGCTGGCTGGCCTCCGATACCGCCGAGCTGTCGTACGTGGACGTGCGCGTGCCCGCGTCGAACCTGGTCGGCGCCGAGAACAGCGGCTTCGCGCAGATCGCCGCCGCGTTCGTCAGCGAGCGGGTCGGCCTCGCGGTGCAGGCGTATTCGCTGGCCCAGCGCGCGCTTGATCTCACCGTGCAGTGGTGCCGTGATCGCGAGACCTTCGGCCGTCCGCTGATCAGCCGCCAGAAGGTGCAGATGACGCTTACCGATATGGCTCAGCGCGTTGATATTTCGCGCACGTACACGCGTGCGCTGGTCGAGCGCTATGTGGCCGGGGACGAGAACCTGATCGCCCAGGTCTGCTTCGCCAAGAACAACGCCGTCGAAACGGCCGAATGGGTGGCCAATCAGGCCGTGCAGCTGCACGGCGGGATGGGCTACATGCGCGAGGCCGAGGTCGAGCGCATCTACCGCGATGTTCGCATCATCGGCATCGGCGGCGGCACCAACGAGATCCTGACCATGCTGGCGTCGAAAGTATTGGGGTACCAGTCGTGACGACCTTCCGTTCCCTCATCGACACCGCCTCGCCCGAGTACGCCGCGGCCGCCGAGGCGATGTCCACCAAGCTCACCGAGGTCGAGGCGGAGTTCGCCAAGGCCATCGCCGGTGGCGGCCCGGAGAAGGTGGCCAGGCACCACAAGCGCGGCAAGCTGACCGCCCGTGAGCGCATCGAACTGCTGCTCGACGAGGACTCGCCGTTCCTCGAGCTGTGCCCACTCGCCGCGTGGGGCAGCGACTTCCACGTCGGCGCGTCGACGATCGCCGGTATCGGCCTCGTCGAGGGGGTCGAGTGCATGATCGTGGCGCCCGACCCGACGGTGCGCGGCGGTACCTCGAACCCGTGGACACTGCGTAAGACACTGCGCATCAACGACATCGTCCGGGAGAACCGGCTGCCGGTGATCTCGCTGGTCGAGTCCGGCGGTGCGGACCTGCCGACGCAGAAGGAAGTGTTCATCCCGGGTGGCGCGATGTTCCGCGACCTCACCCAGGCGTCGGCGGCCGGAATCCCCACCATCTCGCTGGTTTTCGGCAATTCCACCGCCGGCGGTGCCTACATTCCCGGCATGTCCGACTACGTGGTGATGGTCAAGGAGGCCGCGAAGGTCTTCCTCGCGGGCCCGCCCCTGGTGAAGATGGCCACCGGCGAGGACTCCGACGACGAAACCCTCGGCGGCGCCGAGATGCACGCCCGCACCTCGGGTCTGGCCGACTACATGGCCGCCGACGAGCAGGACGCGATCCGCCTCGGCCGCAACATCGTTCGTCGCCTGAACTGGAAGAAGCAGGGCCCCGAGCCGCGCGCCGAGGTGATCTCGCCGATCTACGATCCCGAGGAACTGCTCGGGATCGTGCCCTCGGACCTGAAGATCCCGTTCGATCCCCGCGAGGTCATCGCCCGCGTGGTCGACGGTTCCGACTTCGACGAGTTCAAGCCGCTCTACGGTTCGAGCCTGGTCACCGGCTGGGCGGAGATCAACGGCTACCCGATCGGCATCCTCGCCAACGCGCGCGGCGTGCTGTTCTCCGAGGAATCGCAGAAGGCCACCCAGTTCATCCAGCTGGCGAACAAGAAGAACACGCCACTGCTGTTCCTGCACAACACCACCGGCTACATGGTCGGCAAGGAGTACGAGCACGGCGGCATCATCAAGCACGGCGCGATGATGATCAACGCGGTCGCCAACTCCACGGTGCCGCACATCTCGCTGCTGGTCGGCGCCTCCTACGGCGCCGGGCACTACGGCATGTGCGGGCGCGCGTTCAACCCGCGTTTCCTGTTCGCCTGGCCGAGCGCGAAATCCGCCGTCATGGGTGGGGCGCAGCTGGGCGGCGTGCTCACCATCGTGCAGCGCGGCGCGGCCGAGTCCAAGGGCCTGCCGTTCGACGAGGAGGCCGCCGCCGGTCTCGCCGCGATGGTCGAGGCCCAGATCGAGGCCGAGGCCATGCCGATGTTCTTGTCGGGCAGGCTGTTCGACGACGGCATCATCGACCCCCGCGACACCCGCACCGTGCTGGGAATGGCTCTGTCGGCCATTCACACAGCCCCGATCAAGGGCGCCGAGGGCTTCGGCGTCTTCCGAATGTGAGCCGCGACATGACGATTACGAATGTGCTCGTTGCCAATCGTGGTGAGATCGCTCGCCGCGTGTTCGCCACCTGCCGTCGGATGGGTATCGGTACTACCGCGGTGTATTCCGATGCTGATGCCGCGTCGCCGCATGTGTCCGAGGCCGACGCGGCCATCCGGCTGCCCGGCAACACGCCGGCCGAGACCTACCTGCGCGGTGAGCTGATCATCGAGGCCGCGCTGTCGGCCGGTGCCGATGCGATCCACCCCGGCTACGGATTCCTCTCCGAGAACGCCGAATTCGCGCGGTCCGTGCTCGACGCGGGTCTGGTCTGGATCGGTCCGCCGATCGCGGCGATCGAGCAGATGGGCTCCAAGGTCGAGTCCAAGAAGATGATGGATGCCGCCGGTGTCCCCGTCCTCGCCGAGCTCGACCCCGCCGAGGTCACCGACGCGCACCTGCCCGTGCTGATCAAGGCATCCGCCGGTGGTGGTGGACGCGGTATGCGCGTGGTGCGCGAGCTCGCCGAGTTGCAGGATCAGATCGCCGGTGCCCGGCGCGAGGCCGAGTCGGCCTTCGGCGATCCGACGGTGTTCTGCGAGCGGTACCTCGAGACCGGCCGCCACATCGAAGTCCAGGTCATGTCGGACACTTTCGGCAAGACCTGGGCGGTGGGCGAGCGTGAGTGCTCGATCCAGCGTCGTCATCAGAAAGTTGTCGAGGAAGCACCGTCGCCGCTGGTCGAGAAGCTCGACGGCATGCGTGAGCGGCTGTTCGAGGCGGCGCGCCTGGCGGCCGAGGCGATCGGGTACGAAGGCGCGGGCACCGTCGAGTTCCTAGCCGACGAGAAGGGCGACTTCTTCTTCCTGGAGATGAATACCCGTCTCCAGGTGGAACATCCGGTCACCGAGCAGACCACCGGCCTCGACCTGGTCCGCCTGCAATTGCAGGTGGCATCTGGTCTGCCGCTGCCCGCGACCCAGCCCGCCCAGCGTGGTCACTCCATCGAGGTTCGCCTCTACGCCGAGGACCCCGCGCACGACTGGCAGCCGCAGAGCGGTCCGGTGCACAAGATCGAGATCCCGTTCACCGCCGGTGAATTCACCGTTCTCGATCAGCCCGGTGTCCGGCTGGACACCGGTGTCGTCGATGATTCGGTGGTCGGCGTCCACTACGACCCGATGCTCGCCAAGGTGATCTCCTACGCCGAGACCCGCGCCGAGGCAGCGCATCTGCTCGCCACCGCGCTCCAGCGCGCCAAGATCCACGGCCTGGTCACCAACCGCGACCTGCTCGTGCGCGTGCTGCGTCACCCGGCGTTCCTCGCCGGTGACACCGACACCGCCTTCTTCGCCACCCACGACCTGGCCGTGCTGTCGGCGCCGCTGGTGTCGGAGGCCGACGAGGCGCTCTCGATCGTGGCCGCGGCACTGGCCGATTCGGCGGTCAATCGCGGCGCCTCGCGCCTGGCCGGACTCACCCCGAGCGGCTGGCGCAACCTGTCCTCACTGCCGCAGACCAAGTCCTACGACAGCCGCACCACCGGCACGCACGAGGTGCGGTACCGCTTCACCCGCACCGGTGTGGCGGTCGAGGGCCACGACCGCCTCGAGCTGATCTCGGTCGCGCCCGATCGTGTCGTCCTCGGTGTCCCGGGTGCACGTGGTTCGGTGCGTCGGCAGTTCGAGATCGCCCGCTACGGCGATCTGGTCGCGATCGACTCCCCGCTCGGCCCGGTGGCCGTGCGCAGACTGCCCCGCTTCACCGACCCGTCCGAGCAGGTGGCGGCCGGTTCGCTGCTCGCGCCGATGCCCGGCAGCGTGATCCGGCTCGGCGCCGCCGAAGGCGACCACGTCAGGCAGGGGCAGCCCATTCTGTGGCTGGAGGCGATGAAGATGGAACACACCATCGCGGCCCCGGCGACCGGCATTCTCAGTGCACTCAACGTGACCGTCGGCCAGCAGGTCGAGGTCGGAACCGTCCTCGCCGTCGTCGAGGAAGAAGAGCAGGAGCAGGCATGAGCTTCATCGAAACCGAAGAGCAGAAGGCGCTGCGCGCGGCGGTCGCCGCGCTGGCGAGCAAGTACAACTACCGCGACTACGTGCTGCCGCTCTCGCGCAAGAACGAGCCGCTCACCGAACTGTGGGACGAGGCGGGCAAGCTCGGCTTCCTCGGTGTGAACCTGCCGGAGGAGTACGGCGGCGGTGGTGCGGGCATGTACGAGCTGGCGCTGGTGCAGGAGGAGCTGGCGGCGCAGGGCGCCGGGCTGCTGCTGATGGTCGTCTCGCCGGCGATCTGCGGCACCATCATCACCAAGTACGGCACCGACGCGCAGAAGCAGAACTGGCTGACCAAGCTGGCCGACGGCTCGTCGAAGATGGTCTTCGCGATCACCGAGCCCGACGCGGGCTCCAATTCGCACCAGATCACCACCACCGCCCGCCGCGACGGCGGCGACTGGATCCTCAACGGCCGCAAGATCTTCATCTCCGGCGTCGACCAGGCCGAGGCCATCCTGGTGGTCTCGCGCACCGAGGATCACAAGACCGGCAAGCTCAAGCCCGCGCTGTTCATCGTGCCGGTGGACGCGCCCGGTCTGGTGAAGAACGTCCAGGAAATGGACGTCATCGAGCCGGACAACCAGTTCACGCTGTTCTTCGACGACGTGCGCCTGCCCGCCGACGCCCTCGTCGGTTCGGAGGACGCGGCCATCGCCCAGCTGTTCGCCGGACTGAATCCCGAGCGCATCATGGGCGCGGCCATGGCGGTCGGCCTCGGTCGCTACGCCATCGACCGGGCCGTGGAGTATGCCAAGGAGCGCACGGTCTGGAAGACCGCGATCGGTGCGCACCAGGGCATTTCGCATCCGCTGGCGCAGGTCAAGATCGAGCTGGAACTGGCCAAGCTGATGATGCAGAAGGCCGCGACGCTCTACGACACCGGCGATGAGTTCGGCGCGGCCGAGGCAGCCAACATGGCCAAGTACGCCGCTGCGGAGGCCAGTATCAAAGCGCTGGACCAGTCGATTCAGACGCACGGTGGGTCGGGTCTGACGCGTGAGGTGGGGCTGGCTGCCATGCTGCAGGCCGCGCGTATCTCGCGCATCGCACCGGTCAGCCGGGAGATGATCTTGAACTTCGTCGCCCAGCATTCGCTCGGCCTGCCGCGCTCGTACTAGGCACCACGGTGGTCGCCCCGGAACTGGGGCGACCACCCCTACCGGATGAACAGGAGTCCCGATGAGTGACGCGACGGAAGCACCGTTCGTCCGCTACGAGGTCGTCGACGGTTTCGCCACGTTGACCTTCGACTCGCCGCACAACCGGAATGCGCTCTCGTCCAAGCTCGTTCGTGAGCTGCTCGCCGGATTCGACGCCGCGGCAACCGATCCGGCTGTGCGCGGCATCGTCCTGGCCCACACCGGTGACACCTTCTGCGCGGGTGCCGACCTCAAGGAGGCGAGCAACGCCGATCCCGCGGTGGCGGCCGATGAGCGCACCCGCGTGATGATCGATGTGCTGCGCGGGATTCTCGCCTCGCCCAAGCCGGTGATCGCGCAGATCGACGGCAATGTCCGGGCTGGTGGCATGGGGATCATCGGGGCCTGCGATCTCGTCGTCGCGGGGCCGAGTAGCAGTTTCGCGCTCACCGAGGTGCGCATCGGGATGGCGCCGTTCATGATCTCGCTCACGCTGGTGCCGCGGCTGGACCAGCGGGCCGCGAGCCGCTACTTCCTGACCGGTGAGAAGTTCGACGCCGTGACCGCGCAGGAGATCGGTCTGGTCACCGTGGCCGCGCAGGACGCCGCCGCGGAGGTGAAACGCCTGAGTGGCGAGCTGCGCAAGGGGTCGCCGCAGGGGCTGGCCGAGTCCAAGAAACTGGTCAACGCGGCCGTGCTGGCCACCTTCGACGCCGAGGCCGAAGCACTCGCCAAGAGGTCAGCGAGCTTCTTCGGTACCCCCGAGGTGATCGAGGGCATGACGGCCTTCTTCCAGAAGCGTCCGCCCAGCTGGGCACAATAGTCCGATGGCGACACCCCACGAACCCAAGCAGGACCGCAGCCGGGCCACCCGGCAGCGGCTGCTGGAGGCGACCATCGACTGCCTGGCCGAAACCGGCTGGGCAGCCGCCACCGTGTCGGTGGTCGCCGAGCGGGCCGGGGTGTCGCGCGGCGCCGCCCAGCACCATTTCCCCACCCGCGAGGACCTGATCACCGCCGCGCTCGAGTTCATGTTCGAGTTCCGGATGGACCAGGCCAAGGCCGAAGCCGAAACGGTGAACGCGGTCGCCCAGGGGGAAGGCCGTACGCGCGCCGTCGTCTCCGCGCTGGTCGAGTCCTACACCACCCCGTTCTTCAAAGCCGCGCTCCAGGTCTGGACCCACGCCGCCGCCGACCCGGCCCTGCGCGAACGCATCCTGCCCCTGGAAGCCCGGTTCGGCCGCATCTCCCATCGCCGCGCCATCGAAGCCCTCGGCGTCGACGACTCCGACCCGGTCACCCACCATCTCGTCCAGGCCACCCTCGACCTGGCCCGCGGCCTCGGCCTGGCCGACGTCCTCACCGACGACTCCGCCCGCCGCAAACTCATCGTCGACCAGTGGGCCGCGACCCTGCACACCGCCCTGAATCTGTCCCACTGAACCCTTGTGACCTGGTCGTTTCTGGGTATATAGTGCGGCCATGGGGGAATATATATCGAGGGACTGTGCGATGACCAAACGCCTGATCGAGATCGACGACGAGCTACTCGAGTCCGCGCAAGACGCGCTCGGGACCACCGGCGTCTCCGATACCGTTCGTGCGGCTCTCCACTCGGCAGCGGTCACGGCGGCCCGAGCCCGCCATGTCGAGTGGCTCATCAACGGGGGGCTGGCAGAGATGGCCGATAAAGATCGGCGCGACGACGTATGGCGGTGACAGCGCGATACCTGGTCGATACCAGTGCACTCGCGCGGATGCCTCGTCCGGAGGTTGCCGGTTACCTCGTTCCGCTCATCGACGCGGGAGTCGTCGCCACCTGTGCCGCGATCGACGCCGAGATCCTCTACAGCGCGCGCAATCCTGTCGAGTACGAACAACTCCGATCAGATCGGCGCGCGCTGTTCGAGTATCTACCGACCAACGACGAACACTGGCAGAGCGCGTTCGCGATTCAGCGCGAATTGGCGCGCTCCGGCCGCCACCGCGCGGTCGGTATTCACGATCTACTCGCGTCGGTGCTCGCGATCGAACATCGCCTCGTTCTTTTCCACTACGACTCCGATTTCGAGACGGTCGCCTCGGTGGTGGACCTCAATCACCGCTGGGTCGCGCCTCGGGGGAGTCTCGAGACGTCGTGACCGGGTGATGTCACACTCCGGTCGCCCACCTCGTCGACTCTGTGAACGCGGAAGAAGCGACGAAGGAGTGGATCATGGTGGAGCAGAAGAAGATCGCGGTGGCGGGGGCGACCGGGCGGTTGGGGCGGCATGTGGTGGAGGTGCTGGTCGAGCGCGGGTACGACGTTGTCGCCTTCTCGCGGGCCGACGGTGTCGACATCGAGACCGGTGCGGGTCTCGACGAGGCGTTGACCGGCGTCGACATCGTGATCGACGCGTCGAGCACGCCCTCGGCCGATCAGCAGGTGGCGACCGAGTTCTTCACCGCTTCCGCCCGGAATCTGCACGCGGCGGGGGAGCGGGCCGGGGTCGAGCGGCTGGTCGTGGTGTCCATCATCGGGATCGACGGCTCGCTCGCCGGGTACAACGCCGCCAAGCTCGCCCATGAACAGGAACTGCTCAAAGGCGCTCTGCCGGTACAGATTCTGCGTGCGGCGCAGTTCCACGAACTCGTCGAGGTGATGGTCGGGTGGGGTACGCAGGATGCCGTCGCCTACGTTCCTGGCATGCGCACCCAGCTGGTCGCCGCGCGAACAGTCGCCGAGGCGCTGGTCGATCTCGCCGCGAATCCGATTGCCGCCGAGGATATTCCGTTCCCGGAGATCGCAGGACCGCGGCCGGAGACCATGGCCGGTGCGGCCACCGTCCTGGTCGAGGCCCGCGGCGATGCGCTGCAGATCATCGAAACCTCCGACCCCGCCAACCCCGACCGCGAGCAATTCGAGAACGGCACCCTCCTGCCGTCTGCGCACGCCACCCTGGCCGGTCCCTCCTTCGCCGAGTGGCTCGCCGGCACGGTGCCCGCCGCCCGCTGACGCGGCTTACCCGGGTGGCTCCTGCGAATGCCACTACGCCCGCTCTTCGACGCGGCCGACGTCGGGCCGAGCAGCGGCGGTGGTGACCGCATGGTGGGCGACATATGGGCGACCACTCAAGGCTGGGCCCGGCGGATCGGGGTGGTCCGCCGGGCCCAGCCTGACGTCGCGACGGCTACGACTTCGGTTGGGTGAGGTCGTAGAGCGTTACTCCGTCGACCGTCGTGGCCGAGTAGTTCGCCGTCACCCAGGCGGTGATCGCCGAGCTGGTCGATGCGCTGTTCCCACCGGGGCCGCCGCGCCCACCACCGACGAAGTAGTGGATCTTTCCGTCGGCCACGTACTGCTGGAACTGTTCGAGGGTAGGTGACGGGTCGCTGCCGTTGAACCCACCGATCGGCATCACCGGCAGTTCGGTGGCGAGCTGATACCCGGCGGCGCTGTTGGAACCGACCGCCGCCGCGACCCAGGTGTAGTCGGTGCCGTTCGACTCGAGCAGGGTGACGATCTGATCGCTCGGCCGTGATCCGCCCAGCAATCCACCCGCGCCACCCATGCGCTGGTCACCGCCGTTCGAACCCCGTGCGGAACCGTCCGGCATCGCCGTGCCGTCTTGCCCCTGCGCGCCGGCGTCCGACGGCATGCCGGTCGGCGCACCCGTGGCCGCACCGTCCGGGGGCGTACCGCCGGGCGCGGCACCGTCCCTGGCTCCGGTGGTGGCGGATCCCTCGGCGCCGGGCCTGCCACCGTCGCCGCCTGGCCGCATACCGGGTCCACCCATTCCGTGCATCCCGCCGGAACTCGGTCCGGCGGAGGGGATCGCACCGGAATGCGCGGACGCGAGGGTGTCGACCGAGTAGGCGATCGGCCCGGCGAGGCCGATGAACGCCGCGGCGAGCGCCACGATCACCGACTGCTTGCGAGCCAGTGGGAACACAAAGGCAATGGTGGTAACGACGCCGGCTGCAAGAATCGCCCATCGCAACCACGGCTGGAAGGAAGCACTGCGCGAGAGCAACATCCACGCGGTCGCCGTGGTGAGCCCGATGGCCACAGCACCTGCGCACCGCACCCACAACCGATCACGCGAACCCCAGATCTGCACGGCCCCGATTCCGGCCAGCGCCGCGACAGCGGGCGCGAGCGCCACCGTGTAGTACTGGTGGAAGATCCCCGCCATGAAGCTGAACACCAGCCCGGTGACGAGCAGCCAACCACCCGAGAGGATCAGCGCGGCGCGTCGATGATCGGTGCGCGGCGCTCGCCCGCGCAGTGCGAGCCCGACCACGAGCGCGAGCAACGCCGCCGGAATCAACCACGCGATCTGACCGCCCTGCGCGGGTTCGAACATCCGGGTGATCCCGGTGCTTCCCCACATCCCGTTGCCGCCGGCGGGCAATTCCCCGCCCGGCCCGACACTGCCGGTCTCGTTGCCGTTCAGCCGCCCGAGCCCGTTGTATCCGAGGGTGAGCTCGATGATCGAATTGTTCTGCGACCCACCGATCCATGGCCGCGAGTCCGACGGCCACAGCTCCACCGCCACTATCCACCACCCCGCGCCGGCCACCATCGCCGCACCGGCGGCGAACAACTGCGCGACCCGCTTCCCCAGCTTCGGGGGTCCGGCGATCAGATACATCAGAGCCAGCGGCGGCACCACCAACAGCACCTGCAACTGCTTGGCCAGGAAGCCGAATCCGATGAACGCGCCGGTGAGTAGCAACCAGCGCCACCGGCCGTCCGCGACCGCCCGGGTCATCGCCCACGCGGCCGCGATCATCAGCAAGACGAGCAGCGCGTCGGGATTGTTGAACCGGAACATCAGCATGGCAACGGGAGTCACCGCGAGCACCGTGCCCGCGATCAATCCCGCGGCGGGCCCGAACGACCTGCGCACCGTCGCCCACAACAGTGCGACGCTGGCGACGCCGAGCAGCACCTGCGGCACCAGCATGCTCCAGCTGTTGAGCCCGAACAGCCGGACCGACAGTTCCATCACCCACAGCGAAGCGGGTGGTTTGTCCACGGTGATCGAGTTGGCGGCATCGGAGGAGCCGAAGAAGAACGCCTCCCACGATTGCGAACCTGCCTGTACCGCAGCGGCATAGAAGTCGTTGGCCCAGCCGTTGGCGCTCAGATTGACGAGATAGGCGATCAGCGTGCCGAGCAGCAACACCGCCAATGCGGGTAGTTCCCAGCGCTTTCGGGTCGGCGGTGCTGTCACGGTGCCGACCGGTGCGGGGGGTGCGATCGTCGTGGTCATCGTCGGACCCCCACCGCGTCCGCGCGCACTGCCGAATCCGCGTTGTCCGTGGTGACGAGCACCGGCGAGACCGTCGTGGTCCGATCGGCGCCCGCGTGCCGGAACACCCAGCGCAGGCCGACGAAACGAGCCAGGGTCGCCACGAGATTGGCGGTGATCAGGACGGTGAGTTCCACCGCGACGGGTGCGTCGGGTGCCCAGCGATGTAGCGCGAACAGGGACCCACTGGTGATCGCCAGCCCGAACGCGAAGATGGCCAAGCCCTGGAACTGGTGCGACATCGCGTTGCCGCGTCCGCGCACGCCGAAGGTGAATGCCCGGTTGGCGGCCGTATTGCCCACGGCGGTGACCAGCAGCGACATCAGATTGGCGCCCTGACTGCCGACCAGCGGCTGCAACAGCAGATACAGGGCGATGTAGGCGAGGGTCGAGGTCACCCCGACGATCGCGAAGCGCACCAGCTGCCCGACCATGCCGAGCGGCACCCCGGCGACCAGCGGTTCACGTCCGACAGCGGCTCTCAGCTCGTCCAGCGGGAGGGCGCCGGTGGTCAGCGCCCTGGTCAACCGCCAGATCCCGCGCAGGTCCTTGCGCGCGGTGTCGACGATGTCCACCCGGCTGTCGGGATCGTCGATCCAGTCGACGGGCACCTCGTGAATCCGCAGTCCCGCGCGCTCGGCCAGCACCAGCAGCTCGGTATCGAAGAACCATTCGCCATCCCGAACCAGCGGCAGCAGTTCGCGCGCGACCTCGGTGCGCACGGCTTTGAATCCGCACTGCGCATCCGAGAAGCCCGCCCGCAGCGTGGTTTTCAGCAGCAGGTTGTAGCAGCGGGAGATGATCTCACGCTTGGGTCCGCGCACCACGCGAGCCGACGCGTCGAGCCTGGTGCCGATCGCGAGATCGGAATGCCCGGACACCAGCGGCGCGATCAGCGGCAGCAGCGCGTCCAGGTCGGTCGACAGGTCGACGTCCATGTACGCGACCACCGCCGCGTCCGAGGCCGCCCACGCGGTCCGCAATGCCCGCCCACGCCCTTTGGCGTCCAGGTGCAGTACTCCCACGCCGTCGAGTTCCGCGGCCAGCAACTCCGCCACCGCCAGGGTGGCGTCGGTGCTGGCATTGTCGGCGATGGTGATGCGGGCCGTGAACGGGAATCCGGCCCGCAGATAGGCGTGCAACCGCCGCACGCACAGCCCGAGATCGACCTCTTCGTTGTAGACGGGTATCACTACGTCGAGCACCGGCGCGCGGCTGCTCTGCATGGCCTTCTGCTCGGCCTCGGTCTGAGTCATGACACCCAGACTCGATGGCCGCGCTGCCACCGAGCTGGGACCGAGCTGGGAGGTTGCTGGGGATCGTGGTCAGCCGCGACGCAGGCGCAGCACGCTGTCGGCCCGCTGGCCGGCCACACCGTCGGGGCTGGTCGAGGGGCTGTGGACCAGCTCGGCGGTCTCGACCTGCCACTCGGGCCCGAGCTCGAGCTGCTCGAGCACCTGCTCGATGGTCGGGAACACATGAGCGTGCATCTCGCTCGAGGCCCAGCTCGGCGCGGCCGCGTGTGCGCCGATCACCAGCACGCCACCGGGCGCGACGGCGGCCGCCGCGCTGCGCAGAATCCCGGCCCGCTCGTCCGGCAGTTCCACCGGGGAGTGCAGGAACTGCGCCGACACCAGGTCGAAGGTGCCTGCCGGGAAGCTCGCCTGGAGGTCGTGGCGCTCCCACACGATCGTCACGCCTACTTCGGCGGCCCGCCGCGCGCCACGCTCCATCGCGGTGGCGGAGATGTCGGCGGCGGTGACCTGCCAGCCGCCCTTCGCCAGCCAGATCGCGTCGGCGCCCTCGCCGCAGCCCAGGTCGAGGGCGGTCCCGGGGGTCAGCTCGGAGACCTCACGCACCAGCAGGGGGTTCGGGTTACCGGTCCAGATCTGCTCACGTTCGCGGTAGAAGTCTTCCCAGAACTCTTCGGCGTTCGCCACGGTCTCGGTCATCGATGCTCCTGGTCAGTCAGGGTGAAGGGATCGTCCGATAGTGCATCGGGAGCTCCGATGGGCGCCAGAAATTTTGCTGTTTCAGCAAATGTGTTCCCGCTCTCGGTGGGGTGCGTAACCCCCGGTACGGCCCGTCCTAGTATTACTACCGTGACGCGCGGTTACCCCAAGACGGACGAGGCGCCGCGGCGTCGTGTCGACGCGCGGACCGAACGCTGGCGTGAGCATCGGGTGCAGGTGCGTATCGAATTCGTCGACGCCGCGTTCCGGGCGCTCGATCAGGTCGGGCCCGATGTGAGCATGGGCGATATCGCAAAAGAAGCGGGTGCGGCCAAGCCGAAGCTGTATCGCCACTTCGAGGACAAGACCGACCTCTACAACGCCATCGTCGACCGGGTACGCGACATGCTCTGGGAGCGTGTGCTCACCAGCGTGAATCTCACCGACGATTCGATCGCCGAACTCGTCCATACCGCGGCCACCGAATACGTGGCGGTCGTGTCGGCGCATCCGAATGTCTTCCGGTTCATGCTGCACAGCCATTTCAGCCAGCAGGCCAAGGAAACCGAACGCGCGCTGGTCGCGGCCCGCCAGTCGGCGCGGCGGGCGGCGGAATTCTTCGCGGGCCTGCTGCCGACGGAATCGATCGACGTGACCGGGATCGAATTGGTGAACTATTCGATTTTCGGCGCGGTCGCCTCGGCCACGGACTGGTGGCTCGGCGCGAACCAGCGCGAAGTATCGGCGATGCCGGTCGAGCGCTTCGTCGACTATCTGGCCGAGAGCATCTCGGCGCTGGCGCAGGCGCACGCCCGCTTCAACGGGGTCAAGATCGACCCGTCGCAACCGCTGCGCTCGGCTTTCGGTCTCGGCTGACATCTCGCGCCCGACACGAACTCCGTTGTTCTCGCCGATCACGTCATTGGGGTCGACGGGGGGCGCGATGGGTTCAGTATGAACCCGGGCACCGACAAGTTCGTGACGCCACGCTAGGCGTACCTGCGCCTCCGCTGCGGCCGTGCGCGGCTGAGGAACGCTGCGCCGATCAAGCGTCGGCGCGCAGTCTCCAGAGTGGTGAGACGGGGCCGTGACCCGCGCCGAGATCGTAGGAGGCGGCGAGGCAGCGGTAGGTCCACTCCTTGGCGAACTCCACCGCGTCGGGGACCGGGTAGCCGTTGGCAAGCGCGCTGGCGATCGCCGCGGCCAGGGTGTCGCCACCGCCGTGATCGTTGCCGGTGGCGATGCGCGGTGCGCTGAACTCACGGAACGTATCGCCGTCGTAGAGCAGGTCGGTGCTGAATTCCGAGGCGCGCAGGTGCCCGCCCTTCACGATCGCCCACTGCGCGCCCAGCGCGTGCAAGGCCTCGGCGGCCTTGCGCGCGGTGGCGTCGTCGACCACCTCGATGCCGGTGATCAGACGCACCTCGTCGAGGTTGGGGGTCACGACGGTCGCCAGCGGAATCAGCGTATTGCGCACTGCCTCCAGGGCTTCCGCGTGCAGCAGCGGGTCCCCGTGCATGGAGGCCGCGACCGGATCGACCACCAGCGGGATGGTGCCCTCGCGCCCGATTCCGAGCTCGCCGCACACCCCGGCGACGGCCTCGATGATCGCGGTGGAGGCGAGCATGCCGGTCTTGGCCGCGCCGATGCCGATATCGCGAACGACGGCCCGCACCTGATCGGCCACGATCTGCGGTGGGATCTCGTGAAAACCGCTGACGCCCACCGTGTTCTGCACGGTCACGGCCGCCACCGCCACGCAGGCGTGCACCCCGCACAGCGCCATGGTGCGCGAATCGGCCTGGATGCCCGCGCCGCCACCGGAGTCGGTGCCCGCGATGGTGAGCGCGCGAACGGGGGTCTGGCCATCGGGGGTCAGCGGCAACATCTTCACGCCCCAACCCTACGACCGCGCTCGCCGTCGCGAGACCCCACCTGGGCACTGCAAATGAAAACCATTATCATTAACTCGTGACCAACACCCTGACACCTCTGCCCGTCACCGTCCTGTCCGGCTTCCTCGGCGCCGGCAAGACCACGCTGCTCAACCACATCCTCGCCAACCGCGACGGCCGCCGGGTGGCGGTGATCGTCAACGACATGAGCGAGGTCAACATCGACGCCGCGCTGGTCGCGGGCCAGGGGCACCTCGATCGCACCGAGGAGAAACTGGTCGAACTCACCAACGGCTGCATCTGCTGCACCCTGCGCGAGGACCTGATCGAAGCGGTCGCGCGGCTGGCGCGCGAGGGCCGCTTCGACCAGCTGGTGATCGAGTCGACCGGTATCTCCGAACCCATGCCGGTGGCCGCCACCTTCGACTGGGAGTTCGACGACGGATTCCGCCTCGGCGACATCGCCCGCCTCGACACCATGGTCACCGTCGTCGACGCCTCGACCTTCCTGGCCGAACTCGTCCGCGGGCAGGCCCTCGCGGAACGCGATCTGGAAGCGGGCGAGGGCGATGCCCGCTCGATCGCGGATCTGCTGGTCGACCAGGTGGAGTTCGCCGACGTGTTGTTGATCAACAAGACCGATCTGGTCAGCGCGAACGCCGCGGCCACGGTGGAGGCGACGGTGCGCAGGCTCAACCCGCGAGCGCACGTGCTGCGAACCGAAAAGGGCGTTGCCGATCTGAACGAAGTGCTTGCCACCGGACGCTACAACCCGGTGGTCGCGGCCGAATCCGATGGCTGGGCCGAGGAATTGGCGGGCGGACACACTCCTGAGACCGAGGAGTACGGGATCAGCAGCTTCACCTTCCGCGCCGACCGGCCCTTTCATCCGCAGCGTCTGGCCGCCGCGCTGGAGCGATTGCGGGGGATGTTGCGCAGCAAGGGCTTCTGCTGGATCGCGAGCCGCCCCGAGCTGGCGGCGATCTGGTCGCAGGCGGGCCCGAATCTGACCTTCGAACCCGGCGCGTGGTGGTCGGAGCTGGAAGTGCCCGCCGGACAGGAGCTCGTGTTCATCGGGGTGCGCCTCGACGCACCCGCCCTGCGGCGCGAACTCGGCGCCGCACTGCTCACCGAGGCGGAGTTCGCGGCGGGCCCGAGCGCGTGGACCGGCTACCCGGATCCGTTCCCGGCCTGGGCCGATCTGCACGAGCATCACTGATTGGCATCATTGGTGCGCGTATCACACTGCGCTGGTGCATGATTCGAATGGGTCGCGACCCACGCACCGATGAGGGGAGCGTGGGCCGCGGCACCTGAACGAATCAGGCGAGCCCGGCGAAGAACTCGCGGATGTCGCCGACCAGCACCTCGGGTGCCTCGTGCGCGGCATAGTGTCCGGCCGCGTCGTTCGTGCCGCCCGTGCCCGCGCTGGTGTCGTAGGAATGCCAGCTGACGATCTTGCTGTGGTCGCGCTCGGCGAAGCGGCGGATCGACTGGAAATCACCGGCGAACATGGCCAGCCCGGTCGGGACCGTGGTCGGCTCGGTCGGGTGCTCGGTGGCGTGCGCGTCCTCGTAGTAGAAGCGCAGCGACGAACCGGCCGTCCCGGTGAGCCAGTACAGCGCCACATTCGCGATCACGAACCGCGCGTCGAGCGACTCACCGAACAGCTGCGCGTTCCAGCCGAGCAGCCCCACCGGGGAATCGGCGAGCGCGTAGGCCAGGGTCTGCGGCTGCTGGCTGTGCAGGGTGTTGAAGGCCATCTTGTTCTCGTGGAACCACTGAAGATGTTGCAGCGCGGCCATATCCGCCTCGGACAGACCCTCGAACTCGGCCGGGTCGCCGGACGGGAACGAGAACAGCTGGGTGACGTGCACGCCGATCACGTTCTCGGGTGCGATGCGGCCGATCTCGGGGGAGACCATCGAGCCGCCGTCGTTGCCGATGGCGCCGTAGCGCTGGTAGCCCAGGCGCGCCATCAGCTCGGCCCAGGCGCGGGCGGTGCGGTAGCGGTTCCAGCCGGTGCTGCGGGTGGGGCCGGAGAAGCCGAAACCGGGCAGCGAGGGGATGACCAGGTGGAAGGCGGGCTGATCGGCCGATTCCGGCTCGGTGAGCGGTGCGATCACGTCGAGGTATTCGAGGACCGAACCGGGCCAGCCGTGGGTGAGGATCACCGGCGTCGCGTCGGCGCGCGAGGAGCGGATGTGCAGGAAGTGGATGTCCTCACCCTCGATCTCGGTGGTGAACTGCGGGTGGGCGTTGAGCTCGGATTCCACCGCGCGCCAGTCGAACTCCTCGAGCCAGTACTTCGCGAGGGTCGTGACCCGGTCGGCGGGCACGCCGTACGCGTCGCCGACGCCGGGCAGCTCGTCCGGGTACAGGGCGCTGCGCAGACGGTTGGCGAGATCGTCGAGCCGGGCCTGCGGAACTTCGATCTGGAACGGGGTGATGGTGGCCATGTCGACTCCTCTTATTGAAACGGAATGCTTCGTTCTGTTCAAAACGTAGCAGAACGGATCGTTCCGTTTCAAGTGGTAGGCTGAAATTCATGGCGAACCAGACCGAAACCGCAGATCAGCCGCGCTTGCCCGGCCGCAAGGCGCAGGCCGCGCGCAACGACGGCCTGATCCTCGACGCCGCCCGCGCGGTGTTCCTCGACGATCCGAACGCGCCGATCGCCGCCGTCGCGGAACGAGCGGGGGTCGGGATCAGCGCGCTCTACCGGCGCTATCCGAGCAAGGAGGTGCTGCTGCGCACGCTCTGCCACGAGGGACTGCGCCGGTTCAACGCCGAAGCCGACGCGGCGCTGGCAGATTCGGATGGGTGGCGGGGGTTCGTCGGATTCCTGGAGCGGGTCGTGGCGGCCGACGTGCACTCGCTCACCGTGCGCCTGGCGGGCACCTTCACTCCCGACGAGTCGATGCTTCCCGACGTCGTGCAATCGGGCGAGGCAGGCGAGGAGCTGGTCCGTCGCGCGCACGCGAGCGGCCGCCTCCGCCCCGACGTCGACGCCCTCGACCTCGGCCTGATCTTCGAGGCGTGCGCCGCGATCACGATGCCGGACCCGGTGCGCACCGCCGAACTGCGCCGGCGGGTTCTCGCGTTGATGATCGACGGGCTCACCGCCGAGGGCGCGCTGCCGGGACCGCCGCCGGTCTCCGGAGAATTCGCGTGGCGATGGGAGCGCAGGCTCTGACCATGGCGCGCGGCCGATTCGTCGCTGCGCCGCGCGCGAAGCTGGCAGACTCGGCGCATCACCCCGGACTACAACGCGGAGGCGCGTAGTGAACTGGACTCTGGAAGTTGTGATCGTCCCGGTCTCCGATATCGACCGGGCCAAGGATTTCTACGCCACCCAGCTCGGCTTCGCCGTCGACCACGACACGGTGATCTCCGACGACGTGCGCATCGTGCAACTCACCCCGCCCGGCTCGGGCTGCTCGATCGTCATCGGCAAGGGCGCGGTGCCGGAGATGGCGCCCGGCTCGCTGAAGGGTCTGCAACTCGTGGTTCCCGATATCGAGCAGGCGCACGCGGAGCTGGTGGCGAGGGGAGTCGAGGTCAGCGAGGTGCGCGAGCTCGGCAAGAATCCGCGGCCCGTCCCGCAGCCGCTCGACAATGTCGGCTTCGTCTTCTTCAGCGATCCCGACGGGAACAGCTGGGCGGTGCAACAGATCTCCAGCCGAGCCGACAAATCCTCGAGCTGATTCGAACCCTGTCGGTATACCGCTTCGGGCGGGCACCATGCTCGCATGCTGTTGGAGAGGCACACCGATACCGGCGAGCGATGGATCCCGCTGTACCGTCGCCCGGGGTTCCTGCGTGCGCTCTCGCCGATCGCGGTGCTGGTCGTCTGGCAGCTCGCCAGCGCCAGCGGCTCGATCCCGGCCAAGAAACTGCCCGCGCCGTCCGCGGTGCTGGACGCGGGCCTGGAAACCTACCGATCGGGCCAGCTCACCGAGGCCCTGCTGGTCTCCGGCCAGCGCGCGCTGTACGGCTTCGCGCTCGGCGCTGTTCTCGCGCTGGTACTCGGCGTGCTCGCCGGGCTGAGCAAGATCGGTGAGTACGCGGTCGATCCGCCGCTGCAGATGATCCGCACCATCCCGCTGTTCGGCCTGATCCCGCTGTTCATCATCTGGTTCGGCATCGGCGAGGAACCCAAGGTCTATCTGATCGCCCTCGGCGTGTTCTTCCCGCTGTACCTCAATACCTTCTCGGGCATCCGCCAACTCGACCCCAAACTGCTCGAGCTCGGCAGCGCCCTGCACCTCGGACTCGCCGAACGACTGCGCCTGCTCGTGCTCCCCGGTGCCCTGCCGCAGATCCTGGTCGGCGCGCGCCAGAGTCTCGGCATCGCCTGGCTCTCGCTCATCGTGGCCGAACAGATCAATGCCAGTGCGGGACTCGGCTTCGTCGTCAACAATGCTCGCGAATTCCTGCGCACCGACATCGTGGTGTTCGGCCTGGTGGTCTACAGCCTGCTCGGCCTGCTCACCGACTCCATCGTGCGACTGCTCGAACGCCGCGCGCTGCGCTGGCGCCCGGCGGTGCACCGCTGATGTCCGCTTCTTCCGCCGACTCGAGGACTCACCCCGTCCCGAGAGTGGGCAGGCCCGCTACCCGCCGCCGTTCGATCGCGAGGTTCACATCATGACCGCTGCCGCCGCCACGACCGTTACCTCTATCTCCGCGCGGCCTGCGCGCGCCGCCGCGGCTCGAATCACCGGTCTCAGCAAGCGATTCGGTGAGCGCACCGTGCTCGACGGGATCGAGCTCGAGATCGGCGCGGGCGAGATCGTCGCGCTGGTCGGGCGCAGTGGCTCCGGCAAGTCCACGCTGTTGCGGATCCTCGGCGGCCTCGATACCGCTACTCGCGGTGAGGTTTCCGTCGAAGGCAGGCCGACGATCGTCTTCCAGGAACCCCGCTTGATCCCGTGGCAGCCGGTGGTGCGCAATGTCGCCCTCGGCAGGCCGAAGCCGCGCAATCGACGGGCCGACGAGCGATCCGCCCGTGACCTGCTCGCCGAGGTCGGACTCGCCGGTCGCGCCGACGCGTGGCCGCTCACCCTGTCCGGTGGTGAGGCCCAACGGGCCGCGCTGGCACGGGCATTGGTGGCCGAGCCGACGCTGCTGCTGCTCGACGAGCCCTTCGGCGCCCTCGATGCCCTGACCCGGCTGACGATGCACGAGCTGCTCCTCGGCCTGCACACCCAGCGCGAATTCGGCGTCCTGCTGGTGACCCACGACGTGCTCGAGGCGATCACCCTGGCCGATCGCGTTCTCGTCCTCGACGACGGCCGCATCGCCGCCGAGGTGCCCATCGAGCTGCCACGCCCACGTACCGCCGCCGCGCCGGAAGTCGCCGAGTACGCGACGCACCTGCTCGCGCTGCTCGGCGTGCACTGAATCCTCCGCACCATCGCACGAAAGTTGTTCCCGTGAAACGCACTCCGCTGTCCCGCCTGGCAGGCCTTGCCCTCGCCGTCGTCGCAACGCTCGCGCTGAGCGCGTGCGGCGACGACGCGGCGACCGAGGCCGCGCCCTCGGGTCCGGTCGATCTCAGCACCGTCACACTGAAAGTCGGTGATCAGAAGGCGATTTCGATCGAGGTGCTGTTGAAGGCGTCGGGTCAACTGGAGAACCTGCCGTACAAGATCGAATTCTCCACCTTCACCGCCGGTCTGCCGCTGGTCGAGGCGGCGAGCGCGGGCGGCATCGACATCGCCCAAACCGGCAATACCCCGGTGATCTTCGGCGCGGCCGCCGACGCCGACATCAAGATCGTCGGGGCTCTCTCGGCCACCGGCAAGGGTGACGCGATCCTGGTCGGCAAGGACTCCACGATCGGTTCGGTCGCGGCGCTCAAGGGCAAGAAGGTCGCCGTCTACAAGGGCAGTTCGGCCAACGCCAATCTGCTCCTGCAACTGCAGAAGGCGGGCCTGTCGCTGAGCGATGTCGAGCCGGTCTACCTCGCTCCCGGCGACGGCTACACCGCGCTCACCCGCGGTGACGTCGAGGCGTGGGCCACCTGGGACCCGTACACCGCCATCGCGGAAAAGGAGATCGGCGCCAAGTCGATCGCCACCGCCGACCAGGCCGCCAACGGCTACAACTTCTGGGTGGCGGGCAACAAGACCGTCGCCGACGCGGGCAAGTCCGCCGCCCTCGCCGACTTCTTCCAGCGCTACGCCGCCGCCACCAAGTGGTCCTCGGACAACCTCGACACCTGGTCGACCAAGTACGCCGAATTGACCCAGATCAGCGTCGACGCCTCCCGCACCACCTGGACCCGCTCGATCAAGGAGCCGATCAAACTCACCGACCAGGTCATCGCCTCGGAACAGGAAATCGCCGACGCCTTCACCAAGGCCAAAGCGATTCCCGGCAAGGTCGACTTCAAGTCCTTCGTCGACACCCGCTTCGACAAGGCGTAGATCTCGCCGAGCCACCGCGGCGCCGTCGATCCCTCCGGATCGGCGGCGCCGCTAGGCTTTTCCGAACGCGAGCGCGACATTGTGGCCGCCGAACCCGAACGAGTTGCTGACGGCGTAGTCGATCCGGTGCGGGCGAGCCGCCCCGGCGACGATATCGAGATCTATCGCGGGGTCCGCGTGGTCGAAATTCAGTGTGGGCGGCACGATCTGCGCACGCAGGCTCAGGATCGTGAGCACCGATTCGAGCGCGCCCACCGCGCCGATCGAATGACCGAGTGCTGATTTCGGCGCGTACACCGAGGCTTCCGGAGCGACCGCGGTGATCGCCGCCGCTTCGGAAGCATCGCCGATCGATGTCGACGTCGCATGCGCGTTCACGTGATCGATATCGGAGACCCGCAGCCCCGCAGTGTGAATCGCCTTGCGCATCGCCCGCGCCGCGCCGGTGCCCGCCGGATCGGACGCCACGATGTGGAAGGCGTCGGAGGTGATGCCCGCACCGAGCACTCGCGCGTGGATCCGAGCGCCGCGCGCCTTCGCGTGCCGCTCGGATTCGAGCACGAGCAGCGCGCCCGCCTCGCCGAAGACGAAGCCGTCGCGGTCGCGGTCGAACGGCCGAGAGGCACGCTCGGGTTCGTCGTTGCGGGTACTCATCGCCCGCATCATCGCGAAGCCCGCGATGGGGACCGGGTCGATATGTCCTTCGACGCCACCGGTGACCACCACATCGGCCTCGCCGGTGCGGATCAGCCGCCACGCGTGCGCGATCGCCTCCGACCCCGACGAGCAGGCCGAAACCGGGGCGAAAACCCCACCCTGCGCGCCGATTTCGAGTCCGACGGTGGCGGCGGGTCCATTGGGCATCACCATCGGCACGGCCAGCGGCGAGACCTTGCGGTAGCCGCCCGCCCGCATCGCGTCGACGGCATCGATCAGCGCGTCACCGCCGCCGAGCCCGGTACCGATGGCGACGGCGAGCCGCTCCCGGTCGACTTCCGGCGCGCCCGCCGCCTGCCAGACCCGCCTGCCGAGGACGAGAGCCATGCGTTCGACGTAGGAATGCCTGCGCTGCTCGATCCGCGTCAGCTCGGCATCGGGCGAGGTGACGAGTGGTCCGCCGATCCGCACCGGCAGATCGTGTGCGGCAAGGAACTCCGTGGGTAGCGCACGGATTCCGCTCTCGCCGCGCAGCAGGCGCGACCAGGTCTCGTCCATGGTGTCGGCCAGTGCGGTGGTCGCCGCGTACGCGGTCACCACCACATCGTGCCGAGTTTCTGAAGCGATCGGTACAGTCACGATGACATGAATACCTGTAGCACTCGCTACAGTCAACCCATGGCCCGTCCCCTCGATCACCGCAAGCGCGCCGACCTGCTGGCCGGTGTCGTCGCCTACATCGCGTCGCACGGCTTGGCCGAGCTCTCGCTGCGACCGCTGGCCGCGGCGCTCGGGACCAGCTCGCGCATGCTGATCCACTACTTCGGAACCAAGGAGGAACTGCTGGTCCAGGCATTGGCGACCCAGCGGCCCGACCTCGCCGCGCTGTTCGCCGACATCGTGGAGCCCGCACAGTTGCCCGAGCGACTGATCGGCTTCTTCGACGTGAATTCCGACGGCGCCGAAGCCGACAGCGTGCGGGTGCTGCTGCAGGTGCTCGGTGCCGCGTGCGCCCCCGGCTCGCCGTACCAGGACTACGCCAACGCCGCGATCGCCACCTTCGTCACCGAACTCGCCGCCGCGCTGCGCCGGGCCGGGCCGGCCGGGGATCCCGAGGTGGTGGCCACGCTGCTGGTCTCCGGATTGCGCGGCATCATCCAGGACCGGGTGATCACGGGCGACCGGGAACGTACGGGCCGCGCCGCGCGCGCCCTCATCGAAGCGGTCCTGCTGCCCGGCTGAGCGCCCGCCGGTGATCGGGTCGCGTCCGGCCGGGGTCGGCTTTCGCGTGCCCGGATCGCGGCTGGACCTGCCGCGAGCATTGCCGGGCGGGCGTCACTGTTGTGGGTAGCTTGTCGTCAACGGACGTCGAGGGCCGAGCGGGCCGGTGAGGTGGCCAGGGTGAGCGAAGCGCGGGAGGAGTCCTACGGGTCGGTGCGCTGGGTGATGCTCGGGGTGCTGTGCGCCAGCCTGCTGCTGGTGGCGATGGATGCCACGATTCTCAATGTGGCGCTGCCGTCACTGATCGAGGATTTGCAGGTCGGGCCGCTGGAGCAGCTGTGGATCATCGATATCTACGGGCTGGTGCTCGGCGGGCTGCTGATCACCACCGGCGCGCTCGGTGATCGGGTGGGGCGAAAGTTGTTGTTCATCAGCGGGTTCGTGCTGTTCGGTATCGCTTCGGTGGTCGCGGCCACCGCGGGGAGCGCGGCGCAGTTGATCGGTGGGCGGGTACTGCTCGGGATCGGCGGTGCGATGGTGATGCCGTCGACGCTGTCGCTGATCCGCAACATCTTCACCGATGTGCGCGAACGCACCATGGCCATCGGGATCTGGGCGGCGGTCGCCGGTGTCGGCGCGACGGTCGGGCCCATCGTCGGCGGGTTTCTCGTCGAGCACTTCGGGTGGTCGTCGGCGTTCTGGCTCAACGTGCCGGTGGTGCTCGTGACGGTGGCGGTGGGGCTGTGGGTGTTGCCGGAATATCGTGCGCCGCAGGCGGGCGGCCTTGACTGGTTCGCCGCGGCGCTGTCGGTGGCGGGCATCGTCTGCCTGGCGTGGGGCATCAAGCATCTCGCGAAAGGTGGAGCGAGCGAGGTGGACTGGGCGATCCTGCTGATCGGCATCGCCGCGCTGGCGCTGTTCACCCGCCGTCAGCTCACCGCCACCGACCCGCTGCTCGATGTGCGGCTGTTCCGCAACGGCGCGTTCACCGCGGCGGCCGTCGCGACGCTGCTGGCCATGATGGCGATCGGCGCGGCCATGTTCCTGATTTCGCTGTGGCTGCAATACGTCCACGGCTACAGCCCTTCGCAGGCGGGCATCCGGATGTTGCCCGCCGCGCTCACCCTGCTCACCGCTTCCCTGCTCACGCCGTTTCTGATGGAGAAGTTCGGTGTCCGCGCGGTGCTCGGTTTCGGTCTCGGCGCCGTTGCCCTCGGCTTCCTGCTGTTGGCGGTGAGTCCGGAACCCACCACCTATCCGGTGGTGGCGCTGGTGCTGGTGTCGTTCGGTCTCGGCGACGGCATGGCCGTGACCGCTGCGGCGGCGGTGCTGGTCGGCGCCGTGCCCGCCGATCGGGCGGGTCAGGCGGGCGCGGTGGAGGAGACGAACTATGAAGTCGGTGTCGGTTTCGGCGTCGCCCTGCTCGGCAGCCTGCACGCCAGGATCTTCAGTCAGCACATGACGGGCCTGCCCGTCCCCGCCGACAAGCTCGACCAGGCGAGCGGCTCGATCGGCGGGGCGGCCGAGGTGGCCCCCGATCTACCCGAGCCCTCTCGCGACGAACTCGCGCACGCCGCGAGCCATGCCTTCGACGTCGCCCTCACCACCACGTCCTACATCTCGGCGGCCGTCGTCGCGGTGGTGGCTGTCGGCACGGTCTGGCTGGTTCCGAAGGGCTTCCGCGTCACCGGTGGCCACTGACAACACCCTTGACGCAACCCATTGGTCGCAATACTCTGAGTTGCAATCAATCGGTTGCAATATATGAGGAGGCGTCATGGGATTCCCTGATCAGATCGTCCGGACCGTCGAGCTCGCGCATCCGCCCGCCAAGGTGTGGGCTGCCATCACCACCGCGGAAGGGCTGGGGAGCTGGTTCGGCAATACCGCCGAGATCGACCTGCGGCCGGGCGGGGACATGCGGATGACCTGGAAAGAAGGGTTCGCCGCCGACATGCGGGTGGAGCGGGTCGAGGAGCCCTCGGTGTTCGGCTACACCTGGCCGATCAACGGACTGCCCGACGACGACCCGCGACGCACCTATGTCGAATTCAGCCTCGAGCCGGTCGGCGACGGCACCCGGCTGACCGTCACCGAGACCGGCTTCGCCCAGCTGCCCGACGAGGCGCACAAGGAGGCGTTCGAGGGCAATGTCGGCGGCTGGAAGAGCGAGCTGGGCGAGCTCGTCGAGTACCTCGATGCGGCCTGAGCTGGAGGCCACCGCCGAACGGGTCTTCGTCGCGCTGGCCGATCCGAGCAGGCGGTCGGTACTGGCCGCACTCGCCGCGCACGGTCCGGCCACCGCGACCGACCTCGCCGATCGGCTGCCCATCACCCGGCAGGCGATCGCGAAACACCTGGCCCTGCTCGCGGATGCGGGACTGGTGATCGCGGAACCGGGGGAGCGGCGGCGCGTGCGCTACCGCCTCGATTCCGCCCCGATGCAAGTGGCACAACAATTCCTGGCCGCCCTGTCCCGTGACTGGGACGGCCCACTCGACGCGCTCCGCCGCCATCTCGACGGCTGAGCCGGAAGGAAACGCGATGAGCGACAACGACTTCACCGCCACGATCACCGTCGACAAGACTCCCGACGAGGCGTTCGCGGCCGTCAACAACGTGTGGGCGTGGTGGTCGGAGACCATCGAGGGCAGCACCGGCACGGTCGGCGACAGCTACCTCTTCGAGGTTCCCGGACTGCACCGCTGCACCATGACGACCACCGTGTCGATCCCGGGCAAGCGCCTGGTCTGGCACGTCAGCGACTCGCACCTGTCCTTCATCGCCGACACCGCCGAATGGGAGGACACCGACGTCGTCTTCGACATCACCGAAAACGCCGACGGCACCGAAATCCGGTTCACCCATGTGGGTTTGGTACCCGCCGGCGAATGCTACGAGGTGTGCTCCAACGCCTGGGGCGCCTACATCACCACCAGCCTGCGCGGTCTGCTCACCACGGGTGAAGGCGACCCGTTCCGGCGGACGAGCACGGGCGAGTCGGAGTTGCGCAAGCACGGCAACGCCGACCTGGTGCAGCCGCGTCCCTGATCAGCCTCGCGGTGCGATGAGCAGCGTCTGGGTGCTGCGCCCGATCGGCCCGGTCTCGTCGAACAGCGCGGATTCGGCGAGGCCGATGCCGTGCGGTTGGGGATGGGTGACCGCGTCCAGGCACACCCACTCGCCGACCGGCTGACGATGCAGGGTGACGGTGAGGTCGGTGTTGATGAACAGGTACTTCGACCAATCGAGGACCGCGCTGACCCCGTTGCCCGAATCGGCGGCGGCCAGGGTGCGCTCCAGCGGGCTCGGGGTGGTGCCCGCGACGATCGGGTACTTCAACCGGATCCAGCAGGTCGCAGGCCCCGGCGCGGCGAAAGAGCCTGCGGTGAAACGGTATTCGATGCCGGTGTGGAAACCGATCTCCTGCTCGGAGGGAAACTGCTCCGGCTCCGTCGCCGCGGGCAGCGGCCTGGTGCCGGTCGGCAGGAACTCGGCGGGCAGATCGAGGGCGGGCTCGGCGAGTTTGAGGCGCCACGCGTTGGCCTGCATCACCGGTCCGCGCTCCGACGACAAGGTCGCCTCGATCAGTTCGACACTGCGACCCGACCGCACCACCTTCGCCTGCGCGGTGAGCGGAGCCAGCGGCACCGGCCCGAGAATCTCGACGGCGACTCGTCCGACCTGGAATCCCGGCCGGGGCTCGCACCGTTCGATCACATGCCCGAGCAGAGCGGACGGCGGTCCGGCGTGCTGGGCGTCCGGCGACCACGGGCCCCGGGTCAGCTCGGTCGAGAGGTACCGGTTCGGGTCCGCGGGGTCTCGGCGGTAGAAGGCATCGGCCACCCGGCCGACGTTACCCCGCGCGACGATCCGGGACAGCCGCGGTGTTCGTGGGTGGTGTCGGCGCAGCCGGGCGAGCTCACCGATCGCCGCGCGACCAACCACGGAGTTCGGTCGCGCGGCGGTCAGACCTAGGCGCTGCCGGTGGTGAGGGCTGTGAACAGGTCGAACAGCGGACGCAGGGCGCACGGGCTGGTGTCGGAGGTGCAGCCGATGGACGACGAGCCGGAGTCGGCGACCGGGAGGGACGCGGCCTGGGCGGTGCCGAGCGGTGCGGCGACGGACAGGGCGGCGGCCGCGAGGGCCCCGGCGACGATGCGCTTCATTGATTCACTCCAGTGCTCGGCGTGCCGGTTGGTCGACACGCCGCCAACGTTACTGATCGCCAGGGCGAGCGAAAGCCCCGAAATCCAGGGTGCGACGCCCGCCCGATCGCGGAGATCGGACGGGCGTCGACGAGGGTGTGCGGGGAGTCAGGAGACGACCGGGAGGTACACCTTGCTGCCCTGGTCGGCGAACTCGGCGGACTTCTCGGCCATGCCGGCCTCGATGGCGGCCACATCGGTGAGCCCCTGCTTCTCCGCGTACTCGCGCACGTCGGCGGAGATACGCATCGAGCAGAATTTCGGACCGCACATCGAGCAGAAGTGGGCGGTCTTGGCGGGCTCGGCGGGCATGGTCTCGTCGTGGTACTCGCGGGCGGTGTCGGGATCGAGCGAGAGCGCGAACTGGTCGTGCCAGCGGAATTCGAAACGGGCCTTGGACAATTCGTTGTCCCGGTCCTGGGCGTGCGGGTGCCCCTTGGCGAGGTCGGCGGCGTGGGCGGCGATCTTGTAGGTGATCACGCCGACCTTGACGTCGTCGCGGTTGGGCAGCCCCAGATGCTCCTTCGGGGTGACGTAGCAGAGCATCGCGGTGCCCGCCTGGGCGATGATCGCGGCGCCGATGGCCGAGGTGATGTGGTCGTAGGCGGGCGCGATATCGGTCGCGAGCGGGCCGAGGGTGTAGAAGGGCGCCTCTTCGCAGAGCTCTTCCTCGAGCCGCACGTTCTCGACGATCTTGTGCATCGGCACGTGGCCGGGGCCTTCGATCATCACCTGCACGCCATAGGATTTCGCGATCTTGGTGAGCTCGCCGAGGGTGCGCAGCTCGGCGAACTGGGCCTCGTCGTTGGCGTCGGCGATGGAGCCGGGACGCAGGCCGTCACCGAGGGAGAAGGTGACGTCGTAGCGCGCCAGGATCTCGCACAGTTCACGGAAGTGCGTGTACAGGAACGATTCCTGGTGATGCGCCAGACACCACGCGGCCATGATGGATCCACCCCGCGAGACGATGCCGGTGACGCGCTTGGCGGTGAGCGGGATGTAGCGCAACAGCACGCCCGCGTGCACGGTCATGTAGTCGACACCCTGCTCGCACTGCTCGATCACGGTGTCGCGGTACATCTCCCAGGTGAGCTTGGTGGGATCACCGTTCACCTTCTCCAGCGCCTGATAGATCGGGACGGTGCCGATCGGGACCGGCGAATTGCGCAGAATCCACTCGCGGGTCTCGTGGATGTTCTTGCCGGTGGACAGATCCATGATGGTGTCGGCGCCCCAGCGCGCGGCCCACACCATCTTCTCCACCTCTTCGGCGATCGACGACGACACCGCCGAGTTGCCGATATTGGCGTTGATCTTCACCAGGAACTTCTTGCCGATGATGGTCGGCTCCAGCTCCGGGTGGCGATGGTTGGCCGGAATCACCGCGCGACCGAGCGCGACCTCGTCGCGCACCAGTTCGGGCGAGACGCCCTCGCGGGCGGCGATGAACCGCATCTCGGGGGTGATGATGCCCTGGCGAGCCCAGGCGAGCTGGGTCGGCGGGCCGTCGACGGTCGGGGAGTCCCATCCGTCGCGCAGTTTCGGCAACCCGGCTTCGAGGTCGATCACCGCGTCGTCGTCGGTGTACGGACCCGAGGTGTCGAAGACATCGAAGTGGTCGCCGTTGGTGAGGTTGATCCGGCGCACCGGGATGCGCAGGTCGTCTACCTGCTGATAGTGCTTGACGCTGCCCTGGATCGGACCGGTCGTGACGGTGTCGACCGTCCTGTCAGAAGACGTGTTCGAGCCCACGATATTTCCTCCCTACGCCGGCATTACCCGGTCAGGTTCATACGGTCGACGGCCCTGAATCGCCCGATATGGGCTAGCCGTCCTCTCAGCCCGCTGGTGCGAGCCCCCGTGCTTGTTCGAGCGCTGGTGCGCTCGAGTTCGCGGCCCCTTGTGTCCCGCCGATGGGAGGCCGTTGCTTGCTCCTTCGTCGGCGAAGCCACCGCCGCCCAACCGGGGGGCGGGCGCGCACCCCCCCCGAGCGGC
>NZ_JBHXAQ010000014.1:0-127349 GCF_042728755.1 Nocardia sp. NPDC060249
TGGTACTGCACTCGACAGGGTGTGGGAGAGTAGGACACTGCCGGAACATCTTTGCGAAAGGCCCTCCAACTTCGGTTGGAGGGCCTTTTTGCGTTGCGGGGCCTGCGGATCGGCCAATCTTGGCTTCTCCCAGCCTGTCTGGCCGTCTCGGACTAGCCTGTGCGTGTGAGTGCAGAACTCCCGCCCAACGAGGGCGAGCCGAAGGCGCACGTCCATGGTCGTGCCAGCCTCGATGCGCAGCATCGCAGCGCGCAGAACGAGTCATACACCCGGCAAGTGCGATCCAGCACCAACTTCGGTGTGTGGCGACGCGACGCCGAGATGAGCAGCAAGGGCACGAAGGAGAAGCGCCGCACGCTGCGATTGGCGGTGGCCGGTGGCTTTCTCGTCGCGGGGGTCGTCGGCGCAGCACTGGTCTTCCTGGCGTTTCAACCCGACGCCAACGGAGACGCCCCCGTGAAGGGGGGTTCCGTGACGTCGGTCGCCCAGCCGGCCGCGCCGGTCGATGCCACCACGACGATCGCACCTACCGTGGTGAAACCGACTGTGAGTGCGACGATCTCGGCGCGCACACCGACAGCTGTGCTGACGCAGCAATGCCCCGCCGGCACGGTCTGCTGGTGGGACATGCCCGACTTCAAAGACTTGCTTCACTCGCTGCCGCACGGCGAGGTGCCGTCGATCGGACCGGAAAGCTGTCTGGAGTTGGGTGTCGCCAGTCTCGGCCCGAGGGGCGCCGGCTCGGTCGTCAACGGCGGCAGTGTCGCGCAAACGTTCTGGGAGAACGGCGATTGCACCGGACGTTCGTTCGTCATGAAGCCCGGAGAACAACTGGCGAAACTGCCGATATTCCCCTTCTCCGTCAGCGGGTAGCGGGTGAATCAGGGATTGGGTTCGGCGGTGCGCAGAAGTTGCAGCAGACCGTGTACCGCGGCCTCCTGTCCGGCCGACAGCGGATCGGTGGCGAAGTGCATCAACTCGTTCCGTACATCGCGCACCTGCTCCACCAGCTCCAAGACCTGGCTTTGATCGAGCCGCCAGCCGAGCTTGCGCCAGCGATCCGGGTCGCGCAGTAGGTACACGTAGCCGCCGAAGGTCAGGTGCGCCGCTTCGGTGGTGTGGGCACGTCTGTTCTTGGGAGCCGCGGCTTTGATGTCGTCGGGATCGAGATGATCGTTGGCGGCACGGCGCAGCCGGTTCTCTGCCTCTTCGATCAGCACGAAAGGCTTTGCCAGCATGCCGAATTGGTGGGTGAGATCCGATGCGGTGAGGATTCCTGTCACCCGAACGCGATCAGGGTCGCGCACGAAGATGAATCCGTGGTCGTAGATGGCGTCGATCTGGTCGAGCAGCGGCGCGTCGTGGTCGACGACGACGGCGGGCACGGTCGCCTCGGCCAGGGTCGGGTGGTCACCGGAGATATGGGCTCGGCCGATGGATTCCCAGGTGATCGCGCCGTGATAGGAGCCGTCCCGGTCGATGACGGCAAGCTGCGAGAACTGGTGACGCACCATGGTCGTCTTCGCCACGGTAAGACTCACGTGTGAGGGCACCGACGTCAGCGCGGCGGGCAGGTCCCCCAGCCGACGGGTCATCGGCTCCGGATCGGAGACGTTCTCCACCGCGCTGGAATCCCGTTGCCGGACATCGCTATCTGTCGCATGATCGGCAACCGTGTCGGGTTCGGCATCGAGCGGCACGATAGTGACGATGTCGCTGAGCGCACCCTCGGTGAACGGCGGACGGGTGGTGAGGCCGTTCTCGGCGAGGGCAGATTTGATCACCTCGATCGCCGCCGCGGTACGCCGCTCGAACTGCCAGTGCTCGAGCAGACTGCGGATGGTGAGCTGACGGGGATTGCCTGCCGCATGGGAACTCGCCTCGGCGAGCAGCTGCACCGAATCGGTGGCCACTTCGTCACTGTCGAATCCGGGATCTGTCCCGAATTCGGCCAGATGGGCGATGCGAGCCGCCGCATGATTGCGGTGGATCCCGCACACGGTGAGCAACGAACCGAGACTGGCACGCAGGTCGGGCCGCAATGCCTCCCACACGATGTCGGTCCGCAGCCAGTCGACCTTCCTGACCTGGCGGAATTCCTCGGGCTCGGTTTCGCGATACTCGTACTGGCCGACCACCCGCCCGATCGCGACGTAGCCGGTCTGCAGCTTCAGCGGCATGACAACAAGGTCGTCGTTCGCGATGTCGGTGCCGAATTTCCAGAGCTGCCCAGCCCAGTTGCCGACCACATTGGGGGAAGCGAGGGGATACTGCTCGCGCAGTGCCGCCTTGAGCTCCTCCCAGGTTCGATAGCGGCCGAGGTCGCCCATTTCATCCCAGCCGACAATGGCAAGGCCCTCGTCGAGCGCGCGGTGTTCGCGTTGGCCGTCGCGGCCCGACCGGATGAGCCACGCGCGCGGGTTGTCGTACACAGTCCTGATCCTCCCAGTTCAGTCCGACAGGTAAGCGACCCAGAGATAGTCGCGCGCGCGGCTGGTGGCGACGAGTAGCTGCCTGGCGAGCATCTCGGCTCGGTCCCTGGCGCCGCCGGACAGCGCGTCGAGGTCGGTCGGTGGTTCTTCGGTGATGTGGAAGACGGCGGCGAAGTCCATCCCTTTCGCGCGGCGTACCGTGCCGACTTTGACCGCTTCGACCTGTGAGCCGTCGTAGTTCTCCAACGAGACAGCCTTGAAGCCCGCCCGGCGCAGCACCCGCAGGTATCGCGTGACCTCGCTCGGCCAGTTGACGATCACGGCGATCTCGGCACCAGGCGGCAGGTGCGCATCACGAAGCGCACGGGGGAGTAGACCGTCGATGTCGCGACGGGGGACGTGAACGTCGGCTGCGCGACCGTCCGGCAGCGTGGGATCGCTGTCCCGAAGGATGACGCCGGCGCCGCCATCGAGATCATCGACCGTATTGCCCGCTTCGATACGTTGTGAATACCGCAGCACCGCTTCACGATTGCGGTAGTTCGTCCGCAGCACACGACCACGCCCACCGGCGAGCGGGATCCCGGCCTCGGACAGGGTGCAACCCCCGGCATAGACCTGCTGCTGTCCGTCGCCGACCAGCAGCAGCTGTGCGTCGGGGCCGCCGCCCGCTATCTGGTGCACCAGCTGCAATTGCCGGAGAGTGAAGTCCTGCACTTCGTCGACGACGACCATGGCGTACGCCTCGGTGCTGTCGAGCGGGCGGGCTCGAAGTTCGTCGACGGCGAGAGAGATGACATCGTTGAAATCGTGGGCACGCCGCGCATCCAGGACTTCCTGGTAGGGCTGATACCAGTGGTTCCAGACGAATTCACGGCGGGTCGACCGCAGGCTGATTCCCTCGCGACCCACCCGTTGCACGCGTTTGTACGACTCCAGATCGGTGATCCCGCGGCCCTTGATAACCCGGTTGATCTCGTCCTGCCAGTAGCCGTGGTCGGTGCCCTCGACCCGCCCCAACACCCCGCGAGCACCTTGCCACGATGTGGCGAACGCGGCGTCGACGGCTTTGTCGTTCAACCTGAATACGACGCCACGGCGGTCCAGGAACGCCATCGCCCACGCATGCAGCCCGGTGAACTCGGCGCGGCCGCCGGCGTGTGGCGCGATCTGCGCGAAGCCTCGCTCATGATAGGCGGGCAGGCTCTTGACGAACGTCGTGAAGAGCAGTCGGCCAGGGTTGCGCTTGGCGAAGTGCGCCATTCGTTGCAACGCGACGACCGACTTTCCGGTGCCCGCCGGACCACTGAACCGGGCAGGGCCGGTGAACGTGGCGTGGACGAGCGACACCTGATCGGGGTCCAGGAACGTCATCCAGTCGCTGAACGGTCTGGCGAGTGCGGCGGACCTCGCTTCCTCGCGGAGGTCGGCCTGGTCGAATAGACCACCGGCGTCGATGGTTTCGGCCTCGGGGGCATCGTCGGCACAGAGGCACCGATGCGTGGGGAGCTTCTCCGCAGCGGTCGCCGCGAGTTCGCTGACCCGTTCAGCGCGCATCCGTTTCTCACGACGTGTCAGCGTCTCGACGAAACCGGCCTCGTCGGCGACGAGATAGCGGCCGTCGGAGGTAGCTCGGGCGCCGCGCGGCATGAGCAGCACGACATCGACAGAATGCGGTACGAACTGGGCGCCACCGACGACGAGCCTGGCGAAGGTCCGCTCGGCCTCGCCGCGGATCTTCAGGACATCGGCCGAGCTCGGCAGCGTGTCGGCGAAGACGAGTGCGAACACGCCCGTGCGGCCCAGCGCGTACGCCGCTATCCGATCGGGCATGGGCGAACCGCTGTCCACGAGTACATGCCAGCCTCGCACAGTGAGCAACCCGGCCAGGAACCGACGCTGCTCCGGTGTCAGCTGTCGCTGTTCGGCGAGTGTGCGCTCCGCCCATCGTGCTACCCGCTCGCGATGAATATTCGGCATCGATCCCCCTCCGGATGCCAGCTCCGTGCAGCTGGTGGAGCTGTAATGCGTTGAGTACCAACATAGTTGACATCGGATGCGAAGGCATGCGGATCGGATGTCCGTGCTGCGGGTGGGGTCGCTCCTCACCGATTGCCTGCCGCGAGTAGCTGCGGTCATGCGATCGCCGTATTTCCAGCAGCGTGCCCCGGCGTGCAAAGCTGTCCGGTTCGCTTCCGTACGAGGGGATTTCATTTCATGCAACGTCATCTGGCACCTGTCGCCGTCTTGGCCGTTCTGGCCGGTGTAGCCGGGTGCGGGAGCGTCGATTCGCCGACCGCACCAGCCACCACCTCCGCGGCTGGTTCCGCGCCGACATCAGGTCTCGGCACGCCGTTCGCGTTCACCGACGCGCCCACCGGGGCGAAGGTCGGCACCATCACGTTCACCGAAGTCGCCCTCGCCCCTGCGGACTGCGTGACCGATCTCGGTCCGGGCCGGGTCGCGTTGGCGGTCCGCGCCCGGATCGAGAGCATCGGCACCAGTCGGATGTCACGACCCGACCAGTGGCTGCTCAGCACCGTGGACCGCGCCGGGATCACCCAGCGGACCGAGCACGCCATCCTCACCGACGACTGTTTCGACACGTTCACTTACAGTGCGTCTCCGAAACCGGGAACCACAGTCGAGGGCTGGTCCGTGGTCCAAGCATTACCCGACATTGTCGCGCTGCAGTTCGTTCCGCTGGTCCAGGACGAAAGCGCCCCGATGGACGCGCCGCGCTTCGTCACTCCGGCGCCGGCAAAGGTTGCGATCCCGCTGGCGACTGCTCCGGCCCCCGCCACCGTGACCGGCACGGCCCCCTCGACCGCTGCGCCATCGGCCGCCGCTGCTACCTCGGAGCCTGTGCCCGAAAGCACCACCGCGGTGACCACCACCGTGCCCGCCCCCAAGAAGACAGCACCCGCCGTCGGTGTCGCGTGCACCCCGCCCGGTAACGACTACGCCACCGCGGCTGACGGCAGCACTCTCAAATGCACCAAGGCGGGTGGTCCGAGCGCGAAATGGGTGCAATCAGTGCCCCTGCTCGGCACTCGTACTCCGGGTGCGCCCTGTGAGGTGGGCTCGGGTGTAGCGACATCGCCGAACGGTGAGGAAATGTTGTGCCTAGGCGAGGGGCCCGACACCAATGTGTGGACCGTTGTGAATTGACGCGTGACCCGAATGCTCGGGGCAACGACTTTGCCGGATTTCCGAGTTACGCCCGCTGCCATAGCGTCTCACCCGCACGGCTTTCGACCGTAGGAGTGGCGGATGGTTACAGGGGTATTGGCTCAGCGGGAGCCCGTGGTCGATGACATCGAGCGGGAGGCTGTGCAGCGGTGGCATCCGGCGGTCCGTGTGCTTTTCCGGTTCGGGTTCGTCGTTGTCGGTGTCGGGATGGCGGGGGTGTGGCTGCTGCACGCGCTGCTGCGCACCCTCGGTGTGCCGCAGGAAATGGTGAGCGAGGTCGCAAAATGGACGGCATTGCATCCACTCACCGATTGGGTCGGCACCCAGATCTTCGATGTGCCAATTGATTACACTGTCACCGGTAGCGGCGACACAGCGGCGAAATGGGTGGCTGTGTTCACCCTGCTCCTGGTTGCGCTGCCGGTGACCGTCGCTTGGTCGGTTCTCGACCGGCGCCGCCCGAACTACACGCGACTGTATGAGTGGTTCCGGCTGCTGTTGCGTATTTCCTTGGCCAGCGCACTCGTGCTGTACGGGATGATCAAGGTGCTGCCGTCGCAGATGTCGTTCAATCTCGAGCGATTGGTCGAACCGTTCGGTCATATGAGCCCGATGGCGGTGCTGTGGGCGCAGTCGTCGCTGTCGGAGCCGTACGAGATAGCCTTGGGTGCGGCGGAAGTCGTTGCGGCGCTTCTTCTCATCCTGCCGGTAACTGCGGGGCTCGGGTCAGTCCTTGCTGTCATTGTGGCGTTGCAGGTGCTCTTGATGAATCTGGCGTTCGATGTGCCGGTGAAGCTGTTCGCCCTGCAATTGTTCTTGTACGCAGCAGTATTGGCCGCACCGGACGTCATCCGGGTCGTTCGGGCACTACTCGGCCGCGCCGTCGTAGCTCGAACGTCGACACCCTTGTTGTCCACTGCGCGTGGCAGTCGGATTCTGCTGGCAGTCCAGGTGCTGGTGGGGGTGTGGCTGCTCGGGGCCACGACCGTCGAGGCATACGACGGCTGGCACACCTACGGCAATGCGCGGCCCAAGTCACCGCTCTACGGCATCTGGAACGTCACCGAGTACTCGATCGCCGGCGTGCAGGTGCCCGCGCTGGTCGACTTCCGCGAATCGCCGTCCAACAGTGCAATTCCGAGCGCCACCGAACGATTCCGCCGCATCATCTTCGACATCCCCCAGGGCATGACCGTGCAGCGACTGGACGATTCACTGGTCTCTTTCCCCGCTCGGATCGACACCGACCAGCGCACCATCACTGTGTCGAAAGACACGACTCATCAATGGAAGCTCGCGACATTCAGTTATGCGCAGCCACAATCGGATCGGCTGATTCTGGAGGGTGTCCTCGGTGGACGTCCGGTACGAATGCAACTGGACCAGGTCGACCTCACACAGTTCCCGGCTGTTTCGCGGGGGTTCCACTGGGTGCAGGCAACGCCCTATTACCGGTAGCGGATCCATTGCACTCCCAGCGGAACAGGTCTCATCCGCCGGCGACCGATGGAATGATCATCACCTCGGTGCGCGGGCCGACAGCGGTGTCCTGGCCGTCGAGCAGCCGGCATTCGTCACCGTCGATATAGAAGTTCACGTATCGGCGCAAAACCCCGCGTTCATCGCGGAGCCGGCGTTCCAAGCCGGGTGATCGTTCGCGCAGCGCATCGAGGATCTGTTGCAGGGTCGCACCGTCGACATCGAGTTCTTTGGCGCCCTCGACATAGGTGCGGAGCATGGAGGGTAGGCAGACGCGAGCCATCGCGCTATCCGATGACCGCGGCGCGCACGCACAGCACGTCAGGCAGCTTGTCGGCCACGAGCTGCCAATGGTCGCCTTCGTCCGCGCTGCAATACACTTCGCCGTTGCGAGTGCCGAAATAGATGCCGGTCGGGTCGGCATCGTCGGCGCACATGGCATCGCGCATGACCGCGGCCCAGAACGGGACCTCGGGCAGGCCATCGTTCAGCTTCGACCATGTCTCGCCGCCGTCCGCACTGCGATACACCGCACAGATCGCATCGGGCGGAAAGCGGAAGCGATCCATATCCGCCACCAGCGGGAAGGTGTAGATCACCCCCGGCTTACGCGGATGCGCGACGATCGGGAAGCCGAAGTTCGACGGCGGCAGCCCACTATCGATCGACTGCCAGCTCACGCCCGCATCGGTACTCCTGAACACCCCACCGTGGTTCTGCAAATACAGAGTGGTCGGTGACTCGGCATCGAGAGCGACCTTGTGCACGCACTGCCCCCATTCCGGCAACTCGCCGGGCATGAAGTCCGCGGTGACACCCTTGTTCGTCGGCGTCCACGATTCGCCGCCGTCGACAGTCTGGTAGACCCCACCGGTGGACATGGCCACCGCCATTCGCTGCGTGTCGACCGGATGCGGCAGCACAGTATGCAAGGCCAATCCACCACCACCCGGCTCCCACTGCGGCCGATGGGGATGGTCCCACAACCCCCTGACCAGCTCGAACGTCCGGCCACGATCTGCCGACCGGAACAACGCCGACGGCTCGACACCCGCGTACACCACATCCGGCTCGGCATCGGTAGCAGGCGCAATCTGCCACACGCCGCCCAGCGCGGCTCCGGTGTCCTCGGGAAATGCCAGTGGCGCGTCATCCGGCTCGCTCCACGTCTCCCCGAGATCATCACTGACCACCAATGTGGGCCCGAAATGACTGTTCAACACCCCGGCGAGCACCCGCGGCGTCCCCCGCCGGGTATCAATCGCCAACGCCTTCACATCAGCCACCGGGAACTGCGGTGGTGACACCGTCCAACTGGCCCGCCCATCCCGGCTACGAGCCAAGAACAAACCCTTACGTGTTCCGATCCCGAGCAGCACGTCCATCGCGAACCTCCGGTTGGTCACCCGCAACGCCGATATGCGTGACACTACGCCGCCCCACCGACAATCCGAACTGATCCTGACCTGGCCGCTTCTTCATGCGCTGCGGTCACGTCCGGTCGGTCCCGCATGATCTGCGACACAGGTATCCGCCGGTTTCGGCTTTCGAGCGGGCAAACCTTCGCGAACCAGGATTCGTGCGATTCGCGCATCCCGCTGGTCGGCTGACAGGATCAGCCCGCAGCACGGTGGAGGTGGCTGCATTCGTTGTTCGGAAGGATCACCAGCGTTGACGACAGAGGCGCGAGCTCAACTGGAGAACTTCCTGCTCGGCGACCGGTTCGCCTGTCTGGCGGGCCGCTCCGCCTGGCGTCAGGGCGGCATCGCCCATCGTCACTACGACGTGATGGGCGGCGAAGAGTCAGCTCGGCTGATGGCCGCGGATCTCGCGGAGTTCGTCGGTGCCGCGGACTGGAGTGCTCGCAAGTTCACCAGCTTCATCGCGACCTTCGAACAGCCTCGGGGTGTGGATGAGCTGCGCTTCGAGGAGCTGTTGTGGCACCACCTGCAACTGCTGCACGAGGCGGACGCGGACCGCTTCGGCTGGGCCGCCGGCTGTTCGTCCGATCCGCAGTCCAGTGAGTTCAAGTACAGCGTGGCCGGCCATCCCTTCTTCGTGATCGGACTACACGAGACGCATCGGCGGTTCGGCCGTCGGCCTCCGTTCCCGATGCTGGCGTTCAACTCCCACGAGCAATTCGCGCGGATCAAGGCCGAGGGCATGTGGGACCGCTTGGCGGACAAGATCCGCAAGCAGGACATCGTGCTGCAAGGTGACATCAACCCGAACCTGACGGAGTACGAGACGTCGTCCGAAGCGCGCCGCTACTCCGGCACGCCCAAACCCGCCGATTGGCAGTGCCCGTTCTCCGCCCGGGCCGCGGCGGCGGAGCGTGAGCTGGCTGGTGCTCAGCAACCCTGACTCGATCGGGCGCGAACTGTTTCGGTAACCGACCAGGCGAGAATTCGTTCGTTGCGGCCTCACCGCGATGAGGGCGTCGCAGCGCTTCTTGGTGACCGAATGGGGTCATGCCGACACGTGATGAACAGCGATGCGGGCTTTGCGATGTTCGTGCTGGCATCAGCCGCCGGACTGACGATCGTGGGCTCGGAGCCCTGTTGAAGGCGGGCCTGGCCGAGGATGCCCCGCTCCCTCAGCGTACTGCCGCGGGTGGCTTGATCGTGTGGGGCACCTTCGTGCTGGCGTTCGGCACACTCGCCTGGCTGACCAGCCGATTCCCCAACTTCTCCCAGCGGGTCCCAGAGGTATGGGCTCTGGAACGGGCGCAGCGATTCGTCGACGGCTCCTCACTGCTCCGCTCGACATTGCTCCACCGATTTCACGGCAATGCATTCCATCCACTTGCGTTGAACCTCACCAGAAGTCGGTGCTTCACCACACCGTGTGCCGCACCGCCGATAACCCGGGACCGGAGAGCCATCGGGGTAAGTGCAATTGGTTCCTTGCGCATCACACTGATAGTCGCGACCGTAGGGGTCTTTGTTGGCTGTGGGCTGTGGACAGCGTGGGTCCCCGACTACGTACGACTGATCGCTGTATATCGCGGTGCCGTTCTCGCAATACAAGAAGGTCGGCTCGGATTGTTGCGCCGCGGGGGAGGACGCCGGAGGTGCTGGTGAGGCGTGCGGTGTCGACGCGGCCGAAGGCGTCGGCGCGTTCAGAGTGGTGGTTTCGGGGAGCTGGGGTGGCGACGTCGACGCCGCCGGCCCCTCGGACAAAGGCGCGGACGCTGTCGTACTCGGCGATAACGACCCGGTAGGTGCGGTCGGCGGCGGGTTGCCGTCGCATCCTGCCGATACCAGTGTGGCCGCGGCAATCAGTCCGACGGCGAACCGAACAGCAGTGGCGGTCATCAGCACACCTTCCTGGAAAGCGTTGGTCTTCGCTGGTCAGACTACGTCCGTGGGTGGCATGTGCTTGCTCCCGCCGATCTGCTGAGTAGCGCCGATATTCCGCTTGATGTGCTTGCGACAATGAGTTCACCATCCACGGGAAAGGAACCAAGGTGAGCTCTGCCGGTGTTGTGCCGCTGCTCGGACGTGTCACTGCCGCTGTGTCGGAGGCGATCGCCCGAGTCCGTCCGGAAGCGACGGATGCGGACCCGGTAGTGCGACGTTCCGATCGTGCCGATTTCCAATCCAATGCCGCGCTGCCGTTGGCGAAGCGGGTCGGTGTCCCGCCGACGCAGCTCGGCGCTGAGCTCGTCACCCAGATCGATCTCGCTGACGGCGTGATCGATGATGTACAAGTGTCGGGCCCAGGGTTCTTGAACATCACCCTGGCCGATAGGGCGGTGTGGGAATCCGTCGCAGCGCGCCTGGCCGACGACCGGCTCGGCGTCCCCACCGCCGAAGACGGGCAACGGATCGTCATCGACTACTCGGCGCCGAATGTGGCGAAGGAAATGCACGTCGGACATTTGCGGACCACCATCATCGGTGACAGTCTGGCCCGGGTCTTCGGGTTCCTCGGCGCCGATGTCGTCCGCGCGAACCACCTGGGTGACTGGGGCACACAGTTCGGCATGCTCATCCAATACATCGACGAGCACCCCGAATCGCCGTGGCATACAGACGAACTCGATGAAGACACCAGCTCGGTGTCGGCGCTGGACAGCCTGTACAAGGCGGCCAGGAAACAATTCGACTCGGATTCAAGCTTTGCGGACCGGGCCAGGACTCGGGTGGTTGCCCTGCAAGCCGGAGACCCTGACACGGTGGCCCGTTGGCGGGAGATCGTCGCGGAGTCCGAGAAGGCATTCGGCGCTATCTACGACCGGCTCGGTGTGCTGCTCACTCCGGACGACTACTTCGGAGAGTCGTTCTACAACGACAAGCTCGCCGACACCGTCACCGAGCTACTGGACAAGGGCGTCGCGGTCGAGAGTGACGGTGCGGTCGTCGTGCTGTCCGAACAGGTCAAGGGACTCGATGATCAGCCGGCGGTCCTGATGGTCCGCAAACGCGACGGTGGCTACGGCTACGACAGCACCGACCTGGCTACCATCCGGTACCGCATCACCTCACTGCACGCCGACCGGCTGCTGTACGTCACCGACTCGCGGCAGGCTCTGCATTTCCAGCTGGTATTCGAAGCGGCACGGCGGGCAGGCTGGCTCATCGAGGCCATCGAGGTCGCTCACGTCGCCTACGGCACCATCCTCGGGCCGGACGGCAAGCCGTTCAAAACCCGTGCGGGCGGGACGGTTCGGTTGATGGATCTGCTCGACGAAGCTGTCGGGCGTGCGCGTGCGGTGGTCGCCGAGAAGAACCCTGACCTGTCCTCGGCGGAGCTCGACGCGATCGCCGAACAGGCGGGAATCGGTGCGGTGAAGTACGCGGATCTGTCGACATCCAGGGTCAAGGACTTCACCTTCGACCCGGACCGCATGACCACGCTCAACGGCAACACCGGTGTCTATCTGCAGTATGCCCACGCCCGGGTCTGCTCGATCCTGCGCAAAGCCGAGGCCACGATCCCGACGGTCGTGGATACCCGCGGGCCGATGGAACCAGCCGAGCGGGAACTCGCTTTGTGCCTCGACGGCTACGGGACTGTCCTCGCCGAGGTGGCCGACACGTTGGAGCCACACCGGCTGGCGGGCTACCTCTACGAACTGGCCCGCGCCTACACCAGCTTCTACGACTCGTGCCCGGTCCTCGCTGCTGACGAACCGATACGTTCGAATCGAATCTCGTTGTGCCAGTTGACTGCCCGGACTCTGGAGATCGGATTGGGGCAGTTGGGAATCACGGCACCGCAGCGGATGTGACCTGCCGTCGGGTGACTGGTCAGCTTCCGGCGTGGATCAGTAGCCGTTGCCCAACGCGTTCGTTGCCTGCGCTTGGGCTGTTTGCTGGTCCTCGTACTTCTTCACCGAGATCTCGATGGTGTCGCGGATCAACGTCAGCACCTCGATGTGCTCTTTGAACGCCGTGTCGAAATCACGCTCTCCGCCAATCGCTTTCATGCCGAGCATCTTTGCAAGCTCGTCAGCTGCATTGAACCGGCCGAGACCAGACACCGAGGAGACGTACTGTAGGTCGTTCTTCAGTTGGATAAAGAGGTCGATCTGCTTGTTGCTTGCGTCGCGACAACTTGTCGCGACCGAAGGATCCAGATAGAGGCGGCCCGCTTTCGCCTCTTCGTTCAGATACTGCCAGCGGGACTTCTCGTCTTCTGAAGTCATAACACCCCCCTAATTTCGAAGCTCTATTTGGGAAAGAGCGGGACGATCGCTTCCGCGATCGGTTGCAGTCGTTGGCATGGCGGCACCGACTTCTCTTTGACGCCGCTGTTGAGCATGTCGAGTTGCGTGAATCCAGTCGACGTCGGGAAGACGATCGAGCAGTCTTCGTTAGCGTCGTAATGGCTTTGTCGGAACTGCACACCGTCGCGGCCCGCGATCACGACGTCCTTGAACTCGATGTTGGTCGACTTCGCCCGCACTTCGTCGACCGTGTGGATCGTTGAAAAAACACCGATGCCAAAGCCGGAGGGGTAGTTAGCGTCATCCCACGCGCAGATCTTCCAGCCTGGCTCTTCTGCCCCGAGGATGCCGGATCGCTTCGACGTCACGTCGAGCCCCAAGCTGGTCAACGTCGAGTCCGGGATCTGACTGCACGGATCCCACAGTGCCGCGGCAGCCGCCGCTGGGTCAGTCGAACTCGGCTGTGCGTTCCCGCTCTCGGTGGTGGAACACCCCGACACCGCGAGTACCCCCCACACCACCGTGGTCACCACTGCAGACCGTCGCCGCACGAGCATCCTCCGTCTTTCCCGATCACTGAGCCATACCGTCCGGCGGACCCCACTCCAACCCCACGGCCGTTCCGAGCACTCCCGACACCCGCCGCCCCGTCAGTCCGCACAGCCTACGACACCGCCCACAAGTTCACCCTGGCGAGTTTCCATCTCGTGAGACCTTCCACAGTTCGGCCATGCTCCACCGTGTGAGCACAATGTGCCAAGTAGATGGCACTCCTTGACGCCCTTAGACGCGCCGAAGCCCGTTCCGGTTCCATCGATTTCACCGCACCTACCGACCCGGTCGTATCCGCTACGCTCGGCCATTGGCACTGCGTGCCGCAGGTCTGAACCTTCGGGGTAGGGCCTGTTCGATCAGGTTCGACACCGCAGGTCACGGGCCAGGAAGTGCCCGCGGACCCGGGGTGGCATCACACAAGGGGCGGGGCATCACCATGACAGGCGCAGGCGGGGAACTCAGCATCTCCCCGGACAAGATCAAAACCCATGCCACCAATGTCACCTTGGCTGGTTCGGGGTTGACCGAAGCGCTCGAAGCAGCCCAAGCGGTCTCGGCCCCCTCGGATGCGTTCGGGAAACTGTGTGCCTTCCTCGGTCCGTTGTTCGTCGATTCGGTCGAGACCGATGGCATCGACGCGATCCAGGCCGCGATCGATGCTTTCGGTGACACCAGTTCGAACCTGACTGCTGTTGCTGATGCGTTCACGACCCGCGATACCACCAACGCCACTGCGCTCAAGACTCAGCAGTCCGGTCTGTAATGGCCGCCAATCCCCTGATCGCGGCGAAGGAAGACACCACCGACTGGTCCACCGGTATCAGCCTGGTCAGCTCGGTCACCGACCTGTCCGACGCGATCTCGGGCGGTTCCTGGATCGAAGTAGGTCTGGGTGTCGTCGGTCTCGGCGCCGAAGCAGTCTCCCTCGTTGTCGACCCGCTCGGCACCTTGGCTGGTTACGGCGTGGGCTGGCTGATCGAGCACTGCCAGCCATTGCAGGATGCCCTGGACTGGATCGCGGGTGACCCCGCGCAGATCGAGGCTTATGCTAAAACCTGGGACAACGTCGCCGCCCGGATCAGCGAGGTAGCAACCGCCCAGAACGCGGCGGTCACCGCCGACGTCGCGGATTGGACTGGTCAAACCGCCACCGCCTACAAATCGGCGGCGTCGAACACCACGAACCTGCTGACCGCGGCCAACACCGCCGCGACCGCGGCAGCTTCAGCGATCCGCATGGCCGGTGGGATCGTCGCCGCGGTCCGCGAGACCGTGCGTGACCTCGTCGCCCAGACTGTCGGTCGTCTCGCGGTGTGGGCGGCGGAGTTGGTGTTCTCGGTCGGTTTGGCGACTCCGTTGGTCGCGGTCCAGGCGACTGCGTATATCGCGAAGACTGTGGCGACGATTTCGAAGTTGTTTTCGAAGTTGGCTAAGACGATGTCGAAGCTGAAGCCGTTGCTCAAGCAGTTGAAGTCGGCGTTCGGTGATATCGCGAAGGCGTTCAAGAAGACCCCGTCCAAGTCCTCGAAGAACGCTGACACCACCACCACGAGCCCTGCGGCCGCGAAGAACACCGACACCTCGACAACACCGGCGACTACGAAACAGCCTGACACGCCAACGAATCCGGCCAGCACACCTGATACACCGTCGAAGACAACTGATAACCCGGACACCCCAGGGACCACGAAACCGGCGAGCACGCCGGAGACGAGCAAGCTTCCCGACCAGTCCGGCTCCGAGAAGCCGGACCTGAACAAGACCGCGAAGCAAACCACCGACTGTGGTGACCCGGTCGACGTCGCGACCGGTGAGTTCCTCCTTCCTGCAACCGATGTCGAACTCCCCGGCGTGTTGGCGTTGGTACTCACCCGTCGCCATCGCTCGTCGTATCGGTTCGGTCGCTGGTTCGGGCCGTCGTGGGCGGCCACGCTTGATATGCGGGTGACCGTCGACCAAGTCGGAGTCCGATTCGTCGGACCCGACGGCGAGGTGTGGCAGTTCCCCCACACCGTTCCCGACGTCCCGGTCCGCCCGGTGCACAACGGAATCCGCGCGACCATAACGCGCACCGAAACTGGCGGCTATCTTGTTCACGACTCGGACCGCGAACTTACTTGGGGTTTCATCCCGGACCCTGCACTGTCGGGGTTCGGCACTGAAGGCGACGGCTACGCGATCACTGAGATTACCGACCGCCACCACAATCACATCCGATTCCACTACAGCCCCGAGGGCACGCCTACCCATATCACCCATTCCGGTGGCTACCGTGTCGAAATCACCACCGAAGGCGCTCGCGTCACTGGTCTAGCCGTCGTAGGCGCAGATCCAGACGGTGCTCCCGCAACAACCCGAGTTCGTGAATTCATCTACACAACAGGCAATCTCACCACGGTCATCAACGGCGTCGGCGCCGCCACGCACTACCGGTATGACAGCGACGCGCGGATGCTGTCATGGCGTGACTCCCGCGGTACGGAATTGCACAACACCTACGACCGGACCGGACGGGTCGTGAAGCAGGTCGGGTCCGACGGAATCCTTTCCGCGACCTTCGCATACGAAGTCCTTCCCGAATTCCGGCGGGTCCGCACACACCACACCAACTCGCTTGGCGCCACCACAACCTTTGAGTTCGACGAAGACCTGTGTCTTCGGAACCTGATCGATCCGCGCGGCGCGTCCTCGGTCACCGACTACAACGAGTACCGCCAGCCGGTCCGCTATGTCGACGCTTACGCCAACATCACCACCTATCTTTACAACCTCGATGGCGATCTGATCCTGCTCCGCCGCCCAGACCGGGAAGTGATGTCGATCAGCTACGCCGCACCGCGCCGTCCGGCCACTGTGACCGATGTCGACGGCGCGACGATTACCCGGACATACGACGACGACGGCAACCTCACCAGCATCTCCGATGCCGACGGTGTCACCACCACGTACACCCACCATCAGTGCGGTGCTCCGGCTTCGATCACGATGTCGACGGGCGCCACAACCCGTATCGACATCGACGCCGCTGGTCTGCCGATCCGGATCACCGAACCCGGCAACGCGGTCACGGTTGTCGAGCGCGACATGTTCGGTCAGCCCACTATCATCACCGACCCGGTCGGTGGTATCAGCACGCACTGGTATTCCGCCGAGGGAAAGCTGCTCTCCCACACAGGCACCGATGGCACGACACAGTCGTGGACCTATGACGGCGAAGCGAACCTACTTACCCACACCAACCAGATCGGTGCGCTCACCCGCTACACCTACGGCACCTTTGACCTGGTCAGTACCCGCGAAGCGCCCGACGGCACTATCACCGCCTACTCCCACGACACCGAAGGCCGACTCACCTCGGTCACCAACCCGCTCGGCGACACCTGGACCTACGAACACGATCTGGCGGGCAACGTCTGCACTGAAACCGACTACAACGGATCGGTCACCCAGACCGAGTTCGACCTGCTCAATCGACCTGCCATCATCACGACACCTGCGGGTGTTCAACGCCGCCTCACCTACGATGTCCTCGGCCGATTTACTGGCGTCAGCACCGACACCAGTGAATGGATTACCAACACCTATACCCCGACCGGCCGGCTCGCGACTGCTCGAAACGGCAACCACAACAGCACCATTCACACTGTCACTTTCGAACACACCGCGGCAGGGCGCATGCTCGCCCAACGTGTCGACAGCCAAACCATTGCCTATGACTACGATCGTCACGGTCGCCGAATTGGATACACGACTCCCAGTGGCGCGACAACCACGTACGAACGCACGCCGACAGGACAAGTCGCCGCCCTAACCTCACGCGGGCACCGATTCGACTTCACTCACGATGCGATGGGGCGTCAGAATAGCTGGCGCAGTGCGGGGATCGGCCAACACAATACCTACAGTCCCGCCGGCTATACCCTCAGCCGCGAACTTGTCCAGCTCGATCCGCGGACCAGCTCCCCCACCCATTTGCTCGAGCGCGACGATTACACCTGGCGTCCGGATGGGTGCGTTACGAGCCATACCACTACCACGCCAGCATCGAGCCGACGGCGCGACTACACCCTGGATGTGATCGGTCGCATCACCCGCATTGCGAGCCCGGGCGCCGGGACCTCCGAGGAATACACCTACGACGCCTTGTCGAATCTCACCACTGTAGAGGTTCCGGCATCACCGGTACCACCCGATCCCATCGCCGCCGGTTACCAAATGGACGTGCCTTCCACAGAGCAGCGTGCGGAGTACCGCAACAACCTCCTCGTCCGCACCGGACGTGCCCGCTACTTCTACGACACGGCTGGTCGCCTTGTCCGCAAAGAAAAGACCCGGATTTCCCGTAAGCCAGCTATCTGGCACTACCGGTATAACGCCTTCGACCAACTTGTCGAAGCAACCACCCCGGACAACACCACCTGGTACTACACCTACGACGCATTCGGTCGCCGAACCAGCAAGCAACACCACGCCAGCAACACTTATATTAAATTCGCCTGGGACGGGGTCCATCTCACCGAACAATCGACCGCAAACCACGCCGGCGCGCGTACCCACACCTGGACCAACCATCCCACAACCCACATCCCCCTGACTCAATCTGTCGACGACAGGTTCTGGGCGATCGTCACCAATCTAGAAGGCAGTCCGAGTCACCTCGCTGATCCAGCAACCGGAGAAGTAGGCTCAACGGCGACCGCAACGCTCTGGGGGCAAACGGTCTGGACCGGCCCCGACACCCCGCATCGCTTCCAGGGTCAACAATACGACCCGGAAACCGGACTCCACTACAACCTCCATCGCTACTATGACCCGGAAACCGGCCGCTACCTCACTCAAGACATTCTGGGTCTTACGCCGTCGCCCAACCCCAACATTTATCCTGATAACCCCACGACATGGGCCGACCCTCTTGGGCTAACGCCCTGCCCTGTCAGGGTCTCATCGATGAGCGCGGACTGGGCGACGAAGGGGGCGCATGTGCACATTGGTGGCAAGGAAGTACGTGTGTTTGCCCATCATGACGGGTCGATCGGCGTAGAAGGCTTGCGAATGTCGAACGGTACGCCGAATGATGCTCAGCTACGCCGCGTCGTATCCGAGATATACTCCAATGCCGATCTTCGAGCGGACCTGATTGATAAATCACGGGCGGCAATGACAGAGATGAACGCACACAATTGGGGAAACGCAAAGAACAAGGCGGCAGAGATGAACTTCCTCATCAAGGCGCTTGAGCGTATAGAATGATGCATCAGATATTTCTGAATATTAGTCCAGAGTGTGACATGTGCAAGTGAAGAGGAGTGCAAGGTCGATGTTGGTAGGGTTTCGTGAGTTCATTGCAGAAGTAGCGATCTCTGATTCTCTGTGCGGACTCCGCAATGGGGCGAGCGTAAGGAGCATCGACCAAATAATGGGCGATTCTGAATTCTATGAGGAAGTCGAAAAAAAACGTGCTTGGATGCGACGCGACTACGGGTTGGTTCAAATAGATTTCAATCCCGATAAGGAGGAGGAGTGGGTATCCTTCGGGATGAAGTTGTCAGTGCACCGCCTAGAGTGGGGGACTTCGATCCCCATTCCGATTGCGGCATTGGTAGCCGATATACCAGAGAAAATATACTTCGACGATCTCCGTTCTGTGATCGAGCCCCGCGGCGGCCTGGTGAGGCGTGCAGATCTGAACTTCCGCGATGAAATTCACTACCTGACAGAAGCTGGCGCTGACATTGTGGCAACCACAAAAGGCAAAGGTGGAGAACTGGTGCCGGACTGTGTGTGGGAAGTCAATCTGAAGTCCCGCATGATCGCAAATAGATAATGCTCGATTGCGAGATCGTTCCGCCGTCAGATTTATTATTCTGAAGGGTTTGGGACTGACTGGATCGGCGAGGTAGCGACCGTCCAAAACGCCGCGGTTACTTCCGATGTCGCGGACTGGAGCGGTCAAACCGCCACCGCCTAAAAATCTGCCGTGGGCACTTAACTATTGGAGTCCTCACAAGTCAGGCCCAGCGGATCTATCCAAGACATCGGGTTATGCGGATAGGTGTTCGGGTTGGGAGCCGTGCAGTCCTCGATGAAAATCAGGAAATCATGACCGAGAAGTATCATTTTACTGCCGGAAATGGAAACCGAATTGTTATTCAAGATCACAGTGCGGGGCGCCGGGACGGGAAAGGTGGCGTCGGTGACCAGGGTCTCCACGTCAACGTCCGGCCTATTGAAAATACTCGAACTGGAAAATTGCCCGGAACCCTTGGGTGCTATCCCTTCCAAACATAGGATGCACTGATGGGCTGGGTTGATACGCTGCATGAGCCGAGTAGTATTCGAGGAGTGTTCGGGGCGCTCAGCCCATCGCTGGATGGCGTTGTGCTCCACGAGATTCGGTTGCACCGTGACGGCCCAAGTGTCTATCTGCGGTTCGATTTTCGTGAGTTTCCGACTGATCCGCCCAGGAAGTGGGGAGCCGTCGGCTACAACACGGTTCAAGTCGAACTCTGTCTGTATGCGGTTGAAAGCGTTGAGATATCCGAGCTGAGTACTGTATCCGTGATCGACCTAAATATATCGACTATCGACCGTAATGGAAAGGTAGCTGTGCGCGCTTGGGCATCGGGAAATTCCACGACACGCTTAAATGTTGTGGCGGGGAGCGTGAGTGTCGCGAAGGTATCGGCCTACAAAAAACGATCCGCCCCCGCCTGATAGAAGCACCTCGCTGTGATCCGTTGGGGCTCGGCATTTTGGAGATGGCTAGCGAGGAGGCAGGACGTCCAATGGGCAAAAGGAAGGGGGCCCAGGCCAGCACTGACCGACCGTGCACCATCGCCTTACCTGTGGTCAGTCCGATCCCGCCCGGCGTAGCGATCTCCACCTCTGCGCAGTCGCCGCGGTCAGTCGGTAGTGCCAGCTTCGGAGAGTGCAGTGGTCTTGTTGTCGCCCGTCGGCTTCTCACCGCGGAATGCAGCCCGGACGTCTATGAGTCGACGCCCGTCCGGGAGGCTCCAGAAGGTCCAGCCGTTGGTCACACTGCCCTTGACATGACGACCCGCTCCGGAGGGGGACCCGAAGGATTGGCCCTCCACTTCCAGTGTGCCGTTATCGCAAATGAGGGCCTCACACGATCGCCAGTTCCCCTGTCGCGGCGCCAGTATCGTTCCTGGCGTAAGGAGTCCGGCCGCAACCAGGTCCTTCACCTCGACCCAGTCTTGGTTCTTGTCTCGGGGGTCGACCACCTGCCCGGTATGCCCCTGGGGCACTGGCCACACGGCGAGTAGCACGTCGATGATGCGTTCGGTCCGAGCCTCGATGGCTTCCTCCGCCCACTGCTCGTCGCCGATATTGCTGAGAAGTCGACTGTTGAGCAGCAGGGTGTCGTGTTCTCGAATTGCGGCTCGCTTGAGATCCCAAGCGCCGTTGGACACCTTGGAGTTGAGCGAACCGGTGAGCAAGGTCAGGTTGCCGAGCCGGTGCACATGCGCTCCGCGTTCGATCTCGGCGTCGGGTCCGTCGACAGCCCAGTTGTCCTTCCACTTCTGCGGCAGGACGTGCTCGATCGGGTAGCCGCGTCGCGGCACCTGTGGCTGGTTGGTCACCCGCCTGAACCGGTTCTCGATCGCTTCCAGGAAGACCCGCAGACGTGCGACCTTGAAGCGACGGTAGGCGGCTTCAGCAGCGAGCGACGCACGAATCTCGTTGTCTCCGGGCCAGTATGTGCTGGAGACGTTCAGTCTGGACAGGTGCATGGCAACTCGGTCGACAAGTTCGGCATCGGGTGCATCGTTGTGGATGCGGATGATGTCGGCGACGACTCGGCCCAAATCGGATGTCGTCAGGCGGAGGAACATGCGGCGGACAACCCAACTTTCCACTGCCGCAACGACACCGTCGATGGTGTCGCCGGTAAGCGCACGTTCCGGGTCGTGCAGCCAAACCAGAATCGGTTTGAGTAGTTCGACCTCGAAGGCCTTCATGCGGTATACCGACATTTCGACGGTCGTGAGCTGTCGGTCCTTGTCGTCGGCGGCTAGCGTCCAAGCCTCGTAGAGATCGGCCTGCCGTTTGATCGTCGGCAGTAGTACGCCCATTTTCTGTCCACTGTCATGTTCGACGAAGGCCTTGAAGCGCGCAAATGTCTGCTGCGGTCCGATCTCCTCGCCGATCCGGGAAATGAGCCATTGGTTGAGGAACAGGGACCCGCGGCTAACCCGGTAGCGCCCAACGCTGACCTCAGTTTCCCAGAACTTCGTGTCGAAAGGCCAGTCTTCGGCATAGGCGCGGCGCGTGTCCGAACCCTCAGCAGCGAGCCGCTGGAAGACGAAGTTCTTGATGAGATCGGCAGCGGTCAGCGGGGTTCCGCGAGCGTTGAGAGTTTCGAAGATCTCCTGCGAGTTCTCCACTGCGGTGAGGTTGATGGCCACCAATTGGAGCCCGCTGGTCAGCACACCGACCAGTGCATTGGCCCGAGTCGAGTAGTCTTCTCTGTCGTACGCGCCAAGCCAGGCGGCGACGGCATCAGCAAAAAAGGCATGGGCACGAGTGATCCGGGCATTCGCGTGCGCGAGCTCGGCGTGACTGACCGGCGGATCTGAGTCCATGACCTCATCGAAGGCGGCGTGGTCGCGGTTGGTGTGACGAATCTTCAGCCGCGACTCTCCCGCTGGTACGAAGGTGGCCTGATTATGGGTCAGGCTCTCCAGCTGGCCCGCGAGTGTGTCACGGCCGGCAGACTCCAGCACTGAGCCGGTCGCATCCATAAGCAACTGCAGCGTCGTCAGTCGCTGCTGGCCGTCAATGATGTTGCTCACCTGCAGGCTGCCGAGCTGTCCATCCTGAGCTTGGACAACTACAGCACCGAGGAAATGCGTTGCCGTGGAATACGGATCGCGCAGCCGCAAATCAGTCAGACGCCGGATGTCGTTCCACAGCGGCTCCCATTGCTCGACCCGGTCCCAGACATAAGGCCGCTGGAACAGCGGGACCACCAGCGTCTGTGGGAGGCTGAAGATCTGCATCGGCGTCCGTACGTTCGTCTCCACGGTTCCATCCTGCACCGCGGTACCGACAGCCCGCAGCGGACGGTGGACTGATCGCTTAGGCTGCGCGAGTGGAGAACGATGTGTCGAGGTATTCGCACGAACCGATTTCCGAAAGTCACCTGCATCGCCTGGCCTCGATCGCCAAGGACGAATTGGCAGTGTTCTTCGAACGGAACCCCCATCTTGCTGCCTACCGGGATGCCTACCTGATGACTGCGCTGACTCAGGGTGGCGCGCTGCACTACGCCTCCGCTGGCAAGCACCGCATCAAGGATCTCGACCTGCACTCTTTCTTCGTGCGGATCGATCCAGCCAAGACTCAGTTACGCCGGCAGCGCCGCGTAATCGACTTCGGGCCATCGGAGTTCGGTCGCCATCCTGATGATGTAGGACTGGGGTTTCGCGGGCGGCATGTCGATGGAATTTTTCGACTGGTCGACGGGGTCGAACTCGGCGTCGAGCCGGTACAAGCAGTGCAGCACTATCTGACCCGTAGCACCACTCCGACTGCGTTCCATCTCCGCCAAAAGGCGGTAGTTGCCGTAGATCCACCAGAGTTGTTCGGAAAGATCGTGTGGCACAACGAGAATGCTCCCCTGAACGGCCGCTCGTAGTCCCTTTGTCGGGGTAGATCAATATGGCGCCGTCCTGCGCCTGGCCACAGACGCCAACACGACAGCTTGCTGACCATCGACGCCGAATGGGTCGATGAACATTCGCTCCTACGGGTCCGGGGTCGGGCGCTAGCCGTGAGTGGCCTCCTGCACGGTGAGCAGACCACTTGGCCGTAAGTAGGTAAGCGCGGCCTGCAGGCCCGGACTGTCGGCGACCTTGATGGCGCGGCTGTCGATGTCTGGAGGCGGGAGTGGTCGGTTCGCGCCGTGACCCGCTGGGAGGTCGCAGGTTCGATTCCGCAGCAGGACGGGCAAAACATGGGCAACCGGAAAACGCCTGGTCATCGTGGATTTCTATCCAATCTAGCGATGCCGGTCCGCCGGTACCGATCTTTTCATTTTCCGATCTTCGCTGTGCCCACGGCAAGGCACAGCGAAGATTGGAGCGACGCCTCGGAGTTGGGCTAATGCTCGCAGTCGATGTGCGGTGGCGGCCAATAGATGGTCGCGTTGCAGGCGAGGCACGTGTGCGTCTGATGATGGCCTCCGATTCGCAGGCATGGTGAGACGGCGACCAGTGACTGACCCGGGCCGTGTCGGTGCCCAGGAGGGTAGAAGCGGGGTAGCCGGTTCTGTCCACCGCCCGGCGCGCAGATAGAGCCGAATCAATTCGCGCATACATTCGACGCTTTCGCGCAATCCCCATGTAGCGAGGCGTCAGCGTAAGGCCGTAGGAATCCGGTCCACTGCGCGGTGAAACTCGCTGTCCCGCAATGTATGTCCCGCGCGAGCGTCCGTCACGACTGACACCGTCGCGAGGATGCTGATAGGTCCCGGACGATCAGCTGGCCGTCGGCTTGTCCGCGAGTTCTGGTAGACCGCATTGAACTGCTTGTGCGGCGAGCAGGTTGCGGAGTTGTTCGGGGATTTCTATGCGGATGTCGGACAAGCCTTGCCAGATGGCGGGATCTTGCGTGGTGATGGTGCCGACAAGGGTTTCCAGGTTGTCGGCTTCGTTGAGGAGGGTGAGGGAGCGGGATCGAGCGGAGAGGTCCTGGCGGAGAAGGATTTGTATCAGGGTTGTGGCGCAATCGGCTGTGGGGGCGGCTTGGACTGCGGCTCGGAATTCGTTGTCGGTGAGGGTGTTTATGGTGGTGGCGAGGGTGTCGTGGGTGGTGGTGGGGAGGTCGTTGAGGAGGGGGAGGGCTTCGGGCCAGAGGTTGTGGGTGGCGGTGGCTTCGATGGCGGCGGTGAGATAGGCGGGGCGGTGCATTACCGGGAGGGAGGCCAGGCGTTTGCGGTCGGGGGTGAAGAGGGCGAGGGCTACGGGGAGGAGGGTGGGCCAGTGGTTTTCGGTGTGGGCTTGTTCTATGAGGGTGGTCAGGGAGTCGTCGGGTTCGGTGGCTACTCGGGCGGCGACGGTGTGGAGTTGGGTGGGGGAGAGGTGGGTGGCTAGGGGGAGTAGGGAGAGCCAGAGGTTTTGGGTCAGGGCTAGGTCGGCGATTTTGGTGAGGAGGGTGGGGTTTTGCATGGCTGGGCGTTGGGCCAGGCGTTGTAGGGGTTGTGGGGCCATGCCTGCTGCTACGGGGAGGAGGGTGTCCCAGGCGTCTACTTCTTCTACGGCGGCGAGTAGGCCGTCGATGACTTCGTCGTCTTGGGCGGCTACGACGTTGGCGAGTTTGGAGCGTTCGGTGGGGCCGAGGAGGGCTAGCAGGGTGATTGCTTTGGGCCATTCGCCTGCGTCGTGGGTTGCGCGGATGACGCCGGGGACTCGGTCGGTGACGATGGTGAGGAGGCGGTCGGCTGCAGGGGGGTCCTCGAGGTAGTAGCCGACCTGGAGGATGTCGAGGTCGGAGGCGTGGGGGAGGGCTGCGCGTAGGACCGAGTCGGGGACTGATCCTGCGAGGTTGCCCATCGTCAGGTAGTCGCCGCGGCTGATCAATTCGCTGGCGACTGCTGCGGCCATCGGGCCAGGTACCTGTGCGATCAGTTCGACTGCTCGGCGTGGGTCGAGGGTGAGGGTGGCGTCGGCTAGGAAACTGGGGGAGAGGGCGCTGGCGATGGCTACGGCACGGGCGGGGTCGACGGAGCCGGCGAGTGCGGCGGCGAGAACGGGGCCGAAGGCGGCTTCGGTGATCTTGGCGGCGATGGGGGCGGGGACCAGTTTGGCGGCGGCGCCGACTCGCTGCATGCGGCGGGCTTCGCGGCGGGCGGTGAGATCGGTGATCTGGTCGCGGAATTCGCGGAGGGCCGCCGGTGGGAGGGTGGCGAGGAAGGCCAGGTCGGCGGGGTCGCGGTCGAGGACGCGGGCCAGTTTGGCCAGTTCGACGGTGGTGTGGTGGGTTGCGGTCACAGTCCGAGCACCTTCTTCACGGCGGGGCGGGCCAGGCGGGGGATGAGGCGCATGCCGGTGTCGAGGGCGTCGTCGAGGGCGGCCTTGCGGTGGTCGAGGGCGGCGCGGACGTAGTCGTCGAGGAGTGCCAGCTCGTCGGGGGTGAGGGTGGCGAAGTCGGGTGGCGGTGGGGCGCCGAGTGTTGCGGTGAGTTGGCGCAGGGCATCCGACACGGACGGTCTCCTTCGATGCGATGTCCGGAAGTTCGTACTGCCGGTACGAAGAACGATACTGCCGGTACGCGGTACCTTCTGTAAAGAGCCGTTCACCTGTGGTGTGTGGAAAAACCCGATCGTACTGCTGGTACGTGTATCGTTCTCGACCGTGACCCGTGCCAGTCGACGACCTCCGCCGGTGAGCCGGGATGTCATCGTCGACGCCGCGATTCGAGTTCTCGATCGGGACGGGCCTCACCCGAGTATGGATGCTTTCGCGGTCGAGGCCGGGATCACGAAGCCGCGGCTGTATCGGCAGTTCACCGACAAAGGCGACCTCTACGCGGCCATCGGTGCTCGATTCGCCGACTCCGCGTTCGCTGCGACGGGAACCGATCTGACCCTGCTGTTGCAGCCGCCCAACGCCGCTATCGATCGCGCACTCACCGATTATGCCGTCGGAATTCTGGCCCACCCCAATGTGTTCCGGTTCCTGACGCAGACGAGTGCGAATCGTGAGGGGGCGACAGGCCAGTACGATCTCGCCAGTGCGGTGGCGGGTCGCTTCGCGGAAAGAGCTCGGGTGGTGGCGGATTCGATTCCGTTGGATGCCGAAGGGATCGAATATCTGGCCCGGGCGATCGTTGGTGTGATGATCGTGCTGACTGATCTGTGGCTGAGTGACGCGAAACCGGATTCCGCAGAATTCGTCAGCCGGGTGCACGAATTGGTGTGGGGAATGATCGATGCGTTTCTGCGCGGGCGGGGGATCACGGCGGATCCAGGGGTGCCGATCTTCGTCACCCTGGCTGCGTTGAACCCCGATGCAGGCGAAGTCTGAGGCATCGACGACTCGAGGCTGAGCACAACCTGCCCGCATCCGCACTCGGCGTTGGATCTGACCAGGTCCGAGTACACAGCCCGCCGCCAGCCACAGCCGCCATCTCGTGACTGGCAGACGGTAGTCGTTCGTGGCCGGCGGTGAGGTTGCGACGTTCGTGCGTGCGTCCGATTCGGTGATTTGGGTCCGGTCGTCGTCGGTTAGTCGTGGTGACTCGCCAAAGCGGCGGCCGTGGGGCTGCGGTGGGGCACTCAGCCCAGGCGGCGGATGTCGCCGCGGACTCGGTAGAAGCCGCCGCGGGCGGATTCGGAGACGGCGTCGACGACGTAGCGGGCGCCGGCTAGGCGGATGTCGCGGGGGAACTGGACGTTCCAGGCGGGGTCGTAGCCGGGGGAGATGACGTGGACGCGGAGGGAGTCGCCGTGTTGGAGGCATTCGACGATGACGCCGGTGCCTACGTCGGTGGTGAGTTCGAGGGTGGTGCTGGGGGCTACGGCGGAGAATTCGGGAGCCTTCACCGAGCGGGTGGTGGGGAGGACGCCCTGGTCGGCGTCGCGGATGGCGGATTCGCTGACGTCGAGGCAGGCCAGGGCGCCGGAGGTGGTGACCAGGTAGAGCTTTTCGTCGTGGTACTGCATGGAGTAGGCGGAGCCGCAGCCGGTGGCGAGTTTCCACAGGCGGGCGCCGGTGGCGTCGAAGCAGTAGACCGAGGAGTGGGAGTCGCCGGCGAAGACATAGCGGCCGTCGGGGGAGGCGGCGCAGGAGAAGACGGCGGCGTCGCACTGGTAGGTGCGGGTGGCGCTGCCCTGCTTGGTGATCTCCTCGACCTGGTTGTGGGAGGTGCCCGCGTAGACGGTGCCGGATTCCTGCCAGCCGAACAGGACCGCGCCGCGAGTGGGCGAATGCCACTGGGAGCGGCCGGTTTCCAGGTGGTACTTGGTGACGCCGCCGCTGTGGCCGTGGTAGACGCCGGTGGGGTCGACGCGGACCATCCAGCCGGAATTGCCCTTGCTGCGCGCGGACCAGAGGGATTCCTCTTCGTGGTCGATGACGGTCAGGCCGCCCGCGGAGTCGGAGGCGGCGAGGATGCCGTCGTGGATGTCGAGCCAGTAGACGTCGTCGGCGGAGACGTCGTAGGCGGCGCGGGGGACCTTGCCGGACAGGTCGTAGACGCGGCCGTCGTCGCAACCCGCGTAGATCCAGAAATCGTCGGCGACGATGCATTTGACCGCGTCGGGCAGTCTGTAGCTATTGGTGACGACGCCGGCGGGGGAGAGGGTGAAGACCTCGCCGTCCTCGTTGCCGACCCAGCAGCGCTGCTCGTCGACGAAGATGCCGAAGGCGGCGGCGCCGGAATCGAAGCGCCACAGCACCGGGGCGGACTTGGCGGTGGAGCGCTGGCTGGTGATGCTGCGGCGGGTGACGGTGCGGCGTTCGCGCGCGCCCATGACGGCGGGGGCGTAGCCCTTGCGCACCTTTTCGCCGACCTTCTTCTGCGCTGCGGCCTTCGCCTTGTCCTCGGTGGCGAAGGAGCTCGCTTTGGACTGACCCTGCTCGCCGATGCGGCCGTAGCGGATATTGACGTTCGTTCCGGTGACGACTACCTCGTAGAACTTGTGCGAGGAGCCCGCGTCGTCGGACAGTTCGAGATAGGTGGTTTCGGCGGTCATGCGTCCTCGCTGAGCTCGTGGAGATCGAATGCACGAAAAGTAGCAAGGGGCACCGACATTCGGCGCGGCGCTCGTCAGAGGTGGTATATCCGGCAGCCGGTGGGGTGGACGGATGCGGTCCGAGTGCGCTGGACCGCTGCCCGGCGAACATGCCGATAGCGCGTGTCGGCAGTTCGACCCGACTACAGAATCCGGCTCCCAGATGGTGGGATCGAAGGGTTTCCACGCAGACGCGGGATCGCGGAGAACCTCGCGATGCCGATCCATGACGGGTGAGCCCCGGAGAGGTGAGCAACCGCTGCGCCGAACATCGCGACAGGCCGTCTTTGTAACGACACGCGGCGAAAGGATTGCGGGATCGCGCTGGGTGATAGATGCTGGTCCAACTGTTGGTACGTATCTGGACGTGACTTTTCCGCGACCGTTTCGTAATCTAACAGTGACCTGCTCTCGACAATGACTGGTGATAGACAACGTGACTGCTTCGCATCGCAAACCGTCGGCTCCCAAGAGCCGGCTGCCGCTGGCCGTATGCAGTCTCGCGGCGACCGTCCCCGGCATGTTGATGATGGTGATGCGGCCGGGTGCGCAGGTCGAGGCGGTGGCTTCGGTCGAACCGCTGTCGACGTCGGCCATCGAGCTCGATCCGATCGCCGCCGCGCCGACGCACGATGCGCCGCAGCCGGGGCCGATCGTCCGGGCGGATGACGAGATGGCGGCGTTGTCGGCGCTGAAGGTGAAGGTGTTGTGCGGCACGGAGTTCAACGGGACTCTGCCGCACGTGGCGCAGGTCGGTAACCTGCTGCAGAAGATGTTCGGGGTTTCCGATATCGGTGGTGCGCACGGTCGCTATGACGGCGACCATGGCGCGGGGCAGGCGCTCGACGTGATGACGGGCAATCTGGCCCTGGGCAATACCATCGCCGATTTCGTGCTGGCCAACAAGGCGCGCTTCGGTGTCACCTACGTGATCTGGCAGCAGCGGTACAACGACGGCAACGGCTGGTCCTACATGGAGGATCGCGGCAGTCCGACGCAGAATCACTATGACCACGTACACATTTCGTTCAAGTCCTCGGGTGCGGCCAACATCGCCTGCTGATCGCGCGAAGTCAGGATCTGATCTCGTCGAGCTCGGCCAGAATCGGTGCGGCCTGGTTCCGCAAGAGTTCCAGCTGACGGTCCGGCGGAAATCGTTCGGGGTCGAAAACTGCCTGGATGCCGATGCCGTCGATGAGGATCGTGAGAGATTCGGCCGCGTTGGCGAGGTCGGGGCCCGGCCGGTAACCGGCGGAGGTCAGGACCAGTTCGAGTGCCTCACGCCAGGCTCGGTAACGCGTGCGTTGTTCTCGGGCCAGTTCGGTGTCGTGGGTGGCCCAGTCCCAGAAGGCGATCCACACCTGCCATTCGACGCGACGGGTTCGATCCATCGGCAGGCACTGACTCAATAGCTCGTACAGATCGCCGGACTCGGGGGCCATCCGGGTCACGCGGTCCGCGACAGCGGTGGATGCCGCGCCGAGTGCGGCCCGCAACACGGCGCGTTTGTCGGCGAAGTAGTGCACGACCATACCGGTGGTGCATCCGGCCTCGGCCGCGATGTCGCGGACGGTGGTGTGCGCCAAGCCTTTGGTGGCGATGACCTGGCACGCCGCGGCGCTGATCGCGCGGCGACGCTCTTCGTGATCGACGATTTTCGGCATTGACACGTAAGTTTACATACCCGTTATTATGTAACCGTGGTTATGAAAAAGCTGCGCGTGGTCAAGCGGGTGATGTTGGTGACCGATCTCGGCTTCCTCGCCTACTGGGTGGTGACCGCGCTGGGTCTGATCAGCGTCGGGTCCGATGAGTTTCTCCAGCAGTGGAACTGGTCTTTCCTCGGGCTCGATGCCGCGGCGATCGGGTTGGGGCTGGCCGGGCTCGCACTGGGCGCGCGCTCGGCTCTCTCGATCCCGCTGATCATCGTGTCGTTGTCGCTGACCTCCGCCGCGGGGCTGATGGCGCTGAACTTCTACGTGATTCGCGGCGACTACAGCCCGATGTGGTGGATTCCCAACCTCTGGTTGTTCCTGTTTCCGGTCGTGGCGCTCGCCGCGATCATTCGCACATCGAGCGGAATTGGAACGTGTTCTAGCAATACTGCCCACTAGTGCGGGCCGTCCTCATACGGTGAGAGGAGGTCGGATTTCTACGAAGGAGTATGCGGACATGGGACGGTTGACCGGCAAGGTCGCGGTGATCAGTGGTGGTGCGCGCGGGATGGGGGCGGCGCATGCTCGGCGGTTTGTCGCCGAGGGGGCCTCGGTGGTGATCGGGGACGTGCTCGATGACGAAGGCGCCACGGTGGCAAAGGAACTCGGGGACTCGGTGGCCTACCGGCACCTCGATGTTCGCGAACCGGAGCAGTGGGCGGCGATCGTGGCGGCCGCGGTCGAGGAGTTCGGTGGGCTGCATGTGCTGGTGAACAACGCGGGGATCGTCAACGGGAATCTGCTGGTGGACTTCGCCTTGGACGAGTGGCAGCGGATCATCGATATCAATCTGACCGGGACGTTCCTCGGGATGCAGGCGGCCGTTCCGGCGCTGAAGGACGCTGGTGGCGGGTCGATCGTCAACATCTCCTCGGTCGAGGGGATGCGGGGCAGTCCTGGTCTGCACGGGTACACGGCCACGAAGTTCGCGGTGCGTGGGCTCACCAAGTCGGCGGCGCTGGAGCTCGCGCCGCAGGGGATTCGGGTGAATTCGGTGCATCCGGGGCTGATTTCCACGCCGATGACCGAGGGGATCCCGTCGGACTTCCTGCAGATTCCGCTCGCGCGGGCAGCCGAAGCGGATGAGGTGTCGGCGCTGGTGGCGTATCTGGCCTCCGACGAGTCCTCGTATTCGACCGGCGCGGAGTTCGTGGTGGACGGCGGTCTCACAGTCGGTGTACCGCACAAAAGCTTCTGACCTGGCGCGAAGAGCGTTGTGGGCGATCGACTCACTCGAACGGGTGATTTCGGCGCGCGAAAGCGAGGAAGATGGGTGGTATGGCCCCCAACAGTGCGAAATATCTGATCAGCAACGGCACCGACGACCGGGTGTCGCTTTTCGATGACGGGCGCGTGAAGGTTTGGTCGACCACCCATTTGTGGACCGAAGAAGGTCGCGAGCGGCACAACGCCCTCGGCGAGACTGTGCTGCTCGGCATCGGGCGCACGCTCGGCGAGCCCGGTCCCGTGGATCGGCGCCAGCAGTGTGACGCGGAGTTCGAGCTCGACCCGGAGAAGGGTCACACGGTGGCTGCCACCGTCGGCGCGGACAACGGGACGTTCGTGCAGTTCTTTCACGACGGCAAGATCGCTGTCGGCAACGACGGGCGCGATGTGGCGACGGTGTTCAACGCGGGCCGGGAAACGACGTCGGCTCGTGGAACGACCGGAGTCGGCGGGTCGGTGATGGTCACCTTCGGCGGCAGCTACCGACCGAGGACCAAGCGTGAGAGCGACTTTCAGGTGGAACTGAGCGAGGCCACCGCCCCGCGGCCCAACCGGCTGTACAAGGACGAGTTCCTGGTGAAGTAGATCCGGCGAACCGGGGCGAACCGAGCTGGTCGCCCCGGCTCCGGTTCGTCAGCCGTAGTAGCAGACGTAGTGCAGGGTGTCGACGACCTCGATGTCGAACGAGCTGTCGCCGGGGACCTTGAACGACTCGCCCGCACGGTAGGTGATGGCCTCGCTCGTCCCGGCCAAGGTCACGTTGGCCTCACCCGCGACCAGCTCCATGATCTCGGGAGCGCTGGTGCCGAAGGTGAGCGACGACGGCTGGATCACGCCGACCGACACCGAGGCGCCATCGGGCAACTCGAGGCTGTAGCTGACGCACTTGCCGTCGAAGTAGACGTTGGCCTTCTTGCTGACGGAGACGTTCTCGAACTTCGACATGGGTCCTTCCGAGGGGGTGAGGGGACCCTTAGTCTAGGTCAGCTGCCGAAGCGGGCCAGGACCGAGCTGGCTTCCTGGGAGGCGGTGCCCTCCTTGGCCAGGTGTGCCATGGCTTCGGGGATCTCGCGGCCGTGGTGGGCCATCGCCTGAGCATAGAGGCGGCCTGCCCGGTACGAGGAGCGGACCAAGGGGCCTGCCATCACGCCGGCGAAGCCGAGTTCTTCGGCGACCCTGGAATGCTCGACGAATTCCTCCGGCTTCACCCAGCGGTCGACCGGGTGGTGACGGGGGCTGGGGCGCAGGTACTGGGTGATGGTGAGGATGTCGCAACCCGCTTCGTGCAGGTCGCGCATCGCCTCGGTGACCTCTTCGGGGGTCTCGCCCATGCCGAGGATGAGATTGGACTTGGTGACCAGGCCTGCCTCGCGGGCGGCCGTGAGCACGGCGAGGGAGCGCTCGTAGCGGAAGGCGGGGCGGATGCGCTTGAAGATGCGCGGCACCGTTTCCAGGTTGTGCGCGAGGACCTCGGGGCGCGAGGAGAAGACCTCGGCGAGCTGGCCCGGGTCGGCGTTGAAGTCGGGGATGAGGAGCTCGACGCCGGTAGCCGGATTGCTCGCCTTGATGGCGCGCACGGTCTCGGCGTAGAGCCAGGCGCCGCCGTCGTCGAGGTCGTCGCGGGCGACGCCGGTGATCGTGGAGTAGCGCAGGCCCATCGACTGGACGCTCTCGGCGACGCGGCGGGGCTCGTCGCGGTCGAGGGCGGCGGGCTTGCCGGTGTCGATCTGGCAGAAATCGCAGCGGCGGGTGCACTGCTCACCGCCGATGAGGAAGGTGGCCTCGCGGTCTTCCCAGCATTCGAAGATGTTGGGGCAGCCCGCTTCTTCGCAGACGGTGTGCAGGCCCTCGGACTTCACCAGGCTCTTGAGCTCGGTGTATTCGGGCCCCATGGTGGCGCGGGTGCGAATCCACTTGGGTTTGCGCTCGATCGGTGTCTCCGCGTTGCGCGCTTCGATGCGCAGCAGCTTGCGTCCGGCGGGGGCAGAGGCGTCGACGGAAGTCACCGGACCGACTCTACGCTCGGGGCCTGCGCGTTCGCCGGGGCGGTGGTGCGATCAATGTCATGGGGCCGAACGGGAATTTCGCCGTCGAGCGCGGCAACAATCGCGGCGGCGACGAGGGGCTTGAGTTCGGCGACGGTGACTTCGCGCCCGAGTTCGCGGCTCAGCGTGGTGACGCCGGCGTCCTTGATGCCGCACGGCACGATCGCCTGGAAGCCGTCGAGGGCGGAATTGCAGTTCAGGGAGATGCCGTGCAGGGCGACGCCGCGCTGCACGCGCACACCGATCGCGGCGATCTTGCGCTCGGCGAGAAGTTCGGTGGCGGGCAGCCACACCCCGGAGCGGCCGTCGATGCGGCCGCAGGTGATGCCGAGCCCGGACACGACCTGGATCAGGGCCTCTTCCAGGCGCCGGACGTAGTGCACGACGTCGACGGGCTCGGCGAGGCGGATGATCGGGTAGCCGACCAGCTGGCCGGGACCGTGCCAGGTGATCTTGCCGCCGCGGTCGACCTGCACCACCGGGCTGCCGTCGATCGGCAGATCCTCGGTCTCGGTGCGTCGGCCCGCGGTGTAGACCGACGGGTGCTCGAGGACGAACAGCCGGTCGGAGCCTTCGCCCGCGGCGCGCTGATCGGCGGTCTGCCGTTGCAGTTCCCAGGCGGCGTGGTAATCGATGAGTCCGAGATCCTCGACCACGATCGGGGTCGTATCGAATCGAGCGGACGCGGTGGGGCGCGTGTCGTTCACGGTTCTGACGTTACGCCGGGGGCCCGGTGCGGCCAAAGAGGGCGTCAGGGTTCGATCGGGAAGGTGCGCTGCATCAGGGTCAGGTCCATCCAGCGGCCGAATTTGTGGCCGACCTCGGGGAGTTCGCCGACGGTGTGGAAGCCGAAGCGTTCGTGCAGAACTATCGACGCGCTGTTGGTGGATTCGATGGCGGCGATCATGGCGTGCACGCGGCCGGAATCGATAGCGCGCGCGATCAATTCGGTGAGCAGGGTGGTCGCTACGCCGCGGCGCTGGAAACGGCCGTCGACGTAGACCGAGTTCTCGACGGTGAAGCGGTAGCCGGATTTGGGGCGCCACTGGCCGTAGGAGGCGTAGCCGGCGACCTCGCCGTCGATCTCGGCGATCAGGATCGGCATGGCGGCCTCGGTGCGGGTAGCGAACCAGGTAAGGCGGTCGTCCAGGTCGACTTCGTCGGTGTCCCAGATCGCGGTCGACTCGGCGATGTTGGTGTTGTGGATGGCGAGAACGGCGGGCAGGTCGGCCTTGTCGGCGTCGCGGATCAGCATCGGCTCACCCCCGGTCGACGGCGGCGGCCAGCGCTGCGCCGATGGTCGGGTGCCGGTAGGTGTACCCGGCGTCTTCCAGCACCGCGGGGATGGCGCGTGGGCCGTGCAGGATCGAGTCGGCCAGCTCGCCGACCATGGCTTGCAGGGCGAAACCGGGGACGATGAACGGGGTCGGCCGGTGGAGCGCACGGCCGAGCGCGCGGTTGAATTCCGCGTTGGTGACCGGGGCGGGGCCGGTGGCGTTGACCGGGCCGGAGATCTCGGGGTGGGTGAGCGCGAAGACGATGGCGCCGACCTCGTCGTCGAGGGAGATCCACGGCAGATATTGGCGGCCGCTGCCGAAGCGTCCGCCCAAGCCGACGAAGTACAGCGGGTGCAACTTGCTGAGCATGCCGCCGTTGGGGGCCAGCACCACGGCGCTGCGGATGAGCACGGTGCGCACGCCGGCTTCGGCGGCCGTTTCGGTGGCGGCTTCCCAGTCCCGGCACAGCGTGGCCAGGAAATCTGTTCCGGCGGGCGCTGTCTCGTCGATGACGGCGTCACCGGTCTCGCCGCCGTAGTAGTGCGCGCCGCTGGCATTGACCAGCGTCGGCACCCCGGCGGCGGCCACCGCGGTGGCCAGGACATCGGTGGGGGTGATGCGGCTGTCACGCAGCAACTGCTTGTAACCGCCGTTCCAGCGACGGTCGGCGATGCCGGCGCCGCACAGGTTCACGACCGCGTCGGCCCCGCGCAATGCCCGCTCGTCGAGCTGGGCGCGCGCGGGATCCCACGCGAATTCGTCCGGTGCGGCCGCGGCGCGGCGCACCAGGCGGGAGACCTGGTGCCCGTCGCGGCGTAGTGCCGCGACGAGCGCCGTCCCGATCAGGCCGGAGGAACCGGCGATGACCACCTTCATGAATTCCTCGACTACAGGCCGAGATCGGCCTCGAACGCCGAATCTTCCAGCCGGTGCTTGATGGTGGAGACGAACCGGCCCGCGTCGGCACCGTCGATGAGACGGTGATCGTAGGTGAGCGGCAGGTACACCATCGAGCGCACGCCGATGGACTCGCCGCCGGCCTCGTCGGTCACCACCACCGGGCGCTTGACGATCGCGCCGGTGCCCAGCATGGCCGCCTGCGGCGGAACCAGGATCGGGGTGTCGAAGAGCGCGCCCTCGCTACCGATGTTGGTGATGGTGAAGGTGCCACCGGACAGCTCGTCGGGCTTGAGCCCGCCGGTGCGCGCGCGGTTGGCGATGTCGGCGATCGCGCGGGCCAGGCCGGCCAGCGACAGGTCGCTGGCGTTGTGGATGACCGGCGAGAGCAGACCCTGCTCGGTGTCGACCGCGATCCCCAGGTGCACCGACGCGTGGTAGGTGATTTCCTTCGTGTCCTCGTTGTAGGACGCGTTCACGTTCGGGTGCACACCGAGCGCCTCGACGACGGCCTTCGCGAAGAACGGCAGGTACGTCAGGTTGACGCCCTCGCGCGACTTGAACGAGGCCTTGGCGAGCTGACGCAGATGCGCGATCTTGGTGACATCGGCCTCGTGGACCTGGGTCAGCTGCGCGGTGGCCTGCAGCGATTCGCGCGTCTTGGTGGCGGTGATCTGGCGGATCCGGCTGGCCTTCTGCGTGGTGCCGACGAGGGCGGCCAGCTTCGGGGCGGCGGATTGCTTGGCCGCGGGCGCGGGTGCGGCGGCAGCGGCCGGAGCCGGAGCGGCGGCGGGCGCCTTGTTGGCCTCGGCGGCGGCGAGCACGTCCTGCTTGCGGATGCGGCCGCCGACACCGGAACCGGTGAGGGTCGACAGGTCGACGTTGTTCTCGTCGGCCAGCTTGCGGACCAGCGGGGTCACGTACGGGGTGCTGCCGTTGGACGACGCCGGGGCAGGAGCGGACGCGGCAGGCGCGGGCGCCGGAGCGGGCTTGGGAGCCGGGGCCGGAGCGGGCTTCGGCGCGGGCGCCGGTGCCGCGGCGGCGGGCGCAGGCGCGGGTGACGGGGCAGGCTCAGCCGCCGGGGCGGGCTCAGGTGCTGGTGCGGGCTCAGGTGCGGGCGCGGCGGCCGCGGGCTGGCCGCTACCGATCACACCCAGCTGACCACCCACATCGATGACGTCGTCTTCCTGCGCCGTGATCTCGAGCAGCGTGCCCGCGACCGGCGACGGGATCTCGGTGTCGACCTTGTCGGTGGACACCTCGAGCAGCGGCTCGTCGACGGCGACGGTGTCACCCACGGCCTTGAGCCAGCGGGTCACGGTGCCCTCGGTGACCGACTCGCCCAGTTCGGGCATCTTCACGGGTGTGCCGGAACCAGCGGACGCGGCAGGCGAGGCGGCCGGGGCCGGAGCCTCGGCGGCGGGGGCCTGTGCGGCGGGGGCGGGCTCGGGTTCGGGGGCCGGCTCGGGCGCGGCGGGCGCGGCAGCGGGCTCAGGTGCGGTGGCGGGGGTCTCGCCGGCATCGCTGATCACGCCGAGTTCACCGCCGACCTCGACGATGTCGTCTTCCTGGGCGACGATCTTGGAGAGCACGCCCGCGGTCGGCGACGGGATCTCGGTGTCGACCTTGTCGGTGGAGACTTCGAGCAGCGGTTCGTCGACCTCGACCGTGTCTCCTTCCTGCTTCAGCCACCTGGTCACCGTTCCCTCGGTGACGCTCTCACCAAGGGCTGGCATCTGGACGGAGAAGGCCATGTCCTCTGACTCCTCTGAGTGTGTACCCGGCGGACATCCGTCGCGGGTCGCGGCTTTCGTCCACCCCGCCGGTCTCGGCGGAGCACCCGGGAAACGTTGGTTCTTGTTCCGGCAACCATCCTTGCACTCGTCTGTCGCGGGTGTAGCGCAGGGCGGCGATCCGGGCGAAGCTGGCACCATGGAATGTACGGCGGTGAGCAGAATTCCGCCGGAATGTAGGAGGTCGAGCCGGATGGGTTTGCTGGATCGTTTCCGTGGTGGGCGCGGTGCGAGCAGGTCAGGCGCTCGCGAGACCGCGTCGGAGGTGAGCGCCCTGGCGGACTGGGCGCGGACGCGGCGTGGGGTCGAAGCTTTCGTCGAACCCAAAACGACTGTGACCGATGTCACAGCAGTGTTGGTGGCCGCGGACGGTGAGTGGACCCGGCGCATCGTCGGCGAGCAGGGCGCGCGGCGGCTGGCCGGCGCGTTGAAGATTCCGGTCTACGACGTGAACCGCACCGGATACCCGCAACGCATGCGCGACTTCGACGCCCGCCGCCGCATCGAGGAGCGGCGGGCTCGCGAAGCCGAATGGGAGGAGTGACTACTCCGCGCCGATCTCCTCGATCACGGTGATCAGCGTGCGCACCGGAACCCCGGTGCCACCCTTGCCGATGTAGCCGAACGGTCCGCCGGTGTTGTAGGCCGGACCCGCGACGTCCAGGTGGGCCCACTGCACGCCCTCGGGCACGAAGTCCTTGAGGAACAGTGCGGCCGAGAGCATTCCGCCCCAGCGGTGTGGCGCGACATTGGCCAGGTCGGCGACCTTGGAGTTGAGGTCGGCGCGCAGTTCCGCGGGAAGCGGCATCGCCCAGCCGTTCTCGCCGACCGAGCGCGAGATGGCGGCCACGCGGTCGCGGAACTCGTCGGTGCCCATCACGCCCGGGGTGCGGGTGCCGAGCGCGACCATCTGCGCACCGGTGAGGGTGGCGACGTCGATGAGGTAGTCGGGCTCGTCCTCGACCGCGCGCACGATCGCGTCGGCCAGGATGAGACGGCCCTCGGCGTCGGTGTTGATGACCTCGACGGTGGTGCCGCCGTACTGGGTGAGCACGTCGCCGGGGCGCTGCGCGGTAGCCGAGGGCATGTTCTCCGCCATCGGGACGGTCGCGGTGACGGTGACCGGCAGGCCGAGCCGCGCGGCCAGCAGCACGGTGGCGATGACCGCCGCGGCGCCCGCCATGTCGGAGGTCATGTTCTCCATGTTGGCGGCGGGCTTGATCGAGATGCCGCCGGTGTCGAAGGTGATGCCCTTGCCGACGAGCGCGATCTTCTTCGGGCCGCCCGCGTAGGTGATCCGGATCAGCCGCGGCGGACGCGAGGAACCCTGGCCGACGCCGATGATGCCGCCGTAGCCCGCCTCGGCGAGCGCGTTCTCGTCGAGCACCTCGACCTCGAGGCCCGCCCCTACGGCGAGGGTCCGGGCCCGCTCGGCGAACTCGGCGGGGTAGAGCGCGCTCGGCGGGGTGTTGACGAAATCGCGTGCGGTGGCGATCGCCTCGGCGACCAGCTGCGCGCGCAGTAGCTCGAGTGTGCCGAATTCCGGTTCGGGCACCAGCAATTCGAGGCGGACCACCGGTCGCTCGTCCGGCTTGGGCGCGCTCTTGGACTTGAACGACGAGAAGGTGTACGCGCCGAGATAGAACCCTTCGGCGGCCGCGCCCAGATCGATCCCGGACAGGGTGGTGGCGACGAGTTCGGTGCCGCTGAGCGCGCGCCCGGCCACACCGGCGCTGCGGCGCACCTGTTCGGCGTCGACCTTGTCGGCCGCGCCGAGTCCGACGGCGAGCACGCTGGTGACATCGGCCAGTGCGGCAGGCGCGGGCACCCGGGTGAGCTCCTCGGGCTTGCCCTTGGCGCCGACCGCGCCGAGAGCGTCCAGCAGTTCCGCGCGAACCTCGGCAGTGAGCACGTCGCCGAACAGGTCGGCGGGGACGATGGCCGGTCCGTTCTCCGAGGACGTCAACCCGATCACCAGCACGTCGGTGTCCGCGGCGATGGTTTCGGTGCGCGCCAATTCCGGTCCGAGTGAACGATCTGCAACAGCTGTCATTGCCCCAGGTTATTCGGTCGCTCTCGGTGCTCGCATCACGAGTCCGGGTGTGCGGGTGTGCGGGTGTCTCGTCCAGCTGTCCCGGAAATACTGGGAATTACTGGACAATACTGGTAGCTGTGGATACGCTCCGACTCGTGACGGACTCGGCCGAGGAGCTGGAGGTGCGCATCTCCGGTTTGCGGGCCGAGGTGCGACGGGCGGCCGCCGGTGGGGATCGGGCCGGGGCGCGGCAATTGCGCGCCGAACTGCGCAGGGCCGAGTTGGCCTGGGACGCGGCGGTTCTCGGTTCGATGCCGGAAGAGGCGTCGGAGGCGCCGGGGGTGCCGGTGCGTGAACACGTGCATCGCGCGTTGACCCTGCTGTCGGTGCCGTCGTCGCCGAAACTGGTGCTCGCCACCCATGACGCGTTCTTCTCCGGCGAGCTGCTGCCCGCCCGGCTGACGAGTCTGCGCCGGGACGAGGAACGGTCCTTCCGGTCGGCGCCGTACGCCCGCCCGTACTACCTGTGCGCGGCGCTCACCACGGATCTGCTCGCCCCCGCGCGCGGTCTGATGGCGGTGAGTTCGTGGCCACTGGAACGGCGGATGGTCGGCCCGTTGAGTCCACGGGTCGGGCTGCTGGTGTCGGCTATTCGCTTGGCCGAACATCTTTCGGCGCAGCCTGCGGGGGAAACGTCGGGTTTGCGCGTACTGTGGCGGCTCGCCGTGTCGATTCCTGGCATCTCCACCGCCCCGGATTCACTCGACCCGGCGACGGTGATCGAGGCCGCGCGCCGTGAGCTCGCGGTGCACGAGGACGAGGATGCGAGGCAGCGCCATTCGGCCGCGCGTCGGGCGGCGGATCAGCTGGCGGATCCGGCCGCACAACTATTCGGTGTTCGGCTCGGCGTAGCCGATCGGCGACGAATCGAGGTGAAATGAGCACTCTCGCAGCACAGTTGGACGAGTTGCGCGGCGAAGCGCCCGCGACCAGGCACAACGCCCGCACCATCGCCGCGCTGACGGCCAATCCCGGATGTGCCCGCCGCGCCCTGCTCGACGCGGCCGCGGTGGACAAGACCGTGATCGCCCAGTCGCTGGGATTCCCGCCACAATTCGGTCAGTCCCAGTTCGCCATCACACGCGGTAACGCTTTCGAGGCGATGGTGAAGGCGAACGGCTGCGCGGAATTGCTCGCCCTGTTGCGGGACAAACTCGGACTCACGATTCCCGAAGTCGCCTATCACGACCTGAATTCGGTCGGGGAGAACACCGGTAACGCGGTGCGCTATCAACGCACCAGGCAATTGCTGAAGAGCGCGATCGCGGCGGGCGACGGCACCCTGTTCGACCACCCGATGCTGCGGCTCGATATCGCCGGTGCGACGGCCTATCTGGAACCCGATGTGGTGGCCGTGCAGTTGGACGGCAAGTTCCATGTGGTGGAGGTGAAGGCCTTCCCGGTGATCGACGGGCAGGCCGATCCGGCGCAGGTGGCGGCCGCCGCGCGTCAGTCCGCGGTGTACGTGATCGCCTTGCGCGAGCTGATGGCCGAGATCGGACAGTCGCCGGAGATCGTCTCGCACAATGCGATTCTGGTCTGCGCGCGGGATTTCTCGAATCGGCCGACGGCTGAACTGGTCGATCTGCGCAAGCAACTCGCCACGGTCTCGCGTCAACTGACCAGGCTCACCGCGATTCCCGACCTGCTCGACCTGCTGCCGCCCGAGGCCACTTTCGCGCCGGGGGACAACCTCGAGAAGACGATCGCCGCCATCCCGGCTCGCTACGCGCCCGAGTGCATGTCGAGCTGCGAGCTGGCGTTCGCCTGCCGCGACGAGGCCCGTACCTGCGGTTCGGTGGATGCGCTGGGCCGCGGGGTGTGCGATGTGGTCGGTGGGATCGAGAACATCCACACGGTCCTCGGCCTGGCCGACGGGACGCTCGAACCCGGCCCCGAGCACACCGACATCACCGCCATGCTGCGGACCGCCCATCGGCTGCGGTGGGAGATCGCCGGATGAGCGTCCTGGCGGCCCTGGCCAAGGCCGAGGCCGTGCGGGCGGGCCGGGCGCAGGCGACCGCGGCGGTGCGCCACATCCACCTCGCCGAGCGGCCGCTGGTCGCGGTGCCGTTGCGGCTGGCGGGGGAGGCGGCGGCGCCGGTGGCGATCATGATCGGCACCTCGGCCGGCGACCAGAACGTGTTGACCGTGCCGCAGCCGCGCGACCGGGTGCTGCGGTTGCGGTTCATCGAGCAACTGGCTGATGTGGTGCTGCCGTATCTTTCGACGTTTCTCGTCGAGACCGAGGAGCTCACCAGCAAGGCAGGGGAGACCTACACGCGGTGTCTGGACGCGCCCCAGATGTGGACACCGAACCCCGGCGGCGTGAACTTCCTGAAGCTGCTGGGGCGTTCGGTGCGGTTTCACCGGGTCGACGGGGACAACCCTGTGCCGGAGTCGATTCCGCTGCTCGGACGCTGGCTCACCTGGTTCGGTGATCGCGCCGAACATCCCGGTTCGGCGGTGTTGCCCGCGATGACGACAGCGCTGTCGTCGCATTGGGCATCGGGCCAGTCCGCCCTCGAAGACGGCAACCTCGCGGCCCTGCTCGGCTGGATCGACCCGCCGACCGGGTTGACCGGCGCGGAAGCCGCTGCCCTGGCCGAGGATCCGCTGCTGTCGCCGCCCGCGGGCCCGGCCACCGATCCCGGATTCGACAACGAGGAACTCGCGCCGCTGATCGCCGCCTACAACGCCGCACTCGACGACTCGGCCAGATCGGTCGCGGCCGAACGGCTCGAGCGCTCCCTGCGCGGCCAGCTCGAACCCACCTGGCAGCTGATGTGGCGCTCGATCGAGCTGTTGAGCGCGCTGCCCGAAGGCGCCAGCGTCGAGAACCGGTGGACCGACGATCGCGGTGCGTTCTCCCGCTTCGCCGCCGATGTCGCGGAAGGGATTCCGCAGGCCCGCCGCGACTCCGCCGTTCCCGCGGTGCGCAGACTGCTGGAACGGGAACGGGCGCTGGAAGCCCTGCAGGGGCAGTGCGCTTTCGATGATCCGTTGCGCATGCTCGAGCACCGCGTCAGCGGAGCGGCGTTTCGTGGCACCGTCACGCACAGCGAGCCGGAGCGCCTCGATCGTTCGGGATCGCGCCCGAAACTGCGCCCGCACATCCACATTCGCACCACCGACCCGTTCGTCGCCGTGGCCGGGGAAGAGCTGACCTGCGTCGAGCGGCCGAAACAGTCGGGCCTCGTCGTCGAGATCGACGGCGACACGATCGTTCTCGAACTGTCCGGCGGGATGGGGCGCAAACTCGTCGCCGAGCCGGGCAGCGTCCCCGAGGAAGGCGATGACCTCGGTTTCGCCCGCTTCAAACCGGCACCGTTCAACGGGATGCTGAATCTGCCCGCGCGCGAGGAGACCCCGTGGACCCACGGCGGTCCGCCGCCGGAATGGAACCCGCAGGCCGACGAGGAAGGCGAGGAACTCCAGTGACCACACCGGACGAGGCCGTCGCGGGAATTCTCACCGACCTGCGCGACGAGAGTCATCGCGCGATCGTGGTCGACTCCCCACCGGGCGCGGGCAAGTCGACGCTGGTCGTGCGGGCGGCCCGTCAGCTCGCCGAAGACGGCGACCAGCGGATGATCGTCGCCCAGACCAACGAGCAGGTCGACGACCTGATCGACCGGTTGGCCGCCGCCGATCCCGCGCTGCGGATCGGGCGGCTGTCCAGCGCGGCTTATGTGGTGAGCGATCGGGTGGACCGGCACGGCAATGTCCGGGTCGCCAAGCAACCCGGCGACCTCGCCGACCGCACGATCGTCATCGGCACCGCGGCCAAGTGGGCCACCATCACCGAGGGCAGCTGGTCGCACGCGATCATCGACGAGGCGTATCAGATGCGCTCGGACATGTTGTTGCGCATCGCGAATCGGTTCGATCGCGGGTTGTTCGTCGGCGACCCGGGGCAGCTGGACCCGTTCGCGACGGTCGAAACCGCGCGCTGGGCGGGCCTCACCTGGGACCCGACGATGAGCGCCGTCAGCGTGATGCTGGCCAACAACGACCACATCCCCACCCACCGGCTGCCGGTGTCCTGGCGGCTGCCCGCCACCGCCGCCCCGGTGGTGTCGACCGCGTTCTACCCCTTCACCGCATTCCAGTCCGGCACCGGATTCGGGGACCGGCGACTGGATTTCACGACCCGCGGCTTGGGCGGGCCGGTCGACGCGGTACTGGAGGAGGCGGCCGAGTCCGGTTGGGGCTGGTACGAACTGCCTGCCCGGCACACCCTGCGAACCGACCGCGACGCCGTCGCCGCCCTCGCCGCGATCGCGGCTCGCTTGATCGAACGCGGCGCCACCGCCCACTCCGAATCCGGCAGTCACCCCGTGACCACCGAGCGGGTCGCGATCGGCACCGCGCACCGCGACCAGGCCGACGCCATCCGCACCGCCCTGCGCGGCACCTGCGCCGAACCCGTCACCGTCGACACCGCCAACCGGCTCCAGGGTCGCGAATACGACGTCACCCTGGTGCTGCACCCACTCTCGGGCCGCCGCGACGCCAGCGCCTTCCATCTGGAGGCGGGCCGGCTGTGCGTGCTGGCCTCCCGCCACCGCCACGCCTGCATCCTCGTCGGCCGCGCCGGCATCCCCGAACTCCTCGACGCCCACCCCTCCGCCGACCCGGTCCACCTCGGGGTGCCGGTGAAGTTCCCCGACGGCTGGGAGGCGAATCAAGCGGTGCTGAGTCATCTGTCGAGCCATCGCGTGCGTGCGGCGGCGCTATAGCTGTTCGCGCCCCGCGTGTTTCGACAATTCGCGACATCGCGCGCACGCTCGGGCCGTCGGTTAGTCTCACGCGATACACGCGTGATGGGTGGCACATCAGCGGCACCGGCACGCAGCGGGGCGCCCGGGCGTTCCGGGGAGCGGAAAGATTTCAGATTTGAAAATCAGGCGTACCGGTGTTCGTGGCCGGGTCAGTGTGCGTATCCGGTTGTTGTCGATGGTGCTCATCTCCAGTGTCATGCTGTTGGTGGTCGGGGGTGGCGGAGCTGTCTATCTGGTGAATTCGGCCAGAGATTCCACCGAATGGGCCGAATTGGCGAGCAGTACCACCGCGCCCGCGATTCTCATGGTGTCGGCCTTCCAGGAAGAGCGCAGGCTGTCGCTGCTGCGGCTGGCCGGTGACGTGTCGTCGGCGCCCGCGCTGGTCACCGCCAAGCAGCGCTCCGACGAGGCGCTCGCGGCGGTGATCGCGAAAGGCGACGCGGCTCGCGCGCTGAACCCCGATGGTTCCCGCGAGGACATCGAGGGCTACAACAAGCTGTTCTCCATGGTGCCGACCGTGCGCACCGGCGTGGAATTCCTGCGGATTTCCCCCGACGAGGTGTTCGGGTTCTACACCGGGGTGATCGGCACGATCATCGCCGCGTCGATGCTGGCCGCCCGGGTCGCGCCCGAGGCGAGGGTCGGCATCGAATTGGGCTACGCGGTAGAGCAATTGCGGGCGGCGGAGGCGCTGTCACAAGCCGATACGCTCGGTTCGGTCGCGGTGACCACGGGCGAGATGAGCACTGCCCAGCTGGTCGACTTCGGCCGTCGGATCGGCGAATTCCGTGGTGAGGCAGCCTATTCCGCGACGGTGCTGAAAGGCCGTCGCCTGGCGCAGCTCTCCGAGATCACCGCGAGTCCGCAATGGCAGCAGGTGATCGCGATGCAGGACGCCATCCTGGTGCGCGGACCGATATCCGTACGCGACGGGGAGGCGGGACTCCCGGTCGGTCTGGCCGGCTGGCAGGACGCGTCGAAGTATGTCGGCCTGGCCTTGCAGAAACTGTGGGAAGACCAGAGCGGTGACGCGCACGTCATCGCCAGACAGCAGGGGGAACGCGACACCGACAGCGCGCTGCTCGGCGGCGCGTTGATCGCGCTCGCCGCGGTGGCCGCGTTCCTCCTCGCGCTGGTGATGGCGAATCGGTTCATCGCGCGGATGCACCGATTGCGCCACGACACCCTCGAACTCGCCGACGAACGGCTGCCGGAGGTGATGCGCCGGGTCGCGACGGGGGAGACCGTCGATACCGCGGCGGAGGGTTCGAGCCTGGACTTCGGTACCGACGAGCTGGGCCAGGTGGCCGCGGCGTTCAATCGCGCCCACGTGGCGGCGATGTCGGCCGCCGTCGCCGAGGCGCAGACCAAGGCGGGGATCAGCACGGTCTTCCTCGACATCGCGCACCGCAGCCAGGTGGTGGTGCACCGCCAGCTCGCGCTGCTCGACCGCGCCGAGCGCGACGAGAGCAACGCCGATCAGCTCGATCTGCTGTTCCAGCTCGACCATCTGGCCACCCGTGCCCGCCGCAACGCCGAGAACCTCATCATCCTCGGCGGCGAACAGCCGGGCCGTCGGTGGCGCAAGCCGGTCCCGCTGATCGAACTGGTGCGTGGCGCGATCGCGGAAAGCCTGGACTACACCAGGATCGCGGCCAAGCAGATGCCGGATGTGCGCGTGTCGGGGCATGCCGTCGCCGACGTGATCCACCTGCTCGCCGAGCTGATGGACAACGCGACCGCCTTCTCCCCGCCCGAGACCCAGGTCGCGGTGTCGGGGATCGTGGTCGGGCGTGGGGTCGCGGTGGAGATCGTCGACCAGGGGCTGGGCATGTCGGAAACCGATGTGGCCGAACGCAACGCGATGCTGGCCGACCCGCCCGCGTTCAGCGTCGGCACGCTGGCCGGAACCTCGCGGCTCGGATTGTTCGTCGTGGCCACGCTCGCGGGCAGGCACGGCATCTCGGTGCGGCTGGCGGAATCGGTGTACGGCGGCGTGCGCGTCGTGGTGCTGATCCCGTCGGCGCTGGCCGAGGCGTCCGATCCCGAGTCGGCGATCTCGGGCCAGTTCCCCGCCGTCTCGCCGCGACCATGAGCGACGAGCGCGAACACTGGTACGAGGACGAGGCGGGCCCGCTGGTGCGCCTCTACGCCGTCACCGGCGGGCGCGCCAAGGCGCAGCGCCCCGACCTCGAACTCACCACCCTGCTCGTCGACGCGCGTTCCGGCGCCCGCTCACGGCTGCTCGCGCCCGAATACGGCGCGATCGTCGAGTTGTGCCGCACGCCACTGTCGGTCGCGGAGGTCTCCGCCCACCTGCACCTACCCCTGACCTCGACGAAGCTGCTCATCGGCGACCTCGTCGACGAGGGCAGACTCCTCGCCAACGCACCGAGAAACCAGATGAGCACCGCCCCGGACGTGAACGTCCTGCGGGCGGTGCTCGCCGGGATCAAACGGTCCTAGGCCAGGTCGTCAGGCTTTCGCCACCGACACCGACTGCGTGGACAGTGTCGCGAGTTCGGTGTCGAGATCGGTGGGCGCGGCCGGTCGGCGCGGAATGGTCAGTGCTGTTCCGGCGGCCACGAGCGCTACCGCGGCGCCGATCAGCAGGCCGACATGGAACCCGGCCGCCGACGGCACCGCGTGCCCGGCGAAGTCGGTCGTCATGTTGGCCAGCACCACACCGACAACGGCGGCCGACACCGAGGTGCCGAGCGAGCGCATCAGCGTGTTGATGCTGTTGGCGGAGGCGGTTTCCGACAGCGGCACCGCGCCCATGATCAGGGCGGGCATGGCGCCGTAGGCCAGGCCGACACCGATATTGGTGATGCAGACCATCGTCATCAGACCCCAGGTCGAACCCATCAGCACGGCCGACGAGCCATAGCCGACGGCGATGATCAGCGCCCCGACCGCGAGGGTGACCTTGGGCCCGCGCGCGGCCGACAGCTTCGCGCCCGCCGGTGACAACGCCATCATCATCAAGCCGCCCGGCGCCATCCACAGACCCATGCCCAGCATGGTTTGGCCCATCCCGTGGCCGGTGGCCGCGGGCAACTGCATCAACTGCGGCACGATCAGCGCCTGGCCGTACATGGCGAAGCCGACCAGGACGGAGGCGACATTGGTCAGCAGCACCTGGGGGCGCGCCGTGGTGCGCAGATCGACGAGCGGGTCGGCGGTCCGCAATTCCCACCACCCCCACGCGGCTAGGGTCACCGCCGAGGCGGCGAACAGCCCGAGCGTCGTGGCACTGCCCCAGCCCCATCCGGCGCCCTTCGACACCGGCAGGAGCAGGAATACCAGTCCCGCGCCGAGGCCCACCGCGCCGACGGAATCGAAACGTCCACCCGCGTCACCGCGCTTCGCCTCGGCCGGAACCAGGGTCACGATGAGTACCACGACCAGCGCGCTCAACGCCGCCGCGGCCCAGAACAGGACCCGCCAGCTCGCGTATTGCGCGACCGCGGCCGATACCGGCAGGCCCAGCGCGCCACCGACCCCGAGCGACGCGCTCATGAGCGCGATCGAGGAACCCAGCCGCTCCGCGGGCAGCACATCGCGCATCAGGCTGATGCCCAACGGAATCAAGCCGACCCCCATGCCCTGGATTCCGCGCCCGATCAGCATGGGAACCAGCGAGGAGGACATGGCCGCGACCGCGGCACCCACGATCAGGAATCCACCGGAGACCAGCAGCATGCGGTGTTTTCCGTACAGGTCACCGAGCTTGCCCGCGACGGGGGTGAACACCGCACCGACGAGCAGCGTCACCGTGATCACCCAGGAGGCGTCGGCGGCGCTGGTATGGAGCAGTTGCGGAAGTTGACCGATGATCGGCACCACCGCCGTCTGCGTAATCGCGGCGACGGTGCCGCCGAAGGCGAGGACGCCGACCACCACTGCGGGTCTGGCCGTCTTTTCCGAGATCCCCACGTACCGCTCCCATCGACAATCGAGCAAGTTATGTACAGAGCACAAGATATGCATATGACATTCAATGTGCATAGTACACATCGCTGGATGTGCGGAGTCGCCCGGGGAATCGTGACGGCGGTCGCGGTACGGCTAGTGATCCGCGGGCAGGGTCGCCAGCGGCCGTGGCCAGTACTCCCCTGACCGGCGTTCGATATCGGTGTTGAAACGTCGCAGGTAACCGACGAACGCGGCGATATCCTCGGCCGGCCAGTCCGCGAGGATCGAGTCCAGCGCGTCGACGATCAGGGCCCGTTCGGCATTCAACCGGCGCTCACCCTTGGACGTGACCCGGAACTTCCGCGCCATCCCGCCCTCGGGATCGGGAATCCGCTCGATCACACCGGTCCGCATCATGGCCGCGGTCTGCCGATTGAGAGTCGAGGCATCCAAGCCGAGGGCGTCGCTGAGCTGGCCGATGGACATCAGTCCGCCCATCCGCAGCCGGCTCAGCAGGATATAGGCGCTGCGGTCCATGGCGTCGGGCCCGCGGCGCGATCTCAGGCTGTGCCGGCCGAGGAGCATGGTCTCGAACTCGACCAACTGCGTCGCTTTGTCCATCTCGGCCCCTTCCGTGAATGCGCACCGGCCCGGCCGCGGGCGGATCTCCCTGATATGTACCGACCACATTACGTGTTCACTACACATCAGCGGCACGCTAGCCCAGCCGGGCCGCGAGCCGTTTCGCGTTCATGTAGCCGATCGCCTCGATGGTGACCATCGGGTTCACGCCGGGCGCGGTGGGGAAGCTCGACCCGTCGGCCACCACGATGTTCGGCACATCCCAGGTGGCGCCGTCCGGGTCGGTCGCGGAGAGCTCCGGCGTACCGCCCATCCTGGCCGAGCCCATGATGTGCAGGGCGCCCATCGAGCAGCGTCCGGGGCCGTAGCCCGCCTTCTTGGCCGCGGCATCGAATTCGGCGAGCGAACCGCGGGTGCCGGGTTCGAAGGAGATGCCCGCCTGGTGGCCCGAGTAGATCCGTTGCGCGCCCGCGGCTTCCAGGATGGAGGCGGCGCCGACGATGCCGGTGTGCAGGTGCGCGGCGTCGTAGTCGGACAGCTGGTATTTCACCACCGGTTCGCCGGACTTGTCGATCGAGACGGAGCCGGGGTCGCGGTCGCGGGTGATGATGCCGATGGAGTTCGTGCGCGCGAAATCGCCCATGGTGGCCCGATGTTGCGCCGCGCCGCGCCAGCTCATGAAGCCGGTGGCCAGGCCGGGGTGGACCGGGCCGGTCTCGTAGATCACGCCGTAACCGTTGCCGTCGAGGTCGGCGTGGTGCCTGCTGATGCGGGCCTGCAACGCCCCTTCCCACGGGCGGATGTCGTCGTCGAAGACGCCGAAGACCGCCGCGGCCGGATGCAGGCGCAGATACTGTCCGATGTTCTTGTTGCGCAGACCGGATCGTCGCAGCAGCGCCGGTGTCTGGATCGCGCCCGCGGCGACCACGACCGCCTTCGCGCGCACCGTGATCTCGACCCCGGATGCGGTGACCGCCGAAACCGATTCGGCCCGGCCCGCTTTCACGGTGATGGCACGGACGTCGGCGTCGACCACCAGGCGGGCACCGTGCTCGGCCGCATCGGCGAGCCAGGTCTTGGTCGCCGACTGCTTGGCGCCCAGGCGGCAGCCGTAACCGCAACGCCCACACTCGATTCCGGCGTCACACGCATCGCTGACATTGCGCGGCAGGGTGTCCACCTCCCAGCCGAGCGCACGGGCGCCGCGTTCGAGAATGCCGTCGCGTGCCGAGAGCGGGGACTTGCTGTCGGTGACGCTGATCCGTTTCTGCACGGCGGCCAGCGCGTCACCGAACTCGTCCTCGGCGAACTGCGGCACGCCGGTCCCGGCCCATTCGGCACGGACCGTGTCGGGTGTCGGCAGCGAGGTGCTCCAGTTGACCACGGTGCCGCCGCCGAGGCAGGTCCCCGCGACGAGCGTGATCTGGCCTTCCGCCGAGGCGGCGGGTCCCGGCGCGTACAGGCTGGTCAGCGCGTCGAGTTCGCCGGCGCCGAAATCCTGGTCGTCGTAGTAGTTTCCGCGTTCGAGCACGATCACGTCCAGGCCTGCTTCGGCCAGCACCGCGGCCGCGGCACCGCCGCCGGCGCCGGAACCGACCACCACGACATCACACTCGAGCGCGGTGGATTCGGTGAACCGCAGCGGCGACAGCGGCGGCTTCGGCGCGGTGTCGAGCCGCCCGGCCGGCGCCGGGTAGCCGATCGCGGTCCACAGCGGATTCGTGCCGGTGGGACCGGGGCTCACGTTGTAGGCGAGCAGGGAAGCCTGCTTGAGCGCCTGGAAGATCGCCCGGGCGGGCGCGAGGCCGGAATCGCCCAGGCGCAGCAGCGCTGCCTCGCGCTGCTCCTGCGAGAGCGTGGAGAACCGGCGCAAGCCACTGCCGGTGACCAGGCCGAAGAGGCGGGAATCCCACAGTCCCAACAGCGTTGCCAGCTGCTTCTGTTCGGCTTCGCGAGGATTGCGCCCGAGGATACGGACGATCGTGTCGACCGCGCCGATGTCGGTCGCCGCGGGCAATCCCAGGCCGTCGCCGGGGACAAACGTATCGCAGATCATGCCCAGCGCGGCCCGCTGTTCGGCTGTCGGTTCCATGCGGAAACCACCCCTTTTCACTCTGGGGTGATTTCTATCACGGGACACGCGACCGCGCTGGGGGTCAACAGGTTTCGGGCCGGGCGGTGATCGCCCGGCCCGGCCGCTCGGTCAGTCGGCGATGAACTGGATCGTTTTGCGCGACGGAGTCGACAGGGCGACATCGGCCTTGGTGACCGACTGCGTCGCCGAGTCGTTGCGGTAAGCGGTGAGCTGGTAGCGGCCGGGTTGTAGACCACGGAAACTCACCTGGCCGTTGGCACCGGTGGACATGTGCCGGTGGACATGGTCGCCACACGCGTCGATGCCGGTGAGGACGATCCTGCCGCCCGCGATCGGCGCGCGGCTCTTCGCGGTGATCAGCACCGCGTCGATCTGGCCCGCTGCCGTCGGGGTGGCGGAGCGGACTCCCTGCTTGTTCTGACGTGCCTGCCGTGCTTGTTCGCAGGGCGCTGCGTCCTGCGCGATCGTGTCGTCGGCGCCGGGGTGCGCCCCCGCGCTACCCACCGCCGCCCCCATCATCAGAGCTGTTGCCGCCAAGCCGATCGCCAAACATTGGGAAATGACAAATCGTGGCATCGCGCCGTCTTCCTCCTGCTTCCTGGCCGAACCTGAAAGTGCACGTGGACATTGCTGAGGTAACGCTCGGGCGGCAACAATACTGACGGGAATTCCGGCGTTGAAACCGGTGTTCCATAGAGGCGGTTGTGGCCGATTTCGTGCGACCGTAGACCCTCATGAAGGAGGATGTGTGAGCGACACTCGTAAGGCGATTCTGGCCGGTGGATGTTTCTGGGGCATGCAGGACCTGATCCGTCGCCAGCCCGGCGTGCTGGCCACCAGGGTCGGCTACACCGGCGGGACCAACGACAATCCGACCTACCGCAATCACCCGGGTCACGCCGAGGCCGTCGAGATCGACTACGACCCGGCACAGACCGACTACCGCGCGTTGCTCGAGTTCCTGTTCCAGATCCACGATCCGACCACCAAGGATCGCCAGGGCAACGATCTCGGCGACAGTTACCGTTCCGCGATCTTCTATCTCGACGACGATCAGCGCCGCGTCGCTCTCGACACCATCGCCGATGTCGACGCCTCGGGCCTGTGGCCGGGCAAGGTCGTCACCGAGGTGACCCCGGCGAGCGCGTTCTGGGACGCCGAGCCCGAGCACCAGGACTACCTGATTCGCTACCCCGACGGCTACACCTGCCATTTTCCTCGTCCCGGCTGGAAACTCCCGAAGCGCGAGAACACCGGCAAGTAGCGTTTTCCATATGTCATGATCGGCTGTGTCGGCGTGACCGTGACGTCGGATCGGAGTACTCATATGAGCGGCAGCGGCCGTCTCGAAGGATGAGGGGAAGCGATTCGGATGACATATGGACAGCAGCAACCCGGTTATCCCCCGGCGGGACCGACGCTCAGTGTCGGTAACGCCATCGGGTACGGGTGGACGAAATTCAAAGACAACGCGCTCGTCTGGATCGGGATGGTGGTCGTCGCCTTCCTGATCCAGGCGGTGATCAGCTTCCTGTTCGGGCTCGGGAACTCCGGCGACACCGATTACGACGGCGGTGTCAGTTTCGGATTCGGGCTGTGGCAGATTCTCGGCACCATCGTGAGTACGGTGATCGGATATCTGATCTCGGCGGCATTCGTGCGTGGCTCGCTGCACGAAACCGATGGCAACAAGCCCGGATTCGGGTCGTTCTTCCAGTTCACCAATGTGGGTGCGGTGATCATCGCCGGCCTGCTGGTCGGTCTGGCGACCGGCATCGGCCTGCTGCTGTGCGTGCTGCCGGGCCTGGTCGTCGCGTTCTTCACCTGGTGGACGATGCAATTCGTGATCGACCGTGACCAGGACGGTGTCACCGCGATCAAGTCGAGTTTCTCGGCGATCTCGAGCAACGCGGGAACGCTGCTGCTGCTGGCGCTGGCGCTGTTCGGTATCAACATCGTCGGTGCGCTGCTGTGCGGCCTCGGCCTGCTCGTCACGATCCCGTTGACGATCATCGCCTCGACCTACGCCTACCGGGTTGTCACCGGTGGTCCGGTCGCCGGTGCGGCGCCGACCCCGGAGCCGGGATACCCGCAGCAATACGGCGGGCCCGCAGCGGGATTCGGCGGGCAGCCCGGGTACGGCGGTCCGGAAGGCGGGCAGGGGTACGGCGGTCCGGGTTACGGCGGTCCGGAAGGCGGACAGGGTTACGGTGGTCCGGGTTACGGCCCCGAAGGTGGACCGGGCTACGGCGGACCTGCGGGTGGTCCCGGTTACGGCGGCCCCGGTGCCGGTGGCCCGGGTACGGGTGGACCGGGCACGGGTGGACCGGGTTACGGCGGTCCCGGATACCCGGATGGTCCTGATCTGGGTAAGCCCGGCGACCAGGGCTGGGGACCCGAAGGCAACCGCTGAGGCGTTGAACCCGAGGGGCGTGCGATGTCGTTCATCGCACGCCCCTCGTGCTGTTCACTCGCAGCCGATGCCGTCTCCGTCACGGTCGAGACCGTAGTCGTCGGGGCCGATCACCTTGACGCGGCCGGTGTACACCGGGCCGTTCCCGCTGCCGCCTTCGCAGTCCACATCGCTGACGATGGGCAGGCACGGGGTGTAGGAGTCGTGGCAGTTCGAGGGCTGCGCTGCTGCCACGGTCGGTGTGGCGATCGCGAACGCGAAGGCCGCGATGACGGCGGAACCGAGGGTTACGGCGTATTTCATTGTGCTCCATTCAATTTTTCAGCGGCGCACAGTGTTTCACGGGTGGGGGATTTGTCGGAAATTTGCTTGTCGGTACCTGTCGGTAGTATCGGGGGACTCGAACAAGGGGGAGTGATGCGGGGGAAGTGGCGGGCGCTGTCGTGGTGGGCGCGGGGCGTGGTGATCGCGCTCGCGCTGGTTCTTGTGGTGTCGCTGCCGGTGGCGGGGGTGGTAGCGGCCCTGCTGACGTACAACATCGGCGAACAGTCGGAGCAGGCGCGCACGCGAGGCAGAGACGCGGTCTGGCTCGGGCATGCCTGGGTGGACGGGCGCAAGACCGACGCCGATATCGACGGACTCGGGAAGTTGCTGGCAGGTACCGGAGTTCGGGATCTGTATGTCCATACGGGACCGATGGAACACGACGGGAGTCTGCGCGACGATCTCGCGCCGCGGGCGCAATGGTTCGTCGACGCGGTGCACGCGCGATTACCGGGGATTCGGGTGCAGTCGTGGCTGGGCGACATCGTGCAGCCCGAATTCGACGGCCTGGATGTGGAATCGGCGGCCTCGCGCGAGCGGGTGGTGGCGTCGGCACGGCGAGTGCTGGCCTACGGCTTCGACGGCGTGCATTTCGACCTCGAACCCGTGCGGTCCGGATCGCCCGGATTTCTCGCACTGCTCGACGCGACCCGGGTCGTGACTTCGCAGGCGCGCGTCCAGCTCTCGGTCTCGGCACCGGTCATCGATCCGCTGCCGGGACTGCATTCGGTGGGATTGGCCGTTGCCGATCACGGAAAATGGTGGAGCCAAGCCTATTTCGCCGAAGTGTCCCGTCGCGTCGATCAGGTGGCGGTGATGTCCTACGACACGGCGATGCCCACTCGGGCGCTCTACAGCGGGTATGTGGCGCAGCAAACCGAACTGGCCGCCGAGGTGACACCGGACGGAGTCGATCTGTTGATGGGAGCACCCGCCTTCTGGGCCGACGACCCCGGCCATCACGGTGCTGCCGAGACCGTCGCCGCCGCGGTACGGGGGATTCGGCTCGGCCTGACCGACACCGATATCGGCCGAGAGAATTTCGGTGTCGCCTTGTATGTGGATTTCGCTGCCACACCACAGGATTGGGCCGACTATCGGCGAGAGTGGTGCCGGATGGCCGAATGAATTCGGCGACCCCTCGGGTTATTCCGTGGTGGTGGGGCCTACGGCGGGCGTGCAGCTCTCGGTCAGCCACGGGTGGTCCGGGTGGAGCTGGGTGAGCCAGGAATGCAGGCGGGCGAGCCGGTATTCGGGGAGCAGGGGACGGACGCGGCGGAGGTCGGCGTCGTCCTTGGGGCGGTTGGCTTTTGCCTTGAACAGCAGCACCACCTCGGGAACGAGATAGGGGATGCCGTTGGTCGTGGTGCGGATGAGTTCGGCGTAGGGGAGAGTGATCGTGGGGTCGCGGCGGCAGATCCAGGTGTCGCCGTTGTGCGGTTCACGGAAGACGTCGAGATGGAAGGCGCCGGTGAAGGGGTCGCGGAGCCAGGTTTGATGGAGTTCGGGGTGGGACGCGGCCACGGCATAGGGCCAGAGCTCGCCGCTGCCCACGACGTCCCATTCGTATTCGGGAAAAGCGGCGGCGATCTCGGGGAAATCCGTTCGGGGGACGGTGATTTCGATGTCGTCGTGGGCGCGCGAGATCGCGCCTGCGAAAAGGTCGAGGGCCCAGCCGCCCGCGACGGCCCAGTGGGCCGGGCACGTGGCGAGGCGGGCGGCGACCACGCTCGGGGTCCAGGGGTCCCAGCGGCGGGCGGCTTCGGTTGCGGTGATCGGACGTCCCCCGTCCGGCGAGCTCATCTGTCCATCCTCGGTACCCATGGCCTGGGGCGCAAGGCTGTTGTGGGCGATGGTGATCGAGACGAGACGGGTTTGTGAGGAAGTCAGCGGCGGCGGTCGGTGAGCCAGGCCAGGGGACGGCGGTGGTGGGGTCGTGGGCGGTTTTCCCAGCGGGGGTTGTCCTCGTCGCGGCGGTAGGCCGGGACCCGGCCCGCGACGGAGAAGCGGAAAGTGCTTGCGATGCCCACTACTTCGCCGTCGGCGGCGACAGCGACGGGGGTTTTCGAGGTGACGGTGAGTTCGTGCATCTGACGTTCCCCGTAGACGCGGCTGTGCCCGATGGCAGCGAGCATCAGCGCGATGACGGCGCGGGTGCGGGAGAACCGGACGTCGGCGCGGAGCCAGCGGACGTCGAGCAGGCCCTCGTCGAGGCGGGAGCGGAAGGCGGGCACGGCGCCGTGCGGGTGGTAGGGACCGTTGCCGATGAACAGGAACCACATGTCGTGCCAGCGGTCGTCGAGCCGGATGTGGATCGGTTCCGCGCGGCGCAGCGTGACGACGAGGGCGGCGGCGAAAGCAGGCCACTTGCCCCAGCGGTCCTCCCACTTCTCGCGCAGGCGTACCAGCTCGGGGTACGCGCCGATGCTCGCGGTGTTGATCCAGTGGTGGTGGTACGGGCCGTCGGAAGTGTCGAATTCGACTGCGGCGATGTCGACTTCGACGGCTTCGCCGGTGCCGGTGGCATCGGCCACCTCGCGCAGGTCGTAGACGCCGAGGTCGCGGGCGAAATGATTCAGGGTGCCCGCCGGGATCACGACCAGGGGCAGGGCGTTGCGGATGGCGACGGCCGCCGCCGCGGCGATGGTGCCGTCTCCGCCCGCGGCGCCGACCGCAAGGACCGAGGCGAGGTCATCGGCCGCGTCGACCGCTTCCTGCAACAGCTCGACGGCGTCGCGCCCGGGTTCGGTGCGCACCAGGGTCGCGGCGGGCAGGGCTTCGGCGATGTCCGCGGTGGGGTCGTAGGACGAGTCGCCGGAACGGGGATTCACCAGCAGCAGCAGACCTTTGCCGTCGGCGAGGATCGGTGCGTCGTGCACGACGTGCGCGTCGGCCTCGTCGGATTCGCGAATCGGCCACCAGCGGCGGGTGGTGAGCGCGACGGCGGTACCGACGCCGGCCCCGACCAGCACGTCGGAGGGCCAGTGCGCACCGGTGTGGATGCGCGAGTAGGCGACAGCGGCGGCCACCGGCGCCACCACGAGCGCGGCCCGCGGACTCTCCAGGGCGACGGCGGTGGCGAAAGCGGCGGCATTGGCACTGTGGCCGGACGGGAACGACGACGACACCGGCGCGGCGACCAGCCTGCGACCCAGCGGCATCAGTTCGGCCGGTGGCCGCCGCCGCGGGATCAGTGTCTTGAGCACGAGGTTGACGACGAAGCTGCTGCCACCCAGCGCGATGACGCCGCGCAGCGCCGCCCGCCGCGGGCGACCGGGCTTCACCGCGAGCGCCGCCGCCACGGCCAGCCACAGACCGCCGGTGTTGGCAGACCGGGTCAACCGCAGCATGCCGCGATCGACCGACGATTCGGGAATACGGGACACCGCCCGGCTCATCGTGTCGTCCATCCGGGCGACATGGCCGAAGCGTGCTCGGGGCAACTCACTCACACCCAGAACACTACCGCCGTTGGGCGTCACGATCTTTCGACACGGACAGCGCCCCCATGCCTCCCTCGATGGTGAGGTCGGTCTGTTCGGGCGAGGCGAAGAGGCCCACGAGCAGCTCGCGCGGGCAGGCGGTGCCGCTGTGCGCGCCGAGACCGGCCAGAAGCAGTGGCTGCGGTGGCGATCAGCGCGGTGCCGGGGGCAGGAAGCGGTAGGCGCGGCGCCCGATAAACTCTGCCCATGACCGACACCGCGCTGCTCGAGGGCCCCATCCACGCTGTTCATGTCGAACTCGGCGCCACCTTCGCGCCGTTCGGCGGGTGGGAGATGCCCGTGCAGTACGCGGGCACGGTCGGCGAGCACACGGCGGTACGCACCACGGTCGGGCTCTTCGATGTGAGCCACCTCGGTAAGGCGACGGTCGCGGGGCCGGGAGCCGCGGCTTTCGTGAACTCGGCGCTGACCAACGACCTGGGCCGGATCCGGCCGGGAAAGGCGCAGTACACCCTGTGCTGTGCCGAGGACGGCGGCGTGATCGACGACCTGATCGCCTACTACGTCAGTGATGACGAGGTGTTCCTGGTGCCGAACGCGGCCAACACCGCGGCGGTGGTCGCCGAGTTGCGCAAGGTCGCTCCCGAGGGGGTCACCGTCACCGACCAGCATCGCGACTACGCGGTGTTCGCGGTCCAGGGACCCAAGGCCACCGAGGTGCTGACCGCGCTCGGCCTGCCCACCGAGATGGAGTACATGGCCTACGCCGACGCCGAGTGGCAGGGCAGCCCGGTGCGCGTGTGCCGGACCGGCTACACCGGCGAGCACGGCTACGAGCTGCTGCCGACGTGGGCTGACGCGGAGCCGCTGTTCCGTGCCCTGCACGCGCAGGTCGAGGCCGAGGGCGGCCAGGCGGCCGGCCTCGGCGCGCGCGACACCCTGCGCACCGAGATGGGCTACCCGCTGCACGGACACGAACTGTCGCTCGACATTACCCCGAACCAGGCCCGCACCGGCTGGGCCGTGGGCTGGAAGAAGCCGCAATTCTGGGGCAAGGCCGCACTCGAGCAGGAGAAGGCCGACGGCCCGCGCCGTACGCTGATGGGGCTGAAGGCACTGGATCGCGGTGTGCTGCGCCAGGGCCAGACCGTGCTCCGCGACGGCGAGCCGGTCGGCGAGACCACCTCGGGGACGTTCTCACCGTCGCTGAAGGCCGGTATCGCGCTGGCGCTGCTCGACACCGACGCCAAGCTCGAACCCGGCGACGAGGTGGAGGTCGACGTGCGCGGGCGCAAGCTGCGCGCCGCGGTCGTCAAGCCGCCGTTCGTCGACACCAAGACCAAGTAACTCCCCCGTAGTGGGGGCGAGACAGCACCGAATCGTCCCGGATAGGATTCCCACCATGACAGTCGCCGCACAGTTCACCCGTATCCCGCACCCCGCGCCCACCCCGGCGCAGCAGCGGGACGAGGTACTGGCGGCCCCCGGTTTCGGACGATTCTTCACCGATCACATGGTGTCGATCGACTACGCCGACGGCCGGTGGGGCAACGCGCGCGTCGAACCGTACGGCCCGCTCTCGATGGACCCGGCGACCATGGTGTTCCACTACGGTCAGGCGATCTTCGAAGGACTCAAGGCCTACCGCCAGCCCGGCGGCGAGATCGCGACGTTCCGCATCGATGCCAACGCCGCGCGGTTCCGTCGCTCGGCCGCGCGCATGGCAATGGCGGAACTGCCCGAGGAACTGTTCGTCGAATCCGTGCGCCAGCTGCTCGACGTCGACGCCGACTGGGTGCCCGCGGCCGGTGGCGAGGACTCGCTGTACCTGCGGCCGTTCATGTTCTCCACCGAGGCCGGACTGGGCGTGAAGCCCGCGTCGGCCTACAAGTACCTGCTGCTCGCTTCGCCCGCCGGGGCCTACTTCCCGCGCGGTGTGAAGCCGGTGCGGGTGTGGCTGTCGACCGAGTACGTGCGCGCGGCTCCCGGCGGCACCGGCGAGGCGAAGGTGGCGGGCAACTACGCCTCGTCGCTGCTCGCGCAGGCGCAGGCCACCGACCAGGGCTGTGACCAGGTGGTCTGGCTGGACGCCTGCGAGCGTCGCTACGTCGAGGAGATGGGCACCAACAACCTGTTCTTCGTCTTCGGCACCGGCTCGGAAGCGCGGCTGGTGACCCCCGAGCTGTCGGGTTCGCTGCTGCCCGGTATCACCCGCGACTCGCTGCTCACCCTGGCCGCCGACTCCGGCTACCCGGTGCAGGAGCGCAAGATCTCGGTGGAGGAATGGCGCAAGGGCGCCGAATCCGGGGAGATCAGTGAGGTTTTCGCCTGCGGGACGGCGGCGGTGATCACGCCGGTCGGCTGGGTGAAGTCCGGTGACGGGGAATTCGCCATCGGTGGTGGGGAACCCGGTGAGGTGACGATGGCGCTGCGCGACACGTTGACCGGGATCCAGCGTGGAACCTTCGCTGATACGCACGGGTGGATGCGGGCACTGTAAGCGCCACGAAGTATGGAGAGCGGGTCCCTCGTGCAGGGGCCCGCTCTTTCGCTGTCAGCCCGGCATCAAGGCTTGCCACTCGCCGAGGGATTTCGGGCGTAGCACGTAGTTGGTGTCGCGGACCGAAGACAGTGCGGCGCTGGGGGCTTCGGAGTACCAGTGCCCGGGGTAGACGACCGGGTTGCCGTCGAGGGCGGCGAGTTGGCGCAGGCTGCGGAACATCTCGTCGGTGTCGCCGCCGGGGAAGTCGGTGCGGCCGCAGCCGTCGATGAACAGGGTGTCGCCGGAGATGAGGCGGCCGTCGAACAGGAAGCACTGGCTGCCCGGGGTGTGGCCGGGCGTGTGGAGTAACTCGATGTCGAAGGCGCCGACCTTCACCTTGTCGCCGTGGTCGTGGCCGGTCAGTTCGCTGGGGGCGATGCCGGTGGTCTGGGCGACCCAGTCCAGTTCGAGCTTGTTGACATGGACCGGGACGCTGGTCTTCTCGAGCAGTTCGGCCACGCCGCCGAGGGTGAAACCGAGCATGGTGCCACCGACATGGTCGGGATGATGGTGGGTGGCGAGCACGCCGGACACGCGCATCCCGTCGGCCGCCGCGACGTCGACCAGGTCGGCCGCCTGGTAGGCGGGGTCGACCAGGAGGGTCTCGCCGGTCTCGCGGTCGCCGATCAGATACGCGAAGTTGCGCATCTGCGTGGCGATCGGATCGCCGACGGCGTAATCCCGGCCGGACAGCAGCTGGCGGAAATAGAGGCGCTCGGATGACATGCGGTCCACTGTATTGCCACCGGTGTGCTGGCGACGCACCCGAGTACCGTTGACCGGACGGTCTGTGGGAGCACACAATCGCCGATATCTTGGACTTGTGACCAGTACGAGTTTGCGGTAACCGAGCGTTTCGCTATAACGCCAGTGAGAAGCCCACTGCGGCAATCGAAACCGTGATCTCTACTACTGCGCCGAGAATATCGCCGGACAAACCTTCGAAACGGCGGACACAGTGCCGGGTGACCGCGACGGCCGACGCGAGGGCGGCGACCATGACAACGGGGCCGAGCCAGAGGTTGTCTGGAACCGCCCACACCGCGGCGCCGACAGCGAGCGCGGGCCAGATCAGCACGGCGGCGCGCGGCTGGGTGCCCGCGACCAACGCGCCGAAACCGGCGTCGGGGGCGGCGGGGATGCCGAGGCGGCAGGCGGGCACGACGGCGACTCGGCCCGCGGCGACGGCGAGGACGAGCGCGAGCCAGCGGTGCTGATCGGCCAGGGTGGCGAACGCGACCGACTGGATGGCGATGGCGAAAACGAGCGCGGCGACGCCGAACGGGCCCGCACCGCCGGACTTCATGATCTCGCGGGCACGCTGGGGTGGGCCGTAGCTACCGAGGCCGTCGACGGTGTCGGCCAAGCCGTCGAGATGCATGCCCCGGGTGAGCAGCGCCAGGAGGCCGACGACGAGCAGACCGGCGAGAAGCGCGGTCAGACCCGCGCTGACCAGCAGCCAGAGGACAGCAGCCGTGACAGCCCCGAGCGTGAGACCGATCAACGGGGCGAGCGTGATCGCGTGGCCGGCGGTGCGTCGGTCGACCACTGCCGGGCCGGTGACCGGGATGACAGTCAGCCAGGAGACGGCCAGCCGCAGGGCGTTCACGAGAAAGTCCATCGGTTGACGGTGGGGGCACGCACCGCGTGACAACCGTCGGCCGCGGTGCTGCGCTGCCGGGTCGGTCCGGCCGCGTTGGGGTCGCTCACTTGCCCAGGTCGACAGTGTCCGATTCCTCGGCCGAAGTACTCACGCCCGCGTCGGCGAAGGTCGACATCTCGGCGAGGGTGGCGACGGCGGCCCGCAGGATCGGCAGGACGGTCAGGGCGCCGGAGCCTTCCCCGAGGCGCATCTCGAGGTCGACCAGCGGGGTCAGCCGCAGGTGCTTCAAGGCCAGGTCGTGGGCCGGCTCGGTGGAGCGGTGCGCCGGCAGCCACCAGGCTTTCGCACCCGCGGCGATGTCCTCGGCGACCAAGGCCGCGGCGGTGACCACGACGCCGTCGAGCAGCACGGGCGTGCGACGGACGGCCGCCTGGGCGAGGAAACCGGTCATGGCGGCGAAGTCGGCGCCCGCGGCGACGCGGAGCAGGTCGACAGGGTCGGTGGCGACCGGGCGGGCGCGGCGCATGCCGTCGCGGATGGCGGCGACCTTGCGGATCCAGCCCTGGTCGTCGACGCCGGTGCCGCGGCCGACCGCGGCGACGGGTTCGGTGCCGGTGAGGACGGCGATGAGGACGGTGGCGGGGGTGGTGTTGCCGATGCCCATGTCACCGGCGATGAGCAGGTCGGCGCCCGCGTCGATTTCCTCGTCGGCGATCGCGCGACCCGCGGCCAGCGCGGCGGTGACCTCGGCATCGGTGAGGGCGTCCTCGCGGTCGATGGAACCGCTCGAGCGGCGCACCTTGTGCTGGGACACCGAGGGTTCGGTGTCGCCGTCGACGGCGATATCGACGACCCGCACGGTCGCGCCCGCCACGGCGGCCAGCGCGTTCACGGCAGCGCCGCCCGCCAGGAAGTTGGCCACCATCTGCGCGGTGACCTCGCTCGGGTACGCCGAGACGCCGTGCTTCGCCACGCCGTGATCACCCGCGAACAGCACCACCCTGGCGCGTTCGAACTGCTGGGGCGGGCACACGCCCTGGCAGGCGGCGACCCAGTTGCCGAGTTCCTCGAGCCGTCCCAGCGATCCGGCCGGTTTGGTGAGCTGCGTCTGGCGCTGCTCGGCCGCCACGCGCACCTGCGCGTCCGGGGCCGCGACCGGGTCGAATCCGTGCGTCACTGGCAAGCCTTTCGGAGGTGGTACGGGGTGTTCGACGCTCATCTTGCCCGGATCACGGCGCGCGGCGCCGACCGACCCGGCTCATTTCAATCGAACCGGCAGCCCGGCGACGATGAGATACGCCTCGTCGCACACCTGCGCGAGACGCTGGTTGAGCGTGCCGATCTCGTCGCGGAACAGTCGCCCCGAGCGGGTCGCGGGGATGACACCCATCCCGACCTCGGGAGAGACGATCACCAGCCGCTGCCGATACGCCGCGACGGCCGCGACGAGCTCGTCGCAGTCCGGGGCCACGGTGCCGCGCGGAGCATCCCACGCCCCGCGGGCATCGAGGCGGGCAGTGATCCAGGTGCCGATGTCATCGAGCAGTGTCGCCGGAGTCTCGGCGGCGAGAACCGTTGCGGGCTCGGTGTTCTCGACAGTGGTCCAGTGCGCGGGACGACGATCGCGGTGGACGGCGATCCGGTCGGCGAAGTCGAGATCGGCGGCGTCGAGAACAGCGGTAGCCAGATAGCGAACCGCGGGCGCGTCGGTCAGCAGGCCCTCGGCGAAGGCCGACTTGCCGGACCGCGCACCGCCGAGAACGAGGATGCGAGTGGACACCCGAGCACCGTAGCCGCCCAGTGATGTCGCGGGAACATCAGGCGGACAGAGCTTCCAGGATCATCGGGCGGGCGGTAGCGAGGGACTGTTGCCAGTACGGCCAGGTGTGGGTGCCGTTGGTGAAGTCGACGCGGGCGGGGATGCCGAGGGCGGCGGTGCGGTCGCGGAAGGTGCTCGCGGTGATCACGGCGAATGCCTCGATCCCCGCCGCGTTGATCGTGTTGCCGACGCCGCTCGGGAGGTCGAGGGGGCCGGGGACACCGTTGCCGCTGGTCACGTACAGCGGCAGACCGCGCAGCAGTTCGGCCTGGACGGTGGCGTCGTTGCGATTCCACGCGGGATCGCCCGCGGCGCCCCACATGTCATCGATGTTGAAGCGACCCTCATCCAGCATGGCCGCGCGCATCACCTGGTTCCACATCGGGGCCGCCGGGTTGAGGAACCCGGAGAACGATCCGGCGAACCGGAACTGGTCGCGATGGTGCGCGGCCAGTGTCATGGCGGCATTGCCACCCATGGAGACGCCGACGATGCCGTTGTTCGTGCGGGAGACGCCGTACCCGGCCAGGAAGTCGGGCAATTCGCGGGTGAGGAACGTTTCCCACTTGTAGGTGGTCGGTTGGCCGTTGGTGCTGCTCGGCCGGTACCAGTCGGTGTAGAAGCTGGAGTTGCCGCCGACCGGGAACACCAAAGTGACGTCGTCCCCGGCGAATTGGCGCAACGCGTCGGTGTCGGTGGTCCACTGGCTGTGGTCGGCGGGGGCGCGCAGACCGTCGAGCAGATACAGCGCGGAACTGCCGCCGCGCGCCGCCCACTGCACCTGGACCTTGATCGGACCCATGCTCGACGGGACGATCAGATCCTCGAAACCGCCCGCGGGCGTGCGCGTCACCGCTGCCGCGGTCGGCACGGCGACGGCCACGGACGGGCCGGCCGACGACACGACCACCGCCGCCGCGACGATGGTGAGAGCTCTGCTCAGCCGACGAAAACTACCCCACCCAGCATCAAACACCCTGCTAGCCGACCAGTTTGCGCCGATCGAGTCAAGCCGATTGTGCGGCTTCACAGCATCGCGGCAGTGCCGCGCCGCACCGCTCCAACTCGCCGACGCGGACCTCGGCACCGGTCGCTTCGCACAGCGGAATCCCGCGACGCAGTGAACGACGGCTCACCCGGTCGCGCCGAAGCGGCGGCGGTATTCGGTGGGAGCGAGGCCGACCTGTCGTTGGAAGTGGTGGCGCAAAAGGGCGCCGGAGCCGAAGCCGGACTCGTCGGCGATCCGCTCCAGGGCCATGTCGGTGGTTTCGAGCAGGTGCTTGGCGAACAGGACGCGCTGGGTGGTGAGCCATTTGACCGGGGTGGTGCCGGTCTCGGCGGCGAAGCGGCGGGCGAAGGTGCGGGTGGACATGCTGGAGCGGGCCGCGAGTTCGTCGACGGTGTGCGGCAGGGCGAGGTTCTCGGTGAGCCACGCCAGGGTGGTGGACAGGCCGATCGAACTGCACTCGGGGACCGGCTGCTCGATGAACTGGCGCTGGCCGCCGTCGCGCTGCGGCGGGACGACCATGCGGCGCGCGATGCCGTTGGCGGCGGCGGTGCCGATCTCGCGGCGGACCAGGTGCAGGCAGGCGTCGATGCCCGCGGCGGTGCCCGCGCTGGTGATCAGGTTGCCCTCGTCGACGAACAGGACGTCGGGGTCGACGGTCGCGTCGGGGAACATTGCGGCGAGCCTGTCGACATAACGCCAGTGGGTGGTGCACTTGCGGCCGTCGAGCAGACCGGCCGCGCCGACCAGGAAGGCGCCCGAGCAGACGGTGAGGACGGTCGCGCCCGCGTCGGCGGCCCCGCGCACCGCCTCGAGCACCCGGTCGTCGTACTGGTCGATCGGGGAGGCCGGGATGGCGACCAGGTCGGCCTTCGCGAGTTGGTCGAGACCGAACTCCGGGGTGACGGAGATGCCGGGAGTGGTGGAGCGCAGTGGTGTGCCCGGGTCGGCGCCGCAGACCCGGAAGTCGAAGCCGGGCAGGCCGTCCGCGGTGCGGTCCAGGCCGAAAACCTCACAGACGACACCGAATTCGAACATCGCGAGCCGGTCGCTGAGGACCACGGCAACCTTCGAGAGCATGCCTCATCGTAGCTGGCTGGATCTTTACGCACAATGACAGAACAGCCACTTTCGGCTGAAAATCATCGAGCGCAAAATTACTGCCATGCTTACTTTCCTGATCGTCCTCGCCGCCATCATCGGACTCGCCGTACTGATCGGTCGCGGCACCGCCGGATCCACCGGGATCGTCGACCGCGACGCCCAGCGCATGGACACCGAACTCAAGGCCATCGCGGGCTACGCCGACTACATCCGCCCGAGCCATCACTGAAAAGACGAATGCCGCCCCATCCGGAGGGATGAGACGGCATTCGGGAGTCCGGTCGAACTCAGACCGCGTCGCCGGGGCCTACCCGCGGCTTCGGGGCGCGCATCTTGCGGATCTGTGAGGCGCGAACGAAGGCGTACCAGCCGAGCTTGAAGCCGGTGTCGGTGGTGTCGGGGAACCGTTCGATCACCCGGTTGCTGACGATCTTGCCGAGGACGAAGCCCTCGATGATCATGAAGACCATCATCACCAGCATGGCCAGGGTGACGATGGTCTGCAGGCCGGGGGCCACGAACATCGACAGGATCAGCACCAGCGCCATCGGCATGAACAGGCCGACGAGGTTGCGGCGGGCGTCCACCAGGTCGCGCACATACGCGCGGACCGGGCCCTGATCGCGGGGCAGCAGGTACTTGTCCTCGCCGGCGAGCATGCGGGCACGGCGGTCCTGCACGGCGGCGCGGCGGTCGGCGGCGGCGGCCTTGCGGTCCTGTTTGGTGCCCTTGACGGCCTTGCGGCGCGCGCGGGCTTCCTTGGCGGTCAGCGGGGCGGGCGCGATCGGACCGCGCCGCTTGCCTTCTGCCTCACGCCTTTTCGGCGTCGGCCTGCCCTTACCGGGGGTGGTCGACGCGGTAGCGGCGGCCTGTTCGGGGTCGGACACCGACGGGTCGACGGACTCGTCGATGGTGCTGGACTCGTCACGACGAAACAATTTCACGTTCACCAGGCTATTCGATGATGCCGACCATCGGGAAATGCGGTCCGCTCAGCGGTGGGCCCGGTCTCATCCGGGGCCGCGCTGCGACACAGATCACGCCGTCACAGGGCGTACTGTGGGCACAAGCACCCAGGTGGCGTCTACTGGTTGCGCCGAGGGTGGCAAAATAGGAATAAGCAGTTGCTGCGACAGCGTTGAAATCAGTCGTGCGCTGTGCACCTGAGGTCCGTTGACGGGCTGAGTCGAACTAGGAGTGTCCATGACTGTGCAGAACGAGACCGCCACCGAGACCCACGGTGCGACGCTGACCGACGCTGCCGCCATCAAGGCGAAGGCGCTGCTCGACCAGGAGGGCCGCGACGATCTGGCCCTGCGGATCGCCGTGCAGCCCGGTGGCTGTGCCGGCCTGCGCTACCAGCTGTTCTTCGACGACCGCATCCTCGACGGTGACATCGTCGTCGAGTTCTCCGGCGTGAAGCTGGCCGTCGACCGCATGAGCGCCCCGTACATCGACGGCGCCTCGATCGACTTCGTCGACACCATCGAGAAGCAGGGCTTCACCATCGACAACCCCAACGCCACCGGCTCCTGCGCCTGCGGCGACAGCTTTAATTAGCGGCTGGCGCCGCGGGTTTTCGGCCTCGTCACCCCGAATCCGAGGGGCGATACTGCGCCTGCGGCGTTCCGTCTCGCCCCTCGGATCCGGGGCGGCCGAAAACGTGGTGGTTGCGTGGGGAGTGCGTAGGTGGTTGCCGAAGGCGCGGCGATTCACTCGTGAGGGTGGTCGTGGGGTCGGGAGATGTGTAGTTGCGGGGGAGTAGCGATTCACTCGCGGGGTGGTCGCTTTCGACGCGGTTGCGTTGAGGTGAACCACAGGGGTGTGGCGCTTGCTACCGTTGAAGTCCGGGATCTGGTGGTCCCGGGCTTTCTCTGTTTCCCCGTCTAGCGTCGAAGGGGCCCTGCCTCGTGTCTGTTGCCGTGTCCGCATCCATCGCCACCGACCACCTCATGCGCTTCCCCGGCCGGTTCGCCGATGCGCTGCTCGCCGATCAACTCGATCATGTGTCCTTGAGCTTTCTCGTCGACGATCTGCAGATCCGTCGCGGCGGAGTGGCGGGCAACATCGCCTACGCGATGGGTCTGCTGAAGCAGCGTCCGGTGCTCGTCGGTGCCGTGGGCGCCGACTTCGCCGAGTACCGCCAGTGGCTGGAGGCCAGCGGCGTCGACTGCTCGGCGGTGCACGTGTCCGCGACATCGCACACCGCCCGGTTCGTGTGCACCACCGATGAGACGATGGCGCAGATCGCGTCGTTCTACCCGGGTGCGATGAGCGAGGCGCGCGATATCGACATCGCCGCGATCGCCGCCGCCCACGATGTCGACCTGGTGCTGGTCGGGGCGAACGACCCTGACGCGATGGTCGCGCACACCCGCCAGGCCAAGGCACAGGGCATCGCCTACGCCGCCGACCCGTCCCAGCAGCTGGCCCGCCTCGACGGCGAGCAGGCCACCGAACTGGTCGACGGCGCCGCCTACCTGTTCACCAACAAGTACGAGTGGGCCCTGCTGCAGCAGAAGACCGGCCTGAGCGAAGCCGACATCACCGCCAAGGTCGGCATCCGGGTCACCACGCTGGGCTCCGAAGGTGTACTCGTCGTCGACGCCGACGGCACCGAGGTCCGCGTCGGCGTGGTGCCCGAGGTGGCCAAGGTCGACCCGACCGGTGTCGGCGACGGTTTCCGCGCCGGCTTCCTCACCGCCCACCGCGCCGGCCTGACCCTGGAACGCGCCGCCCAGCTCGGCTCCCTGATCGCCGTCCTCATCCTGGAGACCACCGGCACCCAGGAGTGGACCCTCAACACCGACGACGCCCTCGAGCGCCTCACCAAGGCCTACGGCACCGACGCCGCCGACGAGCTGGCCTTCCTGCTCTGACTTACGGAACACGAACGCCCCCTGGATCTTTCGAACCAGGGGGCGTTTTCCGTGGGTTACAGAGAGACGGGGTAGGTCGGTTCTTGGATTTCCGGCTTGATGCGGTCTTCGACGAAGATGCCGTGCCAGACCATGAAGACCAGGACGGTCCAGAGGCGGCGGCTGTGGTCGGAGACGCCTGCTTTGTGGTCGCGGAGCATCTGGAGGACGGCCGGCTTGTGCAGCAGGTGGCCGGTCTGGGACTCGGCGATCTGGGTTTCGGCCCAGTCGTAGAGTTCGGTGCCGCGCAGCCAGTGACGCAACGGGACCGGGAAGCCGAGCTTGGCGCGATGGAGGACGTGGTCGGGGACGATGCCGTCCAGGGCCTGGCGCAGCGCGTACTTCGAAGTTTCCCTGGTGATCTTCTGGTCGAACGGGATGCCCTCGGCGACGCGCATGACCTCGTTGTCCAGGAACGGCACGCGCAGTTCGAGGGAGTTGGCCATGGTCATCTTGTCGGCCTTGACCAGGATGTCGCCGCGCAGCCAGGTGAACAGGTCGAGATGCTGCATGCGCGCGACCGGGTCCCAGCCCGCGGACTGCGCGTAGATCGGCGCGGTGACGTCCTGGTGGGTCCACTCGGGACGGAAGTCGCGCAGGACCGCGCGCAGCTGGGCGTCGTTGAAGCTGCGGGCGTTGCCGTAGTAGCGGTCTTCGAGGCGCAGGGAGCCGCGCTGCAGCAGCGACTTGCCGCGCTTACCGTCGGGGATCTTGTCACCGAGCTTGCCGAGCAGCTTGCGCGCACCGGCGGGCAGGTATTCGAAAGGCTTGAGCGACAACGGTTCCCGGTAGATCGTGTAGCCGCCGAAGAGCTCGTCGGCCCCTTCGCCGGAGAGCACGACCTTGACGTGCTTGCGGGCTTCCTTGGCCACGAAGTACAGCGGGACGAGGGCCGGGTCGGCGACCGGATCGTCGAGGTACCAGACGATCTCGGGGATCGCGGCGGCGAATTCGGCGGGGGAGACCACCTTGACGATGTGGCGGGCGCCGATCAGCTCGGCGCTCTCGGCGGCGACGTCGACCTCGGAGTACCCCTCGCGCTCGAACCCGGTGGTGAAGGTGATCAGCTTCGGGTTGTGGCGCATGGCCAGCGCGGCGATGGCGGTGGAGTCGATGCCGCCCGACAGGAACGAACCGACGGTGACATCGGCGCGCATGTGCTTGGCGACCGAGTCCTCCAGCGCCGCGGCGATCTCGGCGTAGCGGGCCTTCTCCGAGCCCGCCACGAACGGGCGAACCCGGAAGTCGGGGCGGAAGTAGCGGGTCGTGACCGGCTCCTGGCCGACCTTCACCGTGGCGTAGTTGCCGGACTCGAGGCGGCGGATGTTCTGGTGCAGCGACTCGGGCTCGGGCACGTACTGCAGCACCGTGTAGTGCTCGAGCGCGCGCGGGTCCAGCTCGTCGGACAGCTCCAGCGGGCTCAGCAGTTCGAGCAGGCTCTTCTTCTCGCTGGCGAAGGCGGTGCCCCCGGGGCCGGTCGCGATGAACAGCGGCTTGATGCCGAACGGATCGCGCGCCAGGAACAGTTCCGAGGTCTCGGTGTCCCAGATCGCGAAGGCGAACATGCCGCGCAGCTTGCGCACGGCTTCGGGGCCCCAGAAGTGGAAGGCGGCCACGATGGCCTCGCCGTCACCGTCGGTGGCGAAGATCTTGCCCTCGCCGAACTCGGCGCCGTGCTCGGCCGCCAGTTGTTCGCGCAGCTCGAGGTAGTTGTAGATCTCGCCGTTGAAGGTCATCGCGTAGCGCTGCGGGTTGTCCGCCGGGCCCCAGCGCAGCGGCTGGTGCGAGTGCTCGATATCGATGATGGACAGGCGGTTGAACCCGAAGATCATGTGATCGTCGTGCCAGGTGCCCTTCTCGTCCGGGCCACGATGCCGCTGGCAGTGCAGCGCGTCGTACACCTGATCGACCACCGCGGTCGTCGCCGTATCAGCTGTCAGGAATCCGAGCAGTCCGCACACGGTGTCGACAACCTTCTCTCGTTCGATGATGGGGTGGCCACACACGGGCCCAAACGCTGTGTCCGAGTATGCCGCACACCTGCCCGACACGCCGCGCTCGCCCGCTCGCGCGAGGGACACAGCGACCGGCCGATGATCAAACCGCAGGTCGCGATGATCGGTGCGGTCACGGCGGAGTGTCGAAAGTGACCCCGCGACAAGACAGTGCCCGCTTTGGTCTACGCTGCGTAGTACTCAGGTCCTTCTCAGGTGTGCAGGCGTCACAGCGGCGATACTTCGAGAGGCCTGAAACTGCTTTGAAGAGGTGTCGGAACGGGCGAATCGCCGCCCGGACGACGCAATGTGTCGGAATGTGTGGCGACCAGGAAGGCGTGAGCGTGGCGCACAAGGCGAGCGAAGAGATCGGGGCACGACCCGAGAAGGGCCGGCAGGGCCGGGTCCTTCGGCGGGCCGGGCTGGCGGTGTCCTTGGGGATCACCGCGATGCTCGTCTCGGGCTGCTCGATCGACAATGTTTGGCTCCGGTTCGGCTGGCCGTCGGGTATCACCCCGCAGGCCACCCGGATGCGTGAGCTGTGGACCTGGTCGGTGCTGGCCGCGCTCGCCATGGGCGTGCTGGTCTGGGGTCTGACCTTCTGGACGGTCATCTTCCACCGCAAGCGCAAGAACTCCCCGGAGTTCCCGCGCCAGACCGGCTACAACGTGTCGCTCGAGCTGACCTACACGGCGATCCCGTTCGTGATCATCGCGGTGCTGTTCTACTTCACCGTGGTCGTGCAGAACTACGTGCACGAGAAGACCGACAACCCGGATGTCACCGTCGACGTGACCGCCTTCCAGTGGAACTGGAAGTTCGGCTACCGCAACATCAACAACGTCGGCGGGCTCACCTGGAACGGCATCGACACGGAGAAGGAGCTGCTGAACGAAGAGCAGCTCGCCGAATACCGTGAGCTGAAGAACGACAAGGGTCACCCGCAGCCGGGCCCCCTGCACGGCAAGCCGGCCAACGACATCCTCTCGTACCTGCACTACGACAAGGTCGAGACCTTCGGCTCCAGCGAAGAGATTCCGGTCCTGGTGCTGCCGACCGGTAAGCGCATCGAGTTCCAGCTCGCCGCCGCCGACGTGATCCACGCCTTCTGGGTGCCGGAGTTCATGTTCAAGCGCGACGTGATGCCGAACCCGAAGGAAAACCAGTCCGACAACGTCTTCCAGATCTCCGAGATCGAGAAGGAAGGCGCGTTCGTCGGCCGCTGCGCCGAGATGTGCGGCACCTACCACTCGATGATGAACTTCGAGGTCCGCGCGGTTTCGCCGGAGAAGTACGCCAAGTACATGCAGGCGCGCATCGACGGCAAGACCAACGGTGAGGCGCTGGCATCGATCGGCGAGTCGCCGGTGGCCACCTCCACGTACCCCTTCAACACCAAGCGTGATGCCAAGAGCGCTTCGGTGAACGAGAGCAAGTGAGGATTCTGATATGAGGATCGAAGCGCGGATCTTCGAACTGCTCACGGCGTTCTTCATCCTGGTGGGCATCGTCTACGGCTTCTTCACCGCCCAGTCGCGCACCGGTATCGAGTGGGCGGGCACCACCGCGATCGTGCTGACCGCGGGCCTGTCGCTGATCATCGGCACCTACTTCCGGTTCGTCGCGCGGCGCATCGACCTGCGTCCCGAGGACTACGAAGAGGCCGAGATCGTCGACGGCGCCGGTGACCTGGGCTTCTTCTCGCCCGGTAGCTTCTGGCCCATCCTGCTCGCGGCTGCCGGTTCGGTGACCGCGCTGGGCCTGGCGTTCTTCCAGTTCTGGCTGATCGGCCTCGGCGTGGTGCTCGTGCTCGCCGCCGCCGCCGGCCTGGTCTTCGAGTACTACCTGGGTGCCGAGAAGCACTGATCCACCAGAACACGGTCGTCGCGACGCCCTCGTAGTCGAGGGAATCGCGGCGGCCGTTGTCGTTGTCCCGAAAAACGACCGAGCCGGCCGTGCGACCGCACGACCGGCTCGGGGCATCGAATGCCTCAGTGCGCGAACACCAGTCCTTCCTCCTCCGGCCCTTCCACCTTGCGCGGACCGGACAGTTGCACGATCCGGCGCGGCAGCGCCGCGGCGACCACCGCGCCGATGAGGGCGGTCGCGCCACCGATCAGGAAGGCGATCGTGAAGCCGCGGTCCAGATAGAACACCGCGCCCTGCGTCATCTCCGGCGGGATCGGCGCGATGTAGGAGTTGTTCATGATCGTGAACGCGATGACCGGCAGGACGGCGGGGAACACGCTCTGCGAGACGCCGACGATGCTCGCGGTGCCCGCCTGCAACTGCGGCGGCACCGCCTCGATCAGCAGATTCGGGATGGCGGCGTAGGCCATGCCCATGCCGGTGCCGAAGATGCCCGCGAACACGATCAGCAGCGGCTTGCTGTCGTGCACGGCGGCGGTCAGCACGAATCCGGCGGCCATCAGCAGCATGCCGCAGGTCATCAGGATGCGGGGGCGGACATCGCGGCGGCCGACGAGCACGCCGACGAGCACACCGCCGACCACCACCATCAGCCCCACCGGCGCCTGGAAGATCGCGAAACCCTCCGCGGTGACGCCGAATCCGTAGTCGAGCCCGAACACGGCGGGCGTCATGGCCAGCATCGGCAGCAGGATGGTGAACAGCCCGCTGGCGCCGTAGCAGAGTCCGGCGCCGATGGTGGTCAGCAGCACCGAGCGACGGCCGAGCACGTCGAGGTCGATCAGCGGTTCCCGGATCATTCGCGCGCTCACCAGCCACGCCAGCAGCAGCACCACGCCACCGGCGAGGTAGGCCATGGTCGTGCTGTCACGCCACCCCCAGGTCGGCCCGAAGCTGACCGCGACGAGGATGCCGGCGATGCCGCCGCCGAGCAGAATCGCCCCGAGCGGATCGATCCGTGAGCGCAGCCGCACCGACGATTCGGCCGTCGTGAAAAAGATCAGCGCGCCCAGCACGGCGAGACCGATGACGAAGAACCAGAAGATGCTGCGGAACCCGTGGTTGTCGATCAGCCACCCGGTGAGGAACGGCGCGGGGATCGCGATCAATCCCATGCCGCTGGTCGCGATGCTCACCGCCAGCGCGATCGTCTTCGCCGGGAACACGTCCCGGATCAGCGAATAGCTCAGGAACAGACAGGGAATGAGCAGGCCGGTCAGCGCGCGGCCCGCGATCAGGACCGCGTAGCTGCCCGCGACCGCCGACAGCAGCGATCCCGCCGCTGCCACGGCCACACAACCGAGGAGGGCTTTGCGCTTGCCGTACATGTCCGCCAGCTTGCCGATCAGCGGCGCGGTGACGGCGCCGACCAGCAGAAACGACGTCAGCAGCCAGGCACCCTGGGTGGTTCGGTAGTGCGCGGCGATCGACGGCAGGGCCGTCGAGATCATCATGTAGCTCACCGCGAGCATCTCCAGCAGGAGCACGATCGAGGCGAGCGAGAAGATCAGGCGTGGGGTCCAGCGGTCTGCGCCGGGTGCCGGAGTGGGAGCGACCATCAGAGGTCCTTTCGAGGATGGGGCCCGCATTCGACGAACGATCGAAATGCGTAACCGACATCACACTTTCTCCGGGTGAGCCGTAGAGCCGACTATCCCATCCACTGGGAGATGGATATGCCCGATAGTCGGATGGCCGCTGTCGAACCCGACATGACCAGCGGGTTCGGCGTGTAACACAGTGCGTGCAGACGCGCAGCCGGGCGTAACGCCGAACCCTCCTCAGACGCTGTAGCGCAGGCCCTGCTCCGAGCGGCAGATGTCGTCGATGCCGGCGACGATCTCGCGCAGCTGCTCCGAGGGCAGGGCCGACGGGCGCAGGCGGCAGGTGAAGGTGATCAGGCCGTAGTCGGCGGGCGTGAGGCCGCGGGCGGCGGCTTCGGCGCGCAGGTACTCCGAGCGCACGCCGTAGGTCATCGCGGAGATGACGGTGAAGCAGCCCGAGCGTTCGCGGTGCGCCGAGAACAGGTCGTGCAGGCCGTAGAAGACCGAACCGTAGTTGGCCAGCGGGGCGAACACGCCGACGCGGTAGGCGGGACCGCGCTCGGAGGAATTGATGACGGTGTCGGCCAGGTACTCGGCGTCGCGCATGGTGAGGACCTTCGGCGCGAACATCAGCGCGCCCGCTGCCGCGTTGCGCACCGGCATGCCCGCGCGCCCGCCCGCGGCGGAAGCGATGGCGCCCAACGACTTGCGGGTCCGCGTGCCGACCTCACGCCGGGCCCGCAGGCCGCGAGTGGGGGCGGTGGGGTACAGGCTCGACCACTGGCCGAAACGGACGGCGCCGAGGGTCACCTGGCCGGTGCCGACCGGGCGCGCCACCTTCAGCGGGGCGGTGTCGACCCAGCGGCCGACCTGTAGGGCCGCGCTGCCGGGGTTGGTGATCTCGTTGGTCGCGTGCTCGACGAAGGAGTCGAAGTCGAGGAACCGGTCGGCGTCGGTGGTGAGCATGGTGTGGTCTTTGTCGACCTCGACCACGTCCAGGGTGAGGGCGGTGATGATGCCCGCGCGACCGCCCGCGCCGAGGATGCGGTGGAACCGCTCGGTGTGGTGACCGCGCCCGCAGGTGCCGATCCGGCCGTCGGGGTCGACGTATTCGAGGTCGACGATCTGGTCGATGAACATGCCGTAGCGGTGCGAGGCGGTGCTCACCCCGCCGACGGAGGCGAAGCCGCCCGCGGTGATGTCGCGATGATCGCCGACCACCGGTAGGCCGAGACCGTGCGCGCCGAGGCGGCGGTCGATCTCGGACAGCTTCGCGCCCGCCTGCACGCGCACGGTGCGCCGGCCCAGGTTGATGTCGAGGACCGAGTTCATCTTGCGCAGCGAGAGCGCCCCGCGCTGATCGGTCAGACCATAGGACTCTTCGGTCTGTTCACCGCCGCGCACCGTCAACCGTTCCGACCGACCGCGCGAATCACGCACAGTGCGAACGACATCCGCCGTATCGGTGGGGAGATATTCTTCGGAGATGACGGTATGCGGCGTGCCCATGACCGCATAGCTAACCACAGGTGGGCGGTTCGTGCGCAGGGTACTTCGCACCTATTTCCGCGTGGGCGCGAGTTGCTTGGTGAACAGGACTTTTCCGGTCGCGTCGCACAAGTTGACGGTCATTTCTCCGGTGCGGCCGTCGATTCTCACCTCGCCGAAGTGCTGGTACTCCGGATCCATCGGGGAGGTGTTCGCGGTGGGCGGCGCGTGGACGTAGACCGCCTCGGGTCCGAACGTGGGATCGAGGGGGTTGGGGCCGAACGCGCCCGCGTTGAGCGGGCCCGAGACGAACTCCCAGAACTCGTCGAAATCGGTGAAGGCGGCGCGGGTGGGGGAGTAGTGGTGCGCGGCGGTGTAGTGGACATCCGCGGTGAGCCAGACGACGTCGCTGACCTTGTTCGCCTTGATCGCCGAGAGCACCTGGGCGATCTCGGTCTCGCGGCCCGAGGGTGCGCCGGGGGCGGCGTTGGCGGGGCCTTCGAAGGCGGTCTTGCCATCGGGGACGACCACGCCCAGTGGCAGGTCGGCGGCGACGATCTTCCAGGTGGCCCTGGAGTTCTTCAACCCCTCGGTGAGCCAGGCGATCTGGGCGGCGCCGAGGATCTGGCCCTGGGGCGCGGTATTGGCGGTGTTGGCGTCCTTGTAGGCGCGCATGTCCAGGACGAACACGTCGAGCAGCGGGCCGTAGGAGATCTTGCGGTAGAGCCGGCCATCGACGGCTTCCTTGGGCTCCAAGGGCATCCACTCGTGGAAGGCCTGCCAGGAACGCGTCGCGAGAGTGTCCATGCTGCGCTCGGTGTAGCCCTTGTCGGCGGCGACCGTGCCGCCGGGGGACCAGTTGTTGGTGGTCTCGTGGTCGTCCCACTGGACGATCTGGGCGACGGCGGCGTTGAACCGGCGGTAGTTGTCGTCGGTGAGGTTGTAGGCGTAGTTGCCGCGGAACTGGTCGAGGGTTTCCGCGGGGGCGTTCTTCGCTTCGGCGGTGATGTTGCGCCAGATCCGGCCGTCGGGCAGCGTCACCGATTCTTTCAGCGCGTTGTCGGCGTAGACGCAGTCGCCGGAATGCAGGAACAGGTGCGGGTCGCGAGCGGCCATGGCGGAGAACACCTTCATGCCGCCGAGGTCGGGGTTGATCCCGAAACCCTGGCCCGCGACATCACCGGACCACAGCAGCGAGATGTCGGCGGGCGCGGTCGGCGCCGTGCGGAACACACCGGTGAGCGCCTCCGAGCTCGCGCCGCCTTCCCCGTCGAGGCGCACCCGGTAGTGCACGAGCTGCCCGGCGGGCAGACCGTTCACCCGCACCCGCCCGGTGCCGTCGGTCGCGGGGGTGAGCAGCGGCCCGGTGAATCGCTTGACGTCCGTGAACTTCTCGCTCGCCGACGTCTCCACCACCAGCGTCGCCGGTGTGTCCGACCGAGCCCAGATCAACGCGCCATCGCTACGCGGGTCCCCGACCGCGACCCCGTGCGTGAGCGAAGGCCTGGCTCGCACCAGTGCGGGCCCGTCATCCCCGCAGGCCACCAGAGCGGGAGCAGTCACCACACCGAGAGCGGTGGCGCGCAGCAGCGTGCGCCGAGACATCGCGAAATCCGAAACAGCCATGAATCTCACGGTGCGCCACCGGTCGGAACACGCGGTCGTTAGCAAGGCAACGGAACATGAACGATGCCGTACGACGGGCCGAACGAGGGTGACGCCGCTACAGACCCGCGGCGGCGGCGGTTTCGGGGTACCAGCGGGTGCATTCGGCGCGGAGGGGGACCTCGGTGTGCAGTTGGCACAGCACTGCCAGGCCGCCGAGGAAGGAGCGCAGGATGGGGGTGTGGGCGGGGGGCATGGTGAGTTGGCGCAGGATGTTCGTCAGGCGCAGGTCGGTGGCGAGGCGCACTTGCTCGCGGAGCCAGTCGGCCGAGAGGGGGTAGGTGGGGGCGAGGAGGGCTTCGCGGACCGGTTGGAGGCGGGCGGCGACGGTGGCGATGTCGAGGTCGCGGCCGGGGGCGACGAAGCCGTGGCGGCGCATGGCGGCCTCGAGGTCGGCGGGGGAGTCGGCGATGACGGCGGCGCCGACGTCGCTCGCGACGTCGAGGAAGGTGCCGGGCCACGCAGTGCAGGCGCCGAAGTCGACGACGCCGAGCCTGCCGTCGGGCATCCGAAGGAAATTGCCCGGGTGCGGGTCGCCATAGACGAGGGCGGCGCGGGCGGGGGCGGAGAACAGGAAGCGCATGATCAGCACGCCGAGCCGATCGAGTTCGTTCGCGTTGCCGCGAATGATCAACCGGGACAGCGGAACACCGTCGAGCCATTCGGTGACCAGCACGTCGCCGCGCTGAGCGATCACCCGGCTCACCACCACGTCGGGGTCATCGGCGAAGGCGGCGGTGAAGGCACGCTGGTTGACGGCCTCGCGGGCGTAGTCGAGTTCGTCGCGGATCTCGTTGCACAGCGCCTCCACCACCGGCCGGGTGTCGGCGCCGGGCAGCAGCGCGGTGAACAGCGGTGTCGCGCGACGCAGGGCTTGCAGGTCGGCCAGGACCGCGCGGCGGGAACCGGGGTACATGACCTTGACCGCGACCTGAGTCCCGTCGTGCCAGCGGGCGCGATGGACCTGGCCGACCGAGGCGGCGGCGGAGGCTCGGTCGTCGAATTCGAGGAACAGTGAGCGCCAGTGCGGCCCGAGATGGGTGGCGAGCTCGGCGTGGACCGCGCCGGGGAGCATGGCGGGTGCCGAATCGTGCAGTCGGGCAAGCGCTTGGCGGTACGGCTCGGCCAGGTCAGGGGCAAGGCCGAGTTCGAGCAGGCCGAGGAGCTGGCCCAATTTCGCGACGCAGCCCTTGAGCTCACCGAGCACCTGGAACAGGTGTTCGGCGGTGCGAACACGGATGTCGCGGTCCACGGCGGCGGGGTCGCGACCCGCGGCGCGCCTGCCGAGGCCCGCGATGCGGCGGCCCGCATAGGCCACCGGCACCGCGGCCAAGCGGGCGCCGCGCACTACCCGGCCGGTGGGTGGATTGCCGTCACGAGGGGACGCACGCCGGGCGAACGGCATGACGCGAGCCTCGTCGGATTCGCCTCCGGCCATGTCCACCTCGCTGTCCCCGACGCCCGCCACCGGTGGTGGCCGCCGGCCTGTGCCCGGCAAAGGTTACCAATCGGGCGCGAAGGTGTCCGGGCAACGGCGCACGCGTGCGCGAAGGTTCGATCCGGGCAGCATCGATGGGCGTCGGCTCGTCGTGTGGCGCACCAGGTTTCGGGTCAGCCGGCCTTGGTCTCGGGGATGCGGGTGGCGTCGATCTGGTTGTCGGTGGGCGCGACGCCCTTCTTGAGGCTGTGCGCGTACACGTCGACATATTCCTGGCCGGTGAGCCGCATCAGCTCGTACATCACCTCGTCGGTGACGGCGCGTTCGACGAAGCGGTTGCCGCTCATGCCCTCGTAGCGCGAGAAATCAAGCGGCGCACCGAACTTCAGCGTGACCTTCTGGCGACGCCACTTGAACGGTCCGGGCGGGCTCACCTTGTCGGTGCCGATCACCGCGACCGGGATCACCGGGACGCCGGTCTCGAGCGCCAGGCGCGCCATGCCGGTCTTGCCCTTGTAGAGGCGGCCGTCGGGGGAGCGGGTGCCCTCGGGGTACAGGCCGACGAGGCGACCTTCGTCGAGGAGCTTGGTGGCGGCGGTGAGCGCGTCGTCGGCGGCCGAGGCGCCGCTGCGGTCGATCGGATACTGGCCGGTGCCGCTGAAGAAGAACTTCTGCAGGCGTCCCTTGAAGCCAGGGGTGGTGAAGTACTCCGCCTTGGCCAGGTAGTTGATCCGGCGCGGGCTCAGCAGCGGCGCGAACAGCCAGTCGGAGAACGACAGATGGTTACCCGCCATGATCGCGGGCCCGTCCGTCGGAACGTTCTCGACGCCCTCGACCACGGGCCGGTTGTATAGATGCATGAACGGTCCCGGGAAGACGAACTTGAGCAGCCAGTAGAACATGGCGTCCTTTCTTCGGGACCGGGATCGTGGTGTGCAGCCTCGTCGGAGAACGACTTTACCGCTGGTCGCAGGTCACAACCAACCCAGGACGGTAGCCGCTGCGCATGGATGTGACGCTCATCTCGCGATGTGGCCGACGACCGGTGTGTCGAGCGCGGCCCTCGCCAAGCCCGCTGCCCCGATCATGCCGGCGGCCTCCCCGAGCTGGGTGGTGCGCAGGCGCGCCAGCGGCCGATGCCCGGCTCCGGTGACCGCGCTCGCGTAGTGTTCGCGAGCCTCGTCGAGGAACAACGGCGCCGAACTGCTCACCCCGCCCGCGATCACCACCAGGTCGGGATCGAACAGATCGCTGACGAAGGCGAGGCCGAGCCCGAGCCACCGGGCGAAGTCGGCCATCACCCGGACCGCGAGTGGATCGCCGTCCTGTGCGGCGCCCGCGACCCGGCGGCCGGTGAGCGAGCCGGGGTCGCGCAGCACGTCGCGGGCCAGCACCGAACGCACGGGGTCGGTGGCGAGCATTTCGATGGCGGTGTCGGCCAGCGCCGTTCCGCTGCAGTAGCGCTCCCAGCAGCCGTGTTTGCCGCAGGGACAGGCGCGGCCCTCGGGGACGACCTGCAGGTGGCCGAGTTCGGGGGCGATGCCGTGGCTGCCGCGATAGAGCCGGCCGTCGATGAGCAGCGCGGCCCCGATACCGGTGCCGATCGCGACGAGCACCACCGTCTGCCCGCCCGCCGCCGCGCCGAAGCGGTACTCGGCCCAGCCCGCGGCGTTCGCGTCGTGTTCGAGGATCACCGGCAGGCCGAGGCGCGCGGTGAGCCGTTGGGCGACCGGGGCGTTCTGCCACGGCAGGTGCGGGGCGAACAGGACCGTCGATTGATCGCTCGAGATGAAACCGGCGACGGCCAGGCCGACCGCCGCGATCGGGTGCCGCCGGGCCAGCTCGCGCACCGAGCGGTCGATCGCGTCCTCGAGCGCGCGCGCCGAATGCGGGGTCGGCGCCTGCACGGTGTCGAGGACCTCGCCGTCGGCGTCGACCACCGAGGCGCGAATGTTCGTGCCGCCCACATCGATGCCGACGGTGAGCAGGTGCTGAGGGTCGATCCCGCTGGTCATCCCCGGATCGTCACCGGAATGTCGACATATCGCGAACGCGGCGCGGCGGCCGAGCAATCCTCGGCGGTGCGACGGCGGCGCCGGTTCGGATTGTCGGCCGTCGGCGGCGCGGTGGTGGCGAAAGCGTCCGCGCCCGACCCGTTCCCGTCGGCGTGGTCCGGTTCGGGGGTGATGTGCGGTGTGCGCGTGGTCCGGGGCGCGTTGTATTCGTCGACCCGGCGCGGGCGAGGGACGCCGGACTGGTCCGGGCGCGGGCCGGCCCAGCGCGGGCTGGAACCCGGATCCTGCAGACCCGTGACACCGTTCGGGCGTGGGGGCTGACCCGCGGGCTCGGGCGCGGCGGGGTGGTCGTCGGCCGGATTCGGGTGTCCCGCAGCGTGCTCGGCCCATTCCGGCGGCAGGACCGGTTCGACGGGGATGCCCGCGAGGGCTTCGCGCAGGACCGTCACCATGGAGGTGCCGTGTTCGGCGAGGGCCGCGACGACGTCGTGGTGGTCGCCGCGCAGCAGGGCCGCGGCCGCGCAGACCGGGCACCAGGCGCAGCCGCCCAGGTCGGCTCGACCGTCGGCGGCGGTGCGGCGCAGCACGGGTTCGACCCGGGCGAGGAGAACTTCGGAGAGTAGGCGCAGCTCCTCGGTGAACTCGGCGAAGCCGTCGTGGCCGTGGCGCTCGGACTGGGAGTCAGTGCTCATCTGCGGTGGCCTTCGTGTAGTTCGGATCGGCGGGCCACACCCGCGGATCGGGCCGGAAGCGGACCACGAGGTGACCGGTGTCGAGTTCGGCGCCCGCTACCGTGCAGCGTCGCAGCACCGGCGCGAGCCGTACGCGTGTGCGTACTCCGTCGGCTCCCACGATCAGATCGTCCTCCACTCGGCCCAGCCGCAAGGTGCCGGGATCGACTATCGGCAGCCGCATCCGCATCGCGTACACGGAGTCGACACCGGAGCCGGACTCCCATCGAACCATCGGTTCGCCCGATTCGGCGCTCTGAGCGTGTGGGGCGGGCAGCGTGTCGACCGGATGCGAGAACGCCGCCAGTGAATTCACCCCCACCGGTTCGGCGCCGGCGTGCTGGGCGATCAGGATCGGGACATCGGTGAGTTGCTCGTGCAGCCGGGCCACCACTTCGAGTTGCTCGGCGCGGCGGTTCAGATACCAGTGCACGGCCGGGTGGGCGTTGTCGCCGGGCGGTGGCACCGGAGCCAGCACCTTGTTCACCACCACCGCGTCCATCCGCAGGCCGAGCAGCGCGGCCGCCGAACGCACCCGCCGCGCCTCCGCGACGGCGACCTGTTCGGGGCCGGTGATCAGGCGGGCGCTGGTGCGGGTGCGGTCGGCGAGGAGATCGCGGACCTGGGTCACCGCGACCACGACCCGTTCCACCGCGGCCGCGAGCACCGCCTTGCGCAGATCCAGTCCGATCGCGCTCATCGTGCGGGCATGCTTGGGCCAGAGGCGTTCCAGGTAGTTGAGCATCGTGTCGGGGGCGGTGACGATGCGCAGCATGTCGGCCGAGGGCGGGCAATCGACGACGATGACGTCCCAGTCGTTCTCCTCGGCGTACTGGGCGATCTCGACCAGCATCAGCAGTTCCTGCACACCGGGCAGCCCGGTCAGCTCGGCCGGGTCCAGCGCGGCCAGATCGAAGCCGTGCTCGTGGCCGCCGCCGGTGGCCAGCATCGCCACCACATCGCGGAAACGGTCCTCGAGCAGAGCGAGCGAGTCGATCTCGATCACCTCGATACCGGGCGCCACCCTGGCCACCCCGGCGACGGTGCCCGGATCGTGCGGGAAACGGAAACCGAGCGCGTCGCCGAGGGAATGGGCCTGATCCAGCGAGGCGATCAGCACACGCTGACCCGAGCGGGCATAGGTCATGCTCGTCGCGCAGGCCAGCGTCGTCTTCCCGACACCACCCTTGCCGACGAACAGTTCGACGCGGGTACCGCCCGGGCCGCTCAGCCTTCGACCCGCTTCTTGAGCTCGTTGAGCGCGGTGTCGGTGATGACTTTCTCGGCTTTGCGTTTGAACATGCCGATCATCGGGATGTTCAGGTCGACGGTGAGTTCGTAGACCACCTCGGTGCCGCCGCCGGGCCGGTCGTGCAGTTCGTAGCTGCCGTCCTGGGCCTTCTGCAGGTCACCGTTGAGCAGGCGCCAGCTCACGGCCCTGCCGTCGGCACGCCAGGTGTAGGACAGCACATAGGTGTCCTTCACGACGCCCGCGTCGAGCACGAACCGGGCGGTGGCGGCGCGTCCCTGCGCGTCACGCTCGATGACCTCGACCGACTTCGCGGCGGCCACCCACTCGGGATAGGACTCCAGATCCGCGATAACGGCCATCACCTGCTGGGACGGTGCGTCGATGAGAATCGATCTCTGAGTCCGGTCGGCCATGGCAGCCACGCCCTCTTTCTGTATCTATGGCGGCCGGGGCCGCGGTTCTCGGCGCTGAACTCCACCCTGCCTACGGGCACTCCTTCGTCGCGCCCTTCGGTCAGTCCATCGGCGCAGGCGCGCCGAGAACGTGCATCAGGTCGAGACGAAGGCGGCGGGCGCGACACCCGCGGGGCGGCCTGCCTCGAGGCGTGCCTTGAGTTCGAAGGCCATGTTGCGGCCTGCGACCCGGCGGGCTCGGTTGGCCGCGGCCAGTGCGCGCGCCGACTTCGATTCGGTCGCGGTGGGCTCGGCGTGCAGGAAGTAGTGCAGGATCGCGCCCTCGGGGACGGCCTCCAGCCATACCTCCATGGTGCCGGTCAGCGCGCCCTCCACTGTCCAGCGGATACCTTTGTCGCCACGATCCTCGCGCACGTCGAGGCGCAGGTCGGGCCACCAGCGGCGCCAGTTGTTCGCGGCGCCGAGCACCTCGGCGATCGCGGCACCGGGTGCGGCGAGGAAGGTCTGATCTGCGACCTGGATACTGCTCACCCGGCTGAGCGTAGTGGACGCCACACCGGGCCCGGCCACGGTGTCACCGCAGCAGTTCCCGCAAGCGGGCGCCCTGGCGGTCCCAATGCCAGTTCCGCTCCACCCAGGCCCGGCCCGCGGCGCCCATCTCGGCCGCCTTGTCCCGGTCGGTGAGCAGCTCGACGATGGCATCGCTGATCTGCGAGACCGACCGGCCGTGCACCACGATGCCGGTCTCGCCCTCGCGCACCGTCTCGGGGGCGCCACCGGAATCACCCGCCACCACCGGCACCCCGGTCGCCGACGCCTCGAGGAAGACGATCCCGAGACCCTCCACGTCCAGGCCCGCCCCGCGGGTGCGGCACGGCATCGCGAACACATCGGCGATCGTGTGATGGGCGGCCAGCTCGCCCGAGGGCACTCGCCCGGTGAACACCACACTGTCCTGGACGCCGAGTGCCTCGGCCAGCGCGCGCAGGCGCGTCTCGTACGGTCCACCGCCGGCGATCACCAGCACCGCGCCGTCGACGCGCTCACGGATCTCGTTCATCGCCACGATCAGCATGTCCTGACCCTTGCGCGGGACCAGCCGCGACAGGCACAGCACCGTCGGGCGCTCGCCGAGGCCGTAGCGGGCGCGCAGCTCTGCCCGCGCGGCCGGGTCCGGCCGGAATTCGGTGGGGTCGACGCCCGGCGGCAGATGCTCGAGTGCCGCGCGCGGACCGAAGGCCGAGGCGAAACGGCCGCGGGTGTACTTGCTGACGTAGGTCACCACATCGGTGTGCTCGCCGATCGACCGCAGGACCTGCCGCGAACCGGGCAGCATCGACCAGCCGACCTCGTGACCGTGGGTACTGGCCAGGATGCGCTCCGCGCCCGCGCGCCGCAGCATCGGCGCCATCGCCGCCAGGGGAGCGGCCGCGCCGAACCACACGGTGTCGCAGTCGTGTTCGCGCAGCAGCGCGCTCGCCCGCCTGATGACCGCGGGGGTCGGCAGCATCAGCGTCGTCGGATGACGCACCACCCCGAACTTCTGCGCGGCGTCGAACTTCTCGTGGCTGTCACCGCGCCAGCGCGGGGCGTACACCACCAGGTCCTCGGGCGGTAGCTGATTCGACAACGCCTGCAGATAGGACTGGATTCCGCCCGGCCGAGGCGGGAAATCGTTGGTAACCAGCAGAGTTCGGGCCATAAGAGAACAACCTAATCGGTCGGCTGACAGGTGGGCGGACGTGGTCAGGGGTACCTGCGCCTGCGCCCGTCATGCGGCGCGGCCGCGCAACCAGGCCCGCCACCCCTCCAGCAACTCGGCGCGCGAGGCCCCGAGCACGGCGGTGAACGCCGCATCCTGCGCCGCCGGGGACTGCGGGCCGGTGGCCAGGCGCTTGTACAACGTGGTGAGGGCGGTGGTGCCGTAGCGGTCGGCGAGGAACGCGCAGGTGCTCCACGCGCTTTCGTAGGCGTAGGCCGCGTCGACACCGGTGAAATCGGCATCGGCGACGAGTTCGGTGGGCAGGGCGCCGCCGCGCAACCGGGTGGTCAGCGTGGGCGCGATCTGGGAGAACGTCGTCTGCTGATCGCGCTGAGCGACATACTCCGCGAAGCCTTCCAGCATCCACAACGGCGCGCCGTCGGTGGTGTCGGCTCGGGTGGCGAGGTGGGTGAGTTCGTGGCGCAGCAGCGTGGCCATGCCCTCGTTGCCGACTCGCCTGCGGGCGTCGGGGTTGAACACGATGCGCTGGTCGGTGGGCTGGGTGCCGGGGGTGTAGGACCCGGTGAGCGACACGGCGGCCACGTCGGCGCCGGTGGCGCCCGCGGACCTGGTCAGCGCCGTGAATTCGGCCGGAGTGCTCGCCACGACCACCACGGGCGCGCGATTCCACGCGGTGCCCCACACCGCGCTCACCTCCGACACGGCTCGGCCCAGTTGTTGTTCGAGGACATCGAGGTCGGCGCGATGGCTGGGGTGGGCCACCAGCAGCGCCTCGGCCGCGGCGCCGTCGGCGACTTCACGCACCAGGATCGGGCCATAGGGTTGCAGCTCGCGGCGCACCGGACTCAAGCGCGGATTGTCGATGCCCTCGGAGGTGTCGAGGACTTCGGCCTCGTCGGTGGCCAGCTGCAACGAACCCGCGTTGCGCGGCACCAGGATCAGTGCCACGCACGCCCCGGTCAGCAGCGTGACCGAGGCGAGCGTGATGCAGAATTCCAGGCGGCCGTTCGACGAGAACCACGAACGCAGGCCCGAGCGGGGGGACGGATCGGTCACCGGTCCTGCTCAGTATCGCCGAGCCGAGTGGTACGGGGTGGTGTTGATCGGCGCGACAGCGACCGGCACACCGAATGTGGAGGCGTGCACCATCATTCCGTTGCCCGCGTAGATGCCGACGTGGGTGATGTCGGGATAGAACAGGATCACGTCGCCGGGCAGCAGTTCGTCCTTGGACACCGGCGTGCCGTAGCCCGCCTGCTGGGAACTGGTGCGCGGCACGTTCTTGCCGACCTGCTTGAACGCCCACTGCACGAGACCGGAGCAGTCGAACTGATCGGGTCCGGTGGCGCCCCAGACGTACGGATCGCCGACGCGGGTGAGGGCGGCGGCCAGCGCGCTGGTGCCGCTGCCGGGGACCAGGCCCGCGAGCAGCGAATCACGGTCGAAGCCAGGGGGGAACGGTGAGCCGGCCAGCGTGGACTTGTCGCGAGCCGAGAGCTGGCTCCACGCCTCGACCACCGAGGTGGTCGAGGTGGCGAGATCCTGGCGTTTGCGTTCGACATCGGCGCGCACGGCGTCGGCGGCGGTGGTCGCGGCGTGCGCGGCCTCGGCGGCGGTGCGGGCGACGGTGTCGGCCGCGGTGGCGGCATCGGCGGCCTGCTTGAACTGGCGGACCGTGTCGGCGGTCTGCTGGGCGAGCACATCCAGCGTCGACACCTTGTCCAGCAACTGCTGGGGTGAACCGCTCGACAGCACGGCGAACATGCTGTTGGTGCGCACGCCGGTATAGGCGGCCACGGCGGTGCGGTCGATCATCGGCTGGAACTTGCGCACCTCGGCGCGGGCGGCCTCGACGACCGCGGAGGTGGCGGCGACCTTGTCGTCGGCTTCGCGTTGCAGCGCGAGCTTGGCGTCGAGATCGTCTTGGGCGGTGAGGGCCAGCTGGTTGAGCTGCTCGGACAGGCGCGAGAGCTCGACCATCCGGGAGATCGCGTCGGTCGCGGTGGTCGGCAGGGCCACGGGGTCGGCGCCGGAGGGACCGGCGGTGTAGATCGCGCACACCAGGATCGCGGCGGACAGGGTTCCGGCGAAACCACGCGTGGCGTGCGAATTCCGGTGGTGTGCAGTCACAGTGGCCCGTGCCCCGTTCTCTCGTTGTCCGCCGATACAGCGCACTACCTGAGCGCGATCTCCTCGTCAGCCGAGAAGGTCTCGATCAGGTTACGGAACTGTATGCAGTCGTGTCCAGTAAAGGTACGTGCGCCGTCCAACCCAGTGGACGGCGCACGTACCCGGACGTTCGGTGCCGTGACGATGCGCACTTCCCCGCGAAATGCGCATCACGCGGCAAGTCGATCAGAAGCGTCGAGCGCCCGCGAACGGCATCGACGACAGCGACGCGATCTGCACGGGGGTGCCCGCGGTGGAGGCGTGCACGACGTTGCCGTCACCGGCGTACAGGCCGGAGTGGCCGCCGCCGTAGAACGACACCATGTCGCCGGGCTGCAGGGCATCGATGGAGACCGGGGTGCCCGCACCCAGCTGGGCGTCGCTGGTGCGCGGAATGTCCATGCCGGCCTGGGCGTAGGCCCACTGGACCAGACCCGAGCAGTCGAAGGCGTTCGGGCCCGCGGCGCCGTAGACGTAGGGCGAGCCGATCTTGCTCAGCGCGGCATCGAGGGCGATGTCGGCGGCGGTGGCGCGCGGTGCGGTGAAAATCTGCGGTGCGGCCGGGATCTCGATACCGGGGACGCCCTGGGGCAGCGGAATCTCGTTCGGAACCTCGAAAGTGCCGATGCCGGGCACGGTCACCGGGGTGGCCGATGCCGGGGCGGCCGGCAGGAGGAACGCGCCGATGGTGGCAGCGCCGACGGCTCCGACGGCAACGGCACGCTGCGCCTGACGCTTGACGGTGTTGTTCGCCATGATGCGGAACTTCCAATCTGCCCCACGACGCCGTGTCCGTGTGACGCGGCGGGCTTCGTCTCGTCGGCCGTTTCCGGTCAGCGGGACTCCGTGAGGTCTCAAAAAGGTTACGAAGACATCACGGGGGTTTGTAAAGTCGGACATCGGTCCAAAGGGGGTTTCCGGTGATATCACCGAAGAATGTGTGCGAGCTGGATCACACCCGATCACGAAACGATAACGCCAGGTCGCGCCGACCGAGATTTCCGAGTGCTACCGGCGCGTCGCCAATAGTGTCCGCGCGGCGATTTCCGCGCCTCGAGTCGGTGAATCCGCAGGTCGCGCGTATCTGGAGCGGTCCTTGCCTCCCTGGCGAGCGGTTCGCCTCGCGGGCGGCGCGCCGTAAGCTGCGGCGCGCGCAGATCGGTAAGGCTGATTACCCGTTGAAATCTGATGAATTCATGTGAATTCGATAAGTATGTGAGCCCGGTCACAATTCAGTTTGATCTTGGGCATTTTGTTCGCACCAGAACGAAAGTCTCGCGCTGAATTACCGGCTCCGAAGATCACGGCCCCGCGTCGCGCCGGGTCGCGGGACGGGGCGCCGGGTGGTATCCGGCCCTTCACCGCTTGGCGGGAAAGTTGTTGTGGCGGTTAGGGTACGGCCGAATGTTCGCAGTTCGAAGGGGGCGCGGGTGGCCGACGACCAGGTGTTGACCGACATGCTGACCATGCTCGATCGCAGTCCGGAGGTGCTCGCGCTGCGCGTGTGCGTCATCGAGCTGCTGATCGAGCGGGAGCGTTATGCCGACGCGCTGGCCCACTGTGGCACCGCGCTCGGCCACGAACCGGGGAATGCCCAGGTCCTGGGGTTGATGATGCGGTGCACGACGGCGTTGTCCGGTTCTCCCGCCGCCGCCTCGGTCCCGGAGACAGCCGCCCCTGCGCCCAGCTCGGCCGCCACGGCGCAGCCGGACTTCGACTGGGCCGCCGCCGAGGACGAGGTCGGCGACATCATCGAACCGGCGTTCGTGCGCGGCGTCCCCACCGAGTTCGTCACCGACGACGACGCCGCCACCGTCGAACGCCCGGCTCTGCGCCTGGCCGACGTCGGCGGGATGGTCGAGGTGAAGCGGCAACTGGAACTGACCCTGCTCGGCCCGCTGCGCAATCCCGAGCTGGCCAAGGCGTTCGGCACCTCGGCGCGTGGCGGCCTGCTCCTCTACGGCCCGCCCGGCTGCGGCAAGACCTTCCTCGCCTCGGCGGTGGCGGGCGAACTCGGTGCCGGCTTCTACCCGATCGAGATCACCGACATCCTCGACATCTACACCGGCGCCAGCGAACGCAATGTGCACAGCATCTTCGAGATGGCCCGGCGCAACGCTCCCTGTGTGCTGTTCCTCGACGAGGTCGACGCGCTCGGCCACAAACGCAGCCGGATGCACGCGTCGACGACCATGCGCACGGTCGTGAACCAGCTGCTCACCGACATGGATTCGGCCACCCACAGCAACGAGGGGGTGTTCGTGCTCGGCGCGACCAACCATCCGTGGGATGTCGACGTCGCACTGCGCAGGCCGGGCCGCTTCGACCGGATGATCTTCGTCGGCCTGCCCGACCTCGCCGCCCGCACCTCGATCCTGCACTACCACCTGCGCGACCGTCCCGTGGCAGGCATCGACCTCAACACCCTCGCGGCCGACACCGACGGCTTCTCCGGCGCCGACCTCGCCCACGTCTGCACCTCGGCCACCCAGCTGGCCCTGGCCGACTCGATGCGCTCGGGACAGGTGCGCCCGATCGGCATGGCGGACGTGCGGGCGGCGCTGGCCCAGATCCGGCCGAGCACCGGCGCCTGGTTCGAATCCGCGCGCAATGTGGTCGAATTCGCCAACGGCGACGGCAGCTATGACGACCTCGCGACCTACCTCAGGCGGAGGAAGCGGCGCTGAGCGCGCAGAGACGAGTTCGACGCGGCGAGCTTGTCGGACCCCCGTCCTACGCTGCTGGCCGTGCCCGATCCCGCTCCGCTCCCGGCCGCCGCACGGCAGCTGGCCTTCGATGAGCTCGACACCCCGCTGTATGCCACCACTTTCGTCGTCGTGGACCTCGAAACGACCGGGACCAGCGCTGATCGGGACGCGATCACCGAGATCGGGGCGGTGAAGGTGCGTGGGGGCGAGGTGCTGGGGGAGTTCGCGACACTGGTGAATCCGGGGTACGCGATTCCGCCCGCCATCGTGCAGATCACCGGGATCACCACGGCGATGGTGTACGAGGCGCCGCGGATCGAGGGGGTGCTGCCGGGGTTCTTCGAGTTCGCCGCCGGGGCAGTGCTGGTGGCGCACAACGCGCGCTTCGACACCGCGTTCCTCAAAGCGGCCGCGGCCCGTCAGGACATCGCGTGGCCCAATCCGCAGGTGCTGTGCACTGTGAAGCTGGCGCGGCGGGTGCTCACGCGCGACGAGGCCCCGTCGGCGCGGCTCGGGGTGCTGGCACAGATCCTCGGTGCGTCGACGACACCGACGCACCGCGCGCTCGACGACGCCCGCGCCACCGTCGACGTGCTGCACGCGCTGATCGGGCGGGTCGGCAATCAGGGTGTGCACAGCCTGACCGAGCTGCTCGACTATCTGCCCGGTGTCACCGGAACCCAGCGCGCCAAGCGCACTTTCGCGACCGATCTGCCCGCCGCGCCCGGCGTCTATCTGTTCCGCGGACCGTCCGATGAAGTCCTCTATATAGGGACGTCGGTGAATCTGCGCCGTCGCGTACGCAATTACTTCACCGGCTCGGAGACCCGAGGCCGGATGAAAGAGATGGTGGCACTGGCTGTTCGGGTCGACCATGTGGTGTGCGCGCACGGCCTCGAAGCCGGGGTGCGCGAGCTGCGATTGCTCGCCGCGCACGCGCCGCCGTACAACCGTCGCTCGAAGTTCCCCCGGCGTGGGTGGTGGCTCACCCTCAGCGATGAGGCCTTCCCCCGACTGACCGCGGTGCGCACCCCGACCCGCACCGCGGTGGGGCCGTTCACTTCTCGGGCCGACGCCGTCGACGTGGCGTCGACGATCGCCGAATTCGCCGGACTGCGAACCTGCGCCACCCGCCTCACCCGCACGGCGAAACACACCTGTCCGCCCGCGGTGGTCGGCGGCTGTCCCGCCGCGCGCCACGACGGTGACCTCGACGCGGCGAGCTACGCGTCGGCCGCCGAGGCGGTCCGTGACCTGTTCACCGGCCGTGCCGACACTCTGCTCCGCGCGATGCTCGACCGCATCGAAACCTATTCGGCTGCTCAGCATTTCGAAGCCGCGGCCCGCCTCCGGGACCGCACCGTCACCGTCGTCACCACGCTGCACCGCACCCAGCGCCTGGCCGCCCTGGCTCGCCTCGCCGAACTGATCATCGCCCTGCCCGACGGCGCGGGCGGCTGGGAATTCTCCGTCGTCCGCTACGGCCGTCTCGCCGCCGCGGGCACCGCTGCCCGCGGCACCCCGCCGATGGCCGTTGTCGATCAGATCGTCGCCGCCGCGGAAACAGTGATCCCCGACCTGGGTACCGCGTCGCCGGGTAGCGGGACGCAGCGTACGGCGGGCGAGTCCGCTCGAGTGAATTCGCCGGAAGCGGCCTTCGTCCTCGAGGGCGTGATCGTCGACCTCGACGACCGCATCCCACCGCTGCGCGGAGCCCCACCGGAGGAAGTCGGCGTCATCGCTCGCCGGCTCGCCGAACCCGGCGCACGGATCGTGCGGACCAGCGACGGGTACCACGAACCGCTGCACGGTGCGGCGCGCTGGGTGGGGTGGGCGCAGCTCGCGCGCACGGCCGCGACCACCCGGAGCGAACAGGACGAGTATCTGGCCGAACGCTGACGACGGCGGCGGCCGAACGGCCGGGAAGTCCGTCCTGGATCATGGACGTCGACTCCGTGCACCGTGGCGGGGCCCGAGGACGAGGAGTAGCGGCGGATGTTCGTGAAGGTGTGCGGTCTGACCACCGAGGAACAGATCGACTGGGCGATCGAGCTCGGGTACTCCGCGATCGGCGTCATGGTGACGACGAAGAGCAAGCGGTACCGCACCCCCGAACAAGCACGCGCGCTCGCCGGCTACGCCCGCGGCCGCATCACCACCTTCGCCGTCGCCCTCGAGGCGAGCGAGGTCGCCGAGGTGGCGGACGCGTTCGACGTCGTGCAGCTCTACCGGTGGACCGACCTGCCGAACCTGGCCTTCTGCTCCTCTGACCCGCCGGAACCGGGTCAGACCAGCGAATACTTCTTCTACGACGCCAGCGCGGGCTCCGGTGTGTTCGAGGAATTCCCCGACTGGGTCCGCGCGCAACCCGGCCGGGTGGTGCTGGCGGGCGGCCTCGACCCGGACAACGTCGCCGACGTCATCGACCGGCATCGGCCCTATGGCGTCGACGTCTCCAGTTCGGTGGAATCGGCACCCGGGGTGAAGAACTATGATCTGATGCGACGGTTCAAAGCGGCCACCGAGCGGCCCGAAGTTCTAGAGTGATCCCATGATTACCGCGATCGTGATGATCCAGGCGCAGAACTCTCGCATCCCCGAGACCGCGCAGGCCCTCGCCGACACCGAAGGAGTCGCCGAGGTGTACTCCTGCGCCGGCGACGTGGACCTGATCGCGATCGTGCGCGTGCGCGACCACGCGCGCATCGCCGAAGTGGTCACCGCGGGCATCGACAAGGTGGAGGGCGTCATCCGCACCACCACCCACATCGCCTTCAAGTCCTATTCCAGCGCCGACGTGGAAGCCGGATTCTCGCTGGGGGAGTGACCCTTCGGGGTCAGCTCTCGTCGAGCGCCTGGGTGAGTTCGGCCCAGCTCTGCAGCAGTTTCGCCGCCGCCCCGCTGTCCACCGCGGCGGCGGCGCGCTCGAGCCCACCGGCCAGTGCCGCGTCCAGGTCGGAATCGACATCGCCGACCCCCCGGGAGAGGTCGTAGGCCACGATCGCCGCGGCCGAGTTCAACAGCACCGCGTCACGCACCGGCCCGGCCGTTCCCGCGAAGACATCGCGCGCGACCTGGGCGTTGACCACGGCGTCCCCGCCGCGCAGTTCGTCCAGATCCACGCGGCCGATGCCGAGCCGCGTCGGATCGATCACCGTCTGCCGGATCCGCCCGCCACTGACCACCCACACGTCGGTCAGATCCGAGGTGGTGATCTCGTCGAGCCCGTCGCGCCCACGCACCACCAGCGCACTCGCGTCACGCGCCGCGAACACTCCCGCGATCACAGGCGCGAGATCGGCGAACGCGCACCCGATCAGCCCGGCGCGCGGCTGCGCCGGATTGGTCAGCGGCCCCAGCACGTTGAACACGGTCGGAATGCCGATCTCCTTGCGCGCCGCCCCGGCGAAACGCAGCCCGGAGTGGAACAGCGGCGCGAAACAGAACCCGATCCCCGCCTCGCGCACCGACCGCGCCACCGACTCGGGCCCGAGCGCGAGCTTCACGCCCAGCGCTTCGAGCACGTCGGCGCCACCGGCCTTCGACGATGCCGCCCGGTTCCCGTGCTTGACCACCGGTACCCCGGCCGCGGCCACGACCACCGAGGACATGGTCGAGATGTTCACCGACCCCGAACGGTCGCCGCCGGTACCGACGACATCGACCGCGTCGCCGTCGACGTGGACCAGCCGCGCGTGCCCCAGCATCCCGGCCACCATGCCCGCCAGTTCGGTGGGCGTGGGGCCCTTGATCTTCATGGCCACGCCGAAGGCCGCGATCTGGGCGGCGGTGGCGTTGTCGGTGAAGATCTCGTCGATCACCCAGGTGGTGTCGTCCGCGGCCAGGTCGCCACCGTCGGCGAGGGTTCCGAGCACCTGGGCCCAGCTGCGCACGCTCATCTGCTCTGCTTCTCCTTCGACGACACCGTTGCGCCACTGTAGATCGGGCGCGCGGAGGTGGCGCAAGGTCTTTTGCGCCGTTCGGGCCAGTTTAAGGGGCGCTACGCGGGGGCTGCAGGGCGTCCCAGCCGTCGGCGACCCCGTCGTGGCGCTGGGCGAGTCCGGCCATCCGCGACCGTTCCTGCGAGCAGGTCAGCGGATCGAGCCGTTGCACCCGCTGCAAGACGACCGGAACCAGGTCGCCGGAACCCGCCGTCCCCCCGGCACGTTCGTAGCCGTCGTACCCGGCGATCTCGCACGCGGCCGCTATCCGCTCGGCCGGCAGCCGCAGATGGTGACGCAATACCGCGTCGGCCTCCCGATCCAGCTCGCTCGCCCGATCCAGCGCGGTCGAACACGCCTCGACATCGTCGAAACTCGACGCGACCACCACGAGATCGTCGCGCCCGGGGTCCAACACCCGCGCCGAACCACCGAACAGCCGCCGCCACATCCGCACCACGACCATCGCCGCCTCCTCGAGTCTCAGCCTATCCACATCCAACGCTGTCACAATGAGTTGTCGCGCGGTCGTCGCCAACACGCCGACGGAAGTCGTAGACCCCCTCTGTGCGTGGGTTTTCCGACTTGCGCCACAAACTTTCGTACCCGGGTACATGTGTCGTACTACGAAGAGTCATACTTACCCCGTGACGACCGCAGTAGGCACCCCAGGATCGGCCATTACTCAGCGTGTGCATTCGCTGAACCGGCCCAACATGGTCAGCGTCGGAACCATCATCTGGCTGTCGAGCGAGCTGATGTTCTTCGCCGGCCTGTTCGCCATGTATTTCGTTGCTCGCGCGCAGGCGCACGGGCACTGGCCCCCGGAGCCGACCGAGCTGAACATGAAGCTCGCGATTCCGGTGACGGCCGTGCTGATCGCTTCCTCGTTCACCTGCCAGATGGGTGTGTTCGCCGCGGAGAAGGGCGACGTGTTCGGCCTCCGTCGCTGGTACACGATCACCCTGCTGATGGGCGCGTTCTTCGTCGCCGGGCAGGGCTACGAGTACTACCACCTGGTGGAGGAGGGAACTTCGATCGCCGGCAGCTCGTACGGCTCGGTTTTCTACATCACCACCGGCTTCCACGGTCTGCACGTGATCGGCGGTCTGATCGCGTTCGTGTTCCTGCTCGTCCGCACCACGCTGAGCAAGTTCACGCCCGCCCAGGCCACCGCCGCGATCGTGGTGTCCTACTACTGGCACTTCGTCGACATCGTCTGGATCGGGCTGTTCGCCACGATCTACTTCGTCCGTTAGCGCGCGGCGCACACAGCTTTTGCACAAGTCGGTTCCGTCTACTCCAAAGGGACACAGATGAGTTCATCTCCCCCGTCGGCCCCAGAGCCCGCCGGCCCCGGCACCGGGCAGGCCGCTCAGGCCGCCAAGCAGGCGCGTAAGCAGCGCCGCGCCCGTCGTCGTATCGCGGGTGCTCTCGCGCTGATGATCGGCTTGGTCGGAGCCGGCTTCCTGGCTACCGCGCTCACCCCCGAGCCGCAGGTCGCGACCGCGCACGAGGACCAGTCCGCGCTCATCCGCGAGGGCAAGCAGCTCTACGACACCTCCTGCGTCACGTGCCACGGCGCGAACCTGCAGGGTGTCGCCGACCGTGGTCCGAGCCTGATCGGCGTCGGCGAGGCCGCGGTCTACTTCCAGGTCTCCTCCGGTCGTATGCCGATGGCCATGAACGGCGCGCAGGCCCTGCGCAAGCCGGAGAAGTTCGACGCGCACCAGACCGACGCGATCGGCGCCTACGTCGCCGCCAACGGCGGTGGCCCCTCGGTGATCCGTGACGCCAACGGCGAGATCGCCCAGGAGTCGCTGCGCGGCGACGACATCGCCCGCGGCTCGGAGCTGTTCCGCATGAACTGCGCCTCCTGCCACAACTTCACCGGTCGTGGTGGCGCGCTGTCCGGCGGCAAGTTCGCGCCGCCGCTGGCCGAGGCCAGTGAGCAGCAGATCTACCAGGCGATGGTCACCGGCCCGCAGAACATGCCCAAGTTCTCCGACCGGCAGCTGACCTCGGAGGAGAAGCGCGACATCGTCGCCTACGTCAAGAACTCCGCCGAGGAGAAGTCGCCCGGCGGCTGGGATCTCGGCGGGTTCGGTCCGGCGACCGAAGGTTTGGCGATCTGGGTCATCGGCATCACCGCCGTGGTCGGCGCCGCCATGTGGATCGGATCCCGATCATGAGTGGACAGGAGCACAGCGAGATGGGTCGCGAACCCACCGAAGACGAACTGGACGCGATGTCGCGTGACGAGCTGGTCGAGCTCGGCACCAATCGCGACGACGTCGATGTCGTCTACCGCAACGAGCGGTGGCCGGTGCCGGGCACCAAGGCCGAGAAGCGCGCCGAACGTGCGGTCACGTTCTGGTTCGCCGTCTCCGGTCTGGCCGCCGCCGCGCTCATCGGTGTCTTCCTGTTCTGGCCGTGGGAGTGGAAGGGCTACGGCGACGAGGGCCACAGCGCCTACTCGCTGTTCACCCCGCTCGTCGGCCTGACCTTCGGCATCTCGGTGCTGGTCATCGGTATCGCGGTGGTGCTGATCCGCAAGCGGTTCATCCCCGCCGAGATCTCGATCCAGCAGCGCCACGACGGACCGTCGGACGAGGTCGAGCGTCGCACCCTGGCGGCCGAGCTGCAGGACGCGCTCGACACCTCCACCCTCGGTCGTCGCAAGATGATGCTCGGTACCGCGGGCGCCGGTGTCGGTGTGCTCGGTATCGGCGCACTGCTGGTGTTCGTCGGCGGCATGGTGAAGAACCCGTGGGCCAAGGGCGACAAGTCGCCGCTGTGGGTCTCGGGCTGGACCCCGGACTACCCGGGTGAGACCATCTACATCCGCCGCGACACCGGTCGCCCGGAAGACATCGTTCTCGTGCGCCCGGAAGATCTCGACGCCGGCTCGATGGAGACCGTGTTCCCGTGGAAAGAGAAGTGGCGCGGGGATTCGCACGAGACGCTGCAGTCGCTGCGCGGCATCCGTAACGCGGTGATGATGATCCGCCTGCGCACCGAAGACGCCGAGAAGGCGATCAAGCGCAAGGGCCAGGAGAGCTTCAACTTCGGCGACTACTTCGCCTACTCGAAGATCTGCACCCATCTCGGCTGCCCCACCTCGCTGTTCGAGCAGCAGACCAACCGGATCCTGTGCCCCTGCCACCAGTCGCAGTTCCTCGCGACCGAGTGGGCAAAGCCGGTCTTCGGTCCTGCCGCCCGCGCACTGCCTCAGCTGCCGATCACCGTCAACTCCGAGGGCTTCCTGGTCGCCGCGGGCGACTTCATCGAGCCGCTCGGCCCGGCCTTCTGGGAGCGTCGTTCATGAGCCAGGTAAACGAGATGGACGAGCGGTATCGCGCCGCCGCGTTCGTCAAGCGGTCGATCAACAAGGTCTTCCCGACCCACTGGTCGTTCCTGCTGGGTGAGATCGCGCTCTACGCGTTCATCATCCTGCTGCTGTCGGGTGTGTACCTCACGCTGTTCTTCGACCCCTCGATGACCCACGTGGTCTACGACGGCGCCTACCAGCCGCTGCGCGGCGTCGGCATGTCGCGGGCCTACGAGACCGCGCTGAACATCTCCTTCGAGGTGCGCGGCGGTCTGTTCGTCCGGCAGATCCACCACTGGGCGGCCCTGCTGTTCGCGGCGTCGATCATCATCCACCTGTTCCGCATCTTCTTCACCGGCGCGTTCCGCAAGCCGCGTGAGGCGAACTGGGTGATCGGCTCGCTGCTGCTGATCCTGGCGATGTTCGAGGGCTTCTTCGGCTACTCGCTGCCCGACGACCTGCTCTCCGGTACCGGTCTGCGGGCCGCGTTCTCGGGTATCACCATCGGTGTCCCGGTCGTCGGTACCTGGCTGCACTGGCTGATGTTCGGCGGCGACTTCCCCGGCGACATCATCATCCCGCGCCTCTACATCGCGCACGTGCTGCTGCTGCCGGGCATCATCCTGGCGCTGATCGGCGCGCACGTCGCGCTGGTCTGGTACCAGAAGCACACCCAGTTCCCCGGACCGGCCCGCACCGAGCACAACGTCGTCGGCGCGCGCATCATCCCGGTGTTCGCCGCCGACCAGGGCGCGTTCTTCGCGTTCACCCTCGGCATCGTCGGCATCATGGGTGGTGTCCTGCAGATCAACCCGATCTGGAACCTCGGTCCGTACAACCCGTCGCAGGTGTCGGCGGGTTCACAGCCCGACTTCTACATGATGTGGACCGACGGTATGGCGCGTCTGATGCCGCCGTGGGAGCTCTACCTGGGTCGGTACACGATCCCGGCGGTGTTCTGGGTCGCGCTCATCATGGGCCTGGTGTTCACGCTGCTGATCGCCTACCCGTGGATCGAGAAGCGCCTCACCAACGACCACTCGGCGCATCACAACCTGCTCCAGCGTCCGCGCGACGTGCCGGTGCGTACCGCGATCGGCGCCATGTCCATCGCGTTCTACGTGGTGCTCACGCTGTCGTGTGTCAACGACATCATCGCGCTGAAGTTCGACATCTCGCTGAACGCGACCACCTGGATCGGCCGTATCGGCGTGCTGTTGCTGCCGCCGATCGCGTACTTCGTGACCTACCGGTTCTGCATCGGTTTGCAGCGCAGTGACCGGGCGGTGCTCGAGCACGGTATCGAGACCGGTGTGATCAAGCGACTGCCGCACGGCGAGTACATCGAGATCCACCAGCCGCTGGGTGGGGTCGACGCACACGGCCACGCCATCCCGCTGGAATACCAGGGCGCCCCGGTGCCCAAGAAGATGAACAAGCTGGGTTCGGCGGGCAAGCCCGGCACCGGTAGCTTCCTGTGGGCCGACCCCAAGGCCGAGGGCGAGTCCTGGGCCGAGATCGAGGAGAACGAGGAGCACCGGATGCTCACCGTTCTCGCCGAGCAGCAGGCGATCGCGAACAACAGCGAGCCGTTCGGTCACTGATCGAACCGCACGAACAACGCAGGCCCCGAGTCGCATTCGACTCGGGGCCTTCGTTGTGTCGTACCGGCGTCGTGGCCTACAGGCGCGGGGTGCGCCGGTAGGTCTCGATGGCCTCGAACTTGGCCAGATTGTGGCGGGCGTCGGCGAGTGCGTCGTGCGCGTCGTCGGGGATCGGCGGCAGGTCGGGGCTGCCGTGCGCGGCCCAGTGCTGGCGCAGTTCGTTGGTGAAGCGGGGCATGCCCTTGGGCAGCGCCGTCATGTCGCCCCACAGCTGGCACAGCGCCACGTGGTCGTAGGCGGAAACCCAGGCCCACAGCTCCGGCTGCACACTCGGGCGCGGCAGGAAGAACTTGTACAGGTCGTCGCGGATCTGTTCCCTGGTGCGATACAGCGGCGACCCGTCGGCCGGCAGCTTCGGCAGCACATGCTTGCGCACCCACGGCCCGGCCCGCTTCGCATCGAATTCGGTGGAGACCGCGTAGTACTCGCGCCCGTCCTCACAGACGACACCGATCGAGATCAGGTCGATCGTCGAGCCGTCCTCGATGAATTCCGAATCGTAGAAATATCGCAGGGAGATCGCCTCTTCGTGCCGGTGGGTTGCTCGTGGGGCTCCGGCGCGGCGGGCGATGGACCCCACGATGGGTCGACGAAACCCTATGTGGGCACTGTGCGGGTGTTTCGCACGGGTCGGCGGTGGCTTCGCGGGCACGCCGGATAGTCGCCCGTGCGCGGGAGTCGTATTCTGATCTGGTGACCTGGACCGTCGACGTACCCATTGACCGCCTGCCGGAACTGCCACCGCTGCCCGACGAGCTGCGCGGTCGCCTCGATGCCGCGCTGGCCAGGCCCGCTCTGCAGCAGCCGTCCTGGGACGCCGACGAGGCCGCCACCATGCGCACCGTGCTGGAGAGCGTGCCACCGATCTGCCTGCCCGCCGAGGTGGAGGATCTCAAGGCGCAGCTGGCCGCTGTCGCGCGCGGTGAGGCGTTCCTCATGCAGGGCGGTGACTGCGCGGAGACCTTCGCCGACAACACCGAGCCCCACATCCGCGGCAATATCCGCACGCTGCTGCAGATGGCCGTGGTGCTCACCTACGGCGCGAGCATGCCGGTGGTGAAGGTGGCGCGGATCGCGGGCCAGTACGCCAAGCCGCGCTCGTCCGACACCGACGCGCTGGGCCTGAAGTCCTACCGCGGCGACATGGTGAACTCGCTCGTCGCCGACGAGGCCGTGCGCCGCCACGACCCGTCGCGCCTGGTCCGTGCCTACGCCAATGCCAGCGCCGCGATGAACCTGGTCCGTGCCCTGACCAGCGCGGGCACCGCCGACCTGCACCGTCTGCACGACTGGAACCGCGATTTCGTGGCCCAGTCACCCGCGGGCGCGCGCTACGAGACCCTCGCCGAGGAGATCGATCGCGGGCTGCGCTTCATGGCCGCCTGTCAGGTGAACGACCCGAGCCTGAAGACCGCGCGCATCTACGCCTCGCACGAGGCGCTCGTGCTCGACTACGAGCGCGCGATGCTGCGGCTGAGCGAGTCCGAATCCGGCGAGCCGCTGCTCTACGACCTGTCCGCGCACTTCCTGTGGATCGGTGAGCGCACCCGTCAGCTCGACGGCGCCCACATCGCGCTGGCCGAACTCCTCGCGAACCCGATCGGCCTCAAGATCGGGCCCACCACCACCCCGGAACTCGCCGTGGAATACGTCGAGCGGCTCGACCCGAACAACGAGCCGGGCCGGCTCACCCTGGTGGCCCGCATGGGCAACGGCAAGGTGCGCGAGGTGCTGCCCCCGATCATCGAGAAGGTGCAGGCCACCGGCCACCAGGTGATCTGGCAGTGCGACCCCATGCACGGCAACACCCACGAGTCGTCCACCGGTTTCAAGACCCGTCACTTCGACCGCATCGTCGACGAGGTCCAGGGCTTCTTCGAGGTGCACCACGCCCTCGGCACCCACCCCGGCGGTCTGCACATCGAGCTGACCGGCGAGAACGTCACCGAGTGCCTCGGCGGCGCCCAGGACATCTCCGATCTCGACCTCGGCGGCCGCTACGAAACCGCCTGCGACCCACGCCTGAACACCCAGCAGTCCCTGGAACTGTCGTTCTTGGTCGCGGAAATGCTGCGCTGAATCAGCGGGACGAGCCCGGGGCGGTCAGCGGGGACCGCGCCCGGGCTTATCTTTGTCCTTCTCGGGATCCTTGCCCCTTCAAGGCAGGGCGGTGAGCGTTACGACGCTGCCCGCCTCCACATTCGAGTTGAAGCCGGGTACCTGGCCGATGACCAGGGAACTGTCCGAATCGGTGAGGGATTTAACCTCGACCCGTAGACCGAGCTGTTGCAGTTTGGACCGGGCATTGCCGACGCTTTGACCCATCACATTGGGGACCTTGACCGCATTCGACACGATCAGCGTCACGGTATCGCCCGATTGCAGGGTGGTGCCGACGGCCGGCTCGGTGGCGATGGCCTTGTCGCCCTCGACGCTCTTGTCGAACTGTACGCGTGTCTCGCGAACGACCAGGCCCGCGGTGGTCAGCGCACTCGCTGCCTCCTCGGCGGTCTTGCCGCGGACATCGGGCACGTTCACCGGCTGAGAACCCTTGCTGCGGTACACCTTCACCTGCGCGCCCATCGGCAGGATCGTGCCCGGCGCGGGTTCCACCTTGGCCAGCGAACCCTTGGGTGCGGTACTGGCCGCCTCGCCGCTGTCGATCGGCTGCAAACCGGCATCGCGGATCGCCTGGTTGGTGGAGCTGAGCTGGTCGCCGGGCTTGATATCGGGCACCCGCGGTTTGCCGTTGGAGATCAGCACCGCGACCGTCGAACTCTTGGTCACCCGCGACCCGGCCGAGGGATCGGAGCCGACGACCCCGCCCACCGGGACCGTGTCGGAGGCCTTCTGCCGCAACTCCGTCTCGAACCCGGCTTCCTGCAGGACCGCGACGGCCCGCTCGGAGTCCATGCCCGCGATCGGCGGCACCGCGGAGTAGCGGCCGACGCCGAGCCACCAGCCGCCGATGCCGACCAGCAGGGTCAGCGCGGTGACGATACCCACCCACACCAAACCTGTTCGGCGCGAATGATCGTCGCTACCGCCGAACGCGCTCGCCGCCGGTGCGGGGGCGTACTCCTCCGGGCGTGGGCGCGGTGCGGTGACCACCCTGGTGTGGTGCGGTTCGGGCGCGGGGGAGTGGTGCGCGGCCATCGGCGGCGGGGTGGCCGGGCGCTCGCCGGGATGATGCGCGGCGCCGGTCTGATAGCTCTCGCTGAGATGTTCGGCCGAATCGCGGGGTGCGGGCACCCGGTACGGCGGCAGATTCAGTTCCATCGCGATGGTCTGCAGTTTCGCCGCCATCTCGTTGGCGTCGGCGAAGCGCCGCGCGGGGTCGCGGGAGGTGGCCTTGGCGACCAGCGCGTCGAATTCGGGCGGCACGCCACCGATGAAGTTGCTCGGTGCGGGCACATCGTTTTCGACCCGCTGGTACGCCACCGACAGCGAGTTGTCGCCGGTGAACGGCACCCGCCCGGTGAGCAGTTCGAAGATCAGGACGCCGAAGGAGTACACGTCGCTGCGGGCATCGGCGGTACCGGTGGTGACCTGCTCGGGGGAGAGGTAGGCGGCCGTGCCGAGGATGACGCTCGCGGAGGTGGTGTTGGCCGCGGCCACGGCGCGGACCAGGCCGAAGTCGGCGATCTTCACCTCACCCGCGTCGGAGATCAGCACATTTTCCGGCTTCACGTCGCGGTGGACCAGGCCCGCGTCGTGGGCGGTGCCGATCGCGCGCAGCACCGGCTCGGCCACGGCGCGCACCGCGTGGGGCGGCATCGGCCCGCGTTCGCGCAGCAGCTCACGCAGCGTGCCGCCCTCGACCAATTCCATGATCAGGAACGGGTACTCGCCGTCGATGCCCTGGTCGTACACTGCGACCAGGGACGGATGCTTGAGCTTGGCCACCGCCCGCGCCTCGAACTCGAAACGGCTGAGGAACTGCGGGTCACCGGCGAACTTGGGGTCCATCACCTTGATCGCCACGGGGCGATCGAGCCGGGTGTCGGTCCCACGGAAGACCATCGACATCCCGCCGCGAGCGATCGGCGCATCGATGCGATAGCGCCCTTCCAGCATCTGGCCGATCAAGTGATGTCCTCCGGCATTCAACCGGCCGCCGTGTGCGGCCACCACGATGGTAACCGGGCGGTGTGGGCATGCCAGACGATGCGTGCGCGCCGACACGTACTACCGTTGTGCGAGTGAGTGCCTTCCCCTGCAGCGACGACGTGCTGCCCGACACCGAAACCATCGTCTCGCTTCCCGAGGCGGCCGACATACTCGGCGTCCCGGTCACCTCGGTGCACCAGCTGCTGCGTGACCACCAGATCCTCGCGATCCGCCGCGACGGCGTCGCAGGCATTCCGTCCCGCTTCTTCGATTCCGAGGACGAGATCGTCCGCATGCTTCCCGGCGTGATCACCGTGATGCGCGACGCCAAGTACACCGACGAGGACATCCTCGGCTGGCTCTACACCGATGACCCCTCCCTGCCCGGTCGCCCCGTCGACGCCCTGCACGGCCAGCTGGCCCGCGAGGTGGTCCGCCGCGCCCACGCCGAACCCTTCTGAACACTGTTCCGGATCGAACGGGTTCACCAGGGCGGCGCCGGAACCCTTGAAGTGCTCGGTATTTCGGGTTGCGACGGTGTGCCCGTGTGCCAAGGCTGTTGCCGCGATGAGACCGTCACCGACATCGATGGAGCGGGGATCAGCGCAACGCTCAACCACAATTCGTTGGTGCGGTTGCGCGCGAACCAGTCGAGAACCGCGGGGTTCGGTGTCCGCCGCATCAGTTCGGAGACAACGTTGGCGTCGATGAGGAAACTCAGCGTCTAGCGGTGGCCGGTGGATGGGGTCAAGCCCCTGGCGGCGACCAGGATCCGGCGACGGCGAGGGACCGTGGCCCGGGTGGTGAAGACCTGGTAGTCGGCCGCTTCGATGCGGTCGAGGATTTCGGCGTAGAGGATGGCGGCGGTGGTGATCGCCGGGCGCACTCGAGGGGCTAGCAGGGCGATGCCGGGGACGGCTTGCCGGTAGATGTCGCGGTTGACGGCGATCAGGTGGGCCAGCGCGCGCCGCAGTGGTGCGTCGGTGTGGCCCCGCTGGTGGCAGGCGCGCAGGTGGGCTTCGTCCACGCCGAACGCCGTCAGCTCGTCGGTGGGCAGGTAGACCCGGTCGCGGTCGAGGTCTTCGGCGACATCGCGCAGGAAATTGGTGAGCTGGAAGGCCTCGCCGAGAGCCGCGGCGGCCGGCTCGGCCTCGGTGACGGGGACGACGGTGCCGAGGACCGGCAGCAGCTGCAGGCCGATGGCCGCGGCGGACCCACGCATGTACTCGCGGAGCTCGCTCATCGTGGCGTAGCGGGTGCGGTGGGTGGCCGTACCGGGGACGTCCATGCGCATGGCGTCGAGGAATGTCCAGATGTGGGTGTGCGCGATGTCGTACCGGATGATGGTGTCCGCGGCCGCGGTGATGACCTGGTGGCGGCGCGGGTCGGGGGTGCCGAGATCGCCGCGTTCGAGGGCCAGGCGCAGTTGCTTCTCGACGAGGTCGAGGTGCTGGGCGGGGGAGATGTCGACGGCCTGCGCTGGTTCGTTCGGTCCGTGCCGCTGTGAGGTTTCGGTGAGCTGCGCCGAGGCGCGTCGACCGGCGAGGAGGTGGGCTGGGGCAAGGCTGGGCCGGGCGTCGTCACGGGGGTCGAGGACGCGGGCGGTGTTGCCGGCATGGTCGACGAGGTCGTCGACCATCCGGGCGAACGCGTACAGCGCGTGTACGGCCCGTCGGCGTTCCGGTGAGAGCAGCGTGGTGGCCAGGTAGTAGGTGCGACCGTGCTCGGCGGCGATCCGTCGGCAACTCGCGTAGGCGGCATCCAGATCGCCGGTCGGCGGTCGGGCGTCTCCTGGCACATCCACGCTGTCGCGTCGAAGCCCCCGCGCGCGACGACTCATGCTCGAACTGGCGGCGCCGATTCCGTGGCAACGGCCTTCGAACTGGCCGAACGCAGATGCAGCGGATCGACGGTGCGCAGCGACACCGCCGCGACCACGGCGGCGAAGGTCGCCAGCGCGACATGCCAGAAGTTGTAGAGGCCGATCGACCCGTCGGGCTGGAACACCAGCATCAGCCACGTGCAGATCCCGACCAGCCACATCAACGTGCGGGTCGACATCGCGAAGCCGGCGGCCAGCGCGAGCGGCCACGAGTAGTACCAGGGCAGCGCGGCGGGGGAGAGCAGCACGATCGCGACGAACGCGATGATGATGCCCATCACGGCCTCACGCTCACTGTGCCGGAACCGCCACCAGGTCGCCACGAGCAACGCGACCATCGCGATCTGGCACAGCAGGCGGGTCACATCCAGCACGGAGTCGAAATCGAGTGGGGTCACCCAGGTGACCATGTGCGCGAGAATCGTCGGCAGCGAAAGCCAGTTGATGATCTTGTTCGAACCCTGCAACGCGGTGACCCAGCCGAAGCCGACCCCCGCGATCACCGACGCCGCGCCGAACACCAGCGCGAACACACCGACCCCGATACCGGCGATCTTGGCGAAGACGAACAGCGGGTGCGGCATATCCGCGGACGGTCTGGCGGCGTCGGGGTGTTTCTGTTCTTCGGCGAGCGCGGCGTCGGAATCCACCGCGGCCCGGCGCTCGGCGGCGCGCCGTTCCTTCTCGTGCAGAATCCAGATCCACACCAGGAACGGCAGTGCCACCCCGGCCGTCGCCTTGATCGCGACGCCGATGGCGACCACCACGATGCCCGCCACATGATGGCGTTCGAGCACGAGCGCGACGCCCGCGCACATCAGCCCGACCATCAGCATCTCGTTGTGCACGCCACCGATCAGGTGCACCAGCACCAGCGGGTTGAGCACCGCCAGCCACAGCGCGACCGTCGGCTTTCCGCCCAGATGCTTGGTGAGGTACGGCACCGCCCACATCATCAGCGCCAGTCCGGGCAGCATGACGACGCGCAGCGCGATGGTTCCGGCGATGACATTCTCACCGGTGAGCGAGGTGATCGCCCGGCCCATCAACAAGAACACGGGCCCGTACGGCGCGGTGGTGGTGGTCCAGACCGGGCTCACGTTGTCCAGCAGCACACCGGGGTTGGCGACGGGACCCACCTGATAGGGATCGAAACCGTCACGCAACAGGGCACCCTGGGCGAGGTAGGAGTAGGAGTCGCGGCTGAACATCGGTGCCGCGAACAGCAGGGGCGTGATCCAGATCCCGACGATCGCCCGCAATTCGTTGAGCGTGACCGCCGAGTCGCCCTTGCCGAGGGTGGTGCGGCCCAGCCGTACCCACGCCGTGATCATCAGCAGCACGCCGATCCAGATCACGATCGTCGACAGCACGTAACCGTGGCCGAACCGCAGCCATGACAGGTGCAGCGCCTCGAGTAGCGGATCGCGCTTGCGAACAGCACCCGCACCGAAGCCACCGAAGGTGATCATCATGGCGCCGAAGAAACCCATCAGTGCCGCGTGGCCTTCGGGGCTCCTGGCGAATTCGCCTGCGGTGCGCAGCCAGGTCCGGACGCCCGGGTCGCTCCCGGCGGGTAGGTGACGCTGGCGCTCGAGTGTGCGCGTGTTGTCCATGGTGCCTACGGTCGTCTCGGAGGGCGGCATGTTCGGTCGGTCCCCCCGGATGGTCGGCGGTCGCAACCGCGAGCTGATAAGTCGGCCGTCAGTTTACGGCTTCAAGTGGGAACACTAACCCGGTGGTCGGTACCGGCGTGTGCCCGGCTGCCGGTGATTCGTGCCGCGGCCAGCTTGCCGGACAGCAGTGTGGTGGGCACACCCACCCCCGGAGTGGTGCCGCAACCTGCGAGAACGACGTTGTCCACACCCCTTGGCAGATTGCGTGGCCGGAAGGGTCCGGTTTGCCGGAATACGTGGGCGAGGGAGAACGGCGTGCCCGCGATCATGCCCTGGGCGGCCCACGTGGCGGGTGTGTCGAGGTGGTCGACGCGGAAATGTTCGGCGATGCCGGTGTAGCCGCGCTGCTCCAGTACCGCGAGCAGCTCGCGCAGGTAGGCCGGGGCCAGTCGGTCCCAGTCGAGCGGGGCGGCGGTCAGGTTGGGGCACGGCGCGAGTACCGACAGCGGTTCGACGCGCCCGGTCGCCCGGTCGATGAACTGGTCGGCGTCGGTGAGCGCGGGCCGCGTGAGCAGCAGCGACGGATCGCTCATGAGCCGTCCGCGGCCCTTGCGCGCGGCGATCTCGGCGAAGGTCTGTGCCCAGGCGGCGCCGAACTCGATGGTGTGGTGGGCTTGCACGGGCCAGCGCGCGGCGACCTCGGCGGGGACGGTGCCGTGGGCGACGACGGCCGACGGTGAGGCGCGCAGGCCCCGGCGGTGACGCAGGCCGAATGTCGGCAGCGAGCCGAGGTCGGCGGTGAGGACCACCGCGTCGCAGGGGTACGTGCGCCCGTCGGCGGTGCGCACCGCTTCGGCGCGTCGGCCACGGGCAGCGCCAGGGCGGCGCTGCCCGTTCGAGATCCGGTCGCCCCCGGTGCTGGTCCGATAGTCGATGCCGTCGACCTCGGCATTCAGGACGAGCTGACCGCCCGCGGCCGTGAACGCCTCGGCCAGCGCCGCCGTGATCGCGCGCATCCCGCCTTCGGGGAAGTAGACGCCCAGGCAGGTGTCCATGTTCGGGATCGCGCCGTAGACGGCGAGCGCGTCATCGGGCGACATGCCCGCGTACAGCGCCTGGAAGGTGAACAGCCTGGTCAGTCGTTCGTCGCGCAGGTAGGACCGGACGCGGGGTCCGAGTTTCCCGAAGCCGCCGAGCTTGGCGAGCGCGGTGAGCGCGGCCCTGGCGCGTGGCGTGCGCACCATGTCGAGCGGCGAATCGAAATCGGCGTTCATGAACTCGTCGAACTCGGCGTCGTAGACGCGGCCGAGCCAGTCGCGCAGCCGGCGGTAGTTGCGCGCTTCGGCGGGCCCGCAAGCGCTGTCGACCTCGGCGGCCATCCGGTCGGCGTCGTCGAAGACGCGGATGTCGCTGCCGTCGGCGAAGCGTGCGTGGTAGGCGGGAGCGAGGCGGTGGATGCGCAGGCCGACGGTGGCTCTGGTGTGCCCGACGGCGGCCAGGGCGTCGTCGATCAGCTCCGGCAAGGTGAGTACCGTTGCGCCGCTGTCGATCTCGTAGTCGTCGAACCGGTATCGACCCACCCGGCCGCCCGGATGATCGGCCCGTTCCAGCACCGTCACCGCGCGCCCCGCGCCCCGCAGGTGCAGCGCTGCCGCGAGACCGGCCAGCCCGGCTCCGACTACGACGACATGATTCGCTTGTGCCACAACACTTTTCCTATCAGGCCGCGCGGCGAGTGGCAGCCAGCGCCATGGCGTGGAGCAACTGCTTGGCCGCCGGTGTCGCGGAGCTGGTCGCGATCGCGGCGAGCCCGGTGTCGGTGAGCTCGGTGATCCGGCGCTCCACCTCGTCGACCGCGCCCAGGTCGGTGAGCACGGTGCGCAGCCGGTCGACGGCGGCATCGTCGAGGTCGGTGCCGAGTCCGGTCCGGATCAGGGCGGCCGCGGCCGGATCGGCCCGGCGCAGCGCCTCCGCGATGAGCACGGTCCGCTTGCCTTCGCGCAGGTCGTCGCCCGACGGTTTCCCGGTCACCGCCGGGTCGCCGAACACGCCGAGCAGGTCGTCACGCAGCTGGAACGCGATCCCCACGTCGGTTCCGTAGATTCGCAGCGCGTCCACCAGTTCCTCGTCGGCCCCCGCCAGCGCCGCACCCAGGTGCAACGGCCGTTCGATCGTGTACGCGGCGGTTTTGTACCGGTTGATCCGCAACGCGGCCTCGACCGACTCGTCGCCGCCCGCCTCGCCGTTGATGTCGAGGAGTTGCCCACCGAGTACCTCGGTCCGCATCCGGGCCCACACCGGCGCGAACCGGGCCAGCGCCCGCGGGCTCAACCCGGCCTCGTGCACCAGATCGTCGGCCCAGGCCAGCGCGAGATCGCCGATCAGAATCGCGACCGCCGAGCCGTACGCGGCGCCGTCGCCGGGCCAGCCCGCCGCCGCGTGCCGGTCCTCGAACTCGATGTGCACGGTCGGGAACCCGCGTCGAGTGCGCGAGGAGTCGATGATGTCGTCGTGCACGAGCGCGCACGCCTGCACCAGTTCCAGGGCCGAACAGGCGGTGAGCACCGCGGCGGCATCCGGTCCCGCGGGATCGCCACCGGCACCCAGCCAGCCGGTCCACGCGAATCCCGGTCGGGTCCGCTTGCCGCCACGAACCACGAACTGCCCGAGCGCTTCGACGGCGTCGAGGAAGACGGGCCCCAGCGGTTCGACGATCTCACGCCGGGTGGCGAAGAAGCTGGTCAGCACCCGTTCGACAGCGGCGACGAAGGCCGGTGTGCCCGGGGTCAGCGCGACGAGATCGACCGAGGTCAGAGCGTCGGCGGCGGACCGGGATAGCGGGGTACCGATTCCGGCGGACAGGGCGGCCTCCAGGGGCGAAGTGGGCGAACAGCGGGACCGGTTGGGCACTCGGTGGTGCGGTCACCAGCGTTGTGTCGAACGATACGCGGGCGGACCGGGTGCGCTCTCGGCGCACACGGCCGCTGCGACGCAGCCCACATCCGCGGTTTCGGTGATTGCGCGGCCCGCGAGCACGTCCAGCGGCCTTGACGCATAGTTCGGTGTTCGGCGCCCGGTTTCCCAGTCGGTGCCGGGGCGTCATCGCTGCCCACTAGACTGAGCCGGTGGATTTCGACAATGGACGGGGAAGTTCGACCCCAGATCGACCCGCCCAGCGGCCGTCGATCGTCTCGAACACCCCTTCGGTGGTGCAGAGTCTGCGCACCCATTCGGGCAACGGCGTGCCGTTCTCGGTGGAGTTCAACCCGCCGCGAGACGAAGCGGGCGAGGCTCGGCTGTGGCGCGCGGTCCGCGAGTTCGAACGCATGCATCCCGCCTTCGTGTCGATGACCTACGGCGCGGGCGGCTCCACCCGCGACCGCACCGTGCGCATCACCGGTGCGCTCGCGCAGGAAACCACCCTGCTCCCGGTCGCTCACCTCACCGCGGTCGGGCACAGCATCGCCGAACTGCGCTCCCTGATCGGCTCCTACGCCGACTCCGGCATCTGCAATGTCCTGGTCCTGCGCGGCGACCCGCCCGGTGACCCGCTGGGCGAATGGGCCAAGCACCCCGGCGGGGTCGAGTACGCCGAGGAACTGGTCCGCATCGTGCGCGATCTCGGCGACTTCCACGTCGGCGTCGCCTCGTTCCCCCAGGGCCACCACCGCTCGCCCGACCTCGATCACGACACCCACCACCTGGCGGCGAAACTCCGTGCGGGAGCGGAGTATTCGATCACCCAGATGTTCTTCGACGTCGAGCACTACCTGCGTCTGCGCGACCGCGTGATCGCCATGGACCCCATCGAGGGCGCCAAGCCGATCATCCCCGAGCTGATGCCCATCACCTCTCTGCGCACGGTGGCCCGCGCCGAAGAACTCAGCGGCCGTCCCGTCCCCGCCGACGTCGTGGCCCGCCTCACCCGCGCGGCGGGCACCGGCCCGGAAGAAGACCGCGCCGCAGTCCGCGCCGAAGGCATCCAGATCGCCACCGAAATGGCCCAGCGCCTCACCGAAGAAGGCGCCCCCTGTCTGCACTTCATCACCTTGAACTTCGCCAAAGCCACCAGCGAAGTCCTCACCAACCTCGGCTACGGAGTAACGGCGGCCCCGCTCAGCGCGTGACGGTGAGGTCGTTCCAGGTGCGTTCCCAGTTGCGGGTCATCGCGGGGTAGACGATGCCGTAGCGGAAGGGCTTGATCAGGGCCATGTAGAGGCGGCCGAACCGGCCGTTGGGCTTCACCAGGACGGCCATCTGCAGGTGGTAGCCGGTGGCGCCGGGGGCCCAGCCGAGGTGCATGATGCCGTGCATTGTGCGGTTGGCGATTTCGGCGGCGTATTCGTTGTCGAGGACGTAGAGGGCGGTGAGCGGGCCGTCTTCGGCGGGGACGTCGGTGCCGCGGAGGTCGGCGGGCAGTCGCTCGCGCAGGGAGGGGACGCGGGTGCCGGTGCCCGCGTCGTCGCGGTCCCAGCCGAACAGTTCGCCCAGCTTCCAGCGGATCGTGAACAGCAGGCCGCTGATGCCGGTGGACTCGGCGGCGCGTTCGGCGCGGAGGGCGGCGAGCAGGGCGGGGAAGTCGTCGGGGCCGCCGCCGGGGGTGCGGAATTTCCAGACGTCCTCGACGTCGAAGTCGGGGGCGATGTCGTGGATGCGCCAGGGTTGGCCGGTGTGGGCCGATTCGGGTAGTCGCATAGCTGGAACCTCCATGTGTACGGCGGCGTATAAAGTCAGACTACCGCTGTTATACGCATGCGTATAGAAGAGGAGGTGTGACAAATGCGGCTCGACGGGCGAAGGGGGCCGCAGAACGAGTCCACGGCCCCACTCGGGGAGCGTGCTAACCGTGGCGGACGGGTTTGACGAATGCGGTGGCGGCCAAGGCCAGGACGAGCAAGACCGCGCACAGGTAGCTCGACACTTCGATGCCCGCGGCCATGGCGGCGCGCGCCGCGTCCGCGACGGGCAGCGTCTGCGGGTTTCCGGCGAGCGCTCCGATCGCCGCCCCCGCGCTGTCGGTCACGGTCGACTCCAGTTGCCGCACCTCGGATTCGGGCAATCCGGTGTCGGTGAGGCGGTCGCGTAGGTCGGTGCCGACGGTGCTGAAGTACACGGTGGTGAGGACGGCGATACCCAATGCCGAGCCGAGTTCTCGTGCCGCGCTTTGAATCCCCGAGCCCTGGCCCGCGCTCTCGCCCGGCACGTCGGCGAGCACGATGTTGGTGACCTGGGCGGTGGCGAAGCCGACGCCGATGCCGTAGACGAACAGCGCGAGCGCGATCGGCCACCAGTTGCTGTCCGCCGCGGCGCACGCGCCGAGCAGAGCGAGCCCGGCCGCCTCGAGCAGCAACCCGATCCTGACCTGTCCCAGGGCCGACACCGAGGCGGTCAGTGCGAAGCTCGCGCCACTGGCGACGAAACTGCCTATCGCGAGCGGCACCAGGGCGAGCCCGGCCTGGAACGCGGTGTAGTCGAGGGTGAATTGCAGCCACAGCGGCAGGACCGCGATGATGCCGAACTCGCCGAGTCCGACGATCACCGTCACCACGTTGCCGGTGCGGAACGAATCGATCGAGAACAGTCGCACATCGACGAGCGGCTCCCCGCCGGCGCGCCCGAGCATCGCCTGCCTGCGCCAGAACAACCAGAGCGCGAGTGCCGCGCCTGCGAAGGCGATCAGAACCGGCGAAGGCCCACTGCGCCAGACGAAGTCACCGATCCGCAGCGGCTCGGTGACGCTCAGCCATCCGTAGTGCCGCCCTTCGATCATCGCGAAGGCGAGCAAGCCGAGGCCGAGCGCGGACAGGGCCGCGCCGAGCCAGTCGACACGGCCGACATTGTTCGGCGTCGAGGGGAGGTAGGCCAGCACGGCCACCATGATCAGCGCGACCGCCGGGATGTTGACGCCGAAGGCCCACCGCCAGGAGAAGTCGGCGAGCCAGCCGCCGAGAAGGGGGCCCACTGCCGCGGCCGCGCCGATCGTCGAGCCCCAGATCGCGAAGGCTTGACCCCTGGCCTTTCCGGTGAACGCCGCGTTCACCAGGGCCAGCGAGGTCGGCAGGATCATCGCCCCGCCGATGCCCTGGAGGAAACGGGCCGCGATGAGCAGGCCGCCGCTGGGTGCGAGCGCGGCGAGCAAGCTGGTGACGCCGAAGACGATCAACCCGATCAGGAACAGTCTGCGCGCGCCGGAGAGGTCGCTGAGTCGACCGGCCACCAGCAGCAGCGCCGCGAAGACGATCGCGTAGGACTCCTGGATCCACTGCGCCTGAATCGAGGTGATCGCCAGATCGTCGACGATCGGCGCGAGGATCACGTTCACGATCGTCAGGTCGACCACGATCAACGCGACGCCGAGCGAGACGGCGATCAGCCCCAGCCACCGGCGCAGCGAGGGAGTCTCGGTTTCTGTCCGCACAATACCTCCGTCATAAAGTTACTTTACGATGAAGGTAAATGGCGGGCGGTAGGTTGTCAATCGGGCGGTCGACGAGAGGACGAGATGGTGGAGCAGACATCCGGCGATGTCGCGATGCGGCGGCAGCGGCTCGCCGCGGGGCTCATCGACTACGGTGCGAGCTTCACCGAACTGGGTCGCCGATTCGCGGACACTCTCGGCGTCCACTCCACCGACGCGTTCGCGCTGATGGAGATCGCCGCCGCCGAACAGGCCGCCGAGCCGCTGTCTCCCGCGCAGCTGAGCAAGCGGATCACCCTGACATCGGGGGCGATGACAACCCTGCTCAACCGGCTGGAGCAGGCCGGATACATCACCCGCAGCCGCGAGCACACCGATCGGCGGGTCGTGACATTGCGGTGCAGCGAGCACGCCCGAGAACTCGCCGATGAGTTCTTCCGCCCGATCAACGCCGCGCAGGACGCGATCCTGGCCGACTTCGAGCCCGCCCAGCTCGCGCAGTTCGAGGGATTGCTCGCGCGATTGCGGACCGCGATGGACCTCGGACAGCCGAAGGGCGCCCCGTAGTCGAGTCGACTCGTCGGGGCGCCCCAGGGTGGTCGGTGCGGCTCAGGCGGCGCGGGCCGCTCGCAAGCCCCACGCGTCGGCCAGCAAGCGGTGTGATTCGAGCCGGTCGGCGTGGTCGTGGGTGATGGTGGTGATGAGCAATTCGTCCGCGCCGGTGACCCGTTGGAGGGCGGCGAGCCGCTCGACCACGGTGGTGGGCGAGCCGACGATCTGGGAGGCCAGCCGGTCGTCGACGAGGCGGAGCTGATCGGAGGTGAGCGGGGACGCTGTCGCGGGATCGGGGTATTCGGCCGCGCCGCCGCTGCGGATGCTGTGGACCCAATGTCCATAGGTGCTCGCGTGGTGGCGGGCGGTGTCGTCGTCGGCCGCGGTGACCACGTCCGCCGAGACGATGACGTGCGGTTCGGCCAGCTGCGCCGAGGGCCGGAACGCCGCCCGGTACGCCTCGACCGCGTCCAGCGCGGACCCCGGCGCCACGTGGTAGGCCGCCGCGAACGGCAACCCCGACTTGCCCGCCAGTTCGGCGCTCTCGCCCGCCGAACTGCCGAACAGCCACAGCTCGGTATCGATCCCCTCGCCGGGAACGGCGTGCAGCTCGACACCGCTCGCGGTGAAGTAGCGCCCGTCGAGGAGCGCTTGAACCTCGGCCACCTGGTCCGCGAAGTCCGGCGACTCCGCACCGGGCTGCTGCAGCGCCTCGGCCGAGGCCAGGAACTTCGTGCGGTCGGTGACCCGGCGTGGATCGAAGGGCGGCGGCACCACGACACCGTCGCGCACCTCGGTCCGCCCGGTGACCGTGTCCAGAACCGGATGCCCGCCCTTGGTGGTCGTGGCCGCGGCGCCGAACTGGCTGCGCCGATGCCCCGACCGGCCAAGACCCAGATCGAGCCGTCCCGGATACAGCGCGTCGACGGTGCCGAACGCCTCCACGATCGAGGCGGAGGTGTGATGGCCCACCTGCACCGCGCCGGTCCCCACCCGGATCCGCGAGGTCGCCGCGGCGACCAACCCGAGCAGCGTCAGCGACGAGGAACTCGCCACCGACACGAAATGGTGTTCGGCCAGCCAGTATCGGCGATACCCCCACTGCTCGGCCTGCCGGGCGAGGTCGACGGTATTGCGCAGTGCCTGTGCGGCGCTGGAGCCTTCGCTGATCGGGGACAGATCGAGAATCGACAGCGGAACGCTCATAGCTTCGGATCCTGTTCTCCCGCTTCGATCGCCACGCGTAGCCGGTTCTCGCGTGGTGCGACAGGGCAGGTGGCGAAGTCGGTGAACGCGCACGGCAGGTTCACCGCACGGTTGAAGTCGAGGGTGACGGTGCCGTCGGCCTCGACCGCGCCGACCGCGAGCGAGCGGGCGGCCGGGTAGGTGGTGACGCCGCTGGTGGCGTCGGTGAACAGCACCTTCAGGTCGTCGGGGGTGCCGAAGGCCAGCAGCGCCTCGTGGCTGTCGCCGATGCGGAACTCGATGATTCCCGCCGCGCTGTGGTGGTGCTCGAGTCCGTCGACCACGGCCCCGGTGGTGACGGTGCGTGTTTCCCCGAACGCGGTGAAACGCCCGGTCACGACCCAGCGAGGGTCGGCCGGATAGGCCGCGACCCCGGTGAACGCGGTCAGGGTCGGCGCGGCCGGATCGTGCACACGCACCGCGTACTGCCCGGAGCGCCGGATCACCTCGAGGACCCTGTCCTCGTTGAGCACGCTCACCCCCGGCGCGCCCTCCACGGGCGTCACGATCTGCACGCCGCCGATCCGCTCGCCGTCCACATCGAGCCGGTCGGCGGGCTGCGCGGTGATGAACACCTTCTCGTCGGTGACCCACCAGGTGCCGGGGACGCCGTCCAGGCGCTCCGGGCTGTCGGTGAGCCAGTGCAGCCCCGCCAGGCTGAGCCAGCCGAGGGGATCGCGCAGGCCGTCCTCGCGGGCGTGATGCCAGCGCGCCCAGTCGTCGGCGAATGTCGTGGTGGGGGTCGGGTTCTCGACGGTGATCGTCATGACGCGCGTGCTCCTTCGGCGACGGTGTGGTGGTGGGGGTGACGCAGACCGAGATGGTCGCGCAAGGTGGTGCCGGTGTATTCAGTGCGGAAGCTGCCGCGTTCCTGCAGTTCGGGGACCACGGTGTCGACGAATTCGTCGAGACCGGCCGGTGTCAGGTGCGGGACGAGGATGAAACCGTCGGCCGCGTCGGACTGCACGTACCGGTCGATCTGCTCGGCGACCTGGGCGGGTGTGCCGATGAACTGCTGGCGGGCGGTGACCTCGATGATGAGTTCGCGAATGCTGAGGTTGCCCGCCTCGGCCTGTTCGCGCCACGCTTTCGCGACGGCCAGTGGATCTTTCGTGTGCCGAACCCGGCCGCGGGTGATCTCGGCGGCGGCGTCGGGCTCGACATCGGGCAGTGGGCCGTCGGGGTCGTAGCCGGAAAGGTCGCGGCCCCAGACCTGTTCGAGGAAGGCGATCGCGGTCTGCGGGCTCACCTGCTGGTAGCGGATGTCGCGGGCCCGTTCGTGCGCCGCGTCGGTGGTGTCGCCGAGCACGAACGTGGCCGCGGGCAGCACCAGCAGATCACTGTGTGCGCGACCGTATTTCGCCAGCCGCCCCTTGACATCGGCGTAGAACTTCTGGCCCGCCTCGAGGGTGCCGTGGCCGGTGAAGATCGCGTCGGCGGTCTTCGCGCCGAACTCGCGGCCTTCGTCGGAATCGCCCGCCTGCAACAACACCGGATGCCCCTGCGGGCTCGGCGGGACGACGAACGGCGCCGCGAAGTCGAACTGTGAACTGCGGAAAGCGGTGTCGGGAACTTCGTGGGCGAAGATCCCCCGCTCGCGATCGATCACCAGCGAGTCGGTGGGCCAGCTGTCCCACAGCGCCCTGGTCGCGGCCACCACCTGTTCGGCCCGCCGATACCGCTCACCGTGCTCGAGGTAGCCGCCGCGCCGGAAGTTCTCGCCCGTGAACGCGTCGGAGGAGGTGACCACGTTCCACGCGGCCCGACCGCCGGAGAGGTGATCGAGCGAGGCGAACTGCTTGGCGACCTCGAACGGTTCGTTGTAGGTGCTGTTGATGGTGCCCGCCAGCCCCAGCCGCTCGGTCACCGCCGCCACCGCGTTGAGCACGGTGAAGGTGTCCGGCCTGCCGACCACATCCAGGTCGTGGATCTGCCCGCGATGCTCGCGCAGCCGCAACCCCTCGGCCAGGAAGAAGAAGTCGAAAAGGCCGCGTTCGGCGGTGCGCGCCAGATGCTCGAAGGACACGAAATCGACCTGCGATTTCGAGGCCGGATCGGCCCAGACGGTGGTGTTGTTGACGCCGGGGAAGTGCGCGGCGAGGCGGACTTGCTTGCGTGGTTTCGAGGTCACAGCGCTGCTCCTGTCGTGGCGTATCGGCTGAGTGGGCGAGACAGACCGAGGCGCTCACGCAGGGTCGCGGTGGTGGCAGGCGCGTCGCCGGTCCGGTGGGTGGTGAGCTCGGCCAGCGCGGCGTGCAGCGCCAGCGGACGCAGGACCACGCCGTCGACGTCGCCGGAACGCGTGATCTGCGCGAGCAGATCGTCGAGCGCGGCGGCGGTACCGACGTGGTGGAACAGCTCGGGACCGAGCGGCGGGTGATCCGGCGCCCAGCGATCGAGCTCTCGCACCTCGGACAGGGCCGCGTCCGCCGAATATGCCAGGTGGACAGGCAGATCCAGCAGAATCTGCACGGTGTCGGGATCACGGCCCTCGGCGCCGATCGCCGCGCGCAGGGCCACGCGACGCGCGGCGGCGGTGGGAAGATCGGGGGCGCTGATGCGGATGATGTCGGCTCGGCGGACGGCTACCCCGGTCGACTCGGGGGTGTCGGCACGGACCGCGACGACGGGTTGGCCCTGGGGGGAGCGGGGGGTGATCGACGGGCCCTTGACCGAGAAGTTGTCGCCGGCGAAGTCGATGTAGTGCAGGCGGTCACGGTCGATGAACCGGCCGGTGGGTACGTCGCGGATCTCGGCGCCGTCCTCCCAGCTGTCCCACAGCCGGGTCACCACCTCGATCGCCTCGTCGGCCTCGTGCCACAGCGACGTCGGATCCTGCGCCTCTTTGCGCCCGAAGGCCTTCGCCTCGACGTCGGTGGTGGACACGCTCACCTCCCACCCCGCCCGGCCAAGGCTGGCGAAGTCGAGAGCGGTCACGGCCTTGGACGTGTGAAACGGTTCGGTGTGGGTGACCGGTACCTGCGGGATCAGGCCGACGCGGCGGGTCAGCGGGGCGGTGCGGGCGGCGATCGCGACGGCGTCGAGCCTGCCGCGCGTCACGGCGGCGCCACCGGACTGGATGCCGAACGAGTCGGGCAGGAAAACGGCGTCGAACCCGAGCTTCTCGGCCGAGGAGATCACGGCTGTCCAGTAGCCGGCGGTGAACAGGTCCTCGGCGCCGGAGTCGGTGCGCCGCCAGGAGGCGGGATGCGTTCCGGTGCCTACCGTTTCGATACCGAGGAACAGTCTGGGCTGGCTCATCGGGTGAGGTCCTTTCCGTCGAGGGGATCGATCCGGGTGCCCGGCGCGGGAATCGCCGCGAGCAACTCCCTCGTGTACGGGTGTTGTGGATCGGTGAACAGCGTTGCGGTAGGCCCGGTTTCGACGACTCGGCCGTGGCGCATCACCGCGACCCGGTCGCTGATCCGGCGCACCACCGCCAGGTCGTGAGAGATGAACAGGTAGCCGAGGGCGAGTTCGTGCTGCAGGGTGTCGAGCAGGTCGAGGATCTGTGCCTGCACCGAGGCGTCGAGCGCGGAGACCGGCTCGTCGAGCACCAGCAGGTCGGGGTGCAGGGCCAGCGCGCGGGCGATCGCCACTCGCTGGCGTTGACCGCCCGACAGTTCCGCGGGCCTGCGTTTCGTGAAATCGGCGGGTAGCGCGACCTGTTCGAGCAGCTCGGCGACTCGCTTCGGCCGGTCGCCGAGCCCGTAGGCGCGCAGCGGTTCGGCGATGATGTCGGCGACTTCCCAGCGTGGATCCAGCGAGGAGTACGGGTTCTGGTACACCACCTGGAACCGTCGGCGCAGCGTGCGCAGCCGGTTTCGGCGGGCGCTGGTGAGGTCGTGGCCGTCGAAGGTGACCGTCCCGCTGTCGGCGTCGGTGAGCCGCAGCGCGATGCGCGCCGTCGTCGACTTGCCCGAACCGGATTCGCCCACCAGCGCGAGCGTTTCCCCGCGATCGAGGCTGAACTCCACATCGTCGACGGCGGTGATGGAGCCGGCTCCCGCGTGGAAGCGCTTGTGCAGGGCGTGAACCGACAGCAACGGGGTCTCCGCTCTGGGTCGTAGGGGCCGGAACTCGGTGGGCGACAGCGCTGGGGACGCGGCGAGCAGGCGCTGCGTGTACGGCTGTGCCGGGTGGTGCAGAACCTGTGCGGTAGTGCCGGATTCGACGACCTTGCCCTGCTCGAGGACCACCAGTCGATCGGCGCGTTCCGCGGCGACGGCCAGGTCGTGGGTGATCAGCAGGACGGCCGTCCCGCGTGCCGCGATCCGCTCGGCCAGCCGGTCCAGCACCTGGCGCGCCACCGTCGCGTCGAGCGCGCTCGTCGGCTCGTCGGCGATGATCAGCTCCGGCCCGCACGCCAGCGCGATCGCGATCAGCACGCGCTGGCGCTGCCCGCCCGACAGCTCGTGCGGATACTGCCGCGCCCGCAACTCCACCCGATCCAGCCCGACCTCGTCCAACAGATCGAGGGCCTGGAGCGCCGCCCCACGCCGGTCGGCCAGTCGATGGACCAGCAGCGCCTCGGCCACCTGATCGCCCACCCGCAGCACCGGATTGAGCGACAGGCCAGGATCCTGCGGCACGAATCCCACCCGCGCGCCGCGCAACCGCCGCAAGGCCTTCTCGTCGTCCGGATCGATCCGCTCACCGGCGAACTCGACCTTGCCCGCCACGATCCCCGCCGAATCCCCGAGCAGCCCGATCACCGCGTGCGCCAACGTCGATTTGCCCGACCCCGACTCGCCCACGAGGGCGACGACCTCTCCGCGCGCCACGTCGATCGACACACCGCGCAGCGCGGGCACCGGCCCCGCGCCGGTCCGGTACTCGATGTGCAGATCGTCCACCCGGAGCAGCGGCGCGCCCGAGCTCCGCGCCGGGTGCGTTCCGTTCGTCGTGTCGCTCATCGTGTTTCAGTCCTTCCCGCGAAGCGGCCGAGACGCTGGGCCGACAGCACCACGGCGATGATGACCAGACCGGGCAGCGTGGTCAGCCACCAGGCGGAGGCGAGGAAGTTGCGGCCCTCCGAGATCAGCGAACCCCATTCGGGGGTGGGCGGTTTGGTGCCGTAGCCGAGGAAGCTGAGCGAGGACACCGCCAGCACCGCCATGCCGAATTCGACCGCGGCCAACGCCAGGACGGGCTGGTACGAATTGGGAAGGACGTGGCGAACGAGCACCGCGTACCAGCGCACCCCCGAGGCGTGCGCGGCCTCGACGTAGGGCGCGTGCCGCACCCGCAGCACCTCCGAGCGCATCACCCTGGCGAAGTTCGCGATCAGCGCGATACCCACCGCGACGGCAACATTGCGGGTACCGAAGCCGAGCGCGGTGACCAAGGCCAGCGCGAGCAACAGCGACGGGATGGACAGCAGCACATCGACGACCCGCATGATCGCGGTGTCGACGATGCCACCCGCGGCGCCGGACAGCAGCCCCAGCGCCGACCCGACCACCAACGCGATCCCGACCGCGGTGAGCGTGGCGGTGAGCGAGAGCCCCGCGCCGTGCACCATCCGCGTGTACAGGTCGCGCCCGAGGTTGTCGGTGCCGAACCAGTGGGCCGCGCTGGGCGCCTGGAACTTCTCCGCCGGCACCCCGGTCAGCGGGTCGCCGGAGGCGAACACCGAGGGCGCCACCGCCCACCCGACCGCGACGGCCAGCACCACACCCGCGACCACCAGGCCCAGGTGCGCGCGGGCCCAGCGGGCCGCCCGGGCGGCGGGGTGCGCGCGCGAAACATCAGGACCGGCTGCCGCTCGGGGCTGTTCGGTCGATACTGATCGGCGCACGAGGATGTCAACCACGGTCACTCCTTTCGGTGTCGGTGCGTGCGAAGCCCGTCCGGCCCGGCTCCCCGGCGACGGCCACGGCTTCGGCGGGCGTACCGATGACGGAACGACTGCGCCGGGTGCCGGTGATGCGTGGGTCGAGCAGCGGATAGAGCAGGTCGACCGCCAGATTCACGGCCACGAAGATCAGCGCCGAGAGCAGCACCACGCCCTGGACCACGGGGATGTCCTGGTTGAGCACCGAGGTCTGGGTGAGCCGGCCGACGCCCGCGCGGGCGAACACCGACTCCACCACCACCGAACCGGCCAGGATGGTGCCGACCAGCACGCCGGCGATGGTGAAGGCGGGCACGCTCGCCAGCCGGGCGATGTGGCGGCGCTGCACCCACCATCGCGACGCGCCCTTGGCCAGCGCCACATCGGTGAACGGCTGCCGCCAGGTCTGTTCCAGCCCGGCGGCCAGGACCTGCGCGAGCACCGCCCCGATCGGCAGCGCCAGCGTCAGCGCGGGCAGCAGCGTCCCGCGCAGCCCGGTTCCACCGAAGGCGGGGAACCAGTGCAGCCGAAAAGAGAACAGCTGCAACAGGAGCAGGCCGGTCCAGAACGACGGCACCGAAACGCCCAGCGGCGGTAGCGCGCTCAAGGTGTTGCGCAGCCACGGCCGCCGCGTATAGGTAGCGGCGAACGCGAGGACCGTTCCGCCGATGATCGCGAAAAGTAGTGCGAGAGAGGCCAGTCCGAGCGTCGCTGGGATCACGTCGCCGAGGGCTTCGGTCACCGGCTGGCCGGTGTTGATGGAGCGGCCGAGATCGCCGGTGACGGCATTGCCGAGCGCGGTCACATATTGCTCCCACAGCGGTTTGTCCAACCCGTAGCGAGCCTGCAACTCGGCGACCGCCGCCTGGTCGACCGGCGTGCCGTTGCCCGCCGTGTCGGCCGCCATCGACACCGGATCCGAGGGCAACATGTACAGCACCACGAACGAGATCGTGAACGCCGCCCACAGCACCCAGATCGCCTGCAGTACGCGCGAACCCACGTACCGTGCGAAGTCCGCGCGGCCGCCGGCGCGCCGGGCACCGCTACCCGAACCGGCGCGCCGCAGCCTCTCGACCAGCCCGCTCATCTCAGTGCCCGCTCAACCAGGTGTCGAAGAACTGCAGTCGCGCCGAGGCCTCGAACTTCAGATCCTGGGTGTGCGCGGCCGCGCCGATCGCCTGGGACAGCTCGATCGTGGGGACGTAGAGCCCGTTGTCGAGGACCTGCCGCTGCGCGGTCGCGAGCAGTTGCGCACGGGCCGCCGGGTCATTGGTGGCGAGCTGACGGTCGAGGGTCGCGTCGAACTCGGGAATCGGGCCGCGTGCGTTGATGTTGCGACCGGCGAGGCCGAACGAGGTGCGCAGGATGTCGCCGTCGGCGCGGGTGGAGTTGCCGTAACCGGCGTCGATGTCCTTCGCGTTCTGCCGGGCGATGGCCTCCGCGGTGGAGACGAGATCGAGCTTCAGCTCCACGCCGACCTGGCGCAGTTGCTGCTGCACCAATTCCAGGATCGCCTGATTACCCGCGAACACCTGGCTGAACGTCACCGCGAAGCTCAGTCGCTCACCGTTCTTGGCCCGCACACCGTCGGCGCCGACTGCCCAGCCGGCCTGATCGAGGATCGACTTCGTCTTGGCCGGGTCGTAGGCCAGGCGCGCGGACTGATCCAGGTACGCCGGGGTCGCTGTGGCCAGGCTCGAGGTCGCGGGCTTGAACTGCGGACCGAGCACGGTCTCGACGAGCTGCTTGCGGTCGATCGCGGGCAGCAGCGCCTGCCGGACCGCCGGATCACGCAGCGGACCCCGAGTCACGTTCAGCTGCAAGCCGAACGGGGTGCCGGGGTTGGAGGTCGACAGAACCCGTCCGCCGACGGCCTCGATCTGCGGCGCGTCCTGGGGCAGCGCGTCACTGATCGCATCCAGCTGGCCCGACGCCAGGCTGCCGGTGCGCACACCGGACTCGGGAACGACGGTGAACTCGATCCGATCCAGGTACGCCTCGCCCTGGTGGCCGAAAACGGTGGAGCCCCAGCTGTAGCCGGCGCGCTTGGCCAGGGTCACCGAGGTGTCCTGCTTGTAGGCGGCGTAGGTGAACGGCCCGCTGCCGATGTTGTCACCCGCGCACCGGGCCTCGGCCGGTTTGGCATTGGTGGACGGCGCCAGGATGCCGAGCTGCGCGGTCGAGGACGCCTGCAGGAACTGGGCGTTCGGCGCACTGAATTCGACACGGGCGGTGAGCTTGTCGACCGCCGTCGTGCCGACGTAGCCGGTCAGGTAGCTCGATCCCAGCTGCGCCTTGGCGCCGAGCTTGACGACCGCGTCGAAGGTATCGCGCACCGAGTCGGCGGTGAGCGCGGTGCCGTCGCTGAAGGTGACCCCGTCGGCGAGCTTGAAGGTGAACACCTTGGCGTCGGGACTGACCTCCCAGCTCTTGGCCAGCCACGGGGTGATCGCACCGGTCTTCGGGTCCTGATCGGTCAGCGAGTCGACGATCTGGCGGGCCACGTAGATGGTCTGGTTGGTGCCCGACTGCGCCGGATCCGAGCAGGTCGGCGCGCCGGAAAGCCCGTAGCGCAACGTGCCGCCCGGTTGCGGCGGACCGGCCTGCCCACCGGAGCCCCCGGTGTCGCCGCCGCACGCGACCACCGTGGTGGCGGCGGCGAGTACGCCCGCGAGGGCAGCAAGACGATGTCGAATCACGAGGTAGCTCCAGAGAATTGGCGGCCTGCGGCCAGGGGACGGCTGGGAATGCGGCGGCGCAGCTCGGGCGCCACCTCGGCCTGGAACAGCTCGAGACTGCCCAGGTACGCGGATTCGGTGCGGCCGTCACGTTCGGCGGACAGGTGGATCACCTCGTGCCCGAACTGTTCGTGATAGCGGCCGACCTTGTCGATCACCTGCTCCGGGCTGCCGACCAGCGCCGACGAGCGGGTGACGAAGTCTTCGACGGTCTCGAACACGACCGGATTGCCGACCTTGCGCTGCAGCGAGGTCCGCGCCTCGAACAGCGGGCGGAACACCTCGACGGCCTCCTGCGAGGTCCGCGCCACATGGAAGCCCGCCGTGCCCGCGCCGACCAGCGCGTCGGCCGGGTCGTGCCCGTAGTGCGCCCATCGTTCGCGATAGTGGCGGATCAGCTCGGCGTACGGCTCGATCGGATTGGTGACGTTGGCCGAGAACACCGGATCACCGTGGCGCGCGGCCAGTTCCACCGACTCCTGGCTCGTCGCGCTCCCGTGCCAGATCCGTACCCGCGGCTGCAACGGCCGGGGCAACGCCTTGGCAGCGGCGAGCGAGGGCCGGAATTGTCCCGACCACGTCACTTCCTCGCTGTCCCACAGCGCCCGGAACAGTTCGTACCCTTCGCGATTGCGCTCCCACTGATCTTCGGTGGTGACGTGATAGAGCTGTGCCTGCGCCGCGCCGTTGCCCTTGCCGATGATCAGCTCGAGCCGGCCCTCGGACAGGTTGTCCAGGGTGGAATAGTCCTCGAACGCGCGCACCGGATCGAGCAGGCTCAAGGTGGTGACCGCGGTGAACAGGCTGATCCGCGACGTGCGGGCCGCGATATGGCTCAACACCACCGGGGGAGCGGCCGACAGGAACGGATCCTCGTGCCGCTCACCGACAGCGAACGCGTCGTAGCCGAATTCCTCGGCGCGCCTGGCCTGTTCGACCACCTCGTGCAGGCGATCGCGCGTCGTCGGGACCACACCGGTGACCGGATCGGGTACCCGGGTGATCAGCGTCATCAGCAGGAACTTCATGCGCGGACTCCCCGCTCGTCGAATGTCCTCATGCGGCGGGCTTCTTCGGCAGACCGGGCGGGTTGATCCGCGACTCGGCGACCTTCTCCGAATCCAGGCCCCAGCGGTCGAGGATCTTCTGGTAGCTGCCGTCGGCGATCGCGTGCTGCAGCGCCTTGTGGATCGGGCCGATCAGGCCGTTGTCCTTTTTGGTGAGCACCGCGATCTCGCCCTGCAGCTGCTCACCCGCGCCCGAGAACGTGGCGATGATCTTGCCGTCGCTCGTGGCGGAGTGGTACACGGCCGCGGGGTTCGGGCCGATGTAGCCGTCGATGCGCTTGGAAGCCAGCGCCAGGTAGTAGTCGGTGCTCTGCTGGTAGTAGGCGATGTCGACCGGTGGCAGGCCCTCGGCGACGTTCTTCTCGTTCCAGCTCACCAGCAGCTGTTCCTGATTGGTGCCCGCGCCGATCCCGATCCGCTTGCCCGCCAGGCTCTTGCGGTCGGTGTAGGTCAGCGTGCTGTCCTTGGGGACCTCGAGGGCGACGGTGTCGGTGCGGTAGGTGGCGAAGTCGTACTTCTCCTTGCGCTCCTCGGTGACGGTCACGTTCGAGATGAACGCGTCCACCTCACCGGAATCCACCCGTACGAAGTTCTGCGACCAGTCCGCCACCTGGATGTCGAGCTTCAGGCCCAGGATGTCGGCCACCAGGGTGGCGAAGTCGACCTCGGAGCCGATGACGGTCCGGTCGTCGGTGGCGTAGAACCGCAGCGGCGGCACGGAACCGGCGGGACCGGTCACCACCAGCGTGCCGCGGTCGCGGATGGCCTTGGGCACCTCGGCGGCGATCGCGTCGACCTTGGCGGCCCGCACCCGGCCCTCCTGGGCGGGGGACAGATCGTAGGTGATCGCACCGGCCTGCACGGTGTCGGCGGCCTCGGGTTCGGCGGTGCAGCCTGCCGTCAACAGCGTGGCCGCCGCGACGATGCCGATCAGGGTGGAGAGCTTCATCAGTGTCGAAACCTGTTCGTGGGAAGGGATGTTCAGCGGACGCGGGACAGGAATGCCTGCGTGCGTGGGTGTTCGGGGTGGTCGAGAACGCTGGCGGCCTCGCCCTGTTCGACGATCACGCCCTCGTCGAGGAACACGACCGTGTCGGCGACCTCGCGGGCGAAACCGATCTCGTGGGTGACGATCACCAGCGCGGTGCCGCTGTGCGCGAGATCGCGGATCACCGCGAGCACCTCGCCGACCAGCTCCGGATCGAGGGCGGAGGTGGGTTCGTCGAACAGGATCAGCCGTGGTTTCAAGGCCAGCGCTCGCGCGATGGCCACGCGCTGCTGTTGACCACCGGACAGCCGCCGGGGGTAAGCGTCGACGAAATCGGCCAGGCCCACCCGTTCCAGGAGCTGTTTCGCCTCGGCGATCACCTCGCCGCGCGGGCGGCGCTGCGCCGAGACCGGGGCCAGCACCACATTGTCGAGCACCGTGAGATGCGGGAACAGATTGAACTGCTGGAACACGAAGCCGATGCGGCTGCGCTGGGCGCGCACCGCGTGGTCGGGCAGCGAACGCAGGGTGTTGCCGCGTTGCCGGTAACCGATCAGCTCACCGTCGATGTGCACGGTGCCCGCGTCCTGCGCTTCCAGATGATTGAGCACCCGCAGCAGCGTGGACTTGCCGGAGCCGGACGGCCCGATCAAGGCGACCACCTCACCGGCGCGTACCGCCAGATCCACGCCACGCAGTACCTCGGTGCCGCTGTAGGACTTGCGGATTCCGCGCGCCAGCACCGCTGCGGTCATCGGGTTGCTCCTCGGGGTGCGGCCGCACCGGCGGCGATCTCGGTGACCTTGGCGCGGACCCGCTGCCACGGTGTCGGCGGCAGCTCCCGCTGCGCGCCCTTGGCGTAGTGCCGTTCGATGTAGTACTGCAGGATCGACAGCGCCGTGGTGAGCACGATGTACCAGACGGTCGCCACCATCAGCAGCGGCACCACCCGGCCGTTGCGGCCGAAGATCACCTGCACCTGGTAGAACAGCTCGGCGATCGCCATCACCGACACGATCGAGGTGCCCTTGAACAGGCTGATCACCTCATTGGCCGCGTTCGGCAGAATCGAGCGCATCGCCTGCGGCAACACGATCGTGCGGAACTGGCGCCAGCGTGGAATCCCCAGCGCCGCCGCCGCTTCCAGCTGACCGTCGTCGACGGCGAGCAGACCCGCCCGGATCAGTTCGGCCGAATACGCCGCCTGATGCAGGGCCAGCCCGATCACCGCCGCGGTGAAACCGCTGATCACACCGTTGACATCGAACTCGTAGAAGCCGGGGCCGAACGGAATGCCCACGGACAGGCGGGGATACAGGTAGGCGATGTTGAACCAGAACAGCAGCTGCACGATCAGCGGGATCGAACGGAAAGCCCAGATGTAGGTCCAGGCGATCACCCGCAGCACGGGATTGTTCGACACCCGCCCGATCGCCAGCAGGGTGCCGATCACGAAACCGAGCGCGGTGCCCCACAGAGTGAGCTCGATGGTCACCCGGAGCGCGGCCAGCACCGACTTCGCGGTGAAGTACTGGGCGAAAGTGCCCCAGTCCCACCCCGGATTGGTGATCAGACCGTGCGCGAACTGGGCCACCAGCAGCAGCGCGACCGCCGCGATGATCCACCGCCACGGGTGCCACGAGCCGGCGATCCGAGGTAGATCCTCGGGCGCCTTGCCGGTGGATACCGGCTCAGTGGGGGGAGCGTCGCCGGGTGGTGCGGGCGCGGTCTCGGCGCCGGATACGGCAGACGCGGTCATGGGAATCCTTCGGAAAACAGTGGAACGAGGCATGGTGACCTCCACCCGGCCGGCGGCGGGTTCGCGATCTGGCGGCGCTCAGGCCGGACATGCGGTCATCACAAAATCTCCTCCATCGAACCCGGCAGAAGCACCCACACCCCGAAACGGGCGGGTTGCTGCGACGTCGTAGAGCCAGGTCTCTCGGTCGCTCTGGATGGTTGTGCCCGACCGTCGTGGCTCGAGCTGAATCAGCATGTGGCATATGCACTAGTGCGCGCAACGATAGAAATCAACGTGAGCGCAGAGGTTGGAACCGGTTGTGGGCACCGGCATAATTGCCCCGGTTCGGCGTGGTAGGCGATTCGCGCGCGGGCGCGTGCGTGGGGGCTGGGCGAACTCGTCCAGGCGTGGGGATCCCGCGGATGCGTCGTCGGGTCCGGTGACGAGAAGGGGGCGGACACCGGGCCGCGGCGGCGGGTTCGCTGCGAGATTGCGACGCGCCGAACGGCCGGTTACTTCACCTGTCCGGATTCACCCACCGCACGCGGTAGCGTCGGCCTTCTCCGCGTCGATGAGGAGTTCGCCGTGATCGTTGCACGTCGTTGCACCACACTGACCTCGCTGACGGCCTGCGCCGCCGCGCTGCTGCTGGCCGCGCCACTGGCCGCCGCCGAACCGGCCGCACCGGTGGCGCCCGCCGTCACCCGGGATGCGCCGGCCGTCCGGCCGTCGGCGGGCCCGGGTGATCTGCTCGGCGCCTACCAAACTGTCGTCGAGACGCTGAAATCCCTGGGTATCCAGCCGTTCCTGTACCCCACGGTCGCCGCGAACTGTACCGGTGACGGCGCGGGCCTTGTGCCGGCCGTCGCGGGCGCGGTCCCGGGCCCGTGGCCGGCGAATACCCTGCCGATCCCCGGCCTCGATCTGTCGGCCGTGAAGTCCGGCCAGACCCTGTTCACCTTCCTGCCCTACGGCCTCGCCCCCGATACCGCCGCCACGAAAACCTCCGGCATGCAGGTGGCCTGGCTCAATATCAGTACCGGTCGCGGCGGCATGGCGTCGATGGGCCCGATCGCCGACATCGTTCGCGCCATGGTCCCGCCCGAGGTGCCCGCCGAACTGCGCCCCCTCGCCGAAACCGCCATCCGCGACTTCCTCTTCGCCGCCATCCCCGTCGGCGGCGTTCGCGCTGTCCCCGTGGACACCGGCCGCGGCACCGTCCTGGCCGCCGTCTTCGGCACCACCGACAACGCGGGTCGGTCCTGCTTCTTCTTCCCGACCATCGGCATCACCGAGGTGAGCTGAGTGGTGGTGCGGGTGGTGACATTGTTCGGTAGTCCCAGACGGTTTGACGCTGTGTTTATTGGCGCGCTGGCGCGCGCGTGTCCGCGGCCCTGAGGGGCCGCCGGTTAGGCGCCGCGGAATCGCTCCTTCGTCGCATCTCCGCGGCGCCTAACC
>NZ_JBHXAQ010000015.1:0-122385 GCF_042728755.1 Nocardia sp. NPDC060249
GCCGAGCGCCGACGTGCGCCGACCGCGCCGTGCGCCGACGTGCCGACCGCCGACGTGCGCCGACCGCGCCGTGCGCCGACGTGCCGACCGCCGACGTGCGCCGACCGCGCCGTGCGCCGACGTGCCGACCGCCGACCGCGCCGACGTGCCGACTGGTGGGTACGCCGAGATGAGCTGCGGGGGGATGTGTGTTGGTGCATGGCGTGTGAAATCCGCGGCTGTCACGTTTTCCGAGGTGTCCGTTGTCGGTTCTTCCAGGTCTGGCCGGTGATTGATGCGTGTCGAGCTGGGCGCCGTTGATCAGGGCCGAGTGAGAGGGTGAATCTGGTTCCTATTGTGGCGAGCCCCGGCAGAGCAAGTTAACATTTACCCATGGTAAATGTGCACCTCGCAGGGGCGAGGTTCCGTTCTCCACGTCGTGGTGAACGGCGTTGCACTGGGCTTTCGAGGAGATTGGGAGGGATCAGATGGCCGATACCGGCGATGGTGATGTGGTGGCGCCCGGGGGTTCCGGTGGGGGTTCCGGTGCGCGCCGCGCGCAGCGTGTGCGGCGCGATCAGAAGCGGGAGCGTCGGCCGAACATCCCTCGTGAGTTGGGAATCCACAAGTTAGAGGTCGTCGTGTCGGGGCCGGAGTTCAAGAAGCTGAAGGCCGCAGCCACGAAGGCCAGCATGACCGTGCAGTGGTACCTGGTGAAGTGCGCGCTGAATCCGACGAAGACGAGCAGTGAGTCAGGACCGTGGTTGCCGTGGCCGCAGCGGCAGGTGTTGGCTGCAACCTTGCTCTCGGCCACGAGCGCTCTTGATCGAGCATCCAATGACCAGTTGTCGCACCTCGGCGCGAACATGAATCAGATTGCCCATGCGGCCAATGCCGCAGGAATCACTGGGGAGATCTTGGACGATCTGGAGGCGGCTCTCGTCGAGCACCGGAAGGTCAGGGACATGGTTCGCGAGATCGCGGCGCGGATGGATGAGGCCGCGAAGGAGGTCGTGCGCCATTGATCCCGAAGATCAAGCGGGGGCAGAAGCTCGGCGGGTTGGTGGTCTACCTGCTGGGCGAGGGGCGCGCCAATGAACATCGTCACCGACATGTCATTGCGGGATCTGCGACCGTGATGCGGCCGGAGTGGTTGGCGACGTTCGATGGGCCCGCCGACAAGCGAGCTGCTCGTGACGCCGCGCTCGCGATCGCGAATGAGATCGAGATTCCCCGCAGGCTTCACGGCACCACGGTGAAGATGCGCGCGAAGCCCGCGCAGGGACAGCGCGGGCAAGGCACCGATGTGATCGAGCGCCCCGACAAGGGCGCGAAGGGTGTGCTTCGGGACGCGCCGGTCTGGCACTGCATCCTCTCGCTGAACCCGGGTGAAGAGCTCATGGATGAGCAGTGGAGCGACCTGATCAATGAGTTCATGGCCGAGATGGGATTCATAGGCGATGGTGATGTGGCAGAAGCACGTTGGGTTGCGATTCGCCACGGGCATTCCGGTGAGAAAGGGGACGGGCAAGACCACATCCACATCGCTGCCAGCTTGGTGCGTGAGGACGGGTCGGCCGTTGACACCTACTTCCGAGATCCGAAGACCGGCCGCCCGCGGGGCGACTTCGCGATGGCGCAAGCTGTCGCCAACAAACTCGAGCACCGTTACGGGTTGCAGGTTCTGGCGTCACGCGAAGAGGGTGGGGCGCTGTCAGGAAATTCGCGGGCAGAAGTAGAGCGCGCGGCGCGGACTGGAAGCCACTCCACTGACCGCGAAGTGCTGAGGAGAACAGTTCGGTCCTGCGCGGTCGCGTCGAAAACGGAGGCTGAGTTCGTGCGACGGTGCCAGATGTCTGGTGTCGCGGTGACGGCTCGGTTCGGTCGCGGCAAGGTGGTGGGGTACAGCTATCAGCTCGAGGGTGAGGATGGCCCCATTGGGCCTCGGCTCGGCGGGGCCAAAGGTCTGGGCGGACTTGGACTGCCAGCCCTGCGTGAGCAGTGGGATGACACGCCGGAGGAGCGTCAGGCGGCAGTGGCCGCGCTGCGCGGTGAGGGAGAGCAGGGTAGGGAGAGCCTTGACCTCGACAATCCGAAGCTGTGGCTGCAAGCGGCCCGTGACCTGGAAACGTGGAACAAAGAGCTGCGGCAGATTTCGCCCGATGACCGTGAGACATATGCGTGGGCGGCTGGACGGGCAGCTGGGGTGTTCTCGGCGTGGTCGGCGCGTGTAGAGCCTGACGGCGGGGTCCTTACCGACGCCGCCGACGAGCTGACCCGGTCAGCACAGCCACGCAACTCGACTCGGCAGTCGAGTTCTGCACGACCTGAGAGCATGCCGGATCTGGGTTGGGTCGCGGTAACCCTTACTCAATTGCGTCGCCGCACTGGCGGCGACCCGCTGTACGAGTCGATTCTGCTGATGCGCCAACTGCTGCTCACGCTGGCAGCGCTCGCATCGGCGCACGAGGCTCGCGCTGAGCTAGGGCGCGCGCTGCAATTGCGTGACCGGGCGGTCGAACCGCTGGCCGCGATGCACGCGCGCTACGCGGAGCTCTATGCCCACAAACCCTCCACGGCAACGCGCGTGGTCGAGGACGAAGAGCAGCGAGCCGAGCGGTTGCGCTCGGCCGGGCTCGATGAGGACACCATCGGCCAGATCGTGGCGGCAGAATCCGGGGCCGCTCGCCCAGGGAGCGTGCCGCGTGCCGGTGGGCAGGCTTATCGGGTCGCCGGGGATCCGCTCGCGCCCGAGAGACAAGCAGAGCAGAGGCGAGACGAGTTCGAGCGGTAGGTGCCCGGCCCTGGTCGTCTGACTACAGGGCGGGCCCTGCGTTGAGGTCGGTTCCCAGCTGCGCGTCGGTAGTTCCACTGCCGCGTAGCTGGGTCTCGGAATCCAACACCGCAGCGTGGCGACGGTTGAGTCTCAACGCCGTCGTTGCCCTAGCGAGGGCAGCAGTCGCCGTTTCGACGAGCTCGGAATCGAGTTCGCATGCGCGGTCGATCCGGTGGTACTGCTCATCGAGTGTTTCCGCGGCGAACTGAGCCGCTTCCCAGTCGGCGAGGGCGGGAGCTGCTGCGACAGCGGCCGCTGCTGAGTCACGAGCTGCGGCGACCGTCGCTGGGTCCGAGGTCCCAGCTGCGATGAGCTCGGCATCGGAGATCTCGGCCTGTGCCGTTTTGACGTCTTGCCCGCGTTGAACGATCTCGGTCAGATGCGTTCGTGCGAAGGCTTCGCGAGGCCTCTGTTGAGCCTCAGTGAGCGCCGACTCCAGTAGCCGGACCATCTGCTTGCTCTGCGCCACCCGAGCGTGTGCGGCCTTTGTCGAGCGTGCGAGGTCTTTGTCCGACATCGCGGCGAATGTCCGCTGTGCCGGGGTTGGGTCTTCGAGCGTGGCGATCAGCTTGGACACAGCGCCGCTGACCGGCAGGCCCGCCATGATGTCGGGTTCATCGAGTTCGATTCCGCGGGCGAGCCGGTGTGCCGTCACCCGGGTGATCAGTTCGTGGTGAATCGCTGCCCGTCGCGGATCTGATCCCGGATCCGGAAGGGACTCGACCCAGGACGGCGGAGCGTTCTCGACTGCCGCAGCGCCAGCGTGAACGTCCGCGAGCATCCGCCGGCCGAGGCCCCGTGCATAGGCTGCCAACTCTTCGTCTGCGACGGCCGCAGCGGAGGAAACCGCAGGGACATTGAGCACCATGAGCGGATCGTCGCGCCGGTAGCGGGTTTGGGGGCGAGCAGCGCGGAGGGCGCCCGCGAGCACTTTCGCGGGGGTGTTGTCGTCCTCGTCGAACTGTTGCTGAGCACCAGCCTGCTTGAGAGCACGCGCTGCGTGATCGAGCATTTCTCGGCTCGGCTGGCCGCGAGTCTCTGCGGCGGCGATGAGCTTCACGACCTGGCTCCAGCCATCGGATTCGACCACGAATGCGAGTTGTTGAGGTGTCAATCGGCGGCTGAGCTGCGTGCGCGTGTAGGTGTCGTAGAGCGCGGTTACCGCGTGTAGGTAGTTGCGGATCTGTTCAGGGAGTGACCGATCGAGTGCGGCTGCGCGCTCGAGCTGGACGAGCGCGGTCTCTTCGGATCCGTCGCGTTCGATGATGGTCTGCAGTACCTGAATGTGGTCAGGGTGCGGATCTGGGCGATGTTCGAAGTCGTAGTCGGGCAGCGCATCGTCCGGTACGTAGACGACATTCGATTCCGTACCGCGAGACATCGCGACGTAGAGCCCTTGCCGGTCCATCGCGTGTTGATCGGCCATGACCCGCGACACCTGCACTGTGAGGCCTTGCGCTCTATGAATTGTGCTCGCGTAGCCCAATTCGACGTGGTCGTGGACGTAGGAAGAGGGCAGGTAGACGTGTCCGGAGTTCGCGTTGTTGATCAGGGTGAGAGCCCCGTCAGGGTGGACGGTCGTGATGGTCCAAAGGTCGCCGTTGCGGACCCGCGAGTTCTTTCGCCCGGGTCGCTTGACCGGGAACTCGGAGGTGTTTCTGCGGCTGACGACGATGTCACCTGCGGCCGCACGCGAGCCATCGGACAACTCGGTTTCTGGACCGGACACATGGCCTGTGCTGCGGTAGTGCAGCGCGGCGCGCTCGTTGAGGGCGCCGACCATCTCCCGGGTGGGTGCGATCATGATGGCCACGGTGCCTGCAGCGATGTCGGCGGCGTAGTCGGCAAAGAGCTGTTCCGGGAGTTGGTGTTTCATCGCCGACTTGATTCGGTCATTGTCGGCGTACCAGTCCACAACGTCAGCGCTGCCTGCGCGCAGCGCGAGGCTGATCTGGGCTTCTTCCGGATTGACGAATCGATGTACTCGGCTGAGGAACGGGGCGTTCGTGAGTTCGGCGAGATCGCGCAGCACGCCACTGGATTCGACGGCGGCCAGCTGTTGTGGGTCGCCGAGGAGTCGCACGACTGCGCCGCTGGATTCAGCGAGCGCGGTGAGATCGGCCAGGTCGCGCGCTGAGGCCATGGCCGCTTCGTCGACCAAAAGCATGTCACCTGTGCTGATTCCGGTGGGTAGCCCATTTTCGGCGCACGTGAGCACATGGGCGATCGTGCGTCCGGTGACGGCAAGTCGGTCACCGAGAACTTCGGCTGCTTGGGCGGAAGGGCCGAGCGCAATGACTTTGGCTCCGGTCGATTCCCACGCTCGGGCTACGACTTCGGCGGCGGTGGACTTGCCGGACCCGGCCGCACCGACGGCGACCGCTACGAGCGTCCGCGACTGGAGGAAGTGATCGACCATGGCGAGTTGGTCGTCGCTGAGCGCGAAATCGTCGGGCCCAGACTCGCGGCGAGTGCGGTTTTGAACCAGTTGGACGTGTCGGCGGATTGCCGTGGTGGATATCGCTAGCTCGCTGTCGGTGGCCGCGGCGGTGCGCATGTAGTCGCAGGCCTCGAGCACCTGTTCGGAGGTGTACTTGATCGTCGCGTACTCCTCGGACTCCAGCCGGTGATGGGTATCGGAGATCTGTTCGGCGATCGTTGGTGGTGCCGCGTGCCTCTCCACATGGATGGGTCGGCTCAGGGTGTCCTGCACAAGATCGCTGATCTGCTCAGAGGCCTGGTGAAGATCCTCGGGCGAGGCGAATGAATAGGCGCGCAATGTGCGCTGGACCTGGGCGACGATCGTGTATCGAGTCCAAGTGCCAGCCTCACGCGAGAGCCTGTCCGCAGTCATGCGGGCTAGATCACCGACGGCGTCGCGGTGAAACCGCGGTCGACGGTCCCCGGCCGATCCGACCGTAGTGAGCGGGTCAAGGTCGAGCAGCGTTTCGTGGACGTGGCCTGCGGCGATCACCTTTTGAGCGCGACTGCGCCACTCCGCGCGCAGCTCAGCCAGACTGCGCGGCGGATTCTTGCTGTTGCGAGTGTCGAGTGTTGCGCGTTGGGCATGGGCGTACTGCGTGCGCTTGGGCGGGTTCTTGCCGTGCTGCGCACGATAGATCTCAGCCAGTTCCGCTTGGCGGGCCTCGATCTGGGCGCGTCGTGAGAACTCCTCTATCAAGGACAGCGGGACGCCTTGGACCTCGTAGACAGGATGGCGTTTGGTCAACGTGTCCGAGCGCGGTCCGAAGGTGACACCGAGTAGACGTGCGACTTTGTCCATCACCAGGGTGTTGTAGGTTTCGCTGGCCGAGACTGCGGCCTTGTACAACACGCGTCCGTCGATGCTGGTCCACGTTCCTTTGGCCATGACGCGGTTGACCACTGCGCAGTGTGTGTGAAGGTTCGGATCGGATGCGCGGTTGTCCCAGTGGTCGAATCGCGCGACGAGTAGACCATCTGCCTTGACCTGGTTCGCGCCGCCGGCGCCGCGGCGGGTGTAGATGACCTTGTCCTCGATGTAGGCCAGGGTTTCGTCGACGGCCTCGCGGTGAGCACGCTCGACGGCTTCCTTCATTCTCGCGTCGCCGAGACCCCAGATCGCACTGATGCTCTTGACTGGCGTGAAAACGAGGTCGTATCCAGCCACCGGGCGCCGGACCTTCGAATATGCCTCGGCGATGAACCGATCCGTCTCTTCGACGGTGAGCAGCGACTTCGGCGTTGTGCGGGTGAGGATGGCTGTGGCTACCTCACGCTTGAGCGTGAGCGAGATCGCGGCATCCGGATACTCGCCGTGAGCGGCCTTGTGCTCGGCGCTGTGTCGGAGTACCTCCTGGACGAGCTCGCTGGAATTGTCGAAGGCACTGAAAGGTCGTCCCAGCGCGGCGGCGCGGGATGCGTTGGCGGACAGCTCCCATCGGTCTGGGTTCCGGCGGTGCTGTTCTGCAAGCGCCGCAAGGTCGGCTCCGCGATTCGGCCGCCACGCCCCGCCGAAGACCTGGATCATCTGGTCTTCGGTGACCTGTTCACCTGATCGCACTCCTGCGGCCGCTGTCAGCGCGCCGAACCACTGGCCTGGGGGAGTGCCTTTGGCGTTGTAGTAGTCGACGATCTTCGATTTCGACTGCTCAGTGGTGTCGCCCACAGCAACATGACGAGTCAAGTAGACGTAGCCGTCCCCCGCATGGAGCTTATGGACGGTCATCACTACGCCCAATGTAGCGGCCAAATGGCCGCTTTTCACTCCAGAGTGCAAGAGGTGTGTGGAAAGTTTTGGCTGTGGCGGGGGATTGAGGGAGCTGACATGGATTGTGAGGGTGTCGGCTCTGATGCTGCAGCGATGTATGGGAATTCGTTTCCTGCGGGTTTCGTGTGGTCCTGGGGTAGTGATCCGCGGCATCGAGAGCTCGACCTTGTTCGTGTGAGCAGACGCGAGTGCGCGATCACCATGCACGGCACCTTGGCTTCGTTGGGGGTGGTCGTCGACGCACAACCCACGCTCGGCGGTGGCGGTCGGCGGTCGGCACCTCGGCGGTCCGGCACTCGGCACCTCGGCGGTCCGGCGGTCGGCGGTTCGGCGGCAGCGAGGCTGGGTGGTTCGGCGTGGTTCAGCGGTTCGGAAGCCCTGGCCCCACCCGCCGGCAGTAGATGCTCGGCGGCATGGTCGGCGGTTCGGCGCACGGCGGTTCGGCGGTTCGCCGCATCTCCCGCGCTCCGTGCTTCAGCGCACGGCGGTCGGCGGTTCGCCGCACGGACGAACAGTGCTCGGCGGGCACGCAACCCATGGTCGGCGCCTCGGCCACTCGGCGGTTCGGCGGTTCGGAAGCCCTGGCCCCGCCGGACGCCAGTAGATGCTCGGCGGCACGGTCGGCGGTTCGGTGCACGGCGGTTCGGTGTTCGAGGTTCGGCGGTTCGGCGGTTCGCAGCACAGACGGACAGTGCTCGGCGGGCACGCAACCCACGGTCGGCGGGTTGGTGGCAACGAGACTGAGTGGTTCGCGGCGGTCCCCGGGTAGGTGCTCGGCGGCAAGGCCGGTGGAGCTCGGCGGGAGTGACGCTGGGCGTTTCGGCGCTCAAAGCACAAGCCCCGTACCGCGTTGCCCTTCTACGGGGCGGCGGTACGGGGCTTGGGGGAAGGTCAGCCGCTCCTGGTGCTCGCGGCCGATGTGTGGTGTCCCTCTCGATTTGGGGGAGGGACGCCACAGAGCTGGGTATCAGAACGGCGGTTCGTCATCCATGCGGCCGCCGCTCCCGAAGGAGCTGGCCGCAGGCGCGCTACCCCACGGATCGTCTTCCCCACCGGCATTGCTGCCGCTTGCCGGACGTCCGCCGCCATTGTTGGCGTTGTAGCCGCCGCCTCCTCCACCGCGACCGGCCTTGGAGACCTTCGCCGTCGCGTAACGCAACGAGGGACCGACTTCGTCAACCTCGAGCTCGACCACAGTGCGCTTCTCACCCTCGCGGGTTTCGTAGGAGCGCTGCTTGAGCCGACCGCTCACGATGACGCGAGCGCCTCGGGTCAGGCTCTCGGCGACGTTCTCCGCTGCTTCACGCCAGATGTTGCAGCGCAGGAACAGAGCCTCGCCGTCTTTCCATTCGTTCGAATTGCGATCGAACACACGGGGAGTCGACGCGACGGTGAAATTTGCCACCGCTGCACCTGCGGGTGTGTGTCGAAGCTCCGGGTCTGCGGTCAAGTTTCCGATGACCGTGATGATCGTGTCGCCTGCCATGGTGTTTCCTCCAAAGGTTGTGGTCTGTGCATGAGTTGGTGTCAGACCGTGAGTGAGTGAGTGAGTGAGCGGTGGGCTGCTACGGGCGGCCGAAGCGGAACGAGGTGAACGATCCGCCGTCCTCGATGTCGGCGATGAACCCCAGTGCGGCGAGGCGTGCGAGCTCCTCGGGGGTGAACGCGTCTGGGTCGGAGCCGACCACGAGGACGTCGTGGTGACAGGAGAAGGGCCCGGCTTCGGCGGTGCCATGCTTCGCTAGTAGTGCCAGCGCCTCGAGCAGGTCGTTCCATGCTGGCGGGTAGGGGGAGGTCATGTGGTTGTGGATCTCCTTAGTGGAATGCAGAGGTTAGGACCAGTGGGCCTTGGGATGTCGGCACTACTGGGGGGCCATCGCATTGGCAGCGGTCATGTAGTCGGCGGTCGCGATAAGCAGTGCCGTCATCAGATCGGGGCCTGCAGAGCTGGCGACGGCATCTGCGCCGTCGCATGCGTGGTCGGCGTGGTGGTACATCGAGACCCGCCACTGGGTGATCTCGGAGCGGCTCGTGGCGAGGTCGCCATCGCCGGTGCCGATCAGCATCCAGAGCATGTTGGTGTCGACCTCGATCGCCACCCACTGGGGACTCTCGCTGACGACTCCGACACGCACGCCGAGCGTGCGCAGCTGTTCGATTTCAGGGGCGTGGACTTCCAGGTAGACGTCCGCCTGGTCGGGGTCCAGGTCGGGGAAGTAGCGCAATTTCTCTCCTCGGGTTGGGGGTGGTTGGTGTCCGACAACCACTCAATAAATATATTACCCGATGACCTGGATTCTGTCGACTCGAATGACTGGAAGTTCTGGTGCAATCCTCAGCTCACCAGCGGTTTTCGGCGCTCAGCTGTTTCCGCGGTCGCCGAATAGATCGAGCTGCTCGGCGACCGTCAACGGCTGCCGAACAGTGCGACCAGGTGCAGAGCCAACCGGGCTCGTCGGTACTCGTCGCAGTGTCTGCTGTCCCAACCGAGCCGCGATTTCAGCAGGGTCCATCCCCGCCTGCAACATGCGATCTCTCGCGGTCGCGCGCAACACATTCGGCGAGATGTCGAGACCCGCGCCGATCCCCGCGGTGCGCACGATCTGGTCGACGCTGCGGGCCGACAGCCGTCGTGCCTCGGGCTCGGTGCGCCGAAGCGAGCCCGGTCGCAGCGTGACGAAAAGAGCTGTCGCGTCCTGATCGCGGGCGCCCAGCACGCGGGGCCGGATCGCGAGCCATGGCTGGATCAACACAATCGTCTGGCGGTGCAACGGTACGAGGCGCCGCCGGCCTCGGGTATCGGTGACAACGACCTGGGCACCCACGCTGTTGAGGTCGGTTTCGTCTAGCGCGAGCAACTCCAGTTCTCGGAGTCCGGCGTCGAGTCCGAGTGCCAGCATCGCCAGCGCACGCGCACCCACCTCCGCGTTCCTGTCCGCTTCGGCTGCTGCAGCGGCCAGCAAGGCGCGCTGCTCGGGCGCACTGAGGCTGCGTGCCGGTGAAGCGTCGTGGTCGACGCGCTGGTCGATGGGGCGGCCGAGGCCGAGGTAGTCGTAGAAGTGGGTTAAGGCGGCGACGCTGACATTGGTTGTCCCGCTGGCCAGATCGGGGCGATCAGCGCGATAGGCCGCGACGGCGCGGTCACGGCCGGACTCGGTCAGCAGGGCTTCGGGATGGTCTTCGGCGACGGTGCTGATCCACGCGAGGTAGTGGCTGGCGAACTTGAGATAGGAGCTGCGGGTGTTGGGGGACAACCGGCGGCCGCCGAGAGATTCGGCGAAGCCTTCGAGTGAGGCGCTGGACATCGCGACCGAGAGCGGCGTCGGCGGTGCCTGCTCGTTGGTGTCGTTGTCGTGCACGCGCGCCTCCCGGTGTCCTTGCGATCTTTTGAGGATGCCAACTGGCACTGACAGACCGACCGAGAGTTACCCGCAACAAAGCCCTTGTTGCGGGTAACTCGTTGTGGAGTGGTGACAACGGCGCAGTGAACCCACCGCCCATACACTCGACGGGCGTGAGGAACACGAAGTCAGCGGTCGCACGATCCACGCGACAACATACCCGCCGCGCACTCGACCAGGCCGAGACGAAGGCGCGTGAACGCAGAGCTGCCCGACGCGATGACCTCGCCGAACTCGTCGACATCGTGCATGGTGCCCAGAAAGCCCACGCGGCGGTGGCGCGTGGGCTGGCAAGGCACGAGGGTCGGATCGAGAAGTGGTACGCAGCTGCGCTGGCACGTCTCGGCGCGCTCAGAGACCTCAAGCTCGAACGAGCACGCAACGCGGTGGCCGCTGATCTTGCTGTCGCGCAGCGGGATCTGGATACCGCGTTACTGGCACTCGCCGGCCGGGCCACGATCGCGGAGCTGCGCGAGCTGGCCGGGCTCACCGACAGGGCTGCACGATCAGCTCACACGGCAGCTCGTCAGCGCTGAGTAGCGGCCAACTGCTGACGGATCAACGCGACCCGCTCCAGCACGACATCTTTCGATGCACCGTCCCAACGGATGCTGTGCGGTGCGACTGTCGGCACGGCCGCGAAGTGCGTACGCAGGTGGGCCGGATTGATGTGCCAGCTCAGTTGGCCACACGGGCTGTCGATGTAGATCACCGGGACATCGGGGGCTTTGGGGTCGTTGTAGGCGATCGCTGCGGGAAACAGCGAGGCCAGCACAGAAATCAGCGCGGCACGCTCGTTGTACAGCTCGCGGGCCTTGCTCGTGTCGGCGGCTATTTTGTCGGCCAGTTCGGTCACGGGTGCTCCTCGAAGGGGTTCATCGAGTAGCCGGGTCGCGGGTGTCCGGTCCGCGTCACCGCCTACGGGAAGGCCGCAGGGATCATTTGGCGATCCCCGCGGCCTGGTGTGTGATGGGCGCCAGGTGTCGACTGCATCGGCCCGGCGCGCACGATTACGTCAGTGCTGCTCGATGTCGGGGGCGCGCGTGGTCAGCACGACCGACCGTCCGGGGTTGGCAGCGTTGTGCTGGCGCAGGATGTCGGCTTGCTCGGTGGTGATCGCGGCGACGACGGCGAGCTGGTCGCGGAGCGGGCCGTCTTCGATCCAGGCGAGCTGGTCGCCATCGGGGTCGTGCAGGACCGAGACGAACCTGTCGTCGTCGCCGTCGTGGTCCAGCAACGCGTTGCTCACCTCCACGCGCAAACCGCAGGGCAGGATTCCCACGATCGCCAAACTCGTGCCGCCGAGACAGTCCAGCTGGGCACCGGCTGGGCAGTGGTGGTCCACCAACGCGATCTCGGCGCTGTAGCGGTCGGTGAAGGTCGTGATGGGATCGGGCATAGCTCCTCTCCTTGGTGGTGGTTGGGTGTCGTCACGGGGCCACACGACGCTTCGCGGGCCCACTTCGGCGAGCGCGTAAGACACTTCGACCGAGCGTGTGTTGCAGTTCGCCACGTAGGCGAACACGGTGTAACCGTCGTCGTCAGTGACGCTGACCTCGGCGGTGCCAGGCGTGCCGAAGTCGCTCGCGACCAATTCGGCGAGTGCCTGCGCGATGGTGGTGATGAGGGCGAGTTGTTCGCTGCTCCACCTGCCGGTCGAATGTCGAGCGTTGGCGACGACGATCGGGTTCGAGGGCTCGGTGAGGGCTTTGAGCTCGACGGTCATGCTCATGGGGCTCCTTCGTGGTGGTGGCGCGGTCGGTCAGATCCAGAAGAGGGTGGTCTGGGCGGCGGTTTCGCGGGACCAGGACAAGACGTTGGGCAGGTTGGCATCAGGGGCGTACGTGAGGTACGTGCCGTCGACGCTGTGGCAGCCGATCGCGGCGGCGTACTGGTAGCGGCGCCGACTGTTCACCCGGCCCATATGGACCCAGATGCCCAAACTCGCTGCGACGGAGGCGATGTTGGCTGCCTCGGCGCTGAGCTTCCATTCGGTGGAGCCGCCGATGAACAGGGCGTCGATCTCGTCCCAGGGATGCCAGCTGTCGAACTCCATGTAGTTCTGGGCGACGAACGCTGCAGGGAATCCGAGTTCACGGATGCGGGGCAGCATGTCCCGGGACCGGGCCAGGGTCTCCCAGTGGTTGCCGACGACGTCGGGGGCGGTGACAAACAGGCATCGGTCAGCGAGAGGCTGCAACCTCGCCAGCCAGCGCAGGTACTCGTCGTCGCCTGGGTAAGCGCCGGTGAACACGCCGTTGTCGGCGCACCATGCTGGCCAGGCGCGATCGATGCGGTTGCCCTGGGCGGGGGTTGCGATTGCGCCGAGCTCGCCGGTGCGGATGTGTTGGCGGATGCTGTCGGTGCAGGGCGGCGTGATGTAGATCGGGTAGTTCGGCTCGATCACGGGCGGTCAGTCGTTCTGTTCGAAATAGCTTGTCAGCAGGTGGGCGGCTGCGATGTTGGGTCCGGGTGCACCCTCGTGCAGCCAGCTGTCGCGATTCATCTCCAGGTTGTCGGCGAGCTGTTCGGCCTCGGCCCGCAGCGCAGCGAGTTGGACAACGCGCCCGTTTGTCCAAGCCTCGAGATGGGGGTAGTCCGAGCGCGTCGCCCACGCGGTGGCAATCATCTTTGCCTCGTCGTAGGTCAGCGTCGTGTTTTCTGGGTCTCGCGCGGCGAGACGGTGGACCGTGCCCTTGTAGGTGAACGGTTCGCCGGTCAGGTAGCGCACGAGAGCATCGGCGGCGGCGACCGCAGCGTCATAGCTGACATCCTCGGCGAAAAACGGCCAGCGGGCAGCGAGGCGAGCCGAGGTGATTTCGTCGAGCAGTCGGTCGGCCTGGCTGATCACTGTCGACATCGAGACGCCTTCGGCTTCGACGTCGTAATCGTCATCTGCCCACATGCACAAGGAGTGGTACGGGTCGCTGCCCCAGAACATCGCGCCGCTGAAATCGGTCATCCACCGCAATGCCACAGCTTTGGCTTCCAGCTCGCTGATCGTGGTCGTCGGGTCGGCTGCCAGCCTGTCGAGCAGTCGGTCGTAGAGCAGTTCTGCGTCGAACATCAGTGCCTTTCGGGATGGGGGGTTCTTTGAGATCGGTCGCGGTGGTGGGTGTCCGGTCCACCACCGCGACCGTGGGTCAGTTCCGAGCTCTGGGCGCGTCCTCGAAGACAGAAAGCCTTGCGCCAGCGCGGTCTTGGATGATCAGTCCGGCCGGGATGTCGACCGACAGGTAGTGACGCCAGGGAGCCACAATGCGGGCGCGACGTGTGCCGTCGGCGAGGGCTCCGATTTCGAGCTGGTACCCCTCGGGGTCGGCGAAGATGAATTGAACGGGTTCTGCTTCGCCCTCGGCGAGGCTCTCAGCAACGCTGTCGGTGACCTCGGTGGGAATCGGCTCGATGCACTCCAGCAGACAATTGCCTGCCGAGTCGTAGTCGTACTTGTCGAAGTCGCAGATCAGCTGGCCAGATTCTGGCCAGTACTGCCAGTCGTGCTCGCTGACCGCGATCTTGATCGCTGCCTCAGCACTCGGACGTGCGATGCTGCGGAGTTCGGCGCCGCAGTGGTCGCACGCGGGCCAGACGAGGGTGGCTGTGTGTACCGTCACCGGTCCACCTTTCGGTTGTGCCACAAGCACTCTCGTGGCGGCTACTTGTGATGGAGCGACGCGTGTGGGCGGCCGGGCGAGCCTGGCCGCCCACAGCGGCGATCACGAGCTAGGCGGCCACGATGACCTTGGGGAAGCGGTAGAGATTTCCGTCAGCGCTCCACGACATCAACTGGTCGGTGATGTCGTCGACGTGCGCGCCGGTGATCGCTGCGATCGTGTTGGCCGTTGAGACCACCGCCGACATCTCATCGGTGCAGACCTTCAGCGTGCCGTCGACGATCGAGTAGCTCAGATCAGCCCCGACAGAGTTTCCGATCAGTGCTGCTTCGATCAGCTTGAGCTGTGCGCGGGTGATCACGGTCATGGGTGACTCCTTCGAGATCGGGTGCTGACGGCGGTCCGGGTGCCGCCAGCGGGGGTTCGGTAGAACTTCCGCCCTACTGATAAATAGATTACCCGATCAAATTCGTATTGTCGAATCGGCACGTCGAATGCCATTCCGTGCCAGCTAAATCGGGGATTCGCTTTGTCTCACACCGCGTGAAATAGACCGGCCCCCTGGCTTTCGACGTGGGGTATCGAAAGCCAGGGGGCCGGTAGGGTCGCCGAGGGGACAGCGACCGCTCAGGTGCCCGTCGCAGGGGGGTGGGCGGGTACCTGTGTCGGGTGGTCTATGCCCCGTTGCTCGATGGTCCAGACTGCGAACTCACCGATCGGGGCCTGCAGATCCTGGGCATATTGTCACAATCCTCGGGGAACTGTCACGCGCGGCCGGTGGATCCATCGGACGGAAATAGCGGCTACCGATTGTGATGTGTTCCGACGCTGCAACCCATCACCAGCCATCTCCGCTCTCCCAAGAATTGTTTCTCCGCAACCAAAGGTCAATATGTTCGGTTCACACAGTTCCGTGCGCGGAGTCGATCCGGGTGAGGTAATACGTCACATACGGGCTGGGCGGGTATTCGTCCCGGCTCGTTTTGACCGCGTACCGGCGCAATACTCCTGCTCGGTCTCGCAATTCGACGACTGTGGCCGTGCGCGGTTCACAGCGATCCGCGCAGTTCCACAGTTCGTTGAAGTCGGGGGAGGCTCGCAACGGCGCGAGCACCGCCTCGATCTCTTCCGGCGAAGCGACCGCAGGCGCCTCGCACCGCAGCTGACACAGCAACGAACGGATCTGACAGCGCCGGTCTCGATCCTCGAACGCAGCCTTCGCACCGGGGTGGAAGAACAGCCACTCCAACATGCTCGCCGGCCGAGCATCGGTGGATGACGCAGGCTCCAGACCTGGGAACAGCTCACGACAGGCCGCGTTCACCGCGTACACGTAGTGCAGCGGTGGTGTCTGGATCATCGCCGGACCCTGGAAGTCGTCGAGGTGTCGTTGGGCCAGCTCGGCGTGCCAGGGCGGACGGCGACGACGTCCGGATTTCAGGTGGGGGCGGTGGCGCATCGTTTCCGGTCCGTTCTGGGCATATCCCCGGGCGCTGGTGAGTGGTGATCGATCCGCGGAAGTGATGTGGCCCGCGATGGTCCGGCTGGATTACAGCGCTCTGGCACACACACAATTGTGTGTAGATGCAGCTGCGCACACAAATTTGTGAGTAGGGCCCTGTGAGCTGCGCAGCTGGAAAATTCCCGCACCCGAATTTCGCGTTCTCACAGATCTGTGGGAACGGCCCTGATTGACACCAATGGGCCTACCGGTTTGACTCTGTTTCGACAGCTTCACCGGATCGAGTCGCATCGCGAATATTCGATCGAACCGCGCCTTAATGCGGGTACTCGGTGGAGCTGGCGGAGGGAGAAAGGCGCTCGCGGTCGGCTCTGTGAACACCATCAGGGCAGGGCCGGCCGCGGCCGCCGAAATTCGACGGGGGAAGGACATGACACGTGTTGGTGGCACCACTGATGTAGGCATGGACACCTGTTCTGCGCAGCTGTAATGCGCGCCCTTTTCATGCTGACGTGAAAGACCCCCAGCCGTTTGCGGCGACTGGGGGACATGCAGCCATGCGGGCAGGTCGAACTGCCCTTGTAACCACAGCTCTGTTGGTTTGGGGCCAGCAGAGTCTTCCTTTTGCAGAGAGGCGGTTCTCTGCCGTGACCACGGTAGACCACGCGCAGGCACACAGCCACGCTCATTCAACTTTTCCCCCGATGTGCTCTGACCAAGCACGCAGGGGTCCGGTGGGAGTCATCCAGGACGCCCCGCACCCGAGCACGCATCGCTCCGGCTCTCGGTCATCGACCAGCCGGAGCGGTGCGGCTCCCTTCGCCCGCTATCTGTCCTCGGCCTGCCCGAGGCAACGACTCGCCGCGCCTGCAGCGAGCCCTCAGCTTGGCGCGCGACTGGCGCGCGTCAATATCGAAAGGAACACCCATGGGAATCCTGAGCTTGGTGGGAAGCCTGGCCAACATCGCCGCGAACCTGGCCTTCGCCGCCAATCAGGTGGTGTACGCGGTGCTGCCCTTCCTGCCGCACTGACACCGGGTCGCTCTGCATTGCCCTTGCAGCTCCCAGCCTCCTCGCATGGGCTGGGAGCCCAGGGCGACCAGATCCTCGGCACTTCGACCTGCCGGTACCGGAGGTCGAAGTGATGCAGAAGACCTTGGCGCTCACCATGATCGCGGCGGCCGTCGCGTTCGCCATGACTGCGGGTCCGGCTGGCGCCGATCCCGCGATGCCGTCGATACCCGACTCCTTCTATCTGCCCGCCGAAGCCCCGATTGCTGGTCAGCCCGGCGACATCATCTCTACGCGGCCGATGCCTGCACCGTTCGCGGTGACCGGCGCGGTGACACAACTGCAGTTCGCCTCGACCGACACACTGGGTCGGGCGATCCCCGCGGTCGCAACGGTCATCCGTCCCGATCACGCTGCACCGAACGGGCCTGTGTTCGTATACGGGCACACCGCCAATGCACTCGGGCTCAGGTGCGCCCCCTCGCAGACTCTGTGGTCGGCCGACAGCGACCTGGTCATCCGCGAAGCACCCGCGCTGGACCCACTGTTGGCCCTGGGGTGGACCGTGATCATCCCTGACCACCTCGGCCCGCGATCTGCCTACGGCGCAGCCCGGCTGGGTGGTCAGATCACCCTGGATTCGATTCGCGCCACGCAGCGTCACACACCGTTCAACCTCGCTCACAGCCCCATCACCATGGCGGGCTACTCCGGTGGCGGCATGGCGGTCGCCTGGGCGGCCGCTCTGCAGCCGACCTATGCCCCCGAGTTGTCCTTGACGGCGGCCGCGATCGGTGGCGTACCCACCAACCTCGAAACGATGGCCGAAGCGCTCGGCCACAATCCGCACCCGGCATTCGGGCTCGCGGCGGCCGCCGCTTTCGGTTTGGAGCGTGAGTACGGCGAGCAACTTCCGATCAGCGAGTACCTGACCGATGAGGGCCGCCGATTCCGAGCCGACATGAATAATGCCTGCACCAATGAGATCTTGCGCTTGGGCTACAACCGCTCGGTGGGCGGGCTGGGCACCTCGTTCGAACTCTTCTACAGCGATCGCACCCGAGAGATTCTGCGGGCCAACTCGCTTGAGTTCTTCCCTGATCTGCCGAGTGTGCCGATCCTGGAATGGCATTCGGCGACCGATCCGCTGATCCCAGTTGCTTCTCTGGACGCCACCATGGCGCGCTGGCGCGCTGGTGGGGTGTCGGTGACCAACATTCCGTGCCCTGCTCCCGAACACGTCAGCGGCGCCGCACTCGGCCTGCCGGTCGCGGTGGCCGCACTGGTCAGCCGTGTTTCGGCGCTGCCGATCAGCGGGGGTGGTCGTTGATGGCCCTCGTAGTAGAAGGTGTTGTCGCCAACCGTCGTTCGGTGCCGGCGGGCGCGGTCCTGGCGGTGGCCTGTGCGGCGACGTTCGTGAGCTTCTTGGATCTCGCGCTGGTCAACTTGGCGTTCCCCCAGATCGCTGCGGACTTCCCCGGCGGCATCTCCACGCTGACCTGGGTGGTGAGCGCCTATACCGTCGCGTTCGCGGCGTTCTTGGCCGCCTTCGGCCGCCTTGCCGATGCACTCGGCCATCAGAAGGTACTGCTGGTCGGTGTCCTCGTGGTCGCACTGTCCTCGTTGGGCTGCGCGATCGCGCCGACAATCGAGTGGCTGATCGCCGCTCGTGCGGTGCAGGGCATCGCCGGTGCCGCTCTGTTGCCCGCGTCCTTGGGCGCGGTCCTGGCCACGATGCCTTCGTCGAAAGTGCCAGCGGCGATTGGGGCCTGGTCCGCGGCGGGGGCGCTCGCTGCGGCCATCGGTCCGGCTGCCGGTGCGGTGATCGTCGACTTCTGGGGCTGGCGGGCGACCTTTGTCGCCGTGGCCGCCGCGTGCGTGCTCCTGGGCGCTGCGGTCGTGTTGTGGATACCTGCACACACTTCCGACCCGGTCGAAGACAGGAGATCCCGCCTGCCGGACATGCTCGGCGTAGCGCTGTTGGCAGTCGGGGTCGGGGTGATCGTGGCCGCAGTCAGCGAAGCGGGCCGATGGGGGTGGTCGCACCCGGTGACCGTCATGCTGGTTTTTGTCGGTGTCACCGCGCTGTGCACCGTGGTGATTCGCGGCTCGATGCACCCACGCCCGGCGCTGGAAGTATCGCTGTGGCATTGGCGGCCCTTCGCATGGGCCAACGTGATTTCAGCGCTGCTGGGTCATGGCCTGTTCGCCTACCTGCTGGCCGCGCCGATGTTCTTGACCGCGATCTGGCACCTGAGCTTGATGCAAGCAGCTGGTTGCGTCGGCGCCGCCGGTGGGCTGGCGATGATCGCCGCTGGTGTTGGGGGCCGCTTCATCACGATCCACAACGCCAGCTGGTTCACCGGCGTCGGTCTCATGCTCAAGGCCGCAGGTTTCGCGGTGGTCGCCGGATGCTTCGGTGAGCAGCGCTCCTTCGGGCTCTGGGCTCTGGTCGCGGTCCTGCTCGGTGTCGGTATGGGATTGGCCATCACCGCACTGTCGGTGATCACCGCCGCCGCCGGCGGAGTTGATTCCGCCGCGTCAGCCATCGGGCTCAACCTCACCGCGCGTTCGATCGGTGGTGCGATCGGGGTAGCGGTCCTGGCCGCGGTGCTGACCGATGACCACTACGTGCTCGCCTCGTTCCATCGATTGTTCGCTGTGCTCGCGGCGGTGGCCGCTTGCGGCGCGATCGCCGCGGTGCGGTTGCGCATTCCTGTCCGGGACAAGTCCGTGTCGAGCTTCGGGGACTTCGCGTCGTGAAGGCGACCGTGCACACCGACGACGGTGTTGGGCTCGCGGTCCGTGCAACGGCGCACGGCCGCGCGCCGATCAAGGTCGTCTTCGTCCACGGCTTCCTCGCCGACAGCCGCTTCTGGGATCCGCTTGTGCTCGAGCTGCAGAGCCATCATCTAGCTGACGAGCTGGATCTGGTGGTCTTCGACGCACGCGGCCACGGCGCGTCCACGCGACCAGATAAACGTTCGGTGACCACCGTCGCGCGCATGGCCGACGACCTTGCCGCAGTGGTGGATTGGGTCGGCCCGGCGCCGGTAGTGATCGTGGGCCACTCGGTCGGAACATTCGTTGTCCAGGAATACGCCTACCGGCACGCGCCGCAGTTCCGCGCCCGCGTCGGTGGGCTCGTGCTGTTCAATCCAGCCAGCGAGACCCCGTCCTACGTCGTGGCCGAGAAGAAACTACTCACGGTCACTGGGGTGCTGCGTCGGTGGCGCGGTGGCGCGCTCGACATCGTGAACCGGGGTGGTCACCGCCTGCTGGAACGCCAGTTCCGTGCGCAGGTTGCCCGCGCGAAACCGGGCCGGGCACAGTTCGTACCCGCCGGTGCGCCGATCGACGTGGGTGTTCTGGCAGATCTGGTGACGATCATGCTCGACTATCAGCTCGATCACTGTGCCGCCCAGGTCATCTCGACGGTTCCGGTATGGGTTCATACCGGCGGCCGCGACCGCGTAACCCCCCTCGGCCAGGCGCATCGGCTGATCGAATTGCTCGGCGGGAACGCACGACTGCGCGTGGATTCGGACTCAGCGCACTCGCTGCCCTACTCCGATCCCGCGTCTGCCGCGGTCACAGTGCGCTCAGCGATCAGTTCCCTGCGACGGCCAGCGATATACCCAACCGCGGCGCGGACCGGGTGATCCGGTGCTTGCCACCGACGAGGTCACCGCGCCCATCTTCGGGCTGGCCCACACCGTGTCCGCGACCGCGCCGTGCGTGATTGCGGTGGCGATCCGCAGCGGCCGCGCGGTCACCGCAGCAGGGTGGCCGGTTCCCGACGTGGCAGCCGTAGGTGAATTCGTCGCCAACAGTCGGGCGGACGAAGTCGCGCTGGTCGTCGTCGCTGACACACGAAGCGCCGGTCGCGCGATCGGTTGTGCCGATGACCTCGTCGACCGACTGCGCGCCGAGCACACAGTCGTGCGGCTGTGCGTGCACGTCCCGGTTCTGCAGGCGGGGGTGATCTGGACGAGCTTGCTCGATCACAGCAACCCCGGCGGGCTGGTGACGCTGATGCCTCCGCGAGCAGGTCTGTGACCACACAGAAATCCGGAAGGAGAACACCCAACATGACCCGAACAGGTCAAACCATGCGGCGAGTGATCGCCGCCGCCGCAGTGCCAGCAGTGCTCGCGGTGTCTGCAGGGACGGCGGTAGCCGACCCACAGGCCGGGGTCACCCCGCAGGCGTCGCCGGGCCAAGCCGGGGTCACCCCGCAAGGCGGTGGAACGCAAGCGGGCGCGACCCCTGCACCCAAGCCCGCTCCTGCACCAGACGCTGGAACAGCTCTTGCGGCGGTCATTCCCGACGCGCCGGCACCTCGCCAGGACCGCCCGATGCCGAACTTCTGGGTGGCTCCTCAGTCCGCTCCCCAGATCGAGGACGACCAGCCCGAAACCGACACAGAGGAATCCGAAGGCGAGCAGCCCGAGGTGCAGCCCGAAACCGCGCCAGCGGCGAGGGTCCAGCTCCACCTCGGCGCCGACACCACCACGGCCCCCGAAGGTGTGCCGGATTCGCTGGTGGAGAAGTGGAACCAATGGAACGACTACGGCGTGTACCAGATCGCGCTCGCTGGTGATGCGCTCGGACTTCCGCGTGAGGAATCCGATCGACGGGCGAAAGCGGGCGCCGGCGGCATGGTCGCAGGTGGTTACCTCGGTGGCACCGCTGCGGGCGCGGTCGGTTCGCTCACCGGCTGCCTGGGTGGCATGGCCATCGGCGGTGTGATCGGTGGCGTCGCCGCAGGTATCCCCAGCGGAGGTGTCGGCTCACCACTGGGCGCGGCGGTGGGCGGTGTGGCCGGGTGCATCGCCGGTGGCCTCGTCGTCGGTGTCCCGGCGATGGTCGCGGGCATGGTCGCGGGCGGCACGGTCGGCGGCGCGGCGGGCGCTGCGTTCGGTGGCGGGAACAGCGACAACCCCGCACCCGCACCCGCTGAGCTGGGCGGCCCGGCCGTCGAAGAGGCGCCGGTCGCCGAAGAGCCGGTCGCTGAAGACGGTGAGGTCATCGAAGCTGTCGAGGTCAGCAGCGAAGTGCAGCCGGTACCGCTTGTGGTGCCGACCAATCCGATCGATGACCTGGTGGCCTCGGTCTCCGGTGCAGCGAACGCGTTCTGGGCGCAGCTGAGCGCCCCGGTGCCGCCGCCGACTTTCCAGGCCGCCGGGGCGTAGTCGTGGTCGGGGAGTGGGTTGTGCAGGGGGCGCACGCGGCCGCGGTGCCGGATCTCGGCACCATCGTTCATCTGGTGCGTTCGGATCCGCCACCGTGGCCGCCGGTGCTGATCATCGGCGGGTGCGGTGGTGGTGGTGCGACCACCACCACCCTGGGCATGGCGTCTCAGATCGCCGATCTGGTGTGTTCGGTCGCTGTCGACGGCACAGCAGCGGGCGGTGATCTTGCGCTGCGCGGAGCTGATCTGCGCTTTGCTGGGTCGACGTTGCAGTCGTGGTTGGCGACAGCCAGCACTCCTGCTGGTGCTGCGCTGCGATCGTCGTTGTCGCTGGCCAGCAGCGGCGCCGCCATTGTGCGCCGCGATGCTTCGGCGCTGCCTCGGCGCGAAACGATCGCGACGGTGTGTGATCGGCTGCTGGCCGAAGGCTTGGCACCGATCGTCGACGGCGGGGCCTCCGTGGCCGCGCGCGACCTGCGCCCACTCCTCGACCACCCCGATGTGCGGATAGCTGTGACGATCCCGGCGCGGATGGACGCGGCCAACCGAGTCGCAATCACGTTGCGCCAGCTCGATGAAGAGTTCGGTGAGTCCTTGATCGCCTCGACGGTGCTCGTCATCAGCCATCAGAGCGCTCACACACCCACTGTTGCCGCTGCGCTGTCCCAGCACTACGGCGGGTGGATATCGGGAGTGATCGAAGTTCCTTTCGACCCACATCTGGCGATCGGCCGCACGATCACCAACCATGCCCTGCTGCCCGAAACCCGTTGGGCCTATCTGGATCTGGCGCGCTGGTTGCTGCCCGAACTCGGTCTACCCGGTGAGGAGATGGCAACTCATGGATGACTGGTTCGACACCGATGTCACTTCCGACGTCGGTGACACCGACGAAACCACCCACTCGGATCCGACGGCAGCTCGTGCGCTGTCGGTGGTGAACAACACCGACAGCGACGACGATTGGTTCACTGCCGCCGCGCCCGAGCCCGCGGCGCCGACAACAGCCGAGATCCCCACGCCGCGAACGGCTTCGGCGCCTGCGCGCCGTCGTGGGGTGGTTGTCGCTGTCGGTGCGCTGGCAGCCTTGCTCGCGCTGGCCGGCGGCGCGGCGGTTCTGGTCGCGGCGGCCATGCCCGGGGACACCCAGAATTTGACGATCCCGGAATCGGCGACGCCGACGTTGGTACCAGCCACTCCGACTCCGGCACCACCGTGGTGCAGCGGGCTGGCGGCGGGAGAACCGGCCAGCACCAGCGCATCTGACCCCGGCGCAGCAACGATCGCCGGTTTCGAGACCGCGTACTACGAGCGAAGAGACGCCGGTTTGGCACGCAGCTACGTCGCTGCTGATGCCCACGTCGGTTCCATCGAAGAGCTCGGGGCGGGCATCGCGTCCGTGCCCAGCGGCACCAGACACTGCGTGCTCACCACACGGCTACAGCCAGGGCTGTACGCGGTCGATCTGTTCACCCGCACCGCAGTCGGCGGGGCTCTGGAACAGATCCGCCAAACCATCACCACCGTCGACTCGCCCACCGGACCCAAGGGCGCATTGATCACCTCGATCAGTGCGCGGGAAGGCAAATGAGGCCATGACTGTTCGTAGGTTCCTCACCACCACAACCATCGCCGCGCTCAGCATTGCTGCGCTCAGCACCACCGCACCAACGGCGGTCGCCGAGGACACCGCGCCCGCGTGCGCGCCGCTGCATTTGCTGCTGGCCAACGGTGTCGGCGAGACATCGCCCGACGTGCCGACCGACGTCGATGGTGGCTTCGGTGCGGGCATTGCTGTCCCGGCGATGTCCAAGGCCAATACCGAGGGCAAGAGCCCGCTGCTGTCGCGATCGTATGTGCCCTACAAGGCCAGTGACGTGCAGAAGCAGGCGGTCGTGGCGGGCCAGGCCAGCGCAGTGAACCAGCTGACCGAGTTGGCCGCGAAGTGCCCCCAGCGGAAGGTGTTCCTGGTCGGCTACGGGTCGGGCGGACAGATCATGTCCGCTCTGGCACGCGATATCGGTGCAGGGAAAGGCCCGGTCAAAGCCGACCAGATAGCTGGCGTCGCGGTGTTCGCAGATCCGACTCGCGCGGCGGGCGCGACGATCTTCGCCAACAAGGCGACCGCTCCGGGAGCCGTGCCCGGTGCCAAGACCGGCAAGGACGGGACGGACCCGAAGGTCAACGGTATTCGGATCAACTCCGCGACCGCGCCGGACGGGTCCGGGGTCGCGCCGATCACTACCGGCTATGGGTCGCTGGCGGCGCGGGTGGCGAACTTCTGCAGCCATGGAGATCTGTCATGTGACATTCCCAAGGACGCCGCCTTGGCCAAGGTGATCGCGGGGATCACCGCCCAAACCTCCACCGACACCTCCGATCCGCTCGCGATCTTGAATTCGGCGGTGACAGCGATCGGATCCTCAGTGCTCTCGGCCAGCGGCGGGTTCGTCAACGACCACCTGAGTACTTCCAGCGACGGAAAGCTGCAGATCAATACCGGCGGCACCACGGTCATCGACCGCATGGTGAAGGCGTCCAATCCCAATTCCAACCCCAGCGATGGCCTGACCACCGCGATCACCGCGCTGACGAAGATCGCCGGGATGGGAATCAACGCCGCCGTCGCCGTCGGCAAAGACGTGCTCACTGCATCCACCATCGCCGAGGTCGGGGCGGCGATGCTGGCCGGGCCCGAGGCGGCGCTGGGAGCACTCGCGGTCAAGCTCGGCTCGGCGGTGGTCAAGCTCGTGAGCCCGGCCAACCTCACCAGCTTGGTGACAGTGGCGTTCAACGAGATCTCCAGCGGCGTGATCAACAATGCCGGACTCGTACGAATGGCACTGGATTCCTCGTACTGGCAGGGCACCCGCAACACCGGGTACACCACCACACCAATCGGTGTCGGCGGCCAGACCGCGGTCACCCTGACTGCGGAATGGGTAGCCGCAGCTGCCGAGGACATCGCGGGAGCTCAAGCCGCCGCGCCCAAACAGAGCGCACCCAAGCCCACCGGGCCGGTGTCGGCCGCGCCGGGACAGCAGACCCCTGCCGCGTCGACGATCCTGGCCGGGCAGGCGAACTGATCCGCGGTGAACGCCTTCATGCAACGAGCAGACGCCGGCGGTGACGACTTGGTCGGTCACGCACCATCGAGCACCGCCAAGTCCGGGCCCGCCGGGCTCAACGTTCCTACCGCGCAGGAACAGCGGCCTATCTGGCACAAGCCACTGTCACAGACCAGGCCACACCCGGCGTTCTGGCTGCTCGGTGCACACGGCGGTGCTGCGGTATCCACGCTCGAACGAGCATGGGCACCAGCGGCTGATGCTCTGGGCGGGTGGCCTGCGGCCGACAGCTACCCGAACGTGGTGATCTGCGCACGCACGCACCGCGCAGGATTGTCCGCCGCGCACGTGCTGCTACGCCAGGCTGCCGCCCATCAGATCGGCCAGGCACGGTTGCTGGGCCTGGTCACCGTCGTCGACCACGACGGTTCGTTGCCCGCGACGCTGCGCCGCCAGCTCGAAATCGTCGAAGAGCTTGCGCCCCAGGCCTGGCGGGTGCCCTTCATTCCCGACTTCCGGTGTTTGGCGATCACCCAGATGCCGCAGTGGTCGCCTCGAGATGAACCCGCTCCCGAGCAGAAGCGCTTTGCCCGCCGGGCGGACCCCACCCAGACCATCCACCCCGAGCTCGCCGAAATCGGCGGCCTCATCTTCACTGCCGCGCGTGCGGCGATCAGCCACTGAGCAGGAGTACCAGGACCATGTCTGCCCTGAGCACCACCTACTACGCGATGTCGGTCGACATTCTCGCGCAGATCGACGACCGCAAACCCTCCGCACCACCGGGCGCGGACAAGTTCATGACCATCCTGGAATGGCTGCTGTGGGCGGCCGTGATCGCCTGCATCGGCGGATTCATTGTCGCTGCGGCGATGCTGGCCTACCAGCGGATGCAGGGCGGCGGCGGCGACGCTCAGGGAAAGTTGGTCGGCGCGATGATCGGCGCTGTCCTGGTGTCGATGTCGATCTCGACGATCAACCTACTCGCGTTCTGATGTTGTTCGCCGAGCGCCGAACGCTTCCCGACGAAGTCACCGGCGGGCTCGAGCAGGTATTCAGCTGGTTCCTGTGGTTCGCCGCGCTCTTCTCGGTCGCCTCGCTGGTGGCCACCGTGATGACCCTGGTCTGGCAACGCCGTTCGGCGTCCTCGACCCATCTCATCGAGGAATCAGTGCTGATGCGGATTCTCATCGCGACCATCATCACCAGTTCCTCCGGAGTCCTCGCGCTCACGCTGCTCCGCTAATCCGCCCCGACCCTGTTCAGGAGTATTCATGTCCCCGGTGTGCCGTCGTGCCATGGTCGGATTCGCTCTGACCGTTCTCGCCCTTTCAACAGTGGCGTGCGGCAGCGATTCCGACCCCGAATCTGTTGTCCCGTCGTCGGTTTCACCTCCCGACCTGACTTCAGCACCCGCGAAGCTGAGCTGGGACACCTGGCGAGGGGTTCGCCTGCCGCGATCCTCGATCGATGGGCCCTCGCAGTCTGCTCAGGTCGTGGCTATGGGGTACCGGCACAGTCCGCAAGGTGCCGTGCTGGCCGCGATCCGTGGCCAGGTGCATCTGGGTATGGCGTCAGACTCCGAATGGGGCCGGACTGTCGCACTGGTGTCGGCGCCGGGGCCCGGCCGTGAGGAGTTCGCCGCGCAACGCGTCGTGCTGTCGATCTCGGGATCAGTGCCCGCGGGGGCGGCACCCAAGTACGTGGCGTTCAAGGTCAGCCACTACAGCGATACCGCGGCGGCCGTGCACATCGTCACCGAGATCGGCGCTCCGACACAGACATTCGACTACCCGGTGGCGCTGTCATGGATCGACAACGACTGGCGGATCGTGCTTCCGACCAGCGCCGAGGCGATCGACGCCACCGAGGTCACCAGCCTCGACGGCTACACACGGCTCGAGGGCAGCTGATGACCCGACCTCGCACCATCATCGTGGGACTGGCCACTGCGACCGTGCTCATCGGGCTGGCGGCGACGCTGGTCGCGCTCCGCCCGCAGGGCAAACCCACCGATGTTCCATCGTCGGTCGCGGCGGCGACGACAACCGTATCGGCAGGTGGTCAGACAGGATTCGATGACCCTGTCACCGATCAGCTCGGCCGCAAAGTCCTGATGCCGCGCAACCCCGCCGGCGAGGTACAAACGCAGCGCGACCCGAGAGGTGTCCGCAGCGAGTGCTCGCCCTCAACGCCTATCACCTCGCCCGAGGGCGTGCAGATCCAGCGCAGCTTCAACATCTCGATCTTGACCTCGGCCACCGACGGGCCTGCTCGGCTCGACGGACTCACTCCCCGCGGATACCAGCGCAGCCCACAAGGCGCAGCCCTGGCTGGATGGAACTTCGCGGCCCGGTTGATGTCCGGCGGCGCCCCGCAACACGAGGCCCTGGACAAGGTTGCTGTGCTCACCCAGGCCGAGCGAACCCAGCTGGATGCACTATCCGCCACCGCCGCACCGACCTCGGACAAGGCTGCCGCCTACCTGCAGATGATGCTGGCACCGGAAGCATTTCGTGTGCTCAGCTGCGACCAGGACTTCGTCGCGGTCGAGTGGGCGCTGCGGGCCGACGCCGACGCAGCTGGTCGACCCACCACCGAGAAATGGGTGGGACATCGCCTGAACTTGTTGTGGCGCAACGGCGATTGGTCTGCGCAGATGATCCGCGAGCACCAGAGCATCGGTTCTGGCAAGCGGTACGCCTCGTTGGAGGGGTGGACCACATGGACCTGGTGAAGAAGCTTCCAGCCATCGCGGTTCTGCTGCTGATTCTGTTCGGCACCGGCGCTGGCCTTGCCTCCGCCCAGCCGACAACCGAACCGACCCCGACGACGAGCACCCCGGCGCCGACGACAACCTCACGGACCAGCTCACCCTCGACCACACCGAGCGCGCCCACAACATCCTCACCGCTGCCGACCGCGCCCTCGGTTGAGCTGCCTGGCTACGCCAACGAGGACAACGAATACACCCAGACCCGCGAGGAGTGCAAAGAGCTAGTCGAAGTCAACGTCGACGCGGGACCGCTGACCGACATCGTCAACGGCGCGATCGACGGGATCAACACTTGGGGCTGCAACCAGGTCGCGGTGACCCTGCACCCTGTCGATGCCGCGTCGACCGCGATCTCCTCTGTGGTGTCGCTGTTCTGGGGCGACCCTGTCGGCAAGTTCTCCAAAGCGGTCATGGAAGGCAACGTCAACGCCTTTCACACCGTGATGGCGTTCTGGATCCAGATGCCGGTCTCGCTGGTCGACACCGCCAAGATCGACGGAATCCAGAGCTTCACCTGGGATCTACAGATATTCGCCCTCGCCTTCGGCATCGGTACCGGTGCGCTGCGAGTAGCGATCGCTCGCCGCCACGCCGTTTCCGAGGGCGCCGACGAAACCGCTCGGATGCTGGTCCGGACGCTGTTCTCGATCTGGACGCTCCCCACGATGGTGCTGGTCTTGCACCAAGTCACCGACGCGTTCTCGGTCTGGGTGCTGACCGAGTCGATGGGAGGAGACCCCAACGCCCGGATCACCGCGCTGACCTGGATTGACGAGAAGACCGGCCTGGGCCCAGTGGTGTCTTTGGTGCTCGCAGGGGTCGGCCTGCTCGGCTCGGTCGCCCAACTGGTGGCCATGTTCGTGCGCGAGGCGATCTTGACCTTGGCAGTGGGGCTGGCTCCGATCGCGGCCGCCGCCAGTGCCACCGGTGCGGGCCGCCAGACGTGGTCGTCGATGATCTCCTACACGATCGCGGCGCTGCTGTTCAAACCAGTGGCCGCGTTGTTATACGCGTTTGCATTCACGGTCGCGCAATCGGAGTCGGCGTTCGACGCGATCGCGGGATCGATCCTGCTGGCGTTCGCCGGGCTCGCTCTGCCGTCGCTGATCCGGGTGATCGCGCCGGCGGTATCGACGATCTCAGCTGGCGGCGGTCAGGTGGCAGCCCTCGCCGGAGGTGCCGCTGGCGCGGCAGCGACAGGTGCGGCGATGGGCGGGTCCGCCGCACGTGGCGCGGGCAACTTCATGAAGTCCTTCCAGGGGGGCGGCTCCGCTGGCGGCGGAGGCGCGGCCCCAGCGTCAGGCGCAGTAGGTTCCTCGGGCGGTGGTGGTGGCGGCCGAAGTGGCGGCGGGTCCAGTGGCGGGGGCGGGTCCAGTGGCGGGGGCGGGTCCAGTGGCGGCGGATCCGGCAGTAGAGCCCGCCAGGCCGCGGGTATAGCGGGAACCGCCAGCACCGGCGTGGGAATGGCGCTCTCGCGCGGAGCCAGCGCGATGCGCGCACCGGCACGTGGAGTCTCTGGCCTGGCGAACTTCGCCGAAGGCGCCGTCGGGCACGGGCAGGTGCCGCGATGAGCGCACAGCAACTGATCGAACGACCGCTCTACAGCTCTGGCACCTTCCCGCAGCGCACAGGGTTTTTCGGCCTATCGCTGCGCGCGTCGATGTTCGGAGGCGTCGCGATGATCGCGGCGCTGATGACCATGATGACCGCCGGTTTCCTGCCCGGCATCTGCGTCGCAGGTGTGGGTGTCCTCGTCCTGGCGCCGATGGTGATCACCTTCGGCCGCCGAAGTCTGTATGAAGGAATCGAATTGCGCATTCAATGGTGGCGGCGGCGCGCGAACGGCAGCACCGTCTATCGAGGTGGCCCACATTCCCGCATCCCCGGAGGCCGCTACCGGCTGCCCGGGCTGCTGGCAGCAACTCGGCTGCACGAGGCCACCGACCGGCTCGGCAATCCGTTCGGGCTCATCCACCGCCGGCGCACCGACGAGTACACCGTGGTGCTCGAATGCTGGCCCGGCGGTGACGAGGCACTGACTCAGCCCGAGCGCGACCTGATGACGGCCGACTGGGGTGCCTACCTGGCCGGGTTGGGACTGCCCGGTGATGTTGTGGCCGCGGTTGCGGTCGTGGAGACGATTCCAGCGTCCGGCCTGCGGCTCAAGCGCGAGGTTTCGCGCATGGTGCAGAACTCCAACTCCACGCTCGCCTCCGAGGTGATGATCGAGTCGGCGATCGAATTCCCGGCCGGGAAGCTGCAGCAGATGGCCAGGTTGTCGATCACCTTCAAGGCGACCACCAAAGCCAGGCGGGTCGACGCCGACGAGATGGCCGCCGAGCTGGCCCGCCGACTCCCCTCCCTCTACGAGGATCTGCTCGGCGCGGGAGTCGAAGCACTGCCGATGGCCGCCGCGCAGATCGTGGCCTTCACCCACCGCAGCTACAACCCCAGCGCCGAGTCCGACTTCGAGGCGTTGGAAGTCCTCCGCGAAGAACACGGCCTGGACTGGGAAGACGCCGGTCCAGCGGCCGCGAAAGCCGAATGGGACCACTACCGCCACAACGGTGTTCGCTCGATCGTCTGGGAGATGGCCTCACCGCCCGAGTCGGTTTTCGCCGACACGGTGCTCAAGCCGCTGCTCGACCCGCACGATGCGCTGCACCGCAAGCGTCTGGCCATCGTCTACCGACCGTTCACCGCGGGCGACGCGACCCGCAAAGTCGACCGTGAGTACAAGGACTCGCTGGTCGCGATGCAGCAGGGCAAAGCCGTCAAGTCCGCGGCGAGCGAATTGCGCTTGCAGGCAACCGAACAGCAGCGCGAAGAACAGGTCCGTGGTGCGGGCCTTCTCCGGTACTCGATGCTGCTGACCGTCACCATGACCGATGACATGGCCACCGCAGCGGCGGTCACCGAGTCGCTGGCAGCGCGAGCGCGCATCCGGCTCCACCGCGCTTACGGCACCCAGGACGCGGCGTTCGCGGCCGGTCTGGGTGTGGGCGTGTTGCTGGCTGACCACTCGTCGATGACCTCGATCGCGGCCAACGGATAGGGCGCGACATGGCCAAATCGAAATTCTCCGATGACGAACTCGCCCAGCTCGACGACGACATCGCCAGCGGCGCGGCGGTCGAGCCCGCTCTTTTCTCGGGCAAAGGCCGTGCGCTGGCACGGTGGCGGCGCGAGAACCGCGCTGCCATCGCTTCGGTCGACGCCGAAGAGCAGGAGCCGCAATGGCGGCGGGCATACACCGCGTCACCACGCGGCTACCGCGGGCCCGGCGCCGGAACGATGGAGACAGTGCAAGGCCCGCTGGAATGGCAGGCGACCACCGCGCACGCGTGTGGTCTGAACCCGTGGGTCGTCGGCGCCGCCGCCCCGCTCATCGGCACCCCGGTCGGATCACATCTGACCACCGGGGAGCCCGCCACCTGCGATCTGCTGGCATGGTTCGCTGCAGGGCTGATCTCCAACCCCAGTGCCTTCGTACTGAGCCTGCCAGGCCTGGGCAAGTCGACGCTGATCCGCAAAATGGTGATCGGCGCCGTCGCCCAAGGCCAAATCGCCCTGATCGCTGGCGATATGAAGCCCGAATACGTCGCGCTGATCTCCAAGATCGGTGGCCAGGTCATCACCTTGGGCCCCGGCAAAGGCCACCTCAATCCGCTCTCCGCCGGGTCGTTGGGCGCGACTCTGCCGGTGCTGGAAGCCAATCGCGAGCACCTCGCCCGGCTGGGCAAGCTCGAAGTGATCGCCGAAACCCAAGAACTGGTGCATTCGCGCCAGGTCACGATGGTCGCCGCGTTGATCGAGCTGATCCGTTCGGCGCCGGTCGCCGACTGGGAGCACGCACTGGTGTCGGCGGCGCTGCGCGAGCTGCGCGCCTCGGGACGATTCAGCTTCGCCGCCCCGCCACTGGTGCGCGACCTGGCTGCGCAGATCTCGCAAGGGTCCGAGCGACTGCAGAAGGTCGCCGCGGCGGACTCCATCGTCGAGTACATCGACACGATCAAGCCGCTGCGCCGGTCGCTGGAAGCTCTGCTGGATGGTCCCCTCGGTGAGATCTTCGCCGACCACACCACGGTGCCACTGGATCTGACCGCGCCCGGCATCTGCATCGATGTGAGCGCCTTGACCCGTGGGGACAAGAAGCTCAAGGCAGCCGTGATGCTGGCGTGCTGGAGCGATGCCTACGGGACCATGGAGGCCGCTCACCTGCTGGCCGAGGTCAAATTGGCCCCACAGCGCTACTTCTTGGCGGTCCTCGACGAGCTGTGGCAGGTCCTCGGCGCCGGCGCGGGGATGGTCTCACGCATCGACGAACTGACCCGTCTCAACCGCACTGATGGCACCGCGCTGTTGATGATCACCCACACCGGCCGCGATCTGGAGTCGCTACCCACCGAGATGGACGTCAAGACCGCCAAGGGCTTCATCGAGCGGGCCGGGATGGTGATCTGTGGTGGGCTGCCTGCGGGCGAGCTGACCAGGCTCGAAGATGTCTTGCAGTTCACCACCGCCGAGCAGGGAATGATCACCTCCTGGTCGCGTGGTGCGCCCCTGCGCCGCCATGGTCGCGGCCGCCGCCAAAAGCCCGCGGGCATCGGCAAATTCATGATCAAGATCAGCAAAGACGGCGCGCCGGGGATCCCGGTGCAAACCCAGCTGACCTCGATCGAGGTCGACGAACAACTGCACGACACCAACGTGCGGTTCAACGAGCTGTTCGAGCTCCAGGGTGTGCGGTGAGCTCCGAAGCGCGGCGTCGCATTTACACCGCTTCACGCCATACCTCCGTCGCACCCAACAAACCTCCAGCCGCTAGGCACGACGCAACGAGACAGGGACAACCCCCGATGACGATCTTGAACACATCATTGCACTCAGCTGCCGCTCCACCGGCAGATCGGAACCGGTGCGCACCGGAGCCTGCTGCGGCGCTGGGGCGAGTCGTCTTCGGCGACGCAGACGCGTATGAGCACCAGATGCGGTTCCGCGATGTGGTGGCCGCACTCGGCGACACACCCGGCACCGGGTCGACCCAGGCCGACGAGGCGCGCCAGGGATATCTGCTGCTGGAACGAGCCATCGACGCGTTGGGCGGATCGACGCGGGCCATCGCGGCACAGGACCGCGACTCGTACGCGTTGTTCGACTGGGCAGCCGCGCTGGCCCCGCACTTGCTGCCGTATCTGTCCGGGCATGTGAAGTTGACCGTCGCAGCGATCGAGGAACTGGGTAACGGGAGCCGGTATCAGCACTCGTGCCTGCAAGAACTGGACAGCGGCCGCACGGTGGGTGTGGCGATGGTGACCGAGTTGGGGCACGGCACTGATGCGTTCAACATGGAGACCACTGCTACCTGGCAACCACGCGAACGCGCTTACCGCCTGAACAGTCCCACCCCGGCGAGCGTGAAGTTCATGCCCAACGTCGCCGCGACGGGGGTGCCCAAGACCGTGATCGTGATCGCCCGACTGATCGTGAATGGCACCGATGAGGGAGTGTGGCCGTTTCTGCTGCCGCTGCGCACAGTTGAGGGCCTCGTCGACGGCGTCGATGTAGCGGCGTTGCCCGACAATGGATACGGGTTGGCGATGGACAACGCCGAGACACGGTTCGACGGTGCCGTTGTGGCGGAGTCGGGTCTGCTCGGCGGGAATGTGGCCTGGTTCGATGAGCAAGGCAGGTTCCACTGCGAGCTGACTGCGGCGCAACGGTTCGCGCGCACGATGAGCCCGTTGACTCCAGCGCGGCTGTGCATGGGCGGTGCTGCGGTGTCTGCGGCTCGTGCCGGGCTGGCGTTGACCATCGGCTACGCCAGTCGGCGCGTCATCCGCGCAAACGGAGCAACCATGCTGTCCAGCGACCATGTCGCACAGCATCTGGTGGGGGCGATGGCTGATGTATGGGCGATGACATGCCTGGTCAACAGCGTTCGCAGCCAATGTGAGGACGCTGGCGCCGAGGAGTCGGCCTTATGGGCGATGCTGGTCAAACCTGTCGCATCGCGCACGGCGTGGGAATCGCTCGAGGTGTGCCGACAGCGCACCGCTGCGCAGGGCATGCTCCGCGCCAATTACCTGACTGACTGGATCAGCCTGTGCCAGGGCACATTGACCGCCGAAGGCGAGAACTGGGCCATGCTGGGCGCGGCTGGCCGCGCGATCCGTCGGTCCGGAGTTCCCACCCTGACCAGCAGCATCCCCGGCAAGGGTGCGCGGGCATGGTGGCATCAGCTGCTTGCCCAGCGTGAGCGGCTACTACTCGACGGCATCGAGATGTGGGGGCACCCCGACACCAACGCGATCGATCTCGCGACCGCTGTCACGGACCGGGCCACCGTGGACGCGATGATCACAGCGGCCGAGGCCACGAATGATACTGCCACACAACAGATACTCACGAACCTTGCCGAGGTGTACGCGCTGCGCAGAGTCAGAGCGCAAGGTGTGTGGTTCGCCGCGAATGGAGCCCTTCCCGACGAACGTGCGGCCCTCATCGAGGCTGAACTGAACAGCCTCGTCGACGGTGTGGCACCGCACCTGCCGGTTCTGGCCCAGTCATTCGCGCTGCCCGACGACATGCCTGCACCGATCGCTGGGAACTACCTCACCTGGTGGACGAAGTACGCCGGCTGGCCGCAAACGCGCCCTGTGGGGGGCCCGGTGACCCACGAACCCGAACAGCAGTTGTCGTCGGCGGTGTTGTCGAGGAATGCGGCAACTCGACGAGAAGAAACGACCGACACAACTGTTAGAAGACTTGCCAAATCCACAGGTAGCGGAGCCTGCACTCGACAGGTTCGGGCAGAACCTATATGAGCGGCTACACCGCGCGGCAGCGTAGCTGGGCGATCACCACCTATCGCGAGACCCGCGAACAGCATCGATCGCGCATGGAGTGCTGCGCGGAGATCGCCAAAGATCTGGGCGCGCACGTCAACACCGTGGTCCGGTGGGTCAACGCCGAATTCGGCACCACTCGAGCGCTGTCGACAGAAGAGGTGCCCAGCAAGATCCGGGCGCTGCAGGCCGAAGTGACGCGACTGCGAGCCGCCAACCAGCAGCTCAGCGAAGCACGGGTGTCGTGAATGCAGGCAGCCGCGAGAGGCGCCGCCGCACTGATGGCCATGGCGATAGGAACAGTGGTGTTCGTCTCGGTGCTGGGTGAGGAACCCGCCGCCGACGACAAAGCGAAGAGCAGTTGCGCGTCCACGGACTCGGGCGCCAGCGCCACAGCACCTGGCACTGTGGCCCAAGGGGTTTCGCCGGGGCAGCGGTCGCGGCCCATGCGCAGCCAAGATGCCCGCGAGTCGTCGGGGTATCGGTCCCCAGACAGGCCAGGCCATCTGGGCGTGGACCTGGCCGGGCCAGAAGGTGCGCCGATCTTCGCCGCTGCCGAGGGCACTGTCGTGGCCGCGGGTGCGGCGTCGGGTTTCGGCTTCTGGATCGTGATCGACCACAACGTCGACGGCGAGGTCTACTCGACCGTCTACGGACACATGTGGGAGAACGGTCTGCTCGTGTCCGCCGGCCAGTCGGTCGTGGCGGGCCAGCACATCGCCAATGAGGGATCGGCGGGCGAATCCACCGGCCCACATCTGCACTTTGAGGTCTGGAAGGGCGGAAAGTTCTCCGGCGGATCCGATATCGACCCCAACACCTGGATCGACGGCGCGGCCGAGCCCGGCAGCGCAAGCCCCGTGACGACGTCGCCGACGGCGCCCACACCGACCACCACGGTGCCGCCGACCGTGCTGGCTGCAGACCACGGAACCGAGATGGCTGCCCTGCCCGAGTCGGTGGGCTCGGAAGCTCAGCTGCAGGTGGACACGATTCGGGTGGCGCGCGCAGTCCACACCCGGTTTCCGCAGATCGCGACCATGTACGGGTGGCGCGAGGACACGCTGCCCTATCACCCCAATGGGATCGCGGTCGACGTGATGATCCCCGACCACACCAGCGACAGCGGCCGCGCGTTGGGCGAGCAGATCCTGGACTACCTGTGGACCCACCGCGAGCAGTTCGAGCTTGCCGACCTGATCTGGCGTGGCCAGTACATCCCGGTCGACGGTGAGAGGCAGGCAGCCGATGGCCACTTCGACCACATCCACGTCACCACAGAAGGTCACGGGCTCCCCGTCGACGGCCAAACCTATGGTGCTGCACCAGAACTCGACGGGTCAACATCGCCAGCTCCGACCTCGGCGGCGTCGACGACGTGTTCACGCTCGGCAACACAGCCAGGTGGGGGGCTCAACGACGACAGCGAAGCCGAACTGGCCGATGGCGCCGTACCTACCGAGTTCGTCCGTTGGCTCAAGATCTCAGCGCGCCAATGCAGCGAGATCAGTCCGGCGCTGCTGGGCGCGCAGATCAAACAGGAATCTGGGTTCGTCGCTGGGCTCACCAGCCGCGCCGGTGCGCAGGGGTACACCCAGTTCATGCCCGACACCTGGGCAGCCTACGGGCGACCGGTCGACGAGGACGGCAACCCCACCGGACCGGCAGGGTCGGGCGACCCCAACGACCTCGGCGACGCGGTGATGGCGCAAGGCGCCTACATGTGCGACTTGGCCGAACAGCTACGCCCCAGCCTGGCCTCCGGCGCCGTCCAGGGCGATCCGACCGAACTGATGCTCGCGGCCTACAACGCAGGCCCCGGCAACGTCGAGTCTTACGGCGGAGTCCCGCCTTTCGCCGAAACCCAGCACTACGTGCAGGTCATCACGACCAACGCCAAGCTCATGGAAGCAGGAATCGCACAATGAGAATCCGAACGATCGCGGCCGCGATAGCCGTCGTCGTTGTCGCCGCGGTGATTGTGGTGATCACCCGCCACATGGTCACCGATCCGCCCGGTCACGACCATGCCGGCGGCGACAGCCACGCACACATCGACCCGCTCGACCCCACCGGCGCCGCTCCGGACACCGTCGCGATCAACGCGCTGACCATCGCCTACACCTGGCGGCCGGGCACAGATGCCTCCACCTGGGAGGCACTGCACCGTGCCGCGGCGCTGCTGACCGATCCGCTGGCGCGTGCCGCCGCGGCCCGCCCGGATCCGGCACCAAAGCCGCTGCAGCAGTGGTCATCATGGGTCGATAGCCGTGACCAGGTCAGCGCTGCGGCCGCGCCGCTGGCACCAGCCACCGTCGACGGAGATACAGCGAGCGTGCTGGTGCGCGTCACCCAGACCGTGCTGCACGCGGGTGGGGCAAGCACCCCGTACTCGAGTCAGGTGATGCAGGTCGAGCTCAAGCAGCTCGGCGACGCCTGGCTGATGGCGCGCTACAACGTACGTGGTGATCTGCGATGACGGCCCGTTCGACGAGGCCATCGCCGATTCCCAGCGAGGTCATACTCGGCGTCGGCGCCGCCGCGCTGGCACTGGTCGTGGGGTTGGTCGTGGTGGCCTACCGCCTCGGCGGCGGTGACCTGCCCGGTTGGAGCCCGACTTTGCTGATGGAACTCGCGGCGGGGCGAGGCACGTGGCCGATGACGGCCACTGCGGCGCTGATGATCGAGTTGATCGCGGTCACCGCCGTCGCAGTCGGGATCGCGCGAATCCTCGCTGGCCGTCGGGGGCCGCAGCGCGAAGTCGACGTGCTCGCCAAGACGATGACCGATCCCGCGACCGTCCAGATCCTCGACCCCAAGTGGTCGACCGAGGAAGCCGCCCGGCTGGCGCCGGGGATCGATGCCGCCCATCCGTCCTATCGCGGGGTTCCGATGGGTGTCACCGTGCGCCGCAACCTGCCCGTGTTCCTACCGTGGGAATGGGTTGTGGTCGCGCTGGCCGGGACCCGCATGGGAAAGACCGCGGCGCTGGCGATTCCGGCGGCCTGCGCCGCACCAGGTGCGCTGATCGCGACCAGCAACAAGCCCGACCTCTATACCCACACCCGCGGCATCCGAGAGCAGATGGGCACCTGCTGGCTGTTCGACCTGCAAGGCGTCACCACCGGCGAGATCGGGCAGGCCAGTTTCTGGTGGAACCCGCTCAAGCCCATCCACGACTTGCCCAGTGCCAAGAAGGTGGCCGCCTACTTCGTCGGTGCGTCCCGTGAGGACGGCGCCAAAGTCGACTCCTATTTCGACGGGAGCGCGAAAGACCTGCTGGCCGTGTACATGCTCGCCGCCGCCCTGGGAGGCGGTGACCTGGTGCACGCGATCGAATGGATGGCCTCCGAGCAGGACACGATGGCTGCCCACATCCTCCAGATCCATGGTGAAGACGCAGCGGGGCGCACGCTGACCACCAAGCAGGGCGTGACCGAACGCCAGCGCGACGGCTTCTTCGACATGGCCCGCCGGTTCTTGGAAACCCTCGATGCTCAGCGCTACGCCAAGGCGATCCTGCCCAACGAGCGGGTGATCATCGGCGTCGGCGCCGACGGCAAACTCTCCGTGCGGCCCGGCAAGAAGATCCACGACCTGCCCGAGTTCGATCCGGTCTCCTTCGCACTGGGCCACGACACCCTCTACGCGCTGAGCCGTGAAGGGCCCGATTCCGCGACCGCGCTCAACACCGCGCTCGTCGGGCAGGTCCTCGACCAAGCCGAAGCCGCCGGCGCGCGCACCAAGCACGGACGACTGCCAGTGCCGTTGGTCGCGGTGCTCGACGAGGCCGCCAACGTCTGCAGACTGCAGAGTTTGCCGGATCAGTACAGCCACTTCGGTTCACGCGGCATCTTGCCGATCACCATCCTGCAGTCCCCATCCCAGGGCGAATCGGTCTGGGGCAAAGTCAAGTTCCAGATCATGCTCGATGCCTGCAATGGCATCTGGTACGGCGGCAACATCACCGACCGCGAGTTTCTCGACAACATCTCGAACCTCGTCGGCGAGCACGTCGTGCGCCATGACTCCACCTCGACACCGACAGGCTGGTTCTCCGGGGGGAGCGCCTCACGCAGCTCGTCGTGGCAGAACGAACGGATCCTGACTCCCGACAAGCTGGCCGCGATGCCGTCGGACCGGGCGCTGATGATGCTGCCCAGTTCCAAGCCGCTGCTGTTGCGCAAATCCTATTGGTCCCAAGGCCCGTTCGCTGAGCAGATCCGCGCCTCCATCGACGACCACGGCGCCGACGAAGCCGCCGCGGGTGCGGCGGTGGAGATGACAAAGGAGACCGAATGATCAACACCGACACCATCGACTGGACAGGCGATGACGAGGTCGATCCCTTCACCGATGAGGAGGAGGCGGCAGAGGAGGAGGCGCCCGCGCCCCCGGAACGCAAGTTCGCCACGGTCATCGACTGGGTTGAGGGCTATCTGGTCAAGATCGTGCGGCGCAAGCTCAACCCGCTCGCAGGCAAAGGCCTGTCCTGGGATGAGCGCTGGTGGATGTACCCCGAGGTCGTGGCAAGGCTGCTCGCGCTGCACGAGGCCTGGGAGGAGGCACGAGCCAGCGACTCCGGATCGGCGATGTCCTCGTGGTGGATTCAGCACCTGGAACCGCATCTGCGCGTGATCCTCGACGGCGACACCGGACCGATGTCGCTGGCCGCCAAAGACAGCGGGTTCCACGGGCATCCGCCGATGCCGATCTCAGCCGTACCGGATGAACTGCGTCCCTACCTCGTTTCGCCGGGGAAACAGTGAGCCACAACCTGATCGCGGCCGCCATCGCCACCGTGCTGGTGACGATGATCGTGGTGATGCTGGCCGTGGCTCACTTCGGCGCGCCTACGCGCCGACCGCCGGCCCGCCCGCAGCTGGTCCCTCCAGACCTGGGTCCGGTTCCACCCATGGTGAAGACGATAACGGGTTGCCGGATTCCCGTTGGGGACGTGGATCGGTGTTCGGCCTGACTGCGGTACCCACCGCGCCGAGGGCATCGATCACGCCCGCGTACTCGCCCGGCACGGACTGGCCATGGTGCGCGTTCGCCGCTTGCGTCTGCTGAAACACTCGAGGATCGGTGATCGCCTGCCACAGCGCCTGTTTGGGGATGGCGCCGCTGGCGACCGAATCCAGGATCACCCTGGCCCTGGTCAGCTCGGCGGGGGCCAGAGTTCCTTGCTCGGCTTGATCACGCAAGCGCACAGACTCGGTCCGGATCATGGCGCGCGTCTGCGGATCGTTGTGCCACTGAGCAACAGCCAGCCAGCGGTCGAGCACCTTGACGGAATCGCGCATCTGGTCGCGGGAGGCCCTCATCCCCCAGCCGAGCTCGGTGTCGGGTGCGAGGTACTTCGGGCGGCTCTCGAACAGTTGCCGCGGTCCGTCTGCGGCGTGGAACGCGGGCAGTGCCGCGCGGGGGATCGCCCGTTCCCACCGGGGGTTTCCGGCGTTGTAGAGCTGCGCAGGGTCTGGCTGATACCGCGTCATCGGTTCCACCGCGACCACCGGCCGCGCGAGAAGATCGGCGAATGCCTCGTTGCGCTGTCGGTGAGCGATATTGCCGTCCTGGGTGGGCAGGGCAACGTCGAACCGGTCGCGTGGGAACATCGCGGTGAATGCCGCAGGGTCGGATTCCGGGCGAGGAATACCCATCAGCTGAACCCGATCGGACAGACCGTTGTCTTCGAGAACGTCGCGCCACATCGACACCACGGTGTCGATGGCCATCGGGTTGCGGTCGGGGTGAGCTTCACGGTCGCGCTCGGCGAGAAACCCTGCCCACTGCGGATACGCCGAGCTCGGCGGCATCGGCGAATTCTCGATATCGATCACCCCGATCACCACGCGCGGGTGGGTTTGCAGCATCGCCACGATCGTGTCCAACTGCTGCATGGTCGGGACCTGGTACCGGCCGAAGGTCACCGCCGTCGACGTCGACTTGCCCGAGTCCCAGGCCGGATCCAGATGCGCTTGTGCCTGCTGCCACGTCCGAGACAGCGTCTGGCGGAACGGGGGTTCCATCCGTGCCCACAGGCTGGCGAACCCGCGCACCCACTCACGCGAATCCTCGACAGACCACCTGCGCGCACGCATGGTCTCAATGACTGTGGCGGTCGCCGTCGGCGAGGACCAGTCACCGTCGGGTATCCGGTATGCCCGAGCCTGGGCGCCGCTGAGTCCGCGCCGATAGATCGACACGGCATCGATGCGGGGATCGTCGTCGAGCCAGTCCGCCGACACCAGGGCCTGATCGAATCGAACATCATGGGCATCGTCGCCGAGGTACCGGCCGAAGCCGAGGCGGTCGACCGAGTCCTGGTATCGCAGCAAGGTGTTCAGGCGGCTCTCGGCCGCCGATGCGACGACGTGGGCGATCTCGATCCTGTACTTCGGGCCCTCGTCGGTTTTGGCGAACATCGTGATCAAGTGATCGGCGGTCGCGCGTGTGTCCATCGGGTGTTCGACGATGACGTCAGCGCGGCGCGCATGCAGGTACTGCATCGACATATCGAGCCAGCGATGGGTGTCGGCGCCGACGCGCTCGGTCAGCCCGACCAGGTCCAGATCCCGCGCGAGCTCGGTGAAGTCGGGATAGAACCCGCGGAACATCGCGATGTCAAGCCTCACCGGAGCAGCGTGACCGTCGATCTCCTGCGCTACCTCCGATGCCGCAGCGGTCTTGCCCGCGCCGGCCTGCCCGGTCACGAACACCACCTGCGGGCTATCGCTGGTGACGGCGTGGGACAGCAGCGCGGGCGCGATCCGCGTTTCGAAGATCTCGCGGGCTTGCGCGGCAGGTAGCAGGTACGCCCCGCCCACAGGGGTCGGCGAGGTCATCGGCTCGAACCGATGAGGGTGGCCAACTGCGCTCCGTCGCGGGCAAGCACGTCCTGGACGGCGTGGATATCACTGACACGCAGGCTTTGGCGGCGGTCCTTCCACGCGTCGAGCAGCGGGCGGTACTTCGGATTCGCGGGTGCGCGGGTGGCAGCAATGCTGATGAGGTCGGCGAGGATCTGCATGGCCTGCTCGTATTGGGCGGTTTCCTGGACTGACTGCATCCTGTTCTCCATACTCGAAAAGATATAATCCGTTCCCGACAGAATATCGAGCGCCTATCAATCCGGTATAGATCCGCGCCGACACTTTCGGACCTTGGTGATATCTCTCACCATCGCTCGCACAGAATTGTGTGAATCAGTTCTGTTGACTACAGGTCCGACCTGGATCAGGCTCGGAATTCGAGCCGTACTTCGGTAGCTTCTCATATTGTGCCCAGGAGGTCCATCGGTGCCTGATCAGCGAGTGCTGCTGATGGTGACAGCCAATAATGGCTTCACGCAGCGTGTTTCGGCGATGCTTCAACGGCATGGGCGCATCGTGTCAACCTCGGTCGTCACCACTGGTGAGGACATGGACGCCGCGATCACCGCTGCTGACCCTGACCTCATATTGTGCCCGTACCTGACCGCACGAATTCCGACTCGAATTTATTCGACGCGCTCATGCTTGATATTCCATCCGGGTCCGGTCGGGGACCGAGGACCGTCATCGTTGGATTGGGCGATAATCAACGAAGATCCGGTCTGGGGCGTAACTGTTCTGGAAGCTGGAGAGGAAATGGACGGCGGCGCGGTGTGGGCCAGCCGAACATTCATTCTGCCAGTCCAGCGCAAGAGCGACGCCTACAACGGCATCATCGCCAGCGCGGGATTGCAGTGCCTGCTCGAAGCGGCTGACCGAGCCCTGGATCCGGAGTTCGTACCCACTGCGCAGGATCGAGCGCACCGCCCGGTCGCCCACGCGAGCGAGCGGCCGCTGATGACCCAGACCGATCGCGCCTTCGACTGGGCTGAGCACGCCGACGTAGTCCTACGCCACATCCGATCAGGTGACGGCTTTCCTGGTGTGCGCTCGACCCTGGCCGAGCTCCCGGTCTATCTCTACGATGCGCATCCCAGCCATCGCGAGCAACAGAGCGGCCAGCCCGGCGACATCATCGGCCGCCACCATCACGGTGTGGAGGTGGCCTGCGGTGAATCCAGCAGCGTATGGATCGGACACCTGCGGGCCCGCATCGGCGACACCATGAGCTGCAAGGCACCGGCCTCGGCGGTGCTCGCCGCCGCCGGTATCCGCCTCGCGGCCACGCCGCCGACTCTTGACCCGGCGTGGACCGACATGCGCTACGAACGCTGCGGCGCGGTTGGCACGATCACGGTCGAGGCCTACAACGGCGCGCTTTCGACCGACATGTGCCTGCGGCTCGCCGAACTGATCAGATTCGCCAGCCGCCAGGACACACGGGTACTGGTGCTGCGCTCGCGGGGCAGCTTCTTCCTCACTGGAATCCACCTCGGTCAGATCGAAATCGTCGAGCGCCCTCACGACGAGGCATGGCACAACATCTGCGCCATCAACGACGTGTGCCGGTCGCTGCTGTTGTGCTCGAGTCAGATCACCATCGCCGCGATCGGCGCGAACGCGGCCGCCGGCGGGCTCATGCTCGGGCTCGGCGCCGATATCGCAGTCGCCCGTCGAGACGTCGTGCTGACACCCAGCTACTCGCCGATGGGTTTGACCGGCAGCGAGCTGCACAGCTACACCTTGCCCCGACGCGTAGGCCGCAGAACAGCTATCGAGCTGCTTTCCGAACCGGCACCGATCGACGCGGACAGCGCCGCAGCGATCGGACTGGTCGACCAGGTCGGGCCCGGCGACGACTTCGACGAGTGGGTCGCCGATCTCGCGACGCGTACGGCGGCGCCACCGGTGTGGAACAAGCAGATCAGCGACAAGAGCGTCCGGTTGACGATGGACTTTTCCCACAACCCGCTCTCGGCCTACGAATTCGCCGAGCTGGGTGAGATGTCGCACGACATCTTCGGCGATCGGCGCGGTTTCGACAGCAAACGGGCTGCGCTGATGTTCAAACGGAGTAGCAGTCCTCGCACCTACCACCGCGCGGTTCATCCGCCGAAAGCAGCCTCTCCACGGCGGTGACGATCACTCAGGTTGGCGAGGTCGGCGCCCGCGGCGCTGGGTCGCGTCGGGGTCGCGCGCGACGCCGTGGCCCTTCCGTTCGTTGAGCCAGGCGATCACCCCGGATGTGCGGTAGGTGCGCCAGCGACCGCCGTCGCTGTGCTCGATCTCGGGGTCGGCATCGAGGAGTTCTCGGTATTGAGTGATCGACTTGCCTCCCAGACCCACCAAGCTGGCGATGGCGCCCAATGTTCGGAACTCGTCGGGGCCCTCGGGCATTGCCAGTGTGTCGGGCTTGAGGCGCCGCTCCCACGCGTTCAGGAATTCGTCCAGCTCAGCACGTGAGTAGAGGATGTACCGGTTGCCTCGCCCCTGCCGGGGGCGTGTGCCTTTGTCCTGGGGGAAGTCTGGCTGAGTCCGCAGTGACCGCACGGCGATCGGATGTCGACCGATGGCCGTTGCCCATTCCTCCAAGGTGACCAACGTGTCGGCGCTGGTGGGGCTCAGCTGTGTGTCGTCGCGCGGCGAAGTCACGGCAGCTCCTTTCTGTCCTGATCATGGTTCGGTCGGTGAGACCGGAAAAAGGGGGCGGACGGATCGGACCGTCCACCCCCGCGTGACCGGATTCTATTCCGGCACTTCCATCGCCTCGGCGTGCGTGAGCTTGCCCAGCATCACGAGTTCGAGAGGGCTGAGTTCGTGCCCGAGCTTGCCCAGCAGCCGCAGGTAATCGACGCAATCACGGAGATAGTCGAACTGGCTGCGCTTTTCGGCTGGGTTGTAGCGCCAGTACTTCGGGTCGTTGTTCGTCACCATCATCGCCTCGAGCGCACCGACTGCCAGCACCAGCGAGATCACGAAGGCGCGGTCCTCGGGCAGGGTGTCGGCCAGTGTCACCAGATCGGTGGTGCCGAGCCACTCCTGGGCCAGCTTGCGGCCGTGGTACTTCGACAATGATTCCGGGTCGGCAGCAGTACGGGTCGCGGCGAAGCGCCGCAACCCAGCCGGGATCTCCTTGTCCGGGTTCATCCATTTCTGGAGCTCTTTGGTCAACCAGCCGCGCCGCTCGGCGGTCTCTTCTCGTGCGGCCTGGTTGGTCTTGATCACCAACTGGCGGGCGGCCTTCGCGGCAGCCCGCTGGGCAGCTTCGTCTTCGTCACTCGACGTCGCCGAAGCGGTATCGCTCGACGAGCCGGGAACCAGACCGGCCGCTTCGAGATCATGGCAGTAGAACACCGGCCTGTAGACCAGCTTCACCTCGATGTCGTCGAAGTGCACCCGATCCTCGGTCGCGGCGAACTGGGGCGACCACCGAGTTTCGAAGTCGATCTGGTACTGGCCGAGCCGCTCCCCGTCGCTGACCCGGCAGTATGCTTCGCCCTGCTCAAAGTAGACGGCGAACGCTGATGCGTTGCTGTCGGTGATGAACTTTTCCTGTACCTGCTTGCCCTTCTTGGTCCGCAGGCTCCACAGGCGCCAGTACTCGGTGCTGTTGTAGGCGGGCTCGGTGTCGATGATTCGAAATCCTCGGTCGCGGTAGGGCTTCGCCTGCTCTTCGAACTCGGCGGCGACCTCGTCCTTGCGCTGGGTGATGCGGAGCTGTCGGTCGAAGCGACCTTCCGCCGCCGCCGCGACAAGAGACTCGGCGACCTCGGGGCGGCCTGCCTCGGCGTATTCATCGACGATCGAGGCCTGCATCAGGTCCAGCCCGTTGTCGACGGTGGCGCGCGCTCGTGCAGATCGTGCGACGCGGCCGATGCGCTTGGCTTCGGCCAGCTCGATCGCATATCGCGCGGCGATCTCGTCATAGTCGACGCCGAGATCGAGCATCTCGCCGACGAAGTAGATCTTGTCGGTATCGGAGAGCTTGCGCGCGTGTTCGCCGGTGTTGAACTGCAGCTGCAAGCGAGCCAACTTGCCCTGTTCGGCGCCGAGCACTTCGACTTTCAGGCAGGCCACGTCTTGTTCGCGGGCGGCGCTCACGCGGTGTGCGCCGTCGATGACGTCGTAGTTGCCGTCGGAGCGCTCCATGGCCAGCACGGACTGGAAGTTGCCGAACCGGGCCAGTGACTCGGCCAGGCCAGGGACCAGATCCAGGTTCGTTTCACGGTTCGGCCCGAGGACCAGGCGCTCGACCTCGACCCAGATCGAGACGGAGGCAACGGTGCCGGGGGTCGGATTCACGGTGGGCTCGGTGGTGGTGATGGTGTCGGTCAAGGCATTCCTCTCGCATGGAGGGATGCTGCTACGATTCGCAACATCCCTCCCTTCTCGGGTTGGGGGTTCTGGGCGGTCGATGTGTCCGGTCGCGGCTTCTGCCGCGATTCATCGACCGCCCACTCTCGTGTCAGGGAGTGTTTTCCCAGATCAACCGAGGTGTCCGACCCGGTTGATCTAATTAATAGTTTACCCGATCAAAGGGCTGTAGCCAAATCGAGGCAGTAGGAAAATGGGCGACCGCTGAGGTCGACGGCCGTCTGCGCGCCGACCTCAGCGACAGCGACTAACGGCGTGTGACCCGGAGCTTGAAACCTCGTGGCTTGAGGGTGATTTGTTCGGCAATGTCGAGCTCGTAGGCGGGATCGTGCTCGAAGTCGAACTGATGCAGGATGACAGTCAGAGCAAGCATGATCTCGTGGTAGGCGAATTGGCGCCCGATGCAGGCGCGCAGCCCGGTTCCGAACGGTTTGTACACGCGGCGGCTGTCGGTCTCGGCCAGGTTGGCCCTGAGCCATCGATCGGGATCGAACTGGTCCGCGTCCTCGCCCCAAGCGCCCTTATCGCGATGGGCCTGCAACGTGAGGACGAAAACCCAATCGCCGGGCTTGAAATGGTAGCCATCGCCGATAGTGACATCGGTGATCGCTTCCCGAAAATACCCCGGCGCTACCGGCCACAGTCGCAGCGTTTCATCGACGATCCGGCGGACCGACCGCAATTTGGCCACGTCCTCGAACGCGATGGTCGGCCGGTCGCGCCCCGGGAACCGCTCGTCGATCTCAGCGCGTGCTGAGGCGAGCGCGCGAGGGTTGCGGGCGAGTTCGTACAGAGCGAAAGCGAGGACACCCGCACTGGTCTCATGTCCGGCGACCAGGAACGTGACGATCTGGTTGCGGATGTTGGTGTCGTCGAGCCGTTCCCCGGTGTCGGGATCGGGCACGGTGAGCATGCGGTCGAGCAGATCGCCATGCTCGCCGATAGTGCCGGAGGCCTTCCGCGCGGCGATCACTTCGTCGACGATCGAGTGCACTGCGACGATGTCGCGCTTGTGCTGGGCGGCGGCGCGGCGACCCACCGTCTTCTGCAGGATCGGGGGGAGGTTGGCGTTGGAGTTGATGTAGTGCAGACCGCGCAACATCGCCGCGACGAACGGATGGGGCGTGTCCCGGGTGAACGATTCGAAATCGTAGCCGCCGAACCCGGCTCGCGCGATCACCTCCAAGGTGAAGCGGTTCATGTCCTCGGCAACATCGACCCACCGGTCGGCGCGCTCGTCCCAGTAGTTCAACAGCTCGTCCGCGACACCATCCATCGTGGCGTGGTAGCTGCGCATCGCCTGGCCGGAAAAGCTCGGGGCCAAGATGTTGTGCGCCTTATGCCAGTTCGGCTCGTGGTTGTAGGCGGTGAACAGACCGTCGCGTGCGACAGGCCTGATCTTTTTGAACAGCACACCGACGTGCTTGCGCCAATTCCGCTCGTCGTTGATCTCGTTGATCATGTCGGTGCCAGAGACCACAACCATCGGCCAGTCCACGATCTTGCGCTCGAAGATCGGGCCGAGGGCCTGGGCGTCACGCCATGACATCTGAACCGGCTTGATCGGGTTGCTGGTCAACAGGTCACCGAGCCCCCACACCCGCCACCGCGGGTGAGGGAGGGCACGTTTGGATGGTGTGGTCGATGTCGTGGTGGCCATGCAGAGCTCCTATCAGGCCACGGACTGAACGTGACGTCCGTGGTCGTGGGTGGTGATCAAGCCGCGAGCGCGCGGCCATGCGTCGGCGAGCGCCAGCAGTTGCAGAAGCTCGCTGGTGAGATCGCGTGCTCCTGGCTGGATTTCGGTGCGCGAAGGCGTGAGGTCGAAGCGAGGATCGGCGCCGCTGTTCTTGGCGGTGATGGCCTCGGCGATTCGGCCGGCATCGAGGTGAGGGTCGGCACCGGCAAAGGCGAGTTCAGCACCGGCGGTTGTGTAGCGCTTGAGGTGCAGGATGCTGTCGCGGATCTCGACGGTCATCCGGTGCAGGCGCAGGGCGGAGTCGATACGTCGCTCACGTTGGAGTGGAAGCGCGAGCACGATTTCGGGAACTGCCGCCGTCAGATCCGCCCAGAGCGGATGCAGGCGTCGGCAGTATCGCCCGGTTTGATCCCAGCCGAGTCGGGTGATGACGATCGAGATCAACGGAACTGCCGAACAGCTGCTGGCGAAGAACGTCGCGGTGGCGAATGCCCAGGCCTTCCTGTGCATCTCCGGATCCCGGACAGGACTTTCGGTGAGGACACAGGTCGTGGTTTCCACGATGATGGTCGTCGAGTCGAGCAGGAGCGCGGCCGAGACACCGAAGATCACGATGTAGACCGCTCGCTCTTGCCAGGTGAGGTCACCGCCGCTGCGCAGCTCGCGCACACAGATCCGACCCATCAACACCGACGTGGCGCCGACCGGCACTGCGAATGCGACCCACAGCACCACCACAGGCCAGCCGAGGGCCTGGTCGATGAGCAGGTCAGCGTTGCGTGCGGGTGTCCCCGCGATCATGATGATCACGGTCACCGTGAAGGTGGCCAGGTAGTGCCATCGCTGCCGTGGCCATGTCCGGTCGGGATCGGCACCTGCCCACAGCTGGGCGATACCGGTGAGGTTGGCGACGATCAACAAGATCGCGGCGAGTGAAAGCTGGCGGGCGAAGTTCACCGTGTGGTGGTCGTCGAAGGGCAGTGCCCAGGCCAACGACGTTTCGAACCAAGCTTCTCGCAGTAGCAACCCGCACAAGGCGGCCGCGAGAGCGCGGTTGATCAACCGATCGACATCGGATTCACGTAGAAAACGCCACCGGCCGATGAGCACTACTGCGATGCCCACCAGCATCGGCCAGGCCAGAAAACCCGGGATGGGAGAGGTCATCTCACCGATGTCCGCCGCGGAAGAATGTCGATCGGATCCGGCTCGGCTTCCGCTCAGGCAGCATCGCGTGGACCATCAACAGGTCGGCGAAGGTCTCGGCTGCGCGCTCGCGGTCGGTGCCGTAGTCCTGGCGGCGCAGCACGCTGCGGATGCTTTCTGCCGACAGTGAGGGCATCAGATCGTTCAACGGCAGAGCGTCCGAGGCCTCGGCGGGGTCTGCGTCTGCTTCATCGTGTCCGAGCAGCATGTGCCCGATCTCGTGGGCGATGATGTGATAGGCATGGGACTCGGTCTCGCCGCCATACATGATGACGTCGTCGTCTTCGCGAGCGATCCACAGCCCGCTGCCGGTTCCGCACCCGCTCCCCGCCAGAGCCTGCGGGTCGATCGGGAAAAGAACGATCGGGCGGCCGCGGTGTTCGGCGACGCGGCGCACGTATTCGACCGGATCCCACGGGTAGGGGATCGGGGCAGCACGGATCAGTTCGTCGAATTTCTGTTGGTTCATCGTCACCCCCGTGTCGGCTGCGGCCGACTATCTCTTCTCGTCGAGTTCTGCCAGATCGGACAGCGCGGCAGCGAGCCGTCCGGAATCGATGTCGGCGCCTCTGAGCGCAATGTATTTGGCACCGGCGTCACGTGCGGACGCGAGAAGTCGCAGTTCTTGGTCGATGCCGGCCACAAGACGAGGCTCGGTGCCCAGATAGATTCCGGGCACCGAGAAGTGTTGCGCGACACCGGAAATCAGATCCGGGGCGGCAGTTCCGTCGTCATACTCACCTTGTCGAAGACGGATGATCTCCACGTCCTCGATATCTCTGCGAATGAGGTGGCTGACAGACCGTGCGACAGTCGTGACGGATTGTTCCGGCTCCGACCTCGAGTGAAACGTCCGGAACAACTGGTTGACCCTGACACTCAGGGGCGGCAATGGTGGCTTCTCGCTCGGCATGCGTGTCACCTCCTCTACTGCTCGGCCCGACGCTCGAACCTCTGCTGCATGTCCGCAGAGAGATTCTCGGCGAACTTACCTCCGGCGAGGTATCGCCGATACAACCGATCCTCAGCGTTCGGGTCATCGCTCGCAACGGGAGCCGACAGCGCTTCTCCGAGTACGACCTCCAAACCGGTATGGAGAGTTCCCTGAGTTCGATTGCGCGCCATCATATCTGAGACCCATTGGCCCACAATGAGGTTGACCTCGTGATCAAGGTCCGCGGCGATCCCACGTAATGTGGCAGGTTTGAGTTCGCCGCCGTGATCAACAGCAGCATGCAGCGCGGCTTGGATCTCCATCAGGCTCGAAACCCGCTCGAGCGGTATCTCGACAGACCCGCCGGTCAATCTCAGTGGCTCACCAACTCGCTGCGCATCTTCCAGCCGGGCCGGTTCGGCAGCTTTCCAGTAGGCCGCCGCCGCTGAGCCTGGCACCCACCGCAAGGCCTTGTCGAGTCGGTCGAAGGTGACAGTCTTCGGGTTGGTGATCTTTCCGGCCTCGATCTTGACCATCGTCGGCTTCGATACCCCGCCCGCAGCCTTTATGGCGGAAAAGGACATGTTGAGCTCCCTCTCGCGGCGTTCGTGGACGAACCCCGCGAGGATCTCAGCATGTCCTCGTGGCATGGACACATCGTAGCGATAGTTGACCGAATTTTCTCCCACATCCCTCTGTTCTTGCCCAACAGCCAAGGGTCTTTGGTCATTTTTAACCGAATTTTCTTGCTGGTGGTCCTGGTCGTGACTAGGCTCGGCGGCATCACCTGCCGGGTTCGCCCGAAGGGTGATGGGCGACAACAAGAATCGATGCACGGGGGAGAGATGTCGAAGAGGCAGAGCAGGATGAGTCGGTCCGGTCCATCGCGACGCGCACAGATCGGGCCCCACAGTTCAGAAGTTCAGGGCGCCCGCGGTGCGGTGTGCGAGCGAACCGTCGACGCACGGGGAGAGCGTCGACGGTTCGGCCACACCGGCGGTTGGCGTCGGAGCGGGTTCGTCGGCGACGAGACCCGAGCTTCGGCCACCACCGATGGTCTGCTCGATCGATCGCCGAGCATGACCGGAGAGGGAGCTGAATTCTGATGCCACCGCCCCGCCCGAATCCGGTGTTCGGCAAGTACATCCAGCTGATGCGGACCCGCCACAAGGTGATCCAGGGCAAGTCCGGGCATCGGCCGATGAGCCGAGAAGAACTCGCCGCCGCGCTCAACATCTCCAAGTCGCTCGTGGAGAAGTGGGAGCTCGGCGAGCGACCTCCAACACCGGAACGGCTGACCGCCTTCTTCTCCGAGCTGGAGGTGCCGTACTACTTCCGCCGCAAGATCCGGCAGCTCGTCGGCTATCCGGACCCGCCCGAGGTACCGGCGTGGCCATCGGAGCTAGGAGAACTGGCGCAACGCCACCTCGATGATTTCCGGGGTCCGGCGATGATCCAGGCGGTGCCGCTGCACTACGTGTACGCGGTGAACGCGGCATGCCGGGAGCTGTTCCCAGGACTAGAGCCGGCGTCCGCCGACGCCGATCGGCCAGCCAGTTTGCTCGAGTGGCTGTTCTTTCATCCCGGTGCGAGGGTCGCCTATGACGTTCGAGATCGATTCGCCCAGATTCGGTCGTTGCTGTGCCAGCTGCGGTTGGAGGCGCCCGGGGTTGTTCCGCCGGAGGAGATCGAGGCGGTGCTCGCGCCGCTGCGAGTCTCGCCCGACTTCGATACCCTCTGGAACTCCCAGCTCGGCGATTTGTCACCGTACGCAGCGCCGATCGTGCGCGTAAGGGACAGGGCAGGCTCCTTGTTCCGGTACTCGATCAAAATGAGCCGGGACGAATACCCGCCAGGCCCGTACGTGACCTATCACATGACACGGCTCGACAGCAGCCCGCTGAATGTGAAACAAGGCGTGCCTGGGGCCAGGCCTGCGCAACTCGGTGGCGGCCAGACAACCGGACCGCGCTCGCGACTACTGACGCTGGGTCAACCGGCGGGCGATCAGGGAGAGTGCCTCACTGGCGTCATGGCCGCCATGGTGGCGCGGTAGCAGCCCACTGACTCCCCTCTGCTCGTGGGCGCGCTAGCGGTAGCTCACGAGCAGGGTGGAGCACAGTTGGGTGGCACGTCCCGTCGCGATCTTGTCGTCGATATCGTCCGCCGAAGCGAACGCGCCGGTGACGATCTCGACGACACCCAGAATGTTGTCGTCGTCTCCTGCGGCGGCCGAGAACTCGAAGGCCTTGAGCCAGCCGTCATTCGCCGGCATCGTTCCTGCGTAGAAGGAGCCGCCCGGTGAGCTGATGGTCAATTCGTCAGTGGCCACGTTCAGTGTTGCCTGCCATCCTGGCGCTGGCGTCAACGAAACGAGCGGGAAGCCCATCGGGGCGCCGCCGTGACTCCGGATAAACATCTCGACGACGTCGACCCGGTTCCCGGCCGGGTCTTCGGACCACACCGCCACCGGCTGGATCAAGGCGATCAGCGCGCGCCCGCGTAGGATTCGGGCCTCGGCCTGGGCCTGAATCATCGTCGGGTCATTCGACACTGTCGGCTCCTGTTCGACGGCTCACTCGAAATAGTCTCTCATGCAACGTAATTGACGTGTTGTGACAGCCGGGCGGACAGTTATTCCTGTTCGATCAGGTGACTCAGCATGGAGTCGGGAGCTGGCCCGACGATGATCCACGCGCTTCACAGCGAGGTCGTCAGTTCAGGCGGCCGCGCGCCCGCCGCAGTTCGAAGAGGTGGGCACGGTCCTCGTCGTCGTCGAGACCGTTGACCTCGCGGGCGACCAGGCGCATCTCCGCGCCGAGCAGCTCGCGCTCGATCGTGGTGCAGTCCGGGAGCTCGAAGTTCGACTCGGTGCAGATCCAGCTCAGCCGCCGGTCGATGCCTGGCGTGGGGACAGTCGCGATCAGCTCGCAGACCGGCTGGGCGGGTCGGTAACCCTGGTTGATCAGTTCCTGTTCGGCGTCAGCCCAGTCCTGGTGCTGCTCCGGTGTCCAGTGCGCTCGCGGATCCGCACCCCAAGGCAAGTTGCGGCGTTCTGCTCCGCCGTCGATGTCGTCCACCAGGATCAGGGTCCGAGGATGGCGCGGATCTGGTCGGCCGCGCGGCGTGCGATCGATTCGTCAAGTACCGCGATCGGGCTCTCGGCCTCAGCGAACCAGGACGATCCGACAGTGAAAGGGGCGCCGGTGAGCGCAACCCCGACCGGGCCGAGGTCGCAAATGATGGCGTTGCCACTAAGCGCATCGGAGACGACCTCGACAATGACGTACTGGCGGCGGATGCGGTTGAAATCGTCGCTGCTGACGATAAGGCAGAGCATTCCACCGGGCAGCACCGATCCCGACGGGGCGTTCCACACCTCGCCGAATCTGGGGTTGGGCATCAGCTGGCTCGTGCGCGGCTGATCAGGCTCGCGGTCAGCGCGCTCGCACGGTCGGGGGTGTAGCCCGCGGCGTTGAGGGTGGCGGTGTCGGCGGCCAGGCGCCGGCGCATGTCGTCGGCGCGGACCAGCGATGCCAGGTACTCGGACCTGCCAATGCCTTCCTCGTCCGCTCGGCGGGCGAGAATTTCCAGAGTGTCGGGGTCGAAGCTCACCGACGTCTTATGTCCAGCCATACCGCCAATGGTACCGCCAAGGAAGGTACGGAGGGCGCCATCGGCTGCCTGCCACTGATCTCACCTTCGACGAGTAGCGCCCGATCGCTCGAGTGGCAGGCATCGAATTTATCGGGTAATCTATTTATTAAGACGACTTAAGGAGCTCCGATGCACTTCCCACCAACTGCCACCCCCACCGATACGTACGCGTTGCCGGTCGACGAGCCAGCGAGGGTATGGGAAGTCCAAGCCAACGCTCGGGACGAGATGCCGATGGGTGACATCCTCGTGGACTTTGCCGAATCGATGACTTTCCTGGACGCATACCGCCAGATGTTCTCGAAGTTCACCGAGGGAGTCAGCGTCAGGCCGACCTACATGCAGGTTGTCGACGGATTTCGTCACTACGGCTTCGACCTGGTATTCGACGGCGAGGTATTCGGTGATGCAGAAATCGCCGAATGTGAAGCCTCGGCACCCGCGACTCATCCGTTCGAGACCTTCAATCAGTGCGTAAACGCCAGCGAGTTGATGAAGGGTTGCAGGGCGCAACGTCTATTCGAGAGCCTGCTCGCCCGCATCCGCGCGGTCTACTCCAGTCGGTTCGCCAAGCGCGAGTAGACCAGACGATAACGAGAAACCGGGCTGCCAGCTCCACGCTGGCGGCCCGGTTTTGTGTCTGCAGGGGTAGCCGTAGCATCCGCCGGAAATCGGGCGGATATGGCGTAGGTGCCTGGTTGAGCGGTCGGGATGCCCGTGTTGTCTACAGATGAGGGGCTTCGTCGGGGCCGAAGGAGGGCACCTGATGACCGACTCTGAGATGGGGCCACGTAGCGACAACCGCACGGGAGCGCTCCCGGACCGACAGGCCACACTATCGAGTGCCGAACTCGCGCACGAGTTGCAGTGCGCGCATCCTGTCGGAATCGGTGCGCAGTTCCCACATATCGGAGATGGGCAGCAGCATCACCTCGACACGAGGGAAGTAGTCGACGACGAGCGGGAATTCGACCCTTCCGAGAATGTCCCCGGACTGGGTGACGAGTAATTCGGTCAGCAGGCCGGGTACAGGCTCTGAAGTCTGAGCCCCTGCTGCGCGTTGCCATATCGGGGTTCCGATGATGCCGATCGTGGGAGGCCAAATTCGTGCAGGCCAAACGCGAATCGGGATCGGCGGTACGACCGCCCGTGCGGCGCGGTGCCGGTCGGCGGGAGCATCCGGGTGGTCGTCGGGCATGGTCACCCCGTTCGGGCGGGAAGGCCGATGACCTGCGCGGCGGGCGTGACGGTCGTCCAGGTGGTGCCGGGGCGGCCGGCCTGCGCCCCCAGGCGAAGCACGCTGCTGGCTCGCCAGCCGCCCTTGCCGACGACGTCGACGGTGAAGTGCTGCGCACGAAGGTAGCCGCGGCCGCGCCCGAGGCCCTCGGTCGCGATGCACTTCGCGCTCATGTCCAGGTCGGATCCCGGGCATCGGTGTTGCCCGTTTGCCAGAACGAGGGTGCATTCGTGCTGGTGTGCTCGCCGGACAAGGACCTTGGCAATGCTGGGGGGCAACGTGGCCGCTCCTGGGTCGGCGATCACAAGCGCCAGGCCGTCGACCGCAATGTTGAGCACTTCGATTGTCCGTTGTGGTGGGGCTGTCACGACGGCGATGTTGGACAGCTGGGCGCCCATTTCGTGGGCAGCGAGGAGCCCAGCTGTCGATCCCGGGCGGGCGGGGAGGTTGACCGTCGCGGTCATCAGCCCGGATTTCGATGCTTCGGCCAGCATGCCGAGCAGCACCGTCATCGAGCCTTGGTAGTTCACGACCGCGCCACGAGGCAAGCCGGCGGGCAGTAGGTCGTCGAGGGCGGCGATTGTCGGCAACCGGTCCGTTGATCGCCAGTCGTCGAGGTCGTCGGCGCGGCGGGTGAGCCTGCGTTGGACCAGGGCTGCGGTCTGCTGTGGTGAGAGCCCTTTCAGCTCGGCACCATCGACGCGGATCACCGTCAGCCTCCCCGGGGAGCGGACGAGTCGAACATGCTTTCGATTTTGCCATACGCGGCACGGTCGCGACGCAAGCGACTCGACTGATGTCGTAGCAATACCTGCTGGCAGGATCGATCAGCTCCACCACTCGCTGGTGCGCGAACTCACCTGTACCGCGCTTTCGCTGCCCGGCATTGCGGGCACCGGCACCGGTGCCGCTGATAGCTGTAGTACGTGCCGTGCGCGATCTCAGGATTGCGGCCAGCGAGTAATGCCGCATCCAGCCGCGGCCCCCATCGGCGGTCGTACTTCGCCAAGGCGAGTACCTGTGCCCACGTCACCTCGAAGTGCACAGCCACCGACATCGGGTTGCCTCCCTGCGCGAGAGCGTCGAGGAAACGCTTGCGCAGGTAGGGATCGAACGCGCGGCGCGCGCGGCGCCGCCGTCGACGGCGTTCAGCGAGGTTGTGCGCATCAGCGCACAACACGCATCGACAACCCCGCCGCCACCGCGCGATGCCGTGCCCACTCTCACGGGCTCGCGCCCGATCCACCGCCTCCGCGTTGCTCACCACCTTCGCCGTCGTGCACTCCTCGCACCGGCAGCTGTAGACGCTGTAGCCGCTGGCGGTGCCGTGGACTGCGTCGGGGTGAACGAGGCGACCATCGATTTCGACCCGTTCCGCGACGCGGGCAGCACGCCACGCACGTAGGCGCTCGAGCTCGCTCACAGGTCCTGCGAGGGTCGGCCGGTGAGCGGGATGCGTCGAGGTCACCTTCGGCCGCGCGAGCGTCGTGATAGTCGTCGAGATAGCTACTCATAGCGGTGCCGTGCGGCTCACAACGCGGGCGTGCGCGACGGGCGAACCAGCCCGACCGCTACCAGCGCCGCGTCGTAGTCACCGCGGTCGTCGAGATTCCAGAACCGTTGCACCGCATCGAGAACCGCGTACCCCTGCCCCGGGTGCCAGGAACGCGCGAGCGCCATCAGCTCGGGCAGGTCGATGTCCCACTTCTCGCCGAAACCGTCCTCGGCGGCGTCATCGAGCTCATCCGCGAGCAGATCGCCGGGCGTGTGCATCCACGTCTGATCGATCAGGGTGGAGTTGAGCACATCGCACAGGCACAGCGCTTGCCCACGCGACAGGCGCACGGTGGACAGCTGCGTGGCCAGGAACGCGAACCAGCAATCGAGCTGGGTCGCGGCGACGGTGCCCAGCGCGACGGCGTCGTCGTGGCGGCGTTGAGCGAGGTTGGTGTCCAGCGGCGGGACGGCGCGGAAGGCGATGCGTTCGGAAGCCATGATGGGAGAGTCCTTCTCGATGTCAGGCCGGACCAGCATGAGTACCGGTCCGGCCCGAGAGTGTCTGGGGGAGTGGTCAGTTCTGCTCGCGCAGTTCCTCACGCAGGCTGGTGAGGTATTCCAGGGCGCCGGTCAGCACCGTGTGGCCGTAGTCCAGCGCGGTGGCGGCTTCGGACTCGGCGGTGGCCGCGATCGTGGCCAGTTCGGCGTCGGTCGTGGTAGCGGTGATGCCGAGCTCGGCCGCGGTGTCCCCGCCGGCGGAGTACCAGTCACCGGCGTCGTATTCACTGACCATGTCCTCGATGTGCCAGCTCAGCTCGCGGGGGTACTCCCCGCCGCAGGCCTGCTCGATCTCCTCGACCAGCTCGTTGCCGCGGTCAGTGCTCGCGCGGCCGACGCGGTTGGAGCCATCCCATTCCACCGTCCAGTCATCGAGCACGTGCTGGGCGATCGGGGCGACCTCGGCGAGCAGCCGGTTGGCCGAGGTCGCGGTCAGCACCGGGATGCGGAAACGCAGGGTGAGCCCGTGGAACACCGACGCCGGGCGGGCGTTGCCCACCTCGGCGTTCCAGTCCGCGCTCAGCTCACCGGACTCGGTGTCCAGGACCACAAAGCAGGTCTGCGGCGCTTCCTCGCCGGGGTAACGGCGATACAGAGCGGCAGGGTCGGATTCGTCGAGAGTGCGGACCGATATCGTGGTCATAGCTGCAAACTCCTTTTGCGGCGAGGACGGCTACCAGCGGGTGCAATCGCCTGGTGGCCGTCCGTTTTGGTTTGGCCTCTCAACGATAACACCCTGTTGCACAGCTGTGCAACAGGGTGTTATCGGGTAATCCGTCGAGGTCAGGACACTTCGAGGATGTCGGCGATCCACGCTGGTAGGTCAGCGATGTCGTGGTCCCGGGCGATGGAGTAGCGGCGCTCGTCGATGAGCGAGTCCGGGCCCACGACGTAACCGCCACCGCGACCGGGAATTCCGGGAGCGCGCACGTCGATGCCGGGCCCGAGACCGGAGCGACCCCCCGAGCTCGACGCGATCACACGGTCGGCGGGTGCCCGGAAATACACGTGCGATCCCCCGGATGGGGTCCAGACGGTGAGGGTGTGGGGACGCTTCTCCCCGCGCGCTTTCCACAGCTTGTGCCAGGTCTCGACACCGTATGCGCCGTCCTCGGTGTCGGGGACATCCAGATCGAGCACGACGATGCCCGAGGCCGCGCAGCTGACACCGACGTTGTCGCCCGCGCGCCACACCGCCTGGACCTCGGCCAGATCCCCGCACGCGGTGTGAGGGTCGGCTCCAGGAGCGGGCTGTTTGGTACCCGGTGCCAGCGCGAACACCGACAAGCCGCGGCGCAGGGCCTCGGCCGGGCTCGGCGGCTCTGGAGGGCAGGTGCACACGTCGTAGGCAGTGTCGTTGGCACCGCACCCTTCGCAGTACCAGCCGTCGTCCTCGTCGGGTTCGTCATCGTCGGCGGCGAATTCGTGGTGGCGCCATCCTGTGCATCGGCCGTTGTAGCAGCCGCAGCCGGGGCATTCGGGGCAGACCATGCCGTTGGTCCAGCCGCATTCCTCGCAGAAGGTGTGGTTGAGCGGGTTGTTCATCTCGGCGAGGGCTTCGTCGTAGGTGGTGATCCACTCGAAGGTCTCAAGGTAGTAGCACAGTGTTTCGCGCTCGTCCGGGTCCGGATGGTCGAGCAGCGCGATCGCGTCGTGGTGCTTGATCTCGAGGCGGGTTTTCAGTGCGGCCAGCTCGTTCTTGCGGGCGTGGTCGATAGGCATCGCGGGCTCCTGACTGCGGTGATCCCGTGATTCACCGCAGCAGGGTCGAAGTCCAACTGCGACAAGGGAAAAGCAAAGGTGGGCGGGGTTCGGCGCGGTGCACCTTCGGGAGATGGTGATGCGCGGTCACGGGCCGCGCATCAATCCCGGGCCTCGAACCGGGCCCACGGTATGTACCGCAGCCGCCACTGTAGACGCCCCCACCGACAAGGTGAAGGCGTCTACGAACAAGCGGGCGCGAATCAGATGGGTAGATCGGGGCAGGACCCCCTAGTCGGTGTGGTCGGCGACCGGGCGGCGCTCGACGATGAGTCCGAGTTTCTCGGCGAAGGCAATCTCGGCGCGGGTCGATTCACCGACGTAGCCCGTTTCGTCGCTGACGACCACGATGCGCCGGGTCGCGAGCCGGATCTTGTCGCGGTGCAGCTCGTCCAGCTCGGTCTTGGCCAGGGTGTCCTGGTCGCTGGAGGGAACGACGCAGAATGGTGCGAGCACCACGATGCCCTGGGCGGTGAGTTCCGCCGCGACGGTGAGCATCTGGCTGAAGAACCGCATCGACCCACAGAGGGTGACGAGTTCTGCCCGTACGTCCGACACGAGCGTGTGGTGGGAGCGGCAGTCGGCGGTGCGGTGCGCGGTGCTCATCACAGCTTTCCTGTCCGGTCGCTGGTCTGCGGATGCGCCGGCCTGTAGCGACGATCGCCGACGACAGGATATTGAGCGTGGTTGAACGTGTCCCACCAGCTCGCGAGCTCGGTGTACTCGGCGACAATGCCGTTCCAGCCAGCGGTGGCGGCGGCCAGGTGGTCGTTGATGTGGCCCAGGTAGAACCTGGGCCCGTCCCCGAGTGCGGGGGTGTGCAGATCGCAGACGGCGAAAACCGAACCGTCAGCGGGTATCTGGGCCAGCTCGTCGCGGCGCCGAGAGTGGACGCCCTGGCAGATCGGGTGGGCGCAGTCGAGGTGGGCGATGTAGTCCAGGCCGACGAACAAAAGCCCGCGGTCCCCGATCTGCGGGGCGATGACCCCGACCAGCAGCCGCGCGGGATCGGCGGGGTTGGGGATGGCCAGGAAGACGCCCGATATCTCGATGGGCAGGTCGGCGCGGTAGTCGGTGTGGGGGAAGTGTCCGGCCAGGGCGGCGGGCACAATGCAGCAGTCCACGCGACCTCCCTCGTCGTCGAGCAGGTGCTCGAACAGTTCGTGGTGGTCGGTGCTGATCTCGAATGTCATCGGATGGTTCCTTCGGGGGAGTGCGGTGGGGTGTCGAGGTAGCGCCAGCGGATACGCGTCACCTCGCTGGTGGGGGTGCAGCCCTTGTGGGTCGCGCAGAAGAACTCGACGAACTGCTGCGGCGTCATGTCGGGAAACCCTTCGGCGCGCACGTCATCGGCGGCGATGGCGTCAAGGGGCTCGCGGCGGACGTCGAGGATCTCGACGTCGACGATGCGCACCAACGGCTCACCGCGGCGACGGCCCATCACCTTGCGGCACAACGTCACCCGCTCACCAGGACGCAGGTACGCCCAGCCCATGCGCCGCGTCACGAATTTTGCGCGGGCCCGAACCTGGTCCTCGGTCAAGCTCACACTCATCAAGCGGGGCATCGGGTGTCCTTTCCGGGGAATTCGCTCCAGGTACGGCCGTCGAGCTCGCGACCGGAGGCTTTCGGGGTGCGACCACCCCACTGTTTGAAGAAGAACGCGGTCCCCGCGCCGACGCACTGATCGCGCAGATCACGCACCCATTCGGGGTCGATCGGGCGTGCGTGAGGCCCGGATTCGCCGCCGACGATCACCCAGTCGATCGCTGGCGTCGGGCACCAGTCGGCGCACTCGCCGCTGCAGGCGCACTCGAAACGGTCGCCGTCATCAGGCCACCGGCACGCGCACCCACCTGAGCAGCGGTTCGGGAACAACCACCGGTCCAGGTCGATCGGTCCGAGTAGCGGTTCGCATGACAGGAACCGCACCGCCGCCGGGGTAGCGAGTAGGTCGTCGATGCGGTGTGTGGTCGCCCCGTTCTCGACCGAGGTCCCCAGCCACAGGTTCGGCGGGAACACCAGGTCACGTTCGGCCAGGCGCCGGGCCCGGCCGGGACGCTTGGTCAGCACCTGGTAGGTGTGCTGCGGGGTCTGGGCGATGACGTCGAACACCGCCCGCACGAACTCCTCGCTGACCTTGGCGTGGAACAGGTCGGACATGGAGTTGACGAACACCAACCGCGGTGCGCGCCAACGGCGGGGGATGTCGAGGGCGTCGGGGTGTTCGGTGACGGCGAACCCGGGCCCGGACGTGCGGGGGTCACCGTCGGCCTGGTACTTCGCCGAGCCCATCGCCTTGAGCCGCTTGGACATTGCCAGTGCGTAGCAGTTGTCACACCCGGCGCTGATGCGGTCACACCCGGTGACCGGATTCCAGGTGGTCTCGGTCCATTCGATACCGGTCATTGCTTGTCCTTCATGGGAATCTCCTCGGGAGAGTGGGAGGATGAGCGGCGGAACCGGGGTGTTAGGTGCACCCCGGTCCCGCCATTTTCAGGAGGCGAACCGCTCGATGGTTTCGCCGGTGATGGCCTCAGCCAGCGCGCAACCCAGCACCTCCGCTGTCGGTGGGGTGACGGCGTTGCCGTAGCCGGCGGCCTGGGTGCGCTTGTCGCCGATCGGTTTGAAGGTCGAGCGGAAGGCCATGCCGTCGCGGATCTCGTCGGGGTCGAGCATCCGGAAGGTGCACTCGGCGAGCAGCCGGTCCGGATCGACACCGAGCAACCCGAACCGATCGCGGGTGGTCAGGGTGCCCATTGGGTCGGTGACTGGCTGTGTGACCCCGGTGCGGTAGTAGGGCACCAGCAGCTCCTCACGCCCTTGCTCGGCGCCGGGGGGCGAGACCAGTCCGTGGTGAAACCCGCTGGCGGAGAACGTGGCCAGCGGCTGGTCGACGCCGTAGACGAGCTTCTTGCTGCCCCCGCCGCGTAGCGAGGTCAGAAACGGTGGGATGGCCACCCCGAGCTCGCGGCGCGTGGTCTGCGTCGGCATCGGCATTCCCGCGGTGCGGGCGTGCTGGGTGGATCGCTTGCTGGTCTGCACCACCATCGGCGGCAGCACCAGCGCGTCGGTCTCGCGGGTCGTGCGCGTCGACATCGGCTCCGACAACGGGGTCGCCGCGGTGCGCCAGGTCCCACCGGCCGGGCTCAGCATCGCCTCGCCCGCGTACTTCTCCAATCCGATCCGGATCCGGTCCAGCGTCGCGGCCGCCAACGGCTTGGTGCGCTCGCCGATCTTCTGGCCAGGGTCGAGATTCCAGTTGATCGCCGCCGACGCCGGGGTCGTGAACGGCTCGACGACCTGGTAGGCGCAGGTCTTGGACGGGCACCGGTACACGTACTGACCGTGCGCGCCGTAGCGGCCCATCTCGACCCCGGGCTGCTTCCACGACTGGATCGCGTCGACGACCTTGTCGCAGCGGTCGCAGAAGGCGCGCGGACGCAGCCACTTGTCCAGGTCGGGCCGCCGACCCAGCGTTTTCAACCAGTACATGACGTAGAGCCGGTCACGCGATTGCGGCGCGGGGGAGCACACACGCGGCATCGCGTGCATCGAGTTGAGCGCGATCACCGCGACCTCGTAGCCGGGGCCGATCTCCTCGATCGAACGCCGCCACTCGGCCCACTTGTCCCACCGGCGGCACTGGATCACGTTCTCCATCACCCCGCCCAGCACCGGCGTACCGCGACCGGCCATCGCGCGCAGGTAGCGCGGGATCTGCTCGATCAACGCCCGCGAACGCGCCTCGGCCGGGTCCTCGACCAGCTCGCCGAGTTCGGTGTCCTCGATGAGCGTGTACTGATTCGACCGATCGAAATACCGTTTCTTGCCCTTGGCGTCGGTCCACGCAGGGCACGCCGGCGACGCCCAGAACAACTCGGTGTAGGGCAGCGTGGCCAGGTCGATCTTGCGGACATCACCAGGCGGAAGGTGATAGGTGTCAGGGAAATTGAGCGCATGGACCTCGACACAGATCGGGTTGTGATTGCCCGCCAGGCTGGTCGTGACACCGGGGACCGCGTCGAACCCCTGACTGTCCCCGCCCCATCCAGCGAAGAACACCGTGGATCGCAGGCTCATCTCAGACGCCCATCGCGAAGTCGGACAGCTTGGCCAGCACGGCGGACACGGTGTGGCGCCAGCGCATTTCGAGATCGGCCAGGCCCTCGCTGTTGGCGTAGGCCAGCATCGCCGACTCCGCACGGGTCAACCGGCGGGGAGAGCCGAGCAGCTCCCACACCGAACGAGTGACGTCAGCGTGGACGTAGTGGCCCGACCCGTCACCGGCGACACCGAGATAGACCAGGTAGGTGCCGTAGCGCAGCTGAGGCGTACGCGTGCCGTGGCGGCGACTGTGGTCGAGGACCTCGATGTGGTCAGCGTTGGTGGGATTCAGTCCGTGGGTGAGCACGAAGCGCCGCAACGCCTTGCGTGCATGGCGGCGGGAGCGCCAGGGCGCGGTGATCACCTGCTGGATGTGCCATTCGAGCAGCAGCGGGCTGGGATCGCAGAAGTGCTCGACCAGCTCGGCAACCAGCCGGTACGCGCGGGCCTCGGCGTCGGGCGCCGACGTGAAGTCGCCGTTCGATGTCAGAGCGAGCGCGGCGTTGTACAGGTCCAGCGCCGCGACGTTTTTGAAGCAGCCGTAGAAGCCGTCATCGACGACATCCCACAGGGTCTGGGCATCGAGGATGTGTCCGAGCAGCTCGGCACGGACCGCCTCGCCGACGAATGCCGCGACCAGGGCGACATCGGCGAACCACAGCCGGTCGTCGCTGTCGTGCCAGTCGCAGACGAAAGGACCCTCGTAGTGGCCGGGCTCGGTGGCGGGGCAGGGGCAGTAGGGCGCAGTGGTCGAGTCACGAAGGCACATGAAAACTCCTTGCAGTTCCAAAACTGTGCAGTGATAAAACTGTACAGCGCGACGCGGCAAACTGCTACAGTTTTGGAACTGCGAACTTGTCCCGGACCCGTCAGCGATGCCGTGAAACCCCTGACAGAAAGCGATGTCCGAATGCCGGTCGACCCGACCCGAACGCGCCCGGTCGAAGACCTCGACCTGGCGGATCGCTCCGCGCAGATCCGCCAGGCCCGCGCCGAAGGCGATCAGCCCCCCGCCGGGCGTCTGCTCGGTCTGCCGGAGCTGGCAGACGGGGATGTGTGGGTCGACATCGCCGGGGTCGAGGCCATCACCGAGATCCCCTCGCGCACCGTCACCGGATGGATGGCGCGCGGCGGGCCGAAGAAGGCGCCCTTCCCCGCGCCGCATCGCATCCTGTATCGCCTCTACTGGCCGCTGTCGGTCCTCGAGCAGTGGCACGAGGACTACACGCGAGAAGCCTGACCCGCACGCGCGGCCGGGCGGTGTGTGCGATAACAGCAGTTCTGCCCCGCCCCTCGGAGAGAGAAAGCGGGGGCCGAACTGTTTCTACTGGTTGGCCAGGGCCCGCGCCTAGGCGCCCGTCGGCGCTCATGGCCCCAGATTCGAGGTGATCGGCAAGCTGGTGCTGCAGGTCTGCGTTGGCGGTGCGGGTGACCGGATCCTCAAGAGTCCAGGTGGTGGGGATCAGCTGGATCAGCATCGAAGGGCGCCAGCAGGCAATTGCTGGGATGAGCAGCAAGAGTTCAGTCGGCACAGGCGTCCTCGAAGTGAAGATGGAGCCCGGCCCTCGGCCAGCAGCGCTGTCAGATAGCAGCATAGCTCGGTTGGGCGAGTCTCCAGGTCGCCGCACCGTTGCGCGCCGAAGGGCTTGAGCAGCTGAAATAGCTCCTCTGCCGATGAATTGTCGGTCATGCCCGCGCCGATCCGGTCGTGCGGCGCTTGTTCTCCATCGCGCCGAGCAGGGCCTGCACGGGCTCGATCCTGCTTTGCCCTGCCTCAGAAATCAGTCGGGGGTGAGTCCTTGGGTACGCATGGACTCCCGACTGAGGTCGAGCAGCGGATCGGCGAGGGCGTCGAGCCGGGCGAAGAGTTCGTCGAGGTCGTCGCTGATCTCGCGGGCACGGGCACGGGCAGCGATGCCACGTTCGAAGTAGTTCGGGTCCAGATCGCTGGTAGTGACGGGGATGTCGAAAGCCATTCGTGTGGCGACGATCTCGGCGACCTCAGCGCCGGTGAGTGGGTCGAGCTCATCGACCACGCCATCGGCCAGGCCGCGCCCGTCGAAGCGGGTGAGCAAGGGCTGGTCGGCCCAGTGGGCGAGGAGTTGGTGGATCGGTTCGGTCACGTCGTCGGCAGCGGTGAGGAGGCGTTCGAGTTCGATGTGGCCGGTGGCGCGCGGCGCGTGGGCGAGCACCGTGGCCCAGCGGCGGGTCACCGCGACCGGACAGGTGATGGGCAGGCCGGACGCGGTCAGCTCCACCAGTGGTTGGCTGCCGACGATCACGACGGTGTCGCCCAGGATCACATCACGTTGGCGCAATCCGGCGATGGTGTCCCAGGACAGGCCCGCGGCCGCCAAGTGCAAGATGACCGCGTCGCGGCGTGCGGTCAGGGCATCAGGCCAGCCGGTGATCGGCAGGTGCGGCAACACGGCCTCGACTCGGGCGCGGTGGCCGGCGAGGCGCTCGGCGCGCTGTGGTCTCAGGGCGCGGCGCACGGACTCGGCCTCAGCCGGTGACGGGAGGCCGAGAACCGTTCTCGTGCTCGGGACCGGTTGCGGGTCACCGGATTCGCGGCGGGCGGCGCGGTGCGCGGCGGCGATCGCGGTAGCGCGGCCGCGTTGGGTGGTCAAGGTTCCGGGGTAGGCGGCGAGGTAGGCGAGCAGCACCTGCGCCGACGCTGGAAGTACCCGGTGCTCGTTCGCGACCGCCCAGCACGCGAACTGTGTCCATTCCCGGTCGTGTTCGGGCCGTAGGCCTTGGACCCGGGCAAGGATTCGGTCCAGTTCGGCGACGGCCGGGTCGATGTCGGTTTCGGCGTCCCGCCCGTCAGGTATGTCGGTCATCGCGACCAGTCTTACAGCAGGTCGACACAGACAAGGCGGTGGGCATTGACGAAGACGCCAGCCACCAGACCTGGGTCGGAATCGACATGTGCGAGATCCGAACCCCGCGGCGGGATGCGTGCCGCCGACCGTACTCTTGGCCGAATGCCGAACTCTCCTCGCGCAAAGAAGACCACGAAGGCCACTGCCGAAAGGTCCACGTTCCGAACCGAGTTCGCGGGCTACTATCCGCCGACCGACGACGACCTTCGACATTTCGTCACCGATGGCCTCGTCGTGCTCGACACGAACGCCGTCCTGGACCTGTACCGGTTCACCGACACCACCCGCGAGGAGTACTTCGCCGCCCTGGAACTCCTGGGCGAGCGGCTCTGGATCCCGAATCGGGTCGGTGAGGAATTCCACGACCGGCGGGCCTCGGTGATAGCGGACCGTCAAGGCATTCGAGACGTGATCGCCGCTCAAATGGCCAAGCCGATCGCGGAGCTGGTGGCGATCGCGGCTCACCACGCCCACCGTCATGGGCTCGACCAGGAGGTCGCGGACGCCGTCCGCGACGGAGTGCACGCTGCTGTCGACACCCTGATCCGCGAGATCGAAGGAACCGTCGGCATCACCATCGACCTCGATGCCCACCCGGATTCGGACCCGATCCTCACACAGCTCGGCGAGCTCTTCGACGGGAAGATCGGTGCAGCATTCGGTGACAAGGAGGCCGCCGCAGCCCACAAAGAGCACGAAATCCGCCATGCGGGGCACGTTCCGCCTGGCTACGCCGACGGTCGTAAAGGTGAGCGGGCGATCGGGGACTTCCTGGTATGGAAGCAGACGATCAACGAAGCATCCAGCCGGGGGTTGCCGGTGCTTCTTGTCACCAACGAAACCAAGCCGGACTGGGTATTCAGCGACGGCCACTACACGATGCCTCGCGTCGAGCTGGTTCGAGAGATGAAGAAGCAGGCCGATTGCGAGTTTCATCTGGTCGACGTCCAGACCTACCTCGGCTTGGCCCAGAAGTATCTCGCCGCACAGGTCAGCGACGCGGCGGTCGACGAAGCCGCAGATCTCCGCCGAGCCCTCGCGGCAGTCACTTTCGACCATGGTGCAGGGTTCCGCCAGGGCGTCGCGGCGGCCGGTCTCGACTCCATCTCGTATTTCCGCCAGGCCGCCGCGGCGGCCAACTTCGACCCCGGCGAAGAGGTCCGCCAGGCCCTCGCGGCGGGCAACTTCGACCCCGGCGCATATTTCCGCCAAGCCTTCGCGACGGCCTGGGTCGACCCCGGCGCATATCTCCGCCAGGCCCTCGCGGAACCGGGTTCGGACCCGGCACCGAAGGCACTGCCGCCGCAGAAGAAGAAGGCTGCGCGGCCAACAGCGAAGAAGTCCAGCACCGCGAAGAAGGCTGCGCCGACTGCGAAGAAGTCCGCCACCGCGAAGAAGCCCGCCACGGGAGACAAGCCCGCCGAGTGAGGATGGGCGCCGCGCCGCCCAGCTGATTCCAATTTTGGCTGCCTGGGGGCGCAACCCCTTCCTACTTTGAGAATCAAATACCTAGTTCGACTCGGGCCGAGCGCTGTTCGCCATCCCGGTCGTAGAGCATGGCCGAGGCGGCACTGCGCCACCCACCCAGGGCCATGACGTCGGTGAGCAAAGCACCGCGCGCGAAAGCTTCGGTGGCTCCACCGGCGCGCAGAGAATGTCCACGCAGGCCCGGATGGCCGGCGGCACCACCCCGGGTTTTGATGATGCGCGCGATCTGCCGGTCGGAGATGGCGCGGTCCAGGGGTGGCCCTGCCTTGGCCAGTGGCCGGAACAGCGGCGTGTGCGGGTCTGCCAGTTCGGGCCACGCTTGCGCGCAGCGGTGGGTGTGCGGGTCGGTGTCGTCGGTGATCAGTACCCGTTGGACCGCGAGCGACACGGCCCGGTTGATTGCGGCCTGGTCGATGGTGGTGTGCCGGTGGCGTTTCTGGCGCCGGACTTCGCGGTCCGCGGCACGGTCGCGGGCGTCGAGCACGACCAGCCAGCGGTGCAGCCCACACCAGAGGCAGTACAGTGCCGGACCGGATCCGGCGCGGCGGTAGACGCGGGTGATCTCTTCCCGGTTGGCTTTGCTGCCACGCCGTCGGATGCTCAGCAGCCGCTCGCCGCCGCCGGTGGTGACCGACAGGTCCGACGCTGTGAGAGCGGCGATTTCGCTGCGGCGCCCGAGCATGGAGAAGCCGGTGAGGATCATCGCGATGTCGCGGCGGGCGGCGACCTTTTCCGGCCAGGTCACCGCAGTGGTGTGGGCGGTGGTGATCATCGCGGTCACGACCGGGTGATCAGCTGCTGGTGCCTGGTCGATTTCGCGTCCGGCCAGGGTTTGGGTGGTGCGGACTCCGGCCAGGACCTCGCGGACCTTCTCGCCGGTCGTCGGGTCGAGATGGCCGGCATCGTGGTGGCGGTCGGCGATCGCGGCGATCCACACCGCCAGCGTCGACGCCGCGAGGTCCTTGCGCACGGCGCCGAGGGCAATGTACCGCTCGACGGTGACCGGGTCGGCCGGTAGCGATACCAGATCCACTGTGCCGCACCAGGTATGGAACGCCTCCCATGCTTCGGAGTAGGCCCGGGTCGTGGCGGCGGGGGTCGCGGCCGCGGCGTAGTGGGTGCGCGCGGCGTCGGCGGCGATCAGGTCGGGGTGATCGCCGCCGGTCGCGACCGAGCGGAGCCGTCCGGGCTCGGTGCTCATCGGGGATGGACCGCCAGCACGGCGGCCGCCAGGATCTGCGCTTCGATCAGGGCCGCCGCCCGCGCGGTGTCGAGGATGCTCATGCCCGTGCCGCCGATCCGGTCTCGCCGAGGAACTCGGCACGCTGTGCGTCCCGCTCGCGTTTGCGCTCGAGGTAGGCAGGGGTGTCGCTGATCTGCACATCGTCGGCCAGGCCGAGTGCCCGGGTGACCGCACCGAGAATGGCGCGGGCGTGGGCGTCACCGAGTTCGGCGCAGACCACCGAGCGCAGGTCGACCCGGATACCTCCGCCGAGGCTGAGGGCCAGGTCCAGCAACCGGCGCTGGGCGCCGCCGAGCGGGCCGATGTCGGCGGCGGCCAGCGCCGTCCAGTCCACGCGGGCGATGAGGTGGTGCCTGTCGTCGCTGTCGGTGACCAGGCGGGTGGTGATGTGGTCGCGCAGGCCGCGACGGTCGAGCAGCCCGGCGAAATCGAGGAGCTCGACCGCGGCACGCTGGTGTCGGCCCTCGGCGAGGTCACCGCCGGTGATCAGCCATTCGCGCAGCTTGTCGGTAGAGGCTGTGATGGGGTCGGTCATGAGGTGGGCTCTCCTGGGGTGGTGGGCGTGGACCGGTGCTCGTAGCGGGCGTCACAGCGCGACGGGCTGGCGGCGATCGCGAGATCGGCGTCGCTACCGGTCGTGCGGGCGAGGGCAGCAGCAACCATCTGGGCATACTCGGGGCCCAGGTCGACCAGCACATCGTGCGGGTCAACCGGGTTACCGGCGGCGATGCTCACCGCCAGGCGCAGCAGGCGGTCGGTCGCCCCGTCGAGGTCGGCGACGGTGGGATCGCTGTGCAGGGCAGTCCAGTTCACCGTCGCGTACCACCACGGAAATCGCACGGGGGCGCTGAGGAAATCGATATCGGTGTGCTCGAGCACCGCGGGGTGCTCGAGCAGGCCTACGGCATCGAGGAGATGCAGGGCCGCACGATCGCATCGGCGTGACCGGTCATCGGTCGGCCAGCCCCGAAACAGCAGAGCGCGCCGCTGCTCGGGACTGTTCTGTGCCGGTGATGGTGTAGCGCAGCGCATCAGAGACCCTCGATGAGTACGGCCCGGGTCTGCTGGAACCACGCGCGGGTCACCGGGTAGTTGTGTTCGGCGTCGGTGCGGGCTTCGACCATGCTGAACAGCTCGTAGGCCCAACGCGATAGTGCGCTGTCGCGGGTTTCGTCGAGTTCGGACAGCGCCGCGTCGTCTTCGAGCAGCAGCGCCACACCGACCGCTTCGCCGGTGCTCCACGTGAACAAGTAGTCGTCCCAGCCGTCGGCGCGCACCGACCGCGCACGGGATAGGAACTCGGTGCGGCGGGCATCCCGTGCGGCGACGCGGTCGGCCGCGGTCGGCATCGGGAACTCGGCGGGCGCGGCCAGCGGCGGCGGCCGCAGGTCGGGTTCTGTACTGCTCTGGCGCGCGCCTTCCCGCAGCTCTGCTGCCAGGCGCCGCGCGGCGTCGTCGGCGTTCATGCGGCGGGCTCGGCGGCGTCGTAGTCGTAAGCGGCCGAGAAGGTCGGCAGCTCATTGCCGGGAACCGGGCCCAGCTCCGAACCGGTGGCGTCACTGTGACGTTCGGAGAACAGAGACTGCGCCGACCACGGCGCGATGTCGGCCGGTTCGTCGGGCTTGGGTTCATCGGTCACGGTCATCCCCCTGAGATCGGTGTCTGTTTTGCGGTGTCGTCGAGCGGAGTGCGGTAGATCGAGCGGGCCATCAGCACGCGGTGACAGCCCTGCCCCCAGGACGGGCGGGCGCTGACCAGCGGCATCCATGGTCGGCGATGCGGCGCCCGGCACGTGTGCACTTGGTGTGTCGCGGTCACTCTCCATCGCGGGACTCCTCGGTGGTGAAGTCGTTTTTCGGCCCGTACTTTCGGGCAAGGGCTTCGGCGTGATCGGCGTGATCGGCGTGCCCGTCCCGACGCAGGGCGTGGGCGAGGGCGCGCAGTTCTCGACGCAATTGCCGGGCGACCGCGGCGGGATCGGCGGGATCGGCGTACACGGGGCTCATGTGTCCGCTCCGACCGTGGGGGTGGTCATACTCGGGGTCTCCTTGGTGGTGTGGGCGTAACACTGACCGGCGGCAGCTGCGTCAACATGACGTTGGGCGCTGAAGAGTGGGCATCTCGATGCGGCCGACACTGGCGCGCCAGCCGAATGAGTCGGCGACCCAATATCCGATCACTGTCCATCCTGCGGCAGCGAGCGAATCGTCGGCGGCGGCGATGATGTCGGCGTCTTCGTAGTGGTCGGGTAGGCGGCCTTGGTGCAGGACGGGCCCGACCGGGGTCCAGGTGGCGAGGTCGAGGGCGGGCCCAGCGGTGACCGTGACGGTCTCACCAGCGGTGGGGTTCGTCGGATCGGCCCAGACCCGAGCGGTGGGTGTCACCGGCAGGGTGGCCGCGTAGGCGGCCTCGACGGCGGCGTTGTCGAAAGGGTCTATCGGTCCCATGAGCTCGGCGTGGCCACGGGCAGGGGCCGCAGCGGCATCGAGACGGTGGTGTAGCTGATCGGTCATGAAGTTTCCCCGAAATCGGTGTGTGAGCTGGGCTTTCGCCGAGCGTAGTGATGGCCACCGACCGTTTCCCCCGGTCGCCATGGGTGACTTTACACGGAAACTGTTTTCTAGCAGGGGGTTTGGGGGTTATATGTCCGATAACCGACATTAGCGGACATGAACCTAACGCAGGGTGCAGAACTGGGCTTGACCGCCGCACATGGTTCATATGTTTTTTATGTCTGTGTTTTTGGAGCGTGTTCCGCTATCGTGATGGCGTGACCATCCCCGGGCTCCTGACCAGCGGCGAGGCTGTCGAAGTGATCTACGACGGCACCGGCTACCGATTTCGTCCCGCCGATCTACAGACGCTCGTCCGGACGAACATCCTGCCCAACCACGGGAGCGGGAAGCATCTACGCTTCGCTCTCGACGACCTCCACGAGTTCATCAAGACTTACCCGTATCGACGGAATCTGCCGTTCCCATACCTGGGCGTCTCGGTCCTCGAACTCTGTGACTCTCCGGCCTATGAACTGCACGCCCCGCACGCCCTGTTCCGACGCTTCGCCGGCTACGACCACGACAACACGGCGGGCCTGACCCCATCGGAGCGGACCTACGCCATCGTGGCCAAGTGGCGCATCGGTTTCGACACCGCACAGTGGGTCGTCGAGCAGGGGCTCCCGCTGCTGGGCTCCATCAAGGGCGTCGTCACTCTCGACACCATCTTCTGGCCGACCGGGGTGGCGCGGCTCGTCGGCGGGATCGGGTTCGAGGTAGCACCGGACCGTCGCGGCCATCCCGAGATCGGCATGGGGGCGATCGTCGACGTCCCACCAGGCCCACCGTGGCGACTGGTCCCCACGTCAGCGCCATCGACAGACTCGCGGTGAACTGCTCTGTGGGTTGGTTTTCCACGCCGCCGTGACGAAAGCCTCTACGGTTCTGCCACATTCACCACCCGCAGAGGAGTTGACCGTGCCCCCGACCGGAACCACGCGCGCGGCCGCGGTGTCGAACGCCCGCCAGCAGCCGGCCACCACACCGGCACCGACCCGCTGGACCGACCTACCCGCGCCTGCGGACCTGAAACGATGGGAATCGGCCAGGCCCGGAGCCGTTGACCGCATCCTCACCGTGTTCGAGCGTGACGCGTGCCACGATCGGCGGATCCGGTGGAGTGCGGTGGGACTGGACGCCCTGGGCCCGCTGTGCGGACTCGCGAGCGTGGCGATCCTGGCACTGACTGCGAAGCACTTCGCCGACCACGGCGCCGCCCTAGAAGGTGTGGCAATCTTCGGCGCGGGCTCGCTGTCGATGGTCACCGCGTTCATTACTCTCGGCCGCCGCGGCGTCCGAGAGCGCCCAGAATCCGACGCGCGTGGCGGTCGTGGATGAGGAGCTGGGCTAAGACTTGCCGAACGCCGCTAGTGCGCGTGTGGTGTGAAGTCGTTGATGGAACAGGTAAGTCGCAATGTCGAGGTTACGTTCGGCGGCGGCGAGACGGGCCAGCTTCTCGGCGAGGCCTTCCTGAAGACTGAACGCTTGGTCCTTGACCCAGCGGCTGAATCGCGCACGTTCCTCCGGGCCAGCGTGCGGCTCGGCGGCGCCTGTCATGTCACACGCATGCAGTCGATGCGGGGGTCTGTCGGATGGTGTAACCGGCGGTGGTCATCTGTTCGAGGGCGCCATCGGGGACGGGGAAGGTGCGCCAAATTTGCAGGAGAGTGCTGATGCAGGGTGGTAGCGGGTGAGCTTCGATGGTGTCCGCACGGTGCCAAGCCGGGGTGACGGTGGGTGCACCGCTCCGGTTGGGGGAGTTCAAGTTCGGCGTGAAGGGGTGGCGGGTTAGGCGGTGGTGGGCAATGTCGGCGGCCAGTATCGCAAGGCCGTGAGGGTAATCGCCAGGCCCGCTGATCGAGGCGATCAAGTCGGCGTCCTCCCAGGTAACGACGACATGAGTGGCTCCACTCGCGCGCGCACCCGCACCCAGGCCGGTGATCGCAGCGTGAGCATCCCGGCCGCGCCGGTACGGACGACATGTGATGTAGCCGGTGAGTGGTTGGGGCCGGGCCGAGTCGAGCAAGTAAATCCGAGGGGCGGGCGCCGCACCGTGTTCGGTCAGCAGGGCGGTTGTGGCGTGGACGCTTGCGCGGCTGATGGCGTCGATCGTGTCGTCAAGCTCAGTCACGACTTCGACTGTACCCAGGATCGGGGCTGGCCCGATCGACGGCGCGAGTCCCGGCAGCCGCCAGGTGGGAGTACCGCCATCTCGGCCAGCGGCGGCGCGCGAAGGCTCCCACCTACGTCGTAGACGACGAACTCCGCCGAGACATCGCCGTGGCGTTGAGCATCCGGCAGGCGCCTGCGGCGAAAGCCACTCGGTCTTCGGTGGGGGACCACACACCGCGCACCCCAGGACTCGCCGGTGGCGCCGCGAGCTGCATCGAACACACGACAGCGACTAGCGAAGGACCAGCAATATGAATGTGAGCCGCTAGTGGTGGGCCGACCACATGCAGAACGGGACCTCATACGCGAGGTCCCGTTCTGGTTCGGTCTCTGCGTCGCGGACTGATTCAGTTGCCACGACGGCCCTATATGCCCGCGCCCGCATCGCCTGCTTCCAAACCGACCGTGGGATCGCTGAACGGTGCTTCTCGCTCCGTCGCCGATTTCTCGCTGCTGGATTGGCCGGGGGCGACTTCGTGGCCCGACTGCACGGCGCCCAGCGCTTCCAGCAGGGCGGGGTCGATCGAGATTGCGGGATGGATGATCGTCGCAGCCGCCTGTTTGACGTTCTCGATCTGGGACGCCCAGTCCGGTCCGAGGTCGACGGCGAGTTGCTCGAGCTTGTCCGTGAAGACCCTCGACTCGGGCAGGGTGAGGCGTGTTTCCTGTGCCCGGGCGATGACGGTTCGAGTGGGTTCAGTCGAGGACCACGCGCCGGTTTCAGGATCGCGCTTGTTGTAGTCGAAGAGGCCGTCCCGGCGATAGATCCGGCGGCCGGTGATCCGCTGGTCGGCGTCGACCTGATCGCCGAGCTCGGGAAGCCGCGACAGTCGCTGATTGTGCTCGATCTCGCCTGGGTACCGGCCGTACCCGATCTGTTTGACCGCCTCGTTGTAGCGATCGAGCATGCCCAGCAGACTCTCGCCCGGCGATGTCGCCAGGATGACGACTTCGGTCCGGTAGGGCTCGGTGGGTGCTGGCGGATCTGCGAGTCGGTCGAGATACCTGTCCGCTACCTCTGGCCTCATCCCGGTTTCAGCGATGAAATCGACGCCCTTCTCGGTGAGCGCGTCGAACGCCATCTCGAACCAGCGGCGGGCGTCACCGAGAACGACAGCGTCTTCGATTTCCCAGGAATGGGCCTTCGCTTCGGCGTATTTCGGGTGGTAGGGACGGAATCCGTCAGCATCGAAAAACACCATGGGATCATTGATCGCCCGCGTCTGTTGGATGCGCCGTGCGATGGTGCTTTTCCCTGCCCCCGGTTGAGCAGTGAGGAGCATGGCGATCGGCCGCTCCTCGCGGTCGACTCCAACCCTCACGTTTCGAAGCAATCTGGGCAGAATCTCTTTGTCGAAAATTCGCTGCGCTTCGTCTGGGGCGAGGAGGTTGTCCGCAGGGTTGGAGCTGATCACGAGTCGCTCGCTGATGCCTGACCGATCGCGGCTCGCAAAATTGGCGCGTCGATCCGAAAGACCTGGTCGATGGCCTCGCTATCGTCGGGATGAAGCGCGTCACGGCGCGTATCCCAATCCCGGACGACCGCATCGATGGATGCCGTGGGGGGGATGCCCAGTGCCGCCCGAATTTTGGCGGCGCCTTCGTCGTTGCTGGCGATCCCGATCAGAGATCCCAGCGCCTCGAAGGCCACTTCATATCGACTGTCGACGGACTTCGGAATTGGGCTGTTCAGCGGCTTGGCCATTTGTATCCTTTCGTCGGTTTTCCTGAGCTAAGGATAGCACTGCAAGTATTGATAATTCTTCTGTAAAGCGTTGTGGCCGTGCCTATTTCGTGATTCGAAGTCTCCTGGTGTGGATCGCATTCAATGCGTTCGGGGTCCGCGATTGAGCACCCGGGAAGGGTGTCGCGACGACGAACCTGGGAGCTGCTACTCGTCGACCACCGCTCGCAGGTGTCGTCCGTCCTTGTCGGCGCGTAGCTCGGTGGCCAGCGCGCGCGCTTCGGCCGCCTGCTGTACGGCTTCGGGCCGGTTTTCCTCGGTGGCGATCCGGTCGAGTAGCGATGCCTTGCGGTCCAGCATTCTGGCGCGCTTGTCGTTGTCGACGCGGTCGAAAGGGTTGCGGTACAGCCGGTTGATGGCCTCGAGGACCTGACCCAGTTCCGCGGTGACGCTCAGTTCGGGCAGTCCGCCGGTGACCGAGTGGTCTCCGCCCTCGAAGCCGTGCTCGTACACCCAGGTGTCGAGTCGTTGGCCGATTTCGGTGGGCCGGAACGCTGCGCCGGGCAGCCTCAGATTGCGGATTCGGCCGGTCTGTTCGTAGAACGGCTCGTGGAGGGCCTCTTTCCATTCGGTCACGTCGTCGCTGTAGCGCGCGTGCGCGGACTGGCGCGAGATGTCGAAGGCCTCACCGATGCAGTCCCAGGAGCTGTGGCGCTCCCGTTCGTAGATCACCGCGCGTGCGAGAACGGACTGAGCCCGATCGACCAGACATGCGGCGGCCTCGACGACTTCGCCGGGATGCCAGCCGTCATCGCTCTCGGTCGAAATAAGGCTGGCGGCACGGGTGGCCAGGTCGCTTAGTTCATCGCAGAGCACGAGGCGTGCCAGGGCTGCGGTGCTGTAGGAGTATCGGTCGTCTTCATTCGTTTCCATATCGTCAGTCTACAACTGACATGAAACCTTTGTCAGTCCATGGCTGACAAGGGTTCTTGCTTGAAACGCCGTCAGGATGTCCTGACAACCGATAGTCTGTCAGGACATCCTGACAGAGACTTTGGGGGTTGATATGAGTAGGCAGACAGACGACGGGCATGAAGGCTACGTCATGCACGTGTTCGCTGATGGGGCGTACGGCGGGTCGTACTCGGCGGGCCCGCTCGCGACGCACTCCGCTGATGGCGCGATGCTGCCAGTCGGGCAATGGCACGAACGCCCCGACGCCGAGGTGGTGGGGTGGCGCCCGATGTGCGATGACCTGAACCATCACGGGCGCGAGTGCTGGCGCGGCAAGCTGTGGACCCGGGTCACCGACCCGACTGAACACGATCTGACACGGCAGCGGATCTACAGCAAGGACGCGATGCTGACCGAGCTTCGCGTGGACCTGTTGCTGCGGGAGTGGGAATACCACGTCGCACCGACGCGCGGCACTGCCGAGGTGGAGTTCGCCGCCGGCGAGGTGGCCGAGGCGCAGCGGCGTCTCGCCGAGGCTGTGCGGTCGGCTCGTGGACAGGGTGCGTCATGGGAGGCGATCGGCAAGGCGGCAGGGATGACCCGCCAGTCGGCACACGAGCGCTGGGCGCAGGTGATCTCATGACCACCCCTGTGGCGCGTGTTCATCTGCCGAATGGGTTCCTGCCGGTCGGCAAACGGCATCGCTCGGTGTGCACATGCGGCTGGATGACCACACCCCGCGCAACCGAAGACCGGGCGCTGACCGCACTGCTGTCCGACCACGGGTGGACCGTGCCGATCTGCGTGCTGTGCGAGACGGACCACCAGGGCTACGTCGGCCGGGACTGGTTCGCGCTGCAGCGTGAGGTCGAGATTCTCGACGACCCGTACACCGGCGGGACGTTCCTGGTGTGCAGGAACAGCCCCCAGAGCTGCCGAGACCGTACCGATCAGCGGATGCTGCACCTGGACCGCACGGTGGCCGAGAATTTCGGCATCGAGGTACCCCGCCCGCGCCTGCGCGTGGTCAAGAGCAGCACTGACCGGGACGATTGAGCCTGAACTGGCGTTACAGCGGACCCATCTCGCGGCCTGCCGCGACAGCGTCTATCGACTAAGACGAAGCCGCAGCCGACTTCGCGATGCGGTCGGTAACCGCCTGAGTCATGTTCTGTTCCCATTCGGTGGGCAAGGATCCGCCGCCGCCGCCGAACGCCATCTGCACCAGCGATCGTCCAGCGCGAACGATGACAAGGTCGATCACAGCAGTCCACGACTTACCGGCGTTGATCTGCCCGGCGGCGTGGGACTTGGCCACCTTGATGCGAAAAGCGCTGACCCCGTCGCCGATCTGCGGGAATTCCAGCCGGGCGACCCGCTCTACCTTCTGGACGGGATCTGTGGGCTCGGGGTCACCCAACTTCCAGACCGACCCTGGCGATTTCTGCAGGCAATCGGTGACATTGGATTTGCTCAGGGTATCGAAGCGTGCCTTCGCGATCTCCGCTGTCGTCATCAGCTCGATCCGCGAGCCCGCCCCGTAAGGCGAGTCGGCGAAAGTCGGCGACGTCGCCCACGCCGTAGCGGAGCCTGCACCAAGCGGGTCCACCGCGAGGCACTTGACCAGGTCCTGAGTCCAGATACCTTGGTCAGCACCCTGATCCGTGCCGGACTGCGGACTGCCGACTGCGGGCCACTTGTTCGGCAGATCGCTCACGGCAAGGACTGCAGAAGCAGCGAGATCTCGATCCGCGGCCGAGTCCGAGCCCTCAGAGCTTCCGCAACTCGTCATCGTCCCCGTCACCACTAGAGCGACAGCCACCCCCACAACGAACCGCACAGTGTCCCCCTCTTAGCCGAATCGGGATCGAACCTACACGACCTTCGGTGTGCGGCAACAGCTCTAAGGTCAGGGACACCCTACGATTCGTCAGAGCGATGCCCGAGGTCGGCCAGATATTCTGCGACGATCAGGTGAGGTTGCGCCGGATCTTGATCGTGGTTGTGCGCTCTATCGCATCCAACACCGTCAGGTACGACTCTTCATCGCCTGTTCGGACGCTGCGCTCGCGGTAGATGGTGGCGGCCAGCGCGTCACGCAGCTGAGAGAGCGCAACACGAGGCTCGGTCGCTGTCCCGTACAGGAGTGCGGGCGCAGTGTTCTCGATGGTAATGCCGACGGTGCTGCACAGATCGGTGAGATCCTGCTGAACTTCGGCGCTGGTTGCGTACATCGCGGTCATCGGCCCGGTCCTTCCTTATTGAATGATCAGCGATGCGGTCTTTGCCCGCAGCGCTTTGACTTCGGGGTGATCATGGGTAGCAGCCGCAGTGTGGATCTCCTCCAGGTTCGCAGCTAGGCGTGCCGATCCGATGCCTGTCGCCGCGGCGACGGCGGCCTGGCCTAGTGCGGCGCCCTCTTCGGGGTCCGATCCACGCAGAGCGAGTGCGGCGTCGAGCGCGAGGCAGAATGCCCGTGATCGGCTCCAGTCAGAGCCGTAGTTGTCGGCGGCGACGCGCAGCCGATGGCGGGTCTCGTCAACGGCGTGGCCATGGAGGGCGATGCCGAACAGTCCGTGTGCAGTGTCGCCATTGAGCTGGGCGAAACTGAAATAGTCGGAAAACGAGTCGTAGTCGGGCTCGTCGCGGTCGGCTGCCGCGTCATGGAAGTGCTCATCAGCGTCGCGGACGGCCCTCAGAGTTTCACGGACGTCCCCGATGGCGCCAAACGCTCGTGCTTGGACTGCAGCAAGGTTCGCCCGGCGCAGGCTTGAGATCCGGTCTTCACGCACCTTGGCCGCGCCGAGGATGGTGAGTGCTTCGTCGGCTTGGCCGAGGTAGATGGCCTGACGAGCCATGTCGCTCAGGACATCCGCGCGCAGCCACCACGATCCTGCTTGCTCGGCGCAGTGAAGGGCGATTCGGAAGAATCTGTCCGCTGCTCGGTGCTGGCCTGCATCGAAATGTGCCCACCCAACGGCATCGGCCAGTGCGGCGACCGCCGCGTTGAGGTTCAAGTTCACCGTATGCGAACTGGCACTCTCCAGCAGCGTCACGGCTCGACGGACTTGGGCGGCCATCACCTCCCATGCGAACGGGTGGCCGAGGTTGTCGGCGCGGCGCACGGCTTCGGCGATCCGCGCGACTTCCTCGACGTGTTCTGGTCCGATCAGCCGAGGTGTTGGGGTGTGCACGATGGCATCGTTCAATGTGGCCTGCAGTCCGCCGGCCAGCAGAGCGCTCCCCCCCATCGCGGCCAAGCCGCGAAGGAAGTCGATCCGCCGCACGTCATCCTCCTCAGTGTTTGCCGAACGTGCGCGGCGACTACGGAATCCCAGCTCCGCCACCGGCACGCCGAACGCTTTCTCGATAGCCACACGGTACGGGCGCTGAGGGTTACTGACATCCCCTCGTTCTAGGCGGCGAATGGATTCGTCGTCGTAACGCCCCGGGCGGCTATGAATCGCGGCATAGGCGGCATTGATTCGGTCCGCTGTCTCCTGCTGCGTCCAACCGCGTTCCGCAATCCGTTGCGTGAGAAGCGAATTCGGAGTCCGCAAGCGCGGCGGCTGCATGGTTGACCTTCCCAAAGAGGTGACCTGCGACTGGTGTTCAGGATACGAGCACCTTCGTCCCCCCGGGAAGGTGCCGTGCTCTTTTTGGGGGGCATTCTGAGGGGTTGTTTGCCCTGTTGGCCAACAGGTATCGAATGTGACGCTTATCTCGTGCTCGGCGTCGGGCATATGTCATCGATCCCCCCGTATTGACGGCAAACACCGACGCGCCCAGACAGCTTCGAGACGGTCTCGGGCTGCGCAACGACGCCGAGCACGTTCCAGCAGTTCCTGGCGATCCGAGGAGGCGTTGTGCGAAAGCTCGACTTTTCGCTGTGCGAGGTCACCCACCGCGATTGCAGCACGGACCCTGCCGGATTCACAGGCCACGACGAGTCCTACGCGGTCATGCAACTCCATGCCGCTCACGGGCCGGAATGCCGTCGGTTCCTGGCCGCTCAAGCACATTTCTCCGCCGAGCTCGACGACTGAGTCCTGGCGGACTAGGAGGTAGTGGTGATCGCCCAAATCCTGTTCGGACACGCACTTTTCGCTGGGGCGCCACCATGCCGCGCGATCGATCGCGGCGTGAGGATCCGGCGATGACCAGGATGATCGGCTATCTGCGGTGCGCGCTGGTTCGTCGCGACGATCTCCTGCTCGTCGAACATCAGCTGCGCCAGTGCGCGCTGGCCGCCGAGGGCGTTCTCACCGACGTACGTCAAGAGCCCGCCCCGAAGGCCAACGCGCTGTATTCGCTGATGCAGCACCTGGACCACCGACACGAGAGTCGCCTAATCCCCACGTTGACCAGCCTCGCCAACCGCGAGCAGATCGACCTACGCCCGTTCCGCGGCGCACCGGCCAGCTCGACAGTGCTGTGGACCGCCGTAGCCGACATCGAATCTGCGGGTCGTGGTGGCTATCTGGTCGTGCCGAGCATGAACCATCTCGAGGGACTCGACATCCCACGCCGGCAGGTGATGGAACGGCTCGCCAAACTCCAGCCCCACATCAGCGTGCTCGATGCCAGCGCCGCCGAGCAGGTACCCGCTGTCGCCGCGGCCGGCGAACAGCTCATCGGTGAATTCCAAGTCGCACCAGTGCCCTTGGCCGAGGAAATCGTCCGGATCAACACCCGGACTCGACTAGCACGGGCCACGCTCGGCCACATGATCGACACGGTCGACATCCTTATGCGGGAGCTGGTCGGCACGGTCACCGAAGCCGACCACCTCTCCGGCCAAGACCACACCCTCACCATCTTCATCCACCACGACGCGTCCAAAGCGGTGCTGGCGATCACCTGCCTGGATTCCCGCGACTTCGTCGACAAACCACCGCACCCCGCCATACACGCCGCGTGCCACGGCGGCCGCGTGACCCGGTCGCGCTACGGCAGCGGAACCTCGACCCGCTGCGAGATCCCGCTGATCGGCGCGAACCGTGAAACCACCACTCCCACGGCTGCATTAGCGCGGCGGTGAGCGGTGATGGATGTACGGGTGAGCGTCGCGTTTCCGGCACCGACAACCAACACGGTGGGCCCGGTCTTCTATTACCGGGCCAGTCGAACTGCTGCCGCCGCGTTCACCACGGCAATGCGGCAATGGGACGACAAGATCCTGGTCACCGTGGATGCGGCGGTGTCGAAAACGCTGTCTGTGCTGCCCTGCCACGAGCTCTACGAAGCATGACCGATCACGACCACCCCGACCTTCCCCGGCGGGAACCCCGAGACATCGACGAGGCGACGCCGGGCTTCTACTACGTCACCGACCCCGTCTTCTTGCGCCGCGTCGTCGCGGGCCTACAGGCACCCGCCGGCGCACCACTGGATTCCACCGAATCCCAGTCGTCCTATCCCGATACCGAACTCAAGGAGGAGTCACCATGCACACGGTAATCACCGGCGGCGCCGGGTTGATCGGCAGTCATCTGGCCAGAAAGCTCGCCGTAGACGGAGGCAAGGTCACGGTGATCGACAACCTGTCGACCGGATTCCGCGCGAATCTGGCGGAGACCGAAACCAATCCGAATGTGACTCTGCGCATCGCCGACGTCACTGACCGGTCAGCGTTCGACGATCTCGGAGACGTCGATTCGATCGTTCACCTGGCTTGTCCTGCCGCGCCCGCGATGTACATGTCGATGCCTATCGAGACCCTGCGGGCCGGATCGGCTGGCTCGATGAACGCACTGACGTGCGCGGCGGCCACCGGCGCGCGGATCATCCTGGCCTCATCCAGCGATGTCTACGGCGACACCGCCGAACACCCGCAGGTGGAGTCCTCCCGCGGCGCGATCGACCCGATCGGACCGCGCAGCGCGTACGAAATCGCCAAGATGTTCACCGAGGCGGCCGCGGTCAACTTCCACCGCGCCCACAATGTCCGCGCCGGGGTGATCCGGCCATTCAACGTCTACGGGCCCGGCATGTGGGGCGGCGACTCCCGGGTGGTTCCCGCCTTCTGCTCGGCGGCGCTGGCCGGTGAGACCCTGCATCTGCACGGCGGCACCCAAACTCGCAGCCTGCTCTACGTCGCCGACGCCGTGACCGCGATCTGCTCGATGCTCGAACACGACACCTTCGGCCCGGTCAATGTCGGCAGTCAAGAGGAAGTGTCGATCCTGGACCTCGCCACCAAGATCATCGAGCTGGCGGGCGCGGGCTCGGTGGAAGTGACCGAGGGCCGCGCCCAGGACGCCCCGTCACGATGCCCCGACATGTGCCGTGCCGACGTGGTGCTGAACTGGGAGCCGCGAGTGTCGTTGGACGAAGGTCTCGCCCGCACCCTGGATTGGATGCGGGCACACCAGGCTGGTCCCGCCGCGTTCGAGGTGGCGGCGTGAGCGCCGAGGTGCGGTTCGTTTTGCCGACGAACTGGAGCACCGTCGCCAAACGCGACCTCACGGGCCTTACCTGCTCGGCCGACACGCTCGGCGAGGCGCTGCGGTGGCTCTCGGCGCAGTGCCCCGAAGTAGCGGACCGGGTCCTCGACACCCAGGGCAAGATCCCGCGCTGCGCGGTGGTCGCCGTCGACGACCAGCGCGTCAGCACATCCGAAGGCCTGGACTGGCGGTTCACCGCGCCCCAGCACGAGGTGTCACTGCTCTCGGCGTTCATGGGCGGATGAGAATGAGCTCCACCAGCACTCTCGCCGACGGAATGGTATGGATCACCGGCGGAAACACCGAAATCGGTTCGCCGGAGCATCACCTCGCCGCGATCGGCGACGAACAGCACTACCCGCGGACCTGGTTCGACGACGAAGGACCACAGCACCTCGAGATCACGGCCGGATTCTGGCTCGATCGAACACCGGTCACCAACGCCGAGTTCGCGGCGTTCGCTGACGACACCGGATGGATGACCGCCACCGAGCGCCGTCGGGAGGGCCTGGTCTACGGCCCGGCGTATTGGGACACGCTGCCCGGGGTGTCCTGGCGGCGACCCAGCCACGACATAGACGCAGTGGCCGACCGCCCCGATCACCCGGTCGTGCACGTCGACCATGCCGACGCCTCGGCGTACGCCCGGTGGGCGAGCAAGCGGCTGCCCACCGAAGTCGAGTGGGAGGCCGCTGCGCACGGACCAACCTGGAGTGCCTGGCCGTGGGGATCGACATGGTCACCCGAGGCCGCCAACACCGCCGAATATTGGGCGGGCGCCGAACTGCGCACGCTGGCGGACTGGAAGTCCTGGTACGCATCGCACTGGCGAGCTAACGGCGCGGCGCCAGCCACCACCCCGGTCGGGCAGTTCCGGGATTTCGCTTCGCCGTTCGGCATCCTGGATATGGCCGGGCAAGTCACCGAATGGACCGCAACGATCTATCACCCGTACGCGGCAGCCTGCACGGATCCGAGCTACGCCGCGGCCGGGCGGCTCGGCTTCAAGGTCGCGCGTGGCGGATCGTGGAAGATGATGCGTTGGCAAACCCGCACAAGCGAACGCATCTGCGGCATCCCAGAATACGCCGCATTCGACCTGGGATTCCGGTGCGCGGCCGATGCGCCGCCACCGACTGATTCCACTGAGGACTCACACAACAAGGAGCATCATGGCTGAGGGCTCGAACATCATCATCCGCAACGCCGCCAATCAGATCCTGTTATTCCTGCGTGACGAAAAGCCCACCATTCCATGCCCTGGCATGTGGGCACTGTTGGGCGGATACCGCGAGCCCGGTGAGTCTCCCCTCGAATGCGTCATCCGCGAAATCGAGGAAGAGATCAAGGTCGTGCTCAATCCAGATGCCGTCCATCACTACATGACCCGCGACAGGCACTGGGGGCTACGAGAGCACACCTTCCAAACCCGACTCGACCTCGACCTGAGCACGACGACGCTCACCGAGGGACAGATGCTCAAGTGGTTCACCGCGGCGGAAATCGAGGCGACTGAGCTCGGGTTCGAGGAAAATGAGATGTTGCTTGACTACTTCGCCGAGTTGGATCGGTCCTCCGTGACGAACTGAGGCCGATGGCTCACCAATCTCGATCTGGAGTTCAGCCGCGTCGATGTAGTCGGCGCGGCTGAACTCTGTGTATGCCGAGCCAGCGAAGGCTACTCACCGAGCCCAGCGGCCTCGACTGCAGGGCCAGAGCCGGGGTCGGCGACAGGAGGAGGCGAGGGGGAGGCTGTGGTTGTTTTCAGTGGCTTGATGCGATCGGATCCGAATCCGGCTGCGCGAAGTGCCCCCAGGTCGACACCTTCGATCGTCGTGGTCGACGCGCGTGCCGCGTCACGCACGGACTCGAGGTGCGCCAGGGCCGCCGGGCGTCCTTCGTCGTGTAGCAGCTGCAAGTAGTGCGCCGCTGCTGCCTTGCCTGCGGTCTTCGAGTGAACGAGGACGGGTTGGAGTGTCTCGTGGAGGCCTTCTTTGACCGCTCCAGGGTCGAAGACCATGATCGACAGCTTGCCGTGATCACCGGGCAGGTCGATCTTCAATTGCGGTCCTGGCGTTTCCGCAACAGCGAGGAACCCAGATCCCTCGTTTAGCGATCGGAGCTTGGTCCCGCGGCAGATGATGGTGTCCCCACCACTATCGACTCTGACCTGCGTCAGCGTTCGGCTGACGCCTTTGTAGGTGTCGCCGAGGGAGAACAACGACCCAAGCTCGCGACCGAAGATCGCGCCGCCGGCCCGGAGATCGTCGGTGACGAACAACCGTGTGTCCGCCGCTTGGTAGCTGTCGAGTCCGCGGTCGACGAGGACCTCGGCGAAAGGGTTCCCCCGGATCGCCTCCTGGAACTGGTGATAGTAGGCGTCTGCGTCGCGCTGATGCAGCTCGTAGACGGTAGGGGTCTGGTTGCCCCGCGCCTGCAGCCGAGCAGCGTCAGCCGCGGTGAGAGAATGAGCGGCGATGGGGTGAATATCCCGATCGCCGAATTTCAGTACCCGAAGCTCTCCGCCATCCGGATCGCCCGGTCGGGCCACTTCTGCTCGATTCTCTGCCGCTCCGCCTCGCTGAGGTCCAGGCTCCACCCGGCCTCCCGCCGCCAGAAGTCTTCTCGCTGGGCTTGAGTCAGCGGCGTCTCGTCCGATTCCATCGGATTCCTCCATTGTTTCTCCGGAAACTTCTCCCAATCAGCTCAATGAATTCATTGAAACATTCACTGAGCCAATACTTTTCGTATTTGATCTTACGCCTGATCGGACAGGTCTACATCTCTGTCTCGGATCGACAAAGGCAATCCAGAGGCTTGGACAACTGGAACTGGCGCCTATTCGGCGCCGACGGAGGCGCCACTTTCGGCGGCCGCCGTCATGGCCGGTTGGTTCGGGTCGTGTGCGAGGGGATCGCGCTGGCGGCCGAGTGCGGGCCGGTCGGGGTTGGTGGCCTGTCCGACCGCTCTCATCGCGTCGATGATCTCGGCGGGCACGGCCACCCCGGTCGTGCGGTCGTGGTCGGCTGCTGCGATCTCAGGCGTCTGCCCGATGTCATGGCTGGGTTGTGCGCCTCCGGATTGCTCCCAGGCATGGAACTCCCAGGACGCGACGACAAGGTCCCATGGATCGCGGTCGAACGGCTTTCCCTCTCGCGCGGTCTGGACGATGGCATTGAGGACGTCGGTGGCACGGCCGCGCTCGGCGGTGCTCAGGTGTGCGCTGCGTTCGATGTTGTACATCGTGCGCATGATGTTCTCGCGCCCGGTGTCAGGATGCTCGCGAAGTAGGGTCGGCAGTTCGGCGAACCACTCGCGTAGCTGGTCGCGACTCTGGGCGGGTCCGAATTGGACAGCTTCTGCACGATTCCACGGTTTGCCTGCGAACGGATTGTCCAGTGCTGGGGCCCTGCTGGCAACGGGTCGGCTCGCCCGCTGTTCGGCCCGCTCCTGGTGTAGCTGTTCCCAGCGCTGCAGGCGACGGAGATCGCTGGGGCTGAGCATCCCGAGCCTGACCCTGGACAGGAATGCCTCGGCGCGTGCCTTGAGGTTGTGGTAGCCCAGCTTGTCTTTGTACAGCTCGCGCCACTTCGCCTCCGATTGGAAGATCGGGCCCAGCGGCTTGTGCGGAGCATAATGCGCGTTCCGAAGCGCTGAGATCGCGCGCCCGCGTTCGGTTTCGGACAGCGTTGTGGTCGCGTTGATGCGCCGCTCGATCGCGGTCATCTGCCGGAGCAGTCCTCGGACGCGGGCCAGGTCGGTGATATCGGGGTAGGTGCGGACATGCTGGTGGTGCTGTTGCACCGCGGAGGTGATAGCGCGGCGAATATTTTCGAGTTCGGCGCGGCTTTCGGCTGCGGCTTGCCGCTGCTGCTGTCGCAGCGTCGATCGGTCGATCGGTCTGGTCATCGTTTTGCTCCTGCGTCAGCTCCTCTGGGGAGATTCAGGCGTAGCGCGCCGGCCACGTGGGAGGCCGTGGTCAGCGGACGGTGTGCATCGACACCTCGACGGTGTCGCCGGTGTGGATGTGGTCGATCATGTGGATGGCGATCTCGCCGACTGGCCAGATCCCAGCCGGGATGTGCTTGACCGCGAAGGTGATCCGTCCGGGCTCGGGGGTTGCGACGACCCGGAATTGGCGGTGCTGGCGGGCGCCGTCGGCCATGGTCACCCTGATGGTCACGGCTTGGCCCGGCAGGGGAGTGGGCAGGGCCCGGTCGAGGTCGGCCGCGCTGATCGTGAACTCGGTCAGGTTGGCGCGAGATGTCGTTCTCTCCTGCACGGTGGCGGGGATGAACATCTGCTGCGGGCGGTAGCCGTGCTGGTCGTAGAGAGCGGTCTCACGCCCGATGAGTGCCTCGGCGAGCATCCAATACAGCTGGCTCCATGCGTCTTTGACTGCGCTGGTGACGGCGTCGGGCTCGAGAACTTCGACGATCGCGGCGAACAGGTGCTCGTAGACGGTGGCGTACTGACCGGCGGTGACACCGAGCGAGACGTGCTTGGCGGCGATGTGGTTCAGCATCGCGGTCGGACGGGTCTTGGTGGGGTCGGTGACCGCGGCGGCGAAGGTGGTGACTGCGGCGGCGAGCGCGCGGGGTTGCCGACCGGTGAGCTGGTGTTCTCGGTTGAACAGATCCCGGATCAGTTCGGGGTGGGCGCCGAATAGGCGGCGGTAGAAGGTCTCGGTGATCCGGTCGAGTTGTTCGGTGACCAGTGGCAATGTCGCGCGGATCAGCTCGGCGTGGTGGGAGTCGAGCTCGCGGTGGCTTCGCTCCTGCGCCGGGGTGGTTGTCAATGTGTCCTCGTTTCGAGTGTCAGTTCTGGCTCTGCGATGGGCGCTCGCCGGCACCGGAGGCGGGTCAGGACGCGGATGATCCGGCGCCGCTCATGAGGGCCAGGAACAAGATGATCTGGAAGAACAGGGGCATGGAGTCGCTTTCGATCGGTGTCGATTCCGTCAATGTGGTTGCGCTGCGGCATGTTCGAGTCTTGGCGGACCAGAGTCATGGGTCGACTGACTCCAATCGGACTGGTGTCGTACCGACGTAGGCTGGCGGTAGTCGGCTGAAAGGATCGGGGTGTGGTTGTCGACCGATGGACCGGGACCGAGGTCAAAGCGGTTCGGGTAGCCGCGTTGCGATGTACTCAGCTCGCGCTGAGCGAGATGCTCGGCTGCAGCAAGGACGCGGTCTACAAATGGGAGCGTCGCGGCGACGCGGCCGAGTTGGACCTGGAGATGTCCGCGGCGATGGACACGGTGCTGACTCGGCTGACCACCGATCAGCGGAAACGGTTCGAGGCGGCGGTGGATCGCGCCGCGCGCGAAGGCGGAACTTGTCGGTCACAAGCCGTTTCCGGTCAATCCGATATCGAGCAGACGATGTCGACGCTCGGCTGGAACTGCCTCGACGACAATGTCGTCCGTGCGGTTGAGGCAACAGTCATTGCCACGGGTCAGCACGCCGCGATGTTCGGTGCGCGCGCGACGACGCCCACGTTCGCCGCTCAGCTCGACTTCGTTGACGATGTGCTGATGCCGCAGTGTCCGCCGCGGCTTCACGCGCGCATGAGCTCAGCGCGTGGCCGGATCGCGCGCGAGTTGGGCTGGGCTGCCTACGATCGCGGTGACTATACCCAGGCTGTGCAGCTCTACCAATGCAGCCGGGCCGATGCGCACACGGGCGGGGATTGGGCCCTGGCTGCGCTCGTGCTGGCGAACATGGCACGGCTCGAGCTCGCCAGCGGCCCGCTTCATTTTGCGGCCGATCACGCGGCCGCGGCGATGGCGTGGTCGGCGAAGACCTCGGATCTGCTCTTAGGTTCTTATTGCGCCGCCATCGCTGCGAAGGTCGCGATCGCTGGTGGCGCGGCCGGCGAGGCGGGTGAGCATCTGGCGAGAGCCCAGTCGTTGGCGGATCAATCGCGCCGTCCGAGCACGCTTGTGCCGTTCTTCAGTGGCGGTCTTTGCGCGGCGATGCGCGCGAGGTGTTTGGTCCAGTTGGGTGATGCCGCTGCGGGTGTGGCGGCAGCGGAGTCAGCTGTTCGACTGATCGACGACCGGCTGATAGTTGGGCGGGCATACGCGTTGATCAGTCTGGCTGAGGCGCGCGCGCAAGCCGCCAGACCAGACCAGATTGTCGCGGCGCGTGGCACGCTGACCAGGCTTTCTCCACGATCCCGTGCAATGCGGGGACGAGATTGCCATCTGCACGGCCCGGATCGTCCTTGCCGAGAGGACCCCGCACAGCAGTCAGCCGCCCCCACTGAGTAATGAGCGGGGGCGGCTGACTGCTTCTTCTGGTCAATCACCGATGGCTAGTGACTGTTCTGCCTCGACAGAGAGTTCAGTCATGCCCCCCGGTGGCGGCAGTGCTGAGCTATGCCCACGGGCTGCTGCTGCGGGCGCGTGCGCACGGCACGCCTCGATGACGCCGCTGATCTCGTCGGCGACCGTGTCACTGCCCCGCGACTTCCACTGTCTGCCCCGCTCAGTGTTTCTGCGGCCGAGCCGCCCGGCTTCAGTGGCATAGGCGTGGACAACGCCTTCGACTACCGCTTGGACGTCTTTTCCGACGCCGCCCTGGTCGAGAATCTTCGTGAGACTGTCCCGTTCCTTGGCGTACCTCTCGCGGCGCTGTGCAAGCGCCTTGGGAGATTCGATGGCGCTGGTGGCCACGTCGTACAGCGTGTTGCCGAGGGCCTGCAGCGCCTTCTCGGCCTGGCTCGAGGTTTTGCTCGATACGTCAATGGTTTTGTCACTGTCGTGTACGCGATCGTGCGCCTCGCGTCGCATCGTGTAGCAGACCTCGGCGCCAAGATCGCTGGTTCGCCGTTCGTCAACCTCGGCCTTGGTGCGCTCATCGACCCAGAGCAGCTCGGGCAAATCGTCCTGGCTGAGGATCTGACCGGCATCGAGGTCGTCGACGACCGCCTTGAGTTGCGCGTGCTCGATGCGGGTCAAGCCCGCAGTGTCGAGCTCGGCAACCAACTCGTCGTGAGTTTGTGCCATCCGCTCGAACCGAACCTCGATGTCGTCGTCCACGCCGAGTGATCGGTAGTTCTCTGGGGCAAGGGGTTCTTCAGCAATGTAGTTGGCTTCTTCGGCCATGTGACCAAGATCGAGAGCGTAGCTCTCGATCTTGCTCTTCAAGGACTCTCGATCCGGATGATCTGCCCACAGCGACGACAGATCCACAGGCCGGCGAGTCTTTATCGCTCGGCCGATGTCGCGCACAATCTCCTGATCTGCCGGGGACAGGACTGCAACTTCTTCTGTCATCCATTCGGCGGGCATGCGTCCCTCGGCGAATTTGTGGAGCAAACCCCGCATCCGACCGCGTGCTTCTACTCGGGGATCGACCATGACAGGGGTCTCAAGTAGATCGAGCGCTGAGACATCGTTGGACAGGTAGGCGATGGTGAATTCAACGTTCTTTCGGACGTCGGGCGGCAGTGCTGCGGTGGTCAATCTGGTGTAGAGCTGGGCGTCGCGCGTGGGTCGATCGAGGATGTGAGCGCGCGGATCGGCCGGATCGATGCCAGCTCCCCGCCATTCCTCGAGCGCATCCAGCACGGTCGTGCGTGTATCGTCGGGCATCGGTGCGGCAGCGACGATTTCGAGCACGGCTGTTTCGCGGGCGAGTAGGCAGGCGGCGTCATCGAAGTCTTGTAGCGGCATCGGATCGAAGTTCGGATCGATGTCGGCGGTCAGGTCGTCGGCGTCGATGATCACGCCCCAGGAGTTGGCGAGGTGTGTGGAGATCTCCTCGACGCGCGGCGCCGCCAATTCGTCCTGGTCACGCCAGACCAGGGCTGCGGTCAGCACGCCTTGCAGTGCAGCACGATTCGGCCAGGGGATGTCGGCGCTCAGCAGTTCGTGATCAGCGGCGTGATCTCTTCGGATTGCCGCTTCGCCGAGATCGGCCATCCGCGTCCTATCGTGATGTGCCCTATTGACGGCGGTCACGGCGAGCAGGCGGTGGAAGCGCTGGCCGTAGCCGTTGGGCACTCCCAGCTGTGGCGGTAGTGGTCCCATTCGGGGTGTAGCGGATGTGTCGGTGGTGGGCTGCGCGGATGGCTCCGGCCGGGAAGTACTGGTGGACAACGGGTTTCTCCTCGTTGGGGGTTTCCAGTCCCGACCAGGTGATCGGATCTGGCGACCTTTCGGCTTGGCGGGGGTTCTTCGCCGAGGACGTCCGGTTGCCCATCGGCCAAGTGTTATAAGTGTGTCATGACTGTGCTATACCAGTCAACGAATCCGACCTCGTCGGCCACACTTCTGCCCTCGCCCCTCGGAATGGATCCCGACGATCATCAGCTGGGCAGCCTCGACCACACCGCTCCGGTGATGACACCTTCTCGTCGGTCAATCACCCACTGCCGCAACGACTTCTGCATCCACCTCCTCAACGGCGGATCCGTTACCGCCCGAGCCCGCGCCAATGGACGCAGCGAGAGCGAGCGGCCGTTGTCGACCAGCAGCGGCGGCCGAGACGCCATCGATGATGGCGCTGCCGACTTCGGCGTCGATCACCTCACCCGGGGGATGTTCCAGATCCCACTGCGCTCTCCAGAGCTTCTCGTTGAATCCCGCGAGCTTGTACAGCCCCGAATAGTCCACGTGCGACGATGTTGCGAGATCACGCGCGGCCCACTGCCCGGAGTTCTTCGCATCGTGGAGTTGGCTGCGGTCACCAGCGACGGTATTGCCCGTACCGTCCCACGCCACCCAGGTCCACGTCCTGTCATTCCACAACGCGCGGGCGCCAGGCTTGCCACTGGATTCGGCACCACCGCACAGGTACTCGGATCCATCCTCGTTGACCGGCTGCCACGGGTCGCTGGCCTTGTTCAGCGAGAGGTCACGTGCCTGCCTTTTCCAGTTCGCCGCCGCGTTTCGCATCCTGGTCGGCACGAGCTTGCGCATCTCGCTGAACGGAATCTCTTGGCGCTCGGCGTGTGCGGGCGTCGGATTGAGGTCGAGGGTGAATCCGGGATATTGGCCGGCTGCGGCCCGCCGCTCGGCCTCAGCCTCGGCCAAACGCAGCGCAGCAGGGGAGTTCTCGCGCGCTGAGACCTCTGCCTCCAGATCACGGAGCTCGACGCGCGCCTCCGAGAGCTCATCGTCGCGGCTGAACACCCGCGGGGGAAGGTCCCGCAGCGCGTCCACACGTTCCTGGGTGTCTTCGATTCTGCGCTGCAATCGCGCGACATCGGTGTCGACAGCCTCGACCATGTTGCGGACACGACGCAGCAGACCATGAGCCTTGACCGCAGAGCCCATGGCGGCGGTGTAGTCCTCCTCCTCGACATACATCCAGGTTGCGTCGTTGACCGAGACCGTCAGTACGCCGGTTTCCATCGACCGCCGGCCGTGCAAGGTGATACCCGCGATACGGAACAACGGGATCGCCTCAGTGTTGCGCTTGAGCTTGAGGCCGATTACCTCGCGCTGCAGCAGCTTTTGAGTCGCATCGGCAAGCCGGTCGGTGTCGTCGTCGGCAACCTCGGTGCCACCGATGGTGATTCTGCGGCCCGCGCGATCGGTGGCCGTCCACGCAGCGAGAGGGACGGCGGTAGCTTGTGCCTGTTCGAGCTCGGCGGTCAGGGTCGGCAGCTGTTGCTCCAGCTTGGTCAGCAGGCGGTCATTCATTCGGTTGACCCGGTCGACGGCTTTTTGTTCGTCGGAGAGTTCGCGGACGAAGTTCTCCTTCTCGACGACGGCGATGTGGAGCGGGTCGCCGGTGGCCGCGGCCTTGGCCTGTGCGGCACTGACTTCCATCGAGGCTCCGATGTCTTCGACCGAATCAGGCAGATTGCCTTCTCGCCATCGCTCGATGAATCGCGCCTTGCCCTCGATGAGCTGGTGGGAGACAGGATCGTAGGACCCGATCGCGATCGGGTCGATGATCTCGACCTCCTTATTGCGGTTGCCCTGCCGGATCGCCCTGCCGTCGCGCTGTTCGTAGGCGGCAGGCGTCTGCGGGAGCGTGATGTGGGTGAGCGAGCGCACCCGGCGCTGGACGTTCATGCCGGTGCCCATTTTTTCAGTCGACCCGACTAGAACGTTGATTTTGCCGTAGTTGCACTCTCGCCACAGCCCGTCCTTGTCGCGGGTGGTGGGGTAGTCGTGGATGAAGGCGATCTCGTCGAAGTCGAAACCTTCGTCTACCAGGCAATTTCGGAAGTAGTTGTAGAGCGATGGGTCGTCGGGAGTGTCACCGGGCTTGGGTGTGCCGACGTCGCAGAACGCGAGGTGAAGAACTCCATGGACCTCGGGCCCGTGCGCGTCCGCGGGCAGATAGAAGTCGGAGTTCTCCTCGTGGATCTGACGAATCCGTTTGGCGACCAACGCAATGCGGTCGTTCTCGGGGGGCGGCGACGCGAGCCCCGACAACGGCGCATGGATGGTGACGTTGGTGCCGTCCCTGCCCACCTTGAGCGGATTGTCGATGTCGGGGCGGTCGGAAGGCCGATTCCGCATGCGGACTTCGAGGTCGTGGAGGAAATCTCGAATCGAGGTCGCCGCAGGAAATTCGAGTAGCGTATGGCCGCCACCGACGAGCGCGGGCAGCTCTTTGGGGATCTGGGACCTGACCACCGTGTGAGTGAACTGGTCACACATCATCCGGAGCTGTTTCATATTTCCGAAGTCACGCAACTTCGACTTGGTGACGATCTTGGTGGCGGTCACGTTCATCTCGATGGAGGTGACCATGGTGGCGAAAACCGTTGCCCACGCATCGATATGGCCGATCCGAAGGTCATCGAGCAGATCCGGGCGAAGGTACTTCGTCATCACCCACAGCTCGGCGATCGAGTTGACGATCGGGGTGCCGGTCGCGAACGTCACGGCCCGGACGGGCGACCACGGTGTGCCTTGGTCGAGGTTGCGCTGATGCGATTGCTCGCGCAGGTACCTGATCTTCATCATCATGTCGCTGGCGCGCTGCGCGCCCGCGGTCAAGGTCAGATCGGATGCCTTGCTGGCGCGGGTGAGGTTCTTGAAGAGGTGCGCCTCGTCTACGACGAGGTAGTCGCATCCGGATTGCTCGAAGCTGATCGACTTGTCCTCGCGCGCAACCTTCTTCTCGGTGATCTCATCGATCCGAGCCTCGAGACGCTCGATCGCCTTGGCGACCTCCTTGACCAGCGGAGGGTGAGCGTCCTCGATGTGAGCAAACAGGCTGTACAGGTCCTGCCTCTCTGATTCGAGGTAGTCGGCGCGGGCTTCTTCGCTCATCCCGACCAGCGTGAAGACACTCTGAGGAACGATGACGACGTCGAAGTCGTTGGTCGCGGTCGTGGCCACGAATCGTTGCCGGTCGACACTGTCTTTCAGCTCGTCGGCGACGAGGATGTTCGCGGCCGGGTAGGCGAACCGGAACTCCGATGCCCAGTTTCCGACCAGGTGGTTGGGTACCACGATCCACGGTTGCTTGACCATGCCCAGACGGCGCATCTCCATGCAGATGATCGCCGCGGTCAAGGTCTTGCCCGCGCCCACCACGTGATCGAGCAGGATCGTGCCGTCCATGACAGCTTGCACAGCTGCCTCGACTTGGTAGGAGTAGGGCGTGATTAGTGGGTTGAGCCCTGGGAAGGTGCGGTGTTCGGTGGGGTAGGCGTGTTTGACCAGGCAGTTGAACTGACGATTGAAGGTCTCGACCAGGTCGGCGGCGCGATCGTCGTCCTCCCACATCCACGCGATGAATCGCTTCTCCAACCCTTTGGCGTTGGCGCGCAGCGCAGCGGTTCGCTCCGGATGGAACAGCGGCTTGGGGGAGTCTTCGAGTTCCTCGGATGTCTTGCGGGACTCGATGACCTGGTTGTTGGCGATTCGCTCGAACAGGCCGATGCCGGTCAGCTTGTCGCCGTCCACAGCCCAGGAGTCCTTGCGCGGAGTCACGTTGCTCGCGAAATGCCAGGTCCCGAAATCGGCGTTGTAGCCGACGACGATGGCCGCCACACCGAATTCCTGAGCCAAGAACTGCCGGTAGTAGTCGTGGTTGAACCATGGTGTGCCCGGTCGAAGCTTGATCTTCGACATCTCGACAGGGGCTGGCAGGACATCGTTCAGGGCGTCCTGCAGTGGTTTCCACCGGTCGCGATCCTCTGCGACCAAGCCGCGGACGTGGTCGAGTTTGGTGCGGATGTTTCCAGATAGCGCGCTCGCGGCCGGGATCCATCGGTCGGGGTTGAGCTGGTCTGGGTAGATCAGGCCGCGGGCTTTCGCGACCGCGCCGGCAGTGTCGGTGTCGAGCAGCTGCGCGAGCCGGGCGAGGTCGATCTCACCGCGCTCGTCGAGAACAACCGCGACTGCATCTTCGACCGTGTCGGTGCGCTCAGGCCGTTGGCGCGCTGAGTTGATGTCCTCGGTGAAGATCGAGGACTTGCGCGCGGTCTGGGTGGAGTCGTCGAACAGCTCGATGCTGCGCACCAGCATGATGCGGGGATCGAACCGGATCGCGCCCTCGAGCTGAGCACGCTTGCGGTAGGGCTTCTGGTCTGGGATGTAGGCCTTGTCCCACAGCGATTCGATGACCTGGGCCGGGATCTCGCCCGTGAACGGAGTCTTCAACCATTTCTTGCGGTCTTCGGAGCGCTTCCGGTTGCCGTTCTTCGCTCGCCAGCTCTTTTCGAGTCGGTCGAGTTTCTTGGCGGCCTGCAAGTCGGTGTTGCGGCTGGCATGGTTGGTCCATTTGAACCGGTTGATCGGTCCGTGGTCGAAGACATAGCGGTCGTACTGGTCGTTGAGGCGGGCACGTAGCTTCTCGCGCACATCGGGGGTGGCGGACTGGACCTCGTCAGAGATGAGCTTGGCGACGGTGTCACCGATTTCGAGCAGCTTGAGCCACTCAGCGCTCAGGGCAGCACTTTTGGCCTTGACCGCTTGCCAGCCGCGGCCGAGTTCGTACTGGGCGAAACGCTGGCTGGTTTCGTCGAATCGCAGCGTGCCCGGCACGGGCTCGACCGCAAGATCGTCGGGGGTGATGATTCCGACGCTCTTGGCGGCCAGATTCGGCGGCAGGTCTGTCGAGAGCGCGAGATCCTCGGCGGCCGCGCTGTCGACGATCGCGTCCAGTCGGGTAGCGATAGCCTGATGCAGCGGCTCTTCGCCGGCGCGGACGAGGAGCTGGGTGCGTCCCCGATACCCCTGACCGAGTGAGAGCGTGCCGAGGATCTGATCACGGTTGTCGGCGAAGTAGGGGTTGATCCGGATCGACTCGGTGTCGTCGCCGACCGCGATGTCGATTGCTTCCAGAGGCGCGGCCCACCGTTGGGTCAACGTGCTGGGCGCGCGGCCTTCTTCGCGCCGCCGGAACACCAGAAGATCGGTGACGACCGAGGTCTTGGCTTGGGCGGCGAAGGTGTTGCTAGGGAGTCGAACTCCGCCGAGGAAGTCGCCGAGCTCGCTGATCGCCTGCCGGGTCTGCTTGCGCGAATCCGAGGTGAAGGTGCTGGTAATCAGCGCGACGTACCCGCCGGGCTTGGTCATCGCCAGCGCTTTGTAGATGAAGTAGTTGTGCACCCGCAGCCCGTGCGGGTTGTAGGTGGCGTCGAAGACCGGCAGCTCCGCGAAGGGGACGTTGCCGATCGAGGCATCGACGCTGTCGGGGGCGTCGACCTTCTGGAAGGGCACGCGGTAGATCAGTGATTCCGGGTAGAGCGCGTGAGCGATCTCAGCGGTCATGACGTCGCGCTCGACGCCGACCATGTGGACGCCCGCGGGGGCGTGTCCGATGAAATGGCCAGACCCGCAGCCGGGTTCGAGCACGGTGGCGTCGTCGGGCAGACCGGCGCGCTGCAGCGCGCCCCAGATCACTGCCGCGATGGCGGGATCGGTGTAGTGGGCGTTGATCGTGGATTGGAAGGCGGTGTTGTAGCCGTCGTTGCCGAGCAGTGCTCGCAGCTGCGCATTCTCGGTGGCGAACTCGCTGCGATCGGTGTCGAAGACCTGCCAGGCACCGCCCCAACCCGACCATTTCGCCAGCACGTCTTGTTCGCTCGCGGTCGCGGCCCGCTCGTCGGCGGCGATCTCGTTGATGACCGTGATCGCGGCGATATTGGCCTTGACCCGGTCGCTGACGCTGCTCGGCGCCAGAACTTCGGTACCGAGCTTGTAGTTCCCGCGCGCACCGCGAGCCGATTTGCCGGTGGGCGCGGCCAACTCGGCGGAGGGCTCTGCGTCGCGGTCGGCTTCCGAACGCGCACCTCGGCCCCATGTGTCGTCGGGCGCGGCCAAGTCGGCCAAGTCGGCGAAGAGCTCGGCGTCGCGGTCCGCATCCGAACGCGCACCTCGGCCCCATGTGTCGTCGGGCGCGGCCAAGTCGGCCAAGTCGGCCAAGAGCTCGGCGTCGCGGTCCGCATCCGAACGCGCACCTCGGGCTGATTTGCCGGTGGGCAGCGGCGATGGCGCCTCGACGGAGTCAGAGTCGGCGGCCGCGGCGGGTGCGGTGGTGACGGTGATGTTGTCGGCGGCGGGTGGCGCCGGGTTTGGGGTCTCGGCGGCGGCCAGGTAGCGGCGAGCGTCCTCGTCCCTGATCATCACCCGGGATCCGTCGGGCCGGGTCGCCTCGATCATGGTGTGCCCGACCCACTGGGTGATCGGGCGACTGGTCTCGTCAGCCGGGACCAGGAAAGGCGTCGGGAGCGCGCCGGAGCTGGATACGACCGGCGCGGTCACGGTCGGCGCCGGTGGCGTGGGCGCGATCTCGGGAGTAGGCGGCTGGGGTGCAGGTTCGGCCACGGCGAACATGTCGAGCTGTTCATCGGCGGCCGCCACCACGGGCTGTTCGGCCGTGACCTGCGGCAGTGGCGCCTGCGGCTCTTGAATCGCTGTGCCGTTCAGCGCGCGGATGACCTCGTTCAGGCGCGGCCGATGCAGTTTCGCCTCGGTGCGGCTCGGGCCTGTCCACTCGGCAGACCTGGCCGCCAGGAAGCTCAGATAGCCCTTGCGGACTTCCCAGTGCAGTCGGTAGCTGTGCCAGCCACTGCCGGTCTGTGCAGAAAGTGCCAGCTCGTAGGTGGTGCTGTACCCCTTTCCGGCGAGCCCGATCTCGTTCACCGACCAGCCATTGGCTCGGGCCAGGGCGATCATTTCGTCGGCCTTCGCCGGTTTGGCGAACTCCGGATCGGCGGTTCGTTCGAGCATGCGTGCGTGCTCGATTGCGCCGTCGTAGGCGATCTCGTCGCGATGGTGCGCGCGGATGAGAGCCAAGATCTCGGTCGGGTCGACGGTGCCGGCGACAGAGAGTGCAGAAACCCGGTGCGGGGTGCCGTCATCGCGAATCTGCTGCTGGCTGGTCGAGATCTGGTAGTCGATGCCCTCGGGAGTCGTGAACTCGTCGAGGATGTACACCTCGCCACCGACTTCGATCTCGTGGCTACCGGGCAAGACCTCGCCGAGGTACTGCTCGGTGGGTGTGATCAGCGCGAGCACGTCGGTGGAGGGGCCAGAGGTCAGCGTGATCGCGGGCTGGAGACGGGCGGCGGCTTCGTAGGCTTCGACTTCGGCGAGGGCACTGTGGTGGGCGCGAATGAAGGCGCCGATATCCGACCCGACGTCGACCGTGCCAATTTTGGGGAGGTGGTTCGCACGGTGCTCGAGAGAACCGGCGTAGCCGATGGTGTAGGGCCCGTACTCGGTGGCGCGGTTGGGGAGCCACACCTTGTAGCTGTGGTCGGCGATATGGACGGTGCCGATGACGTGCGGCCCGAAGTTGACCTCGGTGGAGCTGCCGCCCCATTCTTCGATCGGCAGCGCCAGCCCGAACCGGATCTGTTCAGACGTGGCGGTCATCGCGCTCGCACGCGCGTATCCGGCGGCCTCGCCGTTGGCTGTTCTCCAAGCCTCGTCGAGGATCTGGTCGACAAGTGCGGAGCGAGCCGGGTCGCCGCGCGTGATCAGGTCGATGATCGCTGGTTCCATCGCCAGCGACGGGTCGCGCAGTCGGAAGCTGACCTCGTCGCTGGGCAGCTGCTCTACGACATGATCGAGTGCTCGCTCGGCGGTGGCTCGGGCGTCGCGCCGGTATTCCTCGATGCCGCTGCGGATGCCGCTGTGCAGCTTCAGGTTTCTATCCGCCGATGCTTTCGCCCGCAGGATCACCTCGGCGACGGCGCGCTGCTGATGCCGGTTGGTGAACTGGCTCAGGACGCGCTCGGTGTAGATCGCCGAGAGATCGGTTTCGCGCTCCTGCACAGCGTCACCGACGGAGATGGTGTATTCCGCCGCGGTGAACTCCACCTTCTCGCCCTCGACGCGATGGGAGTCCCACGCCAGCGTGAGTAGATGTGTCTTTCCCGCTTCGTCGCGTCGTGCGAGCACACGATTGGGGCCGGCGCCGATGCTGGTCTCCCAGCCGAGCCTTTCGGCGAGGTCGATCAGGAGTTGCTCGGCGACCTTCGAGGCGTCGTCCGGCGTTTGTGGTGTGGCTGCGGTGGCTGGCTGTTCGGCGACAAACTCCTCGATGACAGCTTGGGGCGCCTCGGCCGCGACATCAGCTTCGGGGAGGTCGGTGTCGGGTTCGATTGCCGCCGACCGCAGGTATTCGGAGATGGCGGCGAGATCGGGCCCGACACCGTCGATGCCGAAGACACTGGAGCGATTGGCAACGAACCGGTATGGCCCGTACACGCCGTCGAAGTCCCAGCGCAGCCGCATCGACACCTCACCGTCAGGACTCGACAGTCCGAGGTGGTAGCGCCGGTCGAGCTCGCCGCGGTTCGCGGGCGCTCGGGGCACGTCGAATTCCGACGTGACGATCAGTCCGGCAGCGTGCGCGAGAGCCTCGATCTGTTCTGCATCGTCGGGGGAAGTGTTCGTAGCGTGCTGACGCGCACGCCATTCGGCGACTTCGGCGAGCGAGTTCCGGATGACCGGCATGATTTCGGCGGCCGAGGAGACTTCACCGATCGCGGTGGTCTCGCTGCCGTACATCTCTTCACCGGGGTGGGCGACGATGGTGTACGGATCTCCGGCGCCGACGTAGACGGTGTAGCTGTAGACCGGATCGGCGACAGTGATCGCGAATTCGGTGTGTACCGAGAGGTCGTCGGGGTCAGCGGTGCTGTAGAGCTGCGTCTCGAATGTTTCGAACGCTGGGTTGAAGTCTTCGTCGAACACCAGCCGGTCATCAGGATGGGTGGTCGCCCACAATGCGGCGGCCACGGCGCCAGCCTGGTCGACTGCGTGCGGCGCGACCAGGGCCAACGCCGAAGCCGTGGCCGCAACGGCGAAATGCCGATAGAACTCGGCGTCGCCGACCTGGACCATGCCACGTATCGCGGTGTCAGCGCCCATACGACTAACAGCGTCGACCAGTTCGGCGATTTCGTTGTCGGCGAGGCCTGTGCCCGATGCTGGCTGCTGCGCCTGCCCATCGGCCTTGCCCTCGACCGGGTCGACCGTGGGCTCTGGGACGTCGAGGTGGTCGGCGAGATCTGCGTGTTCGGGGGCGGGCGAATTGTCTGCGAAGTTCGAGTCCGGATTCGATTGGGATGATGCGTGCCGTTGGTCGGCGCGCCATCGGAGAAACTGCGCCTCGGCCGGTGGAATGCCGTGCCGGTTGATCACGGAGTCCAGCTCGGTGCGCGGCTCTGCGGTGGGCTGGCCGCGCTGGGCGGCCAGTTCCAGTTCTGTGAGTACGGCGGTGAGCTCAGCGACGACCGCCGGCGCGAACTCGGTGTCGAGTTCGGCCTCATTCACGAGAACATCGACGGCGAGGTCGGCAGCCTCACGAGTCGTGGCGAGCCAGCCCACATAGCGAACGATCGCAGTCTCGGCGGCCGCGAGTTCAGCGGTGAGCTCCGCGGCCGGTCGGCGTTCGGGGGCACTCAGCTCGAGGTCGGCGCGAACTCGGTCGCGCCATGCCAGGATGGCCCCGCTGGTGAGACCCGGGTTGGTTGGATCCGCGGCGAGGTCGGCCAGCGCCTGCCGCTCGGCGGTGACCAGTTCTTTCAGGTCAGGCGGCATCTGGCGGGTGAATTCGGCGGCGTGGCCGGTCACCCACAGTGGTGGGGTGCTGTCGTTCTCGGTGCGCCACAGATGTTCCGCGATAGCCGCGACGAGTCGCGTGCGAAGGCCTCTGTTGTTCAGAAGATCCGCGGCATCGTTGCTGTGCGGTCCGACCCGTAGCTGGGCGAGGCGGTCCTGCAGCATCAAGTTGATCCGCGGCGGCAGGGTGTGACCCAGGTAGGCCTGGTCGCGCACGACGCGGCGCAGCGCGGTGTCGTCCACGACGAGGGCGACAAGGTCCTCGATGACGACAGGGTCGGCGGGCTCGGGCTCGACCCGAAGGTGCAGTTCGTCGCGAACCGCTCGTTCAGAGCTTGAGGACCGCCGGACCACGTCGCCGCTGTTGTCGAGCTGCAGAGAAGTCGACTCCTCCTGCAGCGCGACCCAACCGTTCTCGTCGCGGCCGTAGAGCAGCCGGAACTGGAAAAACCCGGCGATCGTGTCACCGGTGAAGGCCAGCTCCATGCGGTGCTCGCCGATTGGCTTGGACTCGACGTACCAACCCGCGTCATGGGCGTCGGTGACGAGCTCGAGTGCGTCCTGGCTGAACCCCTCGGCGAAGTTGGGGGCTGCCCGCTCGAGCAGCGGCCGCCACAGATGGGCGAACCGGTACTGATCGGCGTCAGGAGCGACGTCGTGTTGGTGGCCGGCCAGCAGGTAGCGCGCGGTCGCGATCGCCTCGGTGAGCGTGGCTTCCTCGACCAAGATGTGGTCGCCCGCCCATGACTTCCACGAGGTGACCCCGCTGGTGTTGTGGTGTTGAAGTCGTAGGTTGGCGCGGTCGGGGTCGCCGACAACGATGCCTGACAGGTCCTGGACATGAATGTCCTCGACCACTTCGCTGGTGAACAGGTCTGCGCCGTCGGCAGCGGCCAGGTACGAGGCATGTGCTTGCCGTAGCGCGGTGGGCACCACGATGTCATTGATAAATGCAACGACGTCGATGCCCGTGGCGGCGAGGTAGTCGAGGATCGACGGCTCGACGATCGCGGTGAGTTCGTCTACCGCACTGAGCATCAGGGGTGAGTGTCGGGCGTTGGAGCTCACGCTGTGCGGGCCGACGTCCCGCATGAGAATCTCGGATCGCGCGACCGCGACGACGAATTCGTGCTGGGCCAATCGCGCACCGAGGTAGCTGTTGACGGTGCGCTTGGCCTCGTCGACCCGAGTGAAGATCGCCTGGGCTTCTGGGGTTGGGTGGTGGGCGCGCTTCGCTGCCCGGTACGCGGCGATCGTCGCGGCGCGATGGTCGTTGCCCCAGGGGTCGAAGGACCCGCCGCTGTCAGGGCTGATCGCCCATCCTCCGGATCGGTACCTGCTGACCTGGACATTGGACTGTTCGAGCTTCCATCTACCGCCGAGGTCGCTCCATGGATTGTCCTCAACGGTCGTCATGCCGGGCCGAATATGTTGGTTGAGATCAGCTCTCAGCCACTCGACCGCTGCCGGATCCGATGTTTCGGTGGTGGTGATGAATTGGTCGACGATCCGGGTTGCGACGGCGTCGAATACGACGACCGATGATGAGTGGAGCGCGGCGCCGAAGCCCGCTGCGACCAGAGGGTCGCTGGCGAGCTCTTCGGCTGCGTATCGCCGCCAGACTTCGAGCCTGGCGGCATCAGGGAAAGGGGGCGACCACCCCTGACGCGCAAGACGAACCGCACCTTCGGCGATTTCGGCGGTGACACCGGAGTCCAGCCTTGTCGTGCTGTAGCGCAACGCATGGGCTCGAACGGCGGCCCTGTGCAGGTCACTGCGCTGCGCCGCTTCCGTGACGCGGATGAGGATCAATGTTTGGAACGCGTCGTCTTGTGCCAGCAGCGACGGTTCGCGCCCGATCCGCCGCACCGCGGCGCCGATGTCTGAATCGGCGATGACCTCGGTAGTGATCTGATTCCAAATCGTGCCGGTGTGGGCACGTACCGCCTCGAAGTAGCCGTTCTCGAACTCGCGGGCGATCCGACCACTGTTGCGGGTTGTCCGGGACTTGGCGATGGCGGCCGCCACAGTCGGATGCTGATCGGGATCGGGCACATCCAGAAGCCGCTCCGGATCGAACTCCGCGCGGCCCAGTTCGTTCCAGTCGACGCTACCGAGCACCGCGGCAGACCCGACCGCTGCGCGAACGATACTCTGCCGTTCGATCTCGGTGCGCTCATCGAGCACTGGTGTGGATTCGACCGTGGTCTGGACGTCGTCTGGCTGGGGTCGACCGGTGCCGGATTCTTCGACGATGGCGTCGGCGAGTTCGTGGGCGATCTCTGCATCGGCGAGCTTTTCGGGGGGCTGGTTCTGCTCCCGCAGACGCTCGGCGATGGTGTAGGCCGTTTGCGCCCAGAACGACGGGGTTTTCAGGAGTTGCTCGGCTGCGGCCGCGCTGTCGTCATGCTCGCCGTCGTAGAACTCCGGGTGGGCGCGAATGCCGAGCTGGTTGAGCACGAAGGCTTGTGCCTCGGGGACCATGCGCGCGTGGTAGTCCGCGCTCGGCACGGTGTCGAGTTCAGCGGCCAGGGGGGCGAGTTCGGTGACGGCGATCTCGCCGATCTCGTGCAACAGGCTGTTCCGCAGCGCTTCACGGCGTTCACCCGCTACGGCTTGAACGACTGCCCGGTCATCGTCGACCACCGCAGGATTGGTCGATACGGTCTCGGCCGGCCTGACCGATGGTGTCGTGGCCGCGGCGACCGTGTGCGGGGAGAGCAGTTGTTTGATGGCGGTGTCGGCATCACCGGCGGTCAGGTCTTTGGGGAGGTCGGTCGGCAGTTGACGCTGGCCGAGCAAGCGTCCGAGTAGCTCTCGTTGCTTGGCGTCGGCGGGGCGTTCCCTCCACCGTTCGGGCTGTGCGGATCCCAGTTTCGACGCGGTGTGCTCGTCGATGAAGGCTGGATCGAGGCCGCGCTCGACAAGCTGTTCCTCGAGCGCCATCAACGCGCTCTGCTGGGTCTTCCACTGCTGGCGTTCGGCGTCACGTCGCGCGGTGAGCCTTGCGAGGGTAGCGCCGAGCCGGTTCGCTGTCGTGAAGTCCCTACGGCTGAGCGCGGTCTGGCGTGAGGTCTCAGCGCTGCTGATCGAGGCGCCGGTCGACATGCCTTTCTGGGTGAGGCGCAGCAAATCCTGCCGCGCCTTCGCCCATTTGCCGATTAGCTCGTTGGTGTTGGCGTTGATGGCTCTGCCTCCTGGTCGAGTTGCGCTTCGATCAGGTCGGTGAGGTCGTCGACGAGCGGATCGACCGAACTGATCGGTGTGGGTGCGTTGTCGTCGAGGCGCTGCTGGATCAGCGCCAGCGCCAAGATGGTGAAGTCCATCGACCGGCTCAAACCCCATGCCGCGGTGACGATTTGTTCGGCGAGCTCGGTGGGTTGAACCATCCGCCGACGCCAGCGATCGGGATCGGCGGCGGTGCGCGCGGACTCGATCTCCGCGGCGACCGCGCCGACCAACTCGGCGGTCTCGCTGCGGCGCTGTTCGAGGATCTCCGGTGTCAGCTGCGAATAGAGGTGCTCTTCGAGGACCTGCTGGCGGGCGCTGCGGTGCGCGGTGGTCATCAGCGCCAGCACGGTGGTCTGGTCGGGCTCGCTGCCCGGGTGGTCGGCTCGCCACTGATCGACGAGGAATCCGTGGGCGCTCTGATCGGTGATCTCAGCGACCAGGGCTGTCAGGTGCGCGGATTCCTCGTCGATCTGGCGTTCGCGTTCGACCGGGGTCTGTTGCGGGTCCATTCCGATCCATTCGCGTCGGATTCTGCTGACCTCGGCGCGGATTTCAGGGTCGATGTCGTATTCGGGGTGGGCGGTTGTCATTTCGGTGTTCCCTCCTGCTGCTGGTCGGTGACCAGTTGTTGCGGGTTTCGGCCCGCATGATTTCCCCTCGAGCCATCGTGCTGGTTGGCACTGACATGGCTTGAAGTTCGATCCTAAATGCGTTGGGCCTGGACAATTTCGCACAGTTTTGTGTGTGCGCACGACAGTGCCGAGACCAGCTCTTTGGTCTCGGCACTGTCGGTGCTGGCGGCATATGGCCGCGTGGTCTTGGTCAGGCGGCGCCGATTCCGGGGTCCTCGACTGCTTTGTCTGCGTTGAGTTCCACGGCACCCTCGGCCAAGGTGGCGAGGGCGGCCGACGGTCGGGCGCTAGTTCCCACCGCGGCGGCCGGCGGGTGCGCGCGGCCGGAGAAGGCGGCTTCGAGCTGTTCCTTGAGCTCAGCAGGAAGGTTGGACACCTCGGTGTTCACGCTCGCTTGGACTGGTTCGGGACGGGCGACGATGTCATCGATCTGCTTCTGCAGCTGCGCGAGCTGCCGGGCTTGAGCGCGCGCGATGTCAAGGAGTTCGCGGATCACGTCCTCAGGATCAGCGTCGATGACGGCTGGACTCGGCGCCTCTGGTGCATCGATCGCTTCCCGAACGCTGTCCTGGACATGGGCGTCGTACGCCAGGCTCTCGTAGTACTCCTCGGCTGCCTTCCACCGAGTTTCGTCGCTGTCGTCAATGTACGGCTCGGTAGCGAACACGGGTGTTTCCTCGACCGCGACTTCTGTCTGCTCACCGCGTTCGACAGGAGCGCGGTGACGCAACGTTGCCGCCAAGGCCTGAAACGCACCGATGTCTTCGACTACCTCCCACAGCTTCTCGCGCCGGGCGCGTGCGGGGTTGTCGTCGGTCGGGTCGGTGAGTGCCATCAGCGCGACCTCCAGGCGCGCGGATTCGCCACCGGAGATCGCGGCGCTGGCGCGGGCAGTGGCGATCAGTTGCGCCAAGGCTGCCAGCTGGTCGAGATTGAGGCCGCGCGCGTTCGCGCTGACGTACTTCTCTGCGCCTTCGATGTACTGACGCAGCTCGTCCCGCGCCACGAACTGGTGTGGTTGGGGGTTGGAGATGAATGATCCGGCGATCTCGATGATCGGGTCCAGGTCGATGATGTCGGTGTACTCGGGCTGCTGTCGCAGGTACCGGCCCTCGACCTCGGCGTAGTAGCCACGCTGTACAGCGTTGGTGAACTCGGTGAACCGATTCGAATCGACGACGGCGTCCATGACCTGTGCGGGCAACAGGGTGCGCCACTTGGCGCCGTCCTCGGTTCCGACCGCGGAGATGATCTTCCTGGCTCGATCGACCTCTTCCGGGGTGAGCGTTTGGGTGTGCCCGGCCCACAGCGCAGTCGCGGTCATCACGGTCGCCTCGTCGACGAGAGGACCGTCGGGACTAAGTGTGCTGCCGTCGACAACGTAGTCGTAGTCCAACGTCGGTGCAGTGTCGACGAACTCGGTGAGACGTCGACTGAACTCTTCGTAGGAGATATCGGCTGCAGTGACGGCCTGGATCCGGTCGTCGAGGTCGACGTCAGACGCTGGATGGACATTGACGCCGGGCAGGTAGACCAGCGGATGGCCTTCGAAATCGTTGTCGCGGTTGCGCGACCATTGGTCGAACAGCTCAGCATCGCGCAGCAGGGTTCCGGGATCGAATCCTTCGCCTTCGCGGGAAAGGTCGCTCCACCTATTGAGCAGCATGTTGATGCGGTACCGCTCCCCGGCGGTCAGGCCGATCGAATGGTTGGCTGCGGCGATGACTGCTGTCGTAGCTGTTGAGAGCTCGTCGCGCCACCGGTTGGAGGCGAGTAGCCCAACCGGGCGGTCGGCTGCTGCCCTGGCGACCTCTTCGGCACCCGCGAGAATGCTTCTGCCCGTCGTCAAGTCCAGCCCTTCGACGTCGGTCGGCACGTACGGCGACTCCGCGCTGGTCACTCGGGCGTGGAGTTGGGGATTCAGCTGGATCCAGTCGTTCTTGTACACCGGTGCGCCCATCTCACCGTGCAGCCAGAAGGAGTAGACCCGGGCGTCGTGGATGCGGTCCCAGAGACCCACCGAGGTGCCACCGCGCATCAGCGAGGACAGCACGACCGTGGCGCGCTCGGCTTCGGCGCCGTCGAGGTAGGTGTCGGTGACCTTGACGAGGTCGCGAACCTGACGTGCGACCGTGATGGATCCGATCTTCTCGTCGTGCTGCCAATCCCCTCGTGTCAGGCGCTCTTCGATGTGCAGCGCCCGATCGATGTAGCTGGCACGGTCGTTGGGGATGTCGTTGGGGGTTTCGTTGCTGGTCATTGGGTTCCTGTCTCTGTTCGATCGGCTCAGTCGCCGATGCCGGTACCGGGGGAAGTGCCCTCGTCGGGGCCGTGGATGGCGCGGTTGATCAGGTAGTCCATGCCCGCGCCGGGGGTGGTCTTACGAGGACCGCGCCGGCCGGTGGTGCGGGCTGCGGCGGCGGGTGGCTCCGATCGGGTGCTGGCGACGATGTTCATGACCTCCATCTGTTCCGGGGTCAGTTGCGCTCCGTTCTCTTTGTGTTCTGCCGGGTGTCCGACAGGTGCGTGGACCGTGGATTTGGCGGTCGCGTAGATGGCCTTGTTCCAGCGCTCTTGGCGGGCGGCGGTCGAGGCGGCGTGTTTCGCGGCATCGGTGATCGCGGCGCTGGCGCGGGCGTTGACTTCGGCTCGGATGGGATCGCTGAGTCCGTAGGCGTTCAGCGAGACATCCAGGCGAGCCACAGCTGCTTCGGCGGCCGTGTTCGCCGCTGGGTCGGCGCCACCGGCGGAGGTCGCCAGCCGACCGAGGTGGTGCTGAATGTTGCTGTCAGAGACCAGCTTCGCGCGTAGAACTGGGTCACTGATTTCCTTGCCGACCAGCGTCTCCAGGGTGTACTGATGATGTGCGGCGCTGGTTCGGGCCTGCCCGACTGCCCGCTCGATGTCGGCGGCGGCGCCACTGTGGTGATCGGCGAAGATCTGTTCGGGGATTCGCCCGCTGCCGGATTCGATACCGCGCATCGTCAACGCGAGCTGGGACCGTTCGACCGGGTGGAGCCCTTCGCCCTTGTCGATCACTTTGTCCAGGCGGCGTTTGACCGCGGCGCTCGTCTTCTCCAAGGACTTTGCTGCGGGGGCGTCTAGCGAGTCGACATCGATCTGCGCCTGGGTCGCGGCCTGGCGGACCATCGAGTACAACCTCAGATCCTCTTCGACCGCTGTCCGGTTGACGTGGTCTGGCCACAGCGGCTTGTACTCGCCGGTGGGGTTCTCCCAGATCGCGTTGCCCCGCTCCCTCGCCACCTCTACATCGGCCTTGTCGAGCAGAGGCAGCATGTTTCGGATCGTGCGCCGTGTCGCGCTGGAGTCGATACCCGTCTTCAACTGGGTCTGGTAGCTGAGGAGCAGCGTGTCGAGGCGGTTCTTGATCGCCTCTCCTGGGGCGACGAGGGGTTCGGCGAGCTTGCGCTGCAGTACCACCGGTGCGGGCTGGCCATCACGGCCAGCCAGGTAGAGTGCGGTGAACGCGACCTTGGTGCGGGTCTTGTCGTTGACTCCCGCCGACACCATCGCCTCGTTCACTGCACGCAGGGTGGTGTCGGTGGGGTCGCTCTGCCAGGCCTGGATCTGGGCTATCACGGTCCGGCGTGCCGACTGATCGATGGATGGATCGGCAACGACCTGGTCGATCATGTGCTTTTGGGCCGCGCCGGCGCGGGCAACGTAGAGCCGTTCTTCCTCTGCCATGTGCAGTTTGGAGTCCAGTGTGTAGGCCTTGTCGACCGCCGCAGTGGCTTCGTCGAGGTCGAGCACGATGCCGAATCGCGCGTGTACGTAGGTTCGAAGCGAGTGCATCGACGCCGTGGCGACCGCGCTGTGCGGTGCCCACGAGGCGGCGTCGCCGACTGCTGCGACGACCTCACGACGGGTCAGGTTGTCGAACCCGGCCTTCTCCACAGCGACGAGCTTGGCCTCGACACCTTTGCGCTCGGCATCGAACCTGGCCTGGGCTTCTTCGCGCTCGCGGTCGGCCTTGCGTGCCATCGCCAGGAGGTAGGCCTCGCGCTTCTTGGCACCGGTTTGCGCCCACGCCATCGCGTACTGCATGAGCAGTCGAGTCAGCGCTGAGAACTGCTGTCCGAAAGCATCTTCGGCAGAGTGCTGATCGACTTGGACGGGCTCGCTGTGGCTGAAAAACATGTCTGGGACTCCAACTGTGGGCGGGTTGGTTGTGGTCTCTGCGGTGCCGCGCTGCGGGGCTGTCGCGTTGTTCAGGTCCAGCCGGTAGGGCTTCGGTGTGGGAGGGTCAGCCGTGGATGACACCGTGGCTGCGGCGGGGGGCAGGTCAGCGATCGATCTGTCGGCCGAGTTGTCGAGCTGCTCTGCGTATTCGGCGAATCCGCGCTGTAGGTGGGCGGCGTTTCCGGTGAGGGACTCGGCCAGGTTCCGCGCGGACTCGGCGGCCTCGGTCGCGGCGGCGATCTCGGTGGCCAGCTTGGCGGTGGCGGTGGCCTTGGCATTGATACGGAACTGAGAAAGCAGCTGGGTCAGCGCCTTGCGGCGTGGCGGATCGTCCTGCAGTTCGGCGATCCTCGCGCGCATCGTCTCGACGAAAGGCTCGTCGACGATGAACGGGTCGATCTCCTTGCTGCTGGCTCGTGTCTGCGCGGCCTCGACGAAAGCGACCTCCTGGACCGCGCTTTTCGCTGCCTGCGCGGCGATGTGCCCAGCGACGGCGGCGGGAATGAGCATGTCGGCGCGGGCACGCACGAACCGCACGATCACTGAGTCATCGAGCGCGGGCGGTACTGACTCGTCGTCGAGAGGACCGGTTTCGATCAGGCGGCGTCGCGCGGTGAGAACCGCAGCGTCGACTACGTCGGGATCGGTGGTGCGCAAGCGGTTTTCGGGTGCCGCAGCGGGGCGTCCGAGCACCCTCGGGAGGGCGGCAGTGGTCGCTTCGGGTGTCGGCTGATAGTCGGTGTCGACCGCAGCGCGGGCTTGGGTGATGTCGATTCCGGACCTGACCAGACGCTGGACCTCGGCTCCGCGCGCGTCGCGTTCGCGGCAGGTGAGGGTGTGCAGTCGTGCGCGAGCGGCCCACAGGTCTTCGACGGCGATGTCGTCGGCGAGCATCTGGACGTACCCGACGTCGAGCTGATCGATGGCGACATGGCCGTTGGCGGCTGCTTCCAGCTGCATCCGTGCCGATTCGGATCGGGCGCGGTGGTGCTCGATCATCCGTGTGTCCGCGGTCTGGGTGATGAGCAGGTAGTCGGTGACCTTGTCGCTGAGTCGGGTGTAGTCAGGGTGTTCGACGCCCATGTCTGCCATCTGCGCGACAGCGGAGTCCAGGAACGGGTCGCGGACCGCTTCGGCCGCGCGCAGGTCGATCGTGGCGTCTCGCAGCTCGTGCACCAGCGGGGCGAGGGCGTCGGCACGTGCACGGGTCTGTGCCACGATCGGCGCTATCGCCCGGCTGTACGGGTTCAGTCCGCTGTCCCACGCCATAGTGACTGCGCTGAGGCAGTTCACCAGTGTGCGAGTGGCTTCCAGCTCGGCACGGATATCGGTCAGACCTGGATCGCGGCGGCGATGTCCGCCAGCGGCGGCCCGGTTCGGGTTCTGCATGTCCAGCTGCTTTCCTCGATGCGACGATCAGGGGAAGCCCGGCTCGCCGACCAGGGCTTCGACGACGGGATCGGTTGCGACGGCGGCCGGTGCGGCGGCGGCAGAGGGCGCGAGGGCGCCGTCGGCGAACATCCCGGGCGGCGCGGGCACCGTGGGCAGCGGTTCGAGGCGCTTGGAGTGGACGCCCGCGTAGCAGTACTTGAACGGACCTTCCTCGCCGAGAAGTTTGGTGAGGATCGGCTCGCCGAACTGAACCCAGAACACCGCCTGCTCGGTACCCAGGCCTGTGCGCAGGTTTTCGAATGCGCACCACAGAGCTGACAGCTTGGCCACCGCCTCGCCGTGCTGCCACCATTCCGAGCACCACCGCCAGGACCCGCGCTCGGTGCCCTCACTGACATCGCGGCGATAGACACGCGCCACGAACTTCTCGACGAATTCGTCGAGGGTTCGGAATCGCAGCTCGCCGCCCGGCGCCGAACCGGCCAGGAGACGATCGACCTGCCGCTTGGCGACCGCGCGGATCTCCTCTTCGCGCCCTTCGAGGGCCTCGGTCACCGCGGGGTTAGTGATCGCGGCAAAGGCAGTCGTGATGGCGCGTTCGACGGTGTCGGTGGCCATCGCGGCCATGGCCGGAGGGAGGGTGTCGGAGGAGATCAGCTCCTCCCAATCAGCGTCGCTCATGCCGAGATTCCTTCCGTGGTGTCGAGATCGGCGTGCACGATATGAAGCGGGGCGACCGTGGCCTCGTCCTCGAATTTGGGCTCGTAGCGCTCGAGTGACGCGCGGACTTTGTCGGCGAAGTCGTGCTCGAACCACGGCACGGTCTCGAACAGGACTGCAGGGTTCGCAGCGGAGAACAACACCGCCCGGCCGCGCGGCATCTTTGCGAGGTCAGAAGCCTTCAAGGTCCGGGCTTCGATTCGGCTGGTCGTGGTCGATTGGCTACCGCCGTGGCTCTTCGAGACGCTGACGCTGCTCTCGTAGTGGTCGCCGATGGTCTCGCTGCGACCTGAGAGGAAGCCGGGATCATCGACGCCGGAACCGAGTACGCGCAGGGTCGCCGCCGACCACAGGGTGTCCATGCCGGCGCGGCCCCAGCACCGCTCGCCCTGCGCCCAGGACTGCAGGATCGTCATCACGACGATGCCGCGAGATCCGAAGTGGCTGTAGAGCTTCGGCAAGGCTGGCCAGCGGACGATGTTGGCAGCTTCGTCGAGTACGGCGAGCATCGGCACGGACAGACGGCCGCGTGGGGAGCGCGATCCCAGGTCCATGGCAGCATCGGTCACGGCGTCGGTCAACGCAGTGACCAGCGCTCCGGCGTTGCCCTCGCCTTCCAATGACAACGCATACAGCGTGTCTCGGGACTTGGCAAATGCCCGCACATCGAACGCGCTACGCGGCTGCTCACCGTCCTGGCTCGGGGTAACCCAGGGGACGATCGCTGCGGTGTTGAGGCATTCGGTCATGACCCCGGCGGTCGCGAAAACGCCGCCTTTCTGCTTGGACGGTGCACCGTATTGCTGAGCCAGAACTCCTGCGTAGGTACGAAACCCGGCCTTGTGCAGCAGGAGTCGAGGAGAGTCGTCGTGCTCGGCTTCGATCCATTCCGCGATCTTGGTGATCGGCGCTTTCGCAACGACGGCGGCGATGATCAGCGCTCGGATCAACTTGCGGGCACTGGGTTCGAAGAACGCGTCGACCGAACGGTCTTCCCCGACCGACGCCGCGAAGTGCCCGGTGAGCACTGCCGCACGTTGTTCCATCAGCGCCAGCGTCTTGCCACTGGCAACCCAGGCGATGGGATCCCAGTAGAACGTCGGCTCGGCATCCGCGACACCCTGCGGGTCGAAGATATAGACGTCACCGACACTCTCGCGATGAAGCCGAGTGCCATCGACGACATCGCGTTTGTTCGACGTCGCCACCACAGGGCCGGGGGCCTGCATGATCGCCGGGATGACACGCGAGGTGGTCTTTCCCTGGCGCGGGCCCCAGATATCGACGTGCAGGTCCTCGTAGGACCCGTACAGACGCTGTGACCGATCGAAGACCGACTGGCGGATGGTGTTGCCGATGAACACGCCGGGCACAGATCCCTGTGGCAGACGAACCTGCAGGCTGGCGGCGCGCTCGGCGACCGCGGCCTCCTTGAGTCCGTCGATCTCTTTTCCCCTGCCCATGAACTGGGCCTGGGCGTCGATGGCCTTGCGGTCACGACGCTTGGGTCGGGTCCGCCACCAGCGTCGACCGGCGTAGATCCCCGCGGCGCAGACCGCGCAACCGGTGATCGGCATTCCGAGAGCAACGATCGTGGCCTCGGTACTCCAGACCAGCTCGTCGGTCAGCAGACCGCACAACAGTTTGACCGGGTGCCACGGGACTTCCTGGGTCGGACCGCCGATCTCCTGTGCGAGATCAAGTGAGAGCGTGGTGTAGCCCGAGATGGCACCGACGGTGCCGACCAACCCCAACAGTCCCCAGGTCTCCAGGTCCAGGTCACTACCGTGTCGGGGTGGTTTCATCTTGCGATCCATCACGCCCTCCGCTCTCGTAGTGGCGCCAGAATCCCGGTCGCGCTGGTGAATCGCAGATTCGCGAGGAGCGCGGTGAGCTGGCCTTTGGAGGGGTTGGTCGGGATCGGGTATCCGGCGGTGATCGACCCGACCAGGTGTTCCGGGGAGTGCTCGACCATGGCGAGGGCCCGCTCGGCGCAGTCCTGCAGAAAGTCGCAAGAGGCGCACATATCGCGGGCCGCCATGATCTTGTTGGCGTTTCGCCGAGCGGGAAAGAAGCGGTCCGGGTCTTCCCGGCAGGGGCCCGGGATCACGGTCGCGAAGATGGTGGTGGTCTGGTGAGTCCGGTTCATCGGGGGGTCTCCTGGCAGTAGGTGCAGGGCATGGGAGCGGCGGCGTAGCGCACCTGGAAGACGAATCCGCCTGCCGCGCAGGCGAGAAGGAGCACGAAAAGGGCGATCGCGATCCACCCGTCGGCGCTGCGCGGGGCGCGCTGGCTGCTCGTGACGGCGTGGTCGGTGTCTGTAGCGGGAGTCATCTGAACGCCCCGCTCATCGCGATGAAGCCGACGAGCTCGGCGGCGGTCAGGCCCAGTTGTGCGGCGGAGTCGGCCAGCACGCTGTCGGCGACGGCGGCCGCCGAGATCGCCGTGATGGCGCCAGGCAGGTCGAACTCACGTCCGGGGAGGTAGCTGACAACCCAGAGGTTGTCACCGACGTACACGCCGCTCTGGCGGGTGTATTTCGAGGTGATCGAGGTCTCGGTGATCACCACGTCGGCCCGCTCGGTGGGTTCGGGAACTCGCACGCTGTCGGATTCGATACGGCGGCGACGCCATGTGGTCATGTTCACGCCAGCCACCCCTGCCGGGTGCGGTGGTCCTGCATGGTGCGCAGGACCGCGTCCAGCGGGTCGAGGCCGACCACCTCGGCGAGGCGAGTCACCTTGTCCCACAGGCGCGTCGCCTGTTTGGTGCGGGCGAAGAGCAGCTGGTCGGCGAAGTGGCTGACCAATGCGGCGAGGTCGAGTGCGGCCTCAGCCTGCTCGCGGGTCAGGACGACCGCGCCGGGCTCGAAGCGCCAGTAGGAGATCACATAGCGATCGGCGCTGACCAGGAACGCGTAGTGGTGGGTATCGGTGTGGCGAAGGTATCGGGATCGGGAGTCCTGTCCGGTGGACTTCATTTGGGGGTCCTCTCTTCGGTGATCTAAGTGTGTCATGACTGTACTAGAACAGTCAAGAGACATCTATATCACCCAAGTGAGTTATGAAGGACTATGATGCGGTGATGGGCACCTCGAAATACGTCCAGATCGCCGACGATCTGGATAAGAAGATGGCCGATGGCCAATACCCCGTCGGCAACACGCTGCCCGCCAAGCGGGCGCTGCAGGAGATCTACGGTGCCGCCGCCGGCACGGTCAACCAAGCTGTCGAACTCCTCGTCAACCGCGGGCTGGTCGAGGTCCGCCAAGGCTTGGGAACCTACGTACTCCCCCGGCCCGAGCCTGGCCCGTCGATCCCCGAACGCACCGAGGCGCTGGAAAACGAAGTCGAACAACTGCGTCGACGTGTCGCCGACCTAGAGGAGAAGTGCAAGTCGATCCCCGCACTCGAGCGACAGATCCATCAGCTCGAAGCCCTGGTCGGCGAGGCACGGTCGAACTTAGGCTTGTCCGACCTGCCGATGCACCACAGCGAGTCTGCAGAGGCCGCAGGATGATCCACTACCTGCCGACATCGTCCACAGCGTCTGTGACCGCGCTGGGAACACACTCAGCATGGCGCCCCGACTACGCCGCGATTGCGCGCCGCCGCATCGCTGACGCACGTACCAGAGCCGGACAGAACCACAGCGAGTTCGCGACGCGCCTCACCCAACAACTCGGCCGCCCTGTCGCCGCGGGCCACGTCCAAGCCTGGGAGTCGACCACCACCCCACCGGGAGATGTCCTGCTCGCTGTCAGCGCGCTGGCACCGACACCCGCGACCCAGATCGGCATCCGGTCACACAAATTCATCGCGGCACAGATCCCCCCGGCTGCAATCGGCGATCTCGTCGCCGCTGTCGACGCGGCACCCACTGAGGAGTTCGGCAAGCTCGGCGGATGGTCGGCTCCGATGGCTCGCCCCGGCTGCACGATGAAGATCTTCGCCTTCGGCACCGTCATCATTCACCTCGCAGAAGAGGTCGACGCAGCCGACATCACCTCGATCGCCCTGTGGCGCTATGACACCTACCCCGCCGACTTGCAGTGGGCCAGTGAGACATTGAGCTCACTGACAGACGCACCGGTCACCGGCTCCTACATCCTGAGCTTGTACTGGATCTACACCGCACCGTGGGTTGGCGCATCGCTCGAGACCGCCGTCCGGCTGATCTGCTCACCCCGGGTGCTGATCGATCCTGATGCGCCCGACGGCGCCGCGGCGCAAGTCGCAGGGGAACGCATCGAAGCTCAACTGCTCGCGGCGGGATATCCCGACGTCAAGATGGCAAGTTTCGGCATTCCCGGAGTCTCAACCGGATTCGCATCCTGGTCCGGCGTCGCCTACCACCCGCACGACCCCGCTCGCGCGCTGTCGGAGCCCCGCGTCGTCACCTTCGAGATCGCGTTGCAGGCGATCTGGTCCTATACCCATGCGATCAACGAATCGCCGGGGTCGATCGACCCGAAGTTCGGGCACCGGTTCCTGCGCCGAGTCCGACCGATGCTGTTCACACCGCGGCCGCAGGAGACCGGCTCGGAGTACTCGATGCGCGAAGCCATCACCACCACCAGCGGGCTGATCGAACAGCTCGAGCTGGCCATGGACGCACTGCAGGAGATCTAGTGAACATCGACAACGCCGCGCTGATCGTGATCGACGTCCAGAACGGGTTCATCACTCCCGATTCAGCACCGGTAGTCCCAGTGGTCGACAACCTGATTCGGTCCTGGGCGCCCTCCGGTCAGCCGATCGTGATCACGCGGTTCGCCAACTACCCCAACTCGCCCTACGAGCGTCACATCGGCTGGACAGCCCTGCAGAGCCCGGAAGAGATCGCGGTCGTTGACGAGCTCGCACCGCACCTGGAGCTCCCCAACGTCACCGTCATCGACAAGCAGATCTACAGCGCCTTCACCCCTGAAACGATTACCGCGCTACGTGATCTCGCCGTCACCGATGTGATCCTGTGCGGCATCGCGACCGACGCTTGTGTCCTCAAGTCCGCGCTGGACGCCTTCGAACTCGGCTGGACACCGTGGGTGGTCCGAGATGCCGTCGCCTCCAACGCAACCCGGCACCGGGCCGACCAGGTCCACGAAGCCGCCCTGCTGATCATCGGCCGATCCGTTGGCGCCGGTCAGATCATCACGAGCACCGAGGTTCTCAATGCTCTGAACGGACACAGCACTTCGTGATCGCCGGCGGGGCACTAACCCAGGAGAATTTATGGGTGTGTCGGCTCGCTTCTCGAGTCACCGTGAGATATCTATATTCATATGGGCCGACCCATATCAAGACCGCCAGGGAAGTTCGTGAACCTGAGAGTCACCGAAGCGCTGGAAGCTGCTGTCGCAGCAGAGATCGACCGCCGCGGCTGGACCAAGCGGGCGTTCTACGAGTACGCCCTTGAGGCCGAGCTCGCGATTGCACATGGGGACATACCCGGCACAACCGCGATTCCCGCCAAGGTAGGCCTGAAATACCTTTCCGGAACGACCTCGCCAGGCGGAGTCATGCTCTCGCTGCACGTCATCAAGGCCTACCAGGCCTATCTGCCCAAGAGGATCGGTGCCAAGAAGGAATTCTTCGACCGTGCGCTGCTGCGCGAACTCGGACTGCTGACCCCATCCGAGCACACCAGCGAGCATCACCAAGGAGGTGAAGCTCCACAGCGGATCTCGGCCTGACCAAGCCGAGAAGCCCGCGAGGTGACTGACCTCTCCCCCACATACCCCATAACGCAAGAACCCCCCCACAGCGGACCAGGCTGAGAGGGGTTCCGGACCCCCGAGGGGATCATGTCTTTCCAGGACAGATCTCAGGGTAGCGCACGCCTGCGATCTGGCAAGTACCGACACGCCAAATCGCCCTCTCCTACCCTGAAAAAGGCATCGCCCGCCGACAGACCGCTGCGGTTGGTCTTGTCGGACGAGGCTTACTCGAACGCTGGTGCACCGCCGTGCTGGTGGTCGCGCGTCAGATTCGTGGCGCACTGCGTCGCGCTCTACGACGAGCACTACCGGGCTCTGCGCCGCGACGGACTCGTCCCGTCGATCAGTCGATCGACCTGGATGGCCTACGTCATCGCGGAAAGCGCCACGGCCGACAGCGCCACCGGTCGCGACTGCCGACCGACAGTGCGCAGACTCCAGCGCCTCGTCACCCGGTCGAAGTCCACGATCCAACGCTGCCGCCGCCTCGCGGTCCAGCTCGGCGTACGCACGGTCGTCTTTCGTGGCCGGCACCGCACGAAGGCAGAACGGCTCGAGTCCTACGATCGCCAGGACAAGGGCCGGGGGTGGGCATCGGTTGCGGCGCTGCATGAATCGACCACACTGGCTGTGGATGAAAAAGCGGTCGCAGAACTGCTCGACCTGGGAATTGACACCCCACTACCGCAAAGCGGTGGTAAGTCTGTTCTCTCATTGTCGGCTGAAAAAAAACTTCCCGAAAAGACCGAGGATCCCGCTCCGCGACCGAAGAAGACCAACCGCAGCGCACCGATCTGGGACGCCAAGGCCGTCTCTCTCGCTCGAAACTGCCGCGCTGACATGAGGATCCCGGACTGGATCGCTGGAATCGCTCTGGGCAAGCTCACCGCGGTTCTCACGCCTTACGCCCGCGCTGGATGGCTGGTCGACGACGTGTTGACCGCGATCGAACAATTCCGCCTCGCTGGTCATACGCTGCTCACCGATCCCGAAAACCCCTCCGGCTACCTGGTTCACATGCTGCGCCGGGTGCCGGTCAACGAGCCCCCTGCCAGGATCGCACGTGGCCAGCGGGTTCAGAGGGAACACCATCAGCGCTTCGAGCAGCAGCTGTCCCGAGACGATGTCGAGCGAGCAAAAAAGACCGCTCAGTCTGTTAACTCGGACTCGGTGGGCCGCAAGCTGTTTGCCGAGTTCCGGGAAGCGAACCGGCTGCGCGTCAGTGGCCGCGCCGCTGCCCGGATGAGGACAGAAGAATTCGCCCGGCGAGAGATCGCCTTGTCACTCCGGCATACCGGATGAGAATCATACTGCTCGATCACGACTGGTCAGACCTCAATGGTCGCTCTCGACGATCACCCCATGAGGTCAGCGCTGCTGATCGCATGTACCGCAAACGTTCGCTGCCCCTGTCCCCGCTACGAACGCAAGGACAGGAGCAGCAATCCCAGGTGAGGTCAGTCTTCGATCTGGCTTTCGATCCGCTTGGCGAGGTTGCGCAGTCGCTGGGCAACGTCGCGAGCTTCGTCAGGATGGTCGCGCGAGCCCTCGACAAGCTGGGCCGTGATTCCTTCCAACTTCCGCACCGCCAGCACCAGCCGATCACCCTTTGCTGCGGTGTCGACCGAAAGCCCCTGCTGGAGCGCCCGAATGCGCTTGATGACCTCGTCCTCGTCGAACGGGCCGTCCGGCACGACAGACACGGCCTCCTTGACCTTGGCCGCAGTCACCTTGTCTGCCTCGGCCACCACGCTGTAAACGGTGATCGCAGCGTCCTGGCCGTAGCGGTCAGCCACTGGAAGCAGTTCGCGCACTTGCGCTTCGTTGATGGTTGGTGCGCCGGAGCGGAGTCGGTTCGCGAGCGGCCATGCCCTGATCAGCTTGTTTGCGTACCCGCGTTGCATGCCCCATTTGTCCTCGACGTACGCCTCGAACGTCGGATGCGTCGATCGGTAGAGCCTGGCGTTGCGAATGATCTCCAGTGCGCGACCGGCCACCGCGAAGGCCATCCGAAGCGCTTCGATCGACTGCTCGAGCATTTCGAGTTGCTGTTTCTCGCGCAGCGTGAGCGCGGTGTCGGATCCGTCCTCGCCGACCGTGGCAGGTATCGGCATCTCCATCACCGCGTCGAACACTGCAGGCGTGGGATCGGCCGGCGTGACCACGGGCGTGGCCACAGGCGCAGGCGGCCAGTCGGCGTTGTGCAGCGGAGAAACCGGCGGGGTGTGCGGTGACGTGTCAGCGACCGCATTGACACCACCCCCCAGCGTGCCCTTTCCGGCTGATCGCTTCGGCGGCGGCATTACGACGCCACCTCGGCGCTGAGGTATCTGGCAACAAGCTCATCGCCGACAGCCTGATATTCACCGAGGTCGCTGATCGGGTTCTCAGCTCCTCCGCCGACCTTCCCGTCTGCGGCTTCGCGGTACCACCGCCAGTCGGACAGGAACGCTTCGAAGAGCTCGTAGCCAGCATCGGCGAGATCCTTACGCGCGATGCGGTGTTCGGTGGATACGTTGATCTTCTCCCCATCGACTGTTCGCCATTGGGTCGGTACCTTGGCCAGCAACACCCGCACATTGATCTCATGGCTGACCTGAGCGGCTGCTTCGCTCGCGGCTTGGAAGGTGGACGGAATCCGGTTGTACTCTGAAGGATTCGTCGCAGTCATCAAGATCAATTCCTGCGTGCGCCGGACCGCCGCTTTGAAGATCTCATCTGACTCACCGCCAGCGTCGACGATGATCACATCGTAGAGCGAGCTGTTGTCGTCGATGCATCGGTGAATCTGCTTGGACGGGAAGGGAACCAGCGCGAAGGGAGGTTCGATTCCACCGTCGCGGAGACGTCGATACCAAGAGTCTCCGGTCTGGGACAGTGGGTCCGCGTCGATTACGAGCACCCGAAGTCCATGAACGATCGCGAAGTAGCAGGCGAGGAAGAACGCGGAGGTGGTCTTCGCTGCGCCGCCCTTGAGATTGCCGAGAGTGATGACAAGTGGCTTCGGGATCTCAAGCGTGACGGCTGAGGTCATAATCCCCTCCCTGGAGGACAGGTTCTGGTAGTGCGCGCTAAGTGTGTCACATGCGGCGCGGCCGAATCGCGTGGACACGATGACTGCGGCCCCCAAGCGTCGGATTGGGTCCAATTGGACCCAATCGTGTGGACAGCCTGCAGACGGGTGCGTGAGCCTGATGGGTCCAATTGGACCCATCAGGGCCGGTGCGGCCCCACCTCCGCTCTACGGCAACGCAATTCCGGAAACAATGGGGCAAAAATTGGCGCGAACGCTGGCGCCCAAGCTCTGCGTCTGGGTACAATTTTTGAGCAGACGCGCAAACGCGCAGATGCGCAAATTCGCGCCCACAAGCGAGTGTTGGGCACAGAAGGGGAGCTGGCCAATGCACACGTCGGTCAACATGGACACCGACCTCTACGATCAGGTGGAGGTCGTGCGCAAAAGTCTCGGAAGGCATCTCGGCCGCCGTCGCTGCACGTACACGGAAACCATGATTGCCCTGGCGGAGGAACTCGTCGCGGACGATGCGCTCCAAGCCCGCGTTGTGAGCCGCCTCAGCCGCCAGGGCGACAACGTGACAGAGACGCATGTTGCGCTCACTCTGGCCACCATCGTCGCGATGATCGACACCGCCAGTGACGATCTGAACGCGACCAACCGCGGCGAGCTCGCCGACGATCTCGCCGCTGCGCGACCACAGATCCGGTCGATCATCACCCGACTCCTCAAGGGCAAGAGCGAATGAAACTGACAACTCGCAGCGACGAGGCCGACCTCGCCGATCTCGTCGAAAAGGCCAAGAATCGGCTCGCTCACCAGGACCACCCAGCGCTCCGTGCGGCACGGTCAGACGAGGAGCTCGCGAAGGAAGCTCAAGTCGAGGCCTACGCCCGGAAGATGACTCGCAAGGAACGCGTGGGCTCGATCCGCCACGGGGCCGGACTGCGCCGACAGCGACGTGCAGCCGAGCGTGCCATCGCAAAGGCCACCAATCGGGACCAGATCGACGCGCACAATGCCTTGGTAGCACAGCGCCGCGAGCACTCGCCGGCCGCCAAGTTGGCCGCACTGTATCGGCAACGGAAGTGGTCGCTGCGCGTGCTGGCCGGGGTCGTCGTCGCTGGCATGGTGTTTTCGGCGGTCAACGTCCAACACAACCTGGCACCGTCTGGACCGAGCGACCCGCTGTACTGGGTCAGCTACCTGCTCGAGGCGATGATCAGCGCCTGCCTGGTGGTCATCATGGTCGGTTCCAATGCGGTCGCCGAGTGGGGCGTCAACAACAACAAGAACCAGGTCGTCACCGCTGAGCTGACCTTGCTGGGCCTCAGCATCGGTCTGAACTGCTACCCCTACGTTAGCCCGCTCCAACTGGACAAGCTCCTTCCGAACTCGATTGCGCCAGTGATGATCGGCATTGCTCTGCTCATCCATAACGCGGTTTCCGAACGCTACGGCGTCGCGATCCAACGAGCGTCGGCCGCAATGGGTCCGGTAGAACTTCATGACCTGTCGTCGGTGGACAGCCTGACCCTCGCTGATGTGGACAGTCCGATGGATCTGGAAGCAACAGCCAACACCGCGATTGCATCGACGGATCGAGTGCAACTGCCGGAGGTGGAAGTCCCGGTCGACTTCTCCGTCGCGCAGCCGCAGCGGGCTGAACAGCGTACGGACGAGATGACGGCGCCGGTCAGTGCTGATGTCCAGGCAGAGCACGCAACGGCGCTTCCAGGCGACGACAGCGCCGATGCAGGGCACGATAGTGTGGCGACGCCTGTCGTAGCACCTGGCGACGAGCGAGCTGTCGAGGTGCGTCACGAAGAAGCGGCAACGGATGCCTTCGGAGCAGCTGACCCGTTGGGCGTTGACAGGAATGTGGAGACCGACGGTGTCAGCAGCGAAGTGGTTGCAGCGCAGGCTGAGAGCTCGGCGTCGGAGCAGCCTTCGCCCGCCGAGGCAGGTCCGGTGCAGCCGGTCGATGGCTATACCGACGCCGAGGTGCACGCCGCCTTCGACCGCGCCGACCGCAATACGATGGCCACCGAGCCCGCTCCTGCTGGCGTGGCGCAATCCCGCGCACGCTCGGCGCAACATCACGCTCAAGCCGAGCGTGCCGTCCAGCCCACGGTGGCGCCGATGAAGCCCGTCAGCCGTTCCTCGAAGCCGCCCCGTTCTGCTGGCAGCCCCGCTGGTGCGTCGCGGGTGAACGTGGTCAGGGGCACTCTCGCGGTCGTTCCCAACGGGGTCGAAGACGAGGTCGACAGGGCTGTGGCGCTCATCTGCAAGACCGGGCGGCGATCGCCGGACATGGTCAGAACGGTTCTGACGTTGAAGCTCGCAGGCGAATCGAACCTGCAGATCGCTGAGAAGACGAAGTGTGACGAGGCGAGTGTGCGGCGCATCATCAAGTCCGCGCAGCCACACCTCACCTTCCCAATCTGAACTAGCACTGAGTGCGTAAGAGGGGCCCGACTGAACATTTCAGTCGGGCCCCTCTTACGCACTCAGTGGAAGCGGCGAACCGGGTGGTGATCCGGGCAGAATTCCCCGCGGTTACCCATCCACCAGCCGGACGCGCTCGCGGTCTCGCGGAGTACCTCCTCGGCTGCTCGCTGCTCAAGCTCCTCGAGGAAGGCCTTGCAACCTCGATGGTCGCAGGCCATGAACAATGAGTGGGCAATCACGTCTGACAGTATGACGCGCCGATCGTTTTGGCGCGACTGCTTCTAGCGGTCCGTCACAGTGACAGTTCGGTCGGTACTGGGTTTCCATCGGGGATGCGGGCGCCGGTCATCCCCTGCCGCAGTCTTTGAATGGGTCCAATTGGACCCATTCGATCGGGTTCACCGAGGTGTCCGACGGCGACAGCCTCGCCGCGATTGTGCTTCCGACTGTCTCGCACGGAGGCGCCACGGCTGGACGCGGCGCTACTTGCTGGAGACGGCCCGCGGAGCTTTGCGGTCTGCGGGCGGCCGCCGGCCAGCACAGTGTTCTGTTCATGACATCCGAGCGCTCGGCTCGGAGCGGGACCGCCGCGTCCCAAGCTCTTGATCGCACCGCGACCGCCCTCAGTGCGTAGGCCCAAGGGAGCTGCCCCACCGTATCGGTCCTCTGAGTCTCAAGCTTCCCGACCGCCGAGGTGCCGACCTGCCGACCGCCGACCGTGCCGCCGAGCATCTACCAGCGACCGCCGGGGGCCAGGGCGCCGCCCGCCTGTGCGGCGAACCGCCGACCGTCGTCCGCCGAGCGCGGGGGTGCGCCGAACCGCCATGCGCCGAACCACGTGGGCGCCGAACCGCCGACCGTCGTCCGCCGAGCGCGGGGGTGCGCCGAACCGCCATGCGCCGAACCACGTGGGCGCCGAACCGCCGACCGCGGTTGCGTGCCCGCCGAGCACCGTCCGTCCGTGCTGCGAACCGCCGAACCCCCAGCCTCGCTGCCGCCGAACCGCCGACCGTGCCGCCGAGGTGCCGAGTGCCGGACCGCGGAGGTGCCGACCGCCGACCGCCGACGTGCCGCCGTGCCGTGCGCCGACCGCCGAGCGCCGACCGCCGACCGCCGACGTGCCGAGCAGCCGTGCGCCGACGTGCCGAGCGCCGACGTGCCGAGCGCCGACCGCCGAGCGCCGACGTGCCGAGCGCCGACCGCCGACCGCCGTGCGCCGAGCGTCGACGTGCCGAGCGCCGACCGCCGAC
>NZ_JBHXAQ010000016.1:0-95501 GCF_042728755.1 Nocardia sp. NPDC060249
GCGCGCGCCAGCGCGCCAAAAACACAGCGTCAAACCGTCTGGGACTACCGAACACCTCTACCCCGCGCGAACCCCGCTACCCCGTAAGCAACCCCCGACCAGGAATCGCCTCGAGCAACGCCCGCGTATACCCCTCGCGCGCAGACGCGAACACCTCATCCGTCGTGGCTGCCTCCACCACCTTGCCTTCACGCATGACCACCACGTTGTCCGCGATCTGCCGAACAACCGCCAGATCGTGAGTGATGAACAAATACGTCAACCCCAGTTCAGCCTGGAGATCGTTGAGCAAGGTGAGGATCTGAGCCTGAACCAGCACGTCCAGCGCCGAGACCGCCTCGTCACAGACCACCACCTCGGGCGAGAGGGCCAGCGCGCGGGCAATCGCCACCCGCTGACGTTGCCCGCCCGACAACTCGTTGGGATAGCGCCGCAGCACCGAAGCAGGCAGCGACACCTTGTCGAGCAGGTCACGCACCACCGCTTCGCGCTCGGCGGAAGTACCGATCTTGTGCACCCGCAGCGGTTCCTCGATCGTGCGGAAGATCGAGTACATCGGGTCGAGCGAGCCGTAGGGATTCTGGAAGATCGGCTGCACCCGGCGCCGGAAGGCGAACGCGCCCTTGCTGTCCAGCTTCGCGACGTCCTTGCCGTCGAACTCCACGGTGCCCGAGGTCGGTTCGAGCAGGCCGAGCACCATCTGCGCGATGGTCGACTTGCCGGATCCCGATTCACCGACGATCGCGGTGGTGGTCCCGCGACGGACCGTGAAACTCACGTCGTCGACGGCCACGAAGTCCGCGGACTGCCAGGGCCGCTTGCCGCGAATCTTGAACGCCTTGGACAGGTTCCGCACCTCGAGCACGGTGTCGGGCAGTGCGTCGGATGCCTTGTCGGCGCCGGCTGCTTCGACAGCCTGCGCCCGCACTTCGGCGCGCTGCCGCGACGACGACATCCGAGATGCCGCCAGCGACGGCGCCGAATTCACCAGCTTCTTGGTGTACGCGTGCTGCGGATCACGCAGAATCCGCAGTGCGGGACCGGATTCCACCACTTTGCCGCGATACATCACCACCAGGTGCTCGGCCCGTTCCGCGGCGAGGCCGAGGTCGTGGGTGATCAGCAGCACCGCGGTCCCCAGCTCGGTGGTGAGCTGTTCGAGATGGCCGAGGATCTGGCGTTGCACCGTCACGTCGAGTGCCGAGGTCGGCTCGTCGGCGATCAGCAGTTTCGGCCTGCACGACAGGCCGATGGCGATGAGCGCGCGCTGGCGCATACCGCCGGAGAACTCGTGCGGGTACTGGTTCACGCGGCGTTCGGCATCGGACATACCTGCCTCGGCCAGGAGTTCCACCGAGCGTTTGCGGGCCGCGTCACCGGTGGCGATACCGTTGGCCACCAGGGTTTCCCGGATCTGGAAACCGATCTTCCACACCGGGTTCAAGTTCGACATCGGGTCCTGTGGGACCAGACCGATGCCGTTGCCGCGGATGGCGACGATCTCCTTCTCCGATGCCTTGGTCAGATCCTTGCCGTCGAACAGGATCGACCCGCCGGTCACTGTGCCGGTGCCGGGCAGCAGGTTGATGATGGCGTGCGCGGTCGTCGATTTGCCCGAGCCGGATTCGCCGACGATGGCGACGGTCTGCCCGGGGTAGACGGTGAGGTTCACGCCGCGAACGGCAGGGATCTGTTTGCCGTCGGAGGTGAAACCGACGTCCAGGTCCCGGATTTCGAGCAGGGGCTGCGGTGCGGATTTGTCGAGGCTCATCGGGTGCGCTCCTTCGGATCGAGCGCGTCGCGCACCGCGTCGCCGAGCATGATGAAGCTCAGCACCGTGATGGCCAGCGCGGTCGCCGGATAGAACAGGATCGGCGAGGTACGGATCTCGGTCTTGGCGCGGTCGATATCGGCGCCCCAGGACACGATGCTCGGCGGCAGGCCGACGCCGAGATAGGACAGCGTCGCCTCGGTGACGATGAAGACGCCGAGCCAGATCGTGGCGACCACGATCAGTGGACTCGCCGAGTTGGGCAGTACATGCTTCATCAGGGTGCCGAGTCGCGACACGCCCAGTGCCTTCGCGGCGGTGACATATTCGCTGTTCTTGGCCTCGATCACCGCGCCACGCGTGATGCGCGCGGCCTGCGGCCAGGTGAAGGCGACCAGGATCGCGACGACCGTCATGATCCCGGCGGGCCGCAGCAGCTGCAGCAGCACGATCGCGGCCAGCACCATCGGAATGGCGTAGAAGATCTCGGCGATGCGCGAGACGATCGTGTCGAGCAGCCCGCCGTAGAAGCCGGAAATCGCGCCGAGGATGCCACCTACCAGCAGGAACAGCATCGCCGATGCGATGCCGACGCTCACCGACGCACGCGCGCCGTAGATGGTGCGCGCGTAGACATCACAGCCCTGCTTGTCGAATCCGAAGGGATGACCTTCGCGCGGGCCGTCCATACCGAACTCGCCCAGGCACAACCGCGGGTCCTGGCTGGTGAACAGCGACGGCCACACCACCACGAGCATGACGAACACGATCAACACCACCGAGACTCCGAACACGGGGTTTCGGCGCAGTCGCCGCCACGCGTCGCCCCAGATGCTGGTCGGGGTGCCCTTGTCCAGGACACGGTCGGTGGCGAGCACCTCCACCTCGTCGGCGGGGGCCACGAAATGCTGTTGCTTGTCATGCATAGCGGATCCTCGGGTCCAGTGCGGCGTAGAGCAGGTCGATCACGAGGTTGACGATCAGGAACACCACCACCAGCACCGTCACGAACGACACCACTGTGGGCGGCTCGCCGCGGATGATCGCCTGGTACATGGTGCCGCCGACGCCGGGAATGTTGAAGATGCCCTCGGTGACGATCGCGCCCGCCATCAGCGCACCGAAATCGGCGCCGAGAAAGGTGACGACCGGAATCATCGAATTCCGCAGAATGTGCACCGACACCACGCGACGCCGACCGAGTCCCTTCGCCGTCGCCGTGCGAACGAAATCGGCGGTTTTGTTCTCCGCCACCGAGTTCCGGGTCAATCGCAGCACGTAGGCGAACGACAGCGACCCGAGCACGAACGCGGGCACGATCAGCTCGCTCAGGCTCGCTTTACCCGTGACGGTCACCGGGGCGATCCCCCATTTCACACCGAGAAAGAATTGTGCGAGATAACCGACGACGAACACCGGCAGCGCGATGATCACCAGGCTCGCGATGAGCATGGTCGAATCGAAGAGCTTGCCCTTTCGCAATCCGGCGATCATGCCGAACAAAATTCCGAACAAACCTTCGATAAACACGGCGAGAAATGCAAGCCTGATGGTGATCGGGAAGGCGCGTTCGAGTTCTTCGCGGACCGGTCGACCCGAGAACGAGGTGCCGAAATCTAAGGTGAGAATTCCCTTCAAGTAATGCAGATACTGCACGATGAAAGGCTGATCGAGGTGATATCGGGCGCGCAGTACAGCCTCGGCGGCCGGCGTCAGCTGTTTCTCGCCGGCCAACGCCTTGATCGGGTCACCCGGAATCAGAAAGACCATTGCATAGATGAGCAGCGTCGCGCCCAGGAATACCGGGATCATCTGGAGCAGACGCCGAACTACGTACCAAGCCATCGCTTCCTCCGAAAACGACCGGGGCCGAGCCACCGCACAGTGACCCGGCCCAGCTGTCGAGTTCTATTTCTCGATGTTCTCGAAGTCGAACAGGCCGTTCCAGGTGAGCTCGGCCTTGGTGACCTTGTCCGAGCGACCCGCGTTGGCGACGTAGTCGAACACTGGGATGTCGGCCATCTCCTTGATCATGATCGCCTGCGCCTGCGCGATCAGCTTGTAGGAATCCGCCTGTGTCGGGGCGGCGAGGGCGGCGTTGAACAGCCGGTCCACCTCGGGATTGTTGTAGTTGACGTTGTTGGTCTCGGAGAAGCTGTAGTACTGCGAACCGAGGAACTGCATCATCGTCGGGTAGTCGCCCTGCCAGCCGTAGCGGAACGCGGTACCGATCGTCTTGGCGTTCACCGCGTCACGGATGTTCTTGAACGTCGGCATCGGGTTGGCGACCGCGTCGATGCCGAGGGTGTTCTTCACACTGTTGGCGACGGCTTCGATCCAGGCCTGGTGGCCGCCGTCGCTGTTGTAGGTGATCTGGTACTGACCCGACCACGGCGAGATCGCGTCGGCCTGCGCCCACAGCTTCTTGGCCTGATCGGGGTTGTAATCGAACACCTCCGAACCCGGCAGCTTCGCGTCGTAGCCGGGCAGGGTCGCGGCGGTGAAGTCGCGCGACGGCGTGCGCGTGCCGTTGAAGATCTTGTCGATGATCTGCGGGCGGTTGATCGCCATCGAGATGGCCTTGCGACGCAGAATGCCTTCCTCGCCACCGAAATGCGGCACGGTGGTCTGGATGCCGATGTGCTGGTTCTGCGCGGTCGGCTTGGTGATCGCGCGGTCGCCGAGGTCGCTCTGGTACGTGGTGATCGCGCTGTCGGGAATGGTGTCGAGGGTGTCGAGATTCCCGGCCTGCAGATCCGCGTACGCGGTGTCGTAGGACTGGTACATCACGAACCGGAGGCCCTTGTTCTTGGCCGGGCGGCCACCGGGATAGTCCGGGTTGGGCGTGAGATCGATCTTGACGTTGTGTTCCCACGAACCGAATGCGTAGGGACCGTTACCGATCGGCTTCTCACCGAATGCCTTCATATCCTTGAAAGCGGCGTCGGGCAGCGGATAGAACGGCGCGTAGCCGAGCGCGCTCTCGAAGTCGATCGAGGGCGACTTCAACTCGACGGTGAAGGTGCGGTCGTCGACGACCTTCAAGCCCGACATCGTCTTGACGGCGGGATTCTCGGCGCTCACTTCGTCGAACCCGGCGATCGGGCTGTACACGTAGCTCTGCAGCTGCGCGTTGTCGGCGAGGGCGCCGTAGTTCCACGCGTCGACGAACGATTTCGCGGTGACCGTGGTGCCGTCGGTGAACTTCCAATTCGGCTTGATGGTGATCTTGTACGACTTCCGATCGGCCGTCTCGATCTTCTCGGCCACCTCGTCGTGGGCCTCACCGTTGGCGTCGTAGTACTTCAGCCCGGCGAACAAACGGTCGACCACGCGGCCGCCCATGTTCTCGTTGGTATTGCTGGGCACCAACGGATTCTGCGGCTCGCCCGCATTGGTGGTGACGATGCTCGAATCAGCACTGTCGTCGGACGAGCACGCGGTGAGACCGAGGCTTGTGGCCGCCAGTCCCGCCGCGACCAGCGCGGTCGCTCTGATGAATCTCAACGCTCTCTCCCGGTTCAATTCCGTGGCTAACGGTCGGAGGTTAGCGGCTCCGGCTGGATTTTTCAGCGATCCGAGCCATTTTCAGTTCACATGTATCAGTACGGTTACTCGCTGGAAACGCAGGAAGAATTACCGAGCCCCTCGCCCTCGGCAGAAAAATATGAACAAATATCGGTAACGCTCAGCTGAACCGTTGAGTAAAAACGATAGCTCGCGACCGTCCGGTCTGTCCGGCGAAGTCATCGGATGAACTAGCCCTATTGACCGCAGCGAAACATCGACACGACAACGGGACACGCCGTCGAGGGTCTGTTGGCTACTGTCTAGACAGCGGGGCCGCACCCCGGCGACCGACCCGACCGCACCAGGCATGTGAGGCTGAATCGACGTGACCGAAACTGCTGCAGGACACCAGGACTCGTTTCCGCCCAGTGCGGAATTCGCCGCCGCCGCCAACGCGGACGCCACGCTCTACGAGCGCGGCGAGACCGACCGCGACGGCTTCTGGGCCGAACAGGCCAACCGGCTGCACTGGCACAAACCCTTCACCGAGGTACTCGACTGGACCGACGCGCCGGTCGCGCGCTGGTTCGGCGACGGTGAACTCAACGTCGCCTACAACTGCGTCGACCGCCACGTCATCGACGGACACGGCGACCAGGTCGCTGTCCACTGGGAAGGCGAACCCGGCGACTCCCGTGACATCACCTACCGCGAACTCCTGGAAGAGGTCTCGCGAGCGGCGAACTATCTGACCGAGCTCGGACTCGAGGCAGGCGATCGCGTCGCCGTCTACATGCCGATGGTGCCCGAGGCGATCGTGTCGATGCTGGCGTGCGCGCGGCTGGGACTCACCCACTCGGTGGTGTTCGCGGGATTCTCGCCGAGCGCGCTGCGCCAGCGGGTCGACGACGCCGAGGCCCGACTGATCATCACCACCGACGGTCAGTGGCGCCGCGGCAAGCCCGCACCGCTCAAGGAGGCCGTCGACGAGGCACTGGCCGCCAAGGGCGACGTGCCGTCGTCGGTGGAGCACGTGCTCGTGGTGCGCCGGGTCGGCACGGAAGTGCCGTGGACCGACGGACGCGATCTGTGGTGGCACGAAACCGTCACCGCCGCATCGCCTTCGCACGAGGCACAGCCCTTCCCCGCCGAGCACCCGCTGTTCATCCTCTACACCTCCGGCACCACCGGAAAACCCAAGGGCATCCTGCACACCACCGGCGGATACCTCACCCAAACCGCCTACACCCACCACAACGTCTTCGACCACAAAGCCGGAAACGACGTCTACTGGTGCACCGCCGACATCGGCTGGGTCACCGGACACAGCTACATCGTCTACGGACCCCTCGCCAACCGCGCCACCCAGGTCGTCTACGAAGGCACCCCGAACTCCCCCGACGAACACCGCCACTTCCAGATCATCGAGAAGTACGGCGTCACCATCTACTACACCGCACCCACCCTGATCCGCACCTTCATGAAATGGGGCCGCGAAATCCCCGACACCCACAACCTGAGCACCCTGCGACTGCTCGGCTCCGTCGGCGAACCGATCAACCCCGAAGCCTGGCGCTGGTACCGAGAAGTATTCGGCGCGAACAAGACTCCGATCGTGGACACCTGGTGGCAGACCGAGACCGGCGCCATCATGATCGCGCCGTTGCCCGGCGTCACCGCGGCCAAACCGGGCGCCGCGATGGGCCCGCTGCCCGGCATCTCCGCGACGGTCGTCGACGAAGAGGGCAAGCCGGTGCAGCTCGGTGAGACCGAGGCCAACGGCTACCTCGTGCTGGACAAGCCGTGGCCGTCGATGCTGCGCGGCATCTGGGGCGATATGGATCGCTACCGGGCCACCTACTGGGAGCGCTACGCCGAGCAGGGGTGGTATTTCGCGGGCGACGGCGCCAAGCTCGACGCCGACGGCGACCTGTGGGTGCTCGGCCGGGTGGACGACGTCATGAACGTCTCCGGACACCGCATCTCCACCGCCGAAGTCGAGTCCGCGCTCGTCGGGCATCCCGCCGTCGCCGAGGCGGCGGTGGTCGGCGCCACGGACGCGACCACCGGGCAGGGGATCGTCGCGTTCACGATCCTCACCGGCGAGGCCGCGGCATCGGCGGGGCCCGAGCTGGTCGCCGAGCTGAAGGCGCAGGTGTCCAAGGAGATCAGCCCGATCGCGAGACCGCGCGAGATCCACATCGTGCCGGAGCTGCCCAAGACCCGCAGCGGCAAGATCATGCGCAGGCTGCTGCGCGATGTCGCCGAGGGACGCGAACTCGGCGACACCTCCACGCTGGTCGATCCGGGCGTTTTCGAGGCCATTCGCACCGGGAGCAACTGACGCGCACCGGCCGGTGACCTCCGATGTCACCGGCCGGGTCCGTTAAGATCGCGTAGAGGTGTGCCGGGAAGTCTGGTCGGCATGCGGTCGTGAATCCGAATCGATGAGCGCCCGCAGTCCAGTCGACCCCTGCCGGAAGGCTTGCCCTTGATCACACGCGTCCGCTCCGAGCTCACCCGCTACCTCCGCACCGAAACCGTCGGCGGCGCGTTGCTGCTCGTAGCTGCCGCGGTGGCCCTGATCTGGGTGAACTCGCCGTGGGGCGCGAGCTATCAGACGATGATCGACACCCACCTCGACATTCCCGCACTGCACCTCGACCTCACCCTGGCCGACTGGTCCAAGGACGGGCTGCTCGCGATCTTCTTCTTCGTCGCCGGGCTCGAGCTCAAACGCGAGTTCGCCGTCGGCGAGCTGCGCGATCCGAAACGAGCCGCGCTGCCGGTCATCGCCGCGGTGGGCGGTGTGATCACCCCCGCCGTGATCGCGCTGGTAGTGGGCCACGGCGTCCCGGGCATGGACAAGGGCTGGGCCATTCCCGTCGCCACCGATATCGCCTTCGCCCTCGCGATCCTCGCGATGACCGGCTCGCGGATCCCCACCAGCGCGCGGGTGTTCCTGCTGAGCCTGGCCGTGGTCGACGATCTGCTCGCCATCGTTCTCATCGCCGTGCTCTTCACCGCCTCGCTGTCGCTGCTGTGGCTGGCCGCCGCCTTCGCCTGCTGCGGCGCGTGGGCACTGGCCCAGAAGCTGCGGCTGCACACACCGCTGTTCTACGTTCCGGTCGCGCTGGTGTGCTGGTACGCGCTGCACGAGGCGGGCATCCATCCCACGCTGGCCGGCGTCGCACTCGGGTTGCTCACCAGGGTGCGTAAGGATCCCGGCGAGAAGATCGCGCCCGCGACACACCTCGAGCATGTGGTCCAACCGATCTCGGCCGGATTCTGCGTACCGGTGTTCGCGCTGTTCGCCTCCGGTGTGCCGCTCGACAGCGCCGTGTTCGGATCGCTGTTCACCGACCGGCTCGCGCTGGCGATCATCCTCGGGCTCTTGCTCGGCAAGACCATCGGAATCTTCGGTGTGAGCTGGGTCGTTATCAAGCTCGGCTGGGCGAAACGCCCAGCCGGACTGGAGTATCGCGACATGTTCGCCCTGTCGGTACTCGGCGCGATCGGGTTCACCGTTAGCCTTCTCGTGGCGGAACTCGCGCTCGCCGACGTCGGCGACGATGCCATCGATCTTGCCAAGGCCGCCGTTCTGGTGACCTCGATGGCAGCATCGCTGATCGGATCGGCGCTACTGTTGCGCCGAGGACGTGTGCACCAGGCGCGCCGCGATGCAGACCAGTTACCACAGGGAGAAGGGTCGACGAAGTGAGTTACACCCAAGGCGGAAATGACGGTCGGACGGTCACTTCGATCCCGTTGACCGACGCCAATCCGCCCGGATCGGCGAGCATCGGCAGCCTCGTGCGCGATGCCACCGAACAGATGTCGACACTGGTGCGCGCCGAGGTGGCGCTGGCCAAGGCCGAGGTCACCGGTGAGATCAAGAAGGGCCTCACCGGCAGCGTCTTCTTCATCCTCGCGCTGGTGGTGCTGCTGTTCAGCTCGTTCTTCTTTTTCTTCTTCGTCGCCGAGCTGCTCGACATGTGGCTGTGGCGCTGGGCCGCGTTCCTGATCGTGTTCCTGCTGATGGTGCTCACCACCGTCTTGCTGGCACTGTTCGGCTGGCTCAAGGTGAGGAAGGTGCGCGCACCGGAGAAGACGATCGACTCGCTCAAGCAGTCCGCCGAGGTGCTGCCCGCGGCGTTCACCCACCGTGAGGCGCACGCTTCGCTGGAGAAGTCGAGCAACCGATGACGCGCCGGGCGGGCCCGGTCGCAACAGCCGGACCCGCCCACTAGGCTCGATCGGCGTGTCGTCCAACTCATTCCCGGATCCCTCCAGCGTCCGTTTCGACGGACCGTGGACCCACCGGGACGTGCACGCCAACGGAATCCGCTTCCACGTCGTCGAGGCAGTCACCGACGAACCCGACGGTACGGACCGCTCCGAGGCGCCCCTGGTGCTGCTGCTGCACGGTTTCGCCGATTTCTGGTGGTCGTGGCGGCATCAGCTCACCGCGCTCGCCGGCCACGGGTATCGCACCGTCGCGGTCGACCTGCGCGGCTACGGCGATACCGACAAACCACCGCGTGGCTACGACGGCTGGACCCTCGCCGGCGACATCGCCGGCCTGATCCGGGCGCTCGGGCACACCGAGGCCACGCTCGTCGGCCACGCCGAAGGCGGACTGGTCTGCTGGGCCACCGCGGTGCTGCATCCGCGACTGGTCCGCTCGATCGCGTTGATCAGCTCGCCGCATCCCGCCGCGCTCAAGAGCGCGGTGCTGCGAGATCCGGCGCAGCGGGCGACCTGGCTGCCCGATTTCCTGCGGTACCAGCTGCCGCGCTATCCCGAAAACCTGCTCACCCGGCGTGGCGGCGCCGAGGTGGAGCGGCTGCTGCACGATCGGGTCGGTGAATCCTGGTCGCGCAGTGCGGAATTCGTCGAGACAGCGTCGCGGATGCGGCACGCCATCCGGATACCGGGGGCCGCGCACAGTGCGCTCGAGTATCAGCGCTGGGCCTTTCGCAGCCAGTGGCGGCCGGACGGTAAGCGGTTCATGGCCACGATGCGCACCCCGATCGACATCCCGGTGCTGATGCTGCGTGGCGAGCACGATTCGTATCTGCTCGACGCCACGTTCCGGCGCGGGGAGTCGTTATCGCCCCATCGGACGTTGGTCTCGATTCCGCGTGCGGGGCATTACGCCCATCAGGAGAACCCCAGCCGGGTCAACGAGGCGCTGACCGCGCACTGGCGCGAGCAGAACGGTGTGAACGGGTCGCCGCCTCACGATGACTTGGTTTCGCCGTAGGTTCGGAATCGCTTGTAGAGACCTATCGGGTTCGACCGGGTCCGGGTTAGCTGGAGGCTGTGTTTTTGGAGCGCTGGCGCGCTCGAGCGGGGCCCCTGAGGCCCCGATCTTCCCTCCCTACGGGTACTCCTTCGTCGCACCCTTCGGTCAGTCCAGATCGGGGCGGGCCCCTTTGGGTACTGACATACCGGGACTACCGGGCCCAGGCTGTGTGCTGCGTTCGTCGACGATCCGGGGGTTGCCCGTGGCCTGGGTGATCAGCCGGGGGTTGCCCGGGGATTGGGTGACCAGCCGCAGGTTGCCCGGGACTGGGTGATCAGCTCAGCACGCAGGCGCCGGTGTTGACGGGGGTGCTGCTCGGGGCGGCTGCGGCCAGTTCGGAGGCGACCTCGTTCAGGGTGAGGACGTAGCCGGTGTCGTCGTCGGTGACTGCCGCGCCGAAGACCACGCCGAGGAGCTGGCCCTCGGCGTCGACCAGCGGGCCGCCGGAGTTGCCCGCCCGGACCTGGCCGCGCACGGTGTAGACCTCACGTTCGACGGTGCCGTCGCGGTGGATGGTCGGGCCGGTGAGGTCGAGGGTCTCGCGGACTCGGGCCGCGCTGGCCGTGTACGGGCCGCCACCGGGGTAGCCGAGCACGATCGCGCTCTCGCCCGAACTCGCGGGCTCGGGCGCCTGGGGCAGCACCGGTGCGGTCAGACCGGGGACGGCGAGGACCGCGATGTCCTTGGACGGATCGAACAGGACCACGGTGGCGTCGAGCGCGCCGCGTGCCGTGTCGACCGACACCGTGTTGGTGCCCGCGACGACGTGCGCGTTGGTCATCACACGTTCCGGCGCGACGATGAAGCCGGAACCTTCGAGCGCCCGCTGGCAACTGGGTGCGGTGCCGCGGATGCGCAGCACGCTCTGCTGCAGCGATGCCGCCACGGGGCTGGCCAGCACCGAGGGATCCGGCGGTTCGACGGCGGCGATCGGCGCTCGGCCGAACGGGCCGATCACATCGGGCAGGCCCGAGGTGTCGAGCAGCTTGGAGAATTCGTTGGGAACCTTGCGCAACCAGTCCGGCGCGACCGAATTGACGTCGGCGAGCACCTTCGACCCGTTGATCGCGGCGGCGACAGCGGGCTGGGACGCGGTGGCCAGCGGCAACGCGAGCAGCCAGGCCGCGACCAGCACGGTCACCGCCTGCAACACCGCGCCCACAACACTGTCCACACTGCGCGCGACCGGCTGGCGGATGCTGGTGCGCGCGGCCCGGCCGAGCACCATGCCCGCGACCTCACCGACGATCACCAGCAGCACGATCAGCAAAATGCCGCCGAGTACCCGGCTGCGGCCCTCGCTGAGGTGTTTGAGGATGTGCGGTGCGATCAGGATGCCCGCGACCGCGCCCAGCGCGACGCCGAAGAACGCCAGCGCCGACGCCACCGCCCCTTGTCGCCAGCCGGTGGACGCCGCGACCAGCGCGATCAGGACCACCGCGATGTCGAGCCATACCGAGGCGGTCACAGGGTCATTCCGACCGCAGCCAGCGAGCTCTCCAGGTCACGCACGTCGCCCCGATCCCAGTTTCGTTCCCACCCAGCGGATTTGATGATGCCGGCGAGAATACCGCCGGTGAGTCCCCACACCAGCATGCCGTCGACCTGGAACGCGGGGCTCTGGTAGCCGAGACTGCCACGCACCATGAATCTGTGTGCCGGATCGAGCAATTCGCTCAGTGGAACACGCACGACACGCTCGGTTTCGCCCTGATCGACGACGCGGACCTCGCTGGGCGCCCGCCAGTAGCCGAGCACCGGAGTGACGTCGAATTTCGACGGCGGAACGAACAATTTCGGCAGCAGCGCGAACGGCTCGACACCGGCCGGATCGAGCCCGGTCTCCTCCGCGGCTTCGCGCAGGGCAGTGCCGACCGGGCCGTCGTCGCCGGGATCCTCGGCACCACCGGGGAACGCGATCTGGCCGCGGTGCTGGCGCATGGTCGAGGCACGCTGAGTGAGCAGGACGTCGGCGTCGGCGGGCAGACCGCCGGGCGCCGAGTCGTCGGCGTCGGGCGAGCCACCGAACAGCACGAGGACAGCGGCCTGGCGCGGTCTGCCGGTGATCGACATGGCCCGGCGCAGGGCACGGGACGTAGCGAGAGTGTCGGCGGCGTCGGGGCCGCCGGATCTGATCGCGGTGCGCAACCACGAGGGAACGCCGGAATCGTCGAGCCTCGCTACATCGTTCACGCCATCGCCTTCGATCCGCACGCCACTGTTACGTCCTCTGTCATACCGTGACCCCGAGCTTCGCGGATACCGTATCCGCGATGTCGGCCACGTCGGCAAACGTACGCACCTCCACGCTCGCGATGGTGCCGTCGGCCCGCACGAGCACCGAGACGGGCAGCACCGCGGGCGCACCGACCGCACTGCGCACGGCGGCCTGCGGATCCTCGACCCCGGGCAAGGTGATGCCGAGTCCGGTCAGCCGCGACAGCGCCTTCGCCTCGTCGGGATCGCTGTGCACGGTGATGACCGTGAGCGCCGAGCCCGCCCGTTGCGCGAATTCCTGCAGATGCGGCAGCTCGGTGGCGCAGGGTCCACACCAGTAGGCCCACAGATTGAGCAGTGCGGGCTTCCCGGCGAGCGCGGCGGCGAGATCGACAGGCTTGCCGTCCGCCAGACAGCTCACCTGGAGACCGGACAGCGGCCCCGACCCGGTCGCCGACGCGGGCGACGGGCAGGGTTGCGAGCCCGCTGCCGCTCGTTCCTCGGCCGACACGCCCGACGGCTGTCGCGATGTCTGCGCCACGATGCCGGTGGTCTCCGAACCCCCACGCGGCCACAGCGCCACCGTGGCCGCGACGACCAAGATCACGGCGGCGAGCACCCAGCGCACAGCGGGCCGCCGCAGCAGCGAGGCTTCGCTCACAGGCCGACCATGTTCAGCAGGTGATCGCGCTCCGGGCCCTTCACCAACCCCGCGGCCACCGCCGGGTCGGTCGGGCCGAGCCCGAACGACGGGCAGTCGTCGGCGAGCATGCACGCGCCGCAGGCCGGCTTGCGCGCATGACACACCCGACGCCCCTCGAAGATCACCCGGTGCGAGAGCATCGTCCAGTCCTTGCGCTCGAACAGCGCGCCGACCGCGTGCTCGACCTTGACCGGATCTTCCTCGTCGGTCCACTTCCAGCGGCGCACCAACCGGCCGAAATGGGTGTCGACGGTGATACCCGGCACATCGAACGCGTTGCCGAGGATGACGTTGGCCGTCTTGCGCCCGATCCCGGGCAATTTCACCAATTCGTCCAGAGTGTGAGGCAACTCACCGTCGTATTTTTCGACCAGCGCCTGGCCGAGGCCGATCAGCGAACTGGTCTTGTTCCGGTAGAAGCCGGTGGGCCTGATGTATTCCTCCAGCTCCACCCGGTTGGCCTGCGCGTAGTCGTGGGCGCTGCGGTACTTCGAGAACAGAGCGGGAGTGGTGAGGTTCACGCGGACGTCGGTGCACTGGGCGGACAGGATCGTCGCGACCGCGAGTTCGAGCGGGGTGGTGAAGTCGAGCTCGCAGTGCGCGCCGGGGAACGCCGCGGCGAGCGTGCGGTTCATCCGGCGGGCGCGCCGGACCAGTCCGATCCGCGTTTCCGCAGCTATCGCACGGTTCTTGCGCTTGCGGGCAGTCGAGATGCCGGTGGGTACAGCGGCCGAATCCGCTGCCGGATCGGCATCGCCGGCGGCGGCGGGGGCAGGGGAAACGGGCACCGCTTCACCATACGGAACCACTACGACAACATTGCCGGGCCAGATTGCCCGCTGTGTTCCATCTGAGACCTGGACCGTGTTTACTGCCAGTCATGCAAGGACTCGCTGTGGTGCTCTTCCCAGTGCTGTTGATGCTGTTCGCGCTGGGGATGGAGCGGGTCGAGAATCGGCTCCGAAAGCTTCTCGAACCCGACGAAGAGGTTCAGCAGTACCTGGACAACGCCAGCAACGCCGAAGTGAAAGAGCTGACGAAGCTCGGCCTGCCCGCCGCCGTGGCGCGCGTGCGCAAGCGCCGTTCCCGTACCTCCGAATTGGATGTCGCACGGGCGAGCTAAACGATCGATTCTCAACGCGCAATCCACTCTTTACGTGGTGTCTGTCACTGCGGTGCCGGAATGCCGCGTAGACTGCGCGGTTGGTCGATTCGCTCGACCAGGTTCGCAAGCCATATCCCATAAGGAGCACATTCGTGGACGAGGCCCTCGCCAGAGCAGGCATCTTCCAAGGCGTCGAGCCCACCGCGGTGGCCGCGCTCGCCAAGCAGCTGCAGCCCGTAGATTTTCCGCGCGGCCACGTCATCTTCAACGAGGGCGAACCCGGCGATCGGCTGTACATCATCACGACGGGCAAGGTGAAGATCGGCCGGCGGTCCCCGGACGGCAGGGAAAACCTGCTGACCATCATGGGCCCGTCCGACATGTTCGGTGAACTGTCGATCTTCGATCCTGGCCCGCGTACCTCGACCGCGACCACGGTCACCGAGGTCCGCGCCGTGACGATGGACCGCGACGCACTCAAGTCGTGGATCGATCAGCGCCCCGAGATCGCTGAGCAGCTGCTGCGCGTGCTGGCACGACGCCTTCGCCGCACCAACAACAACCTCGCCGACCTGATCTTCACCGACGTGCCAGGTCGCGTCGCCAAGGCGCTGCTGCAGCTCGCACAGCGCTTCGGCACCCAGGAAGCGGGCGCGCTGCGCGTGACCCACGACCTGACCCAGGAAGAGATCGCCCAGCTGGTCGGTGCTTCCCGGGAAACCGTCAACAAGGCGCTCGCCGACTTCGCGCATCGCGGGTGGTTGCGCCTGGAGGGCAAGAGCGTGCTGATCTCGGATTCCGAGCGTCTGGCACGTCGCGCTCGCTGACGTTCGAACATCTGCTGTCCCGGTATGACGGGACCGTCGCTGTGTGTGGGCTCACGAGGAGAGGGCCTCGTCCACACCGGCGCGGTTTCGTCGTGCCGGGACATCGGCCGTTCCAGGCCGGACATCACTCGATCGCCGACCCGGCACACGCGTCGGCGATCGAGCGGTGTTCAGTTCTGCTCGGCCCGCAGGTATTCCAGCTGCGCCTGGACGGAACTGCGCGCGGCGGGCCACAGCCGTTTGTCCACGTCGGCGTATACCTTGCGGACCACGGCGAGCGCGCCCGCGTCGGAACCCAGTTCCACCAGCGCGGCCCGCACCTGGTCGAGCCGCTCACGCCGGTGGTCGAGGTAGTACTGGGCCACCGGCGCCGCGTCGGGGTGGTCGGGCCCGTGCGCGGGCAGCAATGCCTTACCCGCGCCCAGCTCACGCAGCTTTTCCAGCGACGCGAGGAAGTTCGCCAACGCCCCCGGCGCGGATTCGAGCACCGTGGTGCCGCGGCCGAGAACCGTGTCACCGGTGAGTACCGCGTCGTCGAGCAGCAGGCTCACCGAATCGGTGGTGTGCCCCGGCGTGCCGAGCACCGTGATCCGCAGGCCCGCGGCCTCGATCACCTCGCCGTCGACCAGCGGCACGACCGCGCCACGCAGGTACGCCGGATCCACCGATCGCACCGGCGTCCCGGTGGCCTTCACCAGGTGATCGATGCCGCCGGTGTGATCGTGATGGTGGTGGGTGATCAGCGTCAGCGCGATCCGGCCGCCGGTGGCCTCGACGATGTCGGCGGTGTGTTTCTTGTCCTTCGGTCCCGGATCGACGACCACGTAGGAATCGCTGTCCGGACCACGCAGCAGCCAGGTGTTGGTGCCGTCGAGCGTCATTTGATTGGGGTTGTCGGCCAGTAGTACCGATGCCGTCGGGGTGACCGGCCTGACCTGGCTGTACGCGGGATGTTCCAGTGCCATGACGGCTGCCTATCCGACTTCTTGGTCCACTTCGACGATCAATTCCACCTCGACGGGCGTGTTCTTGGGCAGTTCCGAGACGCCGACGGCCGAGCGCGCGTGCACGCCCGCTTCACCGAACACCTCACCGAGGAACTCCGACGCACCGTTGATCACGATCGGCTGATCGCTGAATCCGGGCGCCGAGGCGACGAATCCGACGACCTTCACGATCCGCACCACCTGGTCGAGCCCGACCAGATCGTGCACGGCCGCGAGCGCGTTCAACGCGCACAGCCGGGCGGCCTCCTTGGCCTGCTCCACATCCACCTCGGCCCCGACCTTGCCGACCGCCGACAATTCACCGTCGACGAAGGGCAGCTGGCCGGAGGTGTACACCAGCGAACCGGTGCGCACGGCGGGGATGTAGGCCGCGACGGGAGCGGCGACCGGCGGCAGTGTGACACCGAGCCGGTCGAGCGCGTCCTTCCACGCGGTGGCCACGGCTACTTCTGCCGCTTCAGGTAGGCGACGTGCTGTTCGCCGGTCGGTCCGGGCAGCACCGAGACCAGCTCCCAGCCGTCGGACCCCCACTGGTCGAGGATCTGCTTCGTCGCGTGCGTCAACAGCGGCACGGTCGCGTACTCCCACAGGGTGACTTCACTCATGGTGTGAGTTTAGGGCTCACCCCGAACGCCTGGGAGAAACGGGTTATAGGCTCGGCGACGTGGGAGCACCAACAGCAGAGCCGGTTTCGTCGGTTCCCGAACCGTCGACCGGATGGCCACAGCGCGCGGCCAAGGCCCGCTTGCACTACGTGACCGGCAAGGGAGGCACCGGCAAGTCGACCGTTTCGGCCGCACTCGCACTCGCGCTCGCCGCAGGGGGACGCAAAGTGCTGCTGGTCGAGGTCGAGAGCCGCCAGTCCATCGCGCAATTGTTCGATCGGCCACCGTTGCCGCCCACCGAGACCCATATCGCCAGCGCCGACGGCGGTGGCGAGGTGACGGCGCTGGCATTGGACATCGAGTACGCGTTCCTCGAATACCTCGACATGTTCTACAACCTCGGCTTCGCGGGGCGGGCGATGCGCCGGATGGGCGCCATCGAGTTCGTCACCACGATCGCGCCCGGTCTGCGCGATGTGATCCTCACCGGCAAGATCAAAGAGTGCGTGGTCAGGGTGGGCAAGGACGGCAGGCCCGCCTATGACGACATCGTCGTCGACGCACCGCCGACCGGCCGGATCGCCGGCTTCCTCGACGTCACCACGGCCATGGCCGAGATCGCCAAGGGCGGTCCGATCGCCTCGCAGGCCGAGGGGGTGTCCAATCTGCTGCACTCCGATCAGACGATGATCCACCTGGTGACGCTGCTCGAGGCGCTGCCGGTGCAGGAGACCGCCGACGCGATCGCCGAACTCACCGCCGACGATCTGCGGATCGGCACGGTGATCGTCAACCGGGCGGCCACCGCCGAACTCACCCCGGCCCAGCGCGACGCGGCCGTGGCGGGCGAGCTCGACACCACCGCGATCGCCGCCGACCTGGCGAAGGCCGGCATCACCCTGTCCGAATCGGACTTCGACGGCCTGATCGCCGAAACGGTCGACCATGCGACTGTGCTGACCGCGCAGAACGCGAGTGCCGCCGAACTGGCGCAGATCGACGTCCCCCAGCTGTCCCTGCCCGCCCTCGGCGACGGCATCGATCTGGGTGGCCTCTACGAACTGGCCGAACAGCTATCCGCGCAGGGAGTCCGATGAGCGAGCACGTTTCCACCCCGCCCGCGCTGGATGTCTCGCAGATCATCGCCGACCCGAGTGCCCGCGTGATCGTGTGCTGCGGCTCCGGCGGGGTCGGCAAGACCACCACCGCGGCCTCGATCGCGCTGTGTGCGGCCGAATCGGGTCGCAAGGTGGTGGTGCTGACCATCGATCCGGCGCGCAGGCTGGCGCAGTCGCTGGGGGTGGCCGAACTGGACAACACTCCACAGCGCGTGGAGCTCGGTCCCGAAGTACCCGGTGAGCTGCACGCGATGATGCTGAACATGCGCCGCACCTTCGACGACATGGTGCTCGAGCACACCAGCGCGGACAAGGCCGAGCAGATCTTCGCCAATCCGATCTATCAGACGGTGGCGTCGTCGTTCGGTGGCACGCAGGAGTACATGGCGATGGAGAAGCTCGGCCAGCTGGCCGCGCGCAAGGAGTGGGACCTGATCGTGGTCGACACTCCCCCTTCGCGCAACGCGCTCGACTTCCTCGACGCGCCCAAGCGGCTCGGCACCTTCCTCAACGGCAAGATGATCCGGTTGATCATGGCGCCGGGTCGCGGTGTCGGCCGGATCGTCACCGGGGCGATGAGCCTGGCGATGCGCGGGGTGTCGACGATCGTCGGCGGGCAGATGCTCAAGGACGCCTCGACGTTCCTGCAGTCGCTGGAGTCGCTGTTCGGTGGGTTCCAGGACCGGGCCGAGCGCACCTTCGCGATGCTGTCCAAGCCCGGCACCCACTTCCTCGTCGTCGCCGCGCCGGAGCCGGACGCGTTGCGCGAGGCGTCGTTCTTCGTCGACCGCTTGTCGACCGAGAAGATGCCGCTGGCCGGTCTGGTGCTGAACCGGACCCATCCCGCGTTGTCGGAGCTGTCCGGCGATCACGCGCTGACTGCCGCCGACCAGCTGGCCGATGCGAACCCGCTGACCGCGTCGGTGCTGCGCATCCACGCCGATCGGGTGTCGACGGCGGCGCGGGAGCGGCGACTGCTGCACCGCTTCACCGGCGCGCATCCGCGGGTGAAGATCGTCTCGGTGACCGCGCTGCCCTTCGAGGTTTCCGATCTCGAAGCACTGCGCGCCGTCGGCGATCAGCTGACCGGCACCCCGGCTTCGGCCTGATCGATTCAGACAAATCCGCTATAGCTCACAATCCGGTAACACTCACCAACGGCGCCGATTCCGCAAACCACGCGGTCTCGGCGCCGTTTGTGATAACGGTCCGGTCTCGTCTGCTAGATAGCCACCTGGTGCTGGCGCTGGGCGTTGAAGAATTCAGCCCACGACGTCACGTCGGGATGCTGTTTGAGCAGCGCACGCCGCTGCCGCTCGGTCATCCCGCCCCACACACCGAACTCGACGCGATTGTCGAGGGCATCAGCACCACACTGCATCAGCACCGGGCAGTGACGGCAGATCGTTGCCGCCTTGCGCTGTGCCGCACCGCGAACGAACAGCTGATCAGGGTCCACTTCCTTGCATCGCGCCTGGGCAACCCAAGCGATCCTTGCCTCGGCCTGCTCTACATCCAGTCGAGCGATGGGGGTTGTGATGTGCATTTGATGTGCCCCTTTGCAGTCCGAACACCGTTGTGCGGCGCTCCAGAATCGCGAGCGCGGATCACAGCAACCCAACTACCGCTGCGGCCCGCACCACATTCCACTTTGAGTGTTAGCTCTATCACACTGGGTTCTCAATCTAGGTAAAGGTATGGCGGTTACGCAAGACCGCCCCCCGATTTTTTGGTACGGGCGTCCATTCAAATCGGGTCAGAACCCCGCAGTAGTGCTGATCACCGGCGTGGCCGGTCGCGACACGCCGATGTGATCATTTTGTTGACACGCCCGAGCAACCCCCCTGGCACCGCCCGGACATTCCCCGTCGAGCAGCACAGCCGTGAACCTCACCACCCCACCCTCTAGTCTGGGATCGTGCCGATCACTCAAACGCTCGCGAGGCTGGCCGGCAGCTGCGCGCTGGCCGCCGTGCTTGTCGCTGGGCTGTTGTTCCCCTTGGCCGGTGGATTCGGGTTCATCTCCAACCGCGCCGCCGACGCCGTCGACAATGTGTCCGCCGAACTGGTGGAGGGCACGGTCCCCGCCGTATCGACGATGGTCGACGCGAACGGGTCGCCGCTGGCGTGGCTCTACGAACAACGCCGCTTCGAAGTGCCGAGCGACAAGATCTCCAACAACATGAAGCTGGCGATCGTGTCCATCGAGGACAAGCGCTTCGCCGACCACAAGGGCGTGGACTGGCAGGGCACGCTGCGCGCGTTCCTCACCAACACCTCCTCCGGTGCCGTGCAGCAGGGCGCGTCCACGCTGGACCAGCAGTACGTGAAGAACTTCAACCTGCTCGTGGTCGCCAAGACCGACGCCGAACGCCGCGCCGCGATCGAAACGACACCGGCGCGCAAGCTGCGCGAGATCCGGATGGCGCTCACGCTGGACCGCGAGCTGTCCAAGGACGAGATCCTCACCCGCTACCTGAACCTGGTGCCCTTCGGCAACGGTTCCTACGGGATCCAGGACGCCGCGCAGACCTACTTCGGCATCGACGCCTCCCAGCTCAGCATCACCCAGTCGGCGATGCTGGCGGGCATGGTGCAGTCCAGCTCCAAGCTGAACCCCTACACCAACGTGCCCGGCGTCACCGACCGCCGCAACACCGTGCTCGACACGCTGATCCAGAACATCCCGCACCGCGCCGAGGAGTTCCGCAAGGCCAAGGCCGAACCGCTCGGTGTGCTGCCCGAACCCAAGGGCCTGCCGCGCGGGTGCATCTCCGCCAACGACAAGGGCTTCTTCTGCGACTACGCACTGCAGTACCTGGCCGAGGCCGGGATCAGCCGCGAGCAGATCGACAAGGGCGGCTACCTGATCAAGACCACGCTCGATCCGGTGCTGCAGGAATCGGTGAAGCGTTCGGTGAACGAGCAGGCCGACCCCAACCTCGACAACATCGCCGAGGTCATGTCGGTGATCGCGCCCGGTCAGGATTCGCACCCCGTGCTCGCGATGGCGTCGAGCCGCACCTACGGCCTCAACCGCGACGCCAACGAGACGCTGCTCGGCCAGCCGTATTCGATGGCCGGTGACGGCGCGGGCTCGATCTTCAAGCTCTTCACCACCGCCGCCGCGATGGAGAAGGGCCTCGGCATCGCCGCCCAGGTGGATGTACCGGGCACCTACGCCGCCAGGGGCATGGGCTACTCGAACTCGCCGGGCTGCCCGGCCGACTCGTGGTGCGTCAAGAACGCAGGCAACTACCCGGGGTCGATGTCGGTGACCGACGCGCTCGCGACCTCCCCCAACACCACCTTCGTGAAAATGATCCAGGACGTCGGCGTCTCGGCCGCGGTGGACATGGCCGTGCGCCTCGGTATGCGGTCCTACACCAACCCCGGCACGTCCGGGCACGGCAACTCGAGCCTGGCCGACCACATCAAGAACAACAACATGGGTTCGTTCACCCTCGGCCCGTTCGCGATCAACCCGCTCGAACTGTCGAACGTGGCCGCCACGCTCGGCTCGGGCGGCAAGTGGTGCCCGCCCTCGCCGATCAAGGAGGTCGTCGACCGCGCCGGCAAGACCGTTCCGCTCACCCAGCAGGCCTGTGAGCAGGTCGTCGACCCGGGTCTGGCCAACACCCTCGCCAACGCGATGAGCAAGGACGACATCAGCGGCACCGCCGCGGGCGCCGCGCGCGCGGCCGGGTGGGCGGCACCGATGTCGGGTAAGACGGGCACCACCGAGAGCCACCGCTCCTCGGCGTTCCTCGGCTTCACCAACGCGCTGGCCTCCTCGGTCTACGTCTACGGCGACAGCCCGACCCCCGGCGAGATCTGCTCGTTCCCGCTGCGCAACTGCGGCGCCAGCGATGCCTCCGGCCTGTTCGGCGGTAACGAACCGGCCCGCACCTGGTTCAACGCCATCAAACCGTTGATGGACCGGTTCCCACCGCCGGGTCTGCCGCCGGTGGACGACAAATACGTCCGTGGCGCCAACAACAGCCAGGTCCCCGATGTGGCGGGCAAGTCGCAGGGCGAGGCCACCTCGATCCTGTCCGGCGCCGGCTTCCAGGTCTCCGCGGTGACGGGCGCGGGTTCACAGGCCAAGGGCACGGTGATGGGCAGTTCGCCGAACGGGTCGGCCATTCCGGGCTCGGTGGTCACGATCTACATCAGTGACGGCACCGTCCGGGTGCCCGCGCCGACGACACCCCCGCCCGCCGCGCCCGCACCGGTGATTCCGGGGCTGCCGCAGATTCCGCGCCTGCCACCGATCCCCATCCCGGTGCCGCGCTAGTCACACGGCAAAGGCCGCCGTCCGATTCGGACGGCGGCCTTTGCTCGTTTCTACAGCCGGGCCTTGACCGCGGCGGAGAGCCGCGAACCGTCGGCCTTGCCATCGGCCAGCGCGGTGGCCGCCTTCATGACCTGACCCATCTGCTTCATTCCCGGACGCTCACCGAGCTGCTCGGCCACCTCCGCGATCGCGGTGTCGGCGACCTGCGCGACCTCGGCGTCGTTGAGCTGGGTCGGCAGGTACTCCTCGATGATCTCTTCTTCGGCCCGCTCGTTCGCGGCCAGTTCACCGCGACCGTTCTGCTCGTAGATCACGGCCGCCTCGTTGCGCTTCTTCGCTTCCTTCTGCAACAGCGACACGACATCGGCATCGGAGAGTTCGTGCGCCTCCGTACCGGAGACCTCGGAAGTCTGGATAGCGGCGAGCAGCATCCGCAGGGTCGCGAGACGCAGTTTGTCCTTGGCTTTCATCGCGGTGGTCATATCCGCGCGCAGCTTGGCTTTCAGTTCCGACATGCGGTTTACCGTAGTCGTTCGCTCTGCGCAGTCCCATCACATTTTCGTCGCAGCGAAAATTCCAGACCGTTTGTGCGGAAACACACGCGCCGATCCGGGAGGGGGTCGCCTATGCTGGGCAAATGCCCGTTATCTCGACGTCCGCTGTCCGCCGAACCGCGTTGGGAGCCGCCGGGGCCGCCGTCGCAGGCATCGGCTACGCCACGCTGATCGAACGGAACGCGTTCGTCCTGCGCGAAGCCACGATGCCGGTGCTCGCGCCCGGTTCGCCGACGTTGCGCATTCTGCACGTCAGCGACCTGCACATGATGCCGGGCCAGCAGCTCAAACAGCAGTGGCTGCGCGAACTCGACCGCCTCGAACCCGACCTGGTCGTGAATACCGGCGACAATCTTTCCCATCCCAAGGCCGTGCCCGCGGTGGTGCAATCCCTCGGTGCGCTGCTGGCTCGACCGGGCTTGTTCGTGTTCGGTTCGAATGACTATTTCGCGCCGGTGCCGAAGAATCCGCTGAAGTATTTCAAGAAAGATCACCGTCGCGTCTACGGCGATCCGCTGCCGTGGAAGGACCTGCGCGCTGCATTCACCGAACGCGGCTGGCTCGATCTGACCCACACCCGGCGTGACCTCGAGGTGGCGGGCATCCGCATCGCCAGCGCCGGTGTCGACGATCCGCACCTGCAGCGCGACCGCTACGACACGGTTGCGGGCGCACCGAATCAGCTGGCCCAGCTCAGCATCGGGGTGACGCATTCCCCCGAGCCGCGCGTGCTCGATCGCTTCGCCGAAGACGGCTACGACCTGGTACTGGCCGGTCACACGCACGGTGGGCAGCTGGTCGTTCCCGGTTACGGCGCGCTGGTCACCAACTGCGGCATCGACAAGTCCCGGGTGAAGGGCGCCTCGCAGTGGGGCGAGCACACCCAGCTGCACGTCTCGGCCGGCATCGGCACCTCACCGTGGGCGCCCTACCGCTTCTGCTGCCGCCCCGAGGCCACGCTGCTCACGTTGGTCGGCGCCCAGCCCAAGCGGCCGTCCGCCGACACCGGCTTCGGCATTTCGACCTCGGAGGCCGTAGCCCGCTAGGGTCTGGCTCCGAACGACATTGTCATTGAGGTGTCATCAGGAGAAGACCGTGAGCAGTGGATCCGACGACAGGCGCGACGACCCGACCGTATTCGGCGGACCCGGCGCACCGAACCAGCCCGACCAGCAGTGGCAGCGGCCCGGTTCGCCGGATCCGGTTGCGGAACAGCCGAATCCGGGCGCACCTGATTCCACCGCGGTGTGGACGCCGGGCAGCACCGGCCTCCCTCCGACCCTGCGCTGGGACGGCTCCGGCCCACCGCCCGGGCTTCCCGAACCCACGCAATGGGCACCGGCGGGGCCGCAGGATTGGCAGGATTCCGGTAACCCTCCTGCGGGACAACAGGTTCCGCCGCAAGGGCAGGCCGACCCCACCCAGCTACGCCAGCCGGGGTCGAATCCGCCTGTGGGTCAGCCGGGTTCGAATCAGCCCTGGCAGCCCCCTGCCGGGCAACCCGGCCAGCCGTGGAGCCCGCAGCCGGGCGTACCGGTAGCTCCGGGCGCCAACTTCCCTGGCGGACAACCTGGTTCGAATCAGCAGTGGCAGCCGGGCATCAATCCCCCTGCTGGACAACAGCCTCCGGGTCAATGGGGCGCACCGGTTCAGCAGTGGGGCGCTCCGCCTCCCGGTGGGCAGCAACAGTGGGGAGGTCCGCCGACTCCGCCCCAGCAGTGGGGCACACCCGCCGGGCAGGCCGATCCGACCAGGATCGGCGCACCGGGTTGGCAACAGCCCGCACCGCAGCAATACGGTGAAGTCCCCCCGCTGGACCACCATGGCGTCCAGTCGTACGGCCAGCCCTTCCCGCCCAGCCAGAAATCCGGGAACAAGGCGGCGATCTGGGCCGCGGCAGGTGTGGCGGCGCTGCTGCTGGTCGGCGGCACGATCACCGCGGTCGCGCTGACCCGCGGCGACGACGCACCGACCAGCACCGCGGGTGGCACCCCTTCGATGGTCAGCGCCCTGTCCACCACGCCGGGGCCGACCTCGTCGAGCAAGCCCAAACCCAGCACCACCACACCCACCCCCTCGGGCGCCGCGTCGAACCGCAAACCCCTCATCGAGGGCTACCAGGTAGTGGCCTCCCCCGACCGTGGCGCCGCCTACGACGTCCCGGCAGGTTGGAAGGTCGCTAGCGAAACCACCATCGGCGGGGTCGGCGAACCCCCCGGCGACTCGGTGATCGGCAAGGGCTACGCCTCCGACGGCCGCGACTATTGCCCGAACTCCACCCGCACCATGTCGCTGCTCACCGGCTCCAAGAACGCCGACAACGCCGCGGCGGGCGCCGAACTCGGCACCAAGGCCGCCCCCCTCGCCTACCAGGGCTCCAAGGGCACCCCCGGCCCCGCCCAGCCCCTGAAGTCGATCGACGGCAAAACCGAGGGCATGTTCACCGAGACCACCGGCACCGTCCCCGCCCCCAAACCCGGCTGCGCCAGCACCTACTCCATCTACACCTACGCCTTCAAAGGCGCCAAGGACGGCAGCTTCGTCATGGTCATGATCGCCGACACCGGCGTACCCGGCGCCATCGACGCCGCCGAGGCCAAGCGCATCTTCAGCTCCATCAGATCCCTCGACTAACCCCCACCTGACCAGCCAATTTAACGTTTTCCGACCCCACGTTGTAAGCTACTTCAGGTTCGCCTCACGGGGTGTGGCGCAGCTTGGTAGCGCGCTTCGTTCGGGACGAAGAGGTCGCAGGTTCAAATCCTGTCACCCCGACGTGTTGGTTGAGACACAGAAGAGCCCCTGATCAGTTCACTGGTCAGGGGCTCTTCGCTTGTCTGTGGGGGTTTGCGGTCGAGGGGGTTCGGCCAGCAGATGGTGAGGGCCGTGAGGGAGATCAGGCTGAGGATGAGGGCCAGGATGGTGGGGCACATGGGGGTCGCCCTTCCGGGGTGAGCGGAGTGGGAGCGCGGCGGTGAGCTCGTGGTCGAGTGTGGGCGCCTGCATGGCGAGTGGGGTTGCCTGCGTGTTCAAGGTTGGTTGACAAGTTCTCCCCACGCGAGGCTCTGCGTGGTGAGGGTGCCGGTGTGAGCAAGGGATAACGTGGCGCTTACTTTCTGTCACTTGATAGAAATTAGCGGTCGATAGCGTATACACCCATGTCGACAAGGGTGGATGCACCGGGCGATGGCTCGGGGAGGCCGTTGCGCGACGTTGTATATACGACGTTGCGGGGGGAGTTGATGAACGGTGACATCCGGTTCGGGGAGCGCCTCACCGAACCGAAGCTGTCGACCAGGTTCGGGATCTCCCGCACGCCGGTCCGGGAGGCACTCACCATGCTCTGCTCGGACGGGCTGTTGCAGCGCGAGGAGTTCGGATTCAGTCCGGTGCGGCCGAGCGTGGCGCGGATTCGCGATCTCTACGAGCTGCGGCTGACCCTGGAACTGGGTGGGATGACGCGGGTACGGGCGGATCCGCGGATCACCCACGACACCGCGCTGCTCCGCGCCGAGCGGCAGAAGTGGCTGGCGTTGCAGGCCGACCCGCCCGCCCAGGAGCCGGGTTTCGTCGTTGTCGACGAGGAATTCCACATCGCTCTGCTGACCGCGGCGGGCAATGCCGAGATGGTGCGCGCCCTGGTCGCGGTGAACTCCCGGATCCGGCATGTGCGCATGTACGACTTCATGATCAACAACCGCATCGAAACCACGATCAGCGAGCACCTCGGCATTCTCGACGCCGTCCTCGCCGGTGATCTCACGCTGGCCCAGCGGCTCTTGCACACCCACATCGGCGATTCGCTGGATGTGGTGCTCGAGCGGATCTCGCGCGCTGTCGCCGCCATGTCTCTGAGTGAATAGAGGAGCGTTCATGTCTGTCACCCCGACCGCGCGGGTCGCCGCCGCCTACGCACGGATCGCCGAGGTGGATCGGCCCGAGGTCTGGATCACGCTGCGCTCCCACGAGGTTCTCAGGGCCGAAGCCGTCGAGCTGGAACGCCGGGTCGCCGCGGGCGAGAAGCTGCCGCTGGCGGGCCTGCTCCTCGCGGTGAAGGACAACGTCGACGTGGCCGGCTTGCCCACCACCGCCGCCTGTCCCGAATTCGCCTACGAGGCAACGGACACCGCGGCCGCTGTGCAGCGGCTGGTCGCGGCGGGCGCGCTGGTGCTCGGCAAGACCAACCTGGATCAGTTCGCCACCGGACTCGTCGGTACACGCAGCCCCTACGGCGCCGTCCGCAATGCCCTTCATCCCGAATTAATCTCGGGTGGTTCGAGTTCCGGCTCCGCGGCGGCTGTCGCACTCGGTATCGCCGACCTCGCCATCGGCACCGACACGGCGGGCTCGGGGCGCGTACCCGCCGCACTGCACGGCATCGTCGGCATCAAGGCCACGCTCGGCGTCATCCCCACCCACGGCGTCGTGCCCGCCTGCGCCGACTACGACACGGTCACCATTTTCGCCGCAGACCTGGACTCGGCCGTCACTGCTGCGAAGACGATGGCGGGCAAGGACTCTCGTGACCCGCGCAGCCGCGAATGGCCCGCCGACGTCCGCCTCGCGGCATCCACCGAGCCCGAGATAGCCATTCCACGACCCGAAGACCTCGAACCGCTGAGCCCGGCCTATCGAGCGGCGTTCACGGAAACTGTGGCAGCCCTGCGTGATCAAGGATTGCACCTCACGGAGATCGACATCTCGCCTCTTCTCGACGCGGCCCGCCTGCTCTACGACGGCGCGATAGTCGCCGAGCGCTATGCGGCGGTCGGCGAGTTCGTCGACAAGGGCGCACCGGGCCTCGACCGCACTGTCGCCGGAATAATCAGTGCCGCACGAGACCTCGACGCGCATGCCTTCGCACAAGACCTGGACGCTCTGGCCCGCGCCCGCACCACAGCGACAAAACTGCTCGTCGGCTTCGACGGCCTCCTGCTCCCCACCACCACCGAACACCCGTCGATCGCCGAAGTCGACGCCGACCCACTCGCGATCAACCGCCGCCTCGGCACCTACACCAACTTCTGCAACCTCCTCGACCTCGCCGCCGTCGCCGTCCCCGGCACGCCCACCGCCGATGGCCTCCCGTTCGGCGTGACGGTCGTAGTCCCCGCGTTCGCCGACCAATCGGCCGTCGACCTCGCCGCCCGCATCACCGGCACCCCGGCGCCGCTACTCGTGGAAACCGGGGTGCCCCTTGCCGTTTTCGGCGCCCACCTGCGCGGCCAACCTCTGCACTGGCAACTCGAACAACTCGGCGCCCGCTTCGCAGGCGAGATCACCACCACCGACGCCTACCGACTGACCGCCCTCGACACCACCCCGGCCAAACCCGGACTGGTCCGCCACGGCGACGGACAAGGCGCACCGATCCTCGGCGAACTGTTCCTCGTCTCCCCTGCGGGGCTCGGCCGATTCCTCGCCGAACTCCCGCCGCCGATGGCCCTGACCAGCATCGATCTCGCCGACGGGCGGTCGGTGGTCGGCTTCGCGTGCAGCTACGACGCCGCCGTCGCCGCCACCGACATCACGCCGTACGGGAGCTGGGTGGCGTATCTACGGGATCGGTGACCTCGATGCCGAGCTCGGCGAGCAGGCCCGTCACGCGATGACCGATGTCGTCGCGGATGGGCCGCACGTGCTCGGCCTCGAGGCCGGCCGGATCATCGATGATCCACTCCACGTAGCGCACCCCCGGCACCAGCGGGCAGGTATCGCCGCAGCCCATCGTGACGATCACGTCGGCGGCGCGAATGATCTCATCGGTCCACGGCTTCGGATACTCGCGCGAGATGTCGACGCCGGCCTCCGCCATCACCGCCACCGCGGCCGGGTTGAGCTGCCCACCCGGCACCGACCCACCCGACCAGGCCACCGCCCGGCCCAGCGCCAGCTCTTCGAAGAAGCCGAGCGCCATCTGCGACCGGCCCGCGTTGTGCGTACACAGGAACAGCACCGTCGGGCGCGGCCGGGCCACCTTGCCCTCGAGCTTGGCCAGCGCCTGCAACCGTTGCCGCCCGAACCGCTCGGCGAGCAGCGGTAGGTACAGGGTCACGGTGGCGCGAGCAGCGAAATTCTCGTAGGAGGAATGCAGGAAACGATGGATCGTCTCCGGCTCGAACATCGTCGCGAATTCTTCGCGCAGCCGCACCTCAGCACGGTCGAGCGCGTCGGAGTGCTCCGCTATATCGACCACCCCCCAACACTGACCCGAATCCGGGCCATACGCAAACGCCCGGGCCGATCAACCCCTCGACCGACCGGCCCGGCACGCGTACTCACCGACACGACGTGGAACATCTTCGGCCCAGCCCGTCGGTGTGGTTACCGTCGGCAGTGCGTCTTCAGCGTTTGGAAGAGCCACCTTCTGGTCTGCACCGCCGGGTCCGACCGATCACCCCTCGAGACCGATCGGACCCGGTTGTTCCGGTGTCTGAAGCAACAATGCGGTGTCGGTCTCTAGAGCTTCTTAAGAACAACTTGTCGGCGAAGTCGGGTTTTCGGCGATGATAGAAGCACCGACGCAAGGAGATCGACCATGGAAACCGCGATCGTCTGGTTGCTGGCAAGCCTGCTGTACTGGTTCAGCAACTTCTGACCCCTGACTCCGACTACGAGAGAGCCCGGAACCAGGCCCTTCGCCCACCCGTGACGAGGCAGGTACGCGTATCGCCGTACCTGCCTCGTGCCGTTGTGTGGATCACATCGAGCCGCCGGAATAGTTCACCGACAGCCGCGGTTGGACTCACTGTCGACGTCCGAACAGCCCCGGGCCTCACCCCATTGTCGCTACGAGCGACCACCCGCCGAGAGGCGCTTGTGGGGCGTCGGCACCCTGACGGGCCGTCCTCGAGGCGGCCCATCGACTCGAACGCCGCCAGGTCACCCTCATCGACCTGGCGGCGTTCTTTATCTTTCGGACAGCGTGCAGCCGGCCAAGCTGTCGACGACACCGATCATCTCGCGGTATTTGTCGGCCGCGGTCGAGCCCGGGTAGCGAACGTTGTGACGGTAGTAGCGGTGGAAGGCGATGATCAGGGCTGACAACTCGACCATGTCGCGCAGCACGCCAGTGCGCTCCTCCGAGGTGAGCGGGATCTCGGAGGAATAGCCCTCGACGATCGCGTCGACGCGCTCCGGCACCAGCCGACCCTCGACGACGCCGAGACCGATGATCGCCATGCCGAGGTCGAGCAGTGGGTCCTCCCGACACGCTGTTTCCCAGTCGATGATGACGAGATCGCCGCTCCCGCGCACGATGATGTTGTCCGAGTACAGGTCTCCGTGGATCAGAGTGTGCTGTCGTCCGCTGTCGGCTTCGCCGAGTGCGGTGAGACGGACGGCGAGCCACTGCGCAAAGGCGCGGTCAGCGAAATCAACGATGTGCGAACGACGTTCGGCCGTCAGTCTGCGGCCGAGCGATGGCAACGGTTCGTCACCGACTACCTCATCGACAGGGAGCGCATGCAGTCGCGCGAGCGCTGCGCCAGCCCTACCGAGAAGATCCTCCGGGAAGACCGGGTATACGGTCCCTTCGACCCATACTTTCAGGATTATGACCCGGCAGCCGATAGTTACCGCTGACCGGCCGCCGATGGAACGAACCAACTCGGTAGTGTCGAAGCGGCCCGCCAACCTGCCGAGCAGCGATGCCAGCTGTGGTGCGCTCGCCGGATCGTTGTCCAGCACAGTCAGCGCGTAATCGGTTGGTTCACCATCCTTCACACCACGTACGCGGAAGCTCGAATTGGCCGCCCCACCGGATACCGGCTCGATCGATACCACCTTACCGATGTCATATTCGGCGCAGATCTCTTCTGGGTCAAGGTCCTTCAACGTCGTGTATTCGGCCATGACCGCTTCGTCAGTTCCTCTCAGTAGCGGCGAGCTCAGCTCGCCGATCCGTGACCAACCCGCTCCACCGCTGTTTCGCCGTTGCCGCCCCTTCGATCCAGTCGGACCGCAGGGTCGACGGAGAATCCCGGTTGGTGAACATATAGGCGATCTCGACCAGGTAGGCGAACTCGGCCCCCCGAACGCTCTCCCTGAGCAACATCTGTGCGTGTTCGCTCAATTGCGGTGAATCGACGACAGCGGCATGGAAGCAAGCTGCCAGACGCGCGTAGCCGGCAAGGGAGGTCAGCCCGACGCCTGTGGCCGAAGTGGCGACATCGTCGGCGCGCTGCGGCAGATCCGGGTCATGCCCGGCATCAACGACCAGAGTGGCGACCTGCAACAGCACCTCCGCCCAGCCGACCCGTGCGCGCCCGATCAGCTCGTGCGCGTACTCGACCTGAGTATTGGCTCGGGCTCGATCCTGGAACGCCGCGGCGAAGGCTAGATAGGACTGGCACAACGCCGCCTCACCGGACAGTCCTGCCGACGACGACTGGTCGCGCGCTACCGCCAGCGAGGTACACGCCAGCGCGATGTTTCCCTGCGACCACCAGAGCTCGCCCAGCGCACGCTGTTGCCTGCCCGTCGCGCCGAGGTTCTCGGCGATCTCCAGCGCGTTCCGGAATCTGCCCAACCTGCGCAGCAGGTGGTGCAGACCGCGTCGCGCGTCGGGCGCCAACCGACCGCCGCCGTCGGCGACCTTGCGCATGCCGCGCATGGACGCGTCGAAATTGCCTAGATCACGCTCGCACATGGCGATGTAGTACTCCGGGATCTCCCGAATCCGCGCGGGGAGGTCACCGGTCGCGAGAATCGCGCGGAGCTCGTCGGCGATTGTCTGACGGTGGGCACTGTTGCGTCGCGCGATGACCGACAATACGACGGCCAGCGCGGCCGCCGCGGCATTGACGGGCAGTGGTGTGCCGTCAGCGGTGCTCGGTGGATCGCCGATGTCGATCGCCTCGGCCGCCGAGTCCCGTGCGAATTCGACGGCGGCGTCTTCGAGCCACCCGAGGCGCAACGAGAAGTCGCGTGCCAGCCGCAGGCCCTCACGCAGACAGAACACTAAGACTCTGCGGTCACCCTCGGCGGCACGCCACTGGACACCGATCGCGTCGAAGGCCCTTTGAGCTGCTCGACGCCAGTCGGCCGCACTCCAAGGCTCCCGCGAATCGGCGTCGAAACCAGCATTGCGGATCGCTGAGCGCACGAGCTTGTGTACCCGATAGGGCCACAACCCTGATTCGTCGAATTCCACGAACGGCCGGTCGACGACGCACAGTGCCGCGCTGTCACGGGCCAATCCCGCTGCGGTGGTTGCCAGCTCGATCGAGAAAGATTCGAGCACACTCACTGCCCTGACCACCGATTGTTCGTCCGGAGTGAGATCACGAAAAGTCGCGGTAACCAATTCGGCAAAATCGCGGTCGAACGCCTGCACCGGCGGGACGCTGCCCTCGCTCTGTAACAGTTCGACGAACAGTGATGCGGCCATGTCGAGGTAGAGTGGCAGACCTTCCGACCTCGCCGCGATCACCAGGCGGTGCTCACCCGGAATCATCGGGAGGCCGTCGCTGACCAATCGCTGAGCCAGGAAGGTTTCCCGGTCGTGCGGGGATAGGTAACCAACCAAGTGCTGTCGCGGCTCACCGGTATCGGATCGGAGCAACGGCCAGCGGACCGCGCCCGTGCGCCAGAGCTTTTCGCGTAGGCGGGCATCGTCCCACTGCAGCCGATTACGACCGGTCACCACGAACAACACATTCGGCATCAACCAGACCAGGCGGTTGATCAGCCGCTCGTTCTTCCGGTTGCCGCGCTCGGCGATGTCTTCGAAGGTATCGAGCAGAACAACCGGCAGCAGCGATTGCTTCGGCGGCAATTGAGCGATGTCCCAGGCAAGTAGATGGGGGTAGTAGCTGAGGGCGTCGAGGTCGGGCTCTTCCTCGAGAATGGCGGGCAGCCTTCGGCAACGTAGCGCGAGCGCATGGTCATGCCGGTCGCGCAGCGCCTTGACCAGCGCGCCGACACCCTGACTCACCAAGCCACCGACCATGCCGGGGAGCTCGAAGTTGTCCGCGACTTCACCCAAGATCTCGTTCACCTGTTCGGGCAACCTCGAAGAGATTCGACTCAACCTCGTTCGCGCGCGCAGGTAGGCGTCGAGTGACTCACCAGGGTGACATGCCTCCCAGTACCGGCTCAGCGCGAGGTCGAACGCGGGCGCTCGATGGCCGTGTGACGCGAGAGCCAGCCGAATCGCCAAGATCACTTCGTCCAATTCGAAGGTCGTGTTCTTCGCCAGATCCAGATACACAGGCACTGTCCGGGGCAATGGCGGATCCGGCACTTCCCAGTGCGACATCGCTACGTCGTCGCCACCGAGTCGACGCGCGATCTGCTGTGACAACCTGGTCTTGCCGATTCCGCCAACCCCATAGAAGACGAGAACGTTGCGGCGTGGAATCTCCAGGTCCTGGACGTCGAACGTCGGTGTCGACACCGCTTCCCAGACATTGCGGACGCTATCGACCACGGCGGCCCACTCGGTATCCCGATCGGAGAACACCTCGTGCGCCTGGAAATCGGCCGCGTTCCCTCGGAAAGCGTCGTCGAGATTCGACGGTGGCATGCTGATCCCCCTGACCAGATGGTCGACATGAAATGCCTTCTGCCAGTGTTCCATCCCGCTGCGGCTCGTGCAGGGCTGTTCGGAATCCCTCAAGCTGTTCCATCGTCCGGGTCGCTCATCACGCGCGCATGCTCGAGGATGGGGCCATGACTTCGGATGGGCAGCTGCGGCGGGGGTTGGGGTTGGGGGATTCGGTGGTGGTGGGGTTGGGGGCGATGGTGGGGGCCGGGGTGTTCGCGGCGTTGGGCCCTGCGGCGGGGGTGGGTGGGTCCTGGTTGTTGGTGGCTTTGGGCGTCGCCGCGGTTGTTGCCTACTGCAATGCGATGTCTTCGGCTCGGTTGGCTGCGTTGTATCCGGTGTCCGGGGGCACGTATGTGTATGGGCGGGAACGGTTGGGGGCGTTCTGGGGGTACCTGGCCGGCTGGGGGTTCGTAGTCGGGAAGACGGCGTCGTGCGCGGCGATGGCGTTGACGGTGGGCAGCTACGCGTGGCCGGAGCAGGCGAATGCCGTGGCGGTGGGGGCCGTGGTGCTGGTGACGGCGATCAACTATGTGGGGGTGCAGAAGTCGGCGCTGGCGTCGCGGGTGATCGTGGGGGTGGTGCTGGCTGTGCTGGCGGCGGTTGTTGTGGTGGGGATCGGTGGGAGTCATTCGGGGGCATCGGTTCTCGACAAGGAGATCGGGCCGTACGGGGTGTTGCAGGCGGCGGGGTTGTTGTTCTTCGCGTTCGCCGGGTATGCGCGGATCGCCACGCTCGGCGAGGAGGTGCGTGCGCCGGAGCGGACCATTCCGCGAGCCATCATGCTGGCGCTGGCGGTGGCATTGGCGGTGTACGCGCTGGTGGCGGTGGCGGCGTTGCTGACCTTGGGGTCGGGTGGGCTGGCGGCCGCGCGTGATCCGCTCGCGCAGGTCGTCGAGGCGGCGGGGGCGGGATGGCTGGCGCCGGTGGTTCGGGTGGGTGCGGTGCTGGCGGCGGCGGGTTCGCTGCTGGCGTTGATCCTGGGGGTTTCGCGGACCGCGCTGGCGATGGCGCGCGACGGGCACCTGCCGCGCGCGCTGGCCCTGATCCATCCGAAATACGCAGTCCCCCATCGAGCCGAGCTCGCGGTGGGTGTGGTGGTCGCGGTGCTCGCGGCGACGGTGGATCTGCGCGCGGCGATCGGGTTCTCGTCGTTCGCGGTGCTGGCGTACTACCTCATCGCCAACCTGTCGGCGGCCACGTTGACCGCCGCAGAGGGCAGGCCGCAGCGCTGGGTTCCGGTGCTCGGGGCGGTGGGTTGTGTGGTGGTCGGGTTCGCGTTGCCGATCGAGTCGGTGCTGGCCGGGCTCGGAGTGCTCGCGGTCGGCGCGGGGGTGTACGGGGTTCGCGCGGGGAGGTGAATCTGCGCTGTGATTAGGGGGTTCGGCGGCCACGCTATACGGGTTACGGTGCGTGGCACGGGCTAGTCTCGCCCGCATGCGGCACATCACGGGCGTTTTCGCGGGAACGATCGCTGCGGTGCTGGCCTCGGCGAGCCTATTCGCCGTTCCGGCCCACGCCGCCCCGAGTACCACCTGCGAGGTGACCTCAGGTCGCGACCTCGAGCGCGCCGAACCCGAACAGGTGGGGCTGGATTCGGCGAAACTCGAAGCGGCACTGCAGTTCGCCGCCACCCGCAACCGGCTCAACGTTCAGATCTTCCGGCACAACTGCCTCGTCGGTGAAGGACTGCGCAACGACGAGACCGGCAATACGCCGTGGAACATCTGGAGCGTCACCAAGTCGGTGGTGTCGTTGCTGGCCGGAATCGCTTCCGACGAAGGCAAAATCGATATCGCCGCACCCATCGACCGCTATCTGCCGCCCGGTCTCGGCGACGCGGCACACCGGTCGATCACCGTCGAGAACCTGCTCACCGAAACCTCCGGCATGCAGGTGGGAGTGCTGTCCGAGGGCATCACCGCGGTGATCCCACTCGACCCGCACTCGGCAGTGCAGGCGCTGTCGGTGCAGCTGACCAACCCGCCCGGCACCACGTTCAGCTACAGCCAGCGCAATGTCGACCTGCTGTCGTACGTGATCGAGCTGGCCGTCGGCGAACCGCTGCAGCAGTTCGCGCAGCGCGAGCTGTTCGACCCGCTCGGCATCCCGCGCAGCGACTACTACTGGGCCAGTGACCGATCCGGCCATACCTACGGCTACGCCCATCTCATGCTGCCCCCCAACGACCTGGCCAAGATCGGGCTGCTCGTCTCCAACGACGGCCGCTGGGGCGCCGACCGGGTGATCTCCTCGGATTATCTGCGCAAAGCCCGCACACCGTCGAAGGCGAACAGCTGCTACGGCTACCTGTTCTGGCTGGGCGCCGATTGCAGTGAATCCCCCGACTTCCTGCCCCCCGATACGTATTTCATGTCCGGGCTGGGCCTGCAGAACGTGTTCTTCCTGCCGAGCCTGGACATGACGGTGATGTGGACGGGCCCGTTCGGCAACCAGACCGCCTACGGCCCGAGCGGCATCCTCGCCCATGCCGAAGAACTGCCCCACGAGTTCTTCCGCCGCCTGTTCGCCGCCGTCACCGACGCCCCGGTGCCGATCGCCGCACCGTACGTGGAGCCCCCGCTGGATTTCGACGCCGGCAAACTCATCGACGCCAACATCCTGCTGGCCGTTTTCGGTATCGGCCCCGGCGCCTACCCCGGCTGCACCGTCTTCGATTGCCTCAACCAACCCCTGGCCGCCCCGTTCGCCAGCATCCCACCCGGCTGCGCCATCCTCGCCTGCGTAGGCAACGACCCCCGAACCCCCGGCATCCGCCCGATCCGCTGAGCAGCCCCACCTCCAGGACTACCGAATCAACGGTTCGCGAGCAGAACTTCCGCGATCTGAATCGTATTCAGCGCAGCACCTTTTCGCAGGTTGTCACCCGAGATGAACAGCGCGAGACCACGACCGCTCGGCACACCCGGATCCTGGCGGATACGCCCGACGAGGGAGTCGTCCTGCCCTGCGGCGGCCAGCGGGGTCGGGACGTCCACCAGGCGCACGCCCGACGCCTTGGCCAGCAGTTCCTTGGCCTGCTGCACCGAAAGCGGTTCGGCGAATTCGGCATTGATCGACAGCGAGTGCCCGGTGAAGACCGGGACCCGCACGCAGGTGCCGCTCACCAGCAGGTCGGGCAGGCCGAGGATCTTGCGGCTCTCGTTGCGCAGCTTCTGGTCTTCGTCGGTCTCGAAGGAACCGTCGTCGACCAGGGAACCGGCCAGCGCGATCACATTGAAGGCGATCGGCGCGACGTAGTTGTTCGGCGCGGGGAAATCGGCGGCCGCACCGTCGTGCACCAGCTTCTCCGCGTCGGCGGACACCGCGCGGATCTGCGAGGCGAGCTCCTCGACCCCGGCGAGACCGGAGCCTGAAACAGCCTGGTAGCTCGACACGATCAGACGCTGCAAACCGGCCACATCGTGTAGCGGCTTGAGCACCGGCATCGCGGCCATGGTGGTGCAGTTCGGGTTCGCGATGATGCCCTTGGGCAGGTTGCGGGTGGCCTCGGGGTTGACCTCCGACACCACCAGCGGCACATCGGGGTCCTTGCGCCATGCCGAGGAATTGTCGATCACGGTGACGCCCGCCGCGGCGAAGCGCGGGGCCTGCACACGCGACATCGTGGCACCGGCCGAGAACAGCGCGATGTCGAGACCCGTCGGATCGGCGGTCTCGGTGTCCTCGACGACGATCTCGCCGCCGCGCCACGGCAGCGTCTTGCCCGCCGAACGCGCGGAGGCGAAGAACCGCACCTCGTCGGCCGGGAAGTTGCGCTCTTCGAGCAGCTTGCGCATAACGGCGCCGACCTGACCGGTCGCACCGACAACACCTACACGTACACCCATTGCTTAACGCCCCGTTCCGCCGTGGACGACAGCGGCTTCGTCGCCGCCGAGATCGAATGCCTTGTGCAACACCTGCACGGCTTCATCCAGTTCCGTGTCACGCACGAGCACCGAGATGCGGATCTCCGAGGTGGAGATCAGGTCGATGTTGACGCCCGCGTTGGCCAGCGCCTCACAGAAGGTGGCGGTGACGCCCGGGTGCGACTTCATTCCGGCGCCGACCAGGGAGACCTTGCCGATGTGATCGTCGGAGAGGATCTCGGCGAAGCCGATCTCGTCCTGGCGCGCGGTGAGCATCTGCACCGCGCGGACCAGGTCGGTCTTGGGGCAGGTGAAGGTGATGTCGGTCTTGCCCGTGTCGACCTTGGAGATGTTCTGCAGCACCATGTCGATGTTGATCTCGGCGTCGGCCACCGCGCGGAACACCTTGGCCGCGTAGCCCGGCTCGTCGGGCAGGGCGACGACGGTCACCTTGGCCTCGCTGCGGTCGTGTGCGACGCCGGTCAGGATTGCCTGCTCCACGGGAATGTCCTCCATCGATCCGAAAACAGTGGTGCCGATCTTGTCGGTGTAGGACGACCGAACATGAACGGGAACGTTGTAGCGGCGCGCGTACTCCACGCAGCGCAGCATGAGCACCTTCGACCCGCAGGCCGCCATCTCGAGCATCTCCTCGTAGGAGATCTTGTCGAGCTTCTGGGCGTCGGGGACGATGCGCGGGTCGGCGGAGAAGATGCCGTCGACGTCGGTGTAGATCTCGCAGACGTCGGCTTTCAACGCCGCGGCCAGCGCGACGGCGGTGGTGTCGGAGCCGCCGCGACCCAGCGTGGTGACGTCCTTGCTGTCCTGGCTCACGCCCTGGAAGCCGGCCACCAGCACGATCTGCCCCTCGGCGAGCGCCTCTTGCAGGCGGCCCGGGGTCACGTCGATGATCTTGGCGTTGCCGTGCGCGCCGGTGGTGATCACGCCGGCCTGCGAACCGGTGAACGAGCGGGCCTCGGCGCCGAGCGTGTGGATAGCCATGGCCACCAAGGCATTCGAGATGCGCTCGCCCGAGGTGAGCAGCATGTCCATCTCGCGAGCAGGCGGCGCCGGGGCCACCTGCTCCGCGAGATCGAGCAACTCATCGGTCGTGTCGCCCATCGCCGAGCACACGACGACTACGTCGTGCCCCTGCTTCTTGGTCTCCACGATCCGTTCAGCGACGCGCCGGATCCGCTCGGCGGTAGCCACCGAGGATCCTCCGTACTTCTGAACTACGAGAGCCACAGCAGGTCCTTCACGATCGAGTGTCAGGTTGGTATCAGCGACCAAGAGTACCGGCCCCGGGCCACCGGTTTCGCTGCTACCTACCCTGCCTGTGGAAAACGACACAGGCTTGTCACCTGTGGATAACCACGGGATTCAGCTCCGATCGAACCAGGTGACCTGCGCGCCGCTGTCGAATTCCTTGCGCCGGGTCGGGCTGAAAAGTGTCGGTTTGAAGACGCCGGTGAAGGCGGGGATGCCCGCGCCCGCGATGACCGGATAGCTCTTGACGATCAGCTGATCGATCTCGTCGAGGAGCTGACCCGCGAGCTTCCCGCCGCCACAGAGCCAGATGTCGAGGCCGTCGCGCTGCTTGAGTTCGCGCACCAGCTCGACCGGATCACCGTCGACGATCTCGATGTTGGGTGCGTCCACCGGCCCCAGCGAGGAGGAGAAGACGTATTGCCGCATGTGGGCGAACGGGCTGAGGACGCCCGCGTCGTAGGCCGCCGCGTAGGTGCCGCGGCCCATGAGCATCGTGTCCCAGCTCTTGTTGGGTGTGTCGACGTCGATGCCGAAATGCGGGCGAAGGTGGACCGGGACGGCCTCGGGGAATTCGGCGTTGAGCCAGCCCGAGTACTCCGGCGGCGTCGGATAGAACTCGTACTCCCCGCCGGGGCCGGCGATGTAGCCGTCGAGGGAGACGCCGATGTAGTAGACAAGCTTTCGCATGGTTACCGCCTCATGTGTAGTACTCTGATTGAAGTGGTTTCAACGTAGTACTACAGATGGAGTGGTGTCAAGTGCGAACTAATCCCGAACGACGACAAGCCCTGCTCGACGCGGCCATCGAGGTCCTCGCCGACGAGGGCGCCCGCGGCCTCACCTTCCGCGCGGTGGACAAACAGGCGGCCGTCCCCGCCGGCACCGCGTCGAACTACTTCGCCAATCGCGACGAGCTGCTCACCCAGGCCGGCGTCCGCTTCTACGAGGTGGTGCAGCCGAGCGAGGAGACGATGGCCCTGGTCAGCGACGGCCCCAAGGACATCGCGAACATCACCGCGCTGATGAAAGAGCTGGTCGGACGCATCGAATCGCATCGCAAGGCCTATCTCGCGCTGCTGGAACTTCGCCTCGAGGCCACTCGGCGCCCCGAACTGCGCACGGTGCTCACCGAACGCGTCCGAGCCGACATCGATTTCAACGTCCGCAACCATCTGGCGTCCGGTATGCCCGGCGACGCGGAGTCGGTACTACTGCTCTATCTGGCGCTCAACTGGCTCATCGTCGAACACCTCACACTGCCCGCGATCTTCACCGAGGAACAGAGCATGGCACTGATCGAAACCGCCGTCGACCGTGTGATAAGCAGCTGACCCGGTCATATGTCCAGACCATAGACGTGTTGACGATCACTAGGACGACTGTGCACAATCGGGCGCGAAAGCTGCGGGGGTTCGGAGGATAGACAAAGATGCGCTCGAAGATCGACATCCGATTCACCGTTGACGCCGAGATCGACCAAGTGATGGACGCACTACTGGCCGTTGACCTGATGTCGGAGTGGTCGACCTCGCTCAGTGATGTCCGGGTCGGGCCCCGCGATGCCGACGGCAGACCGCGCCGGGTTTTCGCCACCGCCCACTTCATGGGTAACTCCGACGCACAGGTGCTCGAATACTCCTGGGAGCAGTACCGGTCGGAGTGGCGGGTCGTCGACAGCAGCCGCGGTTCCAAGGGCGGCGGCTGGATCGAACTGGTCGACACCCCGGAGGGCACCGAGGTCGACTACCACGTGGAGCTGTCCCTTCCGCTGCCCATTCCGGGCATCCTGTTCAACCGGACCCTGCGCAAACTGCACGAGGAGACGGTCGCGAACTTCATCGACTTCGCCGAGCGGTATCCAGAGGTCGGGGGCTTCGCGGTCGGGTAGCCGCACCGTCCGGGCACCCCCGCGTCGTCGATTCTCAGTCCGCGAATCGCCACCCGGGGTGCGAACATTGACCCATGATCGGAAATCGACGGGTCCGGTTCCAGCCCGTCACCGAAGAGAACTCGGTGACCCAGCTCGAGCTGTTCTTCGACCTGGTGATCGTCTTCGCTTTCACCATGGTCACCGCGCTGGCCGCCGACGACACCACCGCGGCGAACATGCTGCGCGCGACGCTGGTGCTGGCCCTGATGTGGTGGCTGTGGATCGCGTATTCGTGGCTGGGCAACGTGGTACGCGCCGACGAGGGCATCACGCGGGTGGCCATGTTCGTCGCGATGGGCGGTGCGTTCCTCGCCGCGCTCACCATCCCCGAGGCCTTCAGCGACCTGCCCGGTGGCTGGTTCGGTCCGCTGGTCTTCGCGGTGGCCTATCTGGTCGTGCGACTGGTGCACGTCGTAGTGTTCTGGACGATCAGCGCCGGAGATTCCCAGCTGCGCAGGCAGTTGCTGCGCTGGGCGGTCGGCTCGGTCACCGTCGGCACGACACTGCTGGTCGTCGCCGCGATGACGACCGGTCTCACCCAGATCCTGCTGTGGCTCGCCGCGATCGTCGGGGACATGGTGTGGACCTGGGCCGCGGGCACCGACTGGCGGCTCAATTCGGCCAAGCACTACTCCGAGCGCTACGGGCTCATCATCATCGTGGCGCTGGGTGAATCCATCGTCTCGATCGGCATCGGCGTGGCCGGTCTGCCCATCTCCTGGCCGATCACGCTCGGCTCGATGCTCGGCTTGGCCGTATCCGGTCTGCTGTGGTGGCTGTACTTCGATGTCGCCGCGATCTCGATCGAGCACGCGTTCGCCCATGCCAAGGACGCCCGGCAGATCAAGATCGCCCAGAACACCTATATGTACGGGCATTTCCCGATGATCGTCGGCATCATCGCGCTCTCGCTCGGCTTGAAGAAAGTGCTGTACTACGTCGGCGATTCCTCGCATCACACGCTCACCGATCCGCTGTACGGCATCCCGCTCGGCGCGCTCTACGGTGGTCCCGCGCTGTTCCTGCTCGGCATCACGTTCGCGAAGTACTATGCGACCAAGTCACTGTCGGCCGAACGCCTGGTGCTGGCCGCGTTGCTGCTCGCGCTCATCCCGTTCGCAGCGCACCTGCCCGCGCTCGCCTCACTCACCCTGCTGTGCGCGCTACTGGCGGCGCTGGTGATCTTCGAGACCCTGCGCTTCGCCCAGCCGCGCGACCGGATCAGGCACGCTTGACCTGACCGAGGTGGTGGCGCACGCCGTGCTCGGCGGGCGTCGCCCCCCGGTGTGAGGGCGGAACCCGCACACCGGCACGGACAGCGTCGTTGATCTGGTCGAGGTTCTCGCGCAACATGTCGGCGACCAGTTCGTCGGTGCGCGGGTCGTCGAGCAACTGGCGCAGCATCCGGTAGACCGTGTCGGCGACGAGCCGGATGATGTCGTCGTGGAACGGGACGTAGCGCAGTTTGCCGGTCTGCGGGTCGTTCTTGATCAGGTCCATGATCAGCTGGTCGACTTCGGCGTGGTTCTCCTCCAGCGCGGCGGCGATGTTCTGGGTGTAGTGGCCCGCGCGCAGGACCTTGGAGACCTCGTCGAGGATCGCGATCGTCATCGGGCGCTTGATCACGTCGACGATCGTGCCGACGAACCGGTTGACGATCGTCGCGGTGACCCGCTCCCCCAGCGCCCGGTCGGCCACCCGGCCGAGCCGGATCAAGATCACCACGATGCGCAGCAGCCGGAACCCGCGGAACAGCGGGCTGGTCACCGGGATCATGCCGAGGACTTCGTACCAGTAGATGAACGGGAACGACCACGGCCACCCCGCCCGCCGCCAGCGCCAGACGAACTCGACGAGGAAGATCGCGCAGATCGACGTGTCGACGATGACGATCGCGTGGTACGTCGGGCCGCTGACGTCGAAGAAGGTGATCCACACGACCAGCACCACCGAGATGATCGCGAGGATCAACATGAGGATGTCGGTCCGCAGAGTCGGCGTTTTCGAGCGCACGTCCGGCAGGGCCTCGACCCGTTCGATCCCCGGTGAAGCCACTGTTGCTCCTGAATATCTGGCGGTCGGCGCCGCGTAGGTCGGCCTTGACATCGCTGCCCACGCTAATTGGTCGACCGACGCCGCGAGGGGAGTTGCCGACGCCGGTCGGTGGCGTGTTCAGCCGCGCAGGACGGCCTCGATATTGCGTTCGGCCAGCGCGGTGATGGTCAGGGACGGGTTGACCGTCGCGGTGCTGCCGGGAATCGCGGCACCGTCCATCACGTAGAGGCCGGGGTGTCCGTGGACGCGGCCGAAGGCGTCGGTGGCCTTGCCGAGGACCGCGCCGCCGAGCGGGTGCGCGGTGAACTGGGCGTTGGCGTCGTAGCCGAGCGCGCCGTATTCGGCGACCGCGCCCGCGCGCTCGGCGATCCGGTGGTCGACCACGCGAGCCGCCGCGGCGACCGCGTGCTGCGTGGCCGTCGACCAGTTCAGGCCGACGCCGCCCGTCGCGACGTGATAGCCGAACCGAGCGCGGGTCGGATCGAGGACCATCCCGAGCGAGGCCAGCGCGCCGGTCTCGAACGGGATACCGGGGATGTACCAGTTCTCCAGGGTGAGGGGCACGTTGGATTCGTCGTGGATCCGGCTGGCGCTCGGCACACCTTGGCCCTGGCCCGCGATGGCGCTCGCGCCGCGGGCCAGCACCACGTCACCGTTGGTGCCGAAGCCGTCGCCGATGTGCTCGTTGAGGTTGGGCAGCGTGCCGGTGGCCTGGGCGCGGACCAGCAGCTCCGAGGTGCCGATGGAGCCCGCGCCGAGGAACAGCTTGTCGCAGGTCAGGTTGCGGGTGCTCAGCACCTGGCCGCTCGGGGCCAGTTTCGATACGGCGACCACGAACCGGCCGCTCGCCTCCTGGGCGATGGCGTCGACGCGGTGGCCGGGGAACACCTGGGACTTGCCGGTCTCGCGGGCGTAGCGCAGGTAGTTCTGGTTGAGGTCGAACTTGGCGCCGTTGGAGTTGCCGAGGTTCGAGCGGGCCGAGGTGGCGGAGGCGCGGGAGGTGCCCGCGAGTTCGCTGCGCAGCACGTCCCAGGTGAAGATCGAGTCGTTGGGCAGCGGCTGGTATCCGGCCGCGCGCACCTGGTCGTCCCAGGCGCGCGAGTGCGCGAACGGCGAGGAGTTGTAGATGTCGGCCGGCATGGTGTCGAGCCGCAGCATCTGGCGCACTCGCGGGTAGTAGACGCTTTCCAGCTCGCCGTAGTCGACGACGCCACCGAAGACCTGGTCGAACAGTGTGCGTGGCGGAGCCACCATCGCCCCGCTGAAGATCACCGAGCCGCCACCGACCGCGGCGGCGCGCCACACGTCGATCCCGGAATACTCGGTCACATCCAGCACCCCGCCGAACGCGCTGAAGCTCATCGGCACCTTGGTGACGCCGGTGAAGCTGGTGCGATGCCAGAACCCGCGGCCGTCGGGCAGATCATCGCCGGTGAAGATCTCGCGCCACGGGTCGTTGGGCCAGTGCGAACCACGCTCGAGGACGGTGTTGGCGATCCCGGCCTCGGCCAGGCGCAGCGCGGTCACGGCGGCGCCGAAGCCGGATCCGATGACGATTGCCTGCGTGTGGGCGGGTGCGTCCGGAATCGGCGCGAAGATCTCCGGCACCCAGGACCGGAACATCGCCTCGCGCGGATCCGCCGAAGCGGGCACGCTCGCCAGCGTCGTTCCCACAGCACCGGCAACAGCCGCCAGTCCCGCCGCCTTGAAAAAGGCACGTCTGTGCACCAGGCCACCTCCCTCATCACGCATGGCCGACGCGAAGAATACCTTGCAAACCGGACAATCGCCCGGTCGTACGGGCATTTGTCACATGTCACGGCGGCGCGTGGTGCGCGGGTGGGACCTCAGCTGGTGAGCAGGCGGACCACCGCGACGGTGCCGACCACCACGATCACTCCTCTGAGCACATTCGGCGGTAACTTCCGCCCGACCTTCGCGCCCAGCTGCCCGCCGATGATCGACCCGACCGCGATCAACGCGACCACCTGCCAGTCCACCTCCGCGATCGCGATGAAGATCGCCGCCGACACCCCGTTGACGATCAGGGCGAGGACGTTCTTCACGCCGTTGAGCCGCTGGATGTCCTCGTGCACGAACACCCCGAGCAGGCCGATCAGCAGCACACCCTGGGCGGCCCCGAAGTAGCCGCCGTAGATGCCGGTGGCGAAGACCGCGACCAGCAGAATCGGCCCGCCGTGTTCCGGCGCCGCCGACGCGCCGTCGGCCCTGCGCTGCTTCACCCACGCGGCCAGTCGCGGCTGCACGACGACCAGGATCAGCGCCACGATGATGAGGACGGGCACGATCGCCTTGAACGCCGCCGCGGGCATCGTCAGCAGCAGGATCGCGCCGGTGATGCCGCCCAACAGCGACGCGGTGCCCAGTTGCAGCAGCCGAGCCCGCTGCCCTTCCAGTTCCCGCCGGTAGCCGATGACCCCGCTCACCGAGCCGGGGACGAGCCCGATCGTGTTCGACACATTCGCTGTCACCGGCGGCAACCCGAACGCGAGCAGCGTAGGAAAGGTGATCAGCGTGCCCGATCCGACGATCGTATTGATGCCACCCGCCGCGATACCCGCGGCGAAGATGGCCACCTGTTGTAACCAAGTCATTCGAATTCCTTTGGTACGTCTCGTCGGACGCGAAGGCCCGTACAAGCGTGCGTTATGGGGAAAACCGTACTGGTCAACCGGTGAGCGAAAGGCAGCGGACTTGATTCACCGAATTGGCCCGGGTCGCTTACGAGCGAAGGTGGGCACGCGGTAAGCTCGGAGGATCATGCTGCAGCGGGCTCTTCTTCTCGGCCGCCGCGACGGGTCCTGATACGGACCGGCTCCCGTCGCGGGGTTCCAACGCGCCGGTCGACCCGCTCCCATTCAGGGAATCCTTCACACCCACGGAGAAACTTGCATGTCCTCGGCTGACGCATTCGTATCCGCTTCGCGCACCATTTCGGCCCCCGGCAAACCCGCACCGGCCGACCAGCCCATCTGGAACACCCAGAAGAACTCCTCGATGCCGACGTTCCGGTATCGCCCCTTCGCCGAAGAGGTGGAGCCGATCACGGTGCCCGACCGCACCTGGCCGGACAAGGTCATCGATCGCGCCCCCGCGTGGTGCGCCGTCGACCTGCGCGACGGCAACCAGGCCCTGATCGACCCGATGAGCCCGGCCCGCAAGCGCCGCATGTTCGACCTGCTGGTGCGGATGGGCTACAAGGAGATCGAGGTCGGTTTCCCGGCCGCGAGCCAGACCGACTTCGATTTCGTCCGCGAGATCATCGAAGACGGCGCGGTCCCCTCCGACGTCACCATCCAGGTGCTCACCCAGTGCCGCCCCGAGCTGATCGAGCGCACCTTCGAGGCCTGCGCGGGCGCACCGAACGTGATCGTGCACTTCTACAACTCCACCTCCATCCTGCAGCGCCGGGTGGTCTTCCGCGCCGAGCGCGACGCGGTGAAGAAGATCGCCACCGACGCCGCGCGGCTGTGCCTGGAGATCGAGAAGCGCTACCCCGACACCGAGTGGCGCTACGAGTACAGCCCGGAGTCCTACACCGGCACCGAGCTGGACTACGCGCGCGAGGTCTGCGACGCGGTCTCCGAGATCATCGCGCCGACCCCGGCCAAGCCGCTGATCATCAACCTGCCCGCGACCGTCGAGATGGCCACGCCGAACGTGTACGCCGACTCGATCGAGTGGATGCACCGCAACCTGGCCCGCCGCGACTCGATCGTGCTGTCGCTGCACCCGCACAACGACCGCGGCACCGCCGTCGCGGCCGCCGAGCTGGGCTACCAGGCCGGTGCCGATCGCATCGAGGGCTGCCTGTTCGGCAACGGTGAGCGCACCGGCAACGTCTGCCTGGTGACGCTGGGCATGAACATGTTCTCGCGCGGCATCGACCCGCAGATCAACTTCTCCGACATCGACGAGGTCCGTCGCACGGTGGAGTACTGCAACCAGCTGGCCGTCGCCGAGCGTCACCCCTACGGTGGCGACCTGGTCTACACCGCCTTCTCCGGCAGCCACCAGGACGCGATCAACAAGGGCCTCGACGCGATGAAGGCCGCCGCTGACGCGCAGGGCGCCGATGTGGCCGACATCGTCTGGGAGGTCCCGTACCTGCCGATCGATCCCAAGGACGTCGGCCGCACGTACGAGGCCGTCATCCGGGTGAACTCGCAGTCGGGCAAGGGCGGCGTCGCCTACATCATGAAGACCGATCACGGTCTGGTGCTGCCGCGTCGCCTGCAGATCGAGTTCTCGCAGGCGATCCAGGCGATCACCGACGGTGAGGGTGGCGAGGTGACGCCCAAGGAGATGTGGGACGTCTTCGCCACCGAGTACCTGAACCCGATCCTGCCGCTCGAGCGGATCAAGCAGAAGGTCACCGCGGCCGAGACCGACGGCGGCGTCGACTCGATCGTCGCCACGGTGAAGGTCGACGGCGTCGAGCAGGAGATCAGCGGTTCCGGCAACGGCCCGCTGGCGGCGTTCGTCGACGCGATCGCGACCGTCGGCTTCGAGGTCCGCGTCCTCGACTACAGCGAGCACGCCATGTCCGCCGGTGACGACGCGCAGGCCGCGGCCTACGTCGAGGTAGCCATCGGCGACAAGGTTGTTTGGGGCGTCGGCATCGCCACCTCGATCACCACCGCCTCCCTGCGCGCCGTCGTCTCGGCCGTGAACCGCGCGGCGCAGTAGCTTGCTCTATGGCGGCCGGGACCTCGGGTCCCGGCCGCTTTTGTCCCTGTGGATAGATTCTCGGGGCTGTGGACAACTTCGGTTCGACCGGTCGGCCTCGTTCCGGATATACCGGTTGAGCTGGGCGCATGCGAATCCGCTCCGGGGCGCGGGAGCGACTGCCCCCGACGCGCGAAAATTGCCCCCGTGTTAGCGTTTTAGGGCATATTCAGCGCCGAGCTTTCCTGCTCGTTCAGCGAGCAAGTGGGGGAACTGTGACCAACAACGACCATAATCCGACCTCGCCGCCGTGGCTGCAGAGTCCGTCGGCTGACGTGTCCGAAGCTGCGTCCGGTCCCTCCGGTGTGCAGACCGCGACCGAGGACGACATCGTGCCCGCCGAGCCCGCCGCCGAGCCGACCGGTGAGGCCGTCGATCCGTCGACCGGTGAGCAGCCCGTCGCCGAGCCGGGCCCGGCCGGCCTCGCCGACCAGACCGTGTACCAGTCCGCCGGTTTCGCACCGCCTGGCCAGTTCGCGCAAGGTGCTCCGTACTCGGTGCCGGATCCGTACCAGAACAACGGCGGGCAGCCGCCGATGAACGGCCCCGAGCAGCAGCCGTGGCTGCCCGGCCAGCCGGGCGCTGAACAGCCCTACCCCGGCCCACACGCCACCGGCGAGCAGCCGCATCCCGGCATGCCGCCGCAGTACCCCGGTGCCGAGGGCCAGCCGCAGTATCCGGGCGCTGAGGGTCAGCCGTACCCCGGTCCCGAACAGCAGCAGCAGTTCCCCCCTCAGGAGCAGGGCCCGCAGTCCGAGCCCATCTACAGCTGGGCGCCGCCGCCCCCACCGATGTACCAGCAGCCGATGCAGGGCGGGATGCCGCCCGGTCCGCAGCCGGAACAGCCGGGGCAGTTCCCCGGCCAGCTGCCCGATCAGGGACAGTTCCCCGGTCAGCAGGGACAGTTCCCCGGTCAGCTCGGCCAGCCGGGTCCGCCGCCCGGTCAGCAGTGGGCAGGCGGTCCTGCCCCGCAGCAACAGCAGCCGTTCCAGCCGCAGCACATGCAGGCACCGGGCCAGCCCGGCCATTCGGTCAACGATCTGAACCTGCTCAAGCGCGCGCGGAAGTCGCCGCGCAGCGGGTGGCGCAAGGCCGTGCACAAGGTGTCCGGCGGTGTGATCAACCCGGGTGAGTCGGCGGCGGATGTCGTCTACCGCGATCTCGGCGAGCGGGTCAACCAGCCCGTGCGCGGCGATTACCGGATCGCGATCCTCTCGCTCAAGGGCGGCGTCGGCAAGACCACCACCACGGTCGGTCTCGGCTCCACCTTCGCATCCCAGCGTGGTGACCGCGTCATCGCCATCGACGCCAACCCCGACCTGGGCACGCTCGCCCACCGGGTGCCGCGCCAGACCCGTTCGACCGTGCGCAACCTGCTCGAAGACCAGCAGATCACCCGCTACTCGGATGTCCGCGCCCACACCTCGCAGGCCCCGAGCCGGCTGGAAGTGCTTGCCTCCGAACAGGATCCGGCCGTGTCGGAGGCCTTCAGCGAGGCCGACTACCGCAAGGCCATCGGCATCCTGCAGTCGTTCTACAACATCATCCTCACCGACTGCGGCACCGGCCTGATGCACTCGGCCATGTCGGGCGTGCTGGATATGGCGAGCTCGCTGGTGCTGGTCACCTCCCCCGCGATCGACGGTGCGCGCAGCGCCTCGGCGACGCTGGACTGGCTCGACCACCACGGCTACTCCAAGCTGGTCGAACGCACCGTCGTCGTCGTGAACGCTTCTCGCCGTGGCGCTTCCACGGTCGACCTGGATCAGCTGCGCAAGCTGTTCCTCGACCGCACCCGCGCCGTGCAGATCGTCCCGTTCGACGATCACCTGGCCGAGGGCGCCGAGATCGACCTCGAACTGGTGAGCAAGCCGACCAGGCGGGCCCTGCTCGAACTGGCCGCGATGGTCGCCGACGACTTCAGCTACCACGGTCAGCAGCAACACCAGCACCAGCAGCCGTATCAGCCGGGCCAGCCCTACCCGGGTCAGCAGTACCAGCCGGGTCAGTTCTGAGACAGCACCGTCAGCGCGCGATCACCGCGCGCGCCGCGGCCTCGAACGCGTCGAGCACCGTCGCGATGGCGGGGCTGCGGTGCGCCTGTGGGCGGGTGATGATCTCGTAGACGCGGGCCGCGCGGACCCCGGCCAGCGGTAGCACCGACAGGTCAGGGTGGGCGACGGCGTAGCGCGGCATCAGCGCCACGCCGTAGCCGGAGACCACGAGCGTTTCGATCACCCGGAACTCGTTGAGCCGCTGCGCGATCCGTGGCCGCACGCCGGTGACGGTGGCGATGGACTCGAGCACGTCGTCGACCGGGAACCCGCCGCGCACGCTCACCCAGGTCTCCTCGGCGAGTTCTTCCGGGCGCACCGACGAACGCCCGGCCAGCGGATGATCCGGTGCGACAACGACATCGATGGGCTCACGCATCAGCACCCGCGCCGACAATCTCGGCCCGGCCAGCGACGGCGCGCGTTCGTCACGATGGGTGAGCACGATGTCGTAGTCGGCCAGCAGTTTCGACGCCTCGCTCGGCGGGAGGTCCTCGTCGCCCGCGACGAGTTCCACTCCGCCGGCGGCCAGTGTGGCGAGCACGGGTGGCAGCAGCAGCGCCGCGCCGGAGGGGAACGAGGCCACCCGCACCTGTCCGCGGGGTGAGCCCCGATAGTGGGCCATCTCGGCGGTGGCCCGGTCCATCGCGGCGAGCACGTCATCGGCGCGCAGCACCAGCGCCTGGCCCGCGTCGGTGAGCCGCACCCGGCGTCCGTCCGGTTCGAGCAGCGCGACCCCGGCCTCTCTGGCCAGCACTTTCAATTGCTGCGAGACCGCCGACGGCGTCATCGACAGCACCTCGGCGACGGCGGCCACCGTGCCGCGGTCGGCCAGCTCGCGCAGAATCCGCAGTCGCTCGATCGAGAACATGAAGTAAAACTACGTTATCCCTGCATATTTATTCGATTGTGCTGATCTTTAGCGGCCCGCACGATAAGGGCGTGACCTCCCGTGATCGCCTGCTCGGACTGACCGTCGTCGTGCTCTGGGGCCTGAACTTTCTGGCCATTCGCGTCGGCCTCGACCACTTCCCGCCCTTCTTCTTCGTCGCGCTGCGCTTCGCCGTGATCGCGATCCCCGTGCTGATCTTCATTCCGCGGCCCGCCGTGCGGACCCGCTGGTTGCTGCTCTACGGCACCGGCTTCGGCATCCTGCAGTTCGCGTTCCTGTTCACGGCGATGCGCACCGGCATGCCGACCGGCCTCGCCTCGCTGGTACTGCAGTCCTCGGCACCGTTCACGGTGATGCTGGGCGCGGTGCTGTTGCGCGAGCGCTTGCGGCCGGTGCAGGTCGCCGGGCTCGCGGTCGCCGTGTTCGGCATGGTCATCATCGGCGCGGACCGCATGGCCACCGCCACCCTGCTGCCGGTCCTGCTGACGTTGGCGGGTGGCCTCGGCTGGGCGTTCGGCAATATCGGCGCCCGTCAGGCCGGTGCCGACTCCCCCGGCTACAACCCGCTGCACCTGACGCTGTGGATGTCGGTGGTTCCCGTGCTGCCGATGCTGGCGCTGTCGATGGCTGTCGAGGGGCCTGGAACGGGTTTCCGCGCGATCGGCGCCGCGTTCTCCGCCGACGGCTTGCCCGCACTGGGCGCGGTCGCCTACATCGCCGTGCTCGCGACCGTCTGCGGTTCGGGCCTGTGGACCTATCTGATGAGCCGCTATCCGGCGGGCACTGTGGCGCCGTTGTCGCTGCTCGTGCCGGTCGTCGGCATTGCCGCGGCCTGGGTGGTCCTCGACGAACAGCCGTCGGTGGCCGCGCTCATCGGCGGGGCGATCGTGATCGCGGGCGCCTTCGCGGCGACCACCGGCCGAGGCCTGCCGAAGGCGGCGTCGCCCGCCCCCACACCCGAATTGGCCCGAGCCTGAGCCCGAATTCAACCCACGATCGCTCGAGCTCTGGCTAGCATGTGACCGGTCGCCCGATGTGTTTCCGTGCGACCGGTCGGTTTCGAGCTCGCGAACGACGCACAGGTCGATCTAACCAGGTCTTCGCCGCGCTCTAGAGTGGTAGCAAATCCCAGGCAATACTCGAGCAAGGCAGCTGAACAGCATATGGCGGAACAGCGGTGGCCCGTTTCGCGAAGGAACCTTCTTCGTGGCACGGTCGCAGCGGGGGTGATATCGGCGGGGGCCGTAGCGGGAGCGCCGGGATTCGCCGCGCCCCCCGGGCGCCGGGTGGCGGTCCTCGGCGGCGGTGTCGCCGGGCTCACCGCCGCGCACGAATTGGCCGAGCGCGGGTTCGAGGTCACCGTGTACGAGGCACGCGCGCTGGGCGGCAAGGCGCGCAGCGTGGGCGTGCCGGGGACCGGCCGCGACGGCCGACCCGATCTGCCCGGCGAGCACGGGTTCCGTTTCTTCCCCGGCTTTTATCAGAACCTGCCCGACACGATGCGCCGAATTCCGTATCCGGGTAACCCCGACGGTGTGTGGAACAACCTCATCGCCGTGCCGGAGGCCAGGTTCTCCCGTCGTGACAGCGACGACATCACGCTCGCGCTGCCCGACAGCATCACCACCGCGCAGGCGACGCCGGATTCGATCCGTGAAACCCTGGCCGGCGCCATCACCACGACCGCCAAGATGTCGGCGGCGGAAGGCCTGTTCTTCGCCAATCGGCTGATGGTGTTCAACACCAGTTGCGATGCCCGCCGGTTCGGGCAGTGGGAGCACACCTCCTGGTACGACTTCGTCCACGGGCACGAACGTTCGCACGAATTCCGCGCGGTCGTATCCCGGTCGCTGACCTCGATCATGGTCGCCGCCAAGGAGAACCTGGCCAGCACGCGCACCATCGGCAGCATGGGCGAGCAGTTCCTCGGTAACCCGCTCGGCATCGGCAACGACGGCGGCCTCGACCGCGTGCTCAACAACACGACCAACGCCGCCTGGATCGATCCGTGGGTGCGCCACCTGCGAGAGCTGGGCGTGCGTTTCGAACTCGGCGCACGGGTCAGCGAACTCGAGGTGCGCGACCGGCGAATCCGGGCGGCCGGGATCACCGACGCCACGGGCGCGCGCACCGTCGACGCCGACTATTTCGTGGTGGCGCTGCCGGTGGAACACGCGAGAAAGCTGTGGTCGTCGCAGGTGCTCGCCGTGGCGCCGGAACTCGCCGCGACGGATCGGCTCTTCGTCGATTGGATGAACGGAATACAGATCTATTTCCGCGCGCCCCTGCGTATTTCGCGCGGACACACGGCCTATGTCGATTCGCCGTGGTCACTCACCTCGATCAGCCAGAATCAGCTGTGGACCGATAAACTGCCGTCCTTCGGCGACGGGACGGTGGCCGATTGCCTTTCGATCGATATCTCCGACTGGAATTCGCCGGGAATGCTGTACGGCAAACCCGCCACCGCGTGCACCCACGAGGAGATCTTCCGCGAAGTCTGGGCACAGTTGAGCAGCCATCTCAACGATCGTGAACAATTGCTCCGCCCCGCCGACGTGCATTCCTGGTTTCTCGATCCGGGAATCACCTGGCAGGGCAGTCGGAACGCGAATGCCGACCCGTTGCTCATCAATACCGCCGGCTCGTGGGACGCCCGCCCCGAGCCGCACGGGTCGATCGAGAATCTCTTCCTCGCCGGTGATTACGTGCGCACCGATGTCGACCTGGCGACCATGGAGGGCGCCAACGAGTCGGCCCGTGCCGCGGTGAACGCGCTGCTCGATGTGGCGGGCTCGTCGGCGCCGCGCTGCCGTGGTTTCCGGCTGCGCCGCACCCCAGAACTCGAGCCGTTGCGCATCATCGACGCCGACCGTTACGCCAAGGGACTGCCCAACCTGTTCGACGAGGGCACCTGACCGGCGTCCACCAGAACCGCACGTCAGACCTGCCCCGACGGGGCGCGTGACACCGTGTGACACCCTCCCGCACGCGGCGCGTAACACCGCGTAACACCGCGCACATAGACTCGCGGCGTGGCAGACATCTCGGTGCGTGGGCGCTTGGCCTTGCGAGCGGCGGCGGCAGCGTCGTGGGCTTCGCAGAAGGCGGGTCGCGGCAAGGGTTCGATGATCGGCGGCCTGATCGCGTTGAAGATCGATCCGTCGATCATGACGCAGCTCGGACGCGGTCGGCGAACAGTGCTGATCACCGGCACGAACGGTAAGTCGACCACCACCCGGATGACGACCGCCGCGCTCGGCACGCTCGGCGACGTCGCCACCCAGGCCGACGGCGCCAATATGGACGCGGGCATCGTGGCCGCGCTCAGCCTCCACCCTGGTGTGGCGCTGGCCGCGATCGAGGTCGACGAGCTGCACCTGCCGCACGTGAGCGACGCGCTCGACCCAGCCGCCGTGGTGTTGCTCAACCTCAGCCGCGACCAGCTCGACCGGGTCGGCGAGATCAACATGATCGAACGCAAACTGCGGGCCGGGCTGCTGCGTCATCCCGACGCGATCGTCATCGCCAACTGTGACGACGTGCTGGTGGCCTCCATCGCCTACGACCACCCGAATGTGGTGTGGGTCTCGGCGGGCAGCGGCTGGGCCGTCGACGCGACCAGTTGCCCGCGCAGCGGCGAGCCGATCGTCTGGGAGGGCGAGAACTGGCGCTCGACCGGCGCCGATTTCCATCGCCCGCAGCCGGTGTGGTGGCTCGAGGGTGAGGATCTGTGCGGCCCTGACGGTTTCCGGGCTCCGCTGCATCTGGCACTGCCGGGTCGCGCGAATCGCGGCAATGCCGCGCAGGCGGTGGCCGCGGCGGTCGCGATGGGCGCCGAGCCCGCGAAGGCGACCGATGCCACCGGCACCGTGCGCGAGATCGCGGGCCGCTACCGCACCGTCACCGTCGGCGACCACGACGCGCGGTTGCTGCTGGCCAAGAACCCCGCGGGCTGGCAGGAAGCGCTGTCGATGATCGACCCGTCCTCGGCCGGTCTGGTGATCGCGGTGAACGGTCAGGTGCCCGACGGCGAGGACCTGTCCTGGCTGTGGGATGTGCGGTTCGAGCACTTCGAGGGCGTGCAGGTGGTCGCCTCGGGCGAGCGCGCCACCGATCTCGCCGTGCGCCTCACCTACGCGGGCGTCGAACACACGCTCATCCCGGATCCCGTGCGCGCCATCGCCTCCTGTCCCGCCGGACATGTCGAGGTGCTGGCCAACTACACCGCGTTCCGCGATCTCAACCGTGACCTGGAGGCCCGCAAATGAGCGAGTCAACCCTTCGTATCGGCCTCGTGCTGCCCGACGTGATGGGCACCTACGGCGACGGCGGCAATGCCCTGGTCCTGCGCCAGCGTCTGCGGATGCGGGGCTACGACGCCGAGATCATCGACATCACCCTCGCTGATCCCGTCCCGGATTCCTTCGACATCTACACCCTCGGCGGCGCCGAGGACTCCGCCCAGCGCCTGGCCACCCGCCACCTGCAGAAGTACCCCGGCCTCCAGCAGGCCGCCGCCAAGGGCGCGCCCGTGCTGGCCATCTGCGCCGCTATCCAGGTGCTCGGCAACTGGTATGAGACCTCGGCCGGCGAAAAGGTCGACGGCGTCAGCCTTTTCGACGTCACCACCTCGCCGCAGAAGGTGCGCGCCATCGGCGAGGTCACCACCACGCCGCTGGTCCCCGGCCTGAAGGCACCCCTCACCGGCTTCGAAAACCACCGGGGTGGAACGGCTCTCGGCTCCGATGCCAGCCCGCTCGCCCGCGTGACCCGCGGCGTCGGCAACGGCGTGGGCGACGGCACCGAGGGCGTGGTCCAGGGCTCGGTCTTCGGCACCTACCTGCACGGCCCCGCGCTGGCCCGCAACCCCGAGCTGGCCGACCTTCTCATCGCCAAGGCCCTCGGCATCCCCGCCACCGACCTGGCCCCCCTCGACCTTCCCGAGGTCGACCGCCTACGCAAGGAACGCCTGCGCGCCTGAGTCAGCAGCGCAGCGAATCGACCTCGTACTGGAGGCAATGCGGGTCGCGGGTGACAAGCGTCAACTCCTCACAACGAGCCTGGGCGACCAGAATTCGGTCGAAGGGGTCGCGATGGATCATCGGCAGGCGTGCCGCCTCGATCGTATGGCGCGCATCGATGGCCAGCGGCAGGAACCCGCCGCCCACCACCCGTTCGGGTAGGTCGGCAGGACCCACGAGCTTTCCCGATGCCTGCTTCATCGCGATCTCCCATACCGATGCCGCACTGACATAGACATCGGGATCGTGGTCGAGCCGCTCCCGGAGCCCTGGAGCGAGCGTCGAGTCGTCGGTCAGCCACCACAGGATCACATGGGTATCCAGCAGCAGGCTCATGCGCCGAAGTCGCGCGCGATATCGGCGTTGGTCTCGGGCGAATCCCAATCAGCGGACAACTCCACCCGACCACGCAGCGAACCCCGCCCGGTGCGATTGACCCGACGGCTCAACGCAACCACCTTGGCAACCGGAGTTCCAGCACGACTGATCACGATTTCTTCCCCCCGCTCCACCCGCTCGATGATGCGCGACAGGTTGGTCTTCGCGTCGTGAATATTGAACTGTTCCGCCGCGTTCCCTGCCATGACGCCTCCTTAGCTAACAGGTTAGCCCAATGGCGGAGTCGCGTCCACCGGACTTCCGCTCAGCGCGACTTTTAACCTCCCCCGACGGCTACCTGCGCCGATAGCGTCTGCACTCGCAGTGCTCGGCGAATCCGCCGTGGCACCGGAGGTGAGGAGTGCCGGGGTGACCGCAGTGGTGTCGGACGTGGACGCTGCTGCGGCGGCCGGTTCGAAACCCAGTTCTGTGAAGGCACCACGGCGGGGTGGATCGGTACTGGCCGCCGTGGTGGCGCTCGGTGCGGTGCTGGCCGGGTGGACGGTGGTGACGGCGGCCGGATTGGTCGACCCGCTGTATCTGCCGTCGCCGAGGGCGGTGTGGGATGCCTTCGTGCGGGCCAATTCCACGCATCGGATCGCCGACGGCGTGGATCGGTTCGTGGTCGGCGAGCAGAACTACTACCTCTGGGAACACCTGCTGGCCAGTCTCCAGCGGATCGCGATCGGGGTGGGTGCGGCGATCGTCGTCGGGCCGCTGGTCGGGTTCGTGATGGGGATGGTCGCGCCGGTGCGGTGGGTTACCGAGCCGATCCTGAACTTTCTGCGCGCCCTGCCGCCGCTGGGCTACATCGGTCTGCTGATCGTGTGGTTCGGCATCGGCGACACCGCCAAGATCTGGCTGCTGTTCCTCGCCGCGTTCCCGCCGATCGTCATCGCGACCTTGGACGGCGTGCTCGGCGTCAAACAGGACTACCTGAACGCCGCGCGCTCACTGGGTGCCGGTCGCGCACAGGTTGTTTCGCTGGTCGTGCTCCCCGCGACCCTGCCCAACGTGATCAGCGGCATCCGCATCGCGACGGCCTTCGCCTGGACCACGGTCGTCGCGGCCGAACTCAACAACGGCATCCCCGGCATCGGCGGTCTCGCGTATATCGCGGGCACGCAATTGAATACGCCGCTCACCATCGCCTGCATCATCGTGATCGGCGTGGCGGCGATGCTACTCGACGCGGTGATCGTGTTCATCGGCACCAAAGCTGTTCCCTGGAAAGGCAAGTCATGAAATCCGCACTGCGCAAGGTCGCCGCGACCTCGGCCGCGCTCTCCGCCGTCCTCGCGGTCACCGCGGGCTGCGTGGAGTCGGGGCGCGAGGACACCGGCGCGGCCGCGAGCTGCCCGTTCGCCGCCGACCCGAGCGTCACCAGCACCGTCCGCCTGGGTTTCCAGGCCATCCCCAACGGCGACCTGCTGGTGAAGGACCGCAACCTGCTGCAGGCGTGCCTGCCGAACGCGAAGATCACCTGGAGCCAGTTCTCCTCCGGCGCCGACGTCGTGCAGGCGTTCGGCGCGGGCGGCCTCGACATCGGCACGCTCGGCTCCAGCCCCGCCACCAAGGCACTGTCGGCACCGCTGAACCTGCCCGTGCAGGTGATCTGGATCCACGATGTGATCGGCACCTCGGAATCGCTGGTCGTGCGCGACAAGTCGATCACCACGTTGGCCGGATTGGCCGGCAGGAAGGTGGCGACGCCCTTCGGTTCCACGTCGCACTACAGCCTGCTCGCCGCGCTCGACAAGGCCGGACTCACCGGCAAGGTGGAGCTGATCAACCTCGCGCCGGACGCGATTCCCGGTGCGTGGCAGGGCAATCAGATCGACGCGGCCTGGGTCTGGGACCCGACGCTGTCCAAGCTCACCGCGGCGGGCGGGGAGGTGCTCACCAGCAGCGCCGAGACCGCGGCGGCCGGTGCGCCGACCTACGACCTGGCCATCGCCGACAAGAAGTTCCTCGCCGGCAATGCCGCGTTCGCGAAGACCTGGGCCAAGGTGCAGGACTATGCCGTCGGTCAGCTGAAGAACCAGCAGGCCGAGGCGGCGGTGTCGATCGGAGCGCAGCTGGGCATCGCCCCCGACAAGGTCGTTCCGCAGCTGGCGGGCTATGGGTATCTGCCCGCCGCCGAGCAGGCCGGGGCGAAGTACCTGGGCGGCGGCTTCAGCGCGGATCTCGCCGGCACCGCGCGATTCCTGTTGAGCCAGGGCGGGATCGCCGCCGTCGGTACCGAGCAGCAGTACCGCGACGGCATCTCCGCCACCGCCGCGGCGGGCGCGGGCTCGTGACCGCGGGGCCGGTGACCGGGGATGCCGAGCGAGTGACGTTGGCCGGGGTGAGCAAGAGCTACCCCGGCCCCGACGGTGACGTCCAGGTGCTCGCGCCGACCGATCTCACCGTCGAACCCGGCGAATTCGTCTGTGTCATCGGCCCTTCCGGCTGCGGCAAATCGACTCTGCTGAACATCCTCGCCGGATTCCTCCCGCCGACGTCGGGGCAGGTACGGGTCGGCGATCGGGTGGTCGACGGACCGGATCCCGACCGTGGCGTGGTCTTCCAGCAGGCGAATCTCTATCCCTGGCTCTCGGTCCGCGGCAATGTCGAGTTCGGCCCGAAGGTTCGCGGCGTGGACAAGGACAAGCGACGCGCGCAGGCCCAGCGGCTGCTCGAGCTGGTCGGACTCGACCAGCTCGGCGACCGCAAACCCTACGAACTCTCCGGCGGGCAGCAGCAGCGCGCGCAGATCGCGCGCGTGCTGATCAACGATCCCGGCATCGTCCTCATGGACGAACCCTTCGGCGCCCTCGACGCGTTGACCAGGGAGCGGCTCCAGCGCGAACTCCTCACACTGTGGCGCGACCGCCGCAAGACGGTCCTTTTCGTCACCCACGGCATCGAGGAGGCCATTCTTCTCGGCACCCGAATCCTGGTGATGGGTACCGAACCCGGCCGCGTCGTACACGACGTCACGCCCACATTCGACGCGGGCGCGGACTTCGCCACGATCCGCGCCCTGCCCGAGTTCAGTGCTCTCCGAGACGAATTGGGCCGCCACATCTACGCGGCCCACGGGTGATCTACGCGCTGACGCGCACCTGCCGACGGGTGATGAGCCAGCCGACGAGCGCGGCGAGAGGGAACATCAGCACGCCGTAGACCGCTGCGGGGACGGCCATCTCGGTGCTGTCGAGCACGCTGATCGCGATGGTGATGGCGATGGTGCTGTTGTGGATGCCGACCTCGAACGAGCAGGCGATGGCCTGGCGGTCGGCGACGCCGAGCAGGCGCGGCAGGTAGTAGCCGACCGACAGGCTGATCAGGCAGAACACGACGGTGATGGCGCCGACGTCGGCGAGCGAGTCGGTCAGGGTCTCGCGCTCGCTGACGATGGTGCCGACGATCACCAGCAGCAACGTGATCGCCGACCCGATGCGCACCGGCTTGTCCATCCGGTCCGCGAACTCCGCCGACCAGCGGCGCACCAGCATGCCGAGGCCGACCGGCACCAGCACGATGGCGAACACCTGGATCACCTTGCTCAGCTGCAAACCGACGGAACCGTCTTCGCCGCTCGGCTCGAAGTAGCCGATGGCGAAGTTGGTCACCAGCGGCACGGTGACAACCGCGATGATCGAATTGACCGCGGTCAGCGACACATTCAGCGCCACGTCACCGCGGAACAGGTGGCTGAACAGGTTCGCGGTGGTCCCGCCGGGCGAGGCGGCGAGCAGCATCATGCCGACCGCCAGGATCGGTGACAGATCGAACAGCAGTACCAGCCCGAACGCGACCACCGGTAGTACCAGCAATTGGCAGGCCAGCGCGATGGCGACGACGCGCGGCGTTTTCGCGATGCGGGCGAAGTCGGCGGCGGTGAGCGAGAGCCCGAGGCCGAACATGATCACCGCCAGTGCCAACGGCAGACCGACAGATACCAGCGGAGAGTTCATAGCCACACACTTCTCGTCGAGCAGTCCGAGTCGAGGTACCGATCGGATTGAGACGCGCTCGTCTCAAGACTGAAGAGTAGCTGGATGTGACGCGCATCGCAGCGGAATCGGCGAGGTATCACCCCGGCGAGGCGACGGCCTCCGTGGCCGGAGCATGGCTGCCGGTGCACAGGTCGTGGACGAAGCGCATCTTCTCCAGCACCCGATCGGGCAGCACGAAGGGGTACAAGTCGTCGTGGCCCATCGAGCGGTTGACCATGTTCAGCGACCAGGTCAGCGGGAGCCAGAGCTCGATGATCTTGTCGAACCCGGCGCGGCCGATCTGCGGGCGATCCAGCGTCGCGCCCGCGGGGGCGAGGCCGAAGGACGCCGCGGTGTCGAGGGTGTCGCGGATGTGCAGGTAGTGGGCGAAGGTCTCGGCCCAGTCCTCCGCGGCATGCATCGTGGCGTAGGAGGAGACGTAGTCGCGCTGCCAGCCGCGGGGCGCGCCCTGGGAATAGTGGCGGTCCAATGCCGCCTGGTAGTCGGCGAAGGGATCGCCGAACAGGTCGCGAAAGCGGTGCAGGGCAGCGTCATCGGCGACGAGTACGGAGAAGTAGTAGTGCCCGGTCTCGTGCCGGAAGTGGCCGAGCAACGTGCGGTACGGCTCGGCCATCTCGACGCGCAACTGCTCACGGTGCGGGTCGTCGGCCTCGGCCAGGTCGAGGGTGACCACACCGTCCATATGGCCGGTGAGCACGCCGTCGGTCCGGCTGGACAGCAGATCGAAGGCCAGCCCGTGCTCGGGATCCTCGTCGCGGCCGACGATCGGCAGGCCCAGCTCGACCAGCTCGAAGATCAATCGCCGCTTGGCCGCCTCGGCCTCGGCGAAGGCGGCGAGGCCGTCGGTGTCGGTGTCGTTGGGCCTGGTCCTGGTGAGCTTGCACGAGACGCACAGACCGGGACCGGACGCGTCGCCGTCGACCAGCCAATTGCATTGGGCCACATGCAGGTTGTCGCACAGGCGGAAGCGGTCGCTGTCGACGACGCCCGCCGCGTGGTCGATCGCCTCGTCACCCGGCGGGTCGCCGATCACCACCAGCGCCCGTTCACCCAGGCTCAAACCCAGCGCGCTGCGGCAGGACAGGCAGACCGAGTTCTCGAAAGCCAGCTGCTGGCCACAATTCGGACAGACGAAGTCACGCACGGGACTACACCTCCACCGGGGCTACATCGACCGACACCTTGATCGTGGACTGTTTGGCGTCGGTGTAAATGATGCCACGCAACGGCGGAACGTCCTGGTAATCGCGGCCCCACGCCACCGTCACGTACCGCTCGTCGGCGAACTGGTCGTTGGTGGGGTCGAAGGCGATCCAGCGGCCGGTGCGATCGGTGTCGTCGGTGCCGGGCAGCCAGACCGCGGCCCAGGCGTGGGTGGCATCGACGCCCACCATGCGTTCCTTGCCCGGCGGCGGGTCGGTGGCGAGATAGCCGGAGACGTAGCGTGCGGCCAGGCCCTGCGCGCGCAGGCACGCCGCGCCGATTCGGGCGAAGTCCTGGCAGACGCCCTCGCGGGCGGCGAACACGTCGGCCACGCTGGTACTCACCGTGGTGGAGCCGGAGCGGTACTGAAAGTCGTGGTGGATACGGGTGTTCAGCTCGGTCACGGCTTCGAGCAGCGGCCTGCCCGGCGCGAAACTCTGCGCGGCGTACGCGATGACGTCGGGAGTGATCTCGGGCGGGAGCAGATCGAGGGTGAACTCGACGGCCAGCGGGCCGGTGGCGGACGTGGGACGCGCGGACTCCCACGGCAGGTCGGCGCCCGGCATCCCAGCCGGTTCTTCGCCGTCGACATCGACGAGGGACTCACCGGTGACCTCGAGGTTGCGATGCTCGGAGGTCACGTGGAAATACGTCGTGGTGTTGCCGTAGACATCGGTGCCCACCGAGCGGTCCGAGGGCACCGGGTCGATGTAGATCTCGTGCTCGAGCAGTCGCTGACCCGGATATTCACGGGGGGTGAGGTACGCGCGACCGTAGGAGCTGGTCACCTCGTCGGAGTAGCTGTAGGTGGTGCGGTGCACCACCATGTATCGCCGGGTCATCCGACCATCCTGGTATTACCCCAGAGGGGCTGAATACCCAGCGGCACAGTGAGTTTAGTCGTCTCGAACGATTCGGCCAGCTTGCGCAATCGCAAGTGCACCCCCTCCAGCAGTTCCACCAGTTCGGTGCGTACGCCGTCGTCGTCGGTAGTTTCCAGGTCGGCCGGGTCGACGCGGCGCAGCATGCGCTGGGCATCGGCGAGCAGGCGCTGCGAACGCGAAGCGCCCGAACCACCGGGCAGCGCCTGGAAGTCGGCCTCGAGACGGTCGAGCTGATAGATCAGCGAACGCGGATTGCCCGGATCGAACAACAGCAGCCCCGCGAGCGCGGCCACGTGCGCCGAACCACGATGGCGGCGACGGTAACTCACCGCCGACTCGGTGGCGGAGAGCACGGCGTCCGCGACCACGTCTTGCACCTCGGCCGAACTGCGCCGCCCCAGTGCGGCATTGATCAGCGACGTCACCGCCAGCCCGCGCTCGATCCGCTTGCCGATATCCATGACGTACCAGCCGGTGTCGCGCACCAGCGACTCCGCGCCGATCCCCGACAGCGACAGCAGCGCCGCCAGCGTCAGCGAATGCACCGACGACAGCGCCGTCTCCTGTTCGGTACTGGCGCTGCGGAATTCGGCCAGTGCGCGGTCGACGGCACCGATGATCATCCAGGTGTCACCGGACAATTGATCGCGCACCGCGCGTGCGGCGGATCCGTAGTGATCCACCGCGTACGACAGCGACCCGGCCAGCTCACGATCGCCGGTCAACGAGGCCAGGTAGTGAAACCCCTCAGCGGAAGCGCCCGCCACCGCCCGCCGGGCGGCCACGCCATCGGAATCCATTGCACGATGGGTGAACTGGCCCTGCGACTGCCGCGGCCGGGCGAGAACAGGCTCCGGCTCGGGTATCGGCTCCGCGCCCCGCTCGGGCGTGACACCGGTGGTGCGCAACGCGCGAGCCAGCGCACTGGTCCCCGCCCGCTCCCACGGCGCCTCCACCTCACCGTTCTCGGAATCGAGTTCTGCCTCCTCCGCAGGGGGCTCGGCTACCGAGTCATCCTTGGTTGCCTCCGTCGATACTTCGTCGCTCGACGGGGAATGCGGCGGCGGCACGTCGGAATCGCGGATGCGATCTTCGGTACCGTCAGGCGAATCACTGTGCTCGACATCCGCCGCGCCCGGATCTTCCGTCGCGGCGACGCCGGACCGGACGGCCACCAACTGCCCGATCCCGTCGGGCAGCACCGACAGTGGCGCGACTGTTCCCGTGGTGATCGACAGAGCGCGCATGAGGATCGGCAGCGCTTCGGCTCCGTCGAGCCAGGGGCGGTAGCGATAGTCCTGGTAGACGTCATGGGTGGCGGCGAGCAGGCGGACCACCGACTCGGCGCGTTCGCTGTAGCGGCCCATCCAGAACAGGTCGTTGAGCACGCGCGGGGAGCTGATCGCCTCGACGACCGGCACCGCCCTGCGCAACCGTTCCTCCTGCGGCGCTTCGGAACTCGCCGCAGGAACCGTGGCCGGGGCCGCACGGACCCACACGTCCTTGGCCGCCACCTTGATCACGCTGCGGGTCGGTTCGAGACGCATGCGCTGCTGACCGAGGCCGCCCGACATCGCCGTATAGCCGCCTCGTCTGGCCAGCGAGAACAACCGCATGCCCACCGGTGCCGGCGCCAGCCCCGCCGGGCCGTCGACCGCGGGCGCGACCGAGAACTCGGCGGGTTCCTGCCCGACCCACTTCCACCGCTCGACCTCGATCCGGGCGGCGAGGTCGGCGCGCTCGGCCGCCGACAGGCTCGGCCCGAAGATCGTCGAGCCGTCGACGGCGGAACGGATCACCAGGTCACCGACGTGCGAAACCAGGTGCGCGCGCTCGGTGCCGTCGCCACCCCAGTAGGTGGGGGTGGCGTCGAGCAGCAGATCCTCACCGAGCACCGAGCGGGCGATGCGCGGCAGGAACGGGCTCAGCGCGGGCGATTCCAGCAGCCCGCTGCCGAGGGTGTTCACCACCGTCACCGCACCGCGGCGCAGTACCTCGACCAAACCGACCACGCCGAGCCGCGAATCGGGGCGCAGATCCAGCGGGTCGGAGAACTCGGCGTCGACGCGCCGCAACACCACATCGACCCGTTCCAGACTGCCGAGCGAGCGCATCCACAGCGCGCCGTCGCGCACCACCAGATCGGAACTCTCCACCAGCGGGAAACCCAGCATCTGCGCGAGATATGCCTGGTCGAAGGCGGTTTCGGAATGCGAACCCGGACTGAGTACCACGACGACCGGCTCTTCCCCGTCGGCCAGTTCGGGCGCCGCCTCCTCGAGCATCAACCGCATGGCCCGCGCGAACGGGCTGAGTGGACGAGGTCCCGCGTGCTCGAAAGCCTCGGGAATGGCCGACGCCACCACGCGACGGTCGGCCAGCGCGTACCCGGCGCCCGAGGGTGCCTGCGCCCAGTCGGCGAGCACCCGGAACTGCCCGTCGCTCCACCGGCTGATGTCGCACGCGTGCAGGAACAGTTGATGGGTGCCGGGGATCGTGATGCCGTGCGCGGCCCGCACATACCCGGTATTGCCGAACACCACCTCCGGCGGCAACAGGCCCGAACTCAGCAGCCTGCGCGGGCCGTAGACATCGGTGAGCACCTCGTCGAGAACCAGCGAGCGCTGCACCAGGCCGGTTTCCAGACGGGTCCAGTCCTCGGCGGACACCAGCAGCGGAATCGGGTCGAGGCGCCACGGCTGCGGTATCGCGGTGTCGTCATCGCCGCCGAGGCCGACCTCGGTGTAGGTGACACCGTCGTCCTCGATCTGCCGTCGCACCCGGTGATCGATCCGATCGATCCCGCCGATCCCCTGGTCGATGAAGTCGGCCGACAGCTCCGACCACATCGCTCGCACCCGCCCACGCCCGTCGACCAGCTCGTCGTAATAGCCGGTGGTCGGCCTGCCGCACTCGTCGAAGCGCGCCCCCGCCGAACTGTCAGCCCGATACCGCGCGAACTGCTCGGCAACCTGAGCGCGTACGCCCGATCCCGGCCGATTCCCGCCCCGTTGCGCTTCATCGCGCTGAGCCACCGAGCCTCCTGTGTTTATTTGCGGCTGGCGCCGCGGGGTTTTGCGGCCCCGATTGTCCCGATTCTTCCCTCCTCCGGTCAGTCGCTGCGCTCCCTCCCTCCGTCAGTCCAGAATGGGGACGGCCGCAAAACCCAAAGCCACTGACTTCCATCGACTGATCGACCAGATCGGTATAGCGGTCGGATCGGCGTTTTTTGTGGCGCGCCGGGCCTCCCTTTCCTACTGGCCCCAGACTGTTCGCGCGCGGCGTAGGTCCAGGATGCCTGGTGCTCCGACATCGGTCGACTGTGCCGCGATCTTCGCACGGAGTTCGGCGGGATCGATCGGGTTCACCGTATGACCGGCGGCTTCGAAACGGCGGTTGCGGCGCGATTGGGCGGCGACGGCGTTGACCGGTGCGTCGTCGTAGGCGCGGCCGCCGGGGTGCACGACGTGGTAGGTGCAGCCGCCACGGGAGATGCCGGTCGCGACGTCTACCAGGTCGAACACCAGGGGGGCGTCGACGGTGATCGAGGGGTGCAGGGAGTTCGGCGGCTGCCAGGCGCGGTAGCGCACGCCTGCTACCTGCACGTCGGATTTGTCGGTGGCCAGCAGCGGAACCGGCATGCCGTTGCAGGTCAGGACGTAGCGGCCGCGGTCGGCGCCGACCAGGCGCACCTGCAACCGTTCCACCGAGGAGTCGACGTAGCGCGCGGTGCCCTGACCGGTGGTCTGTTCGCCGAGGGTGAGCCAGGGTTCGATCGCCCCGCGTAGTTCCAGCTCCGCCTCACCGATCATGGCGGTGCCGATGCGGGGGAAGCGGAATTCGGTGAAGGGGTCGAGCCAGGCGGTGTCGAAGTCGACGCCCGCCGCGCGCAGATCGGCGGCCACCTCGGCGATGTCGTTCATCAGGAAGTGCGGCAGCAGATAGCGGCCGTGCAGGTTGGACCCGTGCCGGATCAGCGGCGCGCGCAGCGGCTTGTCCCAGAACATCGCGACCAGGCCGCGCACCAGCAGCGACTGCACCATCGCCATCTGGAAATGCGGCGGCATCTCGAAGCCACGCAGCTCGAGCAGCCCGAGCCGGCCGCGCGCGGAGTCGGGGCTGTACAGCTTGTCGATGCAGAACTCGGCACGGTGGGTGTTGCCGGTGAGATCGGTGAGCAGGTGGCGCAGCGCACGGTCGATATGCCAAGGGGCCGACTGGATTTCGTACGGCGTCGGGCCTGGCGCTTGCTCGGCGGTGAGCCTGGCGACCTCGGCGAACGCGATCTCGAGTTCGTAGAGCGCGCCTTCGCGCCCCTCGTCCGCGCGGGGCGCCTGCGAGGTCGGGCCGACGAAACGACCCGCGAACAGGTACGACAGCGCGGGATGGCGCTGCCAGTAGGTGAGCATGGAGACCAGCAGGTCAGGGCGGCGCAGCATCGGCGAACGCGCCGGGGTGACCCCACCGAGGGTGATGTGGTTGCCGCCGCCGGTGCCGCCGTGGGTGCCGTCCACGTCGAAGGATTCGGTGCTCAGCCGGGCGAGCCTGGCCTGCTCGTAGAGGGTGTTCAGCACCTCGGCCTGCTCGGCGAACGAGCTGGTCGGCATGATGTTCACCTCGATCACGCCCGGGTCGGGCGTCACCGAAAAGGTTTGTAGCCGTGCATCACTCGGCGGGGCGTAGCCCTCCAGCACCACCGGCTGCTCGATCGCCACCGCCGCCGCCTCCACCTTGGCGATCAGATCGAGGAAGTCGTCGAGCTCGGTGACCGGCGGCAGGAACACGTGCAGTCGCCCCTGTCTGACCTCGGCGACCAGCGCGGTCGTCGGCGTGAAATCGGCGGGCTCGACCGCGGCGGGCGGCTCGGCCCGTTCCGCGCGCAACGGTCGCTGGTAGAGCGGGTCGCTGTCGGGCAGGATCGGCGGTGCGTGCCAGGACACCGACCCGATCGGAAGGCGAAGTCCGGCAGGCGAATCACCATCGGCCAACACGATCCGGCCGCGGCCGCCCTCGGCACGACCGCGACGCAGCTGCCAGTCGGCGCTGGCCCAGCCCGCGCCGTCGGCCCGCCGATGAATCGGCAGCACATACGCCGACGGCTGATCGACCGATTCCTCGAGGCTCTCGAGCAACACGCGCCGAACCTCGGGCGAGTCCTCGGCCGGGTCGATATCGGCGGGCGGCGGATCGCCGTACGGCGCGCTCACTGTCGCCGCCAACCGCGCCAACGGGTCCTCGAAAGCGGGGCGAACCTGTCGATCAGGCAGGCCAAGGGTGCCCGCGATCTGCGCGATCAATGCCTTGGCGGCTCCGATATCGGCGGCGGGCGCCCGGTCGGAGACCACCCCGGCGGCCGAATTGGCCGGCTGCGAGCGGGCCAGCTGAATGGGCGGGAACGCCGACTGCGGCGCACCGGCGCCTTCCTTCTTTCCTCGAACCTTGTTCTTACCCGAGGTTTTTCGTACTTCTTCCTTCGCCTTCTCCGCCGCCTTGGCGGCCTTCTTCGCTTCCTTCTTCGAAAGCTCGGTCTTCTCCGGCTCCTTCGCGGGGCGAGCATCACCACCGGAATCGGCGCAGGCCTGCTGAATCTCCGCGGCTCGACGATGTTCGGCGGCGACCAACTCGACCGGCTCCTCGATCAGCACCGGCCCGCCGTCGAACTCCACTACCTCCAGACCGACTGCCTCGACAGCAGGCTCCGCCGCCTCGGCGAGATCGTCGATCCTTTCGAGCAGATCGAGACCGCCCGGCTCGCCGATCCCGCGGACCTCGTCCTCCTCGGCAAGCCCCAACGCGACAACCGCGGCAGCGACTTCGTCGCCGCCGATTCGACGACGCGCGTCGAAGACCGCGACCATGCCGACCGGGTCGGTCACGGCCGTGGCGGCGGGGACACGCACGTCGAGCACCGACACCGCCTCGCCCGGCCCCGGCAGGTCATCGGCCGAGTCCACCCCCGAATCGTCCGCGAGCCCCAGCGCGACCACCGTGCTCGCGACCTCGGCACCGGCAGGCGCGTATCCGTTCGAGTGACCGGTCGCCGCCGCATCGGCGGCAACCGGTTTCACCGGCGTGTGCTGCGCGACCGGTGTCCACGGGTCGGTGAGCAGGTCCTGACGGTGCCAGATCGGCTCGCCATCGGCCCGCCACGCGATCGCGATCTCCCAGCGGGGCAGCGGTTCTCCGGGGTACCACTTGCCCTGGCGATACTGCACGATGCCGGTCGGCGCGTAGATCGAGCGGAGCCGGTCGCTGAGGTCGACGGCGCGCTCACGTTTGTGCCGACCGTCGGCGTCGGTAGTCCATTGCGCGCTGATCTGGTCGTCGATGGAGACGAACGTCGGCTCGCCGCCCATGGTGAGGCCCACATCGGCCGCGGCCATCCGCGCGTCGATCGCGGCACCGGAGGCGACGATGCGTTCCCACTGAGAATCGGTATAGGGCAGCGTGACCCGCGGATCCTCGTGGATGCGACGAACCACATTGCTGAAGTCGAGGGTGGCCTCGGTGATCCCGGTCGCCCCGGTGATCGGGGCGGCGGCGCCGGGATGCGGGGTGGCGGCGAGCGGAATGTGGCCCTCGCCCGCGAACAATCCGGAGGTGGGATCCATCCCGACCCAGCCCGCGCCGGGCAGATACACCTCGGTCCAGGCGTGCAGGTCGGTGAAGTCGGCGGTCGGACCCGACGGACCGTCCAGCGACGGCACGTCCGAGGTGAGCTGGACCAGGTAGCCCGAGACGAAGCGGGCGGCCAGCCCGAGCTCACGCAGCACGCCGACCAGCAGCCAGGCCGAGTCGCGGCACGACCCGAGGGCGGTGCGCAACGTGTGATCGGGTGTCTGCACGCCCGCTTCCATGCGCACGGTGTAGTCGACCGCATTGCGCAGCGCGTAGTTGAGTTCCACGAGATAGTCGATGGCCCTGGTCGGGCCCTGCGGCCGGTGTTCGCGCGCCCACTCCCGCAACAACTCGCCGGGGCCGCTGCCCGGCTCCGCCTCGTCGACGCGCCGCAGATACGGCGCGAGGTCCTCGGCGAGCGCGGTGTCGTACTCGAACGGGAAGAACTCGGCGTAATCCTCGATGAAGAAGTCGAACGGGTTGACCACCTCGAGGTCGGCGATCAACCCCACGGTGATCGACAACTCCTTGGTCGGATTCGGAAAGACCAGGCGCGCAACGAAATTGCCGAACGCGTCCTGCTGCCAGTTGACGAAGTGCTCGGCCGGCGACACCTCGAGCGAATACGCCTCGATCGGCGTCCGCGAGTGCGGCGCGGGGCGCAACCGCACTTCATGCGGATGCACCTCGACGAGACGATCGAAGGAGTATGCCGTGCGGTGCTCGAGTGACACCTTGATGCCCATTCACCAAGTGGACCACATATCCCCGACACCGCGCGGGCCGACGAAACCTGAGTTTCCCGACCGGCCCCCCTTTCGAAACACGCTGGTAATAGCGCGGGGCAGGGACCACATCGATCGCCGCGGGCCCCGCTCCCCGTAGGCTGGCCTGGTGAGCTACGACCACATCCTCCTGCCGTCCGGCGTCGCCAGCTCTGCCGACGAGATCGACGCGTACCTGGCCGCCCAGGAAGGCGTGACCGAGTCCGCATCGATCGCCGAGATCGCGGCCGAGCTGAACGCGCGCAACGCCGAACTGCCGGTGGACGACTCGTTTCTCAGCGTCGAATCCGTCGGCGGCCCGAGCGGCGACACGCTCTACATTCCCTCGCCGTACGACGCCATCGGCTTCGTCCGGAACCTGCTCTTCGACCTCGCCACCCCGCGCGGCTACGCCGTCTACGATCCGCAGCTGACCTGGCTCATCGACCCGGCGGGTCACATCCCGATCAACGTCACACACGGCGGCGCGGGCGAATTCCCTTATCTCACAGAGGAATTGGCGCACCACTGGGTGGCCGGGCTCGCCGCGCCCAACCCGTATCTCATCGTCGAACAGGGCGAACAGCGCTACATCCAGACCTACCGCGAACCGAGCGGCCCCTACACCCTCGAATATCGCGACGGCGCGCCCGACCGGCATTTCGGCACGACCCTCGACGATCCGGAGCAGGTCGCCCGCATCATCTGGGAGTGGGCCAACGGCAAGCCCGCCACCACCGACGGCGTCGCCTGGACCCGCGTCGAGCTCTGACCAGGGGCGGACGTCACCGCCGACCCGATCCGTCCTAGAGCGTCCGCCTGCCGGACAGCGCACGTCCGAGGGTCAGTTCGTCGGCGAATTCCAGGTCGCCGCCCATCGGCAGCCCGGAGGCCAACCGGGTGACCGTGAGCCCGGGGAAATCGCGCAGCATCCGCACGAGATAGGTGGCCGTCGCCTCGCCCTCGGTATTCGGGTCGGTCGCGATGATCACCTCGCTCACATCGATGCCGTCCTCCTGATTGCCGATGCGGGTGAGCAGCTCCCTGATCCGCAGCTGGTCCGGCCCGACGCCGCTGAGCGGATCGAGCGCGCCGCCGAGCACGTGGTAGCGACCACGGAACTCACGGGTGCGCTCGATCGCCTGCACATCCTTGGGTTCCTCGACCACACAGATCATCGTGCGGTCGCGGCGTGGGTCGGCACAGATCCGGCACAGCTCACCATCGGCGACGGTGCCACACGACACACAGAACTGGACGCCGTCGCGCACCTTCTGCAGGGCGGCCTGTAGCCGGTCGATATCCGGCGGCTCCACCTGCAGCAGATGAAAAGCGATGCGCTGTGCGCTCTTCGGACCGACGCCGGGCAGTTTGCCCAGCTCGTCGATCAGATCCTGAACCGGCCCCTCATACATCAGAAGTCGGGCAGACCGGGCATCGAACCGCCGCCGAGGCCCTGCGACAGCGGGCCGAGGCGCTCGGCCGCGAGCTGCTGCGCATTGGTCATCGCGTCGTTGATCGCACCGATGACCAGGTCCTGCAGTCCGTCGACATCCTCCGGATCGACCACCTTCGGGTCGATCGTCAGCGCGATCACCTCGCCGCTGACCTTGATCCTGGCCTGCACCAGACCGCCACCGGCCTGACCGGCCACCTCGGTCTCGGCGAGCTCGGCCTGCGCCTGCATCACTGCCTGCTGCATCTGCTGAGCCTGGGCGAGCAGTGCCTGCATATCGAACTGACCATCACCGGGTTGCACAACACTCCTGTGTTTGTTCGGCGGCTGGTGCCGCGGGGTTTTTCGGCCCTGGGGCCTCGCACCCGAGGACGATACTGTGCCTTCGGCGTTCCGTCTCGCCCCTCGGGTGCGAGGCGGCCGAAAACCGTGGGGGTGCGTCGGGTGCGGGGCTCGGCCTCGTGCCGTCGCCAGTTTAGTCATGGGAAACGGCCACTGAAACGATGGTTCCGCCCGGGGTTCGAGCATACGATCAGGCTGGATAGGGCAATGGTTCAGCAATCTCTAGGAGATCCGATGAATGTGTCCCGTGCGCGCCTGGCTTCGTCGACAGCCTTGGCCGTATCGTTCGCCAGCCTGCTTCTTCTCGCACCCGCCGCCGTATCGGCCGATCCCGGGACCGAAATCAACAACTACGGCAACGGCTGCGTTCTCGATCCCGGCAATCGTGCGGCGACCGTGGATTCGTTACGTTTCCGGTGCAGCGTCACCCAGCAGGACCAGATCTACCGTGACGCGCAGGCGGGCGCGGTGCCGGTGGGCCTCACCAACGGGTGGGTGACACGCCCGCAGCAGTTCAGGGGGGCCGCCGAGTCGCTGTGGATCGGCAAGGTGTTCCGCACCGGCCCCGACGGCGGCACGCTGACCAACCGGGTCACCGGCGCCGGGATCGAGGCGTTCCCCGCCGATGTCTATCGCGCACCGTCGATCCTCGACGGCGCCCCCACCTGGGCACTGAACTACGCGCCGTCACCCACCCCGCAGGTCTACGACGAGATCCGCGAGATCACCCCGGGCGTCTGGTTCGGCTATTCGTGGTGGCGCGAGGGCTCGTGGCCGCTGCTCGCAGCGTTCGTGCTGACGCCCGCCTGATCGGTTCTTGACCCTCCACCCGCTGGAGGGTGTTCTCTGGAGTTCATGACAGCAACCGTGGCGATCGGCGAGTTCGCCCGCCTCACCCATCTGAGCGTCAAGACGCTGCGGTACTACCACGAGATCGAGCTACTGGAGCCCGCCGTGGTAGACGCGGGCACCGGCTATCGCCGATATTCCACCGATCAGGTGGAGCGGGCGCATCTGATCCGCCGCCTGCGCGATCTGGACATGCCGCTCCCCGAGATCCGCACCGTGCTCGCCACGGCCGATCCCGCCGAGCGTGACACCACCTTGCGGGCGCACCTCACCAGGATGGAGGCGGCGCTGGAACGCACCCGCGAGGTGGTGGTCTCGCTGCGCGCGCTGCTCACCGCACCCCCGCCGCCGATCGAGGTCGATTACCGGGTCGAGCCCGCCTTCACGGCGCTCACGGTCACCGACCAGGTCGAGCGCACCGCCATCGCCGACTGGTGCGGCACGGCGTTCGAGCAGCTGTACATGATCCTGCTGGAGTCCGGTGTCGATCCCGGAGGCGTTGCGGGCGCGACGTATTCGACCGAGTTCTTCACCGACGACACCGGCGAGGTCACCGCGTACGTGCCGCTGCCGCCCGGTGCCGAGTTCATCCTCACCCGCGGCTTCGCCATCGTCGACTTTCCCGCCCGCCACTTCGCCGTGGCGGTGCACGACGGCCCGTTCGAAGACTTCGACCGCACCTACGGCGCACTCGGCAGCCACGTCGCCGAGCACGGCACCGCACTGCCCGACGAACCGGTCCGCGAGCGCTACCTCGTGGGACCGGATATCACCGATAACCCGGCCGACTACCGCACCGAAGTGTGCTGGCCGATCACCGAAGGAGAAATCTGATGACCATCGCCCTGGCGAACATCACCATGGACTGCCACAACGCCACCGCCCAGGCCGAGTTCTACGCGCAACTGCTGGACGTACCCGTCGACCCGGAGGCCTCGCAGTTCTTCGCCACCGTCGGCAAATCCGCCGGCCTCGCCCCGACCCTGATGTTCATCCAGGTCCCCGACAAGACACCTGGCAAGAATGTGGTCCATCTGGATTTCCGTACCGCCGAGTGGGCCGCGTACATCGAGCGCGCGATCAGCCTGGGCGGCAAGCACATCGGCGACTTCGACGAGTACGGCGTCCAGTGGACCACCCTCGCCGACCCCGAAGGAAATCTCTTCGACATCGGCAAGGACTGACCCACTGCGGTGAACTGAGCTCAGGCCAGTTCGCCTGCGAGGTTGCCGAGTACCTCGGCCTGGATCTTCTTCAGGCCGAGCGGGGCGAAGATGCCCTCGAAGATGCCCGAGATACCGCCCGCACCCTTCCAGGTGGTCTCGACGGTGACCTTCGAACCGGTGCCGTCGGGGGTGACGGTCCAGGTGTTGACCATGGTGGAGTTGGCGTCGCGCTCGGTGAGGACCGAATCCGCCACCGTCACGGTCGCGCGCACATTGCGTGAGCGCTTCTCGGTGGCCTGCAGCGTCCACTCCACCACGGTGCCCGCGCCGTTGCCGCCTTCGACAACCTTGTAGTCGCGGTAGTGCGAGGAGAGAATGCGCGGCCGGATCGTCTCGTAGTCGCCGATCGCGGCGAGCGTGCGCTGCGGATCCGCGGCGACGACGATCGAACTGCTGGCGCTGACCTGTCCCACTGTTGACTCCTTGCTGGGGGTGTGGCGATATCTCGACCGGGTTACATCCTGCCCTGTCCCCGGCCACTTCACCCGACCAGGTTCGGGCGCTGCGGAAACATGTGCGTGACTTTTTGTCGCGGCGCGCAAGTATCCGGTGGCCCGGCGGACACGGTCGTACTAGCGTCAAAGGGGTGGCAGTGAGTCTTTTGGGTAGGGCTGGTCACGAACCGGCCACACGCGAGTCCGGATATGCCGCGCATCGAGCGGGAGTGGAGCGACTGCTGGAAAGCTATCGCGCCATCCCACCCGGTGCCGTCGTCCGACTGGCGAAGAAGACATCGAACTTGTTCCGGGCCAGGGCGGCACCCACCGCGCCCGGCCTCGACGTGTCCGGCCTCGGGCAGGTGATCGCGGTAGACCCGCAGGCCCGCACTGCCGACGTCGCGGGCATGACCACCTATGAGGACCTGGTGGCGGCGACCCTCCCGTACGGGCTGGCGCCGCTGGTGGTACCCCAGCTCAAGACCATCACTTTGGGCGGGGCGGTGACCGGTCTCGGCATCGAATCCACCTCGTTCCGCAACGGTCTGCCGCACGAATCCGTGCTGGAAATGGACATTTTGACCGGGACCGGGGAGATCGTCACCGCGACACCGACCGGCGAGCACGCCGACCTGTTCCACGGCTTCCCGAACTCCTACGGCACGCTCGGATACTCCGTCCGGCTGAAGATCGAACTCGAACCCGTCCTGCCGTTCGTGCACTTGCGGCACGTGCGCTTCCACGACCTGCGCGAACTGGAAGCAGAACTCGATCGGATCGTCGTCGAACGCCGCTTCCAGGACGAAGCCGTCGACTACATCGACGGCGTGGTGTTCAGCGCGAACGAGAGCTACCTGACCCTGGGTCGCCAGACCGACGAGCCCGGCCCGGTCAGCGACTACACCGGCATGGACATCTTCTACCGCTCCCTCCAGCACGCCGACGGCGTGAAACGGGACCGGCTGACCATCCACGACTACCTGTGGCGCTGGGACACCGACTGGTTCTGGTGCTCACGCGCATTCGGCGCGCAGAATCCGAAGATCCGCCGGTTCTGGCCGAAGTCGCGCCGCCGCAGCAGTTTCTACTGGAAACTGGTCGCGCTCGATCGCAAATACCACATCGACGACCGCAGGCAGGCCCGCAAGGGCAATCCGCCGCAGGAACGCGTCGTGCAGGACATCGAGGTGCCGGTCCAGCGCACCGCCGACTTCGTCGAATGGTTCCTGCGGGAAATACCCATCGAGCCGATCTGGTTGTGCCCATTGCGCTTGCGTGCGCTCGACGACGCACCGGCCACCGACGGTGCGCGTCCGTGGCCGCTGTATCCGCTCGAGCCACAGCGCACCTACGTCAATGTCGGATTCTGGTCGGCGGTGCCGACCCAGCGAGGTCAACCGGAAGGGGCGGCCAACCGCGCCATCGAGAAGATCGTGTCCGCGTTCGACGGGCACAAGTCGCTCTACTCGGACTCCTACTACGACGAGGCCGAGTTCGCCGAACTCTACGGCGGCGACACCTACACCGAACTGAAGACCCGTTACGACCCGGACCAACGACTGCTGAATCTGTATTCGAAGGCGGTGCAACGCAAGTGACGACATTCAAGGACCGATCCGAGGTATTGGCAGAGCTGGGGACCCGGCTCAACATCGCCGAGGTCGTCGAGAGCCTCGTAGACGGCGAAATCCCCGTCCGCCTGACCGCCTACGACGGCAGCGCGACCGGCCCGGAGGACGCGCCCTACACGCTCGAGATCAAGACCCCACGCGGCATCAACTACCTGGCAGGCGCCCCCGGCGACCTCGGTATGGCGCGGGCCTATATCGCCGGCGACATGATCGCCGAGGGAGTGCATCCCGGCGACCCGTACGACATCTTGAAAGCCATGCAGGACATGAAGTTCCATCGTCCTTCGGCATTGTCGCTGGTCACCATCGCCCGTTCGCTGGGCTGGGAACGGCTCAAGCCGATCGCGCCCCCGCCGCAGGAAACGCTGCCGCGCTGGCGCCGGATCGCGCTGGAAGGCCTGCGCCACTCCAAGACTCGCGACGCCGAGGCGATCCACCATCACTACGACGTCTCCAACAAGTTCTACGAGTACGTCCTCGGCCCGTCGATGACCTACACCTGCGCGGTGTACGGCGACGCGGACTGGACCCTCGAGCAGGCACAGGAGAACAAGTACCGGCTGATCTTCGACAAGCTGCGCCTGAAGGAAGGCGACCGGCTGCTCGATATCGGCTGCGGCTGGGGCGGCATGGTCCGCTACGCGGCGAGCCGTGGTGTGCGGGTGATCGGGGCGACGCTGTCGGCCGAACAGGCCGCCTGGGCGCAGCAGAAGATCGCCGAGGAAGGGCTCAGCGAGCTCGCCGAGGTCAGGCACAGCGACTACCGCGACATCCCCGAGGGCGAATTCGACGCGGTCTCCTCGATCGGCCTCACCGAGCACATCGGTGTGCACAACTACCCGTTCTACTTCGGCTACATCAAGGACAAGCTGCGGGTGGGCGGCCTGTTCCTCAATCACTGCATCACCCGCCACGACAACACCCGCACCACCAAGGCGGGCGATTTCATCGACCGCTACGTCTTCCCCGATGGGGAGCTGATCGGATCCGGCCGCATCATCTCCGATATCCAGAACGTCGGACTCGAGGTACTGCACGAGGAGAATCTGCGCGAGCACTACGCGCTGACGCTGCACGAGTGGTGCAAGAACCTGGTCACCAATTGGGACGCGGCCGTCGCCGAGGTCGGCGAGGGCACCGCGAAGGTGTGGGGCCTGTACATGGCGGGATGTCGACTCGGCTTCCAGCGCAACGTGATCCAGCTGCATCATGTGCTCGGTGTGAAGCTCGACGCGAACGGCGCCTGGGATGTCCCGTTGCGCCCGTGGTGGCAGCCGTAGATCGCTGATCGCGGCCCGGGCTACCGGGCCGCATCAGGCGAGTAGTTCGTCGAGGAAGTGACCGGGCAGGGCGCGCAGGATCGGATGGTCCTGCCCGTCATGGGATTGCGTGCGCAGCACATGGAGTAGGCCGACGACCCCCGGCCCCGCGTCCAGCAGTGGTCTGGTCCAGCCCAGTTCGGCGCAGGTGCGCAGGACCGGAAGCACCAGCCCGGTCGCCTCCCCGACCCACCCCGCCGACGCGAGGCACTCCGCGAGCAGCAAGGTCGCGTCCAATTCCGCCCTGGGACGGCCTTGTTCGAGTGTTTTCGCGTAGATCACCCTGGCGTGGCGAGCCGCGCGATCATCGGCGCGCAGCCGCTGTTCGGCCAGCAGCACCCGGATGTCGGCGATGGCACGCGCCTCGGCGATCAGCGCGGCGGCGCCCTTCTTACGCCGCGCGCCGTTGCCGGAGCTGTCGGGGACGAAGGTGTCTTCGCCCGCGGGGAAGCCGAGCCTGGACCGCTCGGCCCGCACCTGCGCGTCCAGGCGAGCCAAGCCGTTCTCCGCGGCCACGCGCGCGCCTTCGTCGAGGCGGGCCGAGGCGGTGTACTGATCGCCGAGCGCCGCCTTCACCCTGGCCCCGATCACGAAAGTCGCGATCAGGAAGTCGACGGGACCGACCCGGGTGACCAGCTCGTGGCTCTCGTCGAGGAGCCGATCGGCCAGCGCCAGATCGCCACGGCGATACGCCACTTCGCCGAGCAGCGCGGCCGCGATCCGCGCGGCGTCCGAGCGCGGCCCTGCCCTGGTCCGCGCGGTCTCGTAGGCCTGCTCGAAAGAGGTGGTGGCAGCACCGATGTCGAGTTGCTCGTAGGCGGCGTCGCCCAGCGCGCACAACCCGAACACCGGACCGAGCGGGTCCTTCGACTGGGTGTGATAGTCGGCGGCCCAATCCTGGAGCTCGCTCACCGCGTCGAAATCGAACTCGCACAGCCGGACGAACGACATCAGATTGGCGGCGGTCGACACCGTCCAGGCGGGCAGGTCGCCGGGTTCCTCCAGCAGGGGTGCCAGGCTGTCGGCCACCTCGGCGATGTCATCGTGGGCTACCCGGTCGGCAGCGTCCAGCACCGTTGCCACGCATCGCTGCTCGGTCAGTTCCGGCTCACCGGACGCGCTGCGGGCCAGCAGGTTCGACAGCCTGCCGAGCGCGTTGCGGGCGGTCCCTGTCTGCTGCATGTTCATATTCGCCCTGGCCACCGCCATCAACAGCTTCGACCGTGAGGTCACCTGCTGCACCGGCAGTTTCGAGACGGTACCGAGCAGGGTGGCCAGCCGGGAGCCGTCGATCAGGTCCATGCCGCCGCTCTCGAGCAGGTCGGCGGCGAGTTTGAGATCGGTCGCGGCCAGCGCGTGATCCACCGACTTGCGCAGCAGTTGGTGCTCGGCGTACCAGCGAGCGGCCTTGCGGTGCAGCGCTTTCGAACGTCCGGGATGTTCGCGGTCGAGCCGGGCACGCAGATGCTCGGCGAACAGCGGTTGCATGCGGTACCACTCCGGATCGTGCTGGATCCGATGCAGGAACAGCTCACGCTGCTCGGCCAGCTCCAGCATCGCGGCGCCATCGGAGACGTCGGCGAGCAGCCCGGCCAGTGACCCGTTCACCCGCTCGACCACCGAGATCGCCATCAGGAACTCCAGCAGCTCGGGATCCAGCGCGTCGAGCACGTTCTCGGCCAGATACTCACGCATTCCGTGCCCGCCCTCGGCGAGCGAGGCGAGCAGCTGGGTCGGATCGGCCTTACCGCGCAAGGTGAGACTCACCAGCTGGATCGCGGCGGGCCAGCCATCGGTGGCGAGGTGGATCTGCTCGACCTGCTCGTCGGTGAGCGCGAAACCGTTGCGCTCCACCAGGATCTGCCGGGTTTCGGATTCGGTGAGTCGCAGCGCGGCCGCATCCAGCTCGACCAGTTCGTCGCGCACCCGCAGCCTGCTGATCGGCAGGCCGGACTGATCGCGACTGGTGATGACGAACCGTACGTGGTGGCAGCCGTTGTCGAGCAGGGTCGCCATCGCGCGTTGCGCGCCGAGGTCGCGCACCCGGTGCCAGTCGTCCACCACGACGACCACCGATCGCCCGCTCGCGTGGATCTCATCGATCAGGGTGGCGATCACATAGGCGACCGCGTCGGCGGGCCGCTCCTCCAGCACCTGCTCGAGCCCTGCGCCGACATCGGGGCGCACCCGGCGGATGGCCTCGATGAGGTGGGCGAGGAACCAGATCTCGCTGTCGTCGTCCTGGTCGACGCCCAGCCACGCCACGGGAATGTCGCGGGTGGCCAGGTCGGCGCGCCACTGCGTGGCGATGGTGCTCTTGCCGAAACCGGCGGGCGCGTGGATCAGGGCCAGTCGGCGCCTGCCGCCCTCACGGAGCACATCGAGCAGCCGCTGGCGCGGGAAGGGTTCGCGCGCGGGCGTGGGCGGGCGGAATTTGGTGGCGGCGGTCGGCGGAAAAGTGCCGGTGGTCGAACTCGGCATCGGGACCGAGGCGCCCGCGGGTTGCAGGGTCAGCGGCCAGCTGCGGCGCCCGGTCACCGACTTCAGGACCTCCGGCGCGTCGTCGGTGGTCTCCTCGGAGTCGAGCAACGCCATTTCGTCGGGCATCTGGCCGTGCGCGCGCTGCACTTCACGCAGCAGTTCGCCGAACTCGTAGGCCGAGGCCGGGCGGTCGGCGGGCTCGGGGGACATGGCCCGTTCGATCACTTCCGCCACATCGCCGGGGATGTCCTGGGCGCGCAGGTCGGGCACGTGCTGGGTGGTGATGCGCAGGAATTGCGCGACCACCTTCTCGCCCGCTTGGCGTTCGAACGCGGCGTGGCCGGTCAGCAGAGCGAACAGGGTCGCACCGAGACCATAGACATCAGACCGCACGGTCGGTTCACTGCCCTTGAGCAATTCCGGCGCGGTGAACGCGGGCGAGCCGGTGATCATGCTGCTCGACGTCTGGAAACCACCGGGGATGCGAGCGATACCGAAGTCGGTGAGTTGCGGTTCGCCGTAGCCGCTGATCAGCACGTTCGCCGGTTTCACGTCCCGGTGCAGAATGCCCGCCCGGTGTGCCGATTCGATCGCCGCGGCCAGCTTCACCCCGGCCCGCAGGGTATCCGCCCACGTGAGCGGGCCGCGATCGTGGATGAGGCGTTCGAGTGAGCCGCGCGAGGCGTAGGGCATCACGATCAGCGGCAGCCCGGTCTCGGTCATGTCGACCTGCAGGATGTCGACGATATTCGGATGCCCGGACAGCCTGCCCATCGCCTGTTCCTCGCGCAGGAACCGTTCCCGGCTCTCCACATCGATCTCCGAGGAGAGCACCTTCACCGCGACCACGCGATCCAGCGCCGGCTGCAATGCCCGGTACACCACGCCGAATCCGCCGCGCCCGATCTCCTTGGCCCCCGTGAGTCCCATGGCGTCGAGTTCGGCGATCACGGCCTCGTCGGGCACCCCCGGCGCCATCGTCCGCTGCGTATTCAGCCCCACCGGTGCCGCCTCCGGCAGGCCACGCTGCATACGCGTCTGCTCCGGATCCATGTGACCACCTCTCACCATCGGCGTCACCGGCGTTTCGGTCGGCATGCGGGGATGCCGACCGACATCACCGCACATATCCAAGCTAGCGCGATCCGGCGTCTATCGGGTGGAGATTCGACGCTGTGGCGGCAACGGTTGCCCGAACCCGCGGTTCAGCGCACCGCGAGCGCGATCAGCTGGGTGCGCTGTTCGGACGCGAAGTTGTTGTCCGCGACCAGCACCAACGTGCGCTCACCCGAGGGCAGGCGCGGGCCCCAGGTCATTCCCTCGATGTTGTCGACGGCCTCGATCCCGAGATCGGCGAGGTCGGCGACGAGCCGCTTGGCCACCGGGCGAGCACCCGCGATCGGCGCGTCGAGCACAGTGCTCGCGGCCGTTGTGTCGACCTCGAAGATCCGCACCCGATTACCCACACCCTTGGCGAAAGCCCGTTCGACCACCAGGAATCGGGTCGGATCGAGCGGGTCGTCGGCGAGGATCGCGGTCACGCCGTTGCTCGCCTGTCCGGCCTCCGGCCGCGACTCGGCGAATACCGGCTCCAGCGGATAGGCGTACTGCGCCAATACCGGCCCGAACCTGGCCTGGACGGTGATCCGGGTGATGGCCCCCGCCGTCGTGGTCGCGCCCGGCCCATCGCCGAGCAGCGGACCCTCCATCGCGGTCACGAACAATGTCCCACCGGCCGCGAACGTCGCCGCTTCGAGCGCCTGATTCTGCCGTGGCCCCGAATCAGCGCGCATTCGTTGGTTTTCCGGAATCGGCAACTCCGCGACGAACCCGCCATCTGCCCGAGCCACCCGCACCGAGGGGTCGGCAAGCACGTCACCGGCCCGCTCGCCCTCCTGTGTCCAGAAGTAGTTCCCCGTCCACGGATCAACCCGAATGTCCTCGGGATCCACCGATTTCGGCGAATACACTCCTCCGTCCGCCCGCAGCAGCGGCTTCGTCCCGGTGAAGTCCACGGGGCCGATACCCCTCTCCCCCACGGGAATTCGGGCCGTGTACAGCCTGGCGGGACCCTTCTCCGACCGGTCATCGCTGATCAAGACGAATTCGCCGGTCCCGGAGAGATAGTCGATGCCCGACAGCCCGCCGACCACCGTCCCCCCGAATTCGGCATCGTGCCCCACGACCTGCTCCCCCAACACCCGCACACCGTCGACCGCGGCCCCCGCGTCCGGCACCGCACCCCCCGCGACGACAATTCCCAGAACCGCTGCAGCCACCCGACGTCCCATGAACGACAAACTATCCACCCCACCACACCCCCAGGTGAACACCACTCGAACGACGCGAAACCGAAGTCCGGCCCGGGCTCTTGCGCCGCATCGCGAATCGGCGAAGACTTGAACTCTCGATGGGCGCCGCCGTGGGCCGTGTTGCCCCCACTCGGTGGACCACGACATCACCGCTCATCAGCCGAGCCGAAGTGAGATGTCATGTCCACGCTGGTACGCATGAGTTTCGACGCGCCCGAGGAAACCCGGCCGTTCGAGCAAGGAAAGGGTCGACTCGACCTGGTCAACCTCGAAGGCGGCCCGGTCGGCCGCGCTGTCTTCGAACCGGGATGGCGATGGAGCGACCATGTGAAGCCGATCGCGGGCACCGACAGCTGCCAGGCCCCGCACATCGGCTACTGCCTGTCCGGACGGCTCGTGGTCGAAATGGATGACGGTGAACGGCAGGAATACGGCCCCGGCGACGTCATGATCGTCGCCCCCGGTCATGACGCATGGACCGTCGGCGACGAGCCGTGCGTGATGCTCGATTGGCAGGGCTTCGCCGACTACGCCAAACGCTGACAACGTAAGAACGCCCGCCACCTCGGTGAGGTGGCGGGCGTCGGCGATCCGGCCGAGGCCGGAACTACCTGCTTACTTGCGCAGCGAGGCCGGAACCTCGAAACGCGGGCCGAACTTCGCGGCCAGCTCGTCGGCGCGGGCCACGAAGGCCTCCTGGCCACCGGGGTAGCCGACGATGAACTGGTGCGAGCCACCCGACCAGGCCGGGAAGCCGATGCCGAAGATCGAGCCGATGTTCGCGTCGGCGGTGCTGGTGAGCACGCCTTCGTCGAAGCACTTCTGGGTCTCGATGGCCTCGGCGAACATCATCCGGTCCTTGAGGTCCTGGAAGGTGACACCCTCCGGGAGCTCACGGCTCGAGCTGAAGATCTCGCGCAGCTCGTCCCACAGGCCGGTGGCCTTGCCGTCGACGTACTCGTAGAAGCCCGCGCCGCCCAGCTTGCCCTTGCGGTCGTACTTGTCGATCAGGGTGTTGAGGACCTCAGCGGTCTTCGCGGACGCGGCGTTGAGCTCGCCACCGGCAGCGAGGATGGCCTCGGAGGTCTCCTTGTAGATCTTCTGCATCGTGGTGAAGTTCAGCTCGTCGCTGAGCTTCAGCGGCGCGGCCGGGTAGCCCGCCTGCAGACCGGCCTGCTCGACGGTGGCCGGGTCGACACCCTCGGCGACCATGGAGATGGCCTCGTTGATGAAGGTACCGATCACGCGCGAGGTGAAGAAGCCACGGCTGTCGTTGACGACGATCGGGGTCTTCTTGATGGCGAGGGTGTAGTCGTACACCCGGGCCAGCGCCTCGTCGGAGGTCTTCTCGCCCTTGATGATCTCCACCAGCGGCATCTTGTCCACGGGGGAGAAGAAGTGGATACCGATGAAGTCCTCGGAGCGCTTCACACCATTGGCCAGCAGGGTGATCGGCAGGGTCGAGGTGTTGGAGCCGAGCAGGGCATCGGCGTCGACGATGTCCTCGATCTCCTGGAAGACCTTGTTCTTGAGGTCGGGGTTCTCGAACACGGCCTCGATCACGAAGTCGACGCCCTTGAAGTCGGCGGCGTCCGCGGTCGGGGTGATGCGAGCCAGCAGCGCGTCGGACTTCTCCTGGGTGGTCTTGCCACGCGAGAGAGCCTTGGCCTCGATGGCCTCGGCGTAGCCCTTGCCCTTGACGGCGTTGGCGAGCTCGACGTCCTTGAGGACGACGTCGTAGCCGGCCTTGGCGGAGACGTAGGCGATGCCCGCGCCCATCATGCCGGCGCCGACGACACCGATCTTCTTGATCTCACGCTTGGGCACATCCTCGACGGACGGACGCGAGCCGCCACCGTTGATGTGGTTGAGGTCGAAGAAGAACGCCTGGATCATGTTCTTCGCGACCGGACCGGTCAGCAGGCTCGTGAAGTAACGGCCCTCGATGGTCAGCGCGTTGTCGATGTCGACCTGCGAACCCTCGACCGCCGCGGCCATGATGGCGCGCGGGGCGGGCATGTTGGTGCCCTTGATCTGCTTGCGCAGGTTGGCCGGGAACGCGGGCAGGTTCGCCGCGAAGGCCGGGGTGGACGGGGTGCCGCCGGGGATCCGGTAGCCCTTCTTGTCCCACGGCTGCGCCGCTTCGGGGTTGGCCGCGATCCACACCTTGGCGGCGGGGATCAGTTCCTCGACCGTGGCGACGACCTCGTCGATCAGGCCGATTTCCTTGGCCTTGGTGACGCGGTGCCGCTGGCCCTGCAGCAGCACCTGCATCAGCGCGTTCTGCAGGCCGAGCATGCGCACGGTGCGGGTCACGCCGCCGCCACCGGGCAGCAGGCCAAGGGAGACCTCGGGCAGACCGATGGCCGAACCCTTGACGTCGGCCGCGATGCGGTAGTGGGTGGCCAGCGCGATCTCCAGGCCGCCACCGAGGGCAGCGCCGTTGATGGCGGCGACGACCGGCTTGCCGAGCTGCTCGAGGCGACGCAGCGGGGCCTTGACGTCGGTGACCATCTTGACGACCTCGGCCGCGTTGTCCGGGCCGACCTTCATCATGTTCTTCAGGTCGCCGCCGGCGAAGAAGGTCTTCTTGCCCGAGGTGATGACGACACCGGTGATGTCGTCCTTCTCCGCCTCGAGGCGATCGACAGTGGCGTTCATCGACGCGAGGTACGCGTCGTTCATGGTGTTGGCGCCCTGGCTGGGGTCGTCGATGGTGAGGACGACCACGCCGTCGGCGTCCTTCTCCCAGCCGATGATGTTGTCAGTCATAAGTTTTCGTTCTCTCCTGTGAGAAGTGAAAGTCGGAGGGGATCAGACGCGCTCGATGATGGTGGCAACACCCATGCCGCCACCGATGCACAGCGTGATCAGGCCGTAGCGCGCGTTGCGACGCTCCAGCTCGTCGAGCACCGTGCCGGTGATCATCGCGCCGGTGGCACCCAGCGGGTGGCCCATCGCGATCGCGCCGCCGTTGACGTTCAGCTTCTCGTCCGGGACGTTCAGGTCCTTCTGGAACTTCAGCACCACGGAGGCGAAGGCCTCGTTGATCTCGACGAGATCCATGTCCTCGATCGTCAGACCGGCCTTGGCCAGCGCCTTCTTGGCGGCCGGGGTGGGACCGGTCAGCATGATGGTGGAGTCCGCGCCGGAGGTGGCGGTCGCGACGACGCGGGCGCGCGGGGTCAAACCGGAGCCCTTGCCCGCTTCCTCGTTGCCGATCAGCAGCAGGGCGGCGCCGTCGACGATGCCCGAGCTGTTGCCACCGTGGTGGACGTGGTTGATCTTCTCGATGTAGGTGAACTTCTGCAGCGCGACGGCGTCGAAGCCACCCATCTCACCGATACCGGCGAAGGACGGGTTCAGCTTGCCGAGGTCGGCGGCGGTGGTGCCGGGACGCATGTGCTCGTCGTTGTCGAGGACGACGAGACCGTTCTGGTCCTTGACCGGCACGATCGACTTGGCGAAGTAACCGCCGGTGGTCGCGGCGGCGGCGAGCTCCTGCGAGCGCACGGCGTAGGCGTCGACGTCATCGCGGCTGAAGCCCTCGATGGTGGCGATCAGGTCGGCCGAAACACCCTGCGGCACGAAGTAGCCGTCGTAGTTGGTGGCCGGGTCGAGCGCCCACGGTCCGCCGTCGGAGCCCATCGGCACGCGCGACATCGACTCGACGCCACCGGCGATGACGAGGTCGTCGAAGCCGGAGCGAACCTTCTGCGCAGCCAGGTTCACGGCCTCGAGGCCGGAAGCACAGAAGCGGTTGAGCTGGAAGCCGCCGACGGTGTCGGGCAGACCGGCGATCGTCGCCGCGGTGCGGGCGATGTCCATGCCCTGGTCACCGACGGGGGTGACCACGCCGAGGATCAGGTCCGAGATCTGGTCCTCGTCGAGGTTCGGGAAGCGGCCACGCAGCTCCTGGATCAGACCAACAGTCAGATCGATCGGCTTGACCGAGTGCAGCGAGCCGTTCTTCTTGCCGCGGCCGCGCGGAGTGCGGATGGCCTCGTAGATGTAGGCCTCTGTGGTCATATCGGAGTGTTTCCTTCCTTGGGGTGCGGTGGCCGCACGAACGCCACGACCAATTGTCTCGACGCCGTACAAATCCCGGCAGGCACCAGCGGAGCATAGAACCATGCTCATCCGGTGAAACCGGCCACCCGTTCATACTACCGTGGTGTGCGAACTCCGGTTAACTTAACGCGGTACGGACGGTGGCTGTCAACCATCCAGACTCTTTGCTCCGAACTGTTCACGTAGCAACGCCAGCGCGACCTCGTCCGGGTCTTGACGGTCACCGGGAGCCACCGGCACCGCGGCGGCGGCCAGCATCTCCCGTTCTTCCTCCGGGGTGGGCGGGGCGAGAACGGCGGCGCTGCGCGCGGAATCACCGCCGGACCGGGCCTCGAACCCCTCGTCCGGGCCGGGGTCGTCGGGGAGGTCAGGGAAATCCGGCGGCGGAATGTCATCGTCGGAGGGCCGGTTCGCCCGGTTCGGTGACTGGTTGCCCGCCGCCTGGCTCGGCCGCGAGAACTTGGGGCGTCCCGCGGGCTTGCTCTCCGGATTTCCCGTCCCCCGCGCGGGCCCGGCCTTGGCGGCGGGCGCGGGACGCGGCGCGGGCGCACCGGTTTCCCAGCGCACATCCAGTTCACGTCCGAGCACGGCCCGCACCGCCGAACGCACCGCCTCGATATTGCGCGGATCGGACAACCGCTGCGCCAACGGCGCGGCCGGATGCGCGAAAACGATCACGTCACCCTCGACTCGCGACACCGCCGCCCCGGACAACAGCGCCTGCAAGGTAGCCCCGAACTCCCGCACCCGGCCCTTGATCTCCGGCCACGCGGCATCGACGATCCCGACCAGATCCTCGGCCGGTGCCGCGCCGACCTGCGGCTCCACCTGCGCTGAGGCAGCCTCGGCCCGCGCCGGCGCTTCGGCTCCGCCCGGTTCGGATTCCGGCTGAGCCGGCGAACCCACCTGCGGCGCTACCGCTCCCGGCGCCCGAGTCGAGTCGAGGCCGGCGCCGGGCGAGCCACCGCTGGTCGACGGCCTGGAGAACCGTTCGGGGCCCGTGCCTTCCGGCCGAGGACCGGCGTCAGCCCGCGCGGGGCGGGCCGCTTCGGCCTCGGGAGAATCTGCCGCAAGCCGTTGGGAAGCAACCCTTTCCGAAGGGTTGTCAACGGCACTGTGCCCGGAACCGATCGGTCGCGCGGCGGGCTCGACCTGCGGGGGCGCTGCCGTCGGCGCGGACTGCGCAGGCGGTGCGGACTGCGCTGCCGGTGCGGACTGCGCAGGCGCGGGCTGCGAAGGCGGTGCGGCCGGCGCTTGCGGTGCAGCCGCGGACTGCGCCGGCGGTGCGGACTGCGGTGCAGCCGCGGACTGCGCAGGCGGTGCAGACTGCGCTGCCTGTGTGGACTGCGTGGGCGGTGTGGACTGCGTAGGCGGTGACTGCTCGGGTGGTGCTGTCGGCGCTTGCGTTGCGGCCGACGCTTGCGGGGCCGACGCTTGCGGGGCAGTCGGCGCACTGGGCGCAGACGCTGTCGGGGACACGCGCGGTGCGGACGTTACGGGCGCGGGCGGGGCAACGGTCTTCTGTTCCGCGGCAACAGGGCTCGCGGCGTCGGCTGCTGATGATCCGCCGGTCGCCGCTTCCTTCTGGGCGCGCGCGGCGGCGAGGAGTTCCGCACCTCGACGGCCACTGGACGGCGGGGCGGCCGGGCGTTCGGCCGACTCACCCGCGACCGGGCCCGGGCGCGCGGGAGCGGGGGCCGATCCGCTCGCGAATCCGCGTTCCAGCCGTTCCAGCCGCTGCAGGGTCGCCGACTCGGCGTCGGACACCGACGGCAGCAGCATGCGGGCGCAGATCACTTCGAGGAGCAGGCGCGGAGCGGTGGCGCCGCGCATTTCGCCGAGACCCTCGTGCAGGAGTTCGGCGTAGCGGGTGAGGGTGGCGGGGCCAAGGCGTTCGGCCTGGTCACGCATTCTTTCCATGACGTCGCCTGGACCGGAGACCAGCCCGCGGTCGGCGGCGTCGGGGACCGCGCGCAACAGGATCAGGTCGCGCAGCCGTTCGAGCAGGTCGACGGCGAACCGGCGGGGGTCATGACCCGCTTCCATCACCGAATCGACCGTGTTGAACAGGGCCGCGCCGTCATCGGCGGCCAGCGCGTCGATGGCGTCGTCGATCAGCGCCACATCGGTGACGCCGAGCAGCGAGACCGCGCGCGGGTAGGTGACACCGTCCGGTCCGGCGCCCGCGAGCAGCTGGTCGAGCACGCTCAGGCTGTCGCGCGGCGAACCACCACCGGCCCGGATGACCAGCGGATACACCGCCTCCTCCACCGGCACGTGCTCCTGCTCGCAGATCTTGCCGAGCAGTCCGCGCATGGTGGCGGGCGGCAGCAGCCGGAACGGATAGTGGTGTGTGCGTGAGCGAATCGTCGGCAGCACCTTGTCCGGCTCGGTGGTGGCGAAGATGAAGATCAGGTGGGCGGGCGGTTCCTCGACGATCTTGAGCAGCGCGTTGAAACCAGCCGTGGTGACCATGTGCGCCTCGTCGACGATGAACACGCGATAGCGCGACTCGGCGGGCGCGTAGAAGGCACGATCACGCAGCTCGCGGGTGTCGTCGACGCCACCGTGGCTGGCCGCGTCGAGTTCGATCACGTCCAGATTGCCCGAGCCGCCCGGCCCGAGCGCCACACACGACGAGCACGTACCGCAGGGCGTCGACGTCGGCCCGTCCACGCAGTTCAGCGACCGCGCGAGGATGCGCGCGGACGAGGTCTTACCGCAGCCGCGCGGCCCGGAGAACAGATACGCGTGACTGATCCGTCCGGTATCCAGCGCTGTACTCAGCGGGTCGGTGACGTGCTCCTGACCCACTACTTCTGCGAATGTCGCCGGTCGATACTTCCGGTACAGAGCCACGACCCACAGGCTACCGAGAGCGTCCGACAGGGTTTATCGGCGGCTGGCACTGCACCCGCGCGAGGTAACGAGACCTTGATAGTGATGTGACCTAAATCACATTGCATTTCACGGTATGGAGCGTACGTACAAAGCGTGCCACAGGGCGCAACGGACGAGCTATCGACTGCTCCATACGCAGCGAATCCACCGATGAACAATCTATTGATACTGCTTACCCGAGTAATGCATACCAATTCCCCGATTGACAGCCCCTTACCGGATGTAACGAAATAATGAACGGTCGTGACAGTGGCGCAAGTGTCTGGCTACCGTGGATCTCGGCAACTTCGGTGGCCAAACCTTCATCAGGTTGGTGACCCCGGCCGGTCCCTCATCCCGACCGGGGCACAACCTTCGCGCACCGATCGCTCCCCCACCGCACCGACCGGAGGAACGTTTCACCGTGCTGTCGTGTGATGACATCGCAACCGCCTGGCTCGCCCATACCGACTTCGCCGGCGACAACGCCGCAGTCGGGCTACTGAGCCGGGCGATCAGCCCCCAAGACTTCGACATCAAACGCGACTCGTTACCCGTCGCTGCCGCAGCCGACCCGGCGACCGCCGACGCCATCCTGCAACTGCTCGAACGCGGGCAGGTGCCGACGATGGCGGCCATCCGCACGCTCACCGCGCAGAACGAGATGCGCCGCGAGGCCGAGCGGATCGAGCGGCTCGGCCGCCGCGCCCAGCGCAGCATCGACGAGTTCGGCCGCGTGCTGGCTCGCCTCGCCGCCGCGCACTGGACCGACCACGATATCGGCCCCACCAGGCGCGATATCCTCGCCGACGCCGAGATCTGCGCGCTCATCACCGAACGGGTGGGTGAGATCGCACCGTCGGCGGTCAAGCATCTGTGGCTGATCGAACGCGCGCAGCGCGCGGGCTGGATCGCCTCGAACGCGAGCCCCGGTTCACTGTGTCCGGCACGGCGCTGGCACACCACCAAATACGGCAACCGGGTCTCGCAGAAGCCGGTCAACATGGTCGGCAAGCTGGTCGCGGGCTTCGTCGTGGAACACACCGCCGACCGCGGCAAGCCGCCGAGCTGGGCGGTGCTCGCCCGCGACGCGCGCGACGATCGCGGCCGCCGCCTGTTCTTCGACGTGGCCGACGCGCACGCCCAGCGCCGCTGGCTCACCACCGCCGAATGGCTCGCCGACGGCGATGACCTGCCCGTTCCCGGCAAGCGCGGCGCGCGGGCACTGGCCAAGGAAAACCGGGGCTAGCGCCGCCACCCGCGGTGAGTGTTCGGTAACTTTCTCGCAACGCATCCACGCGTGAAAGGAGTTACCGTGCCCGCAACGATCGACCCGGCGGCCACTGCTTGGCTACTCGCGGCCACCGCCATGGTGCTGTTGATGACGCCGGCCCTGGCCGTGTTCTACGGCGGGATGGTGCGCTCGACCGGCGTGCTGAACATGCTGATGATGAGCTTCATCGCGATCCCGCTGGTCACCGTGGTCTGGCTGGTCGCCGGTTACAGCCTCGCGTTCGGCGAGGACGCGGGTGGTGGCCTGATCGGCAATCTCGAGCATCTCGGGCTGGCCGGGATCAACCCCGACTCCGTCCGCGGCACCATTCCGGAGCTGCTGTTCGTCACCTTCCAGCTGACGTTCGCGATCCTGACCGCCGCCCTGGTGTCCGGCGCCATCGCCGACCGTGCCAAGTTCGCGGGCTGGATGGTGTTCGTTCCGCTGTGGACGCTGGCGGTGTACGCGCCGATCGCGCACTGGGTATGGGGGCCGGACGGCTGGCTGCTGAACTTCGGCGCGCTCGACTACGCGGGCGGGCTGGTGGTCGAGATCGCCTCCGGCGCTTCCGCGCTGGCCTTGGCGCTGGTACTCGGACCGCGCATCGGTTTCAACATCGACGCGATGCGTCCGCACAACCTGCCGTTCGTGCTGCTCGGCGCCGGTCTGCTGTGGTTCGGCTGGTTCGGTTTCAACGCGGGCTCCGCGCTGGGCGCCACCGGCACCGCGGCGGCGGTCTTCCTGAACACCCTGGTCGCGGGCAGTCTCGGCATGCTCGGCTGGCTCATCGTCGAACAGATCCGCGACGGCAGGCCGACCACGTTCGGCGCGGCCTCGGGTGCGGTGGCCGGTCTGGTCGCGATCACCCCGTCCTGCGGTGTGGTGAACACCTTCGGTGCGGTACTGGTCGGCTCGGCCGCCGGCGTGGTGTGTTCGTTCGCGGTCGGCTGGAAACACAAAGCGGGCTACGACGATTCACTCGACGTGGTCGGCGTGCACTTCGTGGGCGGCATCGTGGGCACGGTGCTGATCGGTCTGCTGGCCACTCAGGTGATGACCGGCGGCGTGAACGGCCTGCTGTACGGCGGCGGCCTCGCCCAGCTCGGCAAGCAGCTCGTCGCGGTCCTGGTGGTCGCGGCCTACGCGTTCGCGGTCTCGTGGGTGCTCGGCAAGGGGATCGACAAGATCATCGGCTTCCGGGTGAGCAAGGAAGACGAAACAGCGGGCATCGACTTCGCCCTGCACGCCGAAACCGCCTACGCCGAAGGGGTGCACGGCAGTTCACCGCGACGCTTCGGTGAGGGTCACTACGGGAATTAACTGACTTCGTCGGCTGGTGCCAGCCAGGTGTTGCATTCGAAGTTGCGGTTCTTCGTGTAGCCCTGGTTGTACCAGTTGCCGTTGTGGTCGGGGGTGCCGTGATCGCGGTGGCGGCCGTTGCCGTCACCGCGGTTGTAGTTGTGCTTCACCGCGGCGTAGCCCTCCTGCGAGGTCCACGAACCACCGGCTTCCGACGAACCGATGTACATGCCGCCGAAACAGCTGGCCTGCAATTCCATTCGACGCGACGTCTCCAGCCCACCGGCCGACATCGTGCCCTGTTCCCGGCGCTGGTTCGACGAGGCATGCAGCAGACCGGTGAGCCCCTGGACGTGGTGGCCGTATTCGTGGGCGTAGACCGACAGCGCTTCCATCGGCGGATACGGGGTGTTGTGCAGGACCAGACCCGCCGTCGACATGTAGATCGTACTCGACGCGCTGCAGTAGAACGCGTCGCTGCTGGCGCCGCCGCAGGGCGATGACAGCTCCGAAGGCTGTTCCGCGACAACCAGACCCGGGCTCTTGAACGGCAGATTCGCGGCGGCCAGATTCGACCGCCACATCTGATCGAGGCAGACCTGCGCCGCCGCGAAGAACGCCTTGGCCACCGCCGCGGCGGTCGACCAGCGCGGCAGATCACAGTCCATGTTCGTCAGGCCCGCGTCGTCGTTCTTGAACAGCGGATGCTGGCCGAGGGCGATAACAGGTTGCGGTCCTGCGGGTTTGGTTGTTGTCGGTGCTGTGGTGCGCGCGGTGGTCGTGGCGCGCGCCGACGTCGGATTCGTGGTCGGCACCGGCGAATTCGAGCTGTAGGTGAAACTCGGCGGCGTCGTCTTGGCGACCGAGCCGGGCGAGCTCTGATCGGACAGGGTCACCGCGGCAATCAGCAATCCGATGACCCCGAACACGGTCAGCACCGTCAGCACCGCACCGGCGGCCCCCGATCCACCGCGACGCGGCGGCGGATACCCCTGCGGCGCATAGCCGTACGGCGGCGGCAACGGCCTGCCGTAGGGCGGCATCGCGGGCCGACCATACGGCGGCACCTGTCCCCCATACGGCGGCACCTGTCCCCCGTACGGCGGCACCTGTCCCCCGTACGGCGGCATGGGCCCGCCGTACGGCGGCGGCACCGGCCTACCGTACGGCGGCTGCGGAGGAGGCGGGGGATACATAGAAATCACCTGACAACTGATCACGCACGGACATGGGTAACTCACCGGGAACGGGCTGACCCACCCCGCACTACACCGTCAGCCGCCAACGCTACCTATGCGGCACACGAGTCCGGCCAGAAGACGCGGAGAGGCGGAACAGCACAGCCTCAGTTCACTTCGCTCGCGGACACCGTGAAGGTGTTGCACTGGGCGGTGAGGTTGCGGTTGAGGCCGGTTTCGAACCACTGGCCGCCGTGCTCGGCGGTGCCGTGGTCGCGCATGTCGCCGGGGCCGTCACCGCGGCCGTAGGAATCCTTGGTGGCGACCGTGACCTGCGAGGAGGTCAGCGAGCCGCCGCCCTTCGAGGAGGCGATGAACATGCCGTCGAAGCAGTTGGCCTGCAACTCGACTCGGCGCGAGAGCTCGAGGCCCTTGGCCGAGCGGGCGCCCGCGTCGACGCGCTCGCTGTTGGCCTTGCGCAGGATGCCCGACTGGGCTTGCACGTGGTGGCCGTACTCGTGCGCGAACACCGACAGGTACACCACCCAGTTGTCACGGAACTGGTCGGTCTGCAACTGGCTGATCGGCATGTAGATGGTCTTGTTCGCCGGGCAGTAGAAGGCGGCGAAGTTGCTCGTCGACCCGGTGCACGGGGTGGTGATGCCGTCGGTGGTCGCGGTGATGCTGAGCGTCGGCGACTCGAAGGGCAGATTGTTCTCCGCCAGCAGCGGCTTCCATGCCGCCTCGAGGCACTTCGCGGCCGACTCGAAGAAGGCGCGAGCCTTGTCCACCTGGGTGCCCCACGGCGCGTAGTTGCACGACGCCGGGACCAGGGTGCCGTCGGAGTCGGTGAGCAGCGGGTTGTCGCCGGTCGCGGCGGGCGCGGTACCGGGCTGGGGGGTATAGGTCGTGGTCGGTTTCGGGCCGATCGCGCCGATCCCGAGGTCGACGCCGGTATTGACGGCATACTTCACGAGCCCGCCGACCAGCAGGAAGATGACGACCAGGACTGCCGAGGTGAAGCCACCGCCCCGCTTACGCGGCGGCGGAGTGGGCCTGCCCGGCGGCCCGTAGGGCATCGGCGGCGGGCGGTATCCCGGCGGCGGACCATACGCCGGACGCTGCCCATAACCCTGTGGATAGCCCTGCGGCTGTGGATAACCTGGCTGCCCGTACCCCGGTTGTGGCCGGTATCCCGGGGGCGGACCATAGCCGGGGGGTGGTGGAACCGGTCGTCCACCTGGGCCGTTCGGCCCATAACCGTACGGTGGTTGAGTCACTCCCCCGTACCCCCCTCGTCTCATGAGTCGTCGACAGCCGCTGACGCAGAATAGCAAGCTGTCTAGAGTAAGCACCCATGCTGACTTTTCGGGGGGGCGCCGCAGGCGCGCTACTGCTCGCCGCGGCGGGTTTGCTCGTGGCCGCGCCGGTAGCCCACACGGAGCCCTCCACCTCCGGTGTTTCGATCACCGCCGACCTCACTCTCACCGAAACCGGTGTGCTCGAAGTCATCGAAACTGTCGCGGTACCCGCCGACGGAAATTTCACGATGTCACTGCCGTTGCGCCTCAAGGTCGGTGACGATGTCGAACGGGTCTTCAAGGTCACCGATGTGACCGCGAGCGGTTCCGGCACCGCCACCACTGTCAACGACCAGTTCGTCGTCGAGGCGAAGCCGGGCGAATCGAAGTTCACGTATACGGTGCACAACACCGTCTCCGACATGCCGGGCACGCAGGTGTTCCACTGGCTGGGCGTGCTCAACGCCGATATCGCCGTGCTCGACGTCTCGGTGATCAGCCCGAGCTTCCAAATGGGCATCGTCGACTGCAAACTCGGCTCGGCGGGCAATGCCAAGCCGTGCGCCGATGTCCACACCGAACCCGACGGCGTGCTGTATCTGCACCAGACCGACCTGCGCAAGGGCGACGCCATCGACCTCACCTTGCAGATGCCCCCTGGCACCGTGCCCGCGAATGCCGATGTGCGCGGCGGCGGTACGGGCCCCTTCGCCTTCACCACCCCCGTGCTCGCGGCCTTCGGCGCCTTCCTGCTCGCGCTGGCGGGCATGATCGCCTACGTGCTGCTGGCGCGGAAGCGCGCCGCCGCCGCGGTGGCGGGCAGCGACGCCTTCGATCCGCTGATCCAGCAGGGCGGCCGCGTCGAGTTCACCTCCCCCGACGGTGTGCTCCCCGGTGAGGCGGGCCTGATCATCGACGAACACGCCGATCCGGTCGACATCGCCGCCACCGTCGTCGATCTCGCCGTCCGGCGCTACCTGTGGATCACCCCCGTGAACGCGCGCGGCGAAGACGATTGGCGCATCAGCCGCGTCAACGCCCCCGACGACCAGCTGCGCGAATACGAGCGCACCGTCTACGACATGCTGCTCCCCGAAGGCACCGACACCGTCGCCGTCCGCGAACTGCGCGCCCCCGGCCGCCTGCAACTGGACCCGATCCGCGCCGCCATGCGCAACGACGCCGTCGCCACCGGCGCCTTCGCCGACCCGAAACAGCGCGCTCTCCCCCGCTGGATCGGCGCCGCCCTGATCGCCCTCGGCCTGATCATCACGGTCACCCTGGCCCTGACCGCGGGCCACGCCCTGGTCGGCGTGGCCATCGCCCTGGCAGGCGGAGCGGCGATGCTGCTCCCCAACTACCTGCCCACCCGAACCCCCCTCGGCGACACCGTCGCAGGCCGAATCCGCGCGATGCACCGCGGCCTCGACACCGTCGTGCGCGACCGGATCCCACCCATCGACCAGGAGACGATCTTCTCCCGCGCCCTGCCCTACACGGTGATCAGCGGCCGAGCAGACAACTGGATCCGCACCTTCCGCGACATGAACCCCGCCGACGACTCACAACCCGGCCTCTACTGGTTCGCCGGCTACGACCGAGACCCCAACCTCCACCGCTTCGCCGCCCAATTCCCGTTCTTCATCACCGCACTGGAAGGCGCCTTCAACCCGCGCTGACCCCACCTGAACGTCGAGGTCGACCGGATCACCAGTCCCCAACCCGTGCGTCGAGGTCGACCAGGCCACCAGCCCTCCACCTGCACGTTCGAGGCCGACCGGGCCACCAGCCCCCACCCCGCGCGTCGAGGTCGACCAGGCCACCAGCCCCCCACCTACACGTTCGAGGACGACCGAGCCACAAACCTCCGGACGCACCGCAGGCATCACCAGCCGTCGTTCCGGCCTGGTCGACGAGGTGTTCCGCCTGGCTCGCAGGCAGCGCGGGCCACGGTGGCTGTCGATCGAGAATGTCCCGTTCATGCTGCAACTCGGCCGGGGCGCGGCGATGCGCCACATCACCGCCGCCCTCGAGGAGCTCCGGCACGCCTGGGCCACTGCGCACCCAGGACGTCCCCGTCTTCCACAACCCACCCAACCCACCCACCGCACTCCCGACCCCTAGGGAGGGACGGCCACGAAGTGGCCGGTCCGCGGCCGGGCCGCCGGTTAGGCGCCGC
>NZ_JBHXAQ010000017.1:0-90403 GCF_042728755.1 Nocardia sp. NPDC060249
CCCTGCGGGGCCGCCGGTTAGCCGCCGCGGAATCGCTCCTTCGTCGCATCTCCGCGGCGCCTAACCGGCGACCCGGCCGCGGACCGGCCACTTCGTGGCCGTCCCTCCCTAGGGGTCGGGAGTGCGGTGGTGGCTGGTGCGGTCATGGCGGACCTGGGGTTACGGGTGGGGCTGGGAGTGCGGTAGGGCTGCGGGCCTGAGGTTTTGCGGGTGTGGCTGGTGGTGCGGTAGGGCTGCGGGTCTTGGGTTTACGGGTGTGGTTGGGAGTGCGGTCATGCCGGGCCTGGGGTTGGACGTGGTGTGGTGTGGGTGTGGGCATGGCGGATTTTGGGGTGCGCTGGGTGCGTGGTCGGCGGTACCGAAGTCGTGGTGGACTCGGTCAGGCGTGGTGGGCGATCGGTTCGTCGGGCGTCACCAAAGGTCGCTGTTTCCAGCGGAGGCGGCCGGTGCGGTGGCGGTAGTGGGAGCGAGTCCAGAGGGTGAGGTAGTGGGCTACCGAGAGGGGGTGGGCCAGGGCTGAGGTGAGGTCGGTGGGTGTCGGGGGGCGGCGGGTTTCGATGGTGCGGGCGGTCAGGCGGCTGGTGACGGCGGCCAGGTAGCCGAGTAGGCCTGCTCGGCGGGTTCGGGTGCGGCCGAAGATCGCGGCCAGTGGGGGGATCCAATAGGCGAGGGCGGCAAGGGTTCCGATGGCGGCGCCGGTGTCGAGGCGGCCGCCGTAGGCCGACCACAGCCAGCGGGTGTAGCCGTCGGTGAGTTCGGTGGCGCCGGAATACATGCGGGTGCTCGCGGCGGGGCCCGCGGTCACCAGGGCGGTGTGATGGCCTGCTCGGCGGACGGCGCGGGCCAGGTCGAGATCCTCGGTGGCGCTGGCCGCTACGGCCGCGTGGCCGCCACCGGCGCGGTAGGCCCCGGCGTCGACGGCGAGGAACTGGCCGCACGCCACGGCGGTGGACGGGCGCAGGCTGTGATTGGCGGGACCGACGGGCAGGGTCGAGGCCCATGACCAGGCGAGCAGGGGCTGGATCAGGCGCTCGGCGGTCGAACCGGCTTCCTGTCTCGGCCAGGCCGAGACCAGACCGGCTCCGCGCCTGCGCAATTCGGTCACCGCCGCGGCGATCGCGTGGGGAGCCAAGCGCACGTCCGCGTCGATGAACACCAGGGCGGCCGTGTGGGTTCGGGCGGCCAGGCGCGCACACGCGGCGGCCTTACCGGTCCAGCCGGGGGCGGGGTGGGCGGCCGAGCGCAGGACGGTGAAGCGCTCGTCGTCGGCGATCGCGGCGAGTGCGGCGTCGTAGGTGCCGTCGGTGGACGCGTCGTCGAGGATCAGCACGCTCAGACGGGGGACGCCGACCTGCGCGCGAAGGTCGGCGATCAGCGCGGGCAGGCGCGCCGCTTCGTCGCGGGCCGGGACACACACCGTGACCGGTTCGATCACGCCCGCGACCCCGCGCGGCAGGGTGCGCACGGTGACCAGGTTGTAGGCGGCGGTGGCCGCGCCCAGCGCGGCCAGACCGGTGCCCGCCCAGGTCAGGTAGCGGGCCGCCGCGCTCATGTCAGCGGCCCAGTCTGCGACTGGAGATATCGCGCCACATCTCCGAGGGGGAGAAACCGCCGCGCGGTGCGTTGGGCGGGCCGGGGTTGCGGTCGCGGAACGCCAGGCCCGCGATCAGCGCGGCCACCGCGAGGGTGATGCCGCCGACGATGCCCGCCCAGCCCGCGAACGAGCGGGTGTTGGGGTCGGCGTACTTCACCTCGGCGCGCAGGGTCGACACTTCGCCCGCCGGGAGCTTCCACGACACGGTGTTCTCGCTGTCGGTGGTCTCGCGCGTGCCGTTGGTCTTGGCGACGCGGGCCGGGAACGCGACCGAGAACTGCACGTCCGAGCCGTGCGGCGGCACCGATTCCAGGTCGACCCGCCCGGTGAGGCTGACCAGATCGCCACTGCGCTGGAACTCGAGCGTGAACATGCCCTGTGTCTGATCCGAGAGGCCTCCGAGCTGGCCGACCTCGCCGAAGGACAGATCGTCGAAGAACACCTGGGTACCCATGTACCCGTCCTGGTTGTAGTTCTCCACGCGCACCTTCGCCGCCAACTGCTCCGGCGCCTTCAGCTGGGGTCCCTTGTCCTCGGGCCCCGTCGGCACCACCGCGGCGACGATCCGCCCCGACACGCGATCGTTCGACGACACCCCCATCGACACCTGCACGCGCAGGCACCCGGCCAGCGCGGGCACGAGCAATGCCAGCAGGACGGCGACGGCCGCGACGCGCCGCGCGGGCACGGAACGACGCGGCGAAGGAGCGGGCATGTCGGCGACGGGACTCGGCTGCACGGTTGACATCGTGCCAGGCTCAGGCCCGAGAGCCCACACGACGGGCCCAGCACGCCCCGCCCACCCGTGCCGATCAGGCGTTTTCATCCCGAATCGGGGTGTGTCGCGGCGGGGTCGGCCGGTCAGAACGCGCGTCGCCCGGCCCGCGCGCGCAGAAACAACGGGACTCCGAGCACACCGAGACCGGCGAAACCCCAGATCGCCGATGCCGGAAGGCCGAGGAACACCGCGTGCGCGAGGGCCGAGCCGAGCCAGGTCCACCCGAACACCGCGACCGGGACCGCCACCGAGGGGTCGCGCGGCGGCGGCAGGACATGATCGAGCAGGGTGAGGATCACTGCCATGACCACGGCGACGAACGCCCAGCCCAGGTAGTTGGTGTAGGGGATCTCGGGGATGCCAGGCAGTCCCGCGTCGGTGACCGACCAGATCCATTGGCCGTCGGCCACCATCTGTGGATCGAGGAACAGATCCCAGCCGACCGCGCCGAGGGCGAACAGACCCACGCGCCGAACATTCGAGCCGCTGAGCAGTCGAGCGTTCGAGGCGCTGTGTGCCCGCGCATTCATGGACCCGGACCGCCCCGGCTGCTGCGTGATCGAGCCGCTCGACAGGTGCGCGCGGGACACCAGCAGACCCGCGACGATCCAGATCGGGTACAGCCCGCCGGTCCACGCCAACGGCACCGCCAGCGGAACATCGGCGAACGCGGGCCCGAGCCGGTCGACGGCATAGGCGTAGCTGCCGAACGGGTATCCGGTTGCGGTGCCCACGATTTCGGCGGTGAGCCCCAGGCCGGACACGACGGCGAAGAACCCGGTGGCCCACCGCAATCCACGAGTGGTCGCCGCGTGCAGCACGGCGGTCGCGGCGGACAGCACCACGACCGCGACGGTGATCCGGTCGCGCGCCACCCCGGCACTCAACGGGTAGGTGATCTGCGCGAGCACCAGCGCCAGCGCCGTCGCGGCCGGGATCGCCCGGCGTGGATCGACGCGCAACCAGGCGCGGATCGCGGCGACGGTCCGACGGCCTGTGTCGCGAACCGTGCCGGTCACCGATGCCGCCGAACGGTCGATCCGGTGCCGGTGTGGAGCCGACTCCGGTGGTGCGGCGGACAGGCTTTCATCGCTTGCGTAGCAGCGTGAACCGGCGCTTGCGGCCGTGGCCGAGGACCAGCCCGGCCGCGCTGCGACCGCTGGCTCCGGAGACGCCGCCACCGGGGTGGGTGGACGCGCCGGTCAGGTACAGGCCGGGAGCACCGGGAACGCGCTGGCCCGACAGCTCGGGCAGCGGCCGCCACAGCATCATCTGATCGAAGGACATCTCCACGTGCATGACATTGCCGCCGCGCAGACCCATCTCCCGCTCGAGATCGACCGGCGTCTGCACGAACCGCCGCAGCACCGACGAGGCGAAACCCGGCGCGTACCGGTCGACCTCCGCGATGATCCGGTCCGCCTCGTGCTCGGCGTGTGCTGCCCAGTCGCTGCCGTCGGCGAGATCATAGGGATGCCATTGCGCCCACAGCGACAGCTGATGTTCGCCCGCGGGCGCGATGGACGGGTCGAGGGCGCTGAAACTCATCGCCAGCACCACCGGGCGTGGCGGCAGCGAACCGGCCAGAGCGGCACCGTGAGCCAGTCGAAGCTGTCGGCGGTCGGAGACGAGAAACTGCAGACCACGGGCGGATTCGGCCGGGGAGGCGCCGGGGTATTCCGGTAGCCGGTCGGTGGCCACGCGCACCACCATGCCGATGCCGGGGCCGACCCGGATACGGCGCTGCCAGTCGTCGAGGACCTCGGGGTCGAAATCGCCCGCGCGCAACAGGTCGAGCGTGGACAGGATATGGGAGCCCGCGATCACCGTGTCGGCGTGCAGTGTCCGGCCCGATTCGGTCGTCACCTGCCACCCGTTGCCGGATCGGCGCAGCGAGGTGACGGCGTCGCCGGTGTGCAGCTCGCCACCGTCGGCCCGCAGGCGCGCGATCAGCGCCGCGCTGAGCGCCCCACTCCCACCCACCGCCCGCCCGGGCGGCAGTGTGTGCATGAGCGCGGCGAATCCGGCCATCGGCGCCGTTCCCGGCTCCGACATCGGCGGACCCGACTGCGCGCCGAACCACGCGAGCGACGCCTTGAGCCGTTCGTCGTCGAACCAGAAGTCCAGCAGCGCGTCACCGGACTGCAGGAACTCCCGCGACAACGCCGATCCGCCGGCCCGCGCGTCCAGCCCCCAGAACGAGCGAACGAGTCTGCCCGGCGTCGGCGGCCCGCCGAACGACCGCATCACCCGCGCGCTGCGCTCGCCCCACACCCCGACGAAGCGGCGATAGGCGTCAGCGTCCTTGACACCGCAGGCGGCCGCGATCGACGCGCACGTCTCGTCGAGATCACGGTGGAACACGATCGGCGGGCGCACACCGTCGGACGGTGTGAACCCCCAGGGATCACAGTCGAGATAGCGCAACCCGAACCGTTCGAGTTCGAGCTCCTCGATGATCCCGGTGTGCCGGATCATGATGTGCGCCGACGATCCACGATCGACGAGATGGCCGGGGAACCGCTCCACCGTCGACACCGCGCCCCCGGGCACCTCGTCGCGCTCCAGCACCTGCACCCGTTGCCCGGCCCGCGCCAGATAACAGGCCGCGACCAGCGCGTTGTGGCCGGATCCGACCACCACCGTCGTCACGGGTGCGTGGGCGGCATCGGCAGCCTGCGCCCGAGGATGGCGAACGGCCGGGTATCGCCGGCGAACACGAAATTGCGGATCACATCGGTGAATCCGGCCCGCCGGTACAACTTCCAGGCCCGGTTCGCCTCCTCCGGGACTTCCGGTGTCGACAGCAGCACCGCGGCCTCGGCGCGGTCGGCCAGCAGGCGCTCGAGCAGGCGCGCGCCGATCCCGCGGCCCTGCGCCGCCGGGTGGACGTGCAGCTCGGTGAGTTCGAAATAGTCGGCGAGCAGGTCGCGGGCGGCGGCGTCGGGCCAGCCACACCGGCGCATACCGGTCTGCACCTGCTGATGCCACCACTGCCGCGGCGCACCGCTGTAGCCGTAGGCGATCGCCAGGATCGGCGCGGTGCGCAGGTCGACGCCGCCCGAATCGTCGGGCAGCACCGCGGCCACCGCCCGCCAGCCCGACCTGGTGGTGTGCTCGGTCCACATCGGGGCGCGGTGATGTTCGGTGCCGCGGGGATAGTCCATGGCGGCGACATAGACCGACAGGGCGTCGTGCAGGCGTGCGCGCAGGGCGGCGACGCTGAGGTCGACGATGACGGGTGCGGGGGTGTGATTCGGCTTGACGGCTGTCATGGCTCTCGTCGATGGCGCGCGAACGCGCCAAAGTTGTCGGTGGGTGTCCCTATATTCAATCTCAATTCAAACGTTCGAATGTTAGTTCGATCAGTGCGAGGGGCGAAAGGGGCAGCAGATGGCTGGTCACAACGATGGTCGAGCACACGCGGGCCACGACGGGCGCGCCGGCGGACTACTACGCCAAGCCGATGCGCTGCTCACCGATTCGGCCTGGGAGCACGAACCGGGGGAGCGCTTCCGCACCGCGTATCTGGCCGCGTTGCGCGGCGCGGGCTCGATGATCGCGCTCACCGGCGCCGATCGCGCGCCGCGAGCCCGGTCGCGCAGCGCCTGGGTGTTACTGAGACGCGCCAGCCCGGAGTTCGTGATGTGGGCCGACTACTTCGAGGCGCACTCGCAATTACGGGCCGCGTTGGAGGCCGGATTGGACCGTGCGATCACCGACACACAAGCCGACGAGTTCTGCTCACGGGTGGGTGCATTCCTCTACGACGTCGACGATGCGCTGGTAGCCGCGGCCAAGAGCCTCCCGCAGCCGAGTCGTGGCCGCGACATGACCGCTTAGTTATGACCGAGTAGGTGGTACGCCACCGATCGAACTCGTATCATGGGGAGCAGATAGCCGCCAAGGTCGGCTACCCGTCGCCTACCCGGAGGCGACCAGCCACGCCTAGTGCCGGGGGAGGTACCGTGCCACTCTCCGAGCACGAGCAGCGCATGCTCGAACAGATCGAGAGCGCTCTCTATGCTGAGGATCCGAAGTTCGCCTCGTCCGTCCGAGGCGGACGTCTTCGCTCCACGTCGAGTCGACGCAGACTCCAGGCTGCGGCGTTGTTCGCCGTCGGCCTGTTTCTGCTCGTCGCCGGCATCGCCGCCCCGTTCAAGCCGGGCGGTTTCCCGATCATCAGTCTCGTCGGATTCATCGCCATGTTCGGCGCTGGTGTCCTGTTGATGATCGGCAACTCGCGTCGCGCCGCCCGACCGGACGCGACCGAGTCTCCCGCGGCGGGCAGCGGCCCGGCCACGGGGCACCCGGCCCGAGGTGGTCGCCAGCGCAAGTCCGGCGGCTTCTCCGAGCGAATGGAAGACCGATTCCGGCGACGGTTCGAGCAGGAATAGCTCAGACCTAGCCGGTACGACAGCGGCGCCACACCCCGCACGGGTGTGGCGCCGCTGTCGCGCGTCCACGGGTCGATGACCACCGGCACGCAGGGCCAGGGCGGTTCCCCCACCTTCCCCACCGCTCCCCACGCTTCCCCCACCGGGACACTCGACCGAGGTCGTACCTGCGATGTTTGCTGAACGTTGTCGGAACGAGGGGTTGCCGACCCGCGCGGGTTGCCCGAACACGGGATAACCGCGAATCTCAGTGATAGCTGGGATGACCTGCGGAATTGTGTTGGCGGGGAGCAGGATCACTCAGGGTTTCGATTGAAAGTGGGGGAAAGTGGGGTAATGTGGGTCGCGCACTACAGGAGAGGCCGTACGGCGAGGTGAATCCAGTAGGGAGGTGGCCGGGATGTTTCTCGGTACCTACACCCCCCGATTGGACGACAAAGGGCGGCTGACGTTGCCTGCGAAGTTTCGAGACGATCTGGCGGGAGGGTTGATGGTCACGAAAGGCCAAGACCACAGCCTGGCCGTGTATCCGAAAGACGAGTTCACCGCGCTCGCGCGGCGAGCCGCGTCGGCGTCCCGAAGTAACCCGCAGGCAAGGGCTTTCGTTCGAGCGCTGGCGGCAGGCACCGACGAGCAACGTCCGGATGCGCAGGGCCGGATCACGCTGTCGCCGGACCATCGGCGCTACGCGAACCTCTCGCGGGATTGTGTGGTGATCGGTTCGGTCGACTTCCTCGAAATATGGGATAAGCAGGCGTGGGAGACCTACCTCGAAGAACACGAGGAGGACTACGCGCAAGCCGGAGACGAGTCGCTGGGCGGAATCTTCTGACCCGGAGCACGCGAGTGCTGCGAGGCCTCTGCCCGGGCGTGGACCCTGACGTACTTCCCCGACGCCAGGTGCCTTGCCCCGGTCAGAGACCTCGAAGCATTCGCATCATCCACTCGTTCGACAAGCACTCATTCGACAAGCACTGTGTGGCAAGGCGACCCGTCTGCGACGCGAGGCAGTATCCCGGGAGGTCGAGGTGAACCATGACGCCGAGAACCCCCGTCATGTGCCGGTTCTGCTCGAGCGCGCCGACGATCTGCTCGGCCCCGCGCTGAGTGAACCGGGCGCCGTCTACCTCGACGCGACCCTCGGATTGGGCGGGCACGCCGAGCATTTCCTGCGCACCTACCCGCAGGCGCGTCTGGTCGGTCTCGACCGCGACACCACCGCGCTGCGCATGGCGGGCGAGCGGCTGGCGCCCTACGCCGACCGGATCACGCTGGTACACACCCGCTACGACGGCATCCCCGCGGCGCTGGCCGAAGCGGGGCTCGACGAAACCGGCTCCGTCTCAGCCGTTCTCATGGACCTGGGCGTGTCGTCGATGCAGCTCGACGAGGCCGAGCGCGGCTTCGCCTACTCCGTCGACGCGCCGCTGGACATGCGGATGGACCCGACCACCGGGATCACCGCCGCCGACGTGCTCAACACCTACAGCCACGGCGACCTGGCCAGGGTGCTGAAAACCTATGGCGACGAACGGTTCGCGGGCAAGATCGCCTCGGAGGTGCTGCGCAGGCGGGCGGTCACGCCGTTCACCACCAGCGCCGAACTCGTCGAGGTGCTCTACGCGACCATTCCGGCCGCGGCGCGCCGCACCGGCGGACATCCGGCCAAGCGCTCGTTCCAGGCGCTGCGGGTGGAGGTCAACGGTGAGCTCGACTCGCTGCGGGCGGCTTTGCCCGCGGCGCTGGATTCACTGCGTGTGGGCGGACGGATCTGCGTCATGTCGTACCAGTCGCTCGAAGACCGGCTGGTCAAACACGAACTCGCGCCACGGATCGTGTCCCGGTCGCCGATGGACCTGCCGGTCGAACTGCCCGGCATGGGACCGGAGTTCCGGATGCTGACCCGTGGAGCGGAAAAAGCGACCGAGTCCGAGATCGAGGTCAATCCGCGATCCGCGCCGGTGCGGATGCGCGCGGCCGAACGAATCGCGGAGAGGTCAGGGAGGACACAGGAGGGGACACGATGAGCGTGCGGACGAGCACAGTCGCGGTGCCGAGCAAGACGGCCCGGCGCGTAGCGGCGGCCGACCGAGTGAAGTCCGGTGCGGCAGAGCGGGCCTACGCCCGCAAGCGCACCAGGGAACAGCTGCTCGACGGTATCGAACTGCCCGAACGGGCCTCGACGATGGCGGGGCGGATCCCGTTCGTCACCGCGATCATCGGACTGCTCGGCTGCGGCCTCGCCCTGACCCTGTTGCTCACCACCCGCGCCGCCGAGGACAGCTACCAGCTCGGTGACGCCAGGGCGGTCAACCGCAAGCTCGACGACGAGCGGGCCGCGCTGCAGCGCGAGGTCGCCGCCGCCGACTCCGCTCCCGAATTGGCCGCCCGCGCACGTGAACTCGGCATGATCCCCGCGAAGGATCCGGCCCGGCTGGTGATCGGCCCCGACGGCGAGGTCACCGTGATCGGTAACCCCACGCCCGCGCAGGGTGCGCCGGTGCCGCCGCTGAACGGTCCGCCGACCACCGCCCCGAACACCCCGGCGCCCGCGCACGCTCAGGCGCAGGGTGAGCGGGTCGTGCCGGTACAGCCGGGTGCGGCCACCGCGAATCCGGGTGCGCCGACCAATGTGGTCGCGTCACCGCCCGCCCCCACCGTGCCGCGGCCTGCCGCCACTGCGGCCCCGGCTCCGGTCGTTCCGGCCCCGATCGAAGTGGCCGTCCCCGCTCCGACCGGTCAGGCCCCGGCCAACGGTGAAGTCCCCGCTCCGGTGGACGCAGGCGCCCCGGCCCCGCTCGCCCCGGCGACCGTGCCCGATCGCATCGACGTCGCCGGTCAGGGTGAACCGCTGGGCTCGGCCGACACGCCGCCGCTCGCACCGGATGTCGTGGCCGACCCGGCGACTGCGCCGTTACCGGGTGCCGTGGCCGCGACCCCCGGACTACGAGCCCCGGCGGCCGGACCACCGAGTGAACAGCCGCAGGTCGTCGAATCGCAGGATGGTCCTCGATGAAGCAGACCGGGCCCGCGTCGCAGCAGCGACGCGGGCCGGTCTCGTCGAGGGCCCGCCGCACCGGCTCGCTCTCGCCGGACCGGCCGATCCGCCTGCGCCTCGGCATCGGGCGGGTCACCCTGCTGGCCACGTTGGCCGTGGTCGCGTTGCAGCTGCTCTACATTCAGAGTCTCGCCGCTCCCGCGCTGTCGGCGCAGGCGGCCTCGCAGCGCACCATCAAGGCCACCGAGGCGGCCGTGCGCGGCCCCATCACCGACCGGCACGGCAACCAGCTCGCCTTCACCCTCACCGTGAAAGCTCTGACCTTCCAGCCGGTGACGGAGCGCGAGAAAATGGTCGAAGCCAAGAAGCTGAAGCCCAGTGCGCCGGACCCCGAACAGCGGCTGAAGGACATCGCGAAGTTCATCCACGAGAAGCTCGGCGCGCCCACCGAGCAGGAACTGCTCGACAAGCTCGAGAGCGACAAGAAGTTCCACTACCTGGCCAAGAACGTCGATCCGCGCGTGGCCGCCGAGATCACCGCCAAATTCCCGGAGGTCGGCGCCGAACGGCAGGACCTGCGCGAATACCCCGGCGGCTCGCTGGCATCCAATGTCGTGGGCGCGATCGGCGGCGACCGGCACGGTCAGATGGGGCTGGAATCGGCGCTGGACTCGGTGCTGTCGGGCACCGACGGTTCACGCACCTACGACCAGGGCTCCGACGGCGCGGTGATCCCCGGCAGCTACCGAGATCTGCAGCCGGCGGTGAACGGTTACGGCGTCGAACTGACCCTCGACGCCGACCTGCAGTACTACGTGCAGCAGCAGGTGCAACAGGCCAAACAGGTCTCCGGCGCGTCCTCCGCCTCGGCGGTGGTGCTCGACGCCAAGACCGGCCAGGTGCTCGCGATGGCCAACGACGGCACCTTCAATCCCGCACTGGGCCCGAACCATTGGGCCTCGGGCAAGATGGGCAACCCCTCGGTGTCCGAACCCTTCGAACCGGGCTCGGTGAACAAGATCGTCACCGCGGCGGCCGCCATCGAATACGGCGTGACCACCCCCGACGAAGTGCTCCAGGTGCCGGGCTCGATCCGCATGTCGGGCGTCACGGTGAACGACGCGTGGCAGCACGATGTCGCGCCCTATACGACCACCGGCATCTTCGGAAAGTCTTCCAACGTCGGCACTCTCATGCTCGCCCAGCGCGTGGGCGAGGACCGGTTCGCCGACATGGTGACCCGTTTCGGGCTCGGCCAGCGCACCGGCGTCGGCCTGCCCGGCGAGAGCGGCGGCCAGGTACCCGCCCGCGACCAGTGGTCGGGCGGCTCCTTCGCGAATCTGCCCATCGGCCAGGGACTCTCGATGACGACCCTGCAGATGACGGCCATGTACCAGGCCATCGCCAACGACGGCCTGCGGATCCCGCCGCGCATCGTCAAGGCCAAGGTCGCCCCCGACGGCACCCGCACCGAGGAACTGCAGCCCGACGGCGTGCGCGTGGTCAACCCGCAGACCGCGCACACCCTGCGCGAGCTGTTCCAGGCGACCGTGCAGAAGGACCCGATGGGCGTCCAGATGGGTACCGGCGCACCCGCCTCGATCGAGGGATACCAGGTGGCGGGCAAGACCGGCACCGCGCAGAAGGTCGACCCCGCCTGCCGCTGCTATTCGACCTCGTCGTTCTACAGCACGTTCGCCGGGATGGCGCCCGCCGACAACCCCCGCTACGTGATCGGCATGATGCTCGACGCGCCCGTGCGCAGCTCCGACGGCACCGGCGGTGGCTCGGCCGCACCGCTGTTCCACAGCATCGCCTCCTGGGCGTTGCAGCGCGACCGGGTGCCGCCCTCCCCGGAGTCCAAGCGGCTGGTGCTGGAGGCGGTGTCATAACGGCTGGTGCCGCAGTTCCCGGCCCGTTCGTCACACCCTCCACTCCGTCCCGAGCCGGGCGGGCCGAGAACACCGATTAACTCAACCCGCGTTGTCCGACCGACACCGCGCGTCGGTAACCTGACTGCTCGTCTCGCCCACGCGCTCGATCACTCTCAGAGAGGAGCCTTGTGCCCGCGCAGTCCAGCCCGCACGCGCTCCGGCCAACCACTCCGCTGTCGACGTCGCTGCAGGCCGTGGCGGACCTCACCGGTGCCACGTCGGCGACCCCGGCGTCCGCCGAGGTGACGGTCACCGGCATCGAGCAACGATCCAACGCGGTGCGCGCCGGAGACCTGTTCGCCGCGCTCCCCGGCGCGAACTCGCACGGCGCCCGATTCGCCGCCGACGCGATCGCGAACGGCGCGGTCGCCGTGTTCACCGATGCCGCGGGCGCCGAGCTGATCGGCGACGTCGCGGTGCCCGTGCTGGTGCGCGAGCAGCCTCGCGCGGTACTCGGTGAGCTCTCCGCCGAGATCTACGGCCACCCCAGCGATCAGCTGCGCATCGTCGGCATCACCGGCACCTCGGGCAAGACCACCACCTCGTATCTGGTGGAAGCCGGTCTGGCCGCGGCCGGCCTGTCCACCGGGCTGATCGGCACCATCGAAACGCGGATCGGCGGGCAGCGGGTGCCGAGTGCGCTCACCACACCCGAGGCGCCGCAGCTGCACGCGATGTTCGCCGCCATGGTCGAGCAGGGCGTCGACGCGGTCGTGATGGAGGTGTCGAGCCACGCGCTCGCGCTGGGCCGGGTCGACGGCGTGCGGTTCGCGGTCGGCGCGTTCACCAACCTGTCCCAGGACCATCTCGACTTCCACGCCGACTTCGAGGACTACTTCGCCGCGAAACGCCGGCTGTTCGACGCGGATTCGCCGGTCGCCGCGCGCACCGCGGTGATCTGCGTCGACGACGAGTGGGGCACCCGCCTGGCCGGCGACCTGGTCGACCCGGTCACCGTGTCGACCACCGGCGCGGCGGCCTGGCAGGTCAGCGGCGACATCAAGACCACCGGCGGGGAGCAGGAATTCACCGCCGCCGGACCCGACGGCGAGCTGACGGTGCGCCTGCGCCTACCGGGGCGCTACAACGTCGCCAACGCGCTGCTGGCCATCGCCACCTGCGCCGCGGCGGGTATCGACCCGGCGGTTGCCGCTCCCGCGCTGGCCGTCGTCGACGTGCCGGGCCGGATGCAGCGCGTCGAGCGCGGCCAGGACTTCCTCGCCGTCGTCGACTACGCGCACAAGCCCGCCGCCATCGAATCCGTGGTGACCACCCTGCGTGGCCACCTCCTCGAAGCGGGCACGGGCAGGCTGGCTGTCGTACTGGGCGCCGGTGGTGACCGGGACGTGGCCAAGCGCCCGCTCATGGGCGCCGCGGCAGCACACGCCGACCTGGTGATCGTCACCGACGACAACCCACGCACCGAGGACCCGGCGGCCATCAGGTCCGCCGTGGTGGCCGGGGCGCACGAACTCCCGGCCACCGATCGCGGCGAGATCCGTGAGATCGGTGACCGCGCGGCGGCCATCGCCGCCGCACTCGCCTGGGCGCGTGCGGGCGACGTGGTGCTCGTCGCGGGCAAGGGCCACGAGGCGGGCCAGGAGATCAAGGGCGTCAAGCATCCCTTCGACGACCGCGAGGTGGTCGCGGCGGCGCTGGATGCCCTGCGGAGACAACACAGTCCGCACACGGACTCGGAGGACTTGACGGTTTCATGATCGAGATGACACTGCGGGAGATCGCGGACGTCGTCGGCGGCGAGCTGCACGACGTACCCGACCCCCAGGCACTGGTGACCGGTTCGGTCGAATTCGATTCGCGCCGAATCGGTTCCGGCGATCTGTTCCTCGCCCTACCCGGCGCCAACTCCGACGGACACGACTACGCGGGCACCGCGATCGCCGCCGGGGCGGTCGCGGTGCTCGCGGCTCGCCCGGTCGGCGTGCCCGCCATCGTCGTCGTACCGGACCTCGGTTCGGTGCCCGCGACCTCGGTCGCGCTGAGCTCCGACGAAGACGGTTCCGGCGCCGCGGTACTCGCCGCGCTGGCCGAGCTGGCGCGCGTGAGCACCGAGCGGCTCGCCGAGCGCACCGGACTCACCGTCGTCGGCGTCACCGGTTCCTCGGGCAAGACCTCGACCAAGGATCTGCTCGCCGCGGTACTCGCGCCGCTCGGTGCGGTGGTCGCGCCGCCCGGCTCGTTCAACAACGAACTCGGCCACCCGTGGACGGCCCTGCGCGCGGGTCCCGACACCAAGTTCCTCGCCCTGGAACTGTCCGCGCGCGGTCGCGGACACATCGCGGAGCTGGCCCGCATCGCGCCGCCCAGGATCGGTGTCGTGCTCAATGTCGGCACCGCCCACCTCGGCGAATTCGGTAGCCGTGCGGCGATCGCGCAGGCCAAGGGCGAGCTGGTCGAGGCACTGCCCGCCGAGGGGCTGGCGGTGCTCAACGCCGACGACCCCAATGTCTCGGCCATGGCGTCGCGCACCAAGGCGCGCGTGGTGAAGGTCGGCCTGTCCGGTGACGCGGACATCCGTGCCACCGACGTGATCACCGACGACCAGGCCCGCGCCCACTTCACCCTGCACGTGGGCGGCGAATCGATCCCGGTGCGACTCGCCGTGCACGGCGAACACCAGGTCGGCAACGCCCTGGCCGCCGCGGCGGTCGCCCTCGAATGCGGTGCCGATCTGGCGACCGTCGCCCAGGCGCTGTCCGGCGCCACCGCGGCCTCGGTCCGCCGGATGGACGTGACGACCACCCCCGCGGGCGTCACCGTCATCAACGACTCCTACAACGCCAACCCCGACTCGGTGCGCGCGGCGCTCAAAGCGCTGGTCACCCTGGCGAAATCGGCCGACGAACCCCGGCGCAGCTGGGCCGTGCTCGGCGAGATGGGCGAACTCGGCGACACCTCGGTGATCGAACACGACGCGATCGGACGCCTGGCCGTGCGCCTCGACGTCGACCGGTTGATCGTGGTCGGCACCGGACGACCCTCCCACGGCATGCACCAGGGAGCGGTGATGGAAGGCTCATGGGGCGAGGAATCGATCCTCGTTCCCGATATCGACGCGGCGATCGCGCTGCTCGACGACGAGATCGCCGCAGGCGATGTGGTACTGGTCAAGGCGTCGAAGGCGGTGGGCCTGTGGGCCGTCGCCGAGCACCTGACCGGGGCAGCGGAAGGTAATACAGCTCGATGAGGCAAATTCTGTTCGCGGCGGGGATCGCACTGGCGGTGTCGATCCTGCTCACGCCGTTGCTGGTTCGGGTGTTCGCCAGACAGGGCTTCGGCCAGGAGATCCGGGTCGACGGCCCGGCCAGTCACCAGGCCAAGCGCGGCACCCCGACCATGGGCGGCGTCGCGATCCTGATCGGCATGTGGGCGGGCTATCTCGGCTCGCACCTGATCGGTATCGGCTACGACGCCGAGGGGCCGACGGCGTCGGGTCTGCTCGTGCTCGGGCTCACCACCGCGCTCGGCATCGTCGGGTTCCTCGACGACTTCATCAAGCTGCGCAAGCAGCGCAACCTCGGGCTCTCGGCCGCGGGCAAGTACATCGGGCAGACCGCCGCGGCGGTCATCTTCGCAGTGCTGGCCCTGCAGTTCCGCAGCACCGACGGCCTCAGCCCCGCCAGCAAGCACCTGTCGTACGTGCGCGACTGGAACACGGTGTCGATGGGCGCGATCATCTTCGTCGTCTGGGTGCTGTTCCTGGTGGTGGCCTGGTCCAACGCGGTCAACCTGACCGACGGCCTCGACGGTCTCGCGGCCGGTTCGATGAGCCTGCTGCTCGGCGCGTACGTGATCATCACCTTCTGGCAGTACCGCAATTCCTGCTCCACCAGCCCCGAAGCCGGGTGCTACAACGTGCGCGACCCCTTGGACCTGGCCTTGGTCTGTGCCGCCGCGGCCGCCGCGTGTATCGGATTCCTGTGGTGGAACGCCGCGCCCGCGCGAATCTTCATGGGCGACACCGGTTCGCTGGCGCTCGGCGGCCTGATCGCGGGTCTGTCGATCACCACCCGCACCGAGCTGCTGATGGCCGTGATCGGCGCGCTGTTCGTCGCCGAGGCGGCATCGGTCATGCTGCAGGTGGCGGTGTATCGCACCACGCGCAATCGGTTGTTCAAGATGGCGCCGTTCCACCATCACTTCGAGTTGAGTAAGTGGGCCGAAACCACGGTGATCATCCGTTTCTGGATTTTGGCGGGCATCTCCGCCGCGGTGGGCCTCGGCCTGTTCTACAGCGAATATCTGTCACAGGTCGGGTGAGCACAGACATGGTCGAACACTCGCCCCGCGCCCTGCGTTCCCCGGGCCCGATGCTCGAATTCCTGCGTGGCCGTGACGTTCTCGTCGCCGGCTGGGGCGTCTCCGGACGCTCGCTGATCGAACCGCTGCGCGATATCGGCGCCCACCCCGTCGTCACCGACAACGGCGCGAAGGCGCTGGCCGAGGCCGCCGAACTCGGCCTGGAGATCGCCACCAGCGTCGAACTCGAAAGCGCCGATCTGAGCCGGTTCGCGCTCGTGATCACCAGCCCGGGCTGGCGACCGGATTCGCCGGTGCTGGTCTCGGCGGTGACCGAGGGCGTGCCCGTCTGGGGTGACGTCGAATTCGCCTGGTGGGTCGATCAGGCCCGTATCTACGGACCGGTCCGCAAATGGCTGGTGATCACCGGAACCAACGGCAAGACCACCACCACCCAGATGACGCACTCGATCCTGCGCGCCGCCGGCATCTCCAGCGTGGCCTGCGGCAATATCGGCCTGCCGATCCTGGACGCACTGCGCCGCAACCCCGGTCCGCAGGTGCTCGCCGTCGAGCTGTCCTCGTTCCAGCTGCACTGGGCGCCGTCGGTGCGACCCGAGGCCGGTGTCGTGCTCAATGTCGCCGAGGATCACCTGGACTGGCACGGGGGTCTCGATGCCTACGCCGCCGCGAAGGCCCGCGCGCTGACCGGCCGCGTCGGCGTCGTCGGCCTCGACGACCCGGTCGCCGGCTCGCTCGCCCGCAAGGCCAAGGCGCGGCGCACGGTCGGCTTCCGGATCGGTGTCCCCGCCGACGGTGAATTGGGTGTGGTCGACGGCAAGCTCCTCGATCGCGCCTTCACCAAGGCCGCGATCCTCGCCGAGACCAGCGACATCAGCCCGCAGGGCCCCGCGGGCATCGCCGACGCGCTGGCCGCGTCCGCGTTGACCAGGGCCATCGACGTGGCGCCGCAGTTCGTCAAGGAAGGTCTCGCCGAACACAAGGTGGGCCCGCACCGCACCGCGTTCGTGCGCGAACTGGGCGGTGTCGAGTTCATCGACGACTCCAAGGCCACCAACCCGCACGCCGCGCGCGCCGCGATCATGGCGCACCCGCAGGTGGTGTGGGTGGCGGGCGGTCTGCTCAAGGGCGCCGGTGTCGACGATCTGATCGAAGAGATCGGTGACCGGCTGGTCGGCGCGGTGCTGTTCGGGGCCGACGCGCCGGTGATCGCCGCCGCGATGGCGCGACACGCACCCGAAGTCCCGGTCATCGAGCTGGATGCGGGAGACGATGCAGACATGGAGTCGTCGAGATCGCAGCGCGCCGAGGCCGTCATGGGCCGTGCGGTGCGCGCCGCGGCGGGTCTGGCGCGCGCCGGAGACACCGTCCTGCTCGCGCCCGCGGCCGCTTCCCTCGACATGTACGACGACTACACCCATCGCGGACGTTGTTTCGTGGATGCGGTGACGGCACTGGAAGATGGTGACATCGGGCGGGCGCTGTGACGAAGGCGCGCCCGGCCGAGCAGTCACCGCCCGAGAGGGGGCAGCGTGGTTGAGAGCCGGGGCAGCGTGGACGACAGCCGGGTCGGTAAGGGCCGGGCGGGCGCGAGTACTCGCCGCAAGAGTTCGGGACAGCCGAATTGGGCGGGGGAGCGCTTCGGTGCGTGGTTGGCCCGGCCGCTCGCGTCGTTCCATCTGATCGTCACCATCGCGACGCTGCTCACCGTGCTGGGTCTGGTGATGGTGCTGTCGGCGTCGAGCGTCGAGGCCTACGCCGGTGGTGGTTCGGCCTACGCGCTGTTCATCCAGCAGGCCATGTTCGCCGGGCTCGGTGCCATCGCCTTCTATGTCGCGTTGCGGTTGCCGCTGCGGCTGTTGCGGCAGTGGTCGTTTCCGGTCTTCAGCATCTCGGTGCTCGCGCTGATGTTGGTGCTCATTCCCGGCATCGGCTCGGCGCACGGCGGCGCGCGGCGCTGGTTCGACATCGGGCCGTTGTCGATCCAGCCGTCCGAAGTGGTCAAGGTGACCCTGGTCGTGTGGGGCGCGCATCTGCTGGCCTCGCGCCGTGGCGCGGCGCTCAAGGACATCCTGGTGCCGCTGGTGCCCGCCGGTCTGCTCGTGTGCCTGCTGGTGGTGCTCGAACCGAACCTGTCGACCACCATCGCGCTGGGGATCGTGCTGATGGCGCTGCTGTGGTTCGGTGGGCTGCCGGTGCGGTTGTTCGTCGGGATCATGGTGACCGGCGTGGTCGCGGCGTCGGTGCTGGCGCTGTCGGCCGGGTACCGCTCCGACCGGGTGCGGGCGTTCTTCAACCCCGGTGACGATCCGCAGGGCGCCAACTATCAAGCGCGTCAAGCCAAGTACTCCCTCGCCGACGGCGGCATCTGGGGCCGCGGCCTCGGCCAGAGCCGCGCGAAGTGGAGCTATCTGCCCAACTCGCACAACGACTTCATCTTCGCCATCATCGGCGAGGAACTCGGCTTCCTGGGCTGCATGCTGGTCTTGGCGCTGCTCGCCCTGTTCGTCTACGCGGGTATCCGCATCGCGCTGCGCTCGGTCGACCCGTTCCTGCGCCTGCTCACCGCCACCGCCACCACCTGGATCACCGCGCAGGCGCTGATCAACATCGGCTACGTCGTCGGGCTGCTGCCGGTGACCGGGCTGCAGTTGCCGCTGGTCTCGGCCGGTGGTTCGTCGCTGGCGATCACGCTGTTCATGTTCGGCATCATCGCCAGCGCCGCCCGGCACGAACCGGAGGCGGTGTCGGCGTTGAAGGCGGGCCAGGACGGCAGGCTCAGCAGGCTGCTCCGGCTGCCGGTGCCCGAGGTGTACGCCCCGCCGGCGCCACGCAAGGTCGCGCCCCGCGCCAGAACCGAACGTCCACGTCAGGCCCCTCGCCGTCAGCCGCCCGCCGCCCGCAGGCGACGTGTGCCGGAAAGCCGCGGCACGAGTTCGCTACGGTCGACACGGGCGTGGGAGCCGACCTACCCGATGCCACACCGCCCGGTGAAACGGCGGACCGGCGGAGGCGGCGGAGCATGACCACGCACGCTTTCGCGAGATCGATTCGATACGACAGAGAACGAGGTAGATCCAGGTGAGTAACCCGCGATCCGGGTTGTCGGTGATCGTCGCAGGCGGAGGAACCGCAGGCCACATCGAACCCGCGCTGGCGGTCGCCGACGCGCTGCGCAGACTCGACGACTCGATCCGGGTGACCGCCTTGGGTACCGAGCGTGGACTCGAGACGAAACTGGTGCCCGAACGTGGGTACCCCCTGGAACTGATCCCCCCGGTGCCGTTGCCGCGCAAGCCCTCCGCCGACCTGCTGCGCCTGCCCGGCCGGGTGCTCGCCTCCGTCAAGGCGACCAGGGCGGTGATCGACGACGTGCAGGCCGATGTGATCATCGGCTTCGGCGGCTACGTCGCGCTACCCGCGTATCTCGCCGCGCGCGGCGGGCTGTTCGGCCGCAAGCGCACGGTGCCGGTGATCGTGCACGAGGCCAACGCGAAGGCCGGTATCGCCAACAAGGTCGGCGCGAAACTCGCGGCGAAAGTGCTCGCCGCCGTCCCGGATTCGGGGCTGGCGGGCGCGCAGGTCGTCGGCATCCCGGTGCGTGCGTCCATCACCGAACTCGACCGTGCCGCTCTGCGCGCCGACGCTCGCGCGCACTTCGGACTGCCCGCCGAGGGACCGGTGCTGCTGGTGTTCGGTGGTTCGCAGGGCGCGCGCAGCCTCAACGAGGCCGTCTCCGGCGCCGCACCGCAACTCGCGGCCGCGGGCGTCTCGGTGCTGCACGCGCACGGGCCCAAGAACAGCGTCGAGGTGAGTACCGCCGACGCTCCGGCCCCGTATGTGGCGGTGCCCTACCTGTCGCGGATGGACCTGGCCTACGCCGCCGCCGACGCGGTGGTGTGCCGGTCCGGTGCGATGACCGTGGCCGAGGTGTCGGCGGTCGGCTTGCCCGCCTTCTACGTGCCGCTGCCGCACGGCAACGGCGAACAGGAATTCAACGCCCGGCCGGTGGTCGCGCAAGGTGGTGGCACAATTGTGGCCGACGCCGAGCTGACCCCGAAATACGTGATCGATGAGGTGATTCCGCTGCTGCTCGACCCCGCTCGACTCGCGCAGATGAGCCGCGCCGCCGCAGGCGCAGGCCATCGCGACGCTGCCGGCACGGTGGCCAGGATCGTCACCGAGGTCGCCCGATGAGCGAGCCGGGCCAGGAGATCGGGGAGTCCGCGGGCGCGGCGCTGCCACCCGAACTCGAACGCGTGCACATGGTCGGCATCGGCGGTGCGGGCATGTCCGGTATCGCGCGCATTCTGCTCTCGCGCGGGGGCAAGGTCTCCGGCTCCGATGCCCGCGAGAGCCGTGGCGTGCTGTCGTTGCGGGCCCGCGGCGCCGAGGTGCGCATCGGCCACGCCGCCGACGCGCTCGACCTGCTGCCCGGTGGCCCGACGGTCGTGGTCACCACCTACGCCGCCATCCCGAAGACCAATCCCGAACTGGTCGAAGCGAACCGGCGCGACATTCCCGTGCTGATGCGCCCGACCGTGCTCGCGGCGCTGATGCGCGGGCACAAGACCCTGCTGGTCTCGGGCACGCACGGCAAGACCTCGACCACCTCGATGCTGATCGTCACGTTGCAGCACTGCGGCGCCGATCCGTCGTTCGCGGTCGGCGGTGAGCTCAACGAGGCGGGCACCAACGCCCACCACGGCAGCGGTGACATCTTCGTCGCCGAGGCCGACGAGTCCGACGGCTCACTGCTGCAATACGACCCGGACGTCGCCGTGGTCACCAATATCGAATCCGACCACCTCGACTACTTCGGCACCGACGAGGCCTACATCCAGGTCTTCGACGACTTCGCCGACCGGCTCGCCCCCGGCGGCCTGCTGGTGGTGTGCCTCGACGATCCCGGTTCGCTCGCGTTGGCTCAGCGGGTCGCGCCGCGCATGGCCGAACGCGGGATCGAGGTGCTCGGTTACGGTTCGGGCGATCTCAGCCAGGCGCCCGTGCCCGTCGGCGCGCGGCTGCTCGACTGGCAGCCGCGTGATGTCGGCGGCATCGTCGAGTTCCAGCTCGACGGCGAGACGATCCCGCGGGCGTTGCGCCTGTCGGTGCCCGGCAGGCACATGGCGCTCAACGCGCTGGCCGCGCTGCTGGCCGCTCGCGCCACCGGCGCCGACATCGACGAGATCGTGCAGGGGCTGGAGGGATTCGGCGGCGTGCACCGCCGGTTCCAGTTCACCGGCCGGGAGAACGGGGTGCGCGTCTTCGACGATTACGCCCACCACCCCACCGAGGTCCGTGCGGTGCTCGAGGCCGCCGCGCAACTGGTCGCCCAGGAAGCGCGGGACGGCGCCCGCCTGCAGCGCGGCCGGGTGATCGTGGTGTTCCAGCCGCATCTGTACAGCCGCACCGCCACTTTCGCCACGGAGTTCGGCACCGCGTTGAGCCTGGCCGACGAGGTGGTCGTGCTCGACGTCTACGGCGCGAGGGAAGACCCGCTGCCCGGCGTCAACGGCGCGCTGGTCGCCCAGTCGGTGACCACGCCCGTGCACTACCAGCCGGATATGTCCAAGGTCGGCAAGCAGGTTGCTGCACTCGCGGGCGACGGTGACGTCGTGATCACCATGGGCGCGGGCGATGTGACGATGCTCGGCACGCAGATCCTCGACGGCCTGCGGGCCAGGCCGCAGCAGGGCAGCCGGTGAGATTGCCGATGCCCGCCGCGCGCGGGTGGCACGGCTACCGTCTCTGGACGGTGGTCGGGGTGGTCGTGGTGAGCCTGCTGGTGGTGCTGGCCTGGTTCACCCCGGTGCTGTCGGTGCGCACGGTGCGTGTCGACGGGCTGTCGGCGGTGCCGGAGGCCGACGTGCGTGGCCGGCTCGAAATTCCGGACGGCCGTTCGATGTTGCGTATCGATACCACCGCCATCGCCCAGCGTGTCGCCGCGATCCCGAAGGTGCGTTCGGTCCGGGTGCAGCGTAAATTCCCCTCGACAGTGCTGGTCACCGTGGTGGAGCGAACACCGGTGGTGTACTTCGACGCGCCGGACGGCGCCCACCTGGTCGACGCCGAGAGTGTCGAATTCGCGATCGAGTCCGAACCGCCCATCGGGGTGCCGAAACTGCTCACCGAGGGCTCGTTCACCGGGCCCGCGGCGGCCAGGGCGGCGGTGGATGTGCTGGTCACCCTGCCACCCGCGTTGTCGGTGCAGGTGGGCGAGGTTGTCGCACGGTCGATTTCGGACGTCTCGCTGAGCCTTCGCGATGGCAGGAAGGTAGTGTGGGGCGGCACGGGCGACGGTGAGCGCAAAGCTGCTGTCGTGTTGCCACTACTGACCCGTGAGGGGACCGTGTTCGACGTTTCGAGTCCGAATCTGGTCACGGTAAAGTGAGCGACATTCTTTGTGGCACAAGATTCTGGCTCTCATCTCGGCGCGCCTGCGCCGGGATCGCAGTGGCTGCGAATAGCGTTCCGCAGCAGTCGGATACTTGACATAACGCCAACCCTATGGTTGAGGTTGAGGGTTTAAGATCGAAGGAAGGCGAGAGCCCATGACGCCCCCGCACAACTACCTTGCAGTGATCAAGGTCGTCGGTATCGGCGGCGGCGGCGTGAACGCCGTCAACCGAATGATCGAACAGGGACTCAAGGGAGTCGAGTTCATCGCGGTCAATACCGACGCGCAAGCCCTGCTGATGAGTGATGCCGACGTCAAACTCGATGTCGGCCGGGAACTCACCCGCGGCCTCGGTGCCGGAGCCGATCCGGAAGTCGGCCGCAAGGCCGCAGAGGACCACAAGGACGAGATCGAAGAGGTGCTCAAGGGTGCCGACATGGTCTTCGTCACGGCGGGCGAGGGCGGTGGCACCGGTACCGGTGGCGCCCCCGTCGTCGCCAGCATCGCCCGCAAGTTGGGCGCCCTGACTATAGGGGTCGTCACCCGGCCGTTCTCCTTCGAAGGAAAACGGCGCGGGAACCAGGCCGAAGTGGGGATCAACCTGCTGCGCGAGTCGTGCGACACCCTCATCGTCATTCCGAACGACCGGCTGCTGCAGCTGGGCGACGCGGCGGTGAGTCTGATGGACGCCTTCCGCTCCGCGGATGAGGTGCTACTCAACGGTGTTCAGGGTATTACCGACCTGATCACCACCCCCGGCCTGATCAACGTCGACTTCGCCGACGTGAAGAGCGTGATGTCGGGTGCCGGATCGGCACTCATGGGCATCGGCTCGGCGCGGGGCGAGGGGCGTTCGGTGAAGGCGGCCGAGACCGCGATCAACTCGCCGCTGCTCGAAGCCTCCATGGACGGCGCGCACGGCGTGCTGCTCTCGATCGCGGGTGGTTCCGACCTCGGACTGTTCGAGATCAACGAGGCGGCCTCGCTGGTGCAGGAGGCGGCCCACATCGAGGCCAACATCATCTTCGGTACGGTCATCGACGATTCGCTCGGCGACGAGGTGCGAGTCACCGTCATCGCCGCGGGTTTCGACGGTGGCGGCCCGTCGCGACGCAACCCGGAGTCCAGCGCGGCCACGACCAGCCGGACCGGGGTGAACCCCATCGGTTCCGGCCGCGCGGGCGAGATCGGCCAGGGACGTCCGTCCGAGGCGCCGTCGCGTCCCACCGAGCCCGCCACGGCCGGGGTGTCCGGTGGCCGGGCCTCGGCGCCGAACTACCGCGATACCGAGCGGTACCGGGAGTCGGAGCGTCAGCGGGTCACCGAACGCGCGATGAACCAGGTCAACAACCCGGAAGTGCGCGAAGGCGACGACGACGACGAGATCAACGTCCCGGACTTCATGCGTCGATAAGCGTTCGCAGACACGAAAAGCGCCCGAACTCCTGGAGAGTTCGGGCGCTTTCGCGTGCTGCGGGCGGCTCAGCCCTTGGCGCTGCCGAGGCAGTAGGTGATCTTCGGATCATTGACCACGAGCACCTGGTCGGCGTCCTCGCCGCACAGCTGCTCGTCGACCTGACCGTCGACGCGGGTGACGACCTTGAAGCTGGCGTCGGACGCGGTGCACGGCACGAACTTGTAGCCGGTCATCATGCCCTCGTTGTAGCAGCTGCCCTCCTTGAAGTTCGGGGCGAGACAGAGGAACGCGACCGTACCGCCGCTGCCGAAGGTCTCCTCGTAGGAGGTGTAGTCCTCGTGGCACTCGACCTTCTTGTCGTGGACCTGAACGACCTGGTAGACGGCGTTCTCGGCCGAGCACGGGACCGGCTCGGTCTTGGAGTCGATCACCGACGCCGAGATCACGTTGATGCACTCACCGACCTTCGAGCGGGCGGTATCGGACTTGCTCGCGTCCTTGGCGACCTCGGTGACCTTGTCCACGGCCGAGCAACTCGCGGCACCGAGTGCCGTGACCGCCAGCAGTGCGAGCGAGAACCGCGAAACCATTCCCTTGCCGGTGAACCTCATGCGAACCTTCTTTCTGCAGAACCTCACCGCGGACCCTTCGGCGGTGTAGGCCCCGATCACCCAACCTCACCCGGCCCCGGCGAGCATCCGGGAAACCACGGTAATTTCGCGGCGGTGGCACCGTTATGCTCTGATCCGGCCGTCCACGGCCGATCTCGCCAGTGAGGTACGGAGTGTCATGTTCGAACGCGCATTCGTCGGCCGCGCCGCCGAACTCGCCGCGCTGAACACGGCTTTCACCGGCTCGGACGCACCCTGGTTGCTGCTGGTCGACGGGCCGGCCGGAATCGGCAAGTCCCGCTTGATCGCCGAGTTCGTCGGCGCGGCCCGCTGCCGGGCCGTGGTGGTCACCGGCGCCGAAGACGCCCAGTCGCAGCCGCACTATCTCGCCGAGGACATCGTCGAGCAGGTGGGCGCCGACGCGGATGACGCGTCCGCGGCGGCACCGGAAGCCTCGGGAGTGACGCCGGATTCCCGCGACCGTGCCGAGCTCGTTCGCCACGTGCGGCGTGCGCTCGGCGCGGTCGAGACCCTGCTCGTCGTCGATGACGCGCAGTGGGCGGACCCGGAATCGTTGCGGCTGCTGACCTTTCTGATTCGGAACCGGCCTCGGGGATTCCGGCTGCTGCTGTCCTTCCGCGACGGTGGCTGCCCACCGTCGATCGCCCGATCGGTCCGCGCGCCGCAGGTGCGGACCGTGCACGTGCGGGTTCCTCCGTTCACCGCGGCCGATGTCGACGGGTTGCTGCCGGGGGAGGACCCGGGTCGGCGGGCCAGATTGTTCGTCGCGTCCCACGGCAATCCGCTGTACCTGACGCTGCTCGCCGATCTGCCCGACCGTGAGCTGGACCGGGCACTGCACGGGGAGGAACCCGACCCCGCGTCGAACGATTACGCGGCGCTGGACCGGACGATCCGCGCCGAGCTGGCACAGCTTCCGGACACCGAGCGGCTCGTGGCACAGGCCATCGCGGTGTGTGGTCTGCCGCCCGACCTCGAATTGTTGTGCTCGACGGCCGCTCTCGCGGACGCTGTGGTGGTCGCGGCGGTGGACGGTCTGGTTCGGCGCGGCGTGGTCGGCACCGCCGACGGTGCGGTGACCTTCGCCCATCCGTTGATTCGCACGGCCGCCTACCGGGTGTCCGGGCACGGCTGGCGGGCGATGGCGCACCGCAGGGCCGCGCTCGCCCTGCGCGCGCGTGGCGCGTCGATGCCCTCGCGCGCACGTCATCTCGAGCTCGCGCTGCTCGGCGCCGACGAGATCGCGGGCGCGGAACTGCGACTGGCGGCCGAGCAGGTGCTCGCCGACGCTCCGGCGGCGAGCGCCCGCTGGCTCTCGGCCGCCGCGCGGATCGCGCCCGCGACCGACGACCCACTCGCCGACGCCTTGGCGCTGGGCCGGGCGCAGTTGCTGTCCGGGGCGGCCGAGCAGGCGGGGCAGACCCTCGAACCGGCGGCGGCCACCGCGGGTCGGCACCAGTTGGAAGCGCTGCTGCTGTCGGCCCGTTGCGCGCGCATGCTCGGCCGCATCGACCAGGCGCGAACGCTGCTGGCCCACGGTGCGACGCTGCCTCGCCGCCCCGGCGACGGACCGGTGCAACTGGAACTCGCGATCCTGGAAATGCAGGACCACCAGGACGCCGAAGGCCGGGCCCGCCTCACCGCCCTGTTCGACTCCGATGCCATCGACGACCCGGCCGTTCGCGCCGCCGCGATCGCCCTGCGCTGCCTCGGCCTGCTCGCCGACGTGCGCATCGCCGAGGCCGCCCAGCTCTACGACCCCTGCGGCCGAGCCTTCGGCCTGCTCACCGACACCGCCCTGCGCGAAGTGGTCCATGCCGCCCCCGCGTTCGGCTGGTGCGCGTACTTCCTCGACCGCGACGCCGACGGCCTGCACCACCTGGACCGCGCGATCGCGGTGAGCCGCCGTTTCGGCCGCACCTACGCTCTCGCCGAACTCCACACGGTCCGCGCGTACTCCCTGGGGAAACTGGGCCGCCTGCACGAGGCCATCGCCGCCGCCGACGAAGCCACCGACGCCGCGACCACCTTCCACTACCCCGACCTGGTCTCCTTCGCCGGCGCGCTGAAACTGCGCACCCTGCAAGTGACTGCCCCACCCGAGGCGGTAACCACCCAGTGGCACGCCATCGCCGCCCTCCCACGCCCCACCGTCCGCTGGTGGCGCCAGGCAGTGGAGACAACCCTCGCCGAAACCGCCCGAACTCTGAACCTTCCCGCCACACCCGCACCCGAACCCGGCCGCCCCGGCCCGCTGACCCCGACCCATCTGTCCCGGGCCGCGCACGCCGCCGTCGCCACGGGCGACCTCGTCACCGCCGCCGCACTGATCACCCGCGCTGAAGCCGCCGCCCACCTCGGCGCGGGCGGGGTGTCCCTCGCGTCGGACCCGGTCGCCCGAGCCGAACCGCCTGCCACCGCGATCCGCGATCACCGCACGGGCGACTCGACTTCGGTTGCCTACGCGGACACGCGCGCATCGGTGACCGTCCCCGCCCGGGGCGATGCCGCGATGGGCTCGACCCCGGAGCCCGACGGGGTGACAACAGTGAACGACAATTCCGCCGGGGTCGTCGACTGTCTGGGCAGCCAGGTCGGCGCGGCGGCATTCGCGCGGGCCGACTACGCCGCGGCGACCGGCGATCTGGCGGCGGCGGCCGCGAGCACCGAGGTGGCGATCGCGGCGTTCGCCCGCGCCGGGATGGTGGTGAGCCGGGCGCAGGCCGAGTTGTTCGCCGGGGTGATAGCCGGAAGGAGCGGTGACTTCGGCGCCGCGACCAGCCGGTTCGCTTCCGCGCGCGCGGCGTTCGTCGTCACCGGGGCCATCCGCCTGCTCGACGAAGTGACCACCGAACAACGCCGCCTCGCAGGCGCCCGGCGAGTCGGTACTCCCGCCGCCCTGACCGGACGCGAACGCGAAGTCGCCGAACTGGCCGCTCACGGCCATACCAACAAAGCGATCGCCGAGCACCTGTATCTCAGCCCCCGCACCGTCGAGGACCACCTCGGCCGGGTGCTGCGCAAACTAGGGCTGAGCAGCCGCGCGGGCATCGCCCGCAAGCTCGGCGAGCTCGACTCCGCGCAGTCCACCGGGTGAGCTCCGCCGACCGGCTTGATCGAGGTCACTGCGCGCGATGACCGCCCGGCTCGGTGACCGCACTACGCTCGAACACATGACTTCCGCACCGCCTACCGTGACCGTTCGCCGGGTGACCACCACCCGCGCCGGTGGCTTCTCCGCCGCGCCCTACGACTCGTTCAACCTGGGTGATCACGTCGGTGACGATCCGGAAGCCGTGCGTCGCAACAGGATTCGGTTGGCCGAAGGCATCGGCCTCACCCCTGACCGGCTGGTGTGGATGGAGCAGGTCCACGGACGCACTGTGGAGATCGTCGACGGGCCGCGCGCCGAACCGGTGCCGGTGACCGACGCACTGGTCACGACCGTGCCGGGACTGGCGCTGGTGGTGCTCACCGCCGACTGCGTGCCGATCCTGCTCTCCGACGACGAGGCAGGCGTCATCGCCGCCGTGCACGCGGGCCGCGTCGGCGCCCGGATCGGCATCGTGGGGCGCGTGCTGGACGCGATGGTCTCGGCCGGCGCACGCGTCGACCGCATCGGCGCCTTCCTCGGTCCCGCCGCCTCGGGTCGCCAGTACGAGGTCCCCGCCGCGATGCGCGCCGACGTCGAAGCCCACCTGCCCGGCAGCGCGACCACCACCGTCCGGAAAACCCCCGGTCTCGACCTGCGCGCGGGCATCCGCCGGCAGCTCACCGAGGCGGGTGTCGCCGGAATCGCCGTCGACCCCCGGTGCACCATCGAGGACAAAACCCTGTTCAGCCACCGCCGCGGCGCCCCCACGGGCCGCATCGCCGGCGTGATCTGGATGGATCCCGCCGCATGACGACAGAGACCGCGACCGACCGCACCGCAGAGCTCTCGGCCCGCCTCGACGGCCTGCTCGCGCGCATCGACGCCGCCGTCGACGCCGCGGGACGCCCGGCCGGTTCGGTCCGCCTGCTCCCGGTGACGAAGTTCTTCCCCGCCACCGATGTGGCCATCCTGCACGCTCTCGGCCGTCGCGAATTCGGCGAGTCGCGCGAGCAGGAGGCCTCGGCGAAGGTCGGCCAGCTGGCCTACGACGATGTCGAATGGCACATGATCGGTCGTTTACAACGCAACAAGGCCCGCTCGGTCGCGCGATGGGCGCACACCGTGGCCTCGGTCGACAGCGAACGCCTGGCAAACGCCCTGGACCGGGCGGCGCAGGACGCACTCGCAGCCGGCGAGCGTATCGCGCCGCTGCGGGTGCTGCTGCAGGTGAGCCTGGACGCCGACCCCGGACGCGGGGGTGTCGCACCGGCCGATCTGCTCGCCGTGGCCGACCTGGTAGCGAAGGCGCCCGGCCTGCATCTGGCCGGTCTGATGGCGATTCCGCCCCTTGACGCCCCGAGTGATGTGTCGTTTGCGAATCTTGCGACATTGCACACTTCGCTGCTGAGGCAACACGCCGAAGCCACCGAACTTTCTGCAGGTATGTCGGGTGATTTGGAGATTGCGGTCGAACACGGTTCGACGTGTGTGCGTGTCGGAACCGCCTTGATGGGCGCGCGGCCGATAACCTCGGCGTAGCAAAGAAACCTCACCAGTCACATTCGACACATACGATTGGGACTGAAGAGGCGCTGAGCAAGAACTTCAACACCCGGCCGCCACCGGGGCCGAAGGAAGGTCGACCAGATGAGTACCCTGCATAAGTTCAAGGCGTACTTCGGCATGGTTCCGCTCGATGAGTACGAAGACGACTACGTCGACGATCATGCCCCTCGCGGCGTCGAGGAGCGCGCCGGTCGCGCCCGTCCGCGCAGCTACGACCGCTATGCCGAAGACCGTTACGGCGCCGACCGTTTCGAGGACGAGGTCGACGACTTCCCGCAGCCGGCGTACAAGTCGGCCTACCAGGCGCGTCGCGACGACTATGTCGCCGACACCTACGCCGACGATCGCTACGAGACGCCGCGTCGCCCCACCAGGATCGAAACGGCGCCGTCGTCGGGCCGGTCCTTCCGGGCAGGCGGTGTCGCACCCGGTATGCGCGGCTCCACTCGTGGTGCGCTCGCGGTCGATCCCGACGCCGAGGAGCGCAGGCTGGAGGAGCGCATGCGCCCCGAGCCCGCACCCGCGCGACGTCCTGGGATCTTCGAGGACGGAGGTCCCTTGTCCAAGATCACCACGCTGCGTCCGCGCGATTACAGCGAGGCCAGGATCATCGGTGAACGGTTCCGTGAGGGAAATCCGGTCATCATGGACCTGGTCGATCTGAGCAATGCCGATGCCAAAAGGCTGGTCGATTTCGCGGCCGGACTCGCTTTCGCCCTGCGTGGTTCGTTCGACAAGGTGGCGACGAAGGTGTTCCTGCTCTCACCGGCCGACGTGGACGTATCGGCGGAAGAACGCCGCCGCATCGCCGAAAACGGCTTCTACAACCAGAAATAGAGAACGCACACCGGATACCGAGATGGCCGCCCGCGCACTGCGCGGCGCGGCCATTTTGCACCCTGCCGATTTTGCGGCAGAGTGAAGCCGTGGCCCTGTTCGCGGTTCTGTACCTCGTGCTTTTCATCTTCTGGCTGTTGCTCATCAGTCGGGTGATCGTCGAGTTCATTCGCAGTTTCGCGCGCGACTGGCGCCCGACCGGTGTGGTGGTGATCGTCCTGGAGGTGATCTTCACCGTGACCGACCCCCCGGTGAAACTGCTGAGGCGGTTGATACCTCCTGTGAATCTTGGGGGGATTCGTCTCGATCTTTCGATAATGGTCCTGCTCTTCCTCGTCTTCATCCTGATGTCGATCGTGGGTAGGCTCGGTCAGCCCGTGACCTCCGTGTGACACAATGAATCGAGAAGACCGCTTGCTAGTTCTCCAAAAGACGCGTGAAGGGATCCTTCGATGCCGCTGACTCCTGCCGATGTGCACAACGTCGCGTTCAGCAAACCGCCGATCGGTAAGCGCGGCTACAACGAGGACGAGGTCGATGCTTTCCTGGATCTCGTCGAACAGGAGCTTTCGCGCCTGATCGAGGAGAACGCCGACCTGCGTCAGCGGGTCGCCGAACTCGACACCGAGCTGGCCGACGCCAAGAAGAACCGTGGTCCTGCCCCGGTCAGCGCCCCGAAGGCGCCCGTGCAGCAGGCACCTCCTCCCGCGCCGGAACCCGTTCCGCAGCCGATTCCGGTCGCGCCGCCCGCCCCGATGCCCGTCGCGGCGCCGGCGCAGAACAACGGCCCGGACGCGAACATGCAGGCCGCGAAGGTGCTCACCCTGGCGCAGGAGATGGCCGACCGCCTGACCACCGACGCCAAGACCGAGGCCGAGGGACTGCTCTCGAACGCGCGAGCAAACTCCGAGCGACTGGTCGGCGACGCCCGCACCCGTTCGGAAGCGATGATCGCCGACGCGCGGCAGAAGTCCGACGCGATGCTGGCCGACGCGCAGAACCGCTCCGACACCCAGATCCGGCAGGCCAAGGACAAGGCCGAGGCGCTCACCGCCGACGCCGAGCGTCAGCACGCCGAGATCATGGCCACGATCACGCAGCAGCGCACGGTGCTGGAAAGCCGTATCGAGCAGCTGAAGACGTTCGAGCGCGAGTACCGCGTGCGCCTGAAGTCGTACCTGGAATCGCAGCTGGAAGAGCTCGAGAACCGTGGGTCGGCCGTGCCGGTCGACGGCGGCGAGTTCGCGGGCGAAACCAACGGTTCGGCCAACAGTCTGGCTCCGGCCTCCTTCGCCAAGGGCGGCAAGTAAACTAGTTCCCGAGTCGCGCGACGCAGCGCGTCGCGTGATTCGGGAATGCCCAGTTATCGTCGGGCTGCTCGGTTGGCTTGGGAGTCACCATGCTCGTCTTGACGCTTGTTCTGGCGGCGATCGGTTTCGGACTGCTCGTCGCGGCGCTCGCCACCGGTTCGGTGGTGTGGGCGTGGGGGTGCATTCTGATCTGCGTAGTCGGTGCCGCGAGTTTGCTCGTGAGCGCGCTGGCCACCCGAAAACCCGAGAGCGAACCGGTCCCGCCCGGCCGACACGCCCGGCGGAACTGAACGGGCGCGGAATATCCACTGGACGAGCCCGGTTAGAATCGAACTACACATGGCACCGATCCGGCTATCACCGGGGAGCCTTCGGAAGAACGGCGCACGTCAGCGCTCAGTAGAACCGAACGGGTGAGCCCGTCACAGCTCACACAACGAGAGGCCTGAACCCCTTCGTAGGGAGGGGATCAGGCAAACGGGGTGGTACCGCGGTACGGCGCACCGGCGCCGACATCGTCCCCGTGCCCACATCTCGCGCTCACGGCGCGGCGGCACGAGGAGCAATCCGCGATGGCGGACGAGACAACTACCGGCAGCGCCTACCCCCGGGTCGACTTCGGCGCGGGTTCGGGCGCCACGTTCCCGGAGCTCGAAACCCAGGTGCTCGACTACTGGGCCCGCGACGACACCTTCCGCGCCAGCATCGACAATCGCGACAGTGAGGGTGAGTTCGTCTTCTACGACGGGCCGCCGTTCGCGAACGGTCTGCCGCACTACGGCCACCTGCTGACCGGCTACGTCAAGGATCTGATCCCGCGCTTCCAGACCATGCGTGGCAAGAAGGTCGACCGCCGCTTCGGCTGGGACACCCACGGTCTGCCCGCCGAGATCGAAGCCGAGAAGCAGCTCGGTATCACCGACAAGGCCCAGATCGACGAGATGGGGCTGGCCGAGTTCAACGCCGCCTGTCAGTCGTCGGTACTGCGCTACACCGGTGAGTGGCGCGATTACGTCACCCGGCAGGCCCGCTGGGTCGACTTCGACAACGACTACAAGACCCTCGATCTCGACTTCATGGAGTCGGTCATGTGGGCGTTCAAGTCGCTGCACGAGAAGGGCCTGATCTACCAGGGCTTCCGCGTGCTGCCCTACAGCTGGTACGAGCAGACGCCGCTGTCGAACCAGGAGACCCGCCTCGACGACGCGTACAAGATGCGCCAGGACCCCGCGGTCACCGTGGACATGCGCCTGAGCGTCCCCGCCGAGCATCCCTTCGCCGCGCTGGACGGCGCGAACGCGCTGATCTGGACCACCACGCCGTGGACCCTGCCGTCCAACCTGGCGATCGCGGTACACCCCGACGTGCGCTACGTGCACGTGCGCGGCGCCGACGACAAGCGCTACCTGCTTGCCGCCGAACGTCTGTCGCACTACAGCCGCGAACTGGGCGAGCAGCCGCAGGTGCTCGGCGAGTACGACGGTGCCGCCCTGTCCGACCTGTCCTACGCCCCGCCGTTCGACTTCTTCGTCGGCCACCCGAACTCGCACCGCGTGCTCACCGCCGACTACGTCACCACCGACTCCGGAACCGGAATCGTCCACCTCGCACCGGCTTTCGGTGAAGAGGACATGGATGTCGCGACGGCCAACGGCATCGAGATCGTGCAGCCACTCGACCCGGCGGGCAAGTTCACCTCGATGGTGCCGCCGTACGAGGGCCTGATGGTCTTCGATGCCAACCCGGTGATCATCAAGGATCTCAAGGCCGCCGGAAAGCTGTTGCGGCACGAGACGATCGAGCACTCCTACCCGCACAGCTGGCGCTCCGGTCAGCCGCTGATCTACATGGCCGTGCCGTCCTGGTTCGTCGCGGTCACCAAGTTCCGCGACCGGATGGTCGAGCTGAACCAGCGGATCAGCTGGGTGCCCGAGCACATCCGCGACGGCCAGTTCGGCAAGTGGCTCGAAGGCGCGCGCGACTGGAACATCAGCCGCAACCGCTACTGGGGCAGCCCGATCCCGGTCTGGGTCTCCGACGACCCGGCCTACCCGCGCGTGGACGTCTACGGTTCGCTCGACCAGCTCGAAGCCGACTTCGGCGTGCGCCCCACCGACCTGCACCGCCCGCACATCGACGATCTCACCCGGCCCAATCCCGATGACCCGACCGGGAATTCGACGATGCGCCGGGTCCCCGAGGTGCTCGATTGCTGGTTCGAGTCGGGCTCGATGCCCTACGCCCAGGTGCACTACCCGTTCGAGAACAAGGAGTGGTTCGACAGCCACTTCCCCGGCGATTTCATCGTCGAGTACAACGGGCAGACCCGCGGCTGGTTCTACACGCTGCACGTGCTCTCGACTGCGCTGTTCGACTCGCCGTCGTTCAAAACGGTGGCCGCGCACGGCATCGTGCTCGGTGACGACGGCCTGAAGATGTCGAAGTCGAAGGGCAACTATCCCGACGTCAACGAGGTCTTCGACCGCGACGGCTCCGACGCCATGCGCTGGTTCCTGATGAGCTCGCCCATCCTGCGTGGCGGCAACCTCATCGTCACCGAGCGTGGCATCCGCGAGGGCGTGAGCCATGCGATGCGGCCGCTGTGGAACGCGTGGACCTTCCTGCAGCTCTACGCCTCGAAGCCCGGCGTGTGGCGCACGGATTCGCCGAACGTGCTCGATCGCTACATCCTCGCCAAGCTCGCGGTCACCCGCGACGTTGTCACCGAGGCACTGGAGACCTACGACATCGCCGGTGCCGCCGACGAGTTGCGTGGGTTCGCCGACGCGCTCACCAATTGGTATGTGCGCCGTTCGCGTTCGCGGTTCTGGTCCGAGGACCGCGACGCGGTCGACACCCTGCACACGGTGCTGGAGGTGGTCACCCGTCTCGCCGCGCCGCTGCTGCCGCTGATCACCGAGGTGATCTGGCGCGGGCTCACCGGCGAGCGTTCGGTGCACCTCACCGACTGGCCGACCGAGACCGAGCTGCCGCACGATCCCGAACTCGTCGCCGCCATGGACGAGGTGCGGGTCGTGTGCTCGACGGTGCTGAGCTTGCGCAAGGCGCAGAACCTGCGGGTGCGGCTGCCCCTGGCCGAGGTCACCATCGCCGCGGCCGATGCCGAGCGGCTCGCGCCGTTCACCGAGCTGATCGCCGACGAGGTCAACGTCAAGAAGGTCGACCTGACCACCGATGTCTCGGCGCACGGCCGGTTCGAGCTGGTCGTCAACGCGCGCGCCGCGGGCCCGCGCATCGGCAAGCAGGTCCAGACGGTGATCAAGGCCGTCAAGGCGGGGGAGTGGAGCGAGTCCGCCGACGGTGTCGTCACCGCCGCCGGGATCACCCTGCTGCCCGAGGAGTACACCCAGCGTCTGGTGGCCGCCGAACCCGAGTCCACCGCCGCCCTGCCCGGCAATGCCGGCCTGGTGGTGCTGAACTCGGTGGTCACCGAGGAGCTGGAGGCCGAGGGCTGGGCCCGCGACCTGATCCGTGACCTGCAGGAGACCCGGAAGTCGCAGGGGCTGGAGGTGTCCGACCGGATCAGTGTGGTGCTGGACGTTCCCGCCGAGCGGGCGGAGTGGGCCGCGACCCACCGCGACCTGATCGCCGGGGAAATCCTCGCCACCGCACTGACTTTCGGTGATGCCGGGGCCGATGCCGCCGAGATCACCGGTGGTGTGAAGGTGTCGGTCACGAAGGTCTAGTACTGCCGGACAGCGAAAGGGCGGGACCTGCTGGTCCCGCCCTTTTTCGCGTGAATGTGGTTACTCGACAACCAGTTCCACCGGGATGTTGCCCCGGGTGGCGTTGGAGTACGGGCACACCTGGTGGGTGGCCTCGATGAGCTGGTTCCCCTGCTCGTTGTGCAGGTGCTCCGGCAGTTCCACGCGCAGCACGACCGAGAGTCCGAACCGGCCGCCTTCCAGGGGGTTCAGACCGACCTCGGCGGTCACCGAGGCGTCGTCGGCGTCGAGCTTCATCCGCTTGGCGACCAACTGCAGCGCACTGGCGAAACAGGCCGAATAACCCGCCGCGAAGAGCTGCTCCGGGTTGGTGCCCGCGCCGTCGCCGCCCATCTCCTTGGGGCGGGCGAGCGTCAGATCGAGGACGCCGTCATCGGTGTAGGAACGGCCGTCGCGGCCGACCGAGGTTGCGACCGCGGTGTAGAGGGGTGCCATGTTGTCCTCCTAGACAGACTTGTCTGTTCGCTTGTGAACCCCAGAGTAGACAGACCTGTCTGGTATCGTCAAGAGGAAGCGCTGATTCCCGGAAAGGACACAGGTCAGGCGATGAGTGCGGCTCGTGAACGTCTACTCGACACGGCAACCCGGTTGTTCTATACCGAGGGTGTCCACACGGTGGGCATCGACCGGATCATCGCCGAGGCCGGCATCGCCAAAGCCACGTTCTATCGACACTTCAAGACCAAAGAAGACCTGGTGGTCGCCTATTTGGAGCGCGAATACGCCCGCCAGCGCGACGCGCTGGAATCGGTGCCCGGCGAGGGCTTCGCCACTATCACCACCATCTTCGACACTCTCAGCGACATCAGTTGCGGCCCCGGCTTCCGTGGCTGCCCCTTTCTTAATGCCGCCGTCGAATTCCCCGACCCGCGACACCCCGTGCGTCGCGTCGTCGACGATTACCGCACCTGGTTTCGCGAACTGATGGCCGAACACCTCCGTGCGGGCGGCCATTCCGCCCCGGACGACGCGGCCCGTGCCCTGCTGCTCACCCGTGACGGCGTCACCATCAGCGGCGGTGTCGGTGACGGCGACACGGTGCGCGCCGGCATCCGTGCGGCGTTGACCCACATCGCCTGAGCGTTCTCAAAAATATGCTGGAAAGTTGCTGAAGTCGATGACATCGACGAGCCTGTCCGGCACAATCGTGATGTTGCTGCTGATGCGCATGGAACCGCTGAGGCGACAGTAACTGCTCGTGACGATTGTCCTGTGGAAACGGTGCCGCGCCGAGGATGGCAACCTCCCGGCGCGACACCGGATCAGTGGGTGGCTCACCCGAGGATCAGGCGATGCCGCCCGATAGCCGACCAGCCGGAAGATCGACTCCCGGCCGTGAGGAAGGGCGCGCACATGAAGCGAAAAATCCTGAGACGGTTGGCCTTCGGCTTCGTCGCCACCGTCACCACGACAGCAGCCCTCGCCGGTCCCGCCTTTTCCCAGCCGGGTAGCGCGTCGGGCTCGGGAGAGTCGGGCTCGGGAGCGTCGGGATCATCATCGGGGAGTTCCAGTGGCTCCGGCATGATTCCGTTTCCCAGCGCCACCGGTATCGGCGCACTCACCGCCGCCATGACCCAGCTCGGCAAACCGTACGAGTGGGGCGCCATGGGCCCGCACTCCTGGGACTGCTCGGCGCTGGTCCAGTGGGCGTTCCGGCAGGTCGGCGTCTCCCTACCGCGCACTACCTGGGAGCAGGCGAAGGTCGGCCTCCCGGTGACCTTCGGCGGTCTGGCGCCGGGCGACGTCGTCATCCTCAACGGCGACGGCTCCCATGTCGGCATCTACGCGGGCATGGGCCAGCTCCTCGACGCCCACGATTGGGGCGTCCCGGTCGGCCTGCACCCGCTGCGAGAATTCGATATCTTCGCGATTCGCCGGTTCTAGTTCTCGTCCACCAGCTGACGCAGCAGCGGGCCGTATTCGGGATGGGCCAGCGCCGAGGCGAACTGGGCCACCAGGTAGTCGGCCGGGTTGCCGGTGTCGTACCAGCGGCCCTGGATGACCTGGCCGTACACCGCGTGCTCGGCGGCGTAGTTGTTGATCGCGTCGGTCAGGTACACCTCGCCGGTCTGGTGGGTGTACCAGTTCTCGGTCTGGATGCGCAGCTCGTCGATGATGCCCGGCGTCACCACGTAGCCACCGATCGCCGCGAACGCCGACGGCGCGTCCTCGGGCTTGGGCTTCTCCATCAGGCCGGAGATGCGCAGCAGCCCGTCGTCGAGGTCCTCGCGCACCACGGGCACGCCGTAGCGCTGCGACTCACCCGGCGACATGGGCAGCAGCGCCAGCACCGGGCACCCGGTGGATTCGTAGGCGGTGATCAGCTGCTGAGCGCGCGGAACCTCGGCGACGAACACATCGTCGGGCCACAGCACCAGCATCGGCTCGTCGCCCAGATGACGTGCGGCGTTGAGCACCGGCGTGCCGTTACCGTACGGACCGTGCTGGTCGAGGTAGGTGATGTGCCCCTCGCGGGAGAGCTCGCCGACCTCCTCCACGGCGTCGGCGTAGGCGGACTTGCCGTCGGCGCGGAGCTGCGCGACCAGTGCCGGATTCGGCCGGAAGTGATCCTGGATCAACGACTTGCCGCTGCTCACGACGATGGTGATGTCGGTGATCCCGGAGGACACCAGCTCACGCACGGTGTGCTCGATGACCGGTTTGTCCCCGACCGGCAGCATCTCCTTCGGCGTCGCCTTGGTCAGCGGAAGCAGCCGGGAGCCGATTCCCGCCGCCGGAATGACAGCCTTGCGGATCTTCATCTCCCGATCATCACATATTCGGCTGTGTGATCGGTGTGCGACGGCTGGCAACGGCTCGAGGAATTGTCGGTGGCGCGGCGTAGATTGCGCTCGTGAGCACCCACACCCCTGCCGCCGGGGCTCCGGCCAGGCCGGATGCGGCGGTCACCGCCCGTCGCTGGGTGCTGCACATCGATATGGATGCTTTCTTCGCGTCGGTCGAACAATTGACCAGACCCACGCTGCGTGGCCGCCCGGTCCTCGTGGGTGGGGCGAGTCAGCGCGGTGTCGTCGCGGGGGCCAGCTACGAGGCTCGGGTCTACGGCGCGCGCTCGGCCATGCCGATGCACCAGGCCCGGCGGTTGATCGGCGTGTCGGCGGTGGTCGTCCCGCCGCGTGGCGCGCTGTACTCGGTGCTGAGCGGGCAGGTGTTCGACGCGTTGCGCAGCCGTGTTCCGGTACTGGAGACGCTGTCGTTCGACGAGGCCTTCGCCGAACCGGCCGAGTTGGCCGGAGCGAGTGTCGGGCAGGTCGAGGACTATTGCGCGATGCTGCGCGCGCTGGTCCGAGCGCAGACCGGGCTCACCGCCTCGATCGGCGCGGCGACCGGGAAACAACTCGCCAAGATCGGCTCCGGTCTCGCCAAACCCGATGGGATGCGGGTCATCTCGCCTTCGGAGCAGGGTGCGTTGCTCGCCGCGCTGCCGGTGCGCAAGCTGTGGGGGATCGGCCCGGTGGCCGAGTCCAGACTGCGCAGCCTCGGCATCGAGACGGTCGGCGCGTTCGCCGCGCTGCCGGAATCGGAGGCTGTCTCGACCCTCGGTGGCAGCATGGGCGCCGCCCTGCACCGGCTCGCGCGCGGGATCGACGACCGTCCGGTCACCGAACGCGCCGAGGCCAAGCAGATCAGCGCCGAGAACACCTACGAGCGCGACATCGTCACCATGGCCGACCTGCGCGCCGCCGTCACCGCGATGGCCGCGTCGGCGCATCGCAGGCTCGAACGCGACGGCCGCGCCGCCCGCACCGTGGTCCTCAAGCTCAGGAAGTCCGATATGGGCATCGTGACCAGGTCCTTCACTCTGCCGTACGCCACCGCCGACCTGGCCACCCTGGCCGCGGCCGCGCAGCGTTCGGCGATTGATCCGGCCGAACTGGGCCCGATCCGGCTCGTCGGTGTGGGCTACGGGGGATTGTCGCTGGTGCGCCAGGAATCGCTGTTCCCCGAACTGGATCAGGCGGTGCCCGCCGATCTCGGCACTGTCGAGGATCCGCCGCCGCCGTCCCCGGACGAGCCGGATCTGCCTGCGGGACTGTGGTTTCCGGGAATGGATGTGCATCATCCGGAATTCGGGCACGGCTGGGTGCAGGGCGCGGGCTACGGCGTGGTGACCGTGCGTTTCGAGACCAGTTCGACAGGTCCCGGTGCGGCGCGTACCTTTCCAGCCGATGACACGGGGCTGACACGGGCCGATCCGCTCGCCAGTCTCGCGTGAAGAGTAGCCTCGGCTACCGCGATGGAATCACTCCCACCTCGAACGCAAAGGACGAGCAGTTGAAGCTTCGTACGACCGGACGTGTAGCGATCGCCGGACTGGCCGTGGTCGCCGCCCTCGGCCTGAGCGCGTGCAGCGACGACAAGGGTGACAAGCCCGCCGCCAAAGCCACCACCAGCGCGAAGGCGTCGGCGTCGGCGGCCGCGGACCTGCCCCCGGTGCCGACCGTGGAACAGCTCAACCAGCAGCTCACCACCGCGCTGGATCCCTCGGTCCCCAACGACCAGAAGCTGGACTTCGTGCAGGGCGGCGAGGCCGACCCCGAGCTGCCGAACCGCTTGGCCCAGGCCGCCTCGGACGCCAATGTTCAGGTGCAGGTCACCGAGGTGACCTCCTTCGGCGACAGTGTCAACGCCAAGGCCAACTTCACGGTCAACGGCCAGACCAATGTCGTCGACGTGCCGTTCGTGGCCGAAGACGGCAAGTGGAAGGTCCAGAAGTCGTGGGCCTGCGGCATGATGACCAACCTGGGCCAGACCTCGGTCGCCTGCCCCTGATCTGCCACGCCCCGGCCCCGTTCGGACGTTTCCGGGCGGGGCTTTCGCGTGTGAGTCGCGACGGTGTTTCGCCTGCTGCCGGTGGCGCGGCTACTATCGGGCCCCGTGGTAGAGACGATCGTGCGGCAGGGGCATCCGCCCAAGGATGTGTCGGAGCCGGCGCGACGTGATCGCCCCGGGTGGGCGCGCATCGTCGCGATCGTCGCGGGACTGATCGGCATTCTCAGTGCCGCGGTGATCCCGTTCCTGCCCGTGCGGGTCGACGCCGCGACGGTGTCCTGGCCCCAACAGGGGTCGCCCGCCGCGGTCGAGTCGCCGCTCGTCGCCTACGCGCCCGCCGCCCTCTCGGCGACGGTGCCGTGCGCCGCGCTGAGTTCGCTGGCCGCGACCGGCGGTGTCGCGGTCTCGACCGTGCCGCGGCAATCGGCCGATATGGAGAAGTACGGCTTCGTCGTGAAGGTGGTCGCCGATACCGCCGAACGTCCCGGCCGGGTGGACGTGGTCTCGCGCTCGACCCTGGTGTGGACGGCCCCGCTGGCCGACGTGCTCGACCGATCCTGCGCGCTGACGATCGCGATCACTCCGCAGGAATCCACGGTCACCACAACGGGTGTCGGCGAGGGTGCCGCCGTCGCCGCCGATCTGCGTCCCCAGGTCGTCGGCGTATTCAGTGAGCTCACCGGCGCCGCCCCCGCGGACCTCGCGGTACGTGTCGACGTCGACGCCCGCTACACGTCGTCCCCGACCTGGCTCAAACTGGCTGCCATCGTGCTGTGCCTGCTGGCCACAGCGGTGTCGCTGTTCGCGCTGCACCGTCTCGACGCCCTCGACGGCCGCTCCGCGCGCCGATTCCTGCCGCAACGCTGGTGGCGGCTGCGCCCGGTCGACTGGCTGGTGTTCTCGGTGCTGCTCGTCTGGCATTTCATCGGCGCCAACACCTCCGACGACGGCTACATCCTCGGCATGGCGCGGGGTGCGCGCAGTTCGGGCAACATGTCCAATTACTACCGCTGGTTCAGCCTCGACGAGGGCCCGTTCTACACCCCGTACGTCGACATCATCGGCTGGCTCACCCACATCTCCGCGGTCAGCCCGCTGGTCCGGCTACCCGCCCTCGGTGCGGGCGTGCTCACCTGGTGGTTGATCAGCCGCGAAGTACTGCCCCGCCTCGGCGTCGCGGTGCGCCGCGAACGCATCGCCACGTGGACCGCGGCCTTCGTCTTCCTGGCCTTCTGGCTGCCCTACAACAACGGGCTGCGTGCGGAATTCGTTGTCGCGCTGGGTGTTCTGGTCACGTGGGTATCGGTCGAACGGGCGATCGCGACCCGTCGACTCGTCCCGTTCGCCGTGGCGGTGATCGTGGCCGCGTTTACCCTCACCGGCGCGCCCTCGGGCCTGATCTGCCTCGGCGCCTTGGTGGCCGGTGCGCGTGTCGTCACCGCGATGATCGTGACGCGGTCGAAGTCGGTGGGCTACCTCGCGCAACTGCTCCCGATTCTGGCCGCGGGCACGGTGGTGCTCACCGTCGTCTTCGCCGACCGGACCTTCGCCGGGGTGCGGGAGATGTTCGCCGTGCACAACGTGATCGGGCCGGGGGAGTCCTGGTTCTTCGAGTTCCTGCGCTACCAATACCTGCTGCAACTCAATGCCGATGGCTGGCTGACCAGGCGCTTCGGCGTCTTCGCGATGCTGATCGGCCTCATCGTCTGCATTGCCGTCATGCTGCGGCGCGGTGGCCACATCCCCGGCATCGCCGTCGGCCCGACCCGGCGCATGCTCGGTATCACCCTCGCCGCCATGGTGCTGATGATGTTCTCGCCCACCAAGTGGACCCACCAGTTCGGTGTGTTCGCGGGCCTGGCCACCTGTGTCGCCGCGGTGACGGCGGTCGCGGTGAGCGGGCACGTCCTGCGGCCGATGCGCAATCGCGCGCTGTTCGCCGCCGGTGTCTTCTTCGCCCTCGCCATGACCTGGGTCGGCGCCAACGGCTACTGGTATGTCTCCTCGTGGGGGATTCCCTGGTGGGACAAGCCGCCGACCGTCGCCGGTTACGGCGTCTCGACCGTGTTCGTCGGTCTGACCCTGCTGGCGCTCGCCGCGGCCGCGTGGTTCCACGTCCACCCGAACCTGAACCCGAAGGCCAAGGTCGGCTGGTTCGCGGGGACCCCCGTTCTCGCTGTCGCCGCCGCGATGATGGTGCTGTTCGAGGTGGCCTCCTTCGCCAAGGCCACCGTCGCCCAGTACCCCGCGTATTCGCTCGCCGGCTCCAACCTCTCCGCGGCTTTCGCCGGTGGGTGTGGGATGGCCGACGAGGTACTCGTCGAAACCGACCCGAACGCGTCGATGCTCGCGCCGCTGTCCGGCGATATGACCAGCACGATGAACGGCACCGACTCGACCGGCTTCCGGGCCGGCGGTGTCGCGCCGGTGCTCACCTCCGACGAGGTGGAATCGACCACCGGCCAAGCGAATTCGGTGTCCGACGACCCCGACAAGCCGCGCGACGCCGCCACCTCGGCGGGCTCGGAGTCACGGCAGGGCTCGTTGCAACTGCCCTTCGGTCTCGACCCCGCGACCACCCCGGTTCTCGGTAGCTACCGGCCCGGCACCCAGGAGCCCGCCGCGCTGACCACGGGCTGGTTCCGGCTGCCCGACGGCCCGCGCGGCCCGCTGCTCGCGATGTCGGTAGCAGGCCGGATCCGCTCGGTCGATGCCGACGGCATCGTTCACCCCGGCCAGGAACTGGCCCTCGAGTACGGCACCGCCGCGGCCGACGGCAGCGTCACCGTGACCGGCCAGATCTCGCCGACCGATATCGGCCCGGCGCCGATGTGGCGCAATCTGCGTGTCCCGATGGACCAGCTGCCCGCCGAGACGAGCGCTGTTCGCTTGGTCGCCGCCGACAAGGACCTCGGTGCCGACCAGTGGCTCGCGGTCACCCCGCCGCGCATGCCGCAGACCACCACGCTCAGCGCATTGGTCGGCCGTGAGGCGCCGGTGTTGCTGGATTGGGCTGTGGGACTGCACTTCCCGTGCCAGAACCAGATGCCCACCTACAACGGCATCGCCGAGCTCCCCGAATACCGCATCCTGCCCGACCGCAACGGCGCCACCATCACCAACCTCTGGCAGGGCCACGACGGCGGCGGTCCGCTCGGCTGGACCCAGCTCCTCTTCACCGCCCGTACCCTGCCGACGTACCTGAACAACGACTGGGACAGGGACTGGGGCTCGCTCGAGCAGTATCTGCCGCTCGACACCACCGCCTCCCCTGCGAAGGTCACCGTCGACTCCGCGAACCGCTGGGGCACCTGGACTCCCGGCCCCGTCATCACCGCCTGGTAGCCGCCCGTCTCGGGATCGCAGAGCGGTGTGGGCGTGGTTTCCTTGCACTAGGTGTGGTGCCATCTCGGCCACGCCTGGCGGGAGCCACGCCTGGCGGGAGCCACGCCTAGCGGGAGTTGGTAGCGATGCGCAGAGCGAGGTCGGGGAGATCGGCGCCGGAGAGGCCGGGATAGCCGTGCAGGATGGCGCGCCAGCGGGCGGGTACAGCGGAGGCTCCCCAGCGGGCGCCGAGCAGGCCGCCAGCGATGGCCGCGGTGGTGTCCGTGTCGTTTCCGGCGCGCACGCACGCCTCCAGTGCGAGTGGAAGGTGCTCGGGCGTCGACTGATCGGTGCTCGTGATGGCCCACCACGCGGTCTGCAGGGCGTGCACGACCCAACCGTTGTTCGGGAAGTCGGCGGGGGTGCCCTTCTCCGCTTCGTCCAGCCGGTCAGTCCAATACGCGGATTGCGCTGAGCCGCTGATGTATTCGCGAACCCCGTCGAAATCGGCGTTCAGGACGGCATGCCGGATGGCGTAGGTCCACATCTTGCACGCCTCGACAGCGTTCTCGTCGTAGTGGGTGAGCAAGCCGACCCGCCCCGCCGCCGCGACGCATTCGGCGGCGTCGTCGAGATAGGCCAGCGCGACCGGCGCGGTCCGCATGAGTGAGCCGTTGCCGCCGGTTCGGCCGGTCAGCGACATCGCCACGGCCTGCATGTCCAGCGCGGAGGAAGGTCGGGCGGACAACACGTTTCGCGTCTGGTTCCCGATGTCGGGCGGCTTCGAGTCGTACCAGGAGATGAACCCGGCCGCGACCGCGTCGAGATCGATTCCCGGCCCACTGGCGGCGGCGACCGCCACGGCGACGGCCATCGACGTATCGTCGGTCCACTCGCCCGGCGCCCAGTCGAACACCCCGCCGCCGATCATGTCGATCACCGTGTCCGGACCTGGCTGAGTGAACTCGTAGCCCGCCCCCAGCGCATCGCCGGCGGCGGTACCGACCAGCACGCCGGCGACCCGATCCGAGTACCCCGCATCGTGCACAGAATCCACCCCTCTCGGGTGTATCCACCCTCCGATCGTCCGATTGACAAGCCTACCGGTCGGCTTGTGATCCACCGGTGATTCACACCGGTGTGACACCGAATCGAGCTTCCGGTGTGACACCGGATCGGGCTAGCGCGTGATCGCGTCCGCCGCCTCGGCCACGGAGAGCTGCCTGGTGCGACGTGCCCGCAGCAGGGCGTCGGTGGTGAACACCGCCAGCGCCGTCCAGATCAAGGCGAATCCGGCCCAGCGTGACACGGGCATGGGTTCGTGCATGACCGCCACGCCCCAGGCCATCTGCAGGGCGGGGGTGAGGTATTGCAGGATGCCCATGGTCGAGAGCGGGACCCGCTTGGCCGCCACGGCGAACAGCAGCAGCGGCAGCAGCGTGACCGGCCCGGTGGCCAGCATGAGACCGAAATGGGCAGGGCTGGACGTCATCTCACTGCGGCCGGTGGCCATCAAGACGATCAGAAAGGCCAGCGCGAACGGCACGGCGACAATACCCTCGGCCGCGATGCCGGGGAGCGCGTCGAGCCGGATCACCTTCTTCACCAGCCCGTAGGCCGCGAACGAGCAGGCCAGAATCAGCGCGATCACCGGCGGCCTGCCGTAGTCGACGGTCAGCACCACCACCGCCAGCGCGCCCAGCCCCAACGCCACCCACTGCGCCCTGGTGAGCCGCTCCCGGAACAGCAACACGCCGATGGCGACGGTGACCAGCGGATTGATGAAGTACCCGAGCGCGCATTCCACGATGTGCCCGGTGGTGACGCCGAATACGTACACGCCCCAGTTCAGCGACAACGCCGCCGAGGCCGCGGCCGCCAGGCGCCAGGTCCTGGCATCGATCCCGCGCACGTTCCCCAGTCGCCCCGTCAGCGTGAGCACGAGCAGCACCACGACCAGCGTCCACACGATCCGCTGCGCCACCACTTCCGCGGGCGAGGCGAACGACAACAGCCCGAAGAAGGCGGCGAACGAACCCCAGATGAGGTAGGCCCCCGCCCCGAAAACGACACCGGGCGGGGATGAGCTGCGCTGCATTCATCCCATGTTACGACCGGCTAATCTGGCGAGCATGTCCATTTCCGTGCAGGAACCGGCGGCTGCCGGGCTCACCGCCGCACAGGTCGACGAGCGCCGCCGCGACGGGCGCACCAACGACGTCCCCGCCAGGGCGAGCCGGTCGGTCGGCGAGATCGTCCGCGCGAATGTCTTCACCCGCATCAACGCCATTCTCGGGGTGCTGTTCCTGCTGGTGCTGTCGACGGGTTCGATCATCGACGGCATGTTCGGGCTGCTCATCGTGGCCAACAGCGCGGTCGGCATCATCCAGGAGGTCAGGGCGAAGCGGACCCTGGACGAGCTGGCGATCGTCAGCCAGGCCAAACCGACGGTGCGCCGCGACGGCGTCGCCCAGCAGGTCGCCCCCGGCGAGGTGGTGCTCGACGATCTGATCGAGCTCGGCCCCGGCGACCAGATCGTGGTCGACGGTGAGGTCGAGGAGGCCGCCGCGCTCGAGATCGACGAATCGCTGCTGACCGGTGAGGCCGACCCGATCGACAAGGGCGTCGGCGCGCCGGTGATGTCGGGCAGTTTCGTGGTGTCGGGTTCGGGCGCCTACCGCGCGACCAAGGTCGGCAAGGACGCCTACGCGGCGAAACTGGCCGAGGAGGCCAGCAAGTTCACGCTGGTGCACTCCGAATTGCGGTCGGGCATCGACAAGATCCTGAAATTCATCACCTACCTGCTCATTCCCGCCGGGCTGCTCAGCATCTACAACCAGCTGGTCTCGAGCGGGGAATCGTGGCGCCCGGCCGTCACCGGCATGGTCGCGGCGTTGGTGCCGATGGTTCCCGAGGGCCTGGTCCTGATGACGTCGATCGCCTTCGCGGTCGGTGTGGTTCGCCTGGGTAAACGCCAGTGCCTGGTGCAGGAATTGCCCGCGATCGAGGGCCTGGCCCGGGTCGACGTGGTGTGTGCCGACAAGACCGGCACGCTCACCGAGAACGGTATGCGCCTGGCGCAGGTCGAACCGCTCGGCGCGTTCGACGAGGCCGGGGTGAAGGCCGCGCTGGCCGCGCTCGCGAGCGACGACCCGCGTCCCAATGCCAGTGTCCAGGCCATCGCCGAAGCGCTGCCCGACTCCCCCGGCTGGTCGCAGACCGCCGTCGCGCCCTTCTCCTCGGCCAAGAAGTGGAGCGGCATTTCCTATGGCGCCCACGGTGATTGGCTGCTCGGTGCGGCCGACGTGCTGCTCGATCCCGCCTCCGACGACGCCGCCCACGCCGAGCGGCTCGGCTCGTCGGGGCTGCGCGTGCTGCTGCTGGCGCGCAGCGACCGCTCGGTCGACGCCGAGGACGCGCCTGGCCGGGTCGAGCCCGCCGCGCTGGTGGTGCTCGAGCAGAAGGTGCGTCCCGACGCCAAGGAAACCCTGGAATACTTTGCGAGCCAGCAGGTCTCGATCAAGGTGATCTCCGGCGACAACGCGGTGTCGGTCGGCGCGGTCGCCTCCTCGCTCGATCTGCCCGGCGGTGATCACGCCGTCGACGCGCGCACCCTGCCCGACGATCCGGCCGCGCTCGCCGACGTGCTCGATCGCGAAACCACGTTCGGCCGTGTGCGTCCCGACCAGAAGCGCGCCATGGTCGGTGCTCTGCAGTCGCGCGGGCACACCGTCGCCATGACCGGTGACGGCGTCAACGACGTGCTGGCGCTCAAGGACGCCGATATCGGTGTCGCGATGGGCGCCGGTAGCCCGGCCACCCGCGCGGTGGCGCAGATCGTGTTGCTGGACAACAAGTTCGCGACCCTGCCCTACGTGGTGGGGGAGGGGCGCCGGGTGATCGGCAATATCGAACGCGTCTCGAACCTGTTCCTCACCAAGACCGTGTACTCGGTGCTGCTGGCCTTCCTCGTCGGTCTGGCCGGTGTGGGATCGCAGATCTTCGGCTACGACCCCATCGGGTATCCGTTCCTGCCGCGCCACGTCACCATCGCGGCCTGGTTCACCATCGGCATCCCCGCGTTCGTGCTCTCGCTCGCGCCCAACAACGAGCGTGCCCGCACCGGCTTCGTCGGCCGGGTGATGCGCTTGGCCGTGCCCTCGGGCGTGGTGATCGGCGTGGCGACGTTCGTGGCCTACCTCATCGCCTACGCCGGGCCGGAGGCCACGGAAACGCAGAAGGTACAGGCGGGCACCACCGCGTTGATCACCCTGATCATGATCGCGGTATGGGTGCTGGTGCTGGTCGCGCGGCCGTACGTGTGGTGGAAAGTCGTGCTGATCGCGGTGTCCGTGCTGGCCTATGTCGCGCTGTTCACGATCCCGTTCACCCGCGAGTTCTTCAAACTCGACCCCTCCAACCCGCGCCTGACGCTGGCGGCGGTGGTCTGCGGTGTGGTCGGCATCGTGCTGGTCGAGCTGGCATGGTGGGTGCAGGCGCGGCGCTCGGGCGGCGCGGGCAAGCTCTTTCCCCCGGTGGGCGCGCAGGGGGCGTGACCGGCCACTGACTCGGGTCGGGTGGTTTTCGAGAACCCTTGTGCCGGATGAACATTCGGTGTTGGAGTACCTTTGCCGGTTATGGAGGTATTGCTGCCGCTTTCGCACCGTCTCGGGACCACCCGGTGACCCCCGGCGAACTGGATGATCTGTTCGCCGAGCTCATCGAGCAGATCGATCGGCTCGACGTGGATGCGCTGGAATTAATGGCAGCTGCTTATGACCAGGCCGGAGATGTCGACCGGGCCCGCGAGCTGTGGGTGATGGCCGAAGCGCGTCGCGGCAGCGATCGTCAGTAGACACCGCGGCTCAGTAGACACCGCGGCTCAGTAGACACCGCGGCTCAGCGCGATCGAGCGGCAGTGACCGGAGTGTTACTCGGCAGGAACCGGGCCGTCGTCGGGGTTCGGTGTGACGGTGTCGCCGGTGCCGGGCAGGAGCGGACTCACCGCGAAGCGTCCCGCGATGGCGTCGGCCGGTAACGCCTGCACCGTCCGGATGCCGGGTTGTGTTGCGAGCTCACGTAACTGGGACAGGGTGCCGTGCACCACGATGCCCGCCGTGCACGCGCAGCCCGCACGCAGGCGGCTCTCGGTGACGTGAGCGATCGCGGCGCTGCGCTCGTCGCGGAACTGCTGGGCCGCCACCAACCCCGCGGCCGCCTCGCCGGACTTCACCGCGGGCTCGTCACCACCCGGCGTCGCGACGGTGATCACCGGCGTCTGGACCCGGTCGACCGGCACGTGCTGGATCACCCCGGAGATCCGCAGTCCGTCGGCTACGGCCGGAAGCTGTGGGGGCGCGATGTATTCGGTGAACGACACCAGCGCCCAGTGCTGGTCGGTGTCGCCACCGTCGAGGGAAGCCTTCGCGTCGACCAGGTATTGCTCGACCTGCTCGCCGGGCGCGGGCCCCAGCCGATCGGTGGCCACCGCCGACGCGGGCGGCGGTTCGCGGAAGGCGATCACCAACAGGATCGCCGCGCCGGCAGCCGCGATCCCGAAGATCACCGAGTTGCGCAGCGATATCCGCCGGTCGACCGAATCGTGCTCGGCGGCAGTCGATTCGGCGGGCATGTTCCCGAGATCCGCGGCGGTCGAACCCGGACCGCCGTCCGCCGGTGCCTGCCCGGCCGGTGAATCCCCGCGGTCGTCCGGCGCCGCATCCGGCGCCGGTTCGGACGACCGCGGGTCGTCAGGCATTGCGTAGTACGTCCAAGGCGCCCGCCAGATCGTCGGGGTACTCGCTGGTGATCTCGAGCCAGCGACCGTCGGCGGGGTGGTGGAAGCCGAGCTGACGCGCGTGCAGCCACTGCCGTTCCAGGCCGAGGCGTTTGGCCAGCGTCGGGTCGGCGCCGTAGGTGAGGTCGCCCGCGCAGGGGTGGCGGACCGCGGAGAAGTGCACCCGGATCTGGTGCGTGCGGCCGGTCTCGAGGTGGACGTCGAGCAGGCTGGCCGCCTGGAACGCCTCGAGGGTGTCGTAGTGGGTGACGCTGGGCCTGCCGTCGCCGGTCACCGCGAACTTCCAGGCATTGCCCCGCGCACGCCCGATCGGCGCGTCGATGGTGCCGCTGCTCGGATCCGGGTGTCCCTGCACGAGTGCATGGTATTGCTTGTCGACCGTGCGTTCCTTGAAGGCGCGCTTGAGCATCGTGTAAGCGTGTTCGGATTGTGCCACCACCATCACTCCGGAGGTGCCCACGTCGAGCCGGTGCACGATGCCCTGGCGCTCGTGCGCGCCCGAGGTGGAGATTCGGTAGCCCATCGCGGCCAGGCCGCCGACCACGGTCGGACCGGTCCAGCCGACGCCGGAGTGCGCGGCGACCCCGATCGGCTTGTCCACGGCGACGATGTCGTCGTCGGCGTAGAGAATGTTCATCCCGTCGACCGGGGTGGGCTCGACCGTGAGCTCGCGCTTGGGTTCGGGGAAGATCACTTCCAGCCACGCGCCCGCGGTCAGCCGGTCGGACTTGCCCGCGGCGACCCCGTCGATCTGCACCGAGCCGTCCTCGGTCAGCGCCACCACCGCGGTCCGCGAGAGGCCGAGCAGGCGGGCCAGACCCGCGTCCACCCGCATCCCGTCCAGTCCGTCGGGAACGGGCATCGTCCTGGTTTCTCTCATGCGGTCTCCTCGGTGTGTTTGCGACCGCTGCGGGTGCCGTCCGGTTCGAAACCGAACACGGTGAGCGCGACCAGCAGGATCGCCCCGCACACGATGGCCGAGTCGGCGACGTTGAAGACCGGCCACCAGCCGACGGCGACGAAGTCGACCACATGGCCCTGCAGCGGGCCTGGGTATCGGAAGAGCCGGTCGACCAGGTTGCCCAGCGCGCCACCCAGGACCATGCCGAGGCCGATGGCCCACCACAGTGATCGCAGGGTGCGTCCGATCCGGATCACACCGATCACCACCGCGGCGGCGATCAGGGTGAGCAGCCAGGTCATGCCGGTCGCCATCGAGAACGCCGCGCCCGGGTTGCGGACCAGGGTGAACCGCGCGAAATCGCCGATGATCGGCACCGATTCGCCCGGGTCGATGAAGGCGACCGCGAGGCACTTGGTCAGCAGGTCGAGCCCGAACAGGACGACGGCGATGATCAGCAACGTCGTCAAACGCCGGCGACCAGCGGGTTTCGCCGTCTCGGCAGCCTCTGGCACGGCAGCCGCCGACGGTGTGGCGGAGTCGTCGCCGGTCTCGGGGACAGCAGCGTTGTCGGATGGCCGGTCTTCACTCACGCGTCCATCATTCCTTAGTGCTGATCCGGCCCGCGCCGCGGTGCCGGGGAGTCCCAGGTGTTACTCAGGAAGCGGTCGTACCCTGATGGCTGTGACGGTGTTGTCTAGATCTCGCGTACCCCGCATCGCGCGCCCCGGGGTGTTACTGGTGGCGCTCGTGCTCGGGTTCGCGACCTTCGGCGCCGGCTGCGCCGATCGCTCGGCCCCTGCCGCGGAGATGGACGGCACCGAGCCGCTCGGCATCGGCAAGGAAGTCACCGTGCCGATCTCGGCCGCGGTCACCACGATGATCTCGCCCGGCGAGGAGCCGCGCGACCTGCTGCGGCCGCGCTATGCCGCGGGCACCACGCAGGAGGTGACGCTGCGCACCGACTACCGGATCCAGCAGCAGGTCAATGATCAGCCGACGCGTGACTTCTCGCCCGCCGCGCTGACCATCCCGATGACCGCGCGCACGGGCGCCGATGGCGTCGATCTCACCGTCGGCGCGGTCACCACGCCGGACCCCGCGCTCAACAAGGCGTTCACCTCCGCCGACGGTTCACACGCCGGTTTGGGGATGAGCGACCTCGGTGCGATCACCGAGCTGCGCATGGCGCCGTCGCCCGACACCCCGAACACGGCGCGGGCCGCGCTCGAACAGGCCTTCTATCAGGCTGTGTACCAGTCGATCGCGTTCCCGGACCAGCCCGTCGGCGTCGGCGCGGTGTGGACGGTGCACCAGAAGATCACCGGCGGGGTCACCCTGGACCAGATCACCACCGCCACGCTCACCAGCCGCGAGGGCGACCGGCTCACCATCGATCTGCAGGTGAATCAGACGCCCACGGACACGGTGTGGGAGTTGCCCAACGACGCCGGTGAGCTCGACATCGACGGTTACGTGATGGAAGGCGTCGGCTCGATCACCATCGATCTCGGTATGCCGCTGCCGGTTTCGGGTTCCATCGAGATCGGTGGGCAGCAGACCTACCGCGACGCGCGCAGTGTGAGCACCCTGGTGCAGACGCAGTCGACCCGGGTTTCCTGGACGGAATGATGGGGGTGGATTCGCTGCGCGCAGGCGCGGTGGTTTCGGCGTGTGTCGGGTTGGTCGGCGTCGCGGGCTGTGGGTCCGGCGACGCGGTGGACTCGCCGGGATCGGGTCCGTTCACCGCCGCCGTCACGGCCGCACCGGGAACCGGGGCCGTGATCCGCGATGCGGCGCAGTTGTCGGCCGGTCTGCTCGCCGCTACCGATCTGCCCGGTGATTTCGCGGTCGTGCCGCCGCGCGGTGAGTCCGCCGAGCCCGCGGTGCCGCCCGCGGCGCTGACGGATCCGCCGGACTGCGGACGGCTGCTCTCGCCGATCGCGCAGCAGTGGCCGGGGTCGGCCGCCGACGCGTCGGTGCAGTTCGCGGGGCCCAGCTTCGCCACCATCGACATCGACGCCGCGAGCTACCCGGACGCGGCGCTGGTCCCGGCATTCGACGCGCTCCAGGCGCAGCCACGGCGCTGCACCAGCTACTCCGGCGACGACGCGGGCGTGCGGATCGAGTACCGAACCAGCGCGCTCGCGCAGCCGCCCGCGGGCGACGCCGCCTCGGCGTTCACCCTGACCGCCACGAGTGAGGGGCTCACGCTCACCTCGGCGACCTCACTGGTCCAGGTGGGGAACACGCTGGTTCAGGTCGTCGTCACCGCGCCCGAGGTCGTCGACCCCGGCGTGCTCGCCGATCTCACCGCGGTGCAGGTGCGCAAACTGCGCGGCTGAGGCCGGTTCGGGTTCACGCCGCGACGGCGAGCTTCCCGCCGAGGTGGCCGAGATAGCCACGGACGTCGTCGGCACTCTTGTCGGGAAGACCGAAGACCACCTCGGTGACACCGAGATCGGCCCAGCGGGCGAGTTGCTCGGCATCGTGGCGACCGGCCAGCGCGATCACCCGTGGGGTGCCGTCGCGGCCCGCGTCCTTCCAGACCCGGTGCAGGAGTTCGACTTTGGCGCCCAGGTCACCTTCGGTGGGGGTGGTGATCCAGCCGTCCGCGTTGGCCGCGAGCCAGCCGAACGACTTCTCGGTACCGCCCGCGCCGAGCAGAACCGGGACCCCGGCGCGCACCGGCTTCGGCCAGGACCAGCTCGGGCCGAACGTCACGAAATCGCCGGCGAACTCGGCTTCCTCCTGCGACCACAGTGCCCGCATCGCGTCGAGATTCTCGCGCAACACCGTGCGTCGCTTGTTCGCGGGCACGCCGTGATGGGCGAGTTCGTCGGTGTTCCAGCCGAATCCGACACCCAGCTCGACCCGCCCACCGGACAGGTGATCGAGCGAGGCGATGGTCTTGGCGAGGGTGATCGGGTGGTGCTCGGCGGGCAGCGCCACCGCCGTCGACAAGGTGATCCGCTCGGTGACCGCGGCGGCGGTGGCCAGCGCGACCCACGGGTCGAGCGTGCGCAGGTACCGGTCGTCGGGCAGCGAGGAGTCGCCGGTCTGCGGATGGGCCGCGGCCCGTACGACCGGGATATGGGTGTGTTCGGGGACGTAGAACGCGTCGAATCCGGCGTCTTCGGCGGCCTTCGCCGCATCGGCGGGCGCGATGCCCCGGTCACTGGTGAACAAGACAACCCCGTAGCGCACGTCCCGGCCCTCCGACTTCGGCAGCAAAACTGAAACAGGTTCTAAACCTGAAACAAGTTCTACAGGAGTACCACGAGTTCTACTAGTCCCGATCTCATCGGATGGACGATCTTTCCCCGATCAAGTGAGGGGAATACGCTGGTGGTCGTCCGAGCATCACTCTCGACACGGAGGTATCCGATGTCTGATGTTTCCCCCTTTCCCGACGGTTATCCGCGGATCTGTCCCGGGCTGGCGTGTGCGGGAGCTGGCGCCGCGATCGACTTCTACACCGCGATCTTCGGTGCGACCGTGCGCATGAAGATGGACGGCCCCGGCGGCTCCGTCGTCCACAGTGAACTGCTCGTGGGCGACTCGGTACTGATGGTCGGCGACCCGGTCCCCGAGATCGGCTTCACCGACCCGAAAGCTGTCGGCGGCTCCCCGGTGAACCTGATGGTCTACGTGGCCGACGCGGACGCCGCCTTCGCCGCGGCGCTCACCGCGGGCGCCACCGCGATCACGCCGATGACCGACCAGTTCTACGGCGACCGCAGCGGCGCCTTCGAGGACCCGTGGGGTCACCGCTGGACCGTGGCCACCCACATCGAAGACGTCTCGCCCGAAGAAATGGAACGGCGCATGGCCGAAATGATGGACGCCGCCGGCTGATCGGAACGACACGCCCGCGCCGTCGGCGAAGGCCGCGGTGCGGGCGTGCCGCGCGTTCACGCGAGAACGATCGAGTCACCCTCGACGCGAACAGGTTTGGCGGGCAGCGGCTCGGTCGCGGGACCGCCGCGCACCGCGCCGTCGAGCTCGAATCGGCTGCCGTGGCAGGGGCAGTTGATCGTGCCTCTGGCCACGGTGGCGACCTTGCAGCCTGCGTGTGTGCAGGTCGATGACAGGCCGACGAAATTGCCCGCGGTCGGCTGGGTGACGACGGTGTCGCCGACGATCACCCCACCGCCCACCGGAACATCCGCCGCTCTGGTCAGCGCACCCGCAGGCGCCCCCGGTTCGGGCGACGCGGCGGCAGCCGACTCGGTGTCGTCGTCGGAACCGCACGCGGTCAACGTCGCCGCGGCGGCCAAGACGCCGACACCCACCACGACGGTGCGGCGGTTCAGCGAGAAATCGTTGATGGTCATCGGTCGTTCTCCGCTTCAGTTGGTGAGGCCGCCGGTCTGTGGCCCCATGCCCACCGGCTCCTGCCCTGACAACGGCCCACACCCCCTCCTGGTTCGACCGATTCCTCGAGATCCTCGCAGTGTGCGCTGCCACGCGGGTAGTTGCGCACCTGGCGTGAAATCTCCGGATGTATCGGGGAATTCCCTGATGTGGGTGGGTGGGCCGGGCGCCTAGCGTTCTCGGTGTGAGGGCGATTGTGCAGCAGGTATACGGGTCATCGGCGATGTTGGCGACGGCGGAGATCGAGCGGCCGCTCGCGCGAGCGGGGGAGGTGCTGGTCCGGGTGCGCGCCGCGTCGGTGAACGCGCGGGATTGGCATGTGATGCGGGGAGATCCGAAGATCGCGCGGTGGATGGATCGGTCGGTCTTCGGCCGTCGGGGACCGGCGAACCCGGTGCAGGGCGGTGATTTCGCGGGGACGGTCGAGGAGGTGGGCGACGGTGTCACGGATCTGGCCATCGGCGACGAAGTCTTCGGGGAGGCGGTCAGCGGTGCGTTCGCGGAGTACGTCGCGGTGGCGCGGGGGCTGCTCGACCGGAAACCGGCGAACCTGAGTTTCGAGGAAGCGGCGGCGGTGCCGTTGGCCGCCAATACCGCCCAGACCTGCCTGCGTCACGTCGGCGAGGGCGAGCGCGTGCTGGTCATCGGCGCGTCCGGCGGGGTCGGCACCTTCGCGGTCCAGATCGCCCGAGCGCGGGGTGCGCGGGTCAGCGCGGTGTGCAGCACCCGCAATGTCGAGGCGGCGCGCGCACTCGGCGCGGAACACGTCGTCGACTACACCCGTGACACCCTGACCGGCCGCTACGACACTGTCCTCGACCTGGCCGGAACACGGACGCTGCGGGCCCTGCTCCGCCTGGTCGAACCCACCGGCACGCTCGTCCTGTCCGGTGGGGGAAACTTCGACGGCGGCAGCTGGTTCGGCCCGGTCGGTCTGCTCGCGCGGGGTCAGCTGGCTCGACCGTTCGTGAAACCGGGCATCCGTGCCCCACTGGCGGAGCAGACGACGCAGTCACTGTCCGAGTTGCGCGCACTGATCGAGTCGGGTGCGCTCCGCCCGGTCATCGACCGCACCTATCCACTGGCCGATACGGCCGCCGCCATCGAGTACATGGAGACCGAACACGCGCGCGCGAAGATCGTGATCAGCATCGCCCCGGCGGGCTGACTCACAGCAGGCGGAACTCCATCATCGCGATCGCGTCGTCGACGGAGGTGGACAGGGCCTCGAGCCGGCTGTGCGTATTCGGGGCCGACAGCGCCGTCTGGCGGTCGGTCGGGCCGATCGGCAGGCGAGCCGCGAGCTCATAGGAGCGAGTGGTCGGATCGTCGGACAGATCGTCCAGCGATGCCGACGGCGGCGGACGGCGGATGCCGTTGCGTCGCGCGAACTGGGCCGTGAGGGTGTGCAGGCGGTCCGCGCGTTCACGCAGACTCGCCAGCAACGCGCTGTCGTCGGCGCCGGGGCCGTCCGGCCATGTTTCGGCTTCCGCCTGCGGATACGGGGCGTCGACGAGCCACTTCTCGATGCGAATGCGGTCGGTTCCCTTGCAGCGCAGCCGGTATCGCGAGCCGGGCAGTTCGATGACGTCGGTGATCCTGGCGACGGTGCCCACCTCCGTGCGTACCTCACCGCCACCCACTTCGTGCCCGCGCGCGATCAGCACGACACCGAATTCCGGCTCGCGCCGACCGTCCATGCAGTCCTCGACCAGCGCCACGTACCGCGGCTCGAAGATCTGCAACGACAACGACTCACCGGGTAGCAGCACTGCCCCCAGCGGGAACACAGGTATCTCCACCGTTCCAGCATGCCCGGTGTCGCGCGGACTGCCGCCATCCGGCGCGCTCATGCTGTGTCCTTTCGGCAGGTTCCGGCCTGCCCCGCGGTGACAGGGGCCGGTCGATGATTCCCGCGCCACCGTGCGCACTGACCGGTGGCGCGGGCTGTCGTCCGGTCCGTCACGGGGTGGCGATCGACTCGAACACCGTCGGGTCGACCAGTGTCGAGGTGTCGCCGAGTTCGCGGCCTTCGGCGACATCGCGCAGCAGCCTGCGCATGATCTTGCCGCTGCGCGTCTTGGGCAGCTCGGGCACGATGTGGATCTCGCGCGGCCGCGCGATCGGACTGATCTCCAACGAGACCGCCGCCTTGAGCTCGGTCACCAGCGACTCGGCCGCCCCGGCCGCGCCGGTGAGGATGACGAAGGCCACGATCCCCTGACCGGTGGTCTCGTCGGACGCGCCGACCACCGCGGCCTCGGCGACGGCCGGATGCCCGACCAGCGCGGATTCCACCTCGGCGGTGGAGATGCGGTGACCGGACACATTCATGACGTCGTCGACGCGCCCGAGAATCCACAGATCGCCGTCGGCGTCGAGCTTGGCGCCGTCCCCGGCGAAGTACCAGCCTTCGGAAGCGAAACGCTGCCAATAGGTTTCGCGGTAGCGGTCCATGTCGTTCCAGATGCCGCGCAGCATCGACGGCCACGGCTGATCCAGGACGAGCAGCCCGGATTCGCCGGTGCTCAGCGGCGTGCCGTCGTCGTCGACGACCTGGGCGGAGATGCCGGGCAGCGGGCCCATCGCGGCGCCGGGCTTGGTGGTGGTGACGCCGGGCAGTGGCGCGATCATGATGGCGCCGGTCTCGGTCTGCCACCAGGTGTCGACGATCGGTGTGGTGTTCGCGCCGATCACTTCTCGGTACCAGCGCCAGGCTTCGGGGTTGATCGGTTCGCCGACGGAGCCGAGCAGGCGCAGGGTGCTCAGATCATGTGCGCCGGGGATCTCGCGGCCCCACTTCATGAAGGTGCGGATCAACGTCGGCGCGGTGTAATAGATGGTGACGCCGTACTTCTCGATGATCTCGAAATGACGATGCTCGTCGGGAAAATTCGGAGTGCCTTCGTACACAACCTGAGTCGCCCGGTTGGCGAGGGGACCGTAGACGATGTAGCTGTGTCCGGTGACCCAGCCGATATCGGCGGTGCACCAGTAGACGTCGTGGCCCGATTGGTGATCGAAGACGTTGTGGTGGGTGTAGGCCGTCTGGGTGAGATAGCCGCCGGTAGTGTGCAGAATCCCCTTCGGTTTTCCGGTGGTGCCGGAGGTGTAGAGGATGAACAGCGGGTGCTCGGCGGGGAAGGGCTGTGCCTCGTGCGACGGCGAAGCGACGGCGACGGTTTCGTCCCACCACAGATCACGCACCTCGGTCCACGGCACGTCGAGGCCGACCCGGCGCACCACCAGCACATGCTCGACGCTCGACGGGTCCGAACCCAGCGCCTCGTCGACGGCGTACTTCAGCGCCGCGGGCTTGCCGCGCCGCCACTGTCCGTCGGTGGTCACGATCAACCGTGCCTGCGCGTCGTCGACCCGCTGACGCAACGCGGTGGGGGAGAACCCGGCGAACACCACCGAGTGGGTGAGCCCGAGCCGTGCGCACGCCAGCATCGTGACAATCGCCTCGGGCACCATCGGCATGTAGATCGCGACCCGATCACCGGCGACCAGGCCGAGCGCGGTGAAAGTATTCGCCGCCCTGCACACGTCATCGAGCAGCTCCGCGTAGGTGATCGCGCGGGAGTCGCCGGGCTCGCCCTCCCAGTGGATGGCGACCTGGTCGCCGTGTCCGTCGATGACATGGCGGTCGAGGCAGTTGTAGGCGACATTGAGCTCGCCGTCGCCGAACCAGCGCGCGACCGGCGCGTCGGTCCAGTCGAGAACCTCGGTGAAGGGCTTGTGCCAGTGCAGCCGGTTGGCCTGCTCGGCCCAGAAACCGTCGCGATCGGTGCGCGCTCGCTCGTACAGCGAGGCATCGGCATTGGCCTGCGCGACGAACTCCGGGGCGGGCGGGTAACTGGTCACAAGAATCTCTCCTTCGAAAAGCATGGGGGTACAACCCGTGCCGGTGGGGCGAACCAGCGGCACGGGCAGGGTTGGCGTCAGTGCGAGATCGCCTTCTCCGCACCGACGCCGGTCAGGGACCGGACTTCCATCTCCGCGGCCTTGACCTGGTCGACCTGCTCACCGCGGCCACCCAGGTAGGTGCCGAGCACGCCGAGTGCGAAGGCCAGCGGAATGGACACGATGCCCGGGTTGGACAGCGGGAACCAGTCGAAATCCGCGCCCTTGATCATCGCGGTCTTGTTGCCCGACACCGCGGGCGAGAACACGATGAGCACGATGGTCGAGATCAGACCGCCGTACATCGACCACAGCGCGCCGGTGGTGTTGAACCGCTTCCAGAACAGCGAGTACAGGATCGTCGGCAGGTTCGCCGCCGCCGCCACCGCGAAGGCCAGCGCCACCAGGAACGCGATGTTCTGGCCGTTGGCGAGAATGCCGAGACCGATCGCGAGCACACCGATCACCACGGCGGTGATCCGCGAGACCCGCACCTGCTTGACCTCGTCGACCTCGCCCTTCTTGAGCACGCTGGCGTAGATGTCGTGGGCGAACGAGGCCGACGCGGTGATGGTGAGTCCGGCCACGACCGCGAGGATCGTCGCGAACGCGACCGCCGAGATCACCCCGAGCAGGATCACCCCGCCGAGTTCGAACGCCAGCAGCGGCGCCGCGGAGTTCTGGCCACCCGCCGCGGCGAGGATCTTGTCCGGGCCGACGATGGCCGCCGCGCCGTAGCCCAGCACCAGGGTGAACAGGTAGAAGGCGCCGATCAGACCGATCGCCCACACCACCGAGCGCCGAGCCTCTTTCGCGGTCGGAACCGTGTAGAAGCGCATCAGCACGTGCGGCAGACCCGCGGTGCCGAGTACCAGGGCCAGGCCGAGCGAGAGGAAGTTCAGCTTCGACATCTCGCTACCGCCGTATTGCGCGCCGGGCGCGAGCACGTCGCGGGCGGCGACCGCCTTGCTGGTGGACTCGCTCACCGATTCCTGTGCGGCACCGAGGATGTCGGAGAAGTTGAAGCCGAACTTCGCCAGCACCATCACCGTCATCAGCGCGGCGCCCGCGATCAGCAGCACCGCCTTGATGATCTGCACCCAGGTGGTGCCCTTCATGCCACCGACCAGCACGTACACGATCATCAGCACACCGACGGCCGCGATGACGACGGACTGTCCGGCGCGACTGGAGATATCGAGCAGCAGCGCGACCAGGCCACCGGCGCCCGCCATCTGCGCGAGCAGATAGAACAGCGAGACGGTGAGGGTGGTCAGCGCGGCGGCGGTGCGCACCGGGCCTTCCTTCAGCCGGAAGCTGAGCACGTCGGCCATGGTGAACTTGCCGGTGTTGCGCAGCATTTCGGCCACCAGCAGCAGCGCGACGAGCCAGGCGACGAGGAACCCGATCGAATACAGGAACCCGTCGTAGCCGTAGACGGCGATCGCGCCCGCGATGCCGAGGAAGCTCGCGGCCGACAGGTAGTCACCGGCGATGGCGACGCCGTTCTGCGGGCCGGAGAAGCCGCGCCCACCGGTGAAATAGTCCGCGGCACTGGCATTGTTGCGGCTGGCCCGGATCACCACCACCATGGTGACCGCGACGAACAGCAGGAAGATAGCGATATTGGCGATGGGGTTGCCCACCGTGTCGGACGCGGCAAGGGTGACGTTCATGCCCGGCCCCCCTCGAGTTCTTCGCGAATGGCCGCGGCGCGCGGATCCAGCTCACGGTTGGCGAAACGGACGTAGAGCCCGGTGATGAGGAACGTGGAGACGAACTGCCCGAGGCCGAGCAGCAAGCCCACATTGATGTTGCCGAAGACCTTCTGCGCCATGAAGTCGTGCGCGTACGCGCCGAGCAGCACATAGCTCAGGTACCACACCAGAAACAGCGCGGTCATCGGGAAGATGAAGCGGCGCAGCCGGTTTCGCAGATCTTGGAACTGCGGACTCGCTTGTACCGCGAGCCATTCGTCGGCACTCGGCGTGCGCGGATCTGGCGCCTCGGTGTCGGTTTGGGTCATGCCGGTCGTCCTAGCGTGAAGGGGGGTCGTGCGTGGGGATGACGGTAGGTCCCCGGACCTGGGCGCATGACGGTGTGGTGTGGGTCACTCGGTGAAGGTGGCCGCCCGTGCGGTGAGCGGTCGGTGTGGTGCGACGAACGGTCGGTGCGAGATCACCGGTGCGTGGCGGTTTCGGGGTCGCGATCGGCACTCATCCCGAGCCGCTCGGGGGCGTGCATGCGCAGGAACACGCCCGCCACCGCCCGGGGATCCTGACCCGTGGTGGCGAGGCTGACCAGGATGGTCACCGCGAAAGCCAGCGGCACGCTGACCGCGCCCGGATAGTCGACGATCGCGGCGGGCCAGCCGTGCGCCAGGTCGGGGGAGACGCCACCGAGCACCGCCAGCACGGTCGCTCCGCCCGCGGTGATGCCGCCGGTGAGCATGCCCGCGGCGGCTCCGGTTGCGGTGAGTCCTCGCCACCAGATGCCGAGCACGAGCAGCGGGCACAGCGTCGACGCGGCCACCGAGAAGGCGAGGGCGACGGTGCGCGACAGATCGAGGGAGGCCACGGTGACCGCGAGCGTCAGCGGGACCAGTCCCGCGACCAGGGCGGCCAGCCGGAAGTCCCGGATCCGGCCGCGCAGCACGTCGGTGCTGAGTACGCCCGCCAGGCTGACCAGCAGCCCGGACGAGGTGGACAGGAAGGCCGCGATCGCCCCGGCCGCCGCCAGCGCGGCCAGCAGCTGTCCACCGAGTCCGCCGAGCACCGCGCCCGGCAGCAGGACGACCGCGGCGTCGGACGCGCCGGTGATCAGCAATTGGGGCACGTAGAGGCGGGCGAAGACGCCGAGCAGGATCGGGAACAGGTAGAAGACGCCGACCAGCCCGATCACCGTCAGCGCGGTCCGGCGCGCGGACGGGCCGTCACGATTGGTGTAGAAGCGGACGAGTACATGGGGCAGCCCCATGGTGCCGAGGAAGGTCGCCACCATCAGCGAAAACACCTGGTATTGGGGATGTTGCCCGCCGAATCCGCCGCCGGGCGCCACCCAGCTCGCGCCGTCGGCCGGTGCTCCGGCCACCACCGGCACAGCCGAGCCCGGCGCGAGGATCAGTTCAGTGCCTTCGGCGAGGGTGTGATCGCCCGGTGTCAGCACGACCGGACCCGCGGCGGGATGCCCGTCGAGTGTTCCGGTGATCGTGACCGGTTGCGAAACATCCAGGTGCACGACGACATCGGTGGAGATGTCGACGGTGGTGCGCTCGTCGACGGTGGGTGGGACCGGGGTGGCGACCGGTCGTTCGTCGGCGAGGAAATGCATGCCGAGTACCAGCGCGGGCACCGCCACCGCGGTCAATTTCAGCCAGTACTGGAATGCCTGCACCAAGGTGACCGACCGCATGCCGCCGCCGATCACATTCGCCAGCACGATCGCGCCGACAGCGACCGCACCCACCCAGTCGGGTACGCCGAGCAGAATGTGCAGGGTGAGTCCGGCGCCCTGGAACTGCGGGATCAGATACACCGCGCAGACCAGGACGACGAGACCGGCGGCCATGCGGCGCAATCGGATCGAGCCCAACCGGAATTCGGCGAAGTCCGGCACGGTGTACGCGCCCGATCGGCGCAGCGGCGCGGCCACGAACATCAGCAGGCCCAGATAGCCCGCGGTGAAACCCACCGGATACCACAGGGCGTCGGCGCCGTATTTGGCGATCAATCCGGCGACGCCGAGAAAAGAAGCGGCGGAGAGATATTCACCGGAGATCGCCGCGGCGTTCCACCGCGAACCCACGGTGCGTGAGGCGACCAGGAAGTCCGAAGTCGTGCGGGACAGACGCACTCCGTAGAACCCGATGCCGACAGTGGCGAGCGCCGCCAGCAGTAGTGCGGCGACCGTGAGCGCGGGATTGTCCGGACTCATCGGGTCCGCGTCTGTTCGCACGGCACAGTGTCAGTCCCCGGCCAGTTCCAGGAAGTCGTCTTCGTTGCGTTGGGCGAGGCGAACATAGGACCACCCCACCGCGTAGAGCACCGGGAACGCGAGCACTCCGAGGATCAGCCACGGCAGCCGAATGCCGAGAACCGCGGCCTCGGCGATCGCGTCGATGCGCAACAGCACCGGCAGCGCGCCGAACGCGACCGCCACCACCAGCCCGAGACGCAATGCCAGACCCAGCTGCGCCCGGATCAGCCCACCGATCAGTGCCGCGCCCAGGTCGGTCTGCTCGACCACCTCCGTGCGAGTGCGCACCTGACGCGCACCCCGCCGCTGCGCCAGCACCACGCGTTCGCGCGGCGGTCGCTGCGGACCCGTCACCGCTGCGACCAGTTCTGCCGAGGTCCGTGCACCAGCCGCTGCTTGAGTTCGCGCACCTGCCGCCGGCTCACCGGCAATTCCACCGCGCCCGCCGCCCCCTCGGCCCGCAGACACACCACCGTCGCGTTTCCCGCGCTCCGCAAACCGGTCACCAATCTCAATGCCACCAGATATGACCGATGTACCCGCAGAAAACCGGCATCCTCCCACCGTGATTCCAACGCCGACAAGGGAATCCGCACCAAATGCGACCCACTGCCGGTATGCAACCGTGCGTAATCCCCATCCGCTTCGACCCACGCCACATCAGCCCGGTTCACCAAGGTGGTCACCCCGCCGAGCTCCACCGGAATCACCTCACTGGGATGCGCGGACTCCGCCACCACCGCCGCGGGCACCGAAATCCGCCCCGCCAGAATCCGCCGTACCGCCTCACCCAATCGAGCCCCTCGCAAGGGCTTGAGTAGGTAATCCACTGCCCCCAGATCGAAGGCGGCCACCGCGTGATCATCGTGCGCGGTCACGAACACCACCGCGGGTGGCTCCGCGAATTCCGACAGGATTCCCGCCAATTCCATTCCGGTGAGTCCCGGCATATCGATATCGAGAAATACCGCGTCGATGGGATGTGCCCGCAACAACCGCAATGCCCCGGTCGCCTCACCGGCCCGATAGATCTCGCCGACCCCCGCCTGCGTGCTCAGCAGATACACGAGTTCGTCCAGCGCCGGTTTCTCGTCATCGACGGCGAGCACCCGCAGAGCGGTCGAGGGTTCATCGGTGTTCCAAGTCACAACCCATCCATCGTAACCGGCACCGTCGGCGGCGGTGCCGACACTGCCCACGCGAGGAATCAGGCGCGGATACCGGCGCGGAACTTCGGGACCCGCATGCTGACTTTCGTGCCCGCACCGGGTGCGGTTTCCACGACCAGGCCGTAGTCGTTGCCGAAGGCGGCGCGGAGGCGGTCGTCGACATTGGCGAGGCCCACGTGGGCCGCCTCACCGGTGCGGGCCGGGCCGGAGTCGGTGTCGACGGCGTCGAGGGCGCCCGAGCGCAGGAGATCGGGGTCCATGCCGATGCCGTCGTCTTCGACACTGATCAGGCAGTCGGTGCCCGCGTCGGTGGCGACGATGCTCAGCTGGCCGCCTCGGCCGCCGCCGGCGAGGCCGTGCCGGACCGCGTTCTCCACGAGCGGCTGCAAGGCGAGGAAAGGCAGGACGACGCCGAGAACTTCCGGCGCGATGCGCAGTCGCACGTCCAGCGCATCGCCGAAGCGGGCCTGTTCCAGCGCCAGATAGCGCTCGATATTGCGCAGTTCGTCGGCCAGCACGGTGAATTCGCCCGCGGCGCGGAAGGAATAGCGGGTGAAGTCCGCGAATTCGAGGATCAGTTCGCGGGCCCGATCCGGGTCGGTGCGGACGAACGAGGCGATCGTATTGAGCGCGTTGTAGATGAAATGCGGGCTGATCTGGGCTCGCAGCGCCCGCAATTCGGCCCGGTCGACCCGCGCCCTCGAGGCATCCAACTCGGCGAGCTCCAACTGCCCACACGCGTAGCGCGCCACCTCCGCGACCGCCCCGAGCATGCCCGGTCCCGGCTTGCCGGTCGTCACCATGCCGAGCACACCCACCGCCGCCCCCGTGTCGATCGGCAACGGCTGCGCGATCAGTGTGTGTTCGTCACCGGTGACCAGCACGGGCCGCACATCGGCGACGGCGCGACGCGCCGCCTCGGCGAACGAGGCGAACATCGCGGTGTGCGGACCGTCCCAGGCCAGCAGCGTCCCCTCGGCGTCGGCCACACCCAACGCCTCGGCACCGGCGAGCGCCCGCAGGTGTGGCGCGGCTTCGCTCGCGGACTCCTCGGTCAGCCCACGCCGCAACGGCACGGCGGCCAGCGACGCGGTGTGCAGCGCTTGATGGACGGCCCGCTGGGCGGGCGTGGTGACCACCCGTTGGGTGCGCCGCCACACCAGCAAGGCCACGACCAGCAGGGCGATGGCGGCAGCGGCCACGATGACGGGGGTCATCGAGTCGGCCGATCGGTGTGCACCGATCGATTATGTCGGTGTGGGCACCGGAATCGGACCAGGTCGCCGTCTTCGCGAGGTCGAGCGCCCCTCGGTGACGTTCACCACGACACACCGCCCCACACCGAGGTGCGGTTCGTGGCGCGCGCGCCGAGTGCGAAATGTGTCGGACCCCCGTGCATAGAATGCCAAGGCCAACCCCCGTCGACTCTTTGGGAGGAAGGACCGTCTTGGCTCCGTCCGGATCGTTCGTTCACCTGCACAACCACACCGAGTACTCTATGCTCGATGGAGCGGCGAAGATTTCGCCGCTGTTCGCGGAGGCGGAGCGGTTGGGCATGACCGCGGTCGGCATGACCGACCACGGCAACATGTACGGCGCCTCGGAGTTCTACAACTCGGCCAAGAAGGCGGGCATCAAGCCGATCATCGGCATCGAGGCCTACATCGCACCGGGCTCGCGCTTCGACACCAAGCGGGTGAAGTGGGGCGATCCGGGTCAGAAGGGCGACGACGTCTCGGGCTCGGGTGCCTACACCCACATGACGATGGTCGCCGAGAACGCGACCGGCCTGCGCAACCTGTTCAAGCTGTCCTCGCTCGCCTCGATCGAGGGCCAGCTCGGCAAGTGGGCGCGCATGGACGAGGAGATCATCGCCCAGCACGCCGAGGGCATCATCGCGACCACCGGCTGCCCGTCGGGCGAGGTGCAGACCCGCCTGCGTCTCGGCCACGATCGCGAAGCGCTCGAAGCGGCCGCGAAGTGGCAGGAGATCTTCGGGGCCGAGAACTTCTTCCTCGAGGTGATGGACCACGGTCTGTCCATCGAGCGCCGGGTCCGTGAGGGCCTGATCGATATCAGCAACCAGCTCGGTATCCCGCCGATCGCCACCAACGACTGCCACTACGTCACCAAAGACCAGTCGGTCAATCACGAAGCGCTGCTGTGTATTCAGACCGGCAAGACGCTGTCGGATCCGACTCGCTTCAAGTTCGACGGCGACGGCTATTACCTCAAGTCTGCCGCGGAGATGCGCGCCATCTGGGACGCCGAGGTCCCCGGTGCCTGCGACAACACCGAGCTCATCGGCGAGCGGGTCCAGTCCTACGACGACGTGTGGGCTCACCGCGACCGGATGCCGATCTTCCCGGTGCCCGAAGGCCACGACCAGGCCAGCTGGTTGCGCAAGGAAGTCCTCGACGGTCTCGATCGCCGTTTCCCGGACGGTCCCTCGCGCGAATACCTCGACCGCGCCGACTTCGAACTCAAAGTCATCTGCGAGATGGGTTTCCCGGCCTACTTCCTCGTCGTCGGCGACCTGATCAAGCACGCGCTCGAAGTGGGCATCCGCGTCGGCCCCGGCCGTGGTTCGGCCGCCGGTTCGCTGGTCGCCTACGCGATGGGCATCACCAATATCGACCCCATCCCGCACGGCCTGCTCTTCGAGCGATTCCTCAACCCCGAGCGCGTGTCGATGCCCGATATCGATATCGACTTCGATGATCGCCGCCGCGGTGAGATGGTCCGCTACGCCACCGAGAAGTGGGGCAGCGACCGTGTCGCCCAGGTGATCACCTTCGGCACCATCAAGACCAAGGCCGCGATCAAGGACTCCGCGCGAGTGCTGTTCGGCCAGCCCGGTTTCGCCATCGCCGACCAGATCACCAAGGCGCTGCCGCCGCCGATCATGGCCAAGGACATCTCGGTCTCGGGCATCACCGATCCCGACCACGAGCGGTACAAGGAAGCTGCCGAGGTTCGCGAACTGATCGGGTCCAACCCCGATGTCGCCAAGATCTACGAAACCGCGCGCGGTCTGGAAGGCCTGATCCGCAACGCCGGTGTGCACGCCTGCGCGGTCATCATGTCCTCGGAACCGCTCACCGACGCGATCCCGGTGTGGAAGCGCGCCCAGGACGGCGCGATCATCACCGGCTGGGACTACCCGTCGTGCGAGGCCATCGGCCTGCTGAAGATGGACTTCCTCGGCCTGCGCAACCTCACCGTCATCGGTGACGCCCTGGAGAACATCAAGGCCAACCGCGGCATCGATCTCGACATGGATCACCTGCCGCTCGACGACCCGGCCACCTACGAACTGCTCGCCCGCGGCGACACCCTCGGCGTGTTCCAGCTCGACGGCAGTGCCATGCGCGACCTGCTGCGCCGCATGCAGCCCACCGGCTTCGGCGATATCGTCGCCGTCCTCGCGCTGTACCGCCCCGGCCCGATGGGCATGAACGCCCACAACGACTACGCCGACCGCAAGAACAACCGGCAAGAAGTCAAACCGATCCACCCCGAACTCGAAGAGCCACTGAAAGAGATCCTGGCCGACACCTTCGGCCTGATCGTCTATCAGGAACAGATCATGCAGATCGCGCAGAAGGTGGCCGGGTACTCGCTCGGCCAAGCCGATATCCTGCGCCGCGCCATGGGTAAGAAGAAGCTGTCCGTCCTGGAAGAGGCCTATGCCGGCTTCCGCGACGGCATGCTCGCCAACGACTTCTCCGAGCCCGCCATCAAGGCGCTGTGGGACACGATTCTCCCGTTCGCCGGGTACGCGTTCAACAAATCACACGCCGCGGGCTACGGCCTCGTCTCCTTCTGGACCGCCTACCTCAAGGCCAACTATCCGGCCGAGTACATGGCGGGTCTGCTCACCTCCGTCGGTGACGACAAGGACAAAGCCGCGATCTACCTGTCGGATTGCCGCAAGATGGGCATCACGGTGCTGCCGCCCGATGTCAACGAATCGGAGCTGAACTTCGCCTCCGTCGGCACCGATATCCGCTTCGGTCTCGGCGCGGTCCGCAACGTCGGTACCAACGTGGTCGGCTCGATCATCGCCGCGCGCAAGGACAAGTCGAAGTTCACCGACTTCTCCGACTATCTGAACAAGATCGACGCGATCGCCTGCTCCAAGAAGGTCACCGAATCCCTCATCAAGGCAGGCGGATTCGACTCGCTCGGGCACCCGCGCAAGGGCCTGCTGCTGATCCACTCCGACGCGATCGACGCGGTGATGTCGACCAAGAAGGCCGAGGCGATCGGCCAGTTCGACCTGTTCGGCGGTCTCGACGACGGCGACGACTCGATGGCGTCGGTGTTCAATGTCAAAGTCCCCGAAGACGAATGGGAGACCAAGCACAAGCTCGCCCTCGAGCGGGAGATGCTGGGCCTCTACGTGTCCGGCCACCCGCTCAACGGTGTCGAGCACGTGCTGGCCGCCCAGGTCGACACCCCCATCCCGGCGATCCTGGAAGGCGATGTCAAAGACGGCGCCCAGGTGACCATCGGCGGCATCCTCGCCTCGGTGAACCGCCGGATCAACAAGAACGGGTTGGCCTGGGCCTCGGCGCAATTGGAAGACCTCACCGGTGGCGTGGAGGTGCTGTTCTTCCCGCAGTCGTACTCGGTGTACGGCATGGATGTGGTCGAAGACGCCGTGGTGCTGGTGAAGGCCCGCGTCTCCGTGCGTGACGACCGGATCTCCCTGATCGCCAACGACCTCGTCGTCCCCGACCTCTCGGCCATCGGCGTGGCCAAGCCGGTGGCGGTGGTCATGACGACCCGGATGTGCACACCCGACAAGCTCGGCGAGCTGAAGAAGGTTCTCACCCGGCACCAGGGCACCTCGGATGTCTTCATCCGCCACGTCGGCGCCCGGGAGAAGACCACCGTGCTCAAACTCGACGACGCCTGGCGCGTCTCCCCGTCCTCCGCGCTGATGGGTGACCTGAAAGCGCTACTGGGCCCGGGCTGCCTGGGCTGAGCGAACCGGAAACGTCGACACCACCCGCATTGCCGCGGGTGGTGTCGACGTTCCAGGTCTACGGGTGGGTGAGCGCGGGCACCCCCTGCCCGGAAGTAGCAGCGGCCGTGCGGGGCTCGCGTTCCAGCCGATGGGACAGCCCCACGGTGACGAGCATGGCCAGACCGAGCCCGGCGCCGATCCAGCCGACCGAGGTGAAGCCCAGTCCGGCGCCGATGGCCAGCCCGCCCAGCCACGGACCGACGGTGATTCCGACATTGAACGCCGAGTAGTTGGTCGCCGCGGCGAGTGTCGGAGCACCGTCGGCCAGCGTGAAGACGCGAGTGTTCAAGGCCGGGTTCGTAGCGAAACCGACAGCGCCGAGCAGCAACACGAGCACGATCATCGGGGCAGGGGAGTGCGCGGTGACCGCGATCGCGGCCGCGACCACCGTCATTCCGGCTGCCCCCACATACAGCGTGCGGAACGGGTGCGCGTCGGCGAATCGACCGCCGATCGTGATACCGATCAATCCGCCGACGCCGTACAGACCCAGCACGGCGGGGACCCACGCCACCGAGACGCCGGTGGTGTCGGCCAGCATCGCGCCGAGGTAGGCGAAGGTGACGAACGCCGAACCCGTCGACAGCGCGGTGGCGCCGTAGGACACCCACAGTCGCGGGTTCGCCATCACTCGCAATTCCCCGCGCAGCGCGGGGACCGTGGCGGGGCGACCGCCGGGAATCTTCGCGAACACACCGATCATCGTCAGTGCGGACAGCCCGGCGACCGCCCAGAAGGCCGCGCGCCAGCCCAGATGCTGGCCGATGACGGTGCCCGCGGGTACCCCGAAGATCGTGGCGATGGTGAGTCCACCCGCCACGATGCTCATCGCCCGTCCGCGGAGCTGTGGGGCCACCAGGCGCACCGCGGTCGCCGCCGCCAGCGCCCAGAATCCCGCGTAGACGAAGGCGCTCACCACGCGGGTCCCGAAGATCACGCCGTAGTCGCTGCTCAGCGCGCCCACGACATGCGCGGCGACGAAGATCGCGAGGAAGGCCAGCAGCGCGTCGCGGCGTGGCCACCGCAGCGTCACCACGGCCAGCAGCGGCGCGCCGACCAGCATGCCGAGCGCGAAGGCCGAGATGAGCAGTCCCGCACGGGGAATGGAAACACCCAGGTCGGGGGCCATTTCGGGGAGGAGCCCGGCCAGCATCAGCTCGGAGGTGCCCTGGGCGAAGATGGACAGGCCCAGGATGTAGACAGCGGTCGGCATGACAACCTCTCGTACGTCGAAATATTTTGGATCAATCAGTTCAAAATGACGGCATGGTGAAAGACGAGGGGGCCGGTGGATTTCAGAGGCAGTGCATCGCGGTCTCGGCGATCGCTGTGAGGGTGGCGTGATCGGCACCGCCGCGCGCGGCGACGCGCATGCCGCTGATGGTGGCGGTCAGGAACTGGGCGATGGCGCGCGCATCCCGATCAGCGGCGAATTCGCCTGCGCGCTGGCCGATTTCGACAACCGCGGTGAGCGCGTCGAGACGGCGCTCGCCGTCGGCGGCCAGGACTGCGCGGGCGGCGGCATCGTGTGGGGCGAGTTCGACGATCGAGTTCACCACGAGACAACCCGCCGGTTCGGTATCGGGCGCGTCGGCGGTCCGGCGCAGAACGCCGGCGATCCGCTCCCTGGCCGGTGCGTCGCTGTCGAGGATGTCGAAGAGGGGCGCGTTCTTCGTGGTCATGTACTGGCGCAGAGCCCGATCGAACAGATCGCGCTTGCTGGAGAAGGTGTTGTAGATGCTGCTGCGGCCCAAACCTGTCGCGGCGCAGAGGTCCTGGGTGGAGGTCGCCTCGTAACCGGCGGACCAGAACGCCCGCATGGCGGCGTCCACGGCGCGGTGCTCGTCGAATTCCTTGGGTCTGGCCATGTCGACGACCGTAGCATGTTTTGAACAGATCAGTCCAAAACTGGGCTGTGTGCAGGCACAGCCCATCGGTGAGTCCCCTGTGGTGGGTCGTGATGGCCGCCCCGCGACCTACGGGCTAGCGTCGAGAGACGTGACGTCCGTGCCGCTGCTCGACTCGCCGCCGCATTCCCGTGACCCGTCGCGGCCGGTGCCGCGGCGGATGGCCGGGCGGACGGTGCTGCTCGTCGCCGCGGCGCTGATCGTGGCCCAGCTGGTTCTGCGCGGCTGGGTGGCCGCGTCGGGCTTTTTCTACTGGGACGATTTCCTGCTGATCGGCCGGGTGAGCAGTCAGCCGGTGCTCTCGACGGAACTGCTGTTCACCAGTCACGACGGGCATGTGATGCCGTTGGCCTTCGTGCTGACCTGGCTGGTCACCGAGGTGGCGCCGTTGAACTGGGCAGCCGCGGTCGTGGTGCTGACCGGGCTGCAACTGCTCGCTTCGCTGGCGGTGTTGCGACTGCTGATCGTGCTGCTCGGGGTTCGCGCTCGCATGCTCGGACCCCTGGCGTTCTTCCTGTTCGTTCCGTTGACGGTGCCCGCGTTCGCCTGGTGGTCGGCGGCGGTGAACGCGTTGCCGTTGCAGATCGCGCTGGCGTGGGTGAGCGCGGACGCGGTGCGGCTGGTGCGCACCGGGCAGCGCCGGTACGCGGTGTCGGGGGCGCTGGTGTTCGCGGTGGCGTTGCTGTTCTTCGAGAAATCGGTGGTCGTGCTGCCGGTGGCTTTCGCGGTGGCGGTGTTGGCCGCCCACGTGGCGGGGGGATCCGTGCGGGCGGCCGCTCGGCGTGGGGGCGCGCTGTGGACGGCGGCCGGTGCGGTGCTGCTGGCGTGGTCGGCGTGTTTTCTGCTCGTCGTCCAACGTCCACGGGGACTCTCGGCGCCCGAACACCCCGCGGCCCTGTGGAGCCGCGCGCTGTCCGACGGACTGGTGCCCGCGCTGTTCGGCGGCCCATGGCGCTGGGAACGCTGGCAACCCGCCACCCCGTGGGCGGATTCGCCGAGCGTGCTGGTCGCGCTGAGCTGGCTGTCGCTGATCCTGTTCGCGGCGTGGACGATTCGCACCCGCGGCCGGGTCATCGCGATCTGGGTGTGCGCCGCCGGATACGCGGCGCTGACCATCGCGCCCGTCGTCCTCCTGCGTGACGGCCCGAGTACCGCGGGACTGCTTCTCCAGTCGGTGCGCTATTTCGCCGATTTCGCCGTCGTCGCGACCGTCGCGCTCGCGTTGATCACGCTGGCACCACGTCGGCATCGGTCGAGTTCCGCATCGGGATCGAACGAGCCTGCACGCCGACGAGTTCCGGCCGACGCCGATCCGACGCGCACCGTCAGCGGATCGGCTCCGGTCGAGGCGGGACACGACGGTCGAGCTCGGCGGATCGTGGGTATCTCGGCGATCGTCGTGTTTCTCGCGAGCAGTGTGTACTCGACGATCACCTTCACCAGGTCCTGGGAACCGAGCCCGGCTCGCACCTACGTCGGCGGCGTGCGGGCCGCGCTCCCCGGCGCCGCCGACGCGCCACTGCTGCCACAAGAGGTGCCGTGGAATGTCTTGAACCCGTTGGCCTTCCCCGAGAACATGACCGACCGCGTCTTCGCCCCGATCGCGACCCCCACCACCTTCGCCCTCTCGACCCCGCGCCTGCGGATGATCACCGATGACGGCGCCGTCGTCGACGCGCAGGTCTGGTGGAACCGTGCCATCGTCGAGGGCCCCGAACCCCGCTGCGGGTACCGCGTACACGGCACCGCCGGCGCCAATCTTCCCCTCGACGGCCCCATGCAGATCCGCGACTGGACCGCCCAGGTGAACTACAACGCCGCACGTGACGGCCGGATCGCGCTGTCCTTCGAGGGCGAGACTGAGACGATCGCCGACGTGCGCGCGGGCTTGAACACCGTGTACGTCCGGCTGCTCGGCGGTGGGGACACCCTGCGGATCAGATCCCTCGACGAGCGGCAGTCGCTGTGCGTGGGCGCGGGACCGGTCGGGGTCGCCGCGCACGCGCGGTGAATCGTTGATCGAGCACACCGGCGCGGGGCATGCGATGCTGGGCCGATGAGGCAGTTTCGGGTGTGGGCGCCGGAGGCGGGAGCGGTGCGGCTGCAACTGGACGGGGTCGAGCACCCGATGCGAAGAAACGGAGGCGGCAATTGGTCGGTCCGCGTCGACGCAGGTCAGGGTGCCCGTTACGGCTTCCTGATCGATGACGACCCGACGGTGCTGCCCGACCCGCGCTCGGCCCGCCAGCCCGGCGGCGTGCACGAAACCTCCGCTGTCCACGACCTCGACCAGACGGTCTGGACCGACCGGAACTGGACCGGCAGACCCTTGGCCGGCTCGGTGTTCTACGAACTCCACCTCGGCACCTTCACCCCCGAAGGCACCTTCGACGCGGCGATCGAGCACCTCGACCATCTCGTGACACTGGGCGTCACCACGGTCGAACTCATGCCGGTGAACGCCTTCGACGGCACTCACAACTGGGGCTATGACGGCGTCGGGTGGTACGCGGTACAGGAAAGCTACGGCGGTCCGGACGGTCTGCAACGCTTCGTCGACGCCTGCCATGCCCGTGGCCTGGCAGTCTGCCTCGACGTGGTCTACAACCACCTCGGCCCGTGCGGCAACTACCTGCCGCGCTTCGGCCCCTACCTCACCGCGGGCCGCAACACCTGGGGGCAGAGCCTCAACCTCGACGGTCCCGGCTCCGACGCGGTCCGCGCCTACATCATCGACAACGCCCTGCGCTGGCTGCGCGAATTCCATCTCGACGCCTTGCGCATCGACGCCGTCCACGCGCTGGTCGATCGCACCGCCACCCACCTGCTCGACGAGCTCACCGTCGAAACCACCGCGCTGGCAGCACATCTGGGCCGACCGCTCAGCTTGATCGCGGAGAGCGACCTCAACGATCCCCGCCTGATCACCCCGCGCGCGGCAGGCGGCTACGGGCTCACCGGCCAGTGGAACGACGACCTGCATCACGCCGTGCACACCGCCGTCTCCGGCGAAAGACAGGGCTACTACGCCGATTTCGGCTCACTGGCCTGCCTCATGCAGACCCTCACCCACGGTTTCTTCCACGCCGGGACCTATTCCAGCTTTCGCGGACGCACCCACGGCGCGCCACTGCGGCGCGACCTCATCCCCGGCAGCGCGCTGTTGGGCTACACCTGCAATCACGATCAGATCGGCAACCGCGCGATCGGTGATCGGCCCAGCGCCTACCTCACCCCCGGTCAACTCGCGGTGAAGGCGGCGCTGGTGCTGCTCTCGGCGAGTACGCCGATGCTGTTCATGGGGGAGGAGTGGGGCGCGCGCACCCCGTTCCAGTTCTTCACCTCCCATACCGACCCGGTCGTCGCCGCGGCCACCGCGACCGGGCGCCGCGCCGAATTCGCCGAGCACGGCTGGTCGGGCGAGGAGGTGCCCGATCCGCAGGACCCGGCCACGTTCGCCCGCTCCAAGCTCGACTGGACCGAGGTCGGTCGCGAACCGCACGCCCGGTTGCTCGCCTGCTATCGCGGCCTGCTCGCTCTGCGCAGGTCGCGGCCCGAGTTCGCCGATCCGTGGCTGGAACGGGTGTGGGCCGACTACGACGAAGCGCGGCGCTGGTTCATCCTGCGTCGTGGCCGAATATCGGTGGTGTGCAACCTCGCCGAGGACGAAGTGGTCATCCCGGTGCACGGTCGAGTGCTGCTGGCCTGGTCGCCCGCCACCGAAAGCGGTGCGGGAACACTGATTTCGGGTCATAGTTTCGCCGTGCTCGAGGAAGGTGACGGCGCGGGCACGGTGGTCACCGAGTGATGACGCCGGGCTACGGGTCGGCCACAGTCCGAAACGTGGCATTGCCGAATCGGCATAACGCCGTATAGTCGGATGATGAGCAACGACGCTTACGGGCAGGACAGCGCTGCCCTCCCGGTCGGTATCGGGGGTTACGCCCCGGCCGGATTCGGCCCGCTGGTGCGCGCATTCGCCACCTTGATCGGCCATCGCCGCGACGCGGGCGGAGCACTGGCGATCTATCGGCACGGTGAACCACTCGCCCATTTCTGGACCGGTAGCGCGGGTGACCGGCCGTGGACCGCCGAGACCGGCGCGATCGTGTTCTCCGCGACCAAGGGCGTCACCGCCACCGTCATCCACCGGCTCGCCGATCGCGGGCTGATCGACTACCAGGCGCCGGTCGCCGAATACTGGCCGCGTTTCGCCGCGCACGGCAAGGGCGCGATCACCGTCGCCGACGTGCTCACCCACCGCTCCGGACTGTCGTCGCTGTCCACGGTTGCCAACACCGCCGCCGAAGCCCTCGATCACGAGTTGATGGAGGACCGCCTGGCGCTGGCCGCCCCGGATCGGATGCTCGGCACCCCCGCCTATCACGCCCTGACCTACGGCTGGCTGCTCGCGGGCCTGGCCAGGGGCGTGACCGGCCGGAGCATGAGCGAGCTGATCCGCAGCGAGGTCACCGATCCGCTCGGTATCGACGGCATCCACCTCGGTCGTCCCGCCGCGGACTCCTCGACCGAATACGCCCGGCTCGCCGGCGCGCACATGAGCTTCGCCGCGCACCCGGTCGCGGCCGGTTTCCTCGCCAATGTCGGGTTCCGGCTGCCCGGACCGCTCGGCGCGGCCGCCCGCTGCCTGTTCGTGCCCGGCCTCGACAGCATTCTCGACGGTGACGACCCCCCGATCCTGAACACCGAGATGCCGGCGGGCAACGGTGTCGCGACGGCCGCCGGACTGGCGAAGATGTATGCCGCGCTGGCCGACGGCGTCACCGTCGACGGCACGCCGTACCTGCAGCAGAGCACGCATGCCGCGATCCGCCGGGTCCAGAGCTACCGGCTCGACCACGCGCTGTTCTACCTGCCGATGATGTGGCACCTGGGCTACCACTCGTTGCCCGTCCCCGGCGCGCGGCACGGCTTCGGCCATATCGGGCTCGGCGGTTCGTTCGGCTGGGTCGACCCGCAGTCGGGCCTCTCGGTGGCCTACGTGCACAACCGGCTCGACCAGGTACTGCTGCCCTACGACCAGCTCGCCATGGGCTGGCTGCTGCCGTTGGTCGTGTCGAGTGTGCGCGCGAGCCGCACGTCCGGACACCGCGAGGACCGCGCGGCGGCGTGATCGCCGTGCGGCGGACCTACGTCAGGTAGCGATAGGCGGGGGACCCCGGTTCGAGGCGTTCGGCCTGGATCGGGGACTCCTCGATGCGGTGCATCAGCGAGGCCAGGTTGTCGGTGGCGCCCAGTTCGATGCCGACCAGCGCGGCCCCGGTATCCCGGTTGTTGCGTTTGACGTACTCGAACATGGTGATGTCGTCGTCGGGGCCGAGGACATCGTCGAGGAAGCGGCGCAGCGCACCGGGTTCCTGCGGGAAGTCGACCAGGAAGTAGTGCTTGAGACCGCGGTGCACCAGGGAGCGTTCGATGATCTCGCCGTAGCGCGACACATCGTTGTTGCCGCCCGAGACCAGCACCACGACCGTGCTGTCGGGTGCGATGTCGATCTCGGCCAGGGCCGCGGTGGCCAGCGCGCCCGCGGGCTCGGCGATGATGCCTTCGCTCTGGTAGAGGTCGAGCATCGCGGTGCAGATAGCGCCCTCGTCGACCAGCATCACCCGGAAAGCCGCTGTGCCGGTGGAGGATCCGGGTGTGGTGAGCAGGGGCAGCGAGGCGTGCGAGACCATCCGGCCGCCGAACGACGCCGCCGCCCGGTAGGGCAATTCGCCGATGCGGCGCACGGCGGCGCCGTCGACGAACGGGTCGATCTCGGGCAGCGTCACCGGTGCGCCGGCGACCAGCGCTGCGGTCAACGAGGCCGCCCCCGCGGGTTCGACGGCGAGCAGGCCGGTGTGCGGTGCGCGTTCGCGCAGGTAGGTGCCGATACCGGCGAGGCAGCCGCCGCCGCCGACCGGGACGATCACCAGGTCGGGGGCCGTGCCGAGTTGCTCGAGGAACTCCGCGGCGATGGTGCCCTGACCCGCGGCGGTGCGCGCGTCGTCGAACGGCGGCACCATGGTGGCGCCGGTGCGGGCGACATCGTCGGCGGCGGCCGCAGCCGCGGCGTCGTAGGTCTCGCCGACGGCGATCAGTTCCACGAACTCGCCGCCGTGCACGCGGATGCGGTCGCGCTTCTGCTTGGGGGTGGTGGTCGGCACATAGATGCGTCCGCGCACACCCATGGCCCGGCAGGCGAACGCCACGCCCTGCGCGTGATTGCCCGCGCTGGCGGTCACCACACCGGCCGCGCGCTCGGCGGCGGTGAGCTGCACCATCAGGTTGTAGGCGCCGCGCAGCTTGTAGGAGCGGACCGCGGTGAGGTCTTCGCGCTTGAGGTACACCTGCGCACCGGTACTCGCCGACAGTCGCGCGCTGTACTGCAGCGGCGTCGGCTCGATGATGTCGGAAATTCGCTTGGCGGCGGCGTCGATCTCGTCCGCGGTGAGCGGCGGACGGGTTACGGACACGTCGGCGACGTCAGCGATGGGGGACACCCGGACAATGCTACCGAGGCGGCTCGCGCGCTCGGCGAGCGGAACCACCCGCCGTGGCGACCACGGCGGGTGGGCTCGGACCTGCGGTTCAGCGTGGAGTGAGGACGAAGACCGGGATCACGCGATCGGTCTTCTTCGTGTACTCGTCGTAGTCGGGCCAGACGGCCACCGCGCGCTCCCACCACTGCGCTCGTTCGTCGCCGACGACCTCGCGCGCGGTGTAGTCCTTGGTGGTGGTGCCGTCGCGCAGTTCGACGTGCGGATCGGCCTTGATGTTGTGGTACCAGACGGGATTCTTCGGCGCCCCGCCCAGCGACGCGACGACGGCGTACTCGCCGTCGTGCTCGACCCGCATCAGCGGCGTCTTGCGCAGCTTGCCGGTCTTGGCGCCCTTGGTGGTGAGCAGGATGACGGGCTTGCCCTGCAACGAGGTGCCTTCGGCACCGCCGGAGTTCTCGTAGGTCTCGGCCTGTTCGCGTGCCCAGTCCGACGTGCTCGGTGCGTACTCTCCTGTGAGTGGCATGACCTGCACAACGAATCCACGCTATGTGATGTTCCCGATAGGGTTCCTCGAATAAGTTCGGTGGACCGAACTTCGATGTGCGCCTATCCTGGTCTGCATGGCAGTGCTCACCTCATCGGCAGCATCCGCGACCGTCGACATCGCGGGTAGCGCGTGGCCGGTCTACAAGCTCGAGGCGCTCGTCGCCGCGCTCGTGGTGGGTGCGCTGCTGCTGCTGATCATCGGGTCGCCGCAGGTCGCGGTGCTGGTCGCGGCCGCGGTCGCCGCCGTGCGCTGGACCGTCGGCGCTACCCGCGCCGCGTCGCGTAGCTGATTCGGCGCGCCGCGCCCGGCTCGGTGTTCGACGCGAGTCCCGAGCTCAGGTCCGAGCCGGTTGGCGGATCACTCCGTCAGGTCGAGCGCGCTCAGCTCACCGCGCGACAACACGCCCAGCTTCGGATACGCCTTGTACAGGTGATGGCCGACGGTGCGGTGGCTCAGGAACAGCCGTGCCGCGATCTCCCGATTCGACAATCCCTGCGCCGCCAGCCGCACGATCTGTGATTCCTGCGGGGTGAGCAGACTCAGTGGGCCGCCGCTCGCGCGCGTACCGGTTCCGACCCCGAGCGCGCCCAGTTCGGTGCGTGCGCGTTCGCTCCACGGTGCCGCGCCGAGCCGATCGAACAGCGCTGTCGCCTGTTCAAGCTGGGCCCGCGCGTCGACCTTGCGCTTGTCGCGGCGCAGCCACTCGCCGTACAGCAGCCGAGTGCGGGCTTCGTCGAACGGCCGGTTGACGGCGAGCGCGGCCACGAAGTGCTCTTCGGCCTCCGGGCCGTCGGCCAGCAACGCGCGTCCACGGGCCGCCAGCGCCGCGATCCACTCCTGCTCGGCCCGCTGCGACCAGGCGCTGAGCCGATCCAGCGCCTCGGTCGCCTGGTCGGTCGCGCCGAGCCGAACCGCCACCTCGATCTGATCCGGGAGCGTGCGCAGCCCGATGACCTGGTGCCGCGCCGGTTCGATCGTCATCTGCGCGAGTTCGGTCCGCGCCTGCTCCAGCCTGCCTTCGCCGAGTGCCAGCAGCGCCACGGCCGCGTGCGCCCAGGACGCACCGACCGCGCCCGGCCCACCGAATTCCTCGGCTACCGCGCGGGCGGCATGGTCGCGACACGAGGCCGAATCACCCTGTAGCGCGGCGAGATACGCCAGAAAGGCGTGGATCTGACTCACCCATTGCGCCTGTCCGATGTCCTGCGCGATCCGTAACCCCTCCTCGGCCGCGATCCGGCTCTCCCTCGGTCGCCCACCGAACAACAACCCCTCGGATCGGAAGAACAACAGCGGCGCCAGCAACCCGATCCGCCCCTGCTCCCGGCACTCCCTGATCAACTCGCCGGCCAGCTCCTCGACCTGATCGTCCTGCCCGACGACCAATCCGCTGCCACACAGCTGCACCAGGTCGGCCGGACTGTCCGCCCCGCCGGTCCGGGCGGCGGCCGCCGCGTCCCGCAGGTCGGCGACCCGCTGACCTGTCACCGACCCGGTCAGATACCGCGCGATCGGCGTCGCGGGGTCTGCCTCCATCAGCCGCAGCGTCGCCAGGACATCGGCGACCTCGTCGAGCTCATCGGGTCCGAGGTACCAGGCGGTGTGCACGGCCTTGGTCAGAATCCGAGCCGCGCCACGGGGATCGGATTCGCGCATCGCGACGGCCGCGGACATCAACCGACGATGCGCGGAACCCGTTTTGCCGCCCGCGAATTCGGCCTGCGCCCGCACCAGGTCCAGCCGCAGCTCGAACGCGGCTCCGCCTTCCTCGGCCGCGCTGCCCTGCTCGCCGCCCCCGTCGACTACCCCGGCAGAGCCGACAGCCTCTCGTTCGCCAGGTCGCGCCGCCTGCGGCGTCGGGCCGCCGGTTGCCGGCGTGCCGGGGGCATCGCCCGCCGGCTCGCGGACGTCGCTCCACAGGGACGCGGCTCGCTCGGCCAGTCGCTCTGCGCGGTCGGTGAGGCCCGCCTCCGTCGCGGACTCGGCGGCGAAGACGAGTCTGCGCACGCGGGCGCTCCTGTCGAGGCTCAGCGCGGCCGCGCGATCGTAGGCGGTCACGGCGGCATGGAGGCCGTGGCGGCGCCGGGCACGGTCGGCTGTGTGCTCGAGTGCGGTGGCGGTGTTCTCGTCGGGACCTGTTGCGGCACTGGCGAGATGCCATGCCCGGAGGTCCACGGTGTCGTCGCCGCTCAGTGCGTCGGCCAGGGCTCGGTGGGCGGCCAGTCGGTCGGTGAGCGCGGCGCCTTGATACACCGCCGACCGCAGCAGTGGGTGGTGCCAGGTCAGCACCTGGCCGTCGGTGCCGATCATGCCCGCGTCCTGGGCGGGTTGCAGATCCCGCAGTGACGCACCGAGACCGGCCGCGGCACGCAGGATCGGCGCCAGGTCCGCGGCACCGGCCGCCGCCGCGACCAGAAGCACGGTCCGCGTCGCCGCGGGCAAGCGGGTGACGCGGCCGTGGAAGGCCAGCTGTAACCGCTGCGACAACGGCAGCGGATTCGCGTCGTCGACACTGCCGTCGCCGACTACCGCCGGAAGTTCCAGCAGCGCAAGGGGATTACCGCCCGACTCGGTGAGCAGTCGATACCGGACGGCCGGACTCAGCGGGGTCGTACCGGCATCGAGCAGTGCCGCTGACGCATCGGGACGCAGACCGGACAGGGGGAGTTCTGTCAGCCCGGGCGCGGGAAAATCCTGCGGCCCCGAGCGCGTCGCGAACAGCATCACCACCCCCTCTGCCTCGAGCCTACGCGCCGCGAACAGCAGCGCCTCCGCACTGGCCCGGTCCAGCCAATGCGCGTCGTCGATCAGGCACAGCAGCGGCCCGTTGGCTGCCTCCTCGGCGAGCAGGGTCAGTACCGCCAGCCCGATCAGCATCCGATCGGCGGGCGCGCCCTCGCCGAGCCCGAACGCCGCCTCGAGTGCGTCACGCTGCCGCGACGGCAGGTGGCGCACGAGCTCCATACCTGGCCGGACCAGCAGATGCAGCGCCGCGAAGGGCAATTCGGCCTCGGACTCGATCCCCGCGCTACGCACTGCCGGAACACCTTGCGCTGCCGCGTAATCCAGCAGCGCGGTCTTCCCGATCCCGGCCTCGCCGCGCACCACCATGGCCCCGCTTCGCCCCGCGCGCGCCCCGCTGAGCAGGTCGTCGATCCTGGCCTGTTCGGTATCGCGTCCGTGCAGCATGGGCTCCACCGTATCGCCGTGCCGGTATCGCCAGTAGTCGCGACGGGAAAAGTACCTATAGGCGACTGATTCGACCGACCCCCCGTGCGCCATAACGTTGGTGTCATCGCAGGAACAACCCGCGAAACACCAGCTCACAGCCCATTTCGGAGGTCGAGATGAACACCGTCGTCGCACAGTACCTGGAAGCGTGGAACACCCGCGAGCCCGCCGCCCGCCGTTCCGCCGTCGCCCGTCTGTTCACCCCGCATGCGCGCTACGTCGACCCGCTGGTCGCGGTCACCGGCCACGCCGAACTCGAGGCCGCCATCGCCGGTGTCCAGGCCCAGTTCCCCGAGTGGACGTTCACCCTGGCCGGCCCCGTCGACGCCCACCACGACCAGGTCCGCTTCACCTGGGGACTCGGCCCCGCCGACGCCCCCGCCGTGGTGATCGGCTTCGACGTCGCCGTCCTCGCCGACGGTCGCATCGACAGCGTCTACGGCTTCCTCGATCAGGTCCCCGCCACCACGTAACCCCTTCGCAGACAAGGAGATCCGCCATGACCACCACGGCCCCGTCCCGCCTGTCCGGGTTGTTCGCTTCCGGCGAGAACCTGCTGCGGCTGTCGCTGCGCCTCGACGCCGTCGTCACCACCGTCAACGGCCTGGCCTATCTGGCACTGGCGCAACCACTGGAACGGCTACTCGGACTCGATGCCCGGGTCGGCCTCGCGATCGGCGCCTTCCTCACCGCCTACGGCCTCGCCGTCGCGGTCGTCGGCCGATCGGCGCCTGTCAACCGGGCCGCGGCGTCGGCGGTGGCGATCGGCAACACCGCCTGGGTCGTGGCCAGTCTCGCCACGCTGTCGACCGGTGCGCTCGGTCTCACCACGGTGGGCGCGGTGTGGGCGGTGATGCAGTCGGTGACGGTCGGCGGATTCGCCGCGCTGCAGTATCTGGGACTGCGTCGTAGTCACTGAGCTGGACACGAGGGACCGACCCCCGCGGTGGCCGGTCCCTCGCCGGTGCGTCCCCTCGGTCCCGCGTGTGCTGCCCTCGCTGTCAGCGCACCAGCAACGCGACAGGAAGCCGGGCGAACAGTTTGTCCACCCGCGCACTACCCGCGAAGGTGTTCCCGGTGAGCCGATCGGTCCAGTTGCCCTGCGGCAGCGGCAACGTCGTATCGAGCCAGCCCGTTGCGCCGAGCCCGACCGAATGCCGGGTCGCCGCCACGATCACCTCCGGCGCGTCGCCCGCGGGCCCCCGACCGTAGGCGATGAACCGATGCGCGTGCTCACCGATCGCGTACAGCGGCCGGTACATCCCGCCGACGAAGCACTCCGGCCGCTCCCGGCGCAACCACAGCGCATAGGCGACCACCCACATCTTCGCCGCGCCGGTGGTGTCCAAAGTCGGTGTGTCGGTGAGTGACTGGAGCATCCCGACCCGGGCGGCGAAGTTCACCGGCCGTCGGTTGTCGGGATCGACGAGGGAGTCCTCCCACAGCTCGGTGCCCTGGTAGATATCGGGAATCCCCGGCGCACCCAGCTGCAAGAGCTTCTGCGCCACCGCGTCCGACCACGCGTGGGGCGCGAGCTCATGGGCCAGATCGCCGATGCCCGTGCCGACCGGTCCATCGATCACCGCATCGAGCCAGCCGTGCACGGCCGACTCGAACGCCGCGTCGGGCTCCTCCCACGACGTCTTCGTGCCCGCTTCGCGAATCGACTTCTCCGCGAACATGTGCAGCCGGTCCCGCAGCCCCGGCACCGACGAGGCGGGTCGCCCGTCGGCGGGCCACACCCCGAACATGTTCTGCAACAGGAACAACGCGGTGGCCCCGTCGGGTGCGGGAGTCGTCTCCAGCCAGCCTCGAACCCGCTGCGACCAGACATCGGCGACCTGCGACAACACCCCGATCCGGGCGCGCACATCCTCCCCGCGTTTGGTGTCGTGGGTCGAGATCGTCGTCATGGTCGCGGGCCAGCGCTGCGCACGTTCACTGTTGGACAGGTGGAAGTCGTTGACGGAGTGGCCGAATCGCGCCGGGTTACCGCCCACCTCCTGCAGCGATACCAGCCGCGCACCCTGATAGAACATGGTGTCCTCGACCGATTTGGCGGTGATCGCCCCACACACCTGCGAGAACCTCGTCGCCGCTTCACCACCCACCGACAGCGCGGTCACCAGGACCGACAGCGGCGCCGTCAGCTCGGCATTGCGCTTCTCCACCTCCGCCACGACCGCGGCCGTCATCCCGGCCAGCGGTGCGTAGTCCACCCGGTACACCGGCATGAACGCCAGCACCTCGATGGTCGCGTTGCTCACCGCGAGAGTGTCGAAGCTACCCGCGTTGCCGTCGCGTTTGATCGCGGCGACCAATCGCCGGATCTCCGGCGCCAGAATGGTTTCGGCGACGGCACGCTTGATCCGGTGCTCGGTCTCACCGAACCACGCCCGGTCGCTACCGTGCCCCGCGACGCGCTGGGACAGTTCGGTCAGCGTCGCCTCGCCCGCCGGGTCGATCAGCACCCCACCGAGATCGGCGAGCGCGTCGTAGCCGGTGGTGCCGTCGACCGGCAGCGTCGCGTCCAGCGGCTCGCGATTGGCGAGGATCTTCTCGACGAGCAGGAGCCGCTGTGGGCCGATCAGCCTGCGCAACCGGGTCAGATATGCGCTCGGATACGACAAGCCGTCGGGATGGTCGACGCGAACACCGTCGATCAGATCGTGTTCGCACCAGGCTGCCAGCTCCCGGTGGGTCGCCTCGAACACCTCCGGGTCTTCCTGCCGGATCGCGGCCAGACTGTTCACCGCGAAGAACCGCCGATACGTGCACACCCCGGCCTTCCAGCTCACCAGCCGGTAGTGCTGGCGGTCGTGGATGCGCAGCGCGTTGTCGCCGTCGGTGCCCGCCGCGATCGGGAATCGCAGATCGTGCAGGGCCAGCATCGGTTCCGCGCCGGAGCGGTCGACGGTCAGCGCGGCGGGGTCGTTCTCGTTCTGCAGAACCGGCAGCGCCAGTCGCCCGCCCGCGCCGTTGCCCGAGCTCCAGTCGATGTCGAAGTACTTGGCGTACTGCGACTTCTGGCCGGTGCGCAGCACGTCCCACCACCACGGGTTCTGCCGCGGATCGGCGACACCCACATGATTGGGCACCAGGTCGACGATCAGTCCCATGCCCCGGCTTCGCACTTCGTCGGAGAGTGCTTTGAGGCCCGTCGGCCCGCCGAGCGCGGCGGAGACCGTGGTGGGATCGGTGACGTCGTAACCGTGGGTCGACCCGTGCGTCGCGGTCAGGATCGGCGACAGGTACAGGTGTGAGATGCCCAGCTGCTGCAGGTATTCGGCGATGGCGCGGGCATCGGCGAAGGTGAGCGCGTCGGGGCGCAACTGCAACCGGTAGGTGCTGCGCACCGTGCCGGCTCGGACGGGCGCGCGATGCAGCATGGTCAGCGGGTCGGTCACATAGGTCTGGGTCATCGTCTCGCTCGGCGGCTAGGCGGTTCGGCGCAATACGAGCAGGCAGCGGCTGGCGACCGGCAGCGTCGCCGCCGCGGCGTACACCGCGTCGGCCGCGCCGGTCGGGGTCGAACAATCCAGGGCGAGCGACCAGTGCGCACCGAACTCCGGTCCGGGCAGGACGAAATCGATCGCTTCGTCGTGCGCATTGAAGCACAGCAGGAACGAGTCGTCGGTGATGCGTTCACCCCGTGGACCCGGTTCGGCGATGCCGTCGCCGTCGAGCAGCACGGCCAGGGACTTCCCGAAGCCGCTGTCCCAGTCGGCGTCGGTCATCTCGGTGCCCGCGGGCGCGAACCAGGCGATCTCGCGGCGGTGACCTTGATCGTCGCTCGGACCGGCGGCCAGGAAGCGACGGCGCCGGAAGATCGGATGCGCGGTGCGCAAGGCGATCACCGTCCGGGTGAACTCGAGCAGCTCGGCATTCGACTCCGCCAGCGACCAGTCCATCCACGCCAGCGGCGAATCCTGGCAGTACACATTGTTGTTGCCGAGCTGCGTGCGTCCGATCTCGTCACCATGGGCGAGCATCGGCGTGCCCTGACTCAGGATCAGCGTGGCCAGCAGATTGCGTTGCTGGCGAGCACGCAGCGCCAGGACCCGGGGATCGTCGGTCTCGCCTTCGACGCCACAGTTCCACGATCGGTTGTGGCTTTCCCCGTCCCGATTGCCCTCGCCGTTGGCATCGTTGTGTTTCTCGTTGTAGGACACCAGATCTCGCAGCGTGAAGCCGTCGTGCGCGGTGACGAAGTTGATGCTGGCGCCCGGTCGCCGTCCCGTCGACTCGTACAGATCCGACGACCCGGTGAGCCGGGAAGCGAACTCGCCCAATGTCGCGGGCTCCCCGCGCCAGTAATCACGCACCGTGTCCCGGTATTTGCCGTTCCACTCGGTCCACAGGCTGGGGAAGTTGCCGACCTGGTAGCCGCCTTCGCCCACGTCCCAGGGTTCGGCGATGAGCTTGACCTGACTCACCACCGGATCCTGGTGCACCAGGTCGAAGAACGCGGAAAGCCGGTCCACATCGTGCAATTCGCGAGCCAGCGTGGCGGCGAGGTCGAAGCGGAAGCCGTCGACGTGCATGTCCAGAATCCAGTACCGCAGCGAGTCCATGATCAGTTGCAGCGTGTGCGGATGCCGGACATTGAGGCTGTTGCCGGTACCGGTGTAGTCCTTGTAGTGCTCGGGGTCGGCCTCGTCGAGCCGGTAGTAGGCGGCGTTGTCGATCCCGCGCAGGCTCAGTATCGGCCCGTTGTGGTTGCCCTCGCCGGTGTGGTTGTAGACGACGTCGAGAATCACCTCGATGCCCTCGGCGTGCATCGCGCGCACCATCGCCTTGAACTCCGCGACCGCGCCGTCGCCACGCGGCCGGGCCGAATACTGGTTGTGCGGCGCGAGATAGCCGATGCTGTTGTAGCCCCAGTAGTTGCGCAATCCCTGATCGGTGAGCACATGATCGTGGAAGAACTGGTGCACCGGCATGAGCTCGATCGCGGTGACGCCCAGCGACTTCAGATGCCCGATGATCGCCGGATGCGCCAGGCCCGCGTAGGTGCCGCGCAGATCCTCGGGGATTTCCGGGTGCGTCATCGTGAGGCCCTTGACGTGCGCTTCGTAGATCACCGTCTCGTGGTAGGGCCGGTTCGGCGGCCGGTCGGGACCCCAGTCGAAGAACGGGTTGATCACCACCCCGGTCATCGTGTTGCCCAGCGAATCCAGCCCGTAGGTGTAGAGCGAGGGATCGTTGACGAATTCGCCGTCGAACGCCTTCCCGTACGGGTCGAGCAGCAGTTTGCTGGGATCGCAGCGTAATCCGAGTTCCGGATCGTAGGGACCGTGGACGCGAAAGCCGTACCGCTGACCCGGCGTGACGGAGGGCAGGTAGGCGTGCCGGACATAGCCGTCGACTTCGTCGAGGTCGACGCGGGTCTCGGAGCCGTCCTTGGCGATCAGGCAGAGCTCGACCTTAGTGGCGACTTCGGAGAACACCGAGAAGTTGGTGCCCCCGCCGTCGTAGGTCGCGCCGAGCGGATACGCGGTGCCCGGCCACACCTCGGGTCGGTCGTTCGGGCTCGACATGCTACGACAGTAATGGAACCGTGGGTCCCACCGCGCACGATGTGACCGGCCGCTCGCGGACCGCTGCTCAGGCCGATGTGGTCGCGAGCAACCGCCGCGCGTAGCCGGTGCGCCGCGCGAGCCCGGCCAATCCGCCGAAGATCAGCCGTTGCAGGAACGCGGGCGGACCGGCGAGATAGCCGTCCTGGTATTCCCACAGCAGCCCGAGGGCGAGCGGGTTGCGGGGGAGCTTGCTCCTCGTCGTCTTGTTCGCGTTGTCGAGGCCGCTCCAGAATTCGAACATCTCCCAGTGCTGCAGCGGCGGACGGATCAGATGGTCCATCACGGTGTCGTTCGCCTCGTTCCAGAACTCGTGTACGGCGCGCGGGGGCGCGGTCACGGTCTCGCCCGGCCCCGCGACGATGTCCTCGCCGTCGACCCGAAACCGCACCTGACCGGTGCGAATGGTCCAGGTTTCGCTGATCTCGGGATGCCAGTGCGGGCCGGCTTGCCTGCCGACGTGCGGCAATACGTGTTCGAGGCGCAGATAGGCGCCCTGCGCGTCGGCGCCCCGGTCGACGAGCGTGACCCGATGCCCGTTGCGGAAGGTGAGGACGGAACCGATGGCAGCCATTACTCAGATATAAAGGTAACCTTCCTAGTATGTCAATGGCTGAGCGATCGTCCTTGCTGAAACTGCTGGTCCAGGCGGCCGATGCCTACGAACGCGCGCTGAACCCCGCGCTGCGCGCCGGGCGCGGAACCGATCTGCGCCCAGCCCACTACGCGGTATTCCGCTACCTCGCGCCGGAAGGATCCCGGGTGACCGCGCTAGCCGAGGCCGCCGGAATGACCCAGCAGTCGATGGGGGAGTTGGTCACGCACCTGGAGAAGTGCGGATACGTGCGGCGCGCGCCCGACCCCGCGGACGGGCGGGCGCGGCTGGTGGTCACGACCGCGGCCGGTCGGGAGGTGGTGGCGCTGGCTGGGCGCCACATCCAGCGAATCGATGAGGTGATCGCCGCCGAGTGGGGCGCGGAATCGCTCGCCGTGGTCCGCGATGCCCTCGCTCGGCTGCCCGCCGCGATCGCGAATCACGCCGACACCCGTTCCGCCGAGCACGGCGAGTGATAACTTGAACAGCGTTCAAGGCTGTCGTTTCGGCAGCCCCGGGCGACGACGAGGAAACCTGTGGACCTGACCCCCGAGCAGATCACCGCCCTCGATGCCGAACACGTCTGGCATCCCTACGGCGGATTCCCCGCGACCACCGAGCCGCTGGTCGTGGCGAGTGCGGCGGGAACGCGGCTCACTCTCGCCGACGGCCGCGAACTCGTCGACGGGATGAGCTCGTGGTGGGCGGCCGTCCACGGCTACTGTCACCCCGTCCTCGACGCCGCCCTGCTCGCGCAATCCCAGCGCATGAGCCACGTGATGTTCGGCGGGCTCACCCACGAACCGGCCGCCCGCCTGACCCAGTTGCTGGTCGAACTCACGCCCGCCGGTCTCGACAAGGTCTTCCTCTGCGACTCCGGCTCCGTCTCGGTCGAGGTCGCGACCAAGATGTGCCTGCAGTACTGGCGCGGGGCCGGGCGCCCGGCGAAGAACCGGCTGCTCACCTGGCGCGGGGGATACCACGGCGACACCTTCACCCCGATGAGCGTCTGCGACCCCGACGGCGGCATGCACTCGCTGTGGACCGACGTCCTCACCGAGCAGGTCTTCGTCCCCGCGCCGCCACGAGAGTTCGAACCCGGCTATGTCGCCGAACTCGAACTCGCCGTCGCCACCCATCGCGACGAGCTGGCCGCGGTGATCGTCGAACCGGTCGTCCAGGGCGCGGGCGGCATGCGCTGGCACGATCCGCGCTACCTCACCGAACTACGCCGGATCTGCGACGACCACGACGTGCTGCTCGTCTTCGACGAGATCGCCACCGGATTCGGCCGCACCGGCGAGCTGTTCGCCGCCGACCACGCGGGCGTCGCGCCGGACGTGATGTGCGTCGGCAAAGCGCTGACCGGCGGCTATCTCACCCTGGCCGCGGCACTGTGCACCGCGCGGATCGCCGAGACCATCAGCGCGGCACACGGCGGGCTGATGCACGGGCCGACCTTCATGGGCAACCCCCTGGCCTGCGCCGTCGCGGTCGCCTCGATCGAGTTGCTGCGCTCGCGGGACTGGCGAGGTGAGGTGTCCAGGATCGAGTCGGAGCTGCGGACCGGCCTCGCGCCGCTGGCCGAGCTGCCCGGTGTCGCCGAAGTCCGCGTGCTCGGCGCGATCGGCGTCGTCGAACTCGACGAACCCGTCGATATGCGCGCCGCGACCGATGCCGCCGTCGACGCCGGTGCCTGGCTTCGCCCGTTCCGCAACCTCGTCTACACGATGCCCCCGTTCATCAGCACCAGTGCCGACATCGCCGCCATCACCGAGGCCGTGCGCGCGGCGGTGAAGGCCTCGATCGCATGAGCCCGACCGTCCTGAACGGTGTTCAAGTATGCTGCTCAACTGTGAGTACGGATCCGTTGAGCTGGTTGGACGAGCGTGCGGCCGAACGGGTCGACGCCGGGCTACGCAGGCATCTGCGCGAGCGTGTCGCCGAGTCGTCCGCGATCGACCTCGCCTCCAATGACTACTTGGGCCTGCACCGGCACCCCGAGGTCGTCGAGGGCGCGATCGAGGCGGTGCGTCGGTGGGGCGCGGGCTCTACGGGTTCCCGCTTGGTCACCGGAACGACCACCGAGCACGCGCTCCTCGAGCTCGAACTGGCCGAATTCGTCGGTGCCGAAACAGGATTGGTCTTCGCCACCGGCTACGCCGCCAACCTCGGCGTGGTCACCGCGCTGGCCGGTCGCGGCACCCTCGTGGTCTCCGACGCGGGTTCGCACGCCTCACTGGTCGACGCGTGCAGGCTTTCTCGTGCCAGGGTCGCGATCGCGCCACACCGCGATGTCGCCGCGATCGAACGTCTGCTCGCCGAGCGCACCGAAGAGCGCGCCTTGGTGCTGACCGATTCGGTCTTCAGCGCCGACGGCGACCTCGCGCCGCTGACCGACCTGCATCGCGTCACCCGCGCGAACGGCGCCGTGCTGATCGTCGACGAAGCCCACGGACTCGGGGTCCGCGGCGAGGGTGGACGCGGACTCGTGCACGAGCTGGGCTTGGCCGGCGAGCCGGACCTCGTGATCACCGCGACCCTGTCGAAGGCATTCGCCGCCCAGGGCGGCGTTGTCCTGGCCGATGCCAGAATCCGTGCCCACCTGATCGATGCCGCGCGCACCTTCATCTTCGACACCGGCCTCGCCCCCGCCGCGGTCGGCGCGGCCCGCGCCGCCCTGTCGCTGCTGCGCCGCGACCCGTCGATGGCCACCCGCGTACTCGACCGCGCCGCCGACATCGCCCGGATCGCCGGGGTCCCCGAACCGGATTCCGCGGTTGTTTCCGTCGTTCTCGGCGAAGCTCACGTCGCCTTCGATGCCGCGCAGGCATGCCGCGCCCGCGGCCTCGACGTCGGTTGCTTCCGCCCGCCCTCGGTCCCCGAAGGGACCTCCCGGCTGCGGCTCACCGCCCGCGCCGACCTGACATCCGCCGAACTCGACACGATCGCCGAGGTCCTCGGCGATGTTCTCGCCTCGGCCCGCGGCAAGGAATCGGTGACGGCATGACTGTCCTGCTGATCAGCGGCACCTCGACCGACGTCGGCAAAACTGTCGTCACCGCGGCACTGGCCGCCGCCGCGCAGGCCGCGGGGCGCACCGTCGCTGTCTGCAAGCCCGCGCAGACCGGCATCGCCCCCGGTGAACCCGGCGACCTCGCCGAGGTCACCCGCTTGACCGGGGTGACCCGTACCCTCGAGCTCGCCCGCTACCCGGAACCACTCGCACCCGACACCGCCGCGCGCCGCGCGGCCATGCCACTGCTGAGCCTGGGTGACACCGTCGCCGCCGTCGAATCGCTCGCCGACGCCGACCTGGTACTGGTCGAAGGCGCGGGCGGACTGCTGGTGCGGATGGGCGAGTTCACCCTGCTCGACCTCGCCCAGAAGATCGGTGCACCGGTCCTGGTTGTCGCCGCGGCCGGCCTGGGCACCCTCAACCACAGCGAACTCACCACCCGGACCCTCGCCGCGGCTGGTGTTCCCTGCGCCGGGTTGGTCATCGGCTCCTGGCCGACCGATCCCGACCTCGCCTCGCAGTGCAATCGCGAAGACCTTCCGCGAGTCACCGAGACCCCGATAGTCGGCGCGATCCCCGCAGGCGCGGGGCAGTGGGACCGCCACCGCTTCACCGCGGCCGCGGCGAGCTGGTTCACCACCGGACCGCTGTTTGGAAACCACCCTTGACCAGCCGATTTGACTTCGTGTTGGTCGGCACGTAACTTTATTCGAGTCAGAGCGACACGGACACCGACTCAGCCACTGGCTGGGACACGAGG
>NZ_JBHXAQ010000018.1:0-70973 GCF_042728755.1 Nocardia sp. NPDC060249
GTTGTTGAAGTCGGGGACAGGCTGGGTGTGGGTGGAGTCGGGGACTGGCTGGGTGTGCGCGTGGTGGGTTGTTGAAGTCGGGGACAGGCTGGGTGCCCGCGGTGGGTTGTGGAGGAGGGGACGGGCTGGGTGTGAGCGGTGTGGTTGTTGGAGGGGCGGGCTGGCTGGTTGTGGCGGATCAGGGTGTGGCGGGGGCGGGTTCGGTGAGGGGAGTGGGGGTCTTGGGTGCTACTACGGCGCGGTAGACGATGGCGCCGGCGGTGAGGATTACGGCCACTGACAGGGGGCCTGCCCAGAGTTGCCACCAGCTGCCGCCGGCGGGGGTGTAGACCTCGGGGCGGGGCCAGGCCAGGTTGATGACCATGGCGATGCCCCAGACGACGGCGAGGGCGTTGATCGGGATGCCCCAGCGGCCGAGGTGGAACAGGGTTTTGTCGTCGGGGGCGGGCAAGCCCTGAATGCGACGCAGCAGCAGCGGCACGGTGACCAGCAGGTAGGCCAGGTACAGGCTGACGATGCAGACGCTGGCGAGGGTGGCGAAGATGGCGGGGTTGCCGAGGTTCAGTACCAGCAGGCCGATGCCGAGGGCACCGATCGCGACGGCGGGCCACACGGGGGTGCCGAAGCGGGGGTGCACGGTCGAAAGGGCCTTGGCGAAGGGCAGTTTGCCGTCGCGGGCCATCGAGAACATCAGGCGTGAGCCCGCGGTCTGGATCGCGAGGGTGCAGACGATCACCGCGACCGCGACGCAACCGAGCAGTACCGATCCCGCGGGGCTGTTCAGTTTCGAGGTGATGACGTAAGCCAGCCCACCGGTGGACAATTCGCCGTCGGACAGGCTCGGTGCCGCCATCAGCGCGCCGAGCAGCATCAGACCGCCGCCCAGCGCCGATACGGCCAGGGCGAGCAGGATGGTGCGGGGCGCGACCTTGCGCGGGTTCTTGGTCTCTTCGGAAAGCTCACCGGCGGAATCGAATCCGACCATCACGTAGGCGGCCATCAGGCCGGAGACCAGGAACGCCGCCCAGTACGGGCCGGGGGAGGCCTGGTCGGTCTGGAACACCACATCGGGGCCGCGCTCGGTGTTGGCGAAGAACAGCGCGATGATCGCCAGCACGCCGACGATCTCGACGGTGACACCGATCGAATTGATCTTCGACATCAGGTCGATGCCGATCACATTGATGGTAGTGGTGACGATGAGCAACACGCTGCCGAGCAGCACGGCGTTCATCGCGCCGTCGCGGGAGGTGAGCGCGGTGTCGGTGCCGATGAGCTGGAATCCGCTCCAGATCGAGGGCAGCACCACCTGGAGCGCGATGGCGGCCGCGGCGGCGGTCACGACCTGCGCGATCACCATCATCCAGCCGGCGAACCAGCCGATCAGCCCACCTGCCAGCCGACGTGACCACTGATAGATACAGCCGGAGATCGGGTAGCGGGCGGCGAGCTCGGCGAAGTTCAGCGCGACCAGGAACTGGCCCGCGAACACCAGCGGCCAGGTCCAGAAGAAGGCGGCGCCGCCGAACGAATAGCCGAAGCCGAAGAACTGGAAGATCGTGGTGAGGATGGAGACGAACGAGAAACCTGCCGCGAAGGACGCGTAGCGCCCCAGTTTGCGGTGCAGGACCGGTTGATATCCGAAAGCTGCCAGATCCGCGCTGTCGCGGCCGAGTTCAGGTGGAACGGAGGGGGATTCGAGTGTCGTGGCCATGTCGGTGTCCTTCGGCGGTGCGGCCAATATCTATCAGTCGATAGTTTTGCGCGCGCGATCGCTCGAACGGTGTCGTGCGTGTATCGACTGAGCGCCCCGCGGTAACTTCTGCGTTGCCTGAGTTTCTGTCAAATGACAGAAATTCGACCTTCGAGCGTTCGCGCCGGTGAGCTGCCCGCTGCGATGCAGGTCGTGGCCCGATGACAGAATCTCCGGTGTGGCGAATCTCGGTCCCGGGCGTCCCCGGCTGGAACAGCGGCGCAGGCAGGGAACTACGCCGCGCGCGGAGATCCTCGACGCGGCGGCGGAGCTCTTCACCACCAAGGGGTATGCCAACACCTCGACGCGGGCAGTGGCCGACGCGGTCGGTATCCGCCAGGCTTCGCTGTATCACCACTTCGCCGCCAAGGACGACATCCTCGACGCGCTGCTGGCCGAAACAGTCGCGGGCCCGGTCGAATTGGCCCAGCGGATGATGACCGAGCCCGACAACGCGGTGACCCAGCTGTACGCACTGGCCCTGTTCGACGTACGCCAATTGCGCACGGCGCGCTGGAACCTGGGCGCGCTGTACCTGTTGCCCGAGTTGCGCACGGAACGCTTTGTCGCGTTCCGGCGCCGACGTGACGAACTGCGCGGGCACTACGAGCGTCTGGCGGCCGCGGCGTCCACGGCTGCGGGGGAATCCGACGACTCGAGGATCCTGCCGTTCCGGCTGGTGGAGACGGTGATCGCGATCAGGTACGACGAGGGCGCCGCGGGCGCCGACGCCGAGTGCGTCATCCCGGACGGGGTGGTGCGGATCGTCGGACATCGCGGCGATATCGGCGCAGTGCGCGCCGCGGCCGAGGCCTTGCTGCGACGACTCGGGGAGACCGGCGGCCGTCCGCCCGCGTGATCAGCGGGCGGTCGGCGGGGCGATCTGCCAGTACTGGTTGAGCGCGCCCGCGATCTCGGGCAGCACGGTGATCGGGATTCGCTTGGCGCGCAGCATTTCCCGGATCTCGCTCACCTGTTCGCGCTTGCGCATGTCGTAGGCGCCGGTGACGGGGCGGATCACCGGTGGGATGGACAGCAGCACCAGTTCATCGGCCGACTCGCCGTTCAGGTCGAGTGCCAGTGCCCAGCGGGCGTGCTCGTCGAGGGTGAAGCGGCCCGCGACGACACGGTCCCACGGCACGGTCGACGAGCGGAACGGGGTCCGCGCGTAGATCGCGTGCTCGTGCAGCTCGATGACGTCACGGACAAACAGCGCGATACCCGCCGCGAACCCGCCGACCGCCCCGACCAGCAGCCCGGTGATCACCCGGTTCACCCCGAACATCGCCAGGAACAACCCGACGACGCCCGTGGTGACCAGGACTCCGATCAAGCAATAGAACAGGCTCCGCCTGGTGGACACCACACCGGCACGCACGACCGACATGCGGACCTCCCTCTCCAGCTCGCCGGGCCCGATGCTCGCGCCGATCGGCGAATCACGATTCGTGGCTCACCCTAGCGGTGCGCACCGCCGCGGGTTCACGAGCCGAGCGACACCGCCGCCTCCGAGGTGTCGACGAGGAAGGTGAAGGTCTCCTGGAAGTACAGCTGCACGGTCTCGGCGTCGTGACTGAGGTAGCCGATCGACAGGTCCTGACCGAGCGCGAGTTCGAAGTCGCCGCCGCGGGTGGTGAGCGCGAAACCGCCGGAAATGGCAGGCGCCCAGATGATCTCGCCGTCGATCAGCCGCTCGATGTGAGTCCGGATCGGGTGACCGTGATCGGAGGTCTCGCTGACCTGGGTGTACAGCTCGGCGCTGAGCACCACCGAGTACGGACCCTGGACGCCGGCCAGACGCAGGCCGGTGAGGGCGTGCGAGATGGCATCGGGAATGTCGACGACGTTGCTCGGCAGCGCGACGGGGGGGTTCGAGGAGGCCTCGCGGATACCGGTGATGGCCGCCGCAGCGTAGCTCTCGAAGATCGCACGGTCTTCGGCGAAGGCGATCTTCTGCGCGGCGTCCTTGAGGTTGTCGAAATCGGCGTCGTCGGCTCCACGCGCGATGTCGTCGAGTTCGGCGCGCTGCAGGGTGAACGGCACCCGCAGCTCGATCACCGGTTGGATCACGCGCTGACGGGCCTGCACGCCGTCGTCGGGCGAATCGATCGGGGTGACCCGGCCGAGGTTGCGGGCCGAGAAGTCGAAACCGTGCGGTCCCGACACATCGACGACCCGGCGGCCCGCGATATTGCGCTTGAACGTGCGGGTCGCCTCCTCCTCGATCTGCGACCAGGCTTCGTCGGTGATCGGCGCCAGTTCGCGATGCAGGTTGTTCATTCAGATACTCCTTTTCATCGTGCCGATTGCGAGGGAGCCGTCAGGGCGAGCTGCCGCCGCCTCGTTCGCGCGTTCGACGGGGTCGATTTCCGGCAGGGTCGCCGGCTCGATCTCGGTGCCTGCCGTGTCGGGTGCGTCGGGCAGGTCATCGAGGAAATCCACGGTGGGAGTGAAGAAGAGGGTGCCGGTGACGGCGAAGGAGAAGTCGAGGATGCGGTCGTAGGCCGCCTCGCCGGTCCCGAGGAACATCCGCTCGAGCATGAGTTCGGTGACGCTCGGGGTGGCGGCGTAGCCCACGTAGTAGGTGCCGAACTCGCCGGTGCCGATGGTGCCGAACGGCATGTTGGCGCGCACGATCTGGCGTTCGGTGCCGTCGGGGTCGGTGATGGTGTTCACCGCGACGTGCGAGTCGGCGGGTTTCACGTCGTCGGGCAGTTCGTAGTCGGCGAGCTTGGTCCGCCCGATCACCCGCTCCTGTTCCTCGATCGACAGCGCGTTCCACTGGTCGAGCGGGTGGGTGTACTTCTGCACGATCACGTAGCTACCGCCGGTGAACTCGGGGTCCTCGTCGCCGATCAGCGCCGCCGCCGCCGCGCCTCGACCTTCCGGGTTCTCGGTGCCGTCGACGAAGCCGAGCAGGTCGCGCTGTTCGAAATAGCGGAAGCCGACTGTCTCGTCGACGATGGTCGCCGCGCCTTGGAGGCGGGCACCGATCACCATGGCGAGTTCGAAGCACGGGCCCTGGGTTTCGCCCCTGATGTGGAAGAACAGGTCGCCGGGGGTGGCCGGTGCGCTGTGGATCGGGCCGTTGTAACCCGGGAACTCGTGCAGCTCAGCGGGTTTCGGGCCGGCGAAGAGCCGGTCCCAGGCCGCAGAGCCGATCGAGGTGACACAGGTCAATCCTTCACCGGGCACCCGGAAACCGATCGAACGGCGCAATCCGGAGATGTCTGCCAGGAGGTCGCGGACCGCGGATTCGCCACCGGGGTCGATGGTGGCGACAAGGAAGATCGCGGACGGCGTGAGTGGATCGAGGATCGGCTGTGGCTCACCCATGGCGTCCACAGTACGGCTCCGCACCGACAGGTCCGATCAACGCCTCGAGGTGTCAGGCATTTTCGGACGATCGACCTGCTATTTCGCGACGGTCAGCAAAAATGTGACGTCGTCGACAGCTTTGACACTGTGGCGGGCGCGCGGCACCACGAGCAGATCGCCCGCCGACCCCTTCCACTCGTCGGTGCCCGCGATCAGCACCAGCGTGCCGGAGAGCACCTGGATGGTGGCGTCTCCCGCATTGTCGTGTTCGGCCAGGCTCTGTCCCCCGGCGAGTGCGACGACCGTCTGCCGCAGCGCGTGGGTGTGGCCGCCGATGAGGGTTTGCGAACTCCGGCCGCTCGTCGACGTGGCCGCCAGCTTGAGCTGTTGACGGGCCACGGCGGTCAGCGATTTCTTGTCCATGGATCGGGCCTTTCGCAGGCATCTCGCGGGCAGGTCTTGCCAGGAGTATGCCCGACGGCGCCCACGCGTTCGGGCGTTTTGCCGCGACCGTTAGCCGTGTGTTGTCAGCCGCGGGTGTAGTGGCGAATGCGGTAGCGCAGACCGGTTTTCGAGATCAGCCACGGGGCGTCGTCGGCATGCCATTCCGGGCCGATGACCGGGGCGAAGGCGTCGCCCGCCACGGTGGTGTCGACCTCGGTGACCAGCAGCGTCGTCGCCGACGGTAGCGCCGCGCGGTAGATCTCGCCGCCGCCCGCCACCCAGGTGTCGGACTCGCCGGTCATCGTCAGCGCGTCGGGCACGGATGCGGCGCGTTCCGCCCCGTCGGCCGCCCAATCCGGTTGGCGGGTGACCACGATGTTGCGGCGACCCGACAGCGGGCGAAAGCTCGCGGGCAGCGAATCCCACGTCCGTCTGCCCATGATCACCGGGTGCCCCATGGTGGTGTCGCGAAAATTCGCCATGTCCTCGGGCACCCGCCACGGAATGGTGTTGTCGACACCGATCACCCGGTCGTTCGCCTGCGCCCAGATCAGGCCGATCCGCTTCACACCGCCACCGGCGCCTTGATGCCGGGGTGATGCTGGTAGCCGGACAGCTCGATGTCCTCGTAGGCGTAGTCGAACAGGCTCGTCGCCGGCCGCAGGTGCAGCGTCGGGAACGGGTAGGGCTCGCGGGTGAGCTGCTCGCGGACCTGGTCGGTGTGATTGTCGTAGATGTGCACGTCGCCGCCGGTCCAGATGAACTCGCCCGGCTCGAGCTCGGTCTGCTGGGCGACCATCAGCGTGAGCAGGGCGTAGCTGGCGATATTGAACGGCACACCGAGGAACAGGTCAGCGCTGCGCTGGTACAGCTGGCAGGACAGTTTGCCGTCGGCGACATAGAACTGGAAGAAGGCGTGGCAGGGGGCCAGCGCCATCTTGTCCAGGTCGGCCACGTTCCAGGCCGAGACGATCATCCGGCGCGAGTCGGGGTCGGTGCGCAGGGTGTGCAGCACCTGGGCGATCTGGTCGATGTGGGTGCCGTCGGGGGTGGGCCACGAGCGCCACTGCACGCCGTAGACGGGGCCGAGTTCACCCTTGGCGTCGGCCCACTCGTCCCAGATGGTCACGCCGTGTTCGCGCAGCCAGGAGACATTGGAGTCGCCGCGCAGGAACCACAGCAGTTCGTAGGCGATGGACTTCATATGGACCCGCTTGGTGGTGATCAGCGGGAAGGACCCAGCCAGGTCGTAGCGCAGCTGGTGACCGAAGATGCTGCGGGTTCCGGTGCCGGTGCGATCGGCCTTTGGCGTGCCTCGCTCCAGAACGTGCCGGAGCAGATCCTCGTACTGCGTATCAGGGGTGGCCACGTCTGGCGATTCTACGGGGGTCGGCCCAACGGATCGGCACCTGGCAAGCTCTTCGGCTATGCGCAAGCTCTACGTGATCGGCATCGGCGCCGGCGACCCCGACCAGGTGACGGTGCAGGCGATCAAGGCCATGCGGAAGGCCGAGGCGTTCTTCGTGATCGGCAAGGGCGCCGAGAAACAGGAGCTCGTCGACGTGCGCACCACGATCCTGGCCGAACACGTGGACACGCCGCATCGGATCATCGAGATCGCCGATCCGCCGCGTGAGCGCACCCCCGCTGACTACGCCGGTGTGGTCGTGGATTGGCACGAACGCCGCTCCGAGCTCCTCGAAGCCGCGTTCGACGAGGTGGACGGCATCGGCGCGATCCTCGTGTGGGGGGATCCGGCGCTCTACGACAGCACCCTGCGCATGGTCGAGCACGTGCTGGCGCGTGGGCGGGCCGACTTCGGCTACGAGGTGATCCCCGGCGTCACCAGCATCGCCGCGCTGGCCGCCCGGCACCGCATGGTGCTGCACCGGATCGGCGAGCCCGTCCACGTCACGACCGGGCGCAGACTGCGCGAGGAAGGGCTCGGACCCGGTTCGACCGTGGTGATGCTCGACGGTGAATGCTCGTTCACCGAGGTTCGTGGCGACGATATCCACATCTGGTGGGGCGCCTATCTCGGCATGCCCGACGAAGTCCTGATCGAAGGAAATCTGCGCGAAGTCGAGAACCGCATCGTGACCTGCCGCGCGGAACTGCGCGCGGAAAAGGGCTGGATCATGGATGTCTATTTGCTCCGCGACGGATCCCGCGCCGACGCACGATGAATAGCTAAACTGGCAATCGTGCCCGAACTGCCGGAAATAGAGGCGTTGGCGCAGTTCCTTCGGGATCATGCCGTCGGCGCTGTGGTCGGCCGCGTGGACGTGGCGGCCCTGAGCGCGGTGAAGACCTTCGATCCGCCGGTCACCGCACTGTCCGGCCGCGATGTCACCGGTGCGGGGCGGTGGGGGAAATTCCTCGGAATGGATTGTGGCGGACTGTGGTTGATCACGCATTTGTCGCGCGGTGGATGGTTGCGCTGGGTCGATGAGCCGAATCCGTTGCCGCCCAAGCCGGGCGGAAAGAGCCCGCTGGCGCTGCGCGTGCATTTCTTCACGCCGGAGGGCGCCACGCCCGCGATCGACCTGACCGAGGCGGGGACGAAGAAACGGCTGGCGGTGTATGTCGTCGAGGATCCGGCGATGGTGCCGGGGATCGCGCGGCTCGGACCCGACGCGCTCGGACTGACCGAGGACGAATTCGCCGCGCTGCTGAAAAGCACGTCGCAGCGGATCAAGACCGCGATCGTGGACCAGACTCTGATCGCCGGAATCGGCAACGCCTATTCCGACGAGATCCTGCACACCGCGCAGATCTCCCCGTTCGCGAACACCAGAACGATGTCGGCGGAAAAGGTTTCGCGGTTGTACATCGCGATGCGCACGGTGCTGCTCGACGCGGTCGATCGTTCGGTGGGACAGGACGCGGCCCGGTTGAAGGGCGAAAAGCGTTCGGGCATGCGGGTACACGCCAGAACCGGGCAGGCGTGCCCGGTGTGCGGTGACACCGTGCGTGAGGTGTCCTACGCGGAGCGGTCCTTCCAGTACTGCGCCACCTGCCAGACCGGCGGCAAGGTGCTCGCCGATCGGCGGATGTCGCGGCTGCTCAAATAGTCTTCTCGCGCCAGGCTTCCAGCAGCCGGAGCCAGAATTCGCTGACGGACGGGAAGGCGGGCACCGCGTTCCACAGGGTCTCCATGGGCACCCGTCCCACCACCGCGATGGTGGCCGCGTGCAACTGCTCGCCCATCTCGGGGCCGACGAAGGTGGCACCGAGAATACGGTCGGCGGCGGTATCGATCACGAGTTTCGCGCGGCCGTGGAAGTCGTCACGCGAGAGCGCGGAGCCCGCGACGGCGATATCGAGCTCGACCGTGTCCACCGCGTGTCCGGCGGTGCGCGCCTGGTGTTCGGTGAGGCCCACGGAGGCCAGTTCCGGTGCGGTGTAGACGACTTGGGGCACCTGCTGGTGGTCGGCGCTCGCGGCGAACCGCGAGCCGTCCAGTGGCTTGCCCGCCGCGCGGGCGGCGATCACGTCGCCGCACACCCTGGCCTGGTACTTGCCCATATGTGTCAGCGCCACACGATGATTCACATCGCCGACGGCGTAGAGCCAGTCGCCCGGCACTTCGCGTGCGGTCAGCTGATCGTCGACCTCGATATAGCCGGCGGGCAGCCCCACCGCGTCGAGGCCGAGATTCGCGGTGGCGGGGGTGCGGCCGGTGGCGACGACGAGTTCGTCGACCTCGAGTTCGCCGTCGCCGAGCACCAGGGTCACCGGACCGCCGTGGAGGCGGCCGACGCCGGTGTCCTCGGGGTCGTGGCGCGAGACCAGCAGCGGTTCGGTGTGGAACCGCACCTCGACGATGCCGGTGTCGCGCAAGCCCCGCAGCACCAGCTCCGAAGCGAACGACTCGCTGCGTGGCAGCAGGCGGTCGCCCCGGACCAGCAGAGTCACCTCCTCGGCGCCGAGTTCGGCCAGCCAGGTGGCCGTTTCGCAGGCGACGACACCGCCGCCGATGATGGCCACCCGGCGTGGGACGACGGTCAGGTTGGTGGTGTCACGGGAAGTCCACGGCAGCGCCTCGCGCACGCCGGGAATGTCCGGGATGGTGGCGGTGGTGCCGGTCGCCAGGACCACGGCGTGCCGGGCGCGCAAGAGCTGCACGCCGTCCTCGGTGTCGACCTCGACGAGTCGTTCGCCGACCAGCCGGCCCGCGCCGCGGACGGGGTGGATGCCGGTCGTCCTCGCCCACTCGACCTGGGAACTGTCGTCGTGGTCGTGCACGAAGGCGTCGCGGCGGGCGAGGACGTCGGCCACCTGCGGGCCGCTCGCGCTCACCCCCGGCATCGCCTCGCCGAGGCCGAGTACGGCGCCGGGGCGCAGCAGTGCCTTGCTGGGAATACACGCCCAGTAGCTGCATTCGCCGCCGAACAGTTCCCGCTCGACGAGGGCGGCGGTGCGGTCGCTGCCCGCGATGGCGTAGGCGGCGGCGTTCTCACCCGCCGGGCCCGCGCCGATGACGATGACGTCGTACTCGACCTCGGTCACTGCAGATAGCCCTCGACCTCACGGGGGGAACGCAGCCCGGTGTCCTCGGGAGATTCGCCGGAGCCGCTGCGGGCGCGCCGCTGCCGCAACAGATCCCATGCCTGATCGAGCATCACTTCCAGTTCGGCCAGCTGCTTGCGTTCGGCTACCGGGTCGATCTGGCCCGCGGTGGCCTTGGCTCGCAGAGAGTGCTCGTCGTCGACCAGCTGTTTGATCCGCGCCAGAATGTCCTGATCAGTCATGCTCTCACCACTTCGATAGTCGGAGGGGGTCGTGCCGGTTCCTGGTCCATGCTACGACCGCGCGGGTCCGGCGGGGCGGGCCGCTTCGGCGAGGCAGTCGGCCGCGATGGGCATGGCGCGGGCGAGGTCGGCGCTGTTCAGCGCGGTGTAGCCGATGGCGACGCCGAAGTGATGTGGTTCGCCGAGGTGGTGGCGGGCCAGACCGTCGAGCAGGACGCCGCGGGCGCGGGCGGCGTCGACGGCGTGGCGCTCGGCGGCGGGGCCGGGGAGCTCGACGACGACGTGCGAGCCGGCGTCGTCGCCGATGACGGGGAGCCCGCGGCGGGTGAGTTCGTCGACGACGAGGGCGCGTCGTGGCGGGACGACTCTGCGGAGGCGGCGCAGGTGCCGCGACAGGTCGCCGTGGCGGGCGAACTCGCTGAGGATCCGTTGCCCGGCGGGGCTCGGGGAACTGCCGATCTGCGCGCGGTGGGCGAGCACCGCGTCGGTGATGCCGGGGCGGGCGACGAGCCAGCCGACGCCGAGGGTGGTGGCGATGATCTTGCTGGTGGTGCCGAGATGGACCACCACATCAGGTGCCATCGCCGCCAGCAGCGGCAACGGCGCGGTGTCGTAACGCAATTCGCCGTCGTAGTCGTCCTCGATGATGAAAGTGCCTGTCCTTCTCGCGAATTCGATGAGCTCGACCCGGCGCGACGCCGGCATCATCGCACCGAGCGGGAACTGGTGTGCCGGTGTGCAATACACCGCGCGCACACCCGGCGGAATCCGATCCACACACAAACCGCCCGCGTCGACGGGCACCGGCAGCACCTCGATGCCGACGGCGCGGAGCGCGCCCGCCGCGCGCAGGTAGCCGGGATCCTCGATGGCGACGGTGTCGCCGGGACGAAGCAGCGCGGTGGCGAGCTCGCCCACCGCCGCGCTGGTGCCGGCGGTGGCCAGCACCACCGATCCGGCACCGGCTGCCAGGCCCCGGTGGCGCAGCAGGTGATCGGCGACCGCCGCCCGGAAGTCCGGTTCGCCCGCACGGTTCTTGCGGGCCTCGGGAGCTTGATCGCCTGCCGCCCGCCACGCGCGCCGCCACGCGGCGGAGTCGACCGCTTCGGCGCACGGTGCGCCCGGACCCAGATCGAGCAGGCCCGCGTCGGGATCGGCGCCGTGGCCCGCGCCGGTGGACGCCGGCGCGGTGGCGGGGGCGGTGCTGAGGTAGGTGCCGGAGCCGTGTCTGCCGGTCAGCCAGCCTTCCGCGTGCAACTGGTCGTAGGCGCCCGCCACCACGGCCCGGCTCACCCCGAGTCGCCGCGCCAGGGCGCGCGAGGACGGCAGGCGGTCGCCGATGCGCAGCACCCGGTCGGTCGCCGCGGCGCGCAGGGCATCGGCCACCTGCACCGACAGCGGTTCCTGGGCGGTGCGGTCGAGCGGGATCGGAAGGTCGTCGAGCATCGTCCACCTCGAATTGGCCTGTTGAATTTCTATTGAATTGGACCTACGCACAGTCCACTTCTTCGGCGAAGCTCATCTTATGAGCACGCACGACCTCCACCGCAACCCGCTGTCGCCGACCCCGCGCACCACGCTGACGCGCTCCAAGGAACGCGGCGCCACCGACCGCGCGGCGCTGGACGCCGTGCTCGACGCGGGCCTGGTCTGCCACCTCGGCGTGCTGCTCGGCGGATCGCCGGTGGCGCTGCCCACCATCTACGGTCGCGTCGGCGACACCCTCTACCTGCACGGATCCACCGGCGCGGGCAATCTGCGCGCCGCCATCGACACCGACATCTCCCTGACGGTGACCCACGTCGACGGGCTGGTGTACGCGCGCTCGGCCATGCACTTCTCGATGAACTACCGCTCCGCGGTGATCCGGGGCAGGGCGGTGCTGGTCACCGACGAGACCGAGCGCGACAACGCGCTGCGGGTGATCGTCGAGCACGCCGCGCCCGGAGCCTGGGAGCGGGTACGCCCGCCCAACCGCAAGGAGATGGCGGCCACGATGGTGCTCGCGCTCGACCTCACCGAGGCCTCGGTGAAGGTGCGTTCGGGTGGGCCGAACGACGACGAGGGCGACATCGTGACCGGCGGTGTGTGGGCGGGGGTGCTGCCGCTGCGACAGGTGTGGGGCGAGCCGGTCCCGGCAGGCAACCTCGAACCCGGCATCGAGGTGCCCGCCGACGTCATCGCGCGGGTCACGCCGATCGCGGTGCCCGTGCGTTGAGATCCGCGCGGCCGTCGTCTATCTGCCGGACGCCCCGAGAGTCATCAGGTCCTTGGCCGAGACCTCGGGCAGGTATGCCTTCGTCAGGGCGAGGCCGATGCGGGGCAGGTCCGCCTCGTCGCGGTAGCACAGGTACACCGGCTCGTGGCGGGGCTGGAACTTGGCCTTGAACGTGTGCAGTGACCGGAAGCCGTAGTACGGCTCCATCGCGGCGCCGAGCCCTTCGAGCAGACGGTCGATGGGCTCGGCGCCGTCGGTACTCGCACTACGGGCCAGCGGTGCGCCCGAGAGCGAAACGATCTCGGCGCCTTCCTCTTTGAACACCTGACAGGACGAGGCGATGAGAAATTCCACCACCGGCCGGAAACCGTCGGGGCGCCTGCGCATCACGTCGAGGGTCCAGCCGCGGATCTCGTCGCCGGGGGCGTAGACGGGCAACCACGAGGTGACGCCGTGCACGCTGCCCTCGGCATCGACGGCCAGCCCCACCCGCACGGCCGGGTCGAGCGCCTCCTCCACGCCGCCGAGTGTGAATCCCATTTCGGGCAGGCCCTTTTCGCCCACCCACTCCTCGGAGATGGCGCGCACCTGGGCGATCACCGCGAACGGCTCATCGGCCAGCTCGACGAGCCGGAACTCGATGCCCTCCTTGTTCGCCTTGTTGATCGCGGACCGGATGTACTGCCACGCTTTGCCTTTGAACTCGAGCTGCGGCAGGTCGACGATAGTGTCCTCGGCGATCTGCGCACTGCGCCAGCCGAGTTCGCCGGCGATCTCGGCGACCGCCTCGGTAGTGGAGAACAGGCAGGGCACGAGTCCGTCGGCTTCGCAGCGATCGGTGAACCCGGCGATGGTGGCGGGCAAGAGATCCGCGGGGCCGATCGGATCGGTGAGCACGATGACGGTGCCCGCGTGGCGCTGATAGGCGACGCAGCGTTCACCGTCGGCGGCGAACCAGTATTTGTTCTCCGGCCAGGTCGTCATCCACGACATGGTGCTGCCGCCATAACGGGCGAGCAGGGCGCGCACCGCGTGTCCGGGATCGGTGCCGGTGAGCGCGCCGTCGGTGATCTTGCGCCGGACGGGCACCCGGAAGGCGCCGCGACCGCTGTAGAGCAGCGCCACCTCGACCGCCCACAGCAGACCGGTTCCGAAGGTCACCGCGCCGCTGGTCTCGAAGTCGGTGCCGATGGCCACGCCGAGCAGTACCAGCGTGAACACCACATGCGCCAGGCCGTAGGCCAGAGTGCCCCACCACGCCCAGCGCCTGCCTCGACGCAGCTGCCCGGCCACCACCGTGATCACCACCACGGTCAGGATCGTGCTCCACAGCGAGCCGCGTTCGTTCTCGGTGGGACCGAGCAGGCTGTCGCTGGGGAAGAAGTACACCGCCACCGAGGCCGTCGCGATCACCAGCAGCCCGATGAAGGCCAGCATGCGCACCTCCCGCCGGGTGCGTGGCCAGAAGCCGTGTTCGGTGCGGCTGAACAACTTTTCGCCCGCGGGCAGCCAGACGGCGATCGCGAGGAGATGCATGAGGTCGGCGAAGGTCGATTCGAACAGGAACGTGATCGCCACGTGCGCCGTCAGCACGGCGCGCACCCGCAGCCGCCACGGCGAACGCAGGGTCGCCGAGACCGCGGCCAGCGCCGAGAACGCGGCCGTGGAGAATCCGACGTCGCGGACCTCGGAAAGCCGGTCCGCCCAACCGAGATGGGTGTGGGCCAGCAGCCCGACCGTCACCGACGCGCCGAGGATGCCGATCAGCTGGCCCGACAGGCAGACCAGTGCGGTACGCACGGTGCCCAGACGCCATTCCGTCCAGCCGACCGCCGCCGCGAAAACGACTGCCATGCAGAAGTATTGGAAGGGGGTGAGTCCGAAGAACCAGCCGGACAGCGGCGTCCACCACTTGCCCTCGGTGAGCGGGGGCCAGCCGTAGGCGATCTCGGGAAACCAGGAACGCTGGTCGAGCCTGCGCCAGAGGCCGCCACAGGCGACGCCGAGGATCGCGACCACTGCGAGGAAGCCGAGGGTGAACGGCATCCGGCGGATCATGGTGTGCGCCAGGGCGACGCCGCGCGAGAGCGCCGATGCGGGGGCAGCCGCGTTGTCGTTCATGGAACCACCCTTTGCTGCGAGTGCGCCGCACCGGCGCGGTGACGTCGTCTGTGTACCGTATGTCATCGCGGCCGTACCAGGACCGCGATGCGCGCGCCAGGGCTGTCGAAGTGACATCTGTGGAGGTCAGAGATGACGCGAATCACCGATCTGTCGTTGCTCACCGGCTGGCTTCCGGTGGCGTTGACGGTCCTCGGCGCCGTGGGTGCGGTTTGGTTGCTGTTACCTCGCGTACGGCGATATGTCACCACGATCATGCCGATCGTGGTGCTGTCCGCGGTGGTGCTGACCGTGGCGCTGTACCTGTTCGTCGAGGAGGTGTGGCGGCCCTTTCCCGACCCGATCGCCGTGTCGGTCTACGTGCTGATCGGGATCGCGGTGGCCGCGGTGCTGTTGGTGGTGCCGCGAATCCTGGTGCGCCGGACCGTGTGGACCGGCGTGGTGACCGTGCTCGCGGCCGTGGCGGTGCTGGTGGCGGTGGGAGTCAGGATCAACCTGGAGTACGCGTGGTATCCGACGGTGGGTGCGGCGTTCGGGGGCGAACAGGTCGACCGGATCGATGCCGGTGAGCTGACCCGGCGCGAGCAGGTGATCAGCGCGCGTCCGCTCGAGCCGGCCTGGCCCGCGCCCGGCGGATTGCCCGACGGCGGGCGAGTACTGACCGCGACGGTGCCGCCGACCGCGTCCGGTTTCACCGCGCGCGATGCCCAGATCTATCTGCCGCCCGCCTATTTCGCGGATCCGCGGCCGCTGCTGCCGGTACTGGTATTGCTAGCCGGTGAGCCGGGCGCGCCGCAGGACTGGTTCGTCGGTGGGCAGCTGGCCGAGACCATGGATTCGTTCGCCCGCGCGCACAACGGGCTCGCGCCGGTCGTCGTGGTGGCCGATGGGACCGGCTCCCAGCTGGCGAACCCGCTGTGTCTGGACTCGAAGCTCGGCAATGTCGCCACGTACCTGGCCGTCGACGTGCCGAACTGGACGCGAGCGACCTTGCAGATCGACCCGGACCCGCGTTCCTGGGCGGTGGGCGGACTCTCCTACGGCGGCACCTGCGCACTGCAACTCGCCACCAACTACCCCGCCGTCTATCCCACCTTCCTCGACATGTCCGGTGAGGACGAGCCGACCCTTGGCGACCGTCAGCGCACGGTGGACGCCGCGTTCGGCGGGGATACCGAGGCGCTGCTGCGGGTCAATCCGCTCGATCTGCTGCGGACGCGGGCGTATCCGGACTCCGCCGGTGCGTTCGTGGTCGGTGCCGATGACCAGATGTACCGGCCGCAGGTGGAGCGGATGTATCAGGCGGCGAAGGACGCGGGGATGGATGTGCGGCTGCGGATTCTGCCCGGCGGACACAGCTTCGCGGTGTGGGAGTTCGCGTTGCGTGATCAGCTGCCGTGGCTGGCCACCCGGCTGGGCCTGACACCCTGATCGGCGACGGATTCCGTGCGGGTTCGCGGGGTACAGTGCGACGCATGCCGGAGGCGAAAACCCCAGGTACGGACGGCGGTGACGGCTCGCTCACCGAGCAGCGGATCGTCGACGCCGCACTCGCCGTCGTGGATGTGGACGGTGCGGGGGCCCTGTCCGTCGGGGCGGTGGCGCGACGGCTCGGGGTCGACGAGGACGCGGTGCGCGCCCGCGTCGGCGGGTTGGACGGCCTCGAACGCACGGTGATCGAAGACGTGCTGTCGTCGGTGACGCTCGGTCCCCTCACCGACGACGGTGTGGAGTGGACCGCGGCGGTGATCCAGTTCGCACTGAGCATGCGCGGCCGGCTCTTCGCCCATCCGGCGGTCGCGGAGTTGATCATGTCGGGGCCGATGGACAGTCCGTCGGCCGACGGGCCGGTGGCGCGCGAGATGACCGAGTCACTGTTCGTCTGCCTCGCCCGCGGCGGCCTACCGGCGCCCACCCGTGCGCGCGGGGTGTACGCGGTGGTGGTGTACGTGCTCGGTTCGATCGCCCTCGATGTGGCCGAAACCGACGGAAAGCCGCCGCTGCCAGGGGAATCCGAGCGGATCGCGACGCGCCGCGCGGCGCTGCACGACCTGGATCCGGCCAGGTGGCCGCGCACCGCGGCGCACCTGGAGGAGATCGCCGCCTGGACCTCCGTGGATCAGTTCGTCTGGGGACTTCGCGTGCTGCTCGTCGGGATGACGGCGACCTGACGCGCGATCGCGCCACGGCCGAGCAGAGCCGCGAAGGCCAGCAGCCACACACTCCACCACACGTAGCCGAGGAAGTTGACGAGCGCGGCGGGCTCGATCCCGAGCGGGATGACGACCCCGGTCGCAATGGCCGCGGCGCTGGTGTAGCCGAGCACGGCGAACCACCGCGGGGTGCGCAGCGCCGCGATGACCAGCGCGGTCCAGATCGCGGTGAGGGTGTACCCGGCGGTTTCGCCGAGGAGGGTGCCGAGCAGGGTGTGCTGTCGCTCGAAGGCGTCCGTGTCGGTCAGGGTGGGGACCAGTAGCGGCCAGCGCAGCAGGCCGATCGTTTGCACGAGGGCGGCGGCGATGCCCGCTCGCACCGCCCAGCGCATCGTGGGGGAGTCGTCCAGGCGGCCGATCAGGACGGACAGCGGGATGAAAGCGCAGGCTGCGGCCGCCAAGAGGGTGAACAGAGTGACGATCGTGGTCTGCTCGGCCCGGAATCGGGCGAGGACCTCGGTGGCGGGCAATTGCAGGACGTCGGGGTAGTCGAACGTCGTCCCGAGGCCGACGAAGGCGAGGTTCATCAGAATCGGGGCGCCGATCAGCAGCGTGATGGTGGTCCATGGCTTGTTTCGCACGAGAATCCATTCTGGCTGTACGGGGTACAGGTAGCTGTACGGGGTACAGTCCACCGCATGTCGAAGGCGAAGTCAACAGGTGGCGGCGCGGCGAGGCCGGCGCGGCGCTCGTTCACCGAAGAGCAGGTGGTCGATATCGCCCTGCAGCTCCTCGATGAGGGCGGGACCGGGGCGCTGTCGATCCGGGCGGTGGCGGGCAAGCTCGGGGTGAACCCCAACGCGGTGTACACCTACGTGGCGAGCCGGGCCGATCTGGAGCGCGCCGTGATCGAACGCGTGCTCTCGGCGGTTGCCCTCGAACCCCTGCGCGACCCCGGCGTGGAGTGGACCGGCGCGGTGGTCCGGTTCGCGCTCGGCCTGCGCGCCGAGCTGCTCGCGCATCCGGCGGTCGCGCTGTTGATGATGTCGGGGCCGATGGACGGGCCTGCCGCCAGCGATGTCGGCGAAGCGATGTTCGGATGCCTGGCCAGGGGCGGGTTGCCGCAGGCGAGGCAGGCGCACGGGGTATACGCGGTGATCGTGCAGGTGCTGGGCGGGATCGCGCTCACGGTGGCCGAGACCGACGGAAAGCCGCCGCTCACCCCGGAATCCGAGCGGGTCGCGCACCGTCGCGAGGGGCTGGCCCTGCTCGATGCCGATCGCTGGCCACGCTCCGCGGCGCAGGTGGACGCGATGGCGGCGTGGAACTCCGAGGATCAGTTCGAGTGGGGGCTGCGTGCCCTGCTCACGGGGATAGCCGCCGGCTGACTACCAGGTCGCGGGGTGTAATCCGATTGCGGCGCAAGCCTTGTCGACGGCGTCGGGCAGGGAGTCGTTGTCGGCGGCGAGGCTCACCAGGGCGAGCGTGTAGGTGTCGCGGAGCTGGGAGAGGTAGCCCGCGAGCTGGGTCCGGGGGAAGTCGGTGATGCCGGGGTGGATCGCGCGGGCGGCCACTCGGGTGCAGTCGTGCGGGCCGACTCTGCGTACCGCGTCGGGCAGCGATCCGATGTTGGAGCACAGGATGTCTCGCTCGCCCGCGCCCTTGCTGAGGGTGTAGGCCCAGCGGTCGGGGATCACCTGGAGGATCTCCTCGGGCAGGCCCGCGGGGCTGGACATCCGGCGCTGATAGGCGGACCTGGCCCTGTCGCGAATCGTCGCGGGAGTGTCGGTGCGGTGGATGGCGATCTCGGTCATCGCGAGATCGTTGTCGACTCGCGGTTCGTCGCGTGTGTCGACGGGCAGGCTCGCCGTGATGACCGGGTTCGGGAAGCCGTTCTGCCACAGGATGTTCGCGATCACATGAATGAACAGGCTGTTCGGGGTCCCGCCAAGGGTGCTCGCGGTGATGTCCCAGTGGGTGGCATCGAAGCTCAACAGGAGGGGGTGCGGGTGCCGGTCGCCGGGCGACCCGGGATTCAGGGGCGGGGCGTTGCTGACTCCCGGTTCGCGCGCAACGTGGTCCGTGGTCGGTCGTGCCGAACGCCGGGGGAGCTTGCGAAACAACGCGCGGGCAGTGCCGCCGACGATGGTGGCCCATTGGGAGGACGCATCCTTCCACTCCGAAGATGTGGTTCGGCAGCGTGTTTCGCAGACAGGGAGTAAGCCGTTCGACGCATCGTGCGCCGGATCGAGGGATCGCAGGGCGACGGTGACGGCGTGGATCAGGCCACGGGCGTCGGCCAGGGCATGCGAACACGTCAGGGCGACAACGGTTCCGCCGTCCTCGAGGCGAGCGGCGGACAGGCGCCAGCCGGGCGCGAACTCCGGGTCCAGGTCGGTGCCGAGGCGGTCGGCCCAGGCCAGGATCGCGTGGGCGGGAAGTGGGCCGGCACAGTGACCGGAATCGTGGGCGATCGGCGTTGCCGGCCAGTCGGTCTCGGCGATCTCGGTGTGGTTCGGGAGGAGATCGAGGGGGTGGGCGGTGGTGTTGGGGTGCCAGGCACGGCGAGCGCCGGGAACCCGTGGGTTCACCACTCTGCGGCCGAGCCGGCCTGAGCGCAAGCGATCGTGAATCGCTCGCAGCAGAGCGGGTTCCATCGCATCAGGGGTACGCCACAGACCCTGTAGCGCGATGGGGGTGCCCATCCCGCGGTGGGTCCGCAGGAAGATCTCGTCGACGACCGTGAGACGGTCCATCAGCGGCGGTCGGCGCTACCGTGCCTGCCCTCACCCGCGGCGAAGCGGGCGGCCCCGTCGAGCGCACCGCCGGTGAGGGCGGCCATGCCGTGCCGGAATTCGACGCGCAGCGCCTCCTCCTCGGTGTGTCCGTACTGGTCGTACAGGGCGGCGCGGTCGGTGCGCAGACAGGTTTGGGGCAGCGCGGCGAGCTGGGCGGCCAGATCCTCGGCGACGCGGCGGGCGTCGCCGGTGGGCACGACCCGGGTGACCAGGCCCATCTGTAGTGCCTCGGGCGCGCTCACCGGGCGGCCGGTGAGGATCATGTCGAGCGCGCGACCTTCGCCGACGATGCGCGGGAGGCGCACGGTGCCGCCGTCGATCAGCGGGACGCCCCAGCGGCGGCAGAAGACGCCGAAAGTAGCGTCCTGCTCGGCGATTCGCAGATCGCACCACAGGGCGAGTTCGAGCCCGCCCGCCACGGCGTACCCGGAGACCGCCGCGATCACCGGCTTGGACAGGCGCAGCCGGGTCGGGCCCATCGGGCCGTCACCGTCCTCGGCGGCCTGATTGCTGTTCTCGGTGCCGAGAGCCTTGAGGTCGGCACCGGAGCAGAAGGTGCCGTGTTCGCCCCACAGCACGGCGACCGAGGCGGTGGGGTCGGCGTCGAACGCGCGGAACGCCTCCGCCAGCGCGTGCGCGGTCGGGCCGTCCACGGCGTTGCGGGCGTGCGGGCGATCCAGGATCACGGTCGTGACCGGCCCCGTGCGGTCGACGCGCACTGTGCTCGCCGGCCCACTCGCTGCGGGCCCGCTGGTTTCGGCGGGTGAACCTGTTTCCATTCTTCGACCATACGGCCACGGTGCCCTTGTGTGAAGAGGTGAATTAGTGGTTCACTTCTTCACATGGTGTACCGCAGGACCCCGGCCGTGCAGGCCCGGCTCGACGCGCAACGGGCGCTGATCGTGCAGGGCGCCACCCGCGTGCTCTCGCGTGACGGGTTCGCCGGGCTGTCGATGGCCGCGGTTGCCGCGGAGGCGGGCATCGCCACCGGCACCGTGTACAAGCAGTTCGAGAACAAGGCCGAATTGGTCGCCGCGGTCTTCGAGACGGTCGTCGCGCGCGAGGTCGACGCGGTACGCGCCGCGGTGGCCGATGGCGACGTGGTGGGGCGGGTCACCGCCGCCGTGGAGACCTTCGCCGGGCGCGCGATGAAGAACCCGAAATTGGCCTACGTGCTGCTGGCCGAGCCCGTCGACGCCGCCGTCGACGCGCAGCGGCTGCAATTCCGGCGGGCGTTCGCCGCATCGTTCGAGACCGCGATCGCGCACGGTGTCGCCGAAGGGCGCTTGCCCGCCCAGGACTCGAGTCTCACCGCCGCCGCCCTCGTCGGCGCGATCGGCGAGGTGCTCGTCGGCCCGTTGGCGGCCACCCCGCACGCCGAGACCGTCATCCCCGAATTGGTCGCTTTCGCCGTGCGCGCCCTCGGTGCGCGCCCGGAAACGTTGTAGTCGAAGGAGTTACCGGACATGCCGACCCACGAAGTGTTCAACCAGGCGCCACCACTGATCCCCTTCGACGCCGCGCGCAACCCCGCGCTGCTGGAAGGCCTGCACCGTGAGGGCGCGGGCTGGGCCGAAGCCGAAGTGCGCGAACTCGGCGCGCTGGCAGGCGGTTTCGAGGCGCAGGAGTGGGGCAGGCTCGCCAACGAGTACCCGCCGGTGCTGCACACCCACGACCGGTGGGGCAATCGCGTCGACGAGGTGGAATTCCACCCGCACTGGCACGACCTGATGAATGTCGCGGTGACACACGGTCTGCACGGTTCGCCGTGGCGCGACGAGCGGCCCGGCGCGCACACCGCGCGCGCCGCCAAGTTCTACACCTGGGGCGCCGCCGACGCCGGACACATGTGTCCGATCTCGATGACCTACGCGGTGGTACCCGCGCTGCGCCACAACCCCGAGCTGGCCGCTCGCTTCGAGCCGCTACTCGGTTCGCGCACCTACGATTTCGGTTTGCGCGAACCGTCGACCAAGGCCGGGCTCATCGCGGGTATGTCGATGACGGAGAAGCAGGGCGGCTCCGACGTCCGGGCCAACACCACCACCGCCACACCGCAACCCGATGGCTCGTACCGCATCGTCGGGCACAAGTGGTTCACCTCGGCGCCCATGTCGGACATGTTCCTCACCCTCGCGCAGGCCCCGGGCGGCCTGTCGTGTTTCCTGCTGCCCCGGGTGCTGCCCGACGGCACCCGCAACCCCCTCCGCATCCAGCGGCTGAAAGACAAGCTGGGCAACAAGTCCAACGCGTCCTCGGAGATCGAATACGAGAACGCCACCGGCTGGCTCGTCGGCGCCGAGGGGGCAGGCGTGAAGACGATCATCGAGATGGTCAACATGACCCGCCTCGACTGCGTGATCGGCTCGGCCACCGGCATGTGGCTCGGCGCGGTCACCGCGATCCATCACGCCCGCCACCGCGAAGCCTTCGGCGCCAGGTTGATCGACCAGCCCGCCATGCGCAATGTGCTGGCCGACCTCGTCATCGAATCGGATGCCGCGACCACGGTGATGATGCGCCTGGCCGGAGCCACCGACCGCGCGGGCAGCGACCCGGCCGAGGCCGCGCTGCGCCGGATCGCGCTCGCCATCACCAAGTACTGGGTCTGCAAGCGTGCTCCCGCGCACGCCGCCGAAGCGCTGGAATGCCTGGGCGGCAACGGCTATGCCGAGGAATCGGGCATGCCGCGGCTGTATCGCGAGGCGCCGCTCATGTCGATCTGGGAAGGGTCGGGCAATGTGGCGGCGCTGGACGCGTTGCGCGCCATGGGACGTCAGCCCGAAACGGTCGAGGCGTACTTCGCCGAGGTCGGACTCGCCCGCGGCGCCGATGCGCGTCTCGACGACGCGATCGACCGGGTGGGCAAGGAACTCACCGACCTGTCCGATATCGAATACCGGGCCCGCCGCGTGGTGGAACTGATGGCACTCGTCCTCCAGGGCGCACAGCTGGTGCGGCACGGTCACCCGGCCGTCGCGGATGCCTTCTGCGCGACCCGTCTCGGCGCCGACTGGGGCATCGCCTTCGGCACCCTGCCCGTCGGCGCGGACACCGGTGCGATCATCGAACGAGGTTTCGTCGACGTTCGCTGAATCCGCGTCGTCCTGGCCTGCTGACGCCCGGTGCGTAGGGTAGGCACGTGACCTGGGCGAACGAGGTGCTGTCGGTGGGCGAACTGGCGCAACGGGTCCCGGTGGGCCACGAGCGGATTCTGCTGGGGATCGCCGGGCCGCCCGGAGCCGGGAAATCGACACTGGCGCAGCGGCTTCGCGTCGAGCTGAGCAGGTCGGGACGGCCCGCGGCGGTAGCTCCGATGGATGGGTATCACCTGCGCAACGACGTGTTGCGGGCGCGCAACGCCCTGGCGCGCAAGGGTGAGCCGGATACCTTCGACGCAGGCGGGTTCGTCGCGGATCTGCGGTTGCTGCGGGAAACGCCGGTCGGAGCGCCGGTACCGTGGCCGCTGTTCGATCGCGCGATCGACGAGCCGACCGACGGCGGTGTTGTCGTGTGTGACGAGCGGGTGGTCGTCGTCGAGGGCAACTACCTGCTGCTGACCGAGGCCGAGGCGCCGGGATGGGCTGAGGTCCGCGGGCTGCTCGACGCGTGCTGGTACCTGGACGCGCCACGACAGGTGCTCGCCGAACGACTCATCGACCGGCACACCGCGGGCGGGCGAACACCGGGCCAGGCGCAGGAGAAGGTGCGCGGGAGCGATCTGCGCAACGCCGATCTCGTCGCGGCGAGCAGGAACCGCGCCGACCACGTGTTGACCGCCGTCGGGCACGGCTATCGCGTGACCTGATTCGTTGCGAACGGCGCGTGTGGCACGGAAATCGGCGGCGTCGGGGCAATCATGGAGTGATGACGCGAGGTCGGCGGTTCCCCGGGCATGCGATGCGCAACGGCGCGGCGGCGTTGTGCGCGGTGGTGTTGTACTACAGCGTGCCGGTGGGCTGGATGTTCGAGCTCGACGCGTGGCCGGGGCGGCTGGTGGGGGTGTTCCTCTTCGTCGGCGGGATCGCCGGGCTGGGCTGGCTGGTCTGGCGGCGGATCGACAACTATCTCCGGGAACCGACCGCCGCGGGAGCACAGGTCGACGGATTGCTGCTGCTCGTGTGCATCGTCGGCGTGGTGTTCGCGCTGTTCTACTACCGCTTGCAGCAGCTGCATCCGGATCAGTTCGCCGGGCTCGAAACTCGCACCGACGCGCTCTATTACACGCTCGTCACCCTCGGCACCGTCGGATTCGGCGACGTGCACGCCGTCGGTCAGACCGCGCGCATCGTGACGATGGTGCAGATCGTGTTCGACCTGGTGGTGCTCGGCACCCTGCTCACCATCATCACCACCAGCGTGACCGGCCGGATCCAGGCCGCGACTCGGGCCGCGCACGAGCTCAGCGGCGATGCGCCCGATACCACTCGATGAGCTCGTCGGTCGACGAATCACCCACCGACACCGGCTTTTCCGGTTCGCTCAGCAGCGGCATCAGGGCGAGGGCCTGCTGCTTGCCCAGTTCGACACCCCACTGATCGAAACTGTCGACACCCCAGATGATGCCCTCGACGAACACCTGGTGCTCGTAGAGCGCGATCAGCTGACCCAGCGCCGACGGCGTGAGCTCCGGCGCCAGAATCGTGGTGCTCGGCCGGTTGCCCGGCATCACCTTGTGCGGCACCAGTTCCGGATCGGTGCCCTCGGCGCGGATCTCCTCGGCGGTCTTGCCGAACGCCAGCACCTTCGACTGCGCGAACAGGTTGCTCATCAGGATGTCCTGCATGCTGCCGGTGCCGTCGCGGGTCGGCAGGTCGTCGGTGGACCTGGCGAAGCCGAGGAAATCGGCGGGGATCAGGCGCGTGCCCTGATGAAGGAGCTGGTAGAAGGCGTGCTGGCCGTTGGTACCCGGCTCGCCCCAGAAGATCTCGCCGGTCGAGGAGGTGACCGGGGTGCCGTCGGCGCGCACCGACTTGCCGTTGGATTCCATCGTCAATTGCTGGAGATAGGCGGGGAATCGGGCCATATCGTTCGAATAGGGCAGGACCACACGGGATTCCGCGCCGAAGAAATTCGAGTACCAGACGCCGAGCATCGCCAGCAGTACGGGCGCGTTCTCCTCCAGCGGCGCGGTGGCGAAATGCTTGTCCACGGCGTGCATTCCGCTGAGGAATTCCGCGAACTGCTCCTTGCCGATGGTCACCATCACCGAGAGGCCGATCGCCGAATCCACCGAGTAGCGGCCGCCGACCCAATCCCAGAAGCCGAACATGTGCGTGGTGTCGATGCCGAAGGCGGCCACCCGTTCCGCATTCGTCGACACCGCGACGAAATGCTTGGCGACCGCTTCCTCACCCAGCGCGTCGACCAGCCAGCGGCGCGCGGCGGTGGCATTGGTGAGCGTCTCCAGCGTCGAGAACGTCTTGGACGCGACGATGAACAAGGTGGTCGCCGGGTCGAGCCCGGCGAGCTTGGCGACCAGATCGGCGGGATCCGCGTTCGAGACGAAACGGGCACCGATGCCCGCGTCGACATAATGGCGCAGTGCGCGATACACCATGTCGGGGCCCAGATCCGAACCACCGATGCCGATATTGACGATGGTCTCGATGCGTTGGCCGGTCGCGCCGCGCCACGCACCCGAGCGCACGGAATCGGCGAATTCGCCCATCCGGCGCAGGACGTCGTGCACCTCGGCGTCGGCGTCGGTGCCGTCGATGCAGAGCTGGTCACCGACCGGTAGGCGCAGGGCGATATGGCCGACCGCGCGGTCCTCGGAGGTGTTGATGTGCTGGCCCGCGTACATCGCGTCGCGTCGTTGCGGCACACCTGCCGTGCGCGCGAGATCGACGAGCAGGCGCAGGGTTTCGCGGGTCACGCGATGTTTGCTGTAGTCGATGTGCAGGTCCGCCACCTGCGTCGTCAGCTCGCGACCACGGTCCGGGTCATCCGCGAACAGCTGCCGTAGGTGCATCGGCGCAACGGTGCGGTGGTTGCTGTGCAGTGCCTGCCAGGCCGCCGACGCGGTGATGTCGCTGCTGCTCACGAGCCGAGGGTACCGCGTAACCGGCGGGCTGGCGCGCGGGTGTCGACGACCCCGACAGACCACCGGTACGGTCTGGGAGTGTGCCGGGCACGAGGCCCCACCGCCTCCCAGTGCCGCGCACGCGACGCAAGGCCGAGAGCCGGCAGTCGAGCTCCCGGACGACGCGCAACATTCTCGGAGAGGCGGGACAGTGTCTGAACGCGATGTACTCGAATTCGTACCCAAGGGTTTGTGGATCGGCTCCGGACCCGTCGAGGCCACCGGGGGTGGCACTTTCGACGTGCGCAATCCGGCCGATGGGACAGTGATCGCGCAGGTGGCCGACGCGACCCCCGAGGACGCGATGCGCGCCTTGGACGCGGCCGTCGCGGCGGGGCAGGCGTGGGCGGCGACGCCGTCACGGGAGCGGGGCGAGATCCTGCGGACGGTGTTCGAGCAGCTCACCGAGCGCGCGGAGGAATTCGCGCTGCTGATGACGCTCGAGATGGGCAAGGCGCTGTCGGAGAGCCGCAACGAGGTGCGCTACGGCGCCGAGTTCTTCCGCTGGAACAGCGAGGAAGCCGTGCGGATCCACGGGCGGTATCTGAACGCGCCGTCGGGAACCGGGCGGATCATGGTCGCCAAGCAGCCGGTGGGACCGTGCCTGGCGATCACGCCGTGGAACTTCCCGTTGGCCATGGGCACCCGCAAGATCGGCCCCGCGCTGGCGGCGGGCTGCACGATGATCGTCAAACCCGCCTCGGCGACGCCGCTGACCATGCTGGCGCTGGCCAAGCTCTGTAGCGAGGCGGGCCTGCCCGACGGGGTCCTGTCGGTGATCACCACCCAGCGTTCCGGGGCCGTCACGGGCCCGCTGATCGACGATCCGCGGCTGCGCAAGCTCACCTTCACCGGCTCCACCGAAATCGGTAAGAAGCTCGTCTCGGCGTCCGCGAACCGGCTGCTGCGCACGTCCATGGAATTGGGCGGCAACGCGCCGTTCGTCGTGTTCGACGATGCCGATATCGACGCCGCCGTGGCCGGTGCGATGCAGGCGAAGCTGCGCAACGGCGGCGAAGCCTGCACCGCGGCCAACCGGTTCTACGTGCAGCGCGGCGTGGTCGCCGAGTTCACCGAGAAGTTCGTCGCCGCGATGGCCGACACCGTCGTGATGGGCCCCGGCACCGACGCCGCGACCACCCTCGGCCCACTGGTGAGCGAGGACCAGCGCGAGATCGTGAGCGACCTGGTCGACGATGCTGTCGCCGTGGGCGCGCGAGCGCTGATCGGCGGCAAAGTGCCCGGCGGTCCGGGGTGGTACTACCCGGCCACGATCCTGGGCGATGTCCCGCCGACCGCGCGCATCCTGCGCGAGGAAGTGTTCGGCCCGGTCGCCCCGATCGTCGCGTTCGATTCCGAGGACGAGGGTGTCGCCGCCGCGAACGACACCGAATACGGGCTGGTCAGCTACGTCTACACGCGAGATCTCGACCGCGCGCTCCGCATCTCGGAGGCGATGGAGAGCGGGATGGTCGGCGTGAACCGTGGCGTCATCTCCGACCCCGCCGCCCCGTTCGGCGGCGTCAAGGAATCGGGCTTCGGTCGCGAGGGCGGCACCGAGGGCATCGAGGAATACCTGAACACCAAGTACATCGCCCTGACCTGAGCCGGGCAGAAAAATAACCGCCCCGGGGATGGTGTCGCACCCGGGGCGGCTTTTCGGAAGCGGCGAACTGGCTGGTCCGCCGCGTGGTTTGTGGTCTGGGGCTAGCGGCCGAGGCGGCCGCGGCCGAGGCGGAGCAGGAGCATGGCGAGGGTGTGGCCCTCCTGGCCCAGCTCACTGAAGCGCTCGAGGACTTTCATCTCACGGCTGTGGACCAGGCGCGTACCACCGGAAGCCATCCGGGTGCGGCCGATGATCCGGGAGATCTCGCTGCGGCGTTTGATCGCGGCGAGAATCGTGGCATCGAGCTGATCGATCTCGAGGCGGAGCTTGTCGATCTCGGCTTCGGATTGCGGCAGGGCCGAATCGGAGCCGGTGGCCGTAGCAGGGGTGCTCATCATTCATCTCCTCGTGTCAGAACTTGGATCGGTCAAACCGAACGGCCTGTTACCCGATCTGTTCCGTCACCCTGAAACTTTTCCCGATGGGCAGTACTGGATCCCCCGGGAGTGCGCAATCAGTACTCCCCGCCACGATATCGGATCGGCTGCCGATCCGGGCATGCGGAGAAGCGCTGACCATGCGGCTCAGTCTGCCACGGGCGGCTGGGGAGGCAAAACAGTTCTGTTTAGGAATTCGCTGAGAACGTTCACCAGGCGTCGGCGGCGTCGACCGGGCCCGGTTCACCGGGAGTTTGCCCGGCTGTCGCCGGCCGGTCACCCCGGTGGCGGCGGTTCGCGGCTTGTCGGTGCCCGCCGGTAGCGTGGACAGACGATGGATATCACGGTCGCTCCCCACGCCTCAGCCGCCGATCCCAGCGAACCCGCGCCCGCGCCTAAGGGCGCCGCGCTACCGCCTCGGGACGGTGGTGGCAGCGGCGCGTCCGCGCTGGCTCAGGCGGCGGCCAGGAACAGCGCCGAACAGTCACAGCGTCGCCAGGAGCGTGAACAACAGCGCGCCGAGGAGATCGAGCGTCTACTCGACGGGCTCAACCCGCCCCAGCGTGCCGCGGTGATGCACGCGGGATCCCCGCTGCTGATCGTGGCGGGCGCGGGCTCGGGCAAGACCGCGGTGCTCACCCGCCGCATCGCCTATCTGCTCGCGGCGCGCGGCGTCCGCACCGGGGAGATCCTGGCCATCACCTTCACCAACAAGGCCGCCGCCGAGATGCGGGAACGGGTCGCCGGGCTGGTCGGTCCGCGGGCCGCCAGCATGTGGGTGTCGACCTTCCATTCCAGCTGTGTGCGCATTCTGCGGATGCAGGCGGCCCTGCTGCCCGGCCTGAACTCGAATTTCTCGATCTACGACGCCGACGATTCTCGTCGGTTGCTCACGATGATCAGTCGCGATTTCGAGATCGATACGAAGAAGTATTCGGCGCGTTTGCTGTCGACCGCCATTTCGAATCTGAAGAACGAACTGATCGGTCCGGAAAAGGCCGCCGCCGACGCGGAAGCCGACGACACCGAACTGCCCGCGCTGGTCGCCCGGGTCTACGCCGAGTACCAGCGGCGGTTGCGCACAGCCAATGCGATGGACTTCGACGATCTGATCGGCGAGACGGTCGCGCTGCTGCAGAACCATCCCCAGGTCGCCGAGTACTACCGGCGCAGGTTCCGGCATGTGCTGGTCGACGAGTACCAGGACACCAACCACGCCCAGTACGTGCTGGTGCGTGAGCTGGTCGGGCACCACAGCGAGGCGCAAGAACAGGCGGTCGAGCCGAGCGAGCTGTGCGTGGTCGGCGACGCCGATCAGTCCATCTACGCGTTCCGCGGCGCCACCATACGCAACATCGAGGAATTCGAACGCGACTTCCCGGACGCGGAAACCATTCTGCTGGAACAGAACTACCGCTCCACCCAGCACATTCTGTCCGCCGCCAACGCGGTGATCGCGCGCAACGAGGGCAGGCGCGAGAAGAAACTGTGGACCGATTCCGGCGAAGGTGAACTGATCACCGGCTACGTCGCCGACAACGAGCACGACGAAGCGTCCTTCGTCGCCAAGGAGATCGATCGGCTCGTCGACACGGGCGACGCGAACTACGGCGACGTGGCGGTGTTCTATCGCACCAACAACAATTCGCGTGCGCTGGAAGAGATCTTCATCCGCATGGGCCTGCCGTACAAGGTGGTCGGTGGTGTGCGATTCTACGAGCGCAAAGAAGTGCGTGACGTGGTGGCCTACCTGCGCGTGCTGGAGAATCCCGAAGACGCGGTGAGTGTGCGCCGCATTCTCAACACTCCGCGCCGCGGTATCGGCGACCGCGCGGAGGCGTGCGTGGCGGTGCATGCCGAACAGCGCGGTATCGGTTTCGCCGCGGCGCTGCGCGATGCCGCCGACGGCACGGTCGCGCTGCTGAATACCCGCGCGCAGCGGGCCATCGCGGGATTTCTCGATCTGCTCGACGAGATCCGGGTGGCGGGAAAGCGGGCCGACAGCGACTATCCCGATGTGGGCAATGTCGTCGAGGCGGTGCTCGATCGCACCGGATATCGCGCCGAACTGGAGGCTTCCGACGATCCGCAGGACGGCGCGCGGCTCGACAACCTCAACGAATTGGTCAGCGTCGCACGCGAATTCAGTTCCGAGGCGTTCAACAATGCCGAGGCGGCGCGCGAGGAAGGGCTGGTACCGGAGGCGGGCGACGGCGAACCAGAGCCCGGGTCGCTTGCCGCGTTCCTCGAGCGGGTGTCGCTGGTCGCCGATACCGATCAGATCCCCGACGAGGGCACCGGCGTGGTCACCATGATGACGCTGCACACGGCCAAGGGCCTGGAATTCCCGGTGGTCTTCGTGACCGGTTGGGAGGACGGGCAATTCCCGCACATGCGGGCGCTGGGTGATCCGAGCGAACTGGCCGAGGAACGTCGTCTGGCCTACGTGGGGATCACGCGGGCTCGCCAGCGGCTCTATCTCTCGCGCGCTGTGGTGCGGTCCGGCTGGGGGCAGCCGGTGTCGAACCCGGAATCTCGGTTCTTGCAGGAGATTCCGCAGCATCTGCTGGATTGGCGCAGGTTGGAGCCGGTGATCTCGCCGGTGCAGCGCGGGCGGCGCCGGGGCGAGGACAGCGGGTTCGATCGCGACTGGACCAGTGGGAACGGATGGGATCAGCGGCCCGGTGTGCGTGGGGGATCCGGCGAGCGCAGGCCTGCGCCGGGTGGGGCGGTGAAGCGGAACAACACGGAACTCGTTCTTGCCGTGGGCGATCGGGTTACCGATGACAAGTACGGGTTGGGGCGGGTGGTGGCTGCTGATGGGGTGGGGCCGTTGGCTACGGTGACTATCGACTTCGGGACGGCGGGCAAGATTCGGTTGATTCCGCAGTTCAGCCGGACGATTGTGAAGCTGTGACGGTGTTCGGTGGGTGGCGTCAGTGGGGGAAGAGGTCGGTCAGGGCCTCGTCGAGGGTGGGGTAGCGGAAGTCGAAGCCGACCTTGTGGAGGACTTCGGAGGTGGCGTGGCGGCCGGTGAGGCCGAGTGCCGGATCGGTGCGGAGGAAGACGGCGCCGACGGTGAGCACAGCCTTCGGCGTGGGGGGTGATGGGGGGCGGTGCAGAATTCGGCGGAGGGTGGCCATGAGTTCGGTGTTGCGGACCGGGAATTCGGTGGCGGCTACGAGGATGCCGTCGGGGAGAGTGACGGCCGGATCGAGGCCGAGGCAAGCGCGGACTACGGCCAGCCAGTCCTCGATGTGGATCCAGCTGAACCATTGATCGCCGGGGCCCACGCGGCCGCCGAGGCCGGCCTTGGTGAGCTGGCCGAGGCGTTTGAGGGCGGGGGCGTCGGGGTCGAGGACGATGGAGGTCCGCAGGATCGTCCAGTGGTCGGCGCGGGCGGGGTCGAACGCCTCCTCCCACGGCTGGGCGACGCCGGTCATCTGGGGGAGGCCGACGGGCAGAGGAGTTGTTTCGGTGCACCGGGTTTCGCCCGCGTCCGACCAGATGGCCGTGGTGCTGGCTTGGATCCAATAGTCGACGGGGGTGTCGCGCAGGCCTGCCGCGGCGACGAGAGCGGTGGTGGAATCGACTCGGCTGGAGCGCAATTCGGCCACGTTGCGTTCGGTCGGCCTGCAGTCGACCAGCTTTCCGGCGAGGTTGATCACCGCGAGCCGGCCGGGTTCGCGTAGTTCGGCGGACCAGGAGCCGACCGAGCGGCCGTCCCATTCGGTCTGCCGGAACGGCAGATCCGGGTTACGGCGGCGGGTCAGCAGGGTGACGCGTTGTCCGCGGCAGGTCAGGTCGGCGGCGACCTGGAGGCCGAGCGCGCCGGTGCCACCGGCGATGACGACATTCAGCGCGTCGTCGACGGGAGCGAGCCCGGCCAGCCGGGCCAGCCGCGAGAAGTTCACGCGCGCATCGGTTTCGATGAACGGGCGGACGACGGTGCGGGCCGCGGCGGCGGAGGACCCGGTGAACCGCAGTTCCTGGGTGAGCTCCGTCCCGCCGTCGCGCGGAGTCAGCCGCCAGGTGAGGTACATGGTGCCCGCCGGTTCGGGCTGGGTGATGCCGAGCTCACGATTCGGTTCGAACACGGTGACGGTGAACGGTTCCGCGAACCGCTCGTGAATCCGCGCCGAGACTTTTCCGTTGGGGAGGTAGTCACCGGTGACGCCGACAGCGACCGGCCCGTGCATCCGCACCGACCGCACCCCGGGATTCCACTCCGGCCACTGCTCGAGATCCCCGAGCACCCCCCACACCAATTCCGGTGCGAGCCCGATGAACTGCGTGTACTTCGTCGTACCAGCCATACCGCAACGCTAACCCCGCCCCTGACAGAGCGGAAGCGTGCTACTGGTCACGCAGCCAGATGGCCACCCATCACCTAGTCGCGCTGGGCGCCGAGGCTGATGCCGCGCGTGGCCAGCCACGGGACCGGATCGATCTTGTCGGTGCCGTTGAGCCAGACTTCGAAATGGCAGTGCGGGCCGGTGGAGAAGCCGCGGTTGCCCATCGTGGCGATCTGGTCGCCCGCCATCACGCGCTCGCCCTGCGAGACGGTGGCGGTGTCGATGTGGCCGTAGATGGTGACGGTGCCGTCGTCGTGCAGGACGCGGACCCACATGCCGAATCCGGACGCCGGACCCGCTTCGATGATGGTGCCGTCGGCGACCGCGTAGATCGGGGTGCCGATCGGTCCCGCGACGTCGATGCCGAGGTGCTGGACACCCCAGCGGGCGCCGAAACCGGAGGTGTAGTTGCCCGAGGTGAACTTGGCGAACAGGGGCCGCAGCTTGGCGGATTCCTGGGCGGCGAGATCTTCGGCGAACTTGGCGCCCTTGGCGAGGATGTCGTCGAAGTGGTTCTTGTCGGCGATGGCGGTGGCGTCGAGTACCTGGGGTGCCACGCCGGTGCCCGGGTCGCCGACGTCGGCCGTGCTCATGGACTGGGCGGCGATCTCGTGGACCTGACCCGCTGCCTCGTAGTCGATGCCGTGCGCGGGCTGGCCCGGATCGGCCATGGCCGCCTGACCCGCGGCGACAACCGCGCCGGCGGCGACGGCGATGACGGCGGCGCGGCCCTTCAGCGCGGCGGGCGGTGCGGGGACCCGGTGTGCGCCACCCCGCCGGTCGGCACGACGCGGCGCGGGGGATTCTTCCGCGGTGGTCTCTTCGGCCGCGGGCGCCCAGTCGGTGCCGTACGTGCCGGTGTCATAGGACTCGTCCGCGGTCCATTCGTCTTCGGCGGGCGTCCACGCCGCGTTGTCGGACCACGAGTTCTGGTCGCGCCACGCGTCGTCGGTCTGCGGCCATGCGGCGGCGGGGGCTGGGCGGGCCTGCGGATGCGATGTGTATTCGTCGGCATACCGGTAACGGTGGCCGGAGTTGGTGCGATCTTCGACTGGAAGGGTGGAGCGGTGGTTCATCGGCCGTGCCGATTCGCCGGCTGTTCCAAGCGAGTACTGAAGTACCTCAAGCTTGTCGTCCTCCTCAGTCCTGACCTGCCAGTCGTGACCTGGTTGTCGTGACCTGGTTGTGACTTCGACCGCATTGACGGTAACGAAGCGATTGCAGAGTGGCAAGCGCTGGTCGAAAACCTACACCTGCGTGTGACATTCGTCACCGTAACGCCTTGGAATATCTCACCGTTTTCCGGCATCTCGGGTGAGGTCTGTCGACGACATAACGTAGTAGATGCCGGGGGGTTCCGGTTTTAGGCGGCCCGACCTGCCAAGGCGTTGTGAAACGCCCAAAAACTACTCGCCAGTAGCCTTGGCCAGCGGTTTTCCGGGGCTCCCGTTATGGGTCGTGACCTGCGCCACTTACTATGAACGTGGTCGTTTACCCCTCCCCGTGACTAGCTACAGTCCGATCCGACCCGCTACCGACGTCGGGCCGCCAACAAAGACGTTGTCATAGCAACGCAGACGAGACGGTGAGTACATGGATCTCTTCGAATATCAGGCGAAGGAGCTCTTCGTTAAGCACGGAGTGCCTTCGTCCGAGGGTCGTGTTTGCGACACGGCCGAAGAAGCACGCGCCATTGCCGAGGAAATCGGCAAGCCCGTGATGGTCAAGGCGCAGGTCAAGGTGGGCGGCCGCGGCAAGGCTGGCGGCGTCAAGTACGCGGCCACTCCGGAAGACGCGTTCACGCACGCGCAGAACATTCTCGGCCTCGACATCAAGGGCCACATCGTCAAGAAGCTCCTGGTCGCCGAGGCCAAGGACATCGCGGAGGAGTACTACATCTCCTTCCTGCTCGACCGCTCCAACCGCACCTACCTGGCCATGTGTTCGGTCGAGGGCGGCATGGAGATCGAAGAGGTCGCGGAGAAGACTCCCGAGCGCCTCGCCAAGATCGCCGTCGATGCCGTCAAGGGTGTCGACCTGGCCTTCGCCCGTGAGATCGCGGAGAAGGGCCACCTGCCCGCCGACGTGCTCGACGCCGCGGCCGTGACCATCCAGAAGCTGTGGGAGGTCTTCGTCAACGAGGACACCACCCTGGTCGAGGTCAACCCGCTGGTGCGCACTCCCAACGACGAGATCCTCGCCCTCGACGGCAAGGTCACCCTGGACGAGAACGCCGAGTACCGGCATCCCGACCACCTCGAGTTCGCCGACGTCGACGCGACCGACCCGCTCGAGCTCAAGGCCAAGGAAAACGACCTCAACTACGTCAAGCTCGACGGTGAGGTCGGCATCATCGGCAACGGCGCCGGTCTGGTCATGTCGACCCTGGACGTCGTCGCGTACGCCGGTGAGAACCACGGCGGCGTGAAGCCGGCCAACTTCCTCGACATCGGCGGCGGCGCTTCGGCTTCCGTGATGGCCGCGGGCCTGGATGTCATCCTCGGCGACGCGCAGGTCAAGAGCGTGTTCGTCAACGTCTTCGGTGGCATCACCGCCTGCGACGCGGTCGCCAACGGCATCGTCGGCGCGCTCGAGGTGCTCGGTGGCGCGGCCACCAAGCCGCTGGTCGTTCGTCTGGACGGCAACAACGTCGAAGAGGGTCGTCGCATCCTCGCCGAGGCCAACCACCCGCTGGTGACGCTGGCCCAGACCATGGACGAGGGCGCCGACAAGGCCGCCGAACTCGCCTTCAGCGCCAAGTAAGGAACAGCGAACATGTCCATCTTCCTGAACAAGGACAACAAGGTCATCGTCCAGGGCATCACCGGCGGCGAGGGCACCAAGCACACCGCGCTGATGCTGAAGGCGGGCACCAACGTCGTCGGCGGCGTGAACGCGCGCAAGGCCGGGACCACGGTCACCCACACCGACAAAGACGGCAACTCGATCGAGCTGCCCGTGTTCGCCTCCGTCGCCGAGGCGATCGAGAAGACCGGCGCCGACACCTCCATCGCGTTCGTGCCGCCCGCCTTCTCCAAGGACGCCATCATCGAGGCCATCGACGCGGAGATCCCGCTGCTCGTGGTCATCACCGAGGGCATTCCGGTGCAGGACTCCGCCTACGCCTGGGCCTACAACGTCGAAAAGGGCGAGAAGACCCGCATCATCGGCCCGAACTGCCCCGGCATCATCACCCCCGGCGAGGCGCTGGTCGGCATCACCCCGAACAACATCACCGGCAAGGGCCCGATCGGCCTGGTGTCGAAGTCGGGCACGCTCACCTACCAGATGATGTACGAGCTGCGCGATTTCGGTTTCTCGACCGCGATCGGCATCGGCGGCGACCCGGTCATCGGCACCACCCACATCGACGCCATCGAGGCGTTCGAGAAGGACCCCGAGACCAAGATCATCGTCATGATCGGCGAGATCGGTGGCGACGCCGAAGAGCGTGCCGCGGCCTACATCAAGGCCAACGTGACCAAGCCGGTCGTCGGCTACGTCGCCGGTTTCACCGCGCCCGAGGGCAAGACCATGGGCCACGCCGGCGCCATCGTCTCCAGTGGTGGCGGCACCGCGCAGGCCAAGCAGGAAGCGCTCGAGGCCGCAGGCGTGAAGGTCGGCAAGACGCCGTCCGCCACCGCCGCGCTCGCTCGCGAGATCCTGGAGAAGGCGTCTATCGCTTCTGCGTGATCTGAAATCTCACACTGTCGAAGGCCGCCTTCAGGTTTAACCTGGGCGGCCTTCGTCGATTCATCCACAGGCGGTGGTTTATCCACAGCCTGTATCGGTAGGTGATGACCGGGGCCGTAGCGTGCAGTAGCGTCAGGTATCGGATCAGGCACCAGTCAGTTCGACGCGACCGATGCGCACGACTCGACAAGGAGACGACGAGACATGTCATACCCGACCGGGGGCTCCGGGTACAACACACCCGCGACACCCGCCGCGCCTCAGGGCCCGAGCACCGGAGCCGCCGCGGCTTCGCCATCGACCGTGACCGGTTCGGATGGCAAAGGACTGCCGTTCATCCTGACCGCGGCCGCCGCCGGACTCGGCGTCGTCACCTTCTTCCTCGGCTTCGCGCCGTATGTCGGCTTCTCCGTGCTGCGTGAGACCACCACCGCCAGCATGTTCGAGTCGAGCAACGGCGCCCTCGCGACGCTGATCCTGGCCGCCGCTTTGCTGGCCGGGCTGTCGTTGCTGCCCAAGCAGAACGTCCTCGGTGTCGCCGCGGCACTCGCCGTGGCCTCGTTCCTCGGCGTCGTGGTGTCGCTGATCAGCGTGGGCGAGGGCACGGAACTGCAGTGGGGCGCGTTCGTGGTGGCCGCGTTCTCGTTCGTCGTCGCCGTGCTGATGGTGCTGGCATTGCTGTTCGGGCTCGGCATCATCAAGCTGCCCGCGCCGAAACCTGCCCAGCCGCAACAGCAGCAGAACCCGTACGGCCAGTACGGCCAGCAGGGTTACGGCCAGCAGGGGTACGGCCAGAGCACCGGCCAGCAGCCTTACGGGCAGACCGGTTACGGCCAGGCCCAGACCGGTGGGCAGTACCCGACGCAGTCGCCGTCGCCGTACGGCCAGCAGAGCCAGCCGTCGGTGCCGCAGGCGCAGCCGCCGTCCTACGGTCAGCCGGGTCAGCAGTCCTACGGTCAGCCGCAGCAGTCGCCGTACGGTCAGCAGTACGGTGCCCCGCAGCAGCAGCCCTCGCCGTACGGCTCGGCGCCGCAGGCACAGCCGCGTCCGGATGAGAGCGCGACGCAGACCTTCGGTGGAGGACAGCAGCAGGGCCAGCCGTTCGGTGCGCCGACCTACGGTGGCGCGCAGCCGTCGTCGCCGGGCCAGCCGCAGCCGTTCGGTGGCGAGCAGACCGCCGACCCGGCGGCCGACGCGACCACCGCGTTCCGTCCGAACGACGACAACAAGTAGAACCGACGGCTGCCGCACGGTGGTCAAGGTTCGATCGCGAGCCCACAGGTACGCCTGTGGGCTCGCGGCGCGCCTGACCCGCGGCCGCCGGGGAAGCTGCCACGCTGAATTGTCATGAGCTCCCGTAACGCCCTCGTGCGCCGGACCTCCGGGTCACGCGGCACCGGGGAGACAGTCGCATCACCGCCCGAGCACGAGCCCGGCTGGTGGTCGCTCTCGCCCGAGCGGGCGCGAACCCTGCTGCTGGTCGCGGCGCGGCCGACGATCACCGCCTTGGCCACGACGGTGCTGCTCGTCCTCGTGGTCATGCTCACCACCGGTACCGATCTCACCAGCGCGCCCGCCGCGGTCGCCGCGACATGGCTTGCCGCCCACCAGGTTCCGCTCACGGTCGGCCGCACGACACTCGGCCTGTTGCCGCTGGTGCCGACGGCTGTGCTGGTCTGGCTGGCCGCCCGTGAATGCGCGCGTGCCGTCCCGAACCGCCCGACTCCCGTCGAGCTGGGCTGGCTGACCGGTGCGGTGCTGGCCGGGCCGCTGCTGATGACCGCCGTCTGCCTCGCCGTCACCGGCGACGCCGCGGGCGTCACCCCGCTCGAATCGGCGGGTCCGATCGCGGCGTTCGGATGGGTGTTCGTGCTGTATCTGCTCGCGGCCGCCGCCGGGATCGCCGGCCGGGCGTGGGGTTCGCTGTGCGCGCTGGTGCCGGTCGAGATCCCGGAATGGGCGGTCCTCGGCGCCCGCGCCGCGCGTCGCACCGTGTTGCGCATGCTCGGCTGCGCCGCGCTGGCCACCGTGATCTCCTTCTTCGCGCACCTGGGCCGGCTCGACGGTGCCTTTCAGCAGGCCCACAACGTCACCGACGTGCTGGGTATGACCTTGCTGTCGCTGCTCTATCTGCCGAACGTAGTGATCGGCGCGGCGGGGATCCTCAGCGGCGCCGCGGTGCTGTTCGGCGCGGGCTCGGTCGGGCTGTTCGGCGTGACCGGCGGGCACATGCCGGTGCTGCCCGCGCTGATTCCCGTGCCGGAAGGGCCCGCGTCCCCGTGGTGGGCGGCGCTGCTGCTGGTCCCGCTCGCCGTCGGCGTGCTCGGCGGGATCGAACTCGGCCGCACCAGCGACGATCGGCCCGGCGCGCCGTGGGCGACCCTCACCTGCGCCGCGCTGTCCACGCTGACGTTCCTGGTGCTCGCGATCCTCGGCAGCGGCCAGCTCGGCGCCATCGGGTGGGTCGGTGTCGATCTGCTGATGCTGGTCGTGCTGATGGTCACCTGGTTCGGTTTCGGCGGCTTCGTCGGCATGGTGTTCGCCCGCCGCTTCCTGGCACCGACCGCGCCGGCCGAGGAGTACGACGAATACGACGACGCGGACGACTACGAGGACGACGACTACTACTACGACGACGACGAGTACGACGACGAGGACGATCCCGACGAGTACGCCGACGCTGTCGAATACGACGATCCCGCAGTCGAAGTCGACGGCGAACTGGTCGAGGACTTCGACGACGACGTCGAAGTGAGCATCGCCGCACCCGGCTCGACCGACGAGCCCGCCGACGACATCGTCGACGTCGAAGTGGTCGAGTCGGACCTGCCGGACGAGGACAAGACCCCCGGTCGCTAAGCTCGACCCGGCGCCTATCGCCATCGCCGCCGCCCGATCACACGCAGGAGTAGAGCGCTGACGTCCTCGTTTGCCCCGTGGAAGCCCGCCAGAACACCGGCTACCGTCGTCGTTCTGGCCTCGGGCACCGGCTCGCTGCTCAACGCACTGCTGGCCGCCGCCCGCGAGCCGGGCTACCCGGCGCAGATCGTGGCCGTCGGTGTCGACCGGGACTGCCCGGCCACCGCGCACGCCGACGCCGCCGGAGTGCCGCATTTCAAGGTGGCGCTCGCGGATTATGCCGATCGGGAAGCCTGGAACGTCGCCCTCACCGAGGCTGTCGACGCGCACAAGCCCGATCTGGTGGTCCTGGCGGGCTTCATGAAAATCCTCGGCCCCGCGTTCATGGAACGTTTCGGCGGCCGGCTCATCAACACTCATCCCGCGCTGCTGCCGTCGTTCCCCGGCGCGCACGGGGTGCGTGACGCGCTCGCCTACGGCGTCAAGGTCACCGGCTGCACCGTGCACCTGGTCGACGCGGGCGTGGACACCGGCCCGGTCCTCGCGCAGGAAGCGGTCGCCGTGATGCCCGGCGACGACGAGGACACGCTGCAGGAGCGCATCAAGGTTGTCGAGCGACGGTTACTGGCGGAGGTCATCGCCGCCGTCGCGACGCGAGGCATTGTCTCCGACGGACGAAAGGCAGAAATACCAGTGAGCGAGCACACCGGTGAGTGAACGTAAGGCGATCCAGAGGGCGCTGGTGAGCGTCTACGACAAGACCGGGCTCATCGAGCTCGCCACCGGCCTGCACGCGGCCGGTGTGGAGCTGGTGTCGACCGGGTCGACCGCGGGCAAGATCGCCGAGGCCGGGATTCCGGTCACCAAGGTCGAGGATCTGACCGGGTTCCCGGAGACCCTCGACGGCCGCGTCAAGACGCTGCATCCGCGCGTGCACGCGGGCATCCTGGCCGACACCCGTCGCGCCGAGCATGTCGACCAGCTCGTGGAGCTGGGTGTCGAGGCGTTCCAGCTGGTGGTGGTGAACCTGTACCCGTTCACCCAGACCGTGGCCAGTGGCGCGAGCGTCGACGAGTGTGTGGAGCAGATCGATATCGGCGGGCCGTCGATGGTGCGTGCCGCGGCGAAGAACCACCCGTCGGTGGGTGTGGTCGTCGACGTCACCGACTACGACGACGTGCTCGCCGCGGTGAAGTCCGGCGGGTTCACTCTCGCCGAGCGGACCGCGCTGGCCGCCAAGGCCTTCCAGCACACCGCGAGCTACGACGTGGCCGTCGCGAGCTGGATGGGCTCGGTCGCCGTACCCGCCGTGGCCGAGGAGACCGAGCAGTTCCCGGGCTGGGTCGCCGGTTCGTGGGAACGCGCCGCGGTGCTGCGCTACGGCGAGAACCCGCACCAGGCCGCCGCGCTGTACACCAGCAACGACGGCACGGCCGGCATCGCGCAGGCGAAGCAGTTGCACGGCAAGGAGATGTCGTACAACAACTACACCGACGGTGACGCCGCCTGGCGGGCCGCGTTCGACTTCGACGAGCCCGCGGTCGCGGTGATCAAGCACGCCAACCCGTGTGGCATCGCCGTGGCGAGCGATATCGCCGAGGCGCACCGCAAGGCGCACGCCACCGACCCGGTCAGCGCCTACGGTGGTGTGATCGCGGCCAACCGTGAGGTGAGCGTCGAGATGGCCGAGCAGGTCGCCGAGATCTTCACCGAGGTGATCATCGCTCCCGGGTACGCGCCCGGTGCCGTGGAAGTGTTGCAGCGCAAGAAGAACGTGCGCGTGCTGGTGGCCGACGCGCCGCAGCGCAAGGGCGTGGAGCTGCGCCCGATCAGCGGCGGTGCGCTGCTGCAGGACCGCGACGTGCTCGACGCCGAGGGCGACGATCCGGTCAACTGGACCCTCGCCGCGGGCGACCCGGCCGATGTCACCACCCTGGCCGACCTCGAATTCGCCTGGCGCGCATGCCGTTCGGTGAAGTCGAACGCGATCCTGCTCGCCGAGGACGGCGCCGCGGTCGGCGTCGGCATGGGTCAGGTCAACCGAGTCGACTCCTGCAAGCTCGCCGTCGAGCGCGCGGGGGAGCGTGCCAAGGGCTCCGTCGCCGCCTCCGACGCCTTCTTCCCGTTCTCGGACGGGCCGGAGATCCTGGTGGCCGCCGGTGTTCGCGCGATCGTGCACCCGGGCGGTTCCATCCGCGACAAGGACACCATCGAACTCTGCAAGGAAGCCGGCGTCACCCTGTACCTGACAGGCGCTCGCCACTTCGCTCACTGAGTCGAACCCGATTCGGGTGCCGCGCCGAATCCTCGGTGCGGCACCCGTTTTCGTCTATCCGGCGTCGAGTACCTGGCGGCCGCCCAGCGGCGAGCTCAAGGGTATTTCCAGCGTGCCGAACACGGCGTTCATGGTGCACATCTTGTTCACGGAGTCCGCTCGGGTCCCGGAGCGCAGCGCGACGGTGACCGCCTCGGCGGTCTCGGTGACGGTGGCGTCCACGGCGTAGCACTCGGGGTTGCCGGTCTGGAAGTTGACGCTGATCATGTTGTCGCTCAGTCGGTTCCAGGACGTGAACGGAATCGGGTTCGGGTTGACGAGAGTGGGGTCCGCGGTGAAGGGCTGCCCGATGCCGGGCTTCGGGTCTTCGGGGCGGGTGTTCGTCATCGACGTATCCGGTTGGGACGCAGGGTTATCCGAGGATCCGCAGGCGGTGAGGGGTGCGATCAGCACGGCCACGGCTGCCGCGGCGGCGGTGTAGCGCGACATCGTCGTCATGGTGTCAACCTTAGACGGCACGACCCGACCGTGAACTTTCCGCGAACCCTGCGCATAACTCCTCCATTTCCCCGCCGCGGCGACTACATTCGGCTGCGATGCGGCACTGCGGCAATCGGCAGGCATCGTCTGTTGGGCTCTGTAATTGGCGATCTTCGAAAGGAACAACGTGGGCGACACGCTGCGCGTAGGCGAAGAACTGGGACTGGGGCAGTCCCTGACCGGCGGTGCGTACACCCTGGCTCTGCAGCCGGATGGCAACCTGGTGCTCACCGAGCCCGACGGCAACGTCGTCTGGGCCGCCATGACGCACGGGCAGGACGCGCAGCGCGCGGCCCTGCAGCACGACGGCGACTTCGTCGTCTACAGCGGTGGCGGCGCGCGCATCTGGGCGACCGACACCAGCGGCAAGAACGTCGAGAAGCTGGTGGTGCAGCCCGACCGCAACGTGGTGCTCTACGGCACCGACGGCTCGGTCGCGTGGGCCACCGCCACCAACACCGACAACCCGCTGCCCGCACCGGAGCCGGTCGCGGCCGCCCCGATCGCCGAAGAGGTCCCGCCGCCGCCGGCCGCGCAGACCTACACGGTCGAGTCGGGCGACACCCTGTGGGCCATCTCGGAGCGCTTCTACGGTGACGGCAACCGCTACCAGGAGATCGCCGCGGCCTCCGGCATCGACAACCCGGATCTGATCAACGCCGGTCAGGTGCTGACCATCCCGTAGGACACTGACGAAAGTGGCCCCGAGGCAACAGCTTCGGGGCCATTCTCGCGTTCACGGCGCTACTTGGTGGTGGTGAACGGCAGCAACGCCATCTCGCGCGCGTTCTTCACCGCGACGGCGACCTGACGCTGCTGCTGCGGGGTCAGGCCGGTGACGCGGCGGCTGCGGATCTTGCCGCGATCGGAGATGAAGGTCCGCAGCAGGTTGACGTCTTTGTAGTCGACGTACTCGATGCCCGCGGCGATCAGCGGATTCTTCTTCGGCTTGCGCCCCTGGTCGGCGCGTGCCTTCTTGGACGGTGCTCGCTTCACTGCCATGGGATATTCCTTCTCACGAATCAGTTTGGGGAGTCTCTACCAGCTCGATTTGTGGACCCCGGGAAGCTCACCCCGATGGGCCATCTCGCGCACACGAACACGGGAGAGGCCGAACTTGCGGAGATAGCCGCGTGGGCGGCCGTCAGCAGCGTCCCGATTGCGCAATCGTACCGGACTGGCATTGCGTGGCTGGTTGCGCAGTTCGGCCTGGGCGGCCGAGCGTTCGGCGTCGCCGGTGCTCGGCTTGCGGATGATCTCCTTGAGCTCGGCGCGCCGGGTCGCGAACCGCTCGACGATCTCGCGGCGCTGCTCGTTGCGGGCGATCTTGGATTTCTTCGCCATCAGCGCTCCTCGCGGAAGTCGACGTGACGGCGCACGACGGGGTCGTACTTGCGCAGCACCAGCCGGTCGGGGTCGTTGCGGCGGTTCTTGCGGGTGACGTAGGTGAAGCCGGTGTCCGCGGTGGACTTCAGCTTGACGATCGGGCGGATATCGGTGGTTTTCGAGGCCATGTTCAGCTCCTAGATCTTGTCCCCACGAGCGCGGATGCGGGCCACCACAGCCTCGATCCCGTCGCGGTCGATGGTCTTGATGCCCTTGGTGGAGACCGTCAGCGTGATGCGGCGGCCCTCGCTGGGCAGATAGTAGGTCTTGTGCTGGATGTTGGGGTTCCAGCGTCGGTTGGTGCGCCGGTGCGAGTGGGAGACGGCTTTTCCGAAGCCGGGCTTGCGACCGGTGACCTGGCAGTGGGCCGACATGCGACCTCCTTCCATGGTTATGACAACCATTTTCGACAATGATTATTCCGCACTGTACAGTCGCCCTGAGGTAAATGAAAATCATTGTCGAAAGGGGTATCGGGTGCTGGACCAGTCAGACCGGAGAACGCCCGTGGTGCTGCTGGCCGGCTTCTCCGGACCCGCCATGGGCGGCGTCGAGCACATCGCGGCGACGCTGAGCGAGGACCCGGGCACCGTGGTGGTGCATCACGACCTCGCCGAACTGCGTGAGGGCGTGGTGCGGCGCACGGTGCGGACCGCGGGCACCGTGAGCACCACGGTGCTCGAACTGGCGCACGGGTGCGTGTCGTGCACGCTGCGCGCCGATCTGCTGCCGATGCTGTGCACGCTCGCCACGCGCGACCATGTCGAGCGGATCGTGCTCGCGCTGGATCCGGGCATCGAGGCGGAGGCGCTGTGCCACGCGATCGAGCATGTCGAGGTCAGCGGAGTAGCCGATCGCGTCGACGGGCCCGCGGGCCGCACGGTGCGGATCGAAGCCGTGCTGACCTGCCTGGACGGTCAGCAGTGGTTGGCCGACGCCACCGGCGACGAGGTACTGGCCGATCGCGGGCTCGCCTCGGCCGACGACGAGCGCACGGTCGCGCAGGTGGCCGTCGGCCAGGTCGACTTCGCCGACGCGCTGGTGGTACTCACCGCGGGCGCCGACGCGCTCGACCACGACCGGCTGGCGGCCGTGCTCGCCCGCCTCGCGCCCGCCGCGCCGGTCGCCTGGCTGCCCGAACCATCCGGCTTCGACGCCATCGAGATCGGTGCGTTGCTGACTCGCGTGCCCGCGGACTCCCGCCGCGGCCGGATCTTCGACGCGCACGCACCGCTGTTGCGCGGGCAGCCGCCGCTGAGCACCGACTGTGGCGTCTCGATCGTCGAATTCGCCGCGCGCAGGCCGTTCCATCCCGAGCGGCTGCACGAGGCCCTCGATGTACTCCTCGACGGCGTGGTCACCGCCCGCGGCCGGATCTGGCTGGCGACCCAGCCCGATCACGTGGTCTGGCTCGAGTCGGCCGGTGGCGGACTTCGGGTCGGCGGCGCCGGTCGCTGGCTGGCCGCGATGAGCGCCGAGGAACAGGCTGCCGCCGACCCTGATCGGCGGGCGATGGGCGCGCTGGGCTGGGACGCGCGGTTCGGCGACCGCGATGTCTCGCTGGTGATCCTGGCCCACGACGCCGACCCCACCGAGATCCGGCACGCCCTGCACTGGGCACTGGTCGAGGACGACGAACTGCTGCTCGTCGACCGGGCGCCGGAACGAGTCGCGTTGTGGGGGGACCCCTTCGGCGACTGGCACCAAGATCCCTGCGCCGATCCCACCGAGGCAACGGCCTCGGCGAGCGAGCGCACAAACCCGAGAGGAGAAACGGCATGAAAGCGGGCATCCACCCCGACTACCACCCCGTCGTGTTCGAGGACGCGAGCACCGGGAAACAGTTCCTGACCAGGTCGACCGCGACCAGCGACCGTACGATCGAATGGGCCGACGGGAACACCTACCCGCTGATGCTCGTCGACGTGACCTCGGATTCGCATCCGTTCTGGACGGGCACCGCCCGCAACCTCGACACCCAGGGCCGGGTCGAGAAGTTCGAGCGCAAGTACGGAAAGCGCTCGCGCGCAGGCAAGGAAGGCTGAGTCATGGCGGTCCCCAAGCGCAGAATGTCGCGCTCGAACACGCGCAGCAGACGCGCACAGTGGAAAGCGGAAGTGCCACAACTGGTCCCGGTGACCGTGGGTGGTGTCGAGTACCGGGTCCCGCGCCGCATCGTCAACGCGGTACGGAAAGGCATGATCGACCCCGCCCGGCTCTGAGGCGACAATGGCCTGCCGGAACCGCCCGGCAGGCCATTGTCGTCTCTACTGTCGCGGGTGTGCGGCCCGTCTCATCCTTCTTGCTCGGCCAGCGCCACGAGGGCCGCGGCGAGCTGGAAGAACTTGTTGTTGCCCAGGTCGGCGATGGTCTTGATCTTCAGCGCCTCGAGCAACTGCTTGTCGTGCGCCTCGGTGAGGCCGGCCAGCGCCGACGGGGGCGCGGCGAGAATTTCGGCGAGCGTCTTGTTCTCGAATTCCTTGTCGAGGACTTTGTCGAGCACCACGTTGACGGCCATACGAACTCCTTCGAACGAACCTTGGATGTGCCGGGCGAGACGAATGCGCCCTTCAGCGACCATAACTCGGTTGGCGCACCACGTGGTGAGCTTCCGGGTGCTCGGCGGTTCGTTCTGCGCTGCCCCCTGTCCAGGGGACTTACTCCGGCGCTGTTATGCCTGTTCAGGGCCCTGTAGGAGGGTGTGGGGCAACCGCCCCGTTAACCATGTGGCGCGCACCACTTGGCACGGGTGTATTCCAGGGCTTGCGGAGAGTTTGCTGACGGTCGAATTACCAACTCTCGGTTTGTTTTTCGCCACAAGAAAATTCCCGAACCACTGATGCGGAGTCCCGCACAGGTCTGTACTCTCGTGCGGGAGGGCGGGTTCCCCGAGTATGGGGAACCCGCTCATCGCCACTTCAGAGGCGGTTTTCGCGGCAGTTCGCCGCAGGTTGCGAGAGCTCGGATCAGCGGGGCGGAAGACCGGAAAGATTCCGACAAACCGGACGTTAGCTGGTTACCTTCACCGGGCCGGAACGGGCTGACGCACCGGAGCCGCGACATCGCGCCGATCCGGTGCCACCAGCACCGCGGTGATCGGCACGGTCAGGCCGAGCGCACCGATCACGAACATCGGGAACACCAGGTCGAACAGCGGCATCCCGGCCGGTGTCCGGATACCCGGATCGATCGAGAAGTTCAGCGCGGCGATGGCCGTGTAGTACACCGCCGCGACGCCGAGCGCGAACAGCACCGACACCAGCACCCGCATCGGCACCCGCCGGACCACCTGCGACGCCCACAGGGTCGCGGTGCACAGCGCCATCGACACCAGCACCGACACCCCGATGAGGCCGAGCGACTCGTCGACGGTGCCCTGCACGGCGAGCGCGTCCAGGGTCAGATACGTCGAGAGTCCAACGCTCAACCCCATCGTCAGCCCGCCGATGATCAGCCGCGGCACCTGCGGGGTCCGGCCACTGATCAGCAATCCGGCCAGAACGCCGACCACCGCGATGGCCAGCGCCGCCGCGCCGAGCGCGACGTTGTACCGCATGATGCTCTCGTTCACCCGCATCGCGAGCAGCGCGACGGAATTCGCCAGCCACAGCCCGACCCCGCCGAGCGAGACCGCGGCCATCGTCAGCCAGATCAGCCGGAACCGGATCGAGTACTTCGCATGCCGGACGCAGGCGAACGACACCAGCGCGCCGAGCGCCGACAGGTCGAGCGCGAGCCACGCGATCCCGGTGCCGTGCGCGAATGTCTCGGCACCGGTCGCGGCGAGCAGATCAGGCACGCCTGCCCGCTCCTTCGAACTGTTGCGGCTCGAGCTGGGCGATGGCGTATTCGGTCACCGCCGCCAGTGCCTGACGGACCTCGACGGCGTTGCGCGCGTCGATGTCGACGATCGGGATGCCCTCGCGCACCGAGAGCGCTTCGCGCAGTTCGGCGATGGGGAAGCGGGGCGCGTTGGGGAAGCGGTTCACCGCGATCAGGAACGGCAGCCCGCGCGCCTCGAAGAAGTCGACGGCGGCGAAACTGTCTTCCAGCCTGCGGGTATCGATCAGCACCACCGCGCCGATGGCGCCACGGATCAGGTCGTCCCACATGAACCAGAATCGCTTCTGGCCCGGGGTGCCGAACAGGTAGAGCACCAGGTTTCCGGGCAGCACGATGCGCCCGAAGTCCATGGCCACGGTGGTGGTCTCTTTTTCCGGCGTCTCGGCGAGATCGTCGATGCCGTCGGAGAAATGGGTCACCATCGCCTCGGTGCGCAGCGGCACGATCTCCGACACCGCACCGACGAAAGTCGTTTTACCGGCGCCGAATCCGCCGGCCACGACGATCTTGGTCGACGCGACCCGTTGTTCTTGTGCCGGCGCGCGCATGCCATCAGAGGCCACGGAGTCCACGCAAAGTCCTCTCCATCAGTGATCGGCGTTCGTCGTAGCTCGCCTGTTCGGTCAGCGTCGAATGCACTCGAAGAATCCCGCCCACTACGAGATCACCGATCATCACCCGGACCATACCCAGTGGGCGACCAAGGTATGCGGCAATCTCGACGACAGAGAGCCGATGTGTGGCAAGACGCACGATTTCGATCCGCAAATCGCCTGCGGACCAGTCGTTGTGCGCTGTATAAGAAACCGTTTCGACGACCGCTTCCAAGGGCAGCGCGATCGCGGGTTCGGTGCGGCCGGAGGTCAGGGCATAGGGCCTGACCCGGGTAGTCGGCCGATGATCGGATCCGTAAGGGCTCGACATCTCACCTCAGCCGGCGGAGCGGGCGGTGGCGGTAACCGCCGAGCCCACCCGGTCGACGAGCAACGCCATCTCGTAGCCGATGCGGCCGATGTCGTGGCTCTTGTTGGCCAGAACCGCCAGGTGCGAACCGTTTCCGACGCTCATCACCAGCAGATAGCCCCGCTGCATCTCCACGATCGACTGCATCACCTTGCCGCCGTCGAACAGGTGCGCGGCACCCATCGACAGGCTGGCCAGACCGGCGGTGACAGCGGCCAATTGCTCGGCGCGATCCGCGGGTAGATGGGGACTGGTCGCCTGGAGCAGTCCGTCGGCCGAGACGAGCACCGCGTGCGAGACGCCGGGTACGTCGCGGGTGAAGCGGGCGACCAACCAGTTCAGATTCTCGTCTGTGGGGTGCGCGTTGCTCATTCGAGGCCTCCGTCGTTGTACTGGATCTCGGCACGGCCGCTACGGACGCCGCTGAGATGTCGGGTCAGGTTGTTGCGGATCTCCTCGGGGTCGCGCGCGCCCGCTTCCTCCGCGGGAGTGAGCCCACCGGGGACGAGCTGAGCGCCCGGCTTGCGAATCGGCAGCCCGCCGCTCGTTCGCGAGGACGTGGGTGGGTGGTCCGCCTCGGCGGCGGCCGACCAGCCCGCGTCGCCGGGGGCGCTCCACGACGCGCCGTTGCCGCTACCGGGTTCGGTAGGGGCGGAGGCGGGTTCAACGAGCCACTCCGAGACCATCCGCTGGTAGATCGGGGTCGGTGCCGGTCCGGAAACCGGCTGCAAGCGGGTGCTCGTAGTCGGCATCGGGTCGACGTCGATGGGACGCGGCGCCGGTTCCGGTTCCTGGGTCGGGGCCGGTGCGGACGACGCGGCGAGCTCGGCCAGCGCGCTCGCGGGGATGCGCTGTGGCAGACCGAAAGGCGACGAGTCGGGGGCGGGCGCCGGCGGATCGGTCGACACCGGGAGATCGTCGGTGTCGTGATCGTGATCGTGTTCTGCCCACAGGCCCGCCGGTGCCGCGTCCTCGTCGGGTTCGACGGTGACCGGTGCCGGAGGCGGCGGCGGTACCGCGGCCGGAACGCGTTGCGGGAGACCGACGCTGCTCAGCGGGGTTATGGGCGTGCCTGCACCATTGGTCGGGACCAGCGGATTCGGGCCCGCGAACGTCGGCAGCGCGGGAAGCGGTGAGGCAGGCAGGTCCAGATCGGTCACGGCGTCGAGCGAAACCAAGGGGCGAGGTCCGGTCGGCATGATCGGATTCGGGCCGGTGATATCGGCCGGAGTCAGCGCGTACGGCCCGATCCCGGCGGGCACGATCGGGTTCGGCCCGGTGGGCGGACCCGACGCCATGGGCGGCGACGGCGCGACGAGCGCACTGGGCAGATGCACGCTGGCTGTGATGCCGGGTTGCGGGGCCGCACCGCTGGTGCGGCGCAGGCTGACGGTGATGGTGTGCCGCTTGGCGAGCCTGCCGACCACGAAAAGACCCATGCGACGGGCGGTTTCGATGGTGACCTCACCGCCGGAGGCGAGCCGGTCGTTGGTCGTCTGCAGATCGTCGGCCGACATGCCGAGACCGCGGTCGGTGATCTCGATCAGGTAGCCGCTGTCGACCGCCCGGCCGACGATGACCGCCACCGACGTACTCGGCGGGGAGTAGCGCAGCGCGTTGTCGATGAGCTCGGCGAGCAGGTGCTCGATATCGACCGCGGACTCACCGGCCACGACACCGTCGGGCACATTGCCGATCTCGACCCGCTGGTAGTCCTCCACCTGCGAGACCGCGCTCCACAGCATGTCCGACAGCGGCACCGGCGGCAGATGACCACGGCGCAGCACGGTGCCCGCGAGCACCAGCAGGTTGTCGCCGTTGCGGCGCATGCGGGTGGCGAGGTGGTCGAGGCGGAACAGCGTCTGCAGGCGCGAGGGGTTGTCCTCGTCGTGCTCGAGTTCCTCGATGAGCGCGAGCTGCTGCTCCACCAGCGACTGGCTGCGCCGCGACAGCGTCTCGAACATGTTGCCGATCTGCAGCCGCAGGCGGGCCTGGTCGCCCGCCAGATTCAGCGCCTGCTCGTGGATCTCGTCGACGGCACGGGCCAGCTGACCGATCTCGTCGGTGGAGTGCACACCCACCGGCATGATCTCCGGCGTCGCCCCGCCGCTGCGGACCACGGCCAGCTCGTCGGGCAGCTTCACGTGCGCCACCTCGAGCGCGTCGCGGCGCAGCCTGCGCACCGGCACCACCAGGGTGCGGGCCACGGCCAGCGCGAGCGCGAGGCCCGCCAGCAGCATGCCGAGCACCAGGGTGGTCTCGCGCAGGGCGCCGGTCTGGGCGGTCGCGGTGTTGCTGTCGAGGGTGTGGTCGATGTTGTCGAGCAGCGCCGAGATCGTGGAGGCGTAGGTGTCGGCGCTCACCTGGAGCGTGTTGAGCACCGCCGCGTTGGTGGTCGGATCGCCGTTGTTCTGGCTGAACACGCTGATCCGGGTCTGCACCGCGTCGAGCAGCGCGGCCTGGCTGCCCGCGTGCTCGGGCAGGATCATCCCGTAGGTCTTGATCATGTTCGCTTCGGAGCCGAGCTCGACGAGCATCTTCGACCGCGCGCTCTGGCTGCGACCCGACTCGGGCGAGACGACCAGGGTGCGCTCACGGGTGAGGACCCGGCGGGCCTGGTGCAGCGCGGTCAGCTGCAGGAAGTAGCGCTGTACGACGAAGTCCTCGACCTGCGGGGTCTTGGACAGCGCGTTGCCGATCCGTTCGCCGATCTCGTCGGTCTGCTCGCCGACCATCGCGGGGGAGCCGCCGCGCACCGTGTTGCGCAGGGTGGCGCCGGTGGTCGTGGCCGCGGTGAGTTCACTGGCGACACCCGGATCGATGCGGGCCGAGCGCAGCGCGCTCTGCACCTCGGCGAGCGCCTGGTCGTAGGTGGTGAGCGCGGCGTCGGTCTGGGGGTCGGCGATCGCACCCCAGTTGGCCGTCGCGGCGACGGCGAGTTGTTCGGTCGCGGTGGCGAATTTGACGACGGGACGGATGACGGTGGCCTGTTCGGTGGCCGCGCCCAGTTGCGTCATCGTCTGCAGTTCGTTGTTGATCCGCAGCACGGCGAAGGTGGTCGCGAGCATCACCGGCAGCACCAGCACCACACCGACCTTGCGCGTAACCGACCAGTTGGACAGGCTGAATTGCCAGGAGCGCGATGCAGGTTCCATCCGCGTGCGTTGCCTCTGCTTCCACGTGTGACCCCGGCCCGCGCGGGGAGGTCGCGGAGCGATGCGAGCGCAGAACCAACTGGAGGTCTTCTTTTACCGCAGGAAAGATACCGTGCCGAGTGGGCATCGGCAATCCGGGCCACGCGGTCTGTAATTCGCCGAATATGCGCTGACACAACGACGATTCGTTGAGGTTTGTCAAGACCTACAACACACGTCGCCGAGAACACGACGTTCGGCGCGCCGAACCCTCTCAGTACGTTCTCAGTCGGTCACGGCAAACTACAGCACATGCGCATTCTGGTAGTCGACGACGATCGCGCGGTGCGGGAATCACTGCGCCGGTCACTGAGCTTCAACGGCTACACCGTCGACCTGGCCGTCGATGGTCTGGACGCACTCGAAAAAGTGACCGCGGCCAGGCCCGATGCGCTGGTTCTCGACGTCATGATGCCGCGCCTGGACGGCCTCGAAGTGTGCCGGAGGCTGCGCAGCACGGGCGACGATCTGCCGATTCTCGTTTTGACCGCGCGCGATTCGGTGTCCGAACGCGTGGCCGGGCTCGACGCGGGCGCCGACGATTATTTGCCGAAACCTTTCGCGTTGGAGGAATTGCTGGCGCGTTTACGGGCGTTGCTGCGTCGTCGAACGCCCGATCCCGGTGAAGCGTCGGAAGCGATGGTGTTCGCTGACTTGTCGCTGGATCCGGTCACCCGCGAGGTTTCGCGCGGCGAACGCGCGATCAGTCTGACGCGCACCGAGTTCTCTTTGCTCGAGATGTTGATGGCCAATCCGCGCCGGGTGCTCACTCGCGGGCGAATCCTCGAAGAGGTCTGGGGCTACGACTTTCCGACCTCCGGCAACGCGCTGGAGGTCTATATCGGCTATTTGCGCCGCAAGACCGAGGCCGACGGCGAGGAACGACTGATCCACACGGTGCGTGGCGTCGGCTACGTGCTCCGCGAGACCCCTCCGTAGGCGGGCGAGATGGCACACAAGGAACCCGCGGTCGCCGTTCTCGGCAGGCCGCTGGACGCGAGCGAGATGCGTCCGCCGACCCCGCTCACCCGCTCGGTGTCCCTGCGCTGGCGGGTGACGTTGCTGGCGGCGTCGGTGGTGCTGATCGCGGTCGCGGTCACCTCGATCGCCGCCTACGCGATGGTGGCGCGCGCGCTCTACGCCGATGTCGACGCCCAGCTGGAGGCCAGGGCGGCGACGATGATCAACAACAATTTCGAGACCGCCGGTTTCCAGTCGATCGTGCTGGCCGGGCTGTTCTCCAACGATGTCGGCGTCGCGCTGATCTATGCCGGTCACAAGCCGTATATGCCACCCCAGCAGACGATTCCGCCGGTCGGCGCCCAGGAGCTCGCGGTGGCCGACGGCAAGATCAATTCCTCGCTGCGCACCGTCGGTGACCAGCGGGTACTCGCCGCGCGCACGCACAGCGGCGCGACGCTGATCATCTCGCAGAAGCTCTACCGCACCCGTGAGGTGCTCGATCAGCTGGCCTGGCTGCTGTTCGTGGTCGGCGCGTGTGGCGTCGTGCTCGCCGCCGCCGCCGGAACCGCGGTGGGCCGCACCGGTCTGCGCCCGATCGCCCGGCTCACCGCGGCCACCGAGCGCGTCGCCCGCACCGACGACCTGACGCCCATCCCGGTGACCGGTGACGACGAACTGGCCAGACTCACCGAGAGTTTCAACACGATGCTGCGGGCGCTGGCCGAATCACGCGATCGTCAGCGCCGACTCGTCGCCGACGCGGGCCACGAACTGCGGACACCGCTCACCTCGCTGCGCACCAACATGGAGCTGCTCATCGCCTCGGGCAGGCCGGGCGCGCCCCGGCTGCCCGACGAGGACATGGCCGAATTGCGCGCCGATGTGGTCGCCCAGATCGGTGAGCTGTCGACACTGGTTGGCGACCTGGTCGACCTGGCCCGTGAGGATGCCCCCGAAACCGTGTACGAGCGGGTGGATCTCGGCGAGGTGGCCGAGCGTGCGCTCGAGCGTGCGCGCCGCAGACGGGTGGGGATCACCTTCGTGGCCGATCTGGCGCCCTGGTTCGTCTACGGGCACGAGGCGGGGCTGGAACGGGCCGTCCTCAACGTCCTCGACAACGCGGCCAAGTGGAGTCCGCCCGACGCGGTCGTGCGGATCAGCATGCGCCCGGCCGGTCCGGGACTTCTCGAATTGGCCGTCGGCGACGCGGGCCCCGGCATCCCCACCGGTGAACGTGAGCTGGTGTTCGAACGCTTCTACCGCACGACCGCCTCGCGCTCGATGCCCGGTTCCGGCCTCGGGCTGGCCATCGTCAAGCAGGTGGTGACCAAACACGGCGGCACCATCGCGGTGGACACCTCCGATCGTGGCGGCGCCCTGGTGCGCATCGTGTTGCCGGGGGAGGCACCGACCGTTCTCGACGACTCCGCCGCCGAGTGATCGCGGGAGTCACGGGGAACTGATAGTCCGATCTCAGCCGCCTCTCAGTAGCCGTCAGGAAGCTGGTCTGCAAGCGTGAGGAGACAGACACCATGACCGACGATCCCCAGCACCCTGCTGACCGGCCCGCCGCTACCGGACCGGGCGACGCGGGCCATCCCGCCGAGTCGGGTCCGCCGGCCGGGCAGCAGGGGCAGGCGCCAGGCTTCGGCGACCAGCCGCCCTACCGCGACCAGCCCCACGGCGGGCAGGCACCCTTCGGCGGACAGCAGGCCCACAGCGACCATGCGCCCTTCGGGAGTTCCGCGCCCTACAGCGGCCCCATGGCGCTAGGTGGCCGGCCGCCGCAGGGTGGTCAGCCGCCGCACGGCGCGCCGCCCCAGGCCTTCGGTCCCGCGCCGACGCCGCAGCGAAAGCCGTTGCGGCTCGGGCTGATCGCCGGTGCGACGGCGCTGGCTCTGGTCAGCGGTGGTGTCGGTGGCGTTGTCGGAGTGCTCGCCGTCGACTCGGGTCCCGCGCCGGTGACCAACGCGCTCGAGGCGCCGAAGCCCGCGGTCAACAATGTCGCCAACGCGCCCGCCGGGTCCACGCAGGCGGTGGCGCAGCGGGTGCTGCCCAGTGTCGTGATGATCAAGGTCGCGGGGAATCGCGCGTCCGGCGAAGGTTCCGGGGTCGTGCTGTCCACGGACGGCTTGATCCTCACCAACAATCACGTCGCCGCGGGCGCGGGTGCCTCGGCGAAGATGGAAGTGGTGTTCAGCGACGGCAGCACCGCGCCGGCCACCATGATCGGCGCGGATCCGGTATCCGACCTGGCCGTGATCAAGGTCAGCGGCAAGACCGGCCTCACCCCGATCGAACTCGGCACCTCCGAGGGTCTGGCCGTGGGCCAGCCGGTGATCGCGATCGGTTCGCCGCTGGGCCTGGCCGGCACGGTCACCACCGGCATCGTCTCGGCTCTCAATCGCCCGGTCTCGACCAGCGGCGAGGGCACGCCGAGCCAGGTGAACCCGGTGATCGACGCGATCCAGACCGACGCGGCGATCAACCCGGGCAACTCCGGCGGCGCGCTGGTCGACGGACAGGGCAAGCTGATCGGCATCAACACCGCCATCGCCAGCCTCGGCGGCGAGGCGGCGGGCGGCACCCAGAGCGGTTCGATCGGCCTCGGTTTCGCGATCCCGGTCGATCAGGCGCGCCGGGTCGCCGACGAACTGATCAAGACCGGCCATGCCACCTATGCCCAGATCGGCATCAAACTGCGCCCGCAGGACACCGCCGCGCGTGTACTGGAGGCCACCCCCGACGGCCCCGCCGCCAAGGCGGGCATCCCCGCGGGCGCCGTCATCACCCGCCTCGACGACCGTCCCATCGACTCCGGCGACGCGCTGATCGCCGCCGTCCGCTCACATCAGCCAGGAGACAAGGTGAAGGTGACCTACACCGACGAACAGGGCGGTAACTCCAAGACCGTCGAGGTCACGCTCACCGCCGCGGCGGCGGAAGGCGGCCGATGATGCGTTCGAACGCAAACCTGTCGTGCGTAGGCGCTACGGTGATGACCATGGACATCGATGCTCCCGTGGCAGGGCGCGCACTGGTTGTTGTCGTCGACGATCGGACGGCTCATGGCGGCGTGGATTCGCTCGGCCCGCTCGTCACCGAATTGCTCAACGAGGCAGGCTTCCTCGTCGACGCCTCGGTGACGGTGCAGGCCGAGGAGGTCGAGATCCGCAACGCGCTCAACACCGCGGTGATCGGCGGTGTCGACCTGGTGATCTCGGTCGGCGGCACCGGCATGTCGCCGCGCGACATCACCCCCGAGGCCACCACGCAGGTGCTCGACCGTGAACTGCCCGGCATCACCGAGGCGCTGCGCGCGTCCGGCCGGGTGGCGGGCTCGCTCGACGCCGGCCTGTCCCGCGGCGTGGCAGGCATCTCCGGCAGCACCCTGGTGGTGAACCTGCCCGGCACGCGCGCGTCGGTCCGCGACGGCATGGCCACCCTCGGCCCGCTGGCCAGCAAGGTGATCGGCGAACTGTCCGGTCTGGACGAATGACATCCGACCCTCGCGACGCGGTTCCCGGCCCCGATGATCAGGGCCGGGAACCGGCTTCGGCGCAGGAGTTGCGACGGAAAGCGGCCGAGGCGGCGCGACTGGCGAGGATCTTTGGCGATGTTCTCCCGGAGACCACCGGTGACGAACGCGGCGAGGGTTCACGCGGCTCCGGCACCGACGATTGGTTACGGTCGCAAGTTCCACCGCACCACGGGTGATCAGCCCGTTATCTACGTAGCCGCTACGTAATAAGCGGCCTTGGAATTGCCGAATGCGGTACGAAGGTGTGCTGCGGACAAATACTCGAGACCACGCGAAAGCGTGGTCTTTTGTCGTTAGGCGACCCAGATCGTTACCCGTGGCCATCTCCTGTCAAGGCGTCATGACAGGGCACTCTACGACTGCATCAATGCACGTCAAGGCATGTGGCGATGTACGAATGTGTGCCGTGCTTCACAGTGAAATTTACGAACTCTTTCGTTGCCGTATCCATGGAACGGCGTTTAATGTTCGCCATTGAGCCACCAACTATCGGTCCCCGCAGTACTCCCATCTCCGTGCGTTGAACCACCCGGTGGAACCCTGGCTCGGGTTCGCCACACCGGCCCCGGCCGTATCGTCGAAATAACAGTTAGTTACGTAACGGCAACAAAGGGGCGACACACTGATCTGGGCCCTGTGAGGTCCATTTGTCCGGCTTCGAAAGTCGAAGCCGGCTGTTAGACACCTGATGAGGGGAAGTATGAGCGAGAACCGCACCACCGGTGTGCGCCGTGGCGTCCGTGCCGCGGGCGTCGGCGCTGCCGCGGCCGCCGTGGCCTTGGGCCTGCTGTCGACCGGTGCCGCCAATGCCGATACCTTCGTGCCGTTGCCGGACGGCCAGAAGGTCAGCCCTGCTGGCGTGACCATCACCCGCACCCACGAGTCCGCCCTGATCTCGCCGTCGATGGCCGCCAACGGCGCGGGTCGCGTCGTCTGGGTCTCGGGCACCGCGATCGCCGAGGTCGCCGAGACCCCCGAGGGCGAGGTCGGCCCCTGGAACGGCCCGACCGGTCGTCCCGGCTCGAACAACTCGTCGACGCACGGCGCCTCCCAGCTGAACACCGGCTACATCGTCGGTTGCCAGGTGAGCATCGCCGATGACGCCATCGGCGCCGGTGTCTCCGGCGGAATCAGCACCGGCGGCGTGACCGCGGGCGGCTCCATCGGCGTCAACCTCGGCCCCGGTGAAGTGAAGTTCGTGCAGATCAGCTCGAAGGACATCCTGAAGGCCGGTACCTACGCGATCGATTACCAGGACGCGGAAATCGAGATCCAGGGCTGCGCCGGCTACGCGCAGGCCCGGGCGTACACCGTCGTCGAGGTCATCGGCGACAACTACTCGAAGACCACCCTGTACGGCATGCCGTTCAGCATCGGCTGACGTTCTTCGATCCGGCACGAATCTTCTTCTCGCTGCGGCGAACTCAATCCTCGAGGGACAAATCCTATGATCAACCGTAAGTTCATGGCGAAGGTGGCGGGCGTCAGCGCTGCGGCCACCGTGGCCGTCGGCCTGTTCTCGACGGGCGCGGCCAATGCCGATACCTTCGTTCCCCTGCCGGGTGGACACATCACCAAGACGCTGTCCGACGGCACCGTCGTCGACATCGCCCTGGTCGGTGAGTCGGCCCTGATCAGCCCGTCCATGGGCTCCACTCCGGTGCACCGCAACTCGTGGGTCTCGGGTAGTGCTCAGGTCACCGTTTCCGACGGCGGCTCCGGCAAGATCTACCCGGGCTACACCGTGGGTTGCCAGGTCAACATCTCGGGCGGCGGCGTCTCCGGCGGCGGCGACGTCTCGGTCGACCCCGAGGGCAACGGCTCCGGTGGCATCACCACCGGTGGCGAGCTGTCGCTCGGCCCCGGCCAGTCGTCCTCGTTCTACATTCTCGACCGCGAGCAGGCCGACGACTTCGGCAGCGAATCGCACAGCAAGAGCAACAAGTTCAAGAACGGCTCCGGCTCGGTGACCTGGTCCGACACCACCATCGGCCTGAGCGGTTGCGCCGGCTACGCGCAGGCGCGTGCCTTCGTGTCCGTCGAGGTCGAGACCGACAATGTCATCTCCTGGGTGACCCTGTGGGGCGCTCCGTTCAGCCTCGGCTGATCTGTTCGCATCCCGCACTCGAAACGGGCCGGTCGCTCTGCGACCGGCCCGTTTTGTTGTGCGCTCGCCCTCGTATCGCTGGACATTACGAGTCAGTCTCACTATGTTGAACCCGAATCGACCGCTCCGGCAGTCGAAATCATCTTGCGTTTTCGTTCGCCGATCGGCTGAGAGTCGCGCCGATCCGGTGACGACCAGCTTCTCGATCCACCTCCCGGCAGGGCGTGCTGTCCTGTTGCCAGCGGTGCCTGTCCTGCGTGACACACCCCAGCTGGGTCCGGGCGCAACACAGATATCGGCCTCGATGGTCGAGGTCGGATTTGCGTATACCTCGAGGGGAAGAATGAGCGAGAACCGCACCAACCGCGGGCGCCGCTGCGCGTGCAGCGCAGGTGCCGCACTGGCCGTGACGATCGGCCTGTTGTCGGCCGGTGCTGCCAACGCGGATACCTTCGTACCGCTGCCGGACGGCCAGAAGCTGGGCCCCGGTGTCACGTTGAGCCGTACCGGCGAGCATGCTCTCGTCTCCCCGTCGCTGGCCGCCAACGGTGCTGGTCGCGTCGTGTGGGTGTCGGGTATCGCCCGCGCCGAGGTGCAGGTCACGCCGGAGGGCGAGGTCGGGCCGTACAACGGGCCGACGAACCGTTCCGGCTCCAACAATTCCTCGACACATGGCGCGTCGCAGCTGAATACGGGTTACATCGTCGGTTGCCAGGTGAGCATCGGTGACGACGCGATCGCCGCCGGGTTGGCCGGTGGGGTATCGACCCTCGGCGCCTCGGCCGGTGGCGCGATCGGCCTGCACCTCGGTCCCGGTCAGGTCGCCTTCGTGCAGATCGATGCCAAGGACATTCTGAAGCCCGGCGTCTATTCGGTGGAGTACCAGGACGCGGAGATCGATCTCCAAGGGTGCGCGGGCTTCGCCCAGGCCCGGTCCTACTCGGTGGTCGAGATCATCGGTGACCACTACTCCAAGACCACGCTGTACGGAGCGCCGTTCAGCATCGGCTGATCATCGGCCGTATCGAAACTCTTTCTCGTTCACACGAATTCACCCTCGAGGGGTCACTGTGATGATCAACCGTAAGAGCATGGCGCGCGTAGCCGGATTCACGGCGGCGACGACCGTGGCATGGGGTTTGCTGTCCACCGGTGCGGCGAATGCCGACACCTTCGTTCCGCTGCCGGGCGGCCACATCACCAAGACGCTGTCCGACGGCACTGTCGTCGACATCAGCCTGGTCGGCGAGTCCGCCAACATCAATCCGTCCATGGGGTCGACTCCAGCGCATCGCAACGCCTGGGTTTCCGGTAGTGCGCAGGTCTCGGTCTCCGGTGATGGCGGTGGCAAGATCTTCCCCGGTTACACCGTGGGTTGCCAGGTCAACATCTCCGGTGGTGACGCGCTCGGAGACGCTGGATCGGAGGTCGTGGAGGGCGTGGGCTTCGGCGAGGTGAACACCGGCGGCGAGCTCACCGTCGGCCCCGGCCAGGCGAAGTCCTTCTACGTTCTCGATCTCGAAATGCCCGACGACTACGGCAATGAATCCCACAAGACCCGCAACGCCTTCAAGGGCGGGTCGGGCTCGGTGACCTGGGCCGACGAGACCATCGGCCTGTCCGGCTGTGGTGGTTACGCCCAGGCTCGTTCCTTCGTGAGCGTCGAGGTGGAAACCGACAACGTCATCAGCTGGGTAACCCTCTGGGGCGCGCCGTTCAGCCTCGGCTGAGCCGGCACGACAACGAGTTCGGGTCCCGCGCTCCGCAGTGTGCGCGGGACCCGAACTCGTTGTGGCAGTAAGGAATCAGTAGGCGTTGTCGCCATCGGTGTGCTGCACCGACTCGGCCCGGAGTCCGTGCTTGCCGTTCGAGCGGCCACGCTGCTCGGCCAGCAGGTCCCTGATCTGGATGAGCAGTTCGTTCTCGGTGAGTTCCTCGTCGGCCTGGCGGAACCGCTTCTTCATCCTGGTTGCGGGCAGCACCAGGATGAAGTACAGGATCGCGGCGACCAGCAGGAAGTTGATCGCGGCGGTGATGATCGGCCCGATCTCGATGAAGGTGGCCGGTTTGTCCGCGACGAGCTGGAAGCCCAGCCCCATCTCGTTCGATCCGCCGAACAGCGCGAGCAGAGGATTGATGATCCCCTCGCTGAAAGCGGTGACGATCGCGACGAACGCTGTGCCGATGACGACGGCGACCGCGAGGTCGACCACATTGCCGCGGAGCAGGAAGTCTCTGAAACCTTTGAGCATTGCCGATGTCTCCTTCGTAGAGGAGCCGGCCCGGGCGCTGCGCTCCATACCGAATGCCGGCGAAACGGTGTGCTTGGTTCCTGTGTGATGCTAACGAGAGTTCGGGCAAATTTCTCGCGAACTCCGCCGGGCCGGGCGACAAGCCCGTCAGTGGAAGACGACGGTCAGCGCTGTTCGCAGTGACGCACCGGCCACGGCGGTGGCGTAAGCGGTATCCAGCGCGAGCAGGACCACCCGTTCCGTGCCGCGCCGATCACCCGTCGCGGTGACGAGTACCACCGCGGCATCGGTGGCCAGCGTCTGTTCGGGCTTGGTGGCGCCTGGCGCTGCGGCATCCTCCACGCCGACGACATCGACCCGATCGCCCGCCCGCAACACATCAGCCACCGCGGCATCGGCCAACCGGATCGGCACGATCCGCGCGTCGGCGCTGCCCGCGGCCGCGGCGGCCAGCCGAGGGCCGACGACGCGCAGATCGGTGAAAGTCTCCCCGGCACGCATGGCGCCGGTCAGTGTCGCGCCGAGTAGGGGAGCCGTCTCGCTGACGGAACCTGTTGGTAGCGAACGGGATTCGTGATGGTCGACGCGCAGATCGTCGCCGGTGAGTAGCCGGCCGGGCGCGAGATCGCGGGCCGCGACCACCACCGCGACCCTGGCGCCACCGGGGTCGCCACGTACGAACAGAACGACGGCGGCCACGGCAAGCACGGCGGCGGCGATACGGCGGACGAGCAACGCGTCGGCCCAGGCCGGACGATTACCGAGGGCGAAACGCCAGGAGCTGCCACGTCCCAGATCGGCGAGACTGCGAGTCATGGGCGAAAGCGTAGAGCCGCGGCGGTGCGGAAAAGCCGCGGAAAGCCCCGCCTGTGGATAACCGCGGGGCTGTGGACAACTGCCGGAAAGTCAGCTGGCGGCGGCCGGAGTGGTACTGGTCGACGCGCTCGACGACGAATCTCCGTTGCCGCCGGATCCGTTGCTGCTGGTGCTCTCGGAGGAGGTCTTCGCCGGTTCGCTCGCGGTGGACGCGCCGCCACGGCTGTCGGTGCGGTAGAAACCGCTGCCCTTGAACACGATGCCGACCGAGTTGAACAGCTTGCGCAGCTTCCCGGAGCACTGCGGGCATACCGTCAGGGTGTCGTCGGAGAAGGACTGAACGATGTCGAAGCGGTTGTCACACTCGGTGCACGCATACGAATAAGTTGGCACAGGATCCTCCGCAAATCTCTCGTCGATCTAGCACTCTACCGCCGACACTGCCAACGTCGCGAATCGCCGTTTCATTCCGGCGAAACGGGGAGGTCGCGGCCCAGCTGCTCCAGGCCGCCGCTCGGGGTGAGTACCCAACCCATTCGCCGATCGTGCGGTTCCTCGGGAAGCCGGTCGACCAGTTCATTATCCCGGACGACAGCGATGAGGCGCACGTCCGCCCGCGCCGCACCCAGTGTGCGGTCGTAGTACCCGGCGCCGCGCCCGAGGCGAACCCCGAGCCGATCGACGGCGAGCGCCGGAACCAGGATCGTCGCGGCGTCGGCCACCACCGCGGGCGGCAGTGTCTCGGTGGCCGGTTCGAGCAGGCCGTAGCGGGCTTTGCGCAGCGAATCCGCGCCCTCGTAGCGCGCCCAGCTCAGTGGGCCCGGCTCGCCGGTCACCGGTAGCAACACCGTGGCGCCCCGCTCGCGCAGCGCGTCGAGCATGCGCAGATCGCCGGGTTCGCCGCGGACCGGGACGTAGGCGCAGACGATGTCATCCTCGGTGGCCAGCCCGGCTGCCGCGGCAGCGAGCGCGGCCGCGTCGACGGCGTGTTCGGCGGAGCCCACCTGTGCGCGAGTGGCCAGGATCTCGCCGCGCCACGCATATTTGGTGCGCTCACCGGGCATATCCACAGCGACCACCATAGTCTGCACAGGCGCGCGTCGACCCGATGTCTTCCGCGCACGGCCGGGCCGACGGCGGACGCCTAAGCTCTTGCCGACGCCGGGTCGTCGCGGAGAGGCGATCGGACGGCACTGAATGGATAGGGTATGCGCATGACAGACAAGACTTCCGGTTTCCGCACTGCGGTGGTACCCGCGGCCGGACTCGGGACGCGGTTTCTGCCTGCCACCAAGACGGTGCCCAAGGAATTGCTGCCGGTAGTCGACACCCCCGGCATCGAGCTGGTCGCCGCGGAGGCCGCCGATTCCGGCGCCGACCGATTGGTGATCGTGACCTCGCCGGGCAAGGACGGCGTGGTCGCCCACTTCGTCGAGGACCTGGTGCTGGAGAGCACCCTGGCCGAGCGCGGGAAGTTCGCACTGCTCGAGAAGGTGCGCAAGGCGCCGGGCCTGCTCGACGTGACCTCGGTCGTGCAGGAGGAGCCGCTCGGTCTCGGCCACGCGGTCGCCCAGGCCGAAGCCGTGCTCGACGACGACGAACCGGCCATCGCCGTCCTGCTGCCCGACGATCTGGTGCTGCCGTGTGGTGTGCTCGAGACGATGAGCCGGGTGCGCCGCGAGCGCGGCGGTTCGGTGCTGTGTGCCATCGATGTACCGAAGTCCCAGGTCAGCGCGTACGGCGTCTTCGATGTCGAGGAATGCGCCGACAACGCCGAGACCGACGTGCTGCGCGTGAAGGGCATGGTCGAGAAGCCCGATCTCGCCGACGCTCCGTCGACCCTGGCCGCCGCCGGTCGCTATCTGCTCGACCGGGTGATCTTCGACGCACTGCGCCGGATCACGCCGGGCGCGGGCGGGGAACTGCAGCTCACCGATGCCATCGCGCTGCTGATCGCCGAGGGGCACCCGGTGCACGTGGTGGTCCACCGTGGGTCGCGCCACGACTTGGGCAACCCGGGCGGTTATCTTCGAGCTGCTGTGGATTTCGCCCTCGAGCGGGACGAATACGGCCCGCAGTTGCGCGAGTGGCTGAAGTTCCGGCTCAGCCCGGAGTGGGATCCACAGTCGCCCGTCGCTTAAACGCGGTAGATACGCCGCCGCCATAGATTCAGGAGCTCGATGCGCTCGGTTGAGGATCAGCTGATCAAGGTCACCGCGGCTGCGGTCGCACCCCGGCCGGTCCGGGTGGCGATATCCGAAGCCCAGGGTTTGCTGTGCGCGGAAGACGTCGTCACCGAACGGCCGCTGCCCGGCTTCGATCAGGCCGCCATCGACGGATACGCGGTGCGCAGCGTCGATGTCACCGCCGCGGGCGTCGATGTGCGCGACGAGGAGGGCGAGCTGATCGACCTCACTCTGCCGGTGGTCGGTGAAGTGGTGGCCGGTTCGCGCCAGCCCATCCGGTTGCAGCCGCGCCAGACCGTGCGGGTCGATACCGGCGCACCGATGCCGACTCTGGCCGACGCGGTGCTGCCGGTGGATTTCACCGACGGTGGGCGGGCCAGGATCAAGGTTTTCGAGCCGGTTCGCTCGGGTGACTACGTGCGTCGCGTCGGTGACGATGTGCAGCCGGGTGACGTGGCCGTGCGCGCGGGCACGATCATCGGCGCGGCCCAGGTGGGCCTGCTCGCCGCGGTCGGCCAGGACAAGGTGCTCGTGCACCCGCGGCCCCGGCTGTCGGTGATCTCGATCGGCGGCGAGCTGATCGACATCGACCGCACCCCCGGTCCCGGCCAGGTCTACGACGTGAACTCCTACGCACTGGCAGCGGCCGCGCGCGACGCGGGCGCCGATGTGAACCGGGTCGGCATCGTGAGTGCCGATCCGCGCCGGCTGCGTGATGTGGTCGAAGGCCAGCTGGTGCGCTCGGAGGTCGTGGTGATCGCGGGCGCGGTCGGCGGTTGGGCTTCGGATCAGGTACGCGAGGCCCTCGACGGGCTCGGCGAACTGGAGGTCGACCGGGTGGCGATGCACCCGGGCTCGGTGCAGGGTTTCGGGCGGCTCGGGCGCGACGAGGTGCCCACCTTCCTGCTGCCCGCGAATCCGGTGAGCGCGCTGGTGGTGTTCGAGGTGATGGTCCGTCCGCTGATCCGGATCGCACTCGGCCGCCGTCAGCCGATGCGGCGCATCGTGAGCGCGCGCACCATCACTCCCATCACCTCGATGCCGGGTCGCAAGGGGTATCTGCGCGCGCAACTGCTGCGCGACGAGGCGACCGGTGACTATCTGGTGCAGCCGCTCGGCAACAGCAACGCGGGCTCCTCGCATCTGCTGGCGACCCTCGCCGAGGCCAACAGCCTGATCGTGGTGGAACCCGACGACACCGATTTCCGGACCGGTGACGAAGTGCAGGTCGCGTTCTTGGCGCAGCGCGGCTGAACAGTGGACTCCATGAACGTATTCCGGGCCGGACAGCATCCCGGCTGGCCTGCCCGGCTCGGTCCGGTGATGGTGGCGGGCGGCAGGGTGACGTTGCGGCCGGTGCGCTTTCGCGACGCCGCCGCGTGGAGCCGGATCCGGCTGCGCGACCGTGACCACCTGGAGCGCTGGGAGCCGACCGGGCGCGGCAGCTGGGAGGCGCGCAATCACGCGTCGAATTGGCCGTCGCTGTGGACGAGCTTGAAGGCCGAGGCCCGGCGTGGAGCGATGATCCCGCTGGTCATCGAGGTCGACGGGCAGTTCAGCGGTCAGCTGACCATCGGCAATATCGTGCGCGGGGCGCTGCGGTCGGGCTGGATCGGGTACTGGGTGGCCAAGGATCTCGGTGGCCAGGGGGTGGCGACGGCAGCGCTCGCGCTCGGGCTCGACCACTGCTTCGGCCCGGTCGGTCTGCATCGGGTCGAGGCGACGGTGCGGCCGGAAAATCATGCCAGCCAGGCGGTTCTGCGCAATGTCGGCTTCCGGGAAGAGGGCCTGCTGCGCCGCTACCTCGATGTCGACGGCGCGTGGCGCGATCATCTGCTGGTCGGGCTGACCGTGGAAGAGGTTATGGGCACTGTGGTGGATCGCCTGGTCAGGGAGGGTCGAGCGGCGCTGCCGTGAAATTTCTGTTACTCATGTGGCAGGTGTGCACGGCGCGCCTGCCACACGGGCGCGTCTGCCCGAATTAACCTACGGACGTCAGTGGTGCGTCCACAGAGGGACAACACGTAGGTGGGGACGGGAGGTGATGACCGCGATGCCGAATTCGATCCTGTGGATCGGACTGGTAGTGCTGTGGGTCTTCGTCCTGTTCCCGATCCTGGCGGACCGGCATCCCCGGATCCGCCGTACCACCGATGCCGCGCTCGCCACACGCGTGCTGCACCGTGGCGGGGCCGAACGACGGATCCGCATCGGCGCGGCAGGCGGTCACGAGAGTGACCCCGATTACCGACCCCGTGTGCTGCGTAAGCGCTCCCACCGAACTGATTCGGAGGATCGGATGACGACCGAAGAGCCCGTCACCGAAGACGACGACGAAAAGCTGACCCCCGCAGTCGAACTGGAGGCAGCGGTTGCCGAGGTGGACGCCGACGACGGCGACGAGTCCACCGCGACAGCCGATCTCGCCGGCGACGAGCCGGCAGACACCGCGGCGCAACCGCTCTCGGCGGAAGCCGGCGAGGATCCACCCGTCGCCGCGCGCATCCCGGCCGCGCCGCCGGCCCGGCTGGACGACTTCGTGGCCGAGGACGCCGAATTCGACGATGACGACGACTTCACCCCGTCGCGCCGCGGTCGCGGTGGTTACGACCCCGAGGCCGATGCCATCGCCCGCGCCGCCCGCTACAGCTTCCGGCAGCGCGCCGTCATGGGTCTGGTCATCGGCCTGCTCCTGTTCGCCGCGTTCGGGCTGCTGCTCAACTCGATGTTCTGGTGGGCGTGCGGGCTGTCTGCTGCCGTGCTCACGGGCTACCTCGCGTACCTGCGCAAGCAGGTCCACGTGGAGGAGGAGATCCGCCGCAGGCGCGCTGCGCGCCTCACCCGCGGCAAGCGCCACGAAGCCGCCGAAGTCGCCCCGGAAGCGGCCACCACCCGTCGCACGATGGACCGCGACACCGCCCGCGCCCTGCGCCGCCGCTCCACCCTGCTCGACACCGACGACGAGGATCCGAGGTTCGAGTTCCTCGAGATCTTCGATCCGGCCACGTCTCGCGCGCTCCGCAACCGGGTCGAAGACCTCGGTCAAGCCGTCGGCGAGTAGCTGGTAGTAACCACGCAAAACAGCAGGTCAGAGTACCGATTCGGTATCGGGGCGCAACCCCTGATACAGTGTCACAGCGCGGTTCGCCAGAGCCGCACGGGGCTATAGCGCAGTTGGTAGCGCGTCTCGTTCGCATCGAGAAGGTCAGGGGTTCGATTCCCCTTAGCTCCACACCAGAAGGGCCCGGTCACCGACCGGGCCCTTTCTCTGTGTCGGCCGAACATCGGCCGTTCGTCTTTTGTGGCACGCACCTTAGACTCAGCAAGGTTCATATGCATGCCCCCAATTGTTTTGGCATGATCCGCCGATGGGTGAATACTGGCGAGTAATAGCCTTTTCCATTTTCCGCGTTGTGAAAGCTTCATTTTGCTGTGCAGCAGAATTCACTTATTCGCCCACTGTCTAAACCGTTAGCTCGGTCACATCGGTAACGCTGCCCAAGTGATAGCCGATACACCGAAAATGGCTATTACTGTGCACGTCAGTGCATTTGCGGAGCCTGCTCTATAGCAGTAACGTTTCGGTAAAGCACATGATCCGCGCAGGACCGCGAGCGCCCGCGCTCACCAAGTTCGCTGCCGGGGAGGAATCGTTTCACCAGCGAACAGATGTGACGCCACCAACGGGAGGGGGCGTCGAACGCGTCTGTTGGAAAGCATCAGAGGCAGTTCATGACAGCGGTCATCGAGGCTCGTACCGAGCCCGACGAAGTACCGAATACCCATCCGTCGTTCGCTTTTCGTGGCGTCGCGCTGATCGCTTCGATCGCCGCGATCGTGCTGACGGCAACGGCGGGCCGTTACGACTACTTCGGTGACGAGCTCTATTTCCTTTCCGCCGGACGGCGACTCGACTACACCTATGCCGATCAGGGTGTGGTGGTGCCGGTGTTCGCTTGGATCGCCGACCAGCTCGCACCGGGATCGGTGACGGCACTGCGTTTCCCGGCCGTCGTGATGTGCGTGTGCGCGGTGGTGGTGGCGGCCCTGATCGCCTACGAACTGCGGGGCAGCCACCGCGTCCAGATGCTCGCCGCGGCCGCGTACGCGTTGTCGGGACTGGCCGCCAACCAGGTCGTGCTGAGCACGTTCTCCTTCGACGCCACCCTCACCGCCGTGATCACCTGGCTGTTCATTCGCTGGGTTCGCACTCGCCAGGACTGGCTGATCGTCGTAGCCGGATTGGTTGCCGCCCTGGACATGCAGGTGAAGTGGATGATCCCCATCGTCTGGGCGTGCCTCGGCGCGGCGGTCATCGTGTGCGGCCCCCGCGAAGTACTGCGCCGCCCCGCGCTGTGGGTCGCGACCGGCATCCTCGCCTCGTCCCTGATTCCGATTCTTTACTGGCAGTCACAACACAATTGGCCACAGCTGGCTATGGGTGCGGTTATCGGAGCCGAGCAGGACGCGACCGGCTACGGCCCGGTGGGATTCCTTCCGCAGTTTCCCATCCTGGCCGGGATCATGGGCACCTTGCTGCTCGCTTTCGGATTCTGGGCGGCCTTCAAGCAGGAGTCGCTACGCCCGTATCGATTTATCGCGGTGGCGCTTGTGATCATGACCGCATTTGTCATGATCACGCATGGACGGCCTTATTACCCGGGGGGCCTGTTTCCCGCCATGTTCGCCCTCGGCGCCGTCGGCCTCTGGCAGTACGACCGGAAACGGTGGATGAATATGGCGCTGGCTCCGATTGCCGGAATCTCGGTGCTGACAACCATCGTCACACTCACCGTGATACCCCTCGCGCCCAGTTGGCGCACTCAGGCCGAAGACGCGATCGACCTCGGACTCAAGACGGCGTTTTTCGGAAACACCAATTGGTCGACGATGGTTTCCGCCGTCAATGACGGCTACCGCACGCTGACGCCGGCGGAAAAGGCGAGTGCCGTCATCGTCGCGCAGGGCTATCCGCAGGCGGGCGCCGTCGAACAGTTCGGCAGGCAGTACGGCCTGCCTGCCACGTACAGCCCGAGCCGTGGGTTCGGCTTCTTCGGCCCGCCGCCGAACTCGGCGACGTCGGTGGTCTACGTCGGACTCGACACCGCCGAACCCGACCTGCGCACCCGGTTCACCGAGGTGGAGCGAGTCGTCCACCTCGACGACCCCCTCGGCACCCCCGGCATCGACCGGATGACCGCCGTCTGGGTCTGCAAGGGCCCGAAGCAGCAGTGGTCGACCATGTGGGATTCCATGACCACGCTGTATTTCGATCTCGGCCTCTGGCGAGACGATCGGACCACCACCCGGCCCACGCACTGAGCGAGGACGATACGAACGAACCCCCGGCCGCGTGTGCGGCCGGGGGTTCGTCGTTCGAGCGGGGGAGTGTCAGTTCTTGACCAGCTCCGGCGCATCCTCGGCGTCCTGCACAGGTGCGGCGTGCGGGTCGGTGGCCGCCCGGTTCGGCAGCAGGACCGCCATGACGATCACGACCAGCGCCAGCAGGGCCGAGATCAGGAAGGCCAGGCGCATGCCGTCGAGGGTGGCGACGGCAGCCGGGGTGCCCTCTTCGATGAGCGAGGTGCTGCGGGCCGACATGACAGTGACCACCAGTGCGGTACCGAAGGCGGCCGCCACCTGCTGAAGGGTGCCCAGCATCGAGCTACCGTGCGAGTACAGGTGCATCGGCAGTGCGCCGAGGCCGAGGGTGAACACCGGAGTGAACGCCGCGGCCAGCGCCACCATCAGCAGGATGTGCAGGCCCAGCAGCTGCCAGTACGGCATGTCCATCGAGATCTGGGTGAAACCGGCCAGCGAGGCGGCGATACCGATCGAGGCGGGGATCACCAGCGCGCGGCCACCGAACTTGTCGAACAGCTTGCCCACGGTCGGGCCGAGCAGACCCATCGCCAGGCCGCCCGGCATCACCAGCAGACCGGTCTCCAGCGGGCTCAGACCGCGCAGGTTCTGCAGGTACAGCGGCAGCAGGATCATCGAGCCCATCATCGCCAGGAACGCGATCGACATCAGGACCAGCGCCTTGGTGTAGGTGCCCTGCAGCAGGACCCGCAGATCCAGCAGCGGGGTTCCGTTGCGCTGCAAGCTGATCTGACGCAGCGCGAACGCCGCGATCAGCGCGACACCACCGGCGGTGATCAGCGCCGCCGTGGAGTAGCTGTCACCGTGGAACTTGCTCAGCCCGAACACCAGCCCACCGAAGCCGAGAGCCGCCAGTGCCACGCTGGGCAGGTCGAGCGTGCCCGGCTGCGGCTCGCCGACGTTCTCCAGCTGACGCAGACCCAGCCAGGTGACCAGACCGGCGATCGGCAGCATCACCACGAACAGCAGTCGCCAGGAGTCGATTCCCGGGACCTCGATCTGCAGGATCAGACCGGAGATGACCGGCCCCATCGCGGGCGCGACCGAGATGGCCAGGGTGACGTTGCCCATCACGCGGCCACGATCCTGCTCGGCCACCACGGTCATCAGGGTGGTCATCAGCAGCGGCATCATCACCGCGGTGCCACCGGCCTGGATGACGCGGCCGATCAGCAGCACCGCGAACGTCGGCGCGAGCGCCGAGATCACGGTGCCTGCAATGAACACGCCCATCGCGGCCGCGTAGGCCTGACGGGTGGTGACCCGCTGCAGGAACCAGCCCGTGGTGGGAATGATGGCGGCCATCGTGAGCATGAACGCGGTGGAGACCCACTGCGCGGCGACCTCGGTGACATGCAGGTCGCTCATCAACCGCGGGATCGCGTTGATCATGATGGTTTCGTTGAGGATGACGACGAAGGTCGCGAGCACCAGCACGCGGATGACGGTCGGTGTCTTGCCCTTCGTCGTCGGCGCGGATAGATCGGCTGGCATCGGGGTAACCTCCGGAAAAGATGGGGGAACGGCGGGGCGTGAGCTGTGGCCCGATGCCGAGTCGTCTACGTCCCGGCACCACAAGAGAAGAGACGGGTTCCGTCGGTCCAACTCATCGGGCGCCGGTCAGTATTCCGGGCGGGTACGACACAAATCATCCGGTTTTTCGGTGGCGCGTGCGCGGTAGCGCGGCGAAAGGCACAGGTCCGGGCCGGATCGAAGCGGGTCCTGCGGTCGATGGTGAGCCTGGTCACTGCCCGATTCCGGCTCGCGTCGCCGCGGTGTGTTCCGGGGCGTGGATCGCCGATCGAGGGGTATACCGGATTGGTGACTGCATCGAGAACGTGGCTTGCTGTGGTGTGCGCGATGGTTGCTGTGCTCGGGGGTGGTGAGGCAGCGGCCGATCCGGGAGCTCATGTGGCGAGGGAGGCGCCGCTGGGTGGCAGGGCCGCTCAGATCGATGTGTACTCGCCCGCGATGGGGCGGGTGATCCAGAACAACGTCATCAAGGCGGCGGGGGCGGGGGCTCCTACGTTGTATCTGCTCACCGGGGCCGGTGGTGGGGCGGACGGGATCTCGTGGTGGGACGACACCGACGTGCGCAGCTTCTTCGCCGACAAATTCGTGAATGTGGTGATGCCGGTCGGTGGGGCGTTCACGTTGTACACCGACTGGGTTTCCGATGATCCGGGGGTCGGCCGGGTGCGGTGGGAGACGTATCTGACGCAGGAGTTGCCCGAGGTGATCGATGATGCGCTGGATACGAATCGGCGCAATGCCATCGCCGGGGTGTCGATGAGCGCGTCGTCGGCGCTGGATCTGGCGATTCAGAGTGGACCACGGTTTTCCGCGGTGGCGGCGCTGAGTGGTTGCCCGTGGGCCGCGGATCCGATGGGGATCGCGATGGCCAGTGCGCAGGCGGTGCGTGGCGGGGGGAACCCGGGGAATATGTGGGGGATTCCTGGTGGGCCGGGGTGGCGCGAGCACGACGTCTTCGCCAATGCGGGGCGGCTGGCGGGGAAGACTGTTTTCCTGTCCGCGGCGACGGGGGTTCCCGGGGGGCAGGATCGGGGGTTGCCGATGCCGCCGATCGAGGCTCTTGCGGGGGCGTGTACTGCTGCGTTTGCTGGGCGGTTGGGGCAGTTGGGGATACCGGCTGTGCATGTGCATCGGGCGACTGGGTCGCATACTTGGGGGCAGTTTCAGGCTGACTTGCATGAGGCTTGGCCGCATTTGAGTGCGGCTATCGGGTGAGGGTTTTTGGGTGAGTAGTGCCGTGACGGGGTGAGGGGTTGTGGCGCTACGGGTGAGTAGTAGTCCCAGACGGTTTGACGCTGTGTTTTTGGCGCGCTGGCGCGCGCGTGTCCGCGGCCCTGAGGGGCCGCCGGTTAGGCGCCGCGGAATCGCTCCTTCGTCGCATCTCCGCGGCGCCTAACC
>NZ_JBHXAQ010000019.1:0-69409 GCF_042728755.1 Nocardia sp. NPDC060249
GGGCCGCGGACACGCGCGCGCCAGCGCGCCAAAAACACAGCGTCAAACCGTCTGGGACCACCGATCCAGGTCGTCCCTCCCCCCGGGACTATCCAACCCCGCTCATCCAGGTCGTCCCTCCCCCCGGGACTACCCAACCCCGCTCACCCAGGCCGACCGAACAGATCTGCACCCCACGACCCCGAGCCAACCCAACCCACTCACCCGACCCGGCCGAGCACCAACTCCCCCGGCTTCCCCTCAGGCGCCGCCTCAACACTCACAGCCCCCTCGAGCGCCGCCACAGCCCCAGCAAAAGCATCCGGCGTATCGGTATGCAGCGTCAACAACGCCTGCCCCACCACCACCGAATCCCCCGGCTTGGCATGCATCTCGATCCCAGCCCCCGCCTGCACCTTCTCCCCTTGCCGAGCACGCCCAGCCCCCAACCGCCACGCGGCAACCCCCACCCCCATCGCATCGAGCCGGGTCAGCACCCCACTCGACTCCGCCCGCACGATCTCGCTGTGCCGAGCGACAGGCAGCGCGGCATCCGGATCCCCACCTTGCGCCTGAATCATCGTGCGCCAGTGGTCCATGGCCCGGCCGTTGGCGAGCACGTCGGCGGGGTCGATGTGCAGCCCGGCCTGAGCAACCATCTCCCGAGCCAACGTCAAAGTCAGCTCGACCACATCAGCCGGCCCCCCGCCGGCGAGAACCTCCACCGACTCGGCGACCTCCATCGCGTTGCCCGCGGTCCGCCCGAGTGGAGTGTCCATCGCGGTCAGCAAAGCGACCGTGTTCACACCCGCGTCGCGTCCGAGTTCGACCATCGCCGTGGCGAGTTCGCGAGCGCCGTCGAGAGTCTTCAGAAATGCCCCCGACCCCACCTTCACGTCGAGAACCAGCGCCGCCGTCCCCTCGGCGATCTTCTTGCTCATGATCGAACTCGCGATCAACGGAATCGACTCGACCGTCCCCGTCACGTCCCGCAGCGCGTAGAGCCGCTTGTCGGCAGGCGCCAGGTCGGCCCCCGCCGCGCAGATCACCGCGCCGATCGCCGGGTCGGCCAGGATCTCCCGCATCCGCGGCACCGTCACATCGGCCTGCCACCCGGGGATCGATTCGAGCTTGTCCAGCGTCCCGCCGGTATGCCCGAGCCCGCGCCCGGACAACTGCGGCACCGCAGCGCCGCACGCGGCCACCAGCGGCGCCAGCGGCAGGGTGATCTTGTCGCCGACCCCACCGGTCGAATGCTTGTCGACGGTCGGGCGCGGCAGGTCGGTGAAGTCCATCCGGCTGCCCGACCCGATCATCGCCGCCGTCCACCGCGCGGTCTCGCGCCGGGTCATTCCCCGCCACACGATCGCCATGGCCAGCGCCGACATCTGCTCGTCGGCCACGATCCCCCGGGTGAACGCGTCCACCACCCAGTCGATCTGTGCGTCGGACAGCTCGCCGCCGTCACGCTTGGTAGTAATGACCGAAACCGCATCCAGTGCCGTCATGGCGCCCAGTCTGGCACTGCTGCCCGGCTACTGCTTCCCGGCCGCCAGATCATCCGGTCCGAAGGCGTAGGGCAGCAGCTCCGACAGCGGCTTCGGGCCGTCGGCGTGATCCACCATCAGTTCGCCCCCGCCGTGTTCGAACAGCAGCTGACGACAGCGCCCGCACGGCATCAGGATTTCGCCGCGAGAATCGGTCACCGAGACGGCGATGAGACGGCCGCCACCCGAGGTAAATAAGTTACCGACGAGTACACATTCGGCACACAGGGTTAGCCCATATGAGACATTTTCCACATTGCATCCGCTCACAATTCGGCAATCCGCGCTGAGAGCAGCGGCGCCGACAGGGAAACCCGAGTACGGAGCGTACGCCGACCCCATTGCCCGAATTGCCATGTCATGCAACGTATTCCAGTCGATTTCGGGCACCGAGAACCTCCAGCCGATCCCGCCGAACACCGGGAAACAGGGGCCGGAACACCAGTATCCGGCATCGAGAAAGGTAAACCTAACTCGCCTGTTTTACACGCAACGCACGGCACGCCGAATTAGTTCCGCGAAACAGAGGGGATTAGAGTTCACCGAAGATCGGTTCAGGTTCCCGGCGGCGGGCCAGCGCTCGAGAATACAGCGCAGCCACCTGGGCATTTGCCTCTCCACGCATGCCGGCGTCGGATCTGTGACCGGGTCCATCAACGACGTTGGAGGCACCGCACTCTATGACCACGATAGAAGCTCCGGCTCCGGCCCAGCCGAAGCGGAAGACGCTGTACCGCGGCGACCCTGGCATGTGGTCGTGGGCGCTGCACCGGATCACCGGTGTCACGCTGTTCTTCTTCCTCTTCGTGCATGTGCTCGACACTGCACTGGTCCGGGTCAACCCGGACACCTACGACCACTCGATCGCGATCTACAAGAACCCGATCGTGGCGTTGATGGAGATGGGTCTCGTCGTCGCCGTCCTGTTCCACGCCCTCAACGGCGTCCGGGTCATCCTGGTCGACTTCTGGTCCCAGGGTCCGCGATTCCAGAAGCAGATGCTGTGGATTGTGCTGGCCATCTGGGTTCTGGTCTCCGCCGCCGGCGTCGGCCGCCAGTTCTTCTACCTGCTGACGGAGCACTGATATGTCTGCACCTGTCCTCGGCAAGTCCTACGATCGCCCGGCCAGCCTCGACTCCCCGCGTTCCCCGCGTGGCAAGTCCAACGGCAACTTCGAGAAGTACGCATGGCTGTTCATGCGCATCTCGGGCCTGTTCCTGATCGTCCTCGTGCTCGGCCACATGTTCATCATGCTGATGATCGACGGTGGCGTGAACCGCCTGAACTTCGCGTTCGTGGCCGGTCGCTGGGCCAGCCCGTTCTGGCAGTTCTGGGACCTGTCCATGCTGTGGCTGGCTCAGCTGCACGGCGGCAACGGTCTGCGCGTCATCATCGACGACTACTCGCGCAAGGACTCCACCCGGTTCTGGCTCAAGACCATTCTCGCGGTTTCGATGGTCCTGGTCGTCGCTGTCGGCACGTACGTCATCTTCACCTTCGACCCCAACATCACAGGTTAGGAACAGGCCACCTCGCATGAGTGAATCCCGTCCGATTCAGGAGCATCGCTACGACGTGGTCATCGTCGGCGCCGGTGGCGCGGGCATGCGCGCGGCGATCGAGGCCGGCCCGCGTGCGCGCACCGCGGTCCTGACCAAGCTGTACCCGACCCGCAGCCACACCGGCGCGGCCCAGGGCGGCATGTGCGCCGCGCTGGCCAACGTCGAAGAAGACAACTGGGAATGGCACACCTTCGACACCGTCAAGGGTGGCGACTACCTGGTCGACCAGGACGCCGCGGAGATCATGGCCAAAGAGGCCATCGACGCGGTCATGGACCTGGAGAAGATGGGCCTGCCGTTCAACCGCACGCCCGAGGGCAAGATCGACCAGCGTCGTTTCGGTGGCCACACCCGTGACCACGGCAAGGCGCCCGTGCGTCGCGCGTGTTATGCCGCCGACCGCACCGGTCACATGATCCTGCAGACGCTCTACCAGAACTGCGTCAAGCACGATGTCGAGTTCTACAACGAGTTCTACGTGCTCGACCTGGTGATGACCGAGTCCGATCGTGGCCCCGTCGCCACCGGCGTCGTCGCCTACGAGCTGTCGACCGGTGACATCCACATCTTCCACGCGAAGTCGATCGTGTTCGCCACCGGCGGCTCCGGCCGCATGTACAAGACCACCTCGAACGCGCACACGCTGACCGGTGACGGCATGGCGATCGTGTTCCGCAAGGGCCTGCCGCTCGAGGACATGGAGTTCCACCAGTTCCACCCGACAGGCCTCGCCGGCCTTGGCATCCTCATCTCCGAGGCGGTCCGTGGCGAGGGTGGCATCCTGCGCAACGCCTCCGGCGAGCGCTTCATGGAGCGCTACGCCCCCACCATCAAGGACCTCGCGCCGCGTGACATCGTCGCCCGCTCGATGGTGCTCGAGGTGGCCGAAGGCCGTGGCGCAGGCCCGAACAAGGACTACGTCTACATCGACGTGACCCACCTCGGCGCCGACGTGCTCGAGGAGAAGCTGCCCGACATCACCGAGTTCGCGCGCACCTACCTCGGCGTCGACCCGGTCTCCGAGCTCGTGCCCGTGATGCCGACCTGCCACTACGTGATGGGCGGTATCCCCACCCGCATCCGTGGCGAGGTGCTGCGCAACAACACCGACGTGGTTCCCGGCCTCTACGCCGCCGGTGAGTGCGCGTGCGTGTCGGTGCACGGCGCGAACCGTCTCGGCACCAACTCGCTGCTCGACATCAACGTGTTCGGCCGTCGCGCCGGCATCGCGGCCGCCGAGTACGCCAACCGCACCGAGTTCACCGAGATGCCCGAGAACCCGTCGCAGATGGTGATGGACTGGCTCGAGCTGATCCTGTCCGATCACGGCAACGAGCGCGTGGCCGACATCCGCACCGAACTGCAGGCCACGATGGATGCCAACGCGGGTGTGTTCCGCACCGAGGAAACCCTCAAGAAGGTCCTCACCGACATCCACACGCTCAAGGAGCGCTACACCCGGATCACGGTGCAGGACAAGGGCAAGCGCTACAACAGCGACCTGCTCGAGGCCGTCGAGCTGGGCTTCCTGCTCGAGCTGGCCGAGGTCACCGTCGTCGGTGCGCTCAACCGCAAGGAATCGCGTGGCGGCCACGCTCGCGAGGACTACCCGGACCGTGACGACGTGAACTTCATGCGGCACACGATGGCGTACAAGGAGGGCCCGGAGCTCATCTCCGAGATCCGCCTCGACTTCAAGCCGGTGGTGCAGACCCGCTACGAGCCGATGGAGCGTAAGTACTGATGACTGCTGTTATCGAACCCACCAAGCAGAAGCCGGCACCGGTCCCCGAGGGCTCGGTCATGGTCACCGTCAAGATCGCCCGGTTCAGCACCGAGGACGACAAGGGCGCGCACTGGGATTCGTTCCAGGTGCCGGTCCTGCCGACCGACCGCTTCCTCAACGTGCTCATCTACATCAAGTCCTACCTGGACGGCACCCTCACCTTCCGGCGCTCCTGCGCCCACGGTGTGTGTGGCTCCGACGCCATGCGGATCAACGGTGTGAACCGGCTGGCCTGCAAGGTGCTGATGAAGGACCTGCTGCCCAAGGGCGACAAGACCCTCACCATGACCGTCGAGCCCATCCGCGGCCTGCCCGTGGAGAAGGACCTCGTGGTCGACATGGAGCCGTTCTTCGACGCGTTCCGCGCGGTGAAGCCCTACCTGATGACCTCGGGTAACGAGCCCACCCGCGAGCAGATCCAGAGCCAGGCCGACCGGGCCCGCTTCGATGACACCACCAAGTGCATCCTGTGCGCCTGCTGCACCACCTCGTGCCCCGTCTACTGGACCGACGGCAGCTACTTCGGCCCGGCCGCGATCGTGAACGCCCACCGCTTCATCTTCGACAGCCGTGACGAAGGCGCCCGCGAGCGCCTCGACATCCTCAACGACGTCGAAGGTGTCTGGCGCTGCCGCACCACCTTCAACTGCACCGACGCGTGCCCCCGCGGCATCGAGGTCACCAAGGCGATCCAGGAAGTCAAGCGGGCCCTGCTCTTCACCCGCTGAGCTTCTCGCTACACAGGCCGTCCACACCGAAAGGTGTGGGCGGCCTTTGTCGTTCGTCGGCACTTGCGGGGAATGTAGGCAGGGTGGATAGTGTTACTATCCATAGTAGATAGTGTCAGTATCCATTCTGGGAGTACTTATGATCACCCTCGTCGCCCTGGTCGGCTCGCTCGTCGTCTTTCGCACGCTCGGCGCACTCGGCGTGACCCGATTCGCTTCGTGGTCCGTCAGCGCCGCGCACGCGCTGGCCGTCATGCTGGTGATGACCGGAACCGCGCACTTCATGCCCGCGAGCGTCACTGTGATGCCCAACTACGCCGACATGGTCGGCATGATCCCGCCGTTCGTGCCGTTCCCCGGCTTCATGGTCCTGGCCAGTGGCGTCCTGGAACTGCTCGCCGCCATCGGCTTGGTCCGCACCCGCACCCGGTGGGCCGCGGGCTGGGCCCTGGTCCCCCTGTTCCTCCTGCTACTGCCCGCCAACATCTACGCCGCCCTCAACGACATTCCCTTCGCGGGAGAGCCGGCTTCACCCCTGTGGCAGCGCATCCCGGAACAGGCGCTCTACATCGGATTCGCCGTGTGGGCTACCCGTTCAGCGCCTCGCGTCCTGCCGGTGGCGCGGCGACGGGAACCGTCGACAGTCTGAACATCCGACCCATCCGAGGCCGTCACCGTCGAACGACAGTGACGGCCTCTGCCGTTTCCGGATACGAACTAGCGATAGTGGGCTGCGGCGTCCAGAACGGCGGTTCGATATGCGCGACCGAAGAGGACGGCGTGGGCCAGGAAGAGGTGGAGTTGATGGAGGGGGATTCGAGTCCGCCAGTCGCGGGCCAGGGGGTGAATCTCTGTGTAGGCGGCGATGATTCGGGCGAGGTGCGGGGCGCCACCGAAGAGGGAGAGGGTGGCCAGGTCGGTTTCGCGGTGGCCGCCGTGGGCGGCGGGGTCGATCAGCCAGGGGGTATCGGACGGCCCCCAGACGATATTGCCGGGCCAGAGGTCGCCGTGGATTCGGGCGGGGAGTTCGGCGGGGGCTTCGATGTGGATGGATTCGATATCAGTGGCGTCGGCGGGGTCGAGGGCGCCCGCGTCGACGGCGAGTTTCAGGTACGGCAGGATTCGGCGTTCGCGGTACCAGGTGGGCCAGTCGTCGCCGGGGGTGTTGTCGAGGGGCAGACCCGCGAGGAAACCCTCGGTGGCCGCACCGAATTCGGGGGCGCCCGCGTTGTGGGTCACCGCCAATCCCGCACCGAATCGTTCGGCGGCGACGGCCGTCGGCTCGGCATGGTCGACCCACTGCATCAACAGCAGTTCGCCGGTCTGCGCGTACAACTCCGGCACCGCGACCCCACCGGCCTCTCGCAGCCAGCGAAGCCCTCGCGCCTCCGCCGCGAAGAGTCCGGCCGGAGCGGGCGCCTGCTCGGCGGTCGGGGCGGCGGACACCCCGCCGGGCCAGGTCTTCAGGAACAGATGCGTCCCATCGTCGAGCGCGATCCGCTCGGCGACACTGATCGACCCACCGGCGACGGGCGTCGTCCGCAGTCGCTGGTGCGTGAGGAACGTCGGCAGCAGGTGCGGGTGCGCACGCAGAAACGGCAGGTCCACGCCGCCATCTTGCCCAGGATGACCGGGCGAGGCCGGCGAATCGGGAGATCCCGGGCCCACGTCCCGCGGCGATCAATTCGGTAAACAGGTATTACTAAACGCTGTTCATAAACGGCACGAACGTGGTTTCATCGACGTGAACGTGTTCCACATCACGGTGCGAAGTCCGCGCACCGGAGCGAAGGAGACTGCCGTGACCAGTACAAACATCCCCGCGGGATTCGATTTCACCGATCCCGATCTCCTCGCCAGCCGATTGCCGATCGAGGAGTTCGCGCAGTTGCGGCGCACCGCGCCGGTCTGGTGGTGCGCGCAGCCCGACCGCGCCAGCGGTTTCGACGACGGCGGGTACTGGGTGGTGTCCAAGCTGGCCGACATCAAGGAGATCTCGAAGAATCCGGAGGACTTCTCCTCGCACGAGAACACGGCGATCATCCGGTTCAACGAGGAGACCACGCGCGAGCAGATCGACATGCTGGGCAACATGCTCATGCTGAACCTGGACCCGCCGCAGCACACCAAGATCCGGCGCATCGTGTCGAAGGGTTTCACCCCGCGCGCGGTGGAGAACCTGCGGGCCGCGCTCACCGAGCGGGCCGAGCGGATCGTGTGGGAGGCCAAGAAGTCCGGTCGCGGCGACTTCGTCGAGCAGATCGCGTGCGAGCTGCCGCTGCAGGCCATCGCCGAACTGATCGGGGTGCCGCAGGAGGACCGCATGAAGCTGTTCGACTGGACCAACCAGATGATCTCCTACGACGATCCGGAGTTCGAGGGCAACCACCACACCGCGACCGCCGAGGTGATGGGCTACGCCTGGAACATGGCCGAACAGCGTCGCGGCTGCCCGGCTTCCGACATCGTCACCCAACTGGTCAACGCCGACGTCGACGGCGAGCACCTCGGGTCGGACGAGTTCGCGTTCTTCGTCATCCTGCTCGCGGTGGCGGGCAACGAGACCACCCGCAATTCGATCACCCACGGTATGAAGGCTTTCGTCGACAACCCCGACCAGTGGGAGCTCTACAAGCAGCAGCGCCCGCGCACCGCACCGGACGAGATCGTGCGCTGGGCGACGCCGGTGACCGCGTTCCAGCGCACCGCGACGCGCGACCTGGAACTGGGCGGGCAGCAGATCACGAAGGGCCAGCGAATCGGGTTGTTCTACAGCTCGGCCAATTTCGACGAGGATGCCTTCGCCGACCCGTTCCGGTTCGACGTCCTGCGCGATCCCAACCCGCACGTCGGCTTCGGCGGCACCGGAACGCACTACTGTGTCGGCGCGAATCTGGCCCGCCTGGAGATCGACCTGATGTTCAATGCCATTGCCGACGCGATGCCGAACCTGCGCCAGGTCTCCGATCCGGTGCGGCTGCGCAGCGGCTGGCTCAACGGCATCAAGCGGTGGGAAGTCGAATACGCTTGAACCGAAACATGATCGAAGGGGTGGCCGCTTGACGGGCAAGGCGCGTGGCCGTGCGCCTGTCGTGACCGATGCCGATATCCGGCGGGTCACGCGGGCGCTGCTGGCCGAGCAAGGCCCCGATTCGGTCACCCTGCGGGCGATCGCGCGCGAACTCGGCGTCACCGCGCCCGCGCTGTACCGGCACTATTCCTCGCGCGACGAGCTGATCGAGCGGATGCGGGTGGAGTTCTGCGCCGATCTGGCCGAGTTCCTCTCGACCGAGATCGCGCCGCTGCCCGACGACGGCGCGGTGCAGTTCCTGGCCATCTGCCGGGGCTTCCGGCACTGGGCGCTGGCGAACCCGAGGGAATTCACCCTGGTGTTCGCCTCGCCCACCCCCGGGCGGTCGATGATGCGCCGCTTCGACGAACCCTTCGGCCGGATCTTCCTCGCCGCGGCGGGCGGGCTGCTGGCGAACTTCGAGATCGCCACCCCACCGGGCGAGACCATCCCGTCCGCGCTGCGCGATGACCTCATCGGGTTCCAGACCGAACTGCTGGCCATGCTCTCGGAGTCGGGACAGAAGTTCCCCGCCGAGAAGCTGGACCTCGGCGTGACCTACCTGATGGTGCAGATCTGGGCGCGGCTGTTCGGCCACGTCACCCTCGAGGTGTTCGGCAATTATCCGATCCCCCTGGCCGATCCGGAGATCATGTTCGACGCCATGCTCGCGGATCTGGCTCGCACCACCGGTTTCGCCGGCTGAGTAGCACCCCCGTCCTCACGGGAAAGGTGGTGCGGTGGACCAGGTTTCGCCCGCGACCACGATGTGGTCGAGGTAGCGAAGGCCGACTGTGCGGGCGGCTTGGTGGAGCAGGGTGCTGGCACGGCGGTCGTCGGGGCTGGGGGCCGGGTCGCCGGAGGGATGGTTGTGGACCACGGCGAAGGCCCGGCCGTCGTGGCGCAGGACGGTGTTGAGGATTTCCCGGACGGGGACGGCGACGTGGTCGATGGCGCCTTCGGCGACGAAAGCGCGGTGGCGCAGGCGGTTCTGGGTGTCGCAGACCAGGACGAGCAGGCGCTCGACGCGGGCGCCCGCGAAGAGTGGGATCGCCACTGCCGCGATGTCTTCGGGGGTGGTGAGCTGAGGCAGCGAATCGGTGGGCGTTCGCGAGCGGGTGCCGAGGTGGAAAGCCGCGACCACGGTGGCTGCCCTGGCCGGCCCGATGCCCGCGCGGGCAGCCAGTTCCTCGGGGCGGGCGGCGGAGAGTTCGGCCAATCCGCCGTAGTCGCCGATCAATTGGGCGGCGACCTCCAATGCGGATCGCCCGCGAGTACCCTGACCGAGCAGCAGTGCCAGTAGCTCGCCGTCGCTGAGCGCGTGCGGGCCGAGCATGAGCAAGCGCTCGCGCGGACGTTGGGCGACAGGCAAACTCGCGATCGGAACCGACATCGTTTCCCCCTGCGGATCGGTGACTGACTGTCGATGATCGCAGGGGGGTCCGACAAGTCCGGGCTACCCCTCGGCCACCACCTCGGTGACGAAACCCGAACCCGGATCCACCCGTCAGGTGGGCTCCGCGCTGAAAACCGAATCGGCCATCAACCGTTCCAGATTGCGCAGCTGGCGTTCGTGCACCACGATGCGGCGCAGCGCCTCGTTGACGGTGGCGTTGCTGCCGGCGGTACCCATGATGTCGGCGGCAGCGGCCAGCAGGCGCTGATCGAGATCTATTCGCAGGTTGCGCACGCATCCTCCTCTTCTACGATCGCAATCTTGCGTCATGGTCGCCCGGCTCGTCCGCTAATTCACCGCGTCGTTACCGAAACCACGCGTTCGCAAGTCCGCACAGCGACAGTCGGCATCGGACAGCAAGCACACAGAAAACACAGTTCACCGCCGGAATCCGGGGGCGACCGCCCCGGCAACTGCGCAGTTTGCGTAGTTGCCGGCGTGGTTGTTGTCGCGACGGGAATGCGGTGCTTGCCTGGAGTCATGTTCACCGAGGCCCAGCTCTACTCGCCGGTGACGCGCGAGCGTGACGGCGATGTGACGGTGCATCTCAGCGATGACCACCCCGGCGTGCACGACGAGCACTACCGCGCGCGCCGCAACGCCATCGCCGCGCTCGCACTCGACCACTCCCCCGGCGCCCCCGTACCCCACATCGACTACACCGACGACGAGCAGCAGGTATGGCGGATCGCCTCGGCCGAGCTGGCCCGCAAGCACGAGGTCTACGCCTGCCGTGAGGTCAGGGAGGCAGCAGGCAACCTCGCCCTCCCGCACGATCACATCCCGCAACTCGACGAGGTATCACGGCTGCTCACCCCCCTCACGGGCTTTCGGTACGCGCCGGCCGCCGGCCTCGTTCCGCTGCGCGAGTTCTTCGGCTCCTTCGCCGAACGCACCTTCCACTCCACCCAGTACATCCGCCACCATTCGGCCCCGCTGTACACCCCGGAACCCGACGCGATCCACGAGATCATCGGCCACGCCAACCAGATCGCCAGCCCCGGTTTCGCCGCGCTGTACGAGACGGTCGGCACCGCGGTGGCACGGCTCGAGACCGACAGCGCGCTGAAGTTCCTCGCCGATGTCTTCTGGTTCTCGCTCGAGTTCGGCGTGGTCCGGGAGAACGACGAAATCCGGTGCTACGGCGCCGGACTGCTGTCGTCCTACGGCGAGATCGACGAATTCCGGCACGCGCTGCTTCGCCCACTCGACGTCGCGGAGATGGGCACCATCGCCTACGACATCACCCATTACCAGCCGGTGCTGTTCTGTGCGGATTCGGTGGATCAGATCGTCGGCGTGCTCGGCGAATTCTTCGCGACCATGGACGACGAAACGCCGGCCAGGCTCGGTCACCCCACCCCGGCTGTCTCATAGCTAACTCCGAAACCCTTGCTACAGAACGCAGTTCAACTTTTCGTGTTTCTCACTTGTTGGGACCCGACACGCGCGACCGATGCGCGACTGTTACCTTCGACCCGTTCTTCGAGCTTTTTGAAAGGGTCGGGTAGACCGAAAATGACTGTGGACGTGACAGATACGCAGGCCGAGCAGAACCCGGAACCGGAGGCGCCCCTGTGGCTACAGGGCCGGGAAGCCGTGATCGCCGCCGCGGCGCCGGAGGAATGGCGCGGCAACGTTCCCGACTATGAACTGAGCCACGAGGTGATCCCGCGCGAGCGCAGCGTCGAGCACGCGCCCGGTTCGCTCGAGGCGATCGTCGAGGACCTGGTGAAGGTCTTCGAGATGGAGGTCTCGCACAAGGCCGATCCCGCGACCTGGCTGTCGGTGGTGGCCGACCAGTACCGCGGCCGGGTCAACGGCGGGACGTGGCAGGACGCCGAGGAGTTCGCCCGAATCGGCAGCTACAACATTCTGATCGGCGACAACCCGTACTACGACGCCTCGAACGAGACCTTCGATTCCTCGCACCACATCTTCCACACCGCCTTCCCCGGCGGGTTCTTCTGGGAGGTACAGGAAGTGCTGTCGGGCCCGCCGTCGGTGAGCTTCCGCTGGCGGCACTGGGGCAAGTTCGAGGGCGAGTACAAGGGCCACCAGCCCACCGGTGAGCGGATCGAGATGTTCGGGGTGACCATCGCCCGCGTCAGCGAGGATCTGCGCATCCTCGAGCTGGAGCACTTCTACGACAACAACCAGCTGCTGGGCCCGCTGGCACACGGCTGCCCTGTGCAGCACGGCAAGTCGGAGTAATCAGGCCGGATCGCCGAACGGCAGACCGGCCTGCAGGAATGTCAGGGCGGCACTGACGTTGGTGACATTCATCGGAGTGGCGGGCGCGATGGCGAGCATGGAGCCGATCATCGCGCCCGCGGCTACCCGCACATCGAAATCGTCCGCGGATCGACCCGTGTAGTCGGCCAGCATCTGGGCGGCGAGTTCGATACTGCGCAGAAATTCCAAACCGATCGCCGAGCGTAGTTCCGGCACGTGGAAGAGCAACACCTGCCGTTCCTGCTCGAAGGCCAGGTCGGCGGGCGACATCCTGCCGAACACCGCCGCGGTCGCGGTGCGGATGGCGGTGATCGGATTCAGGCCGCGCGGGAGCGAGGCCATCTCCGCGATCATCACCGGGTCCTGGTCGTCGGCGACGACCAGCTGTTCCTTGGTCGGGAAGTAGCGGAAGAAGGTACTCGGGGACACCTCGGCCGCGGCCGCGATCTGCTCCACCGTCGTCTCGGTGTAGCCCTGTTCCCGGAACAGCCGGAACGCCTCGACCCTGATGGTTCGGCGGGTCCGCTCCTTCTTCCGCTCGCGTAGCGACATCTCAACCGACATGTATCGATTCTGCCGCATCCGCGTCGGTAACCGGTGCCGTCGGCCGCCGCAGCCGCAACGCTGTCACGAGTCCGGCGACCAGACACAGCGCCGCGCACAGCCCGAGCATGGTGTCCATGCCCGCGACGAAGGCCTGCTGCACCTGCGCCAGCATCGCCGGATCACCGGTCTCCCGCGCCACCGCGACCCCGGCGTTGACACCGTCGGAGATCGGCGCACGGTCGAGCGCGCCGAGGTCGGCCCGGTACCGGGTGGCCAGCACGGTGCCGAGCACCGCGACGCCGATGGTGCCGCCCGCCTGCCGAAGTGCTTGCAGCAGTGCCGAACCCGAGCCCGAACGTTCGGCGGTCAGTTCGCCCATCGCCAGGCCGACCCCGGCGGGCATCACCATGCCCATCCCGGCGCCGAGCACCGTCGTCCACAGCGCGGTGAGCCAGTAGCCGCTCTCGACCGTGGTGAACGCGCCGAGGCCGAGGCCGGCCGCGAGCACGAACAGGCCGGCGGTGATCACCACCCGCACGCCCAGCCGGGGCAGCAGCACGTCGACCAGTCTGCTGCCGATCACGAGTCCACCGATCAACGGCAGCAGCCGCAGCCCGCTGCCCAGCGCGTCGACGCCGAGCACGGCCTGGAAGTACTGCGGCACGGTGAAGAACATGCCGAACATGGCGAAGCTGACCAGGATCGAGATCGCGGTGCCCCACCGGAATCCCGGCGCGGCGAACAGCGCGAGGTCGATCAGCGGATATTCGGTGCGGCGCTGCCACCACAGGAACACGGCGAGCGTCGCCGCCCCGGCCGCGACGACGAGCCAGCCGGCCGGGTCGTCCCAGCCGCGCTCACCGATGCGGATGAAGCCGTAGGTCAGCCCGAGCATGCCCGCGGCCGAGAGCAGCGCGCCGGGGAGATCGACGCGAAATACGGTGTCACTGCGCGATTCCGGCACCACGGTGGCGACGGCCAGTGCGCCGATCACGACCAGCGGCACATTGATCAGGAACACCGAACCCCACCAGAAGTGTTGCAGCAGCCAGCCGCCGAGGATCGGGCCGAGCGGCAGGCCGATGGCGGTCGAGGTGACCCAGATCGTCAGCGCGCGTTGGCGCTCGGTGGGGTCGGTGAACAACACCGGCAGCACCGACATCGACAGCGGCACCAGCGCCGCGGCGGCGATGCCGAGCACCACCCGCGCCACGATCAGCTGCCCGGCGGATGCGGCGAACGCGCAGGCCACCGAGGCCACACCGAACAGCACCAGTGCGGCGAGCAGGATCTTCTTGCGCCCGTACCGGTCGCCGAGCGCGCCCGCGGGCAGCATCAGCGCGGCCAGAGCCAGCGTGTAGGCGCTGCTGAACCATTGCAGCGCCGCGGTATTCGCGTCCAGGTCGACCGCGAGCGTCGGGATGGCGACGGTGAGCACGGTGACGTCGAGTCCGATGGTGAGCATCGCCACGGCAAGCGCGCCGAGCGCGAGCCAGCGGCGGGTATCTTCCGTCCGCATATCTCCTCCAAAGTGCGAGCTACTACTTTTTGATAGTAACTCTCATTTGCTAGTTCATGTCAATACCTTGGCCGAGTCCGGGCCGGTCAGCTCATGGACCGGCGAACGTGCCACCGCGGCGACTACTAGGCTGCGAGGCGATGAGGATTCGTGAAGTCGGCCTGCGCGCCGCATGCTTTGTCGGCGCTGCCGTCACCGTCACCGCACTCGCAGGCGCTTCCGCCTTCGCCGTCCCCGCCACCGACGGGCCACCGGCCGCCGGCTCGAGTACGACGACCACACCCCCGTTCACCACGCCGAACACCGATGCCTGCCCCCAGAAGACGCAGCCGCCCGCGCCCATCGACACCTCAGAGGTGCCCGCGCCCGGCGAACCGACACCGACCCAGCTCGCCGTCCCCTCCCCCGCCATCGGCGGTCAGCGGATGGGCGATTGCGGCGTGATCGTGCCCGACGGCGCACCCCCGGTGCCCGAGGAGATCTCGGCGACCGCGTGGATGGTCTCCGACCTCGACACCGGCCGCGTGCTCGCCGCCAAGGATCCGCACGGTCGCTATCGTCCCGCCAGCACCATCAAGGTCGCCCTGGCCATCGTCGCGCTGCGCAGCCTGGATCTGGACAAGGTCGTCATCGGCACCCAGGCCGACGCCGATGTCGACGGCACCCGGGTCGGCATCGGACCCGGTGGCCGCTACACCAACCGCCAGCTCATGCAGGCCCTGATCATGTGCTCGGGCAACGACGCCGCCCACGCCATCGCCGCCCAGCTCGGCGGCGACAAGGCCGCCGTGGCGAAGATGAACGAGGTGGCGAAGTCGTTGCGCGCGTTGGACACTCGCGCGGCGACGCCATCCGGCCTCGACGGACCCGGCATGAGCACCTCGGCCTACGACCTGTCGGTGCTGTTCCGCGAGGCGATGAACATCCCCCTGTTCGCCGAACTGATCCACACCGAGCAGGTCGACTTCCCCGGCTTCCCCGCCGACCCCAAGATCCCCGGCGACAAGGACCACCCCGGCTTCCCGATCGGCAACGACAACCAGCTGCTCTACAACTACGCGGGCGCGATCGGCGGCAAGACCGGGTTCACCGACGACGCCCGTCAGACCTTCGTCGCCGCCGCCGAACGCGACGGCCACCGCCTGGTCGTCACCCTGCTCAAGGCCGACGTGCGCCCGATCCGGCCCTGGGAGCAGGCCGCGCGACTGCTGGACTACGGTTTCGCCCTCGACACCCAGGCCAGGATCGGCAAGCTACCCGAAACAGGCAGCGAGGCAGTGCAACCCAGCGTTCCCCTGGCGTCGCCCCCGCCGCGCGCCGACGGTACCCGAGCCGATCCGGTCCAACCGGCACATCAGGGCGCCCGCATCGCCACCTTGATCGGCGGGCCCGTGCTGGTCCTCGTTCTGCTGCTCTGGGCGCGCAGGGCCTTGCGGCACAGGCGCTGACACCGGCAGCCGGGCGCTACCGCCGCTTGCCGACCAGTATCAGGGCCAGTGCCGCCACCGCCCCCGCCCCGAAGTAGGCGGCGCCGGTCCCGGTCGACATCCCGTGCTCGACCACCCGCGGCCGGATGACCACCGCGTCCGGCGGCGCGACCGTCGCGGCACGCTCGTTGTCCGACGACGTCGCCGCCCACGCCGTCGCGAACAACAGAATCCGATAGGACATATAGCTGAAGACCATCAAACCGATGATCGACCCGAACGTGGCCCCCACCGGGCTGGACAGCACCGTCCGCAGATAGATCGCAGCGATGATCTTGAAGATCTCGAAGGCCACCGCCGCCAGCACCGCCGCCCGCGCCGCGCTGCGCAACGACACCGGCTCGCGCGGCAGCCGCGCGATCATCCACGCGAACACCGCCCACGACGCGAGCAACCCGAGCGCGATCGAAACCAGTCGCAGCACCAGCCCCGCCCCGGGCAGATGATCGGCCCCCAGCAGCTCGAGCACCCCCTTGCCCACCCCGCTCGCCGAGACCGCCGACAGACCGAGCGACACCACGAAGGCCAGGCCGAGACCGATCAACGCACCGATATCCGACAGTTTGGCCAGCCACCACGGCTTTTCGGGGCTGTGACTGGCCCACTGCTCGGTGAGCGCTGCCCGCAGGTTGGCGATCCAGCCGAGCCCGGTGTAGAGCCCGACCAGCAGGCCGATGACGCCGACCGTGCCGCGAGAATTGATCGCCTGTTCGATGAGGTCGTTGATCTGGGTGCCGAAGGAGCTGGGAATCTTCTCGACGACCTTCTCCTGCAACTCGGTCAGCAGGTCCGGGTGCCCGGCCAGAATGAAACCGGCCACCGAGAACGCCACCATCAGCAGCGGAAACAGCGACAGCACAGTGAAATACGTGATGCCCGCGGCGAAGAAGTCACCGCGCTGGCTCTGGAACCGCCCGCCGGCCCTGACCAGATGATCCAGCCAGGGCCTGCGCCCGATCTGCTTCTCGATGGCTGTCGAGATGTTCTCGATCAACTGCATGACACGCGCCCCTTCAGCGAAAACCTCAGGTGCGCAACGGGTCAGCGAGCGAGGAAGCCAACCCGGTCGTACACCTGAGCAAGTGTGTTGCCTGCGATCTCCCGCGCCCGCTCGGCACCCGCGGCCAGAATCCGGTCCAGTTCTGCCTGATCGGACAGGTATTCCTGCACCTTCTTCTGCACGGGCGTCACGAATTCGACCAGCGCGTCGGCCACCTCGGCCTTGAGATCACCGTAGCCCTTACCCTCGAAATTCACCTCGAGGTCGACGATCGGGGTTTCGCGCAGCGAGCTCAGAATCACCAGCAGGTTGCTCACGCCCGCCTTGTTCTCCGGGTCGTAGCGGATCTCGCGCCCGGTGTCGGTGACCGCCGAACGCACCCGCTTGGCGGTGACCTTCGGGTCGTCGAGCAGGTTGATCAGCCCGGCGTCACTGGAGGCCGACTTGCTCATCTTCGAGGTCGGGTCCTGCAGATCGAAGATCTTCGCGGTGCCCTTGACGATGTGCGGCTCCGGCACGACGAAGGTCTTCTTGTAGCGGGTGTTGAAGCGCTGGGCCAGGTTTCGGGTCAGCTCGAGGTGCTGACGCTGGTCCTCGCCGACCGGCACCTGGTGCGGGCGGTAGAGCAGGATGTCGGCGGCCATCAGCACCGGATAGGTGAACAGGCCCACGGTCGCGTTCTCGGCGCCCTGCTTGACCGACTTGTCCTTGAACTGGGTCATCCGGCCCGCTTCACCGAAACCGGTGATACAGCTGAGCACCCACGACAGCTCGGCGTGCTCGGGCACCTGACTCTGCACGAACAGCGTGGACTTGGCGGGGTCGATGCCGAGCGCGAGCAGCTGGGCGGCGGCGGACTTGGTGCGCGCGCGCAGCGCCTTGGGATCCTGGCTGACGGTGATCGCGTGCATATCCGGGATGAAGTACAGCGCGTCGTACTCGTCCTGCATCGTCACCCAGTACTGCAACGCACCCAGGTAGTTGCCGAGGTGGAAGGAGTCGCTGGTGGGCTGGATGCCCGACAGCACCCGCTGCTTACGTTCGGCCGTCTCGGCCGGGGCAGGACTGGACATACCCCGATCTTTCCATGGCGCTCAAGCGGAATTTCGCTGCACCCAGTTGCGTGGATCGACACCGGGCATGCTCGGGTGGCCGGTTTTGACCATGCGCTGTTCGCGACGGGCGAGTAGCTGATAGGACGGGGCGCTCGGCCCGGCGAGCGTGCCCGCCAGTACCCGGGGCGCCAGCGGCGGGGCGAGATGGGCGGTGCGGATGCTGCGGCACAGCGCCCGGTGCGCCAGTTCGTCGGAGATCCCCCACTCGATGCCGTACATCTGCCGGATCCGCGGCGGAAGACTGCCCTGAACCAGCAGATACAGCGCGGTGCCGACCTGTTCGGCGGGCGGGCGCAGCCGGTAGGCCTTGCGGTGGCCCGCGAGATAGGAGCCGACCAGTTCGGCCTCGTCGGTGAGGAACAGTTCGGTCGAGTTCAGGTAGCTGTCGAAGTAGCGGCGGAAGGCCGGGTAGTCGGCGGGTGCGGCGTCGCGCGGCATGCCGAACAGTTCACCCCAGCGGACATAGTCCTGGTAGAGGTCTTCGCGCTCGGTGGCCGTGAGTTCGCGGACCAGGCGGTCGTACATCACCTCGGCCGAATCGAAGGTGAAGGCCATGGTCATGAACATCAGGTGCGGATCGTGGGCCGCGTAGGCGGTACCGGCCGGATGGTGGGCGCCCGCGTCTTCGGGCAGGGTGCCGACCACCGCGTCGTGCTTGCGCCGGGTGAAGGCCAGCGCGCGATCGGCCTCGGCCTTGCTGCCGAGGAACACCGCTTCGAACAGCGCTCCGGTGATGGCCAGCCGGGTGTAGGGGGTTTCCCGATGCGCGGTGTGTTCGCTGGTGCCGACGAACAGCAGCGGATGCACCGCGCCGATCACCAGCGCCCGCACGCCGTAGGTCAGACCCACCGCGCGCTTGCTCATCACCCGCCGGATCATCGAATCGTCGGCGAAATATCCGGGTTCGCCCTGCCGTATGGCCATGTTGCGCCTCCTCGTCGAGTGCATCTGGCAATAGAATCCTCCAGAATTGATATTCTGGCAAGAGTCTCTACCAAAACACCGTGAGAGGACGGCAGCACGCACAATGGACGCTGTGGCAGCACAACGGACATACGGTGGCGTTTCGGCGCAGGAGCGGCAATCCCAGCGGCGGACCGCCCTGCTGGACGCGGCGCTCGACCTGGTCGCCGCCGATGCCAAGCTCACCGTCGCCGGCCTCTGTGCGCGCGCGGGCCTGAACGAGCGGTACTACTACGAGAGTTTCGACAAGCGCGACGACGTCCTGGAAGCCCTGCTCGACCGCATCGCCCACGAACTCACCGCGGCGATCGCGACCGCACTGGCCACCGCGCCCGCCGACAGCCGCGTCCAGGCCCATGCCGCGATCGACGCGGGCATCTCAGTGCTCACCGACGACCCGCGCAAGGCCAGGGCCGCGCTGATCGCCGGAATGGCCACCCCCGAACTCCGGGCCCGCACGGCCAGGACGGTGCGCGCGTTCGCCCGGCTGGTCGCCGCCGAGGGCACCGGCTTCTACGGCGGCGACATCCCGCAGAAGCTGGTCGACTTCCGGGCGATCTACCTGGTCGGCGGCCTGACCCAAACCCTCACGACCTGGCTCGCGGGCGATCTCGATCTCACCCGCGAGGAACTGATCGACCAGATCACCGACGTCTTCGTCCTACTCGGCGACGACCTCGCCGGTCGCCACCGCTGAACGATCCGCTACAGCGGGAAGCACGCGCCGGTGCACGGCTCCGACGACCCGTTGCTCAGCCACCCGATCAGGCGCCAGAACTGAATGTCCACGTTTTGCGCCGAGCCGGTGCCGGAACCGCTGTCCGCGATCTGCGTAGCGTTCGCAGGCTGGGAGGGAAGGGGCACGCACACATCGAGCATGACGCCGTCGCATTCCGCGGCGGAACCGGTCGACAGCGCGCGCAACAGGTTGCCGGCCAGGTCGCTCGATCCCGGGGACGCCTGCGCGACCAGCTGAATCTCGGCCTGCGCGGTGTCGGCGCCCGCCGCGGCATCAGCCGTTGCCGGACCGGTGGCCGCCGCGATGATCGCGCCGAAAATACTCGCGCTCAACAGCATTCGCTTCATCAGGTTCTCCTAGCCGGCAGCCTCGGGTGGCCGCACGGCCAAGACAGTAAGCGGACTGATCAGACAGCGACAGACACCAATAGCAGTGGCATCGAAACCCGGGCACCGGTGTGCCGATCCAGCGGACAGCCGTCCACCGTGGACGCGGATTCGCGTCAGTCGGTGAGTCCGACCGCGCCGAAGGTGTCCGCGTCGCCTTGCAGAACCACCCGGAACACGACATCGCGGCGCGCCCAGTAGGCGGCGCAGTCGCGCATAGTGGCGTCGAACCAGGCGCGTTCGGCGGGTTGCTCGACGAGCATGTCGTCAGCGGTGCGGATCACCGCGACATAGCCCGGGGCGTCGCCCACGAAATCGTCGAGGTCGCGCAGGCATTCGTCGAAGGCGTCCTTGTTGGCGCCGAAGTAGTACGGGAACTGGAAGGCGGCGGCGAACTCGTCGAACAGCTCCGCCGTGGTGCGCATCTTGGGGCCGCGCAGTTCGCGCACGCGGTAGTCGGCGGGGGCGTCGTAGCGGACGCCGCTGAACTGGTTGGCGTCCACCGGCAGCGCACCGAGCACCGGCGGCGTGGTCGCGGCCGGTGCTTCGGGGGTGGGGCGAGCAAGGAACTGCGACAGCGTCATTCGCGGAGTCATCAGCGCATCCTCGTGAAGGTTTCGTAGTGGTCGCCGGTGTACCAGGCCGAACCGTCGCTGCCGGTGACGATGCGTTCGGCGTCGCGACCGCGATTGCGCTGCTTGGGATTCACATCCCACTCCTGGTACTTCACCGGATTGCCCGCCGAATCCTTGGGCGGCAGTTTGGTACCCCGGTTCATGAACTGCTCGCCGCCCTTGGTGCCCTGCGCGTTGGCCGAACCGGGCCAACGCCCCGCGTCGATCTCGACGAGGGTGACATAGGCACGGTCGGGCACACCCGCGGCCTTGGTGACCGGCGAGGCCGACGAATTCCCTGCGGGCGGACCAGGCTTCGGCGCGGACGCGGTGGTGGTGATCCCGGCGACGGCACGCGTGGTGGAGGTGACGGTGGTGCTGTCCGTTCCGCGACCGCCGAACACGGTGAGGCCGATGGCCGCCAGGACCAGGACGAGTCCACCGAGCAGGCTCAGAGTCTTGCGTGAGAGTTTCATCGATACTGGACAGTAACGGGCGCGTGGTCGGACCACCGCTGGTCGTAGGCGGGCGCCCGTTCGACGACGGCCTGCTTGGCGCGCCCGGTCAGCTCACCGAGGGCCAGCTGGTAATCGATGCGCCAGCCGGAGTCGTTGTCGAAGGCGCGGCCGCGGTAGGACCACCAGCTGTAGGGGCCTGCGACGTCGGGATGCAGGGCGCGCACCACGTCGACGTAGCCCGCGGCGAGCAGTTCGGCGATCCAGGCGCGCTCCTCGGGCAGGAAGCCCGCCGATTTCTGGTTACCCTTCCAGTTCTTCAGGTCGACCTCGGCGGGGGCGATGTTCCAGTCGCCGCTCACCACGAACTCGCCGGTGCGCGACTTCAGGTACGCGCCGAGCTCGGCCATGAACCGGTACTTCTCGTCCTGCTTGGGGGTGTTCTCCTCCCCCGAGTGCACGTAGACGCTCGCGGCGGTGACGTCGCCGAAGTCGGCTTCGATATAGCGGCCCGACGCCGCGAACTCGGTGCTGCCGAACCCGATGCGCACGGCATCGGGCGCGCGTCGCGACAGGATTCCCACGCCCGCGCGGCCCTTGGATTCCGGCTCGGCGTGGGAGAGCACCCAACCCGCGTCGAGCGCGGGGGCCAGCGCCGCCGCGGTCTGCGCGTCGGTCGCCCTGGTCTCCTGCAGGCACACGATGTCGGCTTCGGTCGCCGCCAACCAGGCCGTCATGCCCTTGGTCGAAGCGGCGCGGACCCCGTTCACGTTCACAGTCGAGAGGATTATCGGCACCGTACGACCGTACAATGCAGGCAGGGAAGCTCCCCCGGACACCGTCGTCCAGGAAGGGGTGATGACGATGACGTCACGCACCGCCAAGTCCACCGCCCGCCCCACGCCCGTCGCGGCGCTGCACATCGGGTCCGGCGACCCGGTCTTGTTGTTGCACGGATTCCTGCTGTCGCCACACTGCTGGGAGCAGGTCGCGCTGCGGATGTCGGCGCATTGCGAGGTGTACGCGCCCGCGTTCGCCGGGCACTGGGGTGGTCCGAAGGTCGAGGGGTGGGCACTGGATGTGTACGCCCTGGCCGATCAGATCGAGGACCAGCTCGACGAGCTGGGCTGGCGCACCTGCCACATCGCGGGCAATTCGCTCGGCGGCTGGGTGGGACTCGAGCTGGCGCGACGCGGCCGGGCACGCACGCTCACCACGATCGCCGCGGCGGGTGGCTGGGCGTCGCCGTCGCTGAGCCAGGTCAGGGTCGGCATCAAGTTCGCGTCGATGATTCCCTTCATCGAAATCGGCAAGCGCCTCGGCGGCGTGGCGATCAACAATCCGATCGTGCAGCAGGTGGCCGCATTGCTGGTCACCAAGCACACCGGCGCCGTCGCCCGCCGCGACCTCGCGACCACGCTCACCGCGGTCCTGCACTGTGACGCGATGATCCCGCTCATCCTCGGCAGCCTGCGCGCGCCGGGCATGGACGATCTGGGCGAGCTGAGCACCCCGGTGCGGATGCTGCTCGCCGAATACGACCGGATCATCCCCAACAGCGTGTACGCCACCCGCTACCTGCGCGAGCTGCCCGAGTCGGCGGATCGGATCCTGGTGCACGGGGTGGGGCATGTGCCGATGCTGGAGGCGCCGGACCGGATCGCCACGCTGATCGCCGAGCACATCTACGCCAGCCGCGGGCACCTGCGCGCGGTCTGACGAGATCCCGGCCGCGACAACACTGTTCGCGGCCGGGACCGGTTCACTTCCCGAGCAGACCCTTGGCGATATGGGTCACCTGGATCTCGTTGCTGCCCGCGTAGATCATCAGCGACTTCGCGTCGCGGGCCAGCTGCTCGACCCGGTACTCGCTCATATAGCCGTTGCCGCCGAACAACTGCACCGCCTCCATCGCCACCTCGGTGGCGGCCTCGGAGCAGTACAGCTTCATCGCCGAGGCCTCGGCCAGGCTCGGCGGCTTGCCCGCGCGAGCACGCTCGAGCACGTTGAACACCATGTTCTGCACATTGATTCGCGCCACTTCCATCTTGGCCAGCTTGAGCTGGATCAGCTGGAAGCGCCCGATCTCCTGACCCCACAGCGTGCGGTTGCGCGCGTAGTCGACACAGAGCCGGTGACATTCGTCGATCACGCCCAGTGCCATGAATCCGACGCCGATCCGCTCGGCGGTGAAACTGGCTCTGGCGCTTTCTCTGCCGTCGCCACCCTTGTGCTCCTCGGTTTCGCCGAGCAGCCGATCCTTGCCGAGCCGGACATTGTCGAAGAACAACTCGCCGGTCGGTGAGGAATGCAAACCCATCTTCTTGAACGGCTTGCCCTGGGTGAGGCCTTCCATGCCCTTGTCGAGCACGAAGGTGAGCACCTTGCGGTCGCGTTTGCCGGCGCCGTCACCCTCGTCGAGCTTGGCGTAGACGATCATCACGTCGGCGCACGGGCCGTTGGTGATGAAGGTCTTCTGACCGTTGAGGATGTAGTCCTCACCGTCGCGTTCGACGCGAGTCTTCATGCCGCCGAACGCGTCCGAGCCCGAATCCGGCTCGGTGATCGCCCAGGACGCCACCTTGCGCAGGGTGACGATGTCGGCCAGCCAGCGCTGCTTCTGAGCGAGAGTGCCCCGCGACATGATGGTGGTGGCGCCCAGCCCGATGCTCACCCCGAGGGCGGACACCAAACCCATACAGACACCGGATAATTCGCTGATCAACACCGCCATCATCGACTGCTGATCGCCGAACGGACTGCCCGGCTTCTTGCCGTCGCTCTCGCTCGGACCGGCGGCTTCCTTGGCGAGCATCTTCGCCACGGCGTCCTCGCCCATCGCATCGATCCCGAACTGACTGAACAGCTTGCGCAGGATCGGATACGGCAGCATCTCACCGCTGTCGAGGGCGTCGAGGTTCGGCCGGACCTCCTTGTCGATGAACGCCCGCACGGCGTCGCGGATCATCAGATCGGTCTCGGACCATTCGAACACTGTCGTCTCCTCCACGCTCGCTCCGCCCAAAAACATACACGCGTGCTTGTTTTTGTGAGGGCGTTTCGGTGACCCCGGTCACCATCGAGTCGCGTAACAGCGGCGTAACGAATCGGAAAATTCGCGTCTACATCCATGCAGGACCGTCTGTGAGTCGCCGGTTACGTGCGGCAGCGGATGAAGGAGAGAGGGACATGGCCGGAGCAGATACTGCCGCCAAAGAAACACTCGAGGACTACACGCTGCGTTTCGCCCCGCGGAGCTACCGTAAATGGAGCCCCGCTGTTGTCGGCATCTCCGCACTCGGCGGCATCGCCTACCTCGCCGATTTCGCGATCGGCGCGAATATCGGCATCGCCCACGGCACCGGAAACGCCCTGATCGGCATCGGTATCTTCGCCGTGGTCGTGATGCTCACCGGATTTCCGCTCGCCTATTACGCGGCCCGCTACAACATCGATCTCGACCTGATCACGCGCGGAAGCGGATTCGGCTACTACGGCTCCGTGATCACCAATATCGTATTCGCGTCGTTCACTTTCATCTTCTTCGCGCTCGAAGGTTCGATCATGGCGCAGGGCCTGTTACTGGGCCTTGGAATTCCGTTGTGGCTGGGCTATCTCGCCTCCACGATCATCATCTTCCCGCTGGTCATCTACGGGATGAACACCCTGGCCAAACTCCAGGTGTGGACCACTCCCCTGTGGCTGCTGCTGATGGTGGCGCCGTTCGGCTTCCTGCTGGTGCGCCACCCCGATTCGGTGGGCTCGTTCTTCGCCTACGGTGGGGAGAACGGTGAAGGCGTGAGTGTGTCGGGTGCGCTGCTGGCGGCCGGTGTGTGTCTGTCGCTGATCGCCCAGATCGCCGAGCAGATCGACTACCTGCGCTTCATGCCGCCGCGCACCCCCGAGAACCGGGCCAAGTGGTGGGGCTGGATGCTGCTGGCCGGACCCGGCTGGGTGCTGTTCGGTGCGGCCAAGCAGGTCGTCGGCCTGTTCCTCGCGGTGTACCTGATCGCGAATCTGCCTGCCGCGCAGGGCATCGCCAACCAGCCGGTGCACCAGTTCCTGGAGATCTACAAGGACATGGTGCCGGGCTGGCTGGCCATGACCCTGGCCGTGGTGCTGGTGGTCATCAGCCAGGTCAAGATCAACGTGACCAACGCCTACTCGGGCTCGCTGGCCTGGACCAACTCCTACACCCGGGTCACCAAGACCTACCCGGGCCGCCTGGTGTTCCTGGTGGTCAACCTCGGCGTCGCGCTGGTGCTGATGGAAGCGAACATGTTCGACTTCCTCAACAACATCCTCGGCTTCTACGCCAACTGCGGCATCGCCTGGATCGTCACCGTGGCCACCGATATCGCGGTGAACAAGTACCTGCTGAAGATCTCACCCAAGGTGCCGGAGTTCCGGCGCGGCATGCTCTACGACTTCAACCCGGTGGGTCTGGTCGGCTTCGGGCTGTCGGCGGTGCTGTCGATCATGACCTTCTTCGGCCTGTTCGGTGAGCTGCTGAAGCCGTACTCGCCGCTGGTGGCGGTACTGGTCGCCTTCATCGCGACCCCGCTCACCGCGATCGCCACCAAGGGCAAGTACTACCTGCGACGCGCCGACGACGGCATCGAAGCGCCGATGTTCGACGAGCACGGCAACCCATCGGGCGACCTGCTCACCTGCCACGTCACCGGCATGGACTTCGAGCGCCCGGACATGATCGCCTCGGCCGTCCCCGGCCCCGAGGGCGAGATCCAGTACATCAGCTCACTGGCGCTCTCCACAGACAAGGACGGCAAGCACTTACTGCCCCGTCAGCACTGATTCTCCCGACGAAGGCCGTGCCCGATGGCACGGCCTTCGTGGTGTTCAGATCAGTTTGCGGACAACCGGTAGCGGCAGGATTCGCAGTGCGAAACCCAGCGGCACCCACGGCCAACCGGGCACGTAGGCGTTGGCGCGACGTTTCTCGATCGCGGCGACCATGGCGTGGACGCCGGTCTCGGTGTCCACCATGAACTTCGGCTCATGCTTGACGCGGTCGTTCATCTCCGAGCGGATGTAGCCGGGGTAGATCACCGAGACATCTACGCCCGCAATCGCCTCCGCGCGTACGCCTTCGGCCAGCGCCGCGACGCCCGCCTTGGTCGCCGCGTAGGTGGTGAGCGTCTTGGGCATGCCGCGCAGGCCCGAGATCGAGGAGATCATCACCAGGTGGCCGCGCCCCTGCGCGCGGAAGATCTTCAACGCCGCCTCGCTCTGTGCCAGGGCAGCAAGGAAATTCACCACCGCGGTCTCACGATTGGCCTTGTGGTGGCCGGTGCCCAACGGCGCGCCCTTACCGAGACCCGCGTTGACGATCACGCGGTCGACGGTGCCGAATTCCTGGGCGAACTCGTCGAAGACGGTGAACACGGCCGCGTCATCGGTGACGTCGAGCTGCTTCACCGAGACGACGCGGTCGGGGTGGTCGGCGAGGATCCGCGTGCGCAGTTCGTCGAGACGCTCGGTCCGGCGAGCACACAAGCCCAGGTCGTACCCGAGCGCGGCGAACTGGCGCGCCATCTCGGCGCCGAGCCCGGAGCTGGCGCCGGTGATCAGGATGGTGCCCCGGCTCACGAGAGCACGTCCGCGGCGGGTAGCCGGTGGTCGATCAGCGATTTCATGCCCTCACGCTAACCAGCCGACGCGTGCCAGGGAACCGATCGTGGGCAGATCGCCTCCTTGTCGCTGGTCGGGGTGTCACGGGTACCACTGTCAGCGGGCTGCGACCAGTCTGGCGGCGTTTGCGGCGGCGTCGTCGCCCGCTTCGTTGGCGGCCAGCTCCGCGTGGACGCGGTCGTAGTACCGGTTGATCTCGGTGTTGGTGGTCTCCTCGTTCCAGCCGAGCAGGGGTGCGATCAGGCGGGCGATTTCCGGGGCGGCGGCGAGGCCGCGATCGGGGACTTCGATGGAGATCCGGGTGCGGCGGGTGAGGATGTCGTCGAGGTGCAGGGCGCCCTCGTGGGTGACGGCGTAGACGATCTCGGCGGCGATGTAGTCCGAGGCGCCCGGAATCGGGTGGCGCAGGGCGGGATCCGCGGCGATGAGGCCGAAGATGTCGGTGCTCAGGGAGCCGTAGCGGCCCAGCAGGTGTTCGACCACGTCGACGGGCAGGCGCTGGGACACCGACAGGTCGGTCACCTCGGCGAGCATGTCGAAGTAGCCTGCCGCGCCGACGATGGGCAACCGCGCGGTCGACGAGGCGGGGATCTGTCCGCCGAGGCGCGCGACGGCGGCGTCGACGACATCGGCGGCCATCACCCGATAGGTCGTGTACTTGCCGCCCGCGATCACGAACAGCCCCGGCGCGGGTTCGGCGACGGCGTGTTCGCGCGAGAGCTTCGCGGTCTCCTTCGTGGCGCCGGTCATCAGCGGCCGCAGGCCCGCGTAGGTGCCGACGATATCGGCCCTGGTCAGCGGCTCACGCAGCAGCGAGTTGACGTGGTCGAGGATGTATTGCACGTCGGCGGCGGTGGCCGTGGGGTGGTTCTTGTCCAGCGCCCATTCGGTGTCGGTGGTGCCGATGATCCAGTGTTCGGCCCACGGGATGACGAACAGGACCGACTTCTCGGTGCGCATGATCATGCCGGTGTGCAGGTTCAGTCGCTCGCGCGGCACGAGGATGTGCACGCCCTTCGACATCTGGACGTGGAACGGGAAGTCCACGCCGGTCATCTTGATCATGTCGTCGGTCCAGACGCCGGTCGCGCTGATCACCGTGCGGGCCCGAATGGTGTGCGTCAGACCGGTTTCCAGGTCCTCCACGCGCGCGCCGACCACCTTCTCGCCGTCGCGTTCCAGCCCGATCACCTTGGTCCGGGTCAGCACCGTGGCGCCGTGCTCGGCGGCGGTCCTGGCGATCATCATCGTGTGGCGGGCGTCGTCGACCTGCGCGTCGTAGTAGCGGATGGCGCCGGTCAGCGCGTCCTCACGCAGCGCGGGCGCGAGTTCCAGTGCGCCCGAACGGGTCAGGTGCTTGTGCATCGGGACCGTGCGCGCGCCACCGAGCGTGTCGTAGAGGGCGATTCCGGCGCCGATGTAGGCGCGCTCCCACACCCGGTGCTGGAGCGGGAACAGGAACGGCACCGGGTGCACCAGGTGCGGGGCGAGCGTGTTCAGCAGCAGGCCCCGTTCTTTGAGCGCCTCGCGGACCAACGCGAAGTCCAGCTGTTCCAGGTAGCGCAGGCCGCCGTGGATGAGCTTGGACGAACGGCTCGAGGTGCCCGCGGCGAAATCGCGTGCCTCGACCAGGGTTACCGACAGCCCGCGCGAGGCGGCGTCGAGCGCGGCGCCGGCGCCGGTCACGCCGCCGCCGATGACCAGGACATCGACCTCGGCGGTGTCGAGCGTGCCGACAGCCTGCTCACGGTAGGTGGGGTCCAGTTGCACAGACACGATGATCTCCTTCTCGAAAGTGTTGTGGTGATTCAGATTTCGGCCCAGTCGAGGGTGCGTTCGACGGCTTTGAGCCAGCGGCGGTAGCCGTGTTCGCGTTGCTCCTCGGACCAGGTGGGGTACCAGCGGACGTCTTCGGACCAGTTGTCGAGCAGTTCGTCGGTGCCGCTCCAGAAACCGACGGCCAGTCCGGCGGCGTAGGCGGCCCCCAGCGCGGTGGTCTCGGCGACGACCGGGCGCGAGACCGGGACGCCGAGCAGGTCGGCTTGGATCTGCATGGCGAGCTGGTTCACGGTGACGCCGCCGTCCACCCGCAGCGTGGCCAGTCGTACACCGGCGTCGCGCTGCATGGCTTCGACTACGTCCCGGGTCTGATAGGCGATGGATTCCAGTGTGGCCCTGGCCAAGTGGGCATTGTTGCTGTAACGCGACAGGCCGACGACCGCGCCACGCGCATCGGGTCGCCAGTACGGCGCGAACAGTCCGGAGAAGGCGGGCACGAAGTACACGCCGCCGGAATCGGCCACCTGCCCGGCGAGGTCCTCGATCTGCGCCGCGCCCGCGATGATGCCCAGCTGATCGCGCAACCACTGCACCGCCGATCCGGTGACCGCGATCGAACCCTCCAGTGCGTAGGCGGGCTTGTCGTCGCCGAACCGGTACGCGACCGTGGTGATCAGGCCGTGGTTCGAGCGGACGATCTCCGTGCCGGTGTTCAGCATCAGGAAATTGCCTGTGCCATAGGTGTTCTTGGCCTCGCCGGGCTGGAAGCACACCTGCCCGACGCCCGCGGCCTGCTGATCGCCGAGGACCCCGGCGATGGGCACCGAGCCTTTGAACGGGCCGTCGGGCTTCGTCGTCCCGAACAATCGCGGGTTCGCGGACGGCGCGATGGTGGGCAGCATGGCGCGCGGGATGCCGAAGATCGCGAGGAGGTCGTCGTCCCAGTCGAGGGTTTCGAGATCCATCAGCATGGTGCGTGAGGCATTGGTGGCGTCGGTGACGTGCACGCCGCCGGTGAGGTTCCAGATCAACCAGCTGTCGAGGGTGCCGAACAGTGCGTCACCGCGCTCGGCATCGGCGCGCACGCCCGCGATGTTGTCCAGGATCCACTTCAGCTTGCCGCCGGAGAAGTACGGTGCGGGCGGCAGACCGGTCTTCTCGCGGATGAGCGCGCTGTGCCCGGCGGCATCGAGGTCGGCGATGATGCGGTCGGTGCGGGTGTCCTGCCAGACGATGGCGTTGCCGTAGGGGCGGCCGGTGTGGCGGTTCCACACCACGGTGGTCTCGCGCTGGTTGGTGACGCCGATGGCGGCGAGGTCGTCGGCCGTGAGGTCGGCGAGCGAGAGGGCGGTCTTGACGACGGTGCGGGTGCGTTCCCAGATCTCGTCCGGATTGTGTTCGACCCAGCCCGGGCGCGGCATGATCTGCGAGTGTTCGAGCTGATGGCGGGCCACCACGGTGCCCCTGTGGTCGAAGACCATGAATCGCGTCGAAGTCGTGCCCTGGTCGATCGCGCCCACGTACCGGTTCATGTGTCGTCCTTCCCGGAGCTCAGCGTCGAGTCCGTCGATCGGGCGCCTCGGCCCGAGACCCACGCTAGGAACGCGCCGACGCGGACACCACAAGCCCCGTTCGACAATGCTGAACGGTGGTAGGTTCGGGGCCATGCCCGGCCCGATCCAGTCGATCGAACGCGCCGCCGCCGTACTGCGGCTGCTGGCGCGTGGACCGGGACCACTGGGTGTCGGCGAGATCGCGAGCGCGCTCGACCTGGCCAAACCCACCGCGCACGGCATTCTGCGGACGCTGCTCGGGGTCGGGTTCGTCGACCAGGACGCGCGCACCGGCAAATACCTGCTCGGCCCCGCGATCGGCGAACTCGGGACCGATCGGCTCGACGTGAACGAGTTGCGCTCGCGGGCGATCCACCGCGCCGACGCCCTCGCGTCGCGTTCCGGGGAATCGGTGCGCATCGCCGTGGCGCGGGAGACCGGCATCACGGTGATCCACCACGTCTTCCGGCCCGACAACAGCGAGCAGGCCCTCGCCGTGGGCGAAGTACTTCCCGCCCACGCGACCGCGCTCGGCAAGGTATTGCTCGCCTACGACGCCGCGGCGCAAGCCGGTGCGCTCCAGGGTTTCACCCACCGAACGATCACCGAACGCGACGGGCTCGACCGGGTGATCGCCGAGGTTCGCCGACGGGGCTGGGCGGACGAAGTCGAGGAGCACCGCTCGGGCGAAGCGGGGATCGCTGCGCCCGTTCGCGCCAGAGGTGGGCTCGTCGTCGCGGCGATCGGCATCACCGGTCCGACAGATAGGCTGTGCGACAACCGATTACAGGTGCGTCCGGCCGCGATCGAACAGGTTCGCGCCGCCGCTCTCGCCGTACACCGCGACCTGACGGCAGCACGATGAGCTGGGCCGGTACACCTTTCGCGCGCGCCACGTCCACCGACCGATACTCCGCGGCCGACAACGAGAGCAGACGACGATGACCCCACGTTTCGTGCTCGCCATCGATCAGGGCACCACTTCGAGCCGGTGCATCGTCTTCGATCAGCACGCCCGGCTGGCAGGCATGGCGCAGCGCACCCATCGCCAGCATTATCCCAAGTCGGGATGGGTGGAGCAGGACGCGCTCGAGATCTGGCGGACGGTGGAGCGGATCGTGCCCGCGGCGCTGCGCGACGCCGGGATCACCGTCGACCAGGTGGCCGCGATCGGCATCGCCAATCAGCGCGAGACCACGGTGGTGTGGGATCGGCGCACCGGGCTGCCGGTGCGGCTGGCCATCGTCTGGCAGGACGTGCGCACCGAAGAGCTGGTCGATCAGATGAAGGAATTGCCCGGGGCACAGCGCATTCCCGAGTTGAGCGGGCTGCCCTTGGCCACGTACTTCGCCGCCCCGCGCCTGCGCTGGCTACTCGACCATGTCGAGGGACTTCGCGACAGAGCCGAACGCGGCGATGTTCTCTTCGGCACCATGGAATCCTGGCTCATCTGGAACCTGACCGGCGGCGCCGAGCACGTCACCGACGTGACCAACGCGGGGCGCACCCTGCTGATGAACCTCGCCACCCGCCAGTGGGACGCGGAGCTGCTGCGATTCTTCGACATTCCGCCGGCCATGCTCCCCCGCATCGAACCCTCGACCGGCGATTTCGGCACCGCCAGCACCGTGGTCCCCGGCGTGCGGATCGGCGCGGCCCTCGGCGACCAGCACGCGGCGCTGTTCGGCCAGACCTGCTTCGCCCCGGGCGAGACCGAATGCACCTACGGCACCGGCGGCTTCCTCATGATGAACACCGGCACCGAACTGATCCGCTCCCGGCACGGCCTGCTCACCACCATCGGCTACCAGGTCGGATCCGAACCGGTCTACGCGCTCGAAGGGCCCATCGCGGTCACCGGGTCGCTCGTCCAATGGCTGCGCGACATCGTCGGCCTGATCGCCACCGCACCCGAGATCGAGACTCTCGCAAGCACAGTCGACGACAACGGCGGCTGCTACCTGGTCCCCGCCTTCTCCGGCCTCTACGCCCCGCACTGGCGCAGCGATGCCCGCGGCCTGCTCATCGGCCTGACCTCCTATGTCACCAAAGGCCATCTGGCCCGCGCCGTCCTGGAGGCCACCGCCTGGCAGACCCGAGACGTGGTCGAAGCCATGAACGCCGACGCCGGCCTGCACGCGAAGTCCCTGCGAGTAGCGGGCGGTATGGCCTCCAACAACCTGCTCATGCAGATCATCGCCGACGTCCTCGACACACCGGTCATGCGCCCGCTGGTCACCGAAACCGTCTCCCTCGGCGCCGCCTACGCGGCGGGCCTGGCCGTCGCCTACTGGCCCGATCTCCAAGGCCTGCGCCGCAATTGGAAGGTCGCCGCCCAGTGGATACCGTCGCCGGACCGTCGAATCCGCGAGGAAGAATACGAACGCTGGCAACGAGCCGTCCAACTCAGCGTCGGCTGGGCGCGCCCGGCTAGATGAGGATCAATCGAAGAGTTCGTCGGTAGTTGTCGCGGTCACAGCCTGCGTCAACCAAGCGTCGAGCTTACCGAGGTCGGTGCATGCAGCAAGCCGAGCACGCTGCGCGGCCGACAACTCCAGCCCGCGCGCGGTCAACACCGTGAGCACCGCATGCGCGGCGTTCTCCGCACGTCCTTCCTCACGTCCCTTCGCCACGTACTTGGTGGCGATGCGGCCGCGGTACTGCGGGGTGCTCTCCATCAGTTCCTCCAAGCGTCGGCTTGCTGCGACGGTCAACGCGTCGTCGACCAGATCAAGATACATTTTTGCATGTTCATCGTCGGTTTTCATCAGCCCGGCCAGGAACGCGGCAAGGACTTCCTCCATATGCGGACCTGCGCCGTGGGCGATCGCCGACAGCGTCGCGCGCTCGGGGCACTTTCCGGCCTCGACCGGATCGGTGACGACCGGGAAACGGTCCGGGCCCAGCACCAGCGGTTGGATGACCGATCCGACCGTATCGAGCTCGATCGGCTGCTCGGCCCACTTCGCGACTGCTCTGCTGGGCGTCACCACCAACAGCACTACCGGGCAACACAACCGCGATCGCAGGGTGGTCAGATAGACCGGCCATTTCCAGCGACGCACGTCCGCCTTGGACAATTGCACCTCGACGCACACACCGAGTACCGGGATGTCCCGATCGTCGTGGGTGCTGAGGGCCAAGTCACCGCGGAACTCTTTGGGCCCGACATCAGTGAAGTCGCACGGCTCAGCCCGCATCTGCGACAAGCCGGGCAGCGGGATCCTGAACTCCTCAGCCAGCAGAGACGGAGCCAGCAAGAGATCCGTGCGGAACAGGTCAAGCAAACCCTCGTGCAGGTGGCTCGGCATGTGGGCAACGTATGACGAAGTACGCAAGGGCACCAATCGGTTACGGCGTGTTATGCGCCGACCGGCGTTGCAGGAAAACCGTGAGCGTGAACAGGAGGACACCGGCCACGGCCAACAGCGCGCCGACCACGGCGGGTGCGGTGTAGCCGAGGCCCGCGGCGATGACGAGGCCGCCGAGCCAGGCGCCCGCGGCGTTGGCGATGTTCAAGGCGGCGTGGTTGAGGGCGGCGGCGAGGGTTTGGGCGTCGGCAGCCACATCCATGAGACGGGTTTGGAGGCCGGGTGCCAGGGCCGCGCCGGAGGCGCCGACGAGGAAGGCGCCGATCGCGGCGGTGACGGGGTTGTGGGCCGCCAGGACGAACCCGGCGAGGATCACGACCATCGCGATCATGGCGACGAAGATCGAGCGGTCGACGCCACGGTCGGCGAGGATGCCGCCACCGATATTGCCCACGATCATGCCGAGACCGAACAGCGCCAGCACGATCGGGACCGCGCCGATCGGCATGCCCGCGACATCGGTCATGGTGGTGGCGATGTAGGTGTAGACGGCGAACATGCCACCGAAGCCGATCGCGCCGACAGCCAGGGTGAGCAGCACCTGCGGACGTCGCAGCGCACCGAGTTCGGTCATCGGGTTGGTGATCTTCATGCTGGTCAGGGCGGGGACATAGCGCCACAGGGCGGCAACGGTCGCCACGCCGATCACGGCGACGACCACATACGCGTCACGCCAGCCCAGGTGCTGACCGAGCCAGGTCGCGCCGGGCACTCCGATCACATTTGCCACGCTGAGCCCGAGCATCACCGCGGCCACGGCCTTGGCTCGCTGCCCGACGGGTGCGAGCGTGGCGGCGGCCAGCGAGGCGACACCGAAGTACGCGCCGTGCGGCAGGCCGGACACGAAGCGGGCGAGCACGAGCGTGCCGAAGGTCGGCGCGAGCACGGTGCCGATATTGCCGATGGTGAACGCGACCATCAACACGATCAGCAACTTCTTGCGCGCCACCCGTGCGCACAACGCGGCGATCAGCGGCGCACCGACCACGACACCCAGCGCGTACGCCGACACCGCGTGCCCGGCCGACGGCTCGGAGATATCGAAAGCCCGCGCGATATCGGGCAGCAACCCCATGGTCACGAACTCGGTGGTGCCGATCCCGAATCCACCCAGCGCCAACGCGAGCATCGCCGGGACATGCCAGCTGGTGCGTGGCACGTCGAGGCGATCGGGGGCTGCAATGGAAGAAGTCACGCTTCCATGCAACGGGCACGGATACCCGTTCGCTACCCGAGAACAGCGTGAGTTACCCCACCGTGCACAAAAACGACCCGGCAAGCCACCCACTGATCTCGCGAGAACATGGGTAACTCACCGGGTCGAGCAAACCTGACCACCGCCTGTTCCGCCGGCCGCCGACGTAGGTCTCACGTCACTCGAGTCCGGCCTGAATACGCGGAGAGGCGGGGGAGCCTATCTCACTTCAGCGCGCGAGCCAGGTTCACATCGAGCGCGCCGAGGAATTCCTCGGTGCTCAGGTAACCCTGGTCGCCGCCGACGAGCGCGGCGAGGTCCTTCGTCATCTGACCGCCCTCGACGGTCTTGATGACCACGTCCTCGAGCGCCTGCGCGAAGCCGATCACCTCGGGGGTGTTGTCCAGCTTGCCGCGGTGTTCGAGGCCGCGGGTCCAGGCGAAGATCGACGCGATCGGGTTGGTCGAGGTCGGCTTGCCCTGCTGGTGCTGGCGGTAGTGCCGGGTGACGGTGCCGTGCGCGGCCTCGGCCTCACAGGTCTTGCCGTCCGGGGTGAGCAGCACCGAGGTCATCAGGCCGAGCGAGCCGAAGCCCTGGGCCACGGTGTCGGACTGCACGTCGCCGTCGTAGTTCTTGCAGGCCCAGACGTAGCCGCCCTCCCATTTCATGGAGGAGGCGACCATGTCGTCGATCAGGCGGTGCTCGTAGGTGAGGCCCGCCGCATCGAACTCGGCCTTGAACTCGGCGTCGAAGACTTCCTGGAAGGTGTCCTTGAACATGCCGTCGTAGGCCTTGAGGATGGTGTTCTTCGTGGAGAGGTACACCGGGTAGTTCTGCTGCAGGCCGTAGTTGAACGAGGCCCGCGCGAAGTCCTCGATGGACTTCTTGAAGTTGTACATACCCATGACGACGCCGCCGTCTTCGGGCATCTTCACGACCTCGTGGATGATCGGCTCGCTGCCGTCCTCCGGCGTGAAGGTGAGCGTGACGGTGCCGGCCTCGTAGACCTTGAAGTCGGTGGCGCGGTACTGGTCGCCGAAGGCGTGACGGCCGATGATGATCGGCTTGGTCCAGCCGGGCACCAGACGGGGCACATTGGAGATGATGATCGGCGCGCGGAAGATGGTGCCACCCAGAATGTTTCGGATGGTGCCGTTGGGCGAGCGCCACATCTTCTTGAGGCCGAACTCTTTCACCCGCGCTTCGTCGGGGGTGATGGTGGCGCATTTCACGCCGACGCCGTACTTCTTGATGGCATTGGCCGCGTCGACGGTGACCTGGTCGTCTGTCTTGTCGCGGTACTCGATGCCGAGGTCGTAGTACTCGAGGTTCACGTCGAGATAGGGATGGATCAGCTTGTCCTTGATGAACTGCCAGATGATCCGGGTCATCTCGTCGCCGTCGAGTTCTACAACGGTGCCTTCAACCTTGATCTTGGACATGGATCTTCGTGTCCTCCTCGGTGGGTGCCCTTATTGCACGGCTAGGCGAACACGCTTGTGAGCGGACCCCAGCAGTTCCAACAGACAACGTATATGCCCCGCGTTGTCTGCGGGACGTGTGGTGCAAACAAGACGAGCGTACTGCTGTCCCCTACCTCACCGCGACGGGAGGCCCCACTGTGCGGGACGGCTCGAAACCTTCCCGCCCCGACCGCCCGTCAGCACCCGATCGGGCCTTGACCGGCTACTGAGCAGTAACAAGGGGCCCGCGCGGTGAGCACGGGCCCCTCGTCCAGAAGGTCAGACAGCGATCGGTACCGCGACCGCGTGCTCGTCACCTTCGATCAGGTTCTCCGGCTTGTCGCGGATCATCACCGCGATCACCACGGCGGCGGCGAGGAAGAAGCCGGCGCCGATATAGAACGCGACGTCATAGCTGTAGATCGAGGCGCGTTCGATCAGGTGGTCGACGGTCGGATTGTCGGTGGCGTAGCTCTTCGCGGCCTGCACCGACAGTGTGGTGAGCAAGGCGGTGCCGACGGCGCCGCCGACCTGTTGGGCGGCATTGAGCAGGGCGCTGGCGACGCCGGAGTCCTCGGCGTCGACCTGATGCAGGGCCACGGCCTGCATGCCGACGAACAGCGGGCCCATCCCGAGCGCCATCAACAGCTGCGCGGGCAGCACGCTCAGCGCGTACCCGTCGCCGTAGCTCAGTTGCGCCAGCCACAGCAGCCCGACCACGCCGAGCAGCGCGCCGGCCACCATCAGCGGACGCGGCCCGAACTTGGGCATCAGCGAACTGGTGATGCCCGCCGCGATCCCGATGCCCACCGGGAACGGCAGGAACGCGATGCCCGCCTTCAGCGGCGAATAGCCCAGGGTGTTCTGGTAGTAGAAGCTCAGGAACAAGAACATGGCGAACATGGCGATCGGGATCAGCAGCGCGGCCAGCAGAGCGCCGCCCCGATTGATCTCCCCCGGAATTCGCAGTGGCAGCAGCGGATTCGCCGAACGCGCTTCGATGAAGACGAACGCGATGAGCAAGGCGAAGCCCGCTCCGAGCAGGCCGAGCGTGCTGCCCGCCAGCCAGCCGTGTTCGGCGGCGCGACTGAATCCGTAGACGATCGACACCAAGCCGAATGTCACGGTGACGGCACCGGGCAGGTCGTAGCCGCCGGTTCTGGGCACCGGGATATCGCGCGCGATCACCGCCACCGCACCGGCCACCGCGATGAGCGCGATCGGCGTGTTCATCAACAGCGTCCACCGCCACGACGCGAATTCGGTGAGCGCGCCGCCGACGATCAACCCGAACGCGATGCCACCCGCGGTGATGCCGGCGAATACCGCGAACGCGCGGGCCCGCTCCTGCACATCGGTGAAGATCACCGAGAGCAGCGACAGCGCCGCCGGCGCGAGCAATGCGGCGAACGCGCCCTGCAGGCCACGACCGACGAACAACTGCGGTCCGGTCTGCGCGAGCCCGGCCAGCGCCGACGCGGCGGCGAAGCCGACCAGGCCGACCAGGAAGATCCGGCGCCTGCCCAGGTAGTCGGCCATCCGTCCGCCGAGCAGCAGCAGCCCGCCGAAGATGAGCGTGTACGCGGTGAGCGCCCACTGTTTGTCGCCGTCGCTGATCCCCAGGTCACGCTGGGCATACGGCAGGGCGATCGTGATCACGGTGGCGTCGAGCACCACCATCAACTGGGCGGCGGAGAGCACGACCAGCGCCCACCACCGCGTCGAACTCTGTGGGGAATCAACATGTTTCGTCTCTAGCTCGGTGCTGGTCACCAGGGCTCCTCGTCACTCGATCAGCGTGGAACCAATCCTGGCACTGCGAGACAATTGGCGTCAAGAGAAAAATGTCTGAATGCGCCAATTGGCCTAGTTGGACAGATAAAGCGGCTGACACGGTAGGCTGGTGGCATGCTGGACTCGACCACTCCGATCAGCGCCGACCGGACGACCGAACCTGCTCCCGACGCGCCGCTGGGCTTGCGCGAGCGCAAGAAGCTCCAGACCAAAGCCGCCATCGTGGCGGTCGGGCTGGACCTGTGCGACAGCCAAGGGTTCGACGCGACGACGGTCGAGCAGATCGCCGCGGGTGCCGATGTGTCCCCGCGTACCGTCAACCGGTACTTCGCGCTCAAGGAAGACATCGTGCTGGCCCCGATCGACGACTTCGGGGTCTCGGTCGCCGTCGCGCTGCGCTCCCAACCGAACACCGGCAACGAACTCCAGGCACTGTGTGGCGCCTACCTGACGGTGGTCCAGGCGGAGGCGGACGCGGACGGTATCCGATTCATCCGCCAGTTCCTGCAGATGCAGCGGATCATGCGCACCAGCCAGTCGGTCAACGCGCGCGCGCTGGAATACGCGGAGAAGAAGAACGTCGCGGTGTGCACCGAGCTCGCGCAGCGGATGGGCACGTCACCGGACGACTTCACGGTGAGGCTGGTGGCCGGGACCTGGCAGATGCTGTGCCACCTCTCCGTCGCCGATACCGAACAAGCACTGCTGAGCGGGTCGCCGGCGGTCGCTGTCCGGGTGACCCGCGACGCCGTGCTGCGCGCCTACCACGGCTTGCGGCAGGTCTGCGGCGCACCGGTAGACGACACGCCAGGCTTCGGCACACCGTCGAACGAGTGATCTTCGGCGTGAAATGCGGGGGAAGTTTCCGCGCGCGGGAGATGTCCGGTTAACATGACGGCAAGGTCATGAGTACCAGCGCCAAGCCCCGGCTCGCTGGTCGGCAACCCTCCAGCTGCGGTGGGGTGCTCCGGGTGATGACCGGGCTCTCGAAAGTCGAGAGCAAGCGCGCGCTGCAGGAGGCCCCCATGTGTTGTTGCCAGTCGATCCGACCCAGTTGACGAGATCCCCCGGCTGACACCTTTGGAGCACGACATGACCGACTCTTCCCTGCCCGAGAACTGGTCCTTCGAGACCAAGCAGGTCCACGCGGGCCAAGCCCCCGACGCGAGCACCAACGCGCGGGCGCTGCCCATCTACCAGACCACCTCCTACACCTTCCGCGACACCGATCACGCCGCCGCGCTGTTCGGTCTCGCCGAGCCGGGCAACATCTACACCCGGATCATGAACCCCACCCAGGACGCGGTGGAACAGCGCGTAGCCGCCCTCGAAGGCGGCGTCGCGGCGCTGCTGCTGGCCTCGGGCCAGGCCGCGGAGACCTACGCGATCCTGAACCTGGCGAGCGCGGGCGACCACATCGTGTCCAGCCCGCACCTCTACGGCGGCACCTACAACCTCTTCCACTACTCGCTGCCCAAGCTGGGGATCACGGTCTCGTTCGTCGAGGATCCCGATGACCTCGCGCAGTGGGAAGCCGCGATCCAGCCGAACACCAAGGCGTTCTACGGCGAGACCATCGCCAACCCGAGCAGCGCGGTGTTCGACATTCCCGGCATCGCCGGGGTCGCGCACGCGAACGGCCTTCCGCTGATCGTCGACAACACCGTCGCCACCCCCTACCTGATCCAGCCGCTCGCCCACGGCGCCGACATCGTCGTGCATTCGGCGACGAAGTACCTGGGTGGGCACGGTGCGGCCGTGGCGGGCGTGATCGTCGACGGCGGCACCTTCGACTGGACCGTGCGCGACGCCGAGGGCAACGCGCGCTTCCCCGGCTTCACCGAGCCCGACCCCAGCTACCACGGTGCGGTGTTCGCCGATCTGGGTGCGCCCGCGTTCGCGCTGAAGGCTCGCGTGCAGTTGCTGCGCGACCTGGGCGCTGCGGTCTCGCCGTTCAACGCGTTCCTCATCGCCCAGGGCATCGAGACGCTGAGCCTGCGGGTCGAACGGCATGTCAGCAATGCCGAGACGGTCGCGAAGTTCGTCGCCGAGCAGCCGGGCGTCGACGCGGTGTTCTACGCGGGTCTCGAGTCCTCGCCGTGGCACGCGCGAGCCAAGGAGCTGGCGCCCAAGGGCGCGGGCGCGATCGTGGCCTTCGAGCTGTCGGGCGGTGTCGATGCCGGCAAGAAGTTCGTGGACGCGCTCAGCCTGCACAGCCATGTAGCTAACATCGGTGATGTGCGTTCACTCGTGATTCACCCGGCGTCGACCACGCATTCGCAGTTGACGCCCGAAGAGCAGCTAGCGGCCGGCGTCACTCCCGGCCTGGTCAGGCTCGCGGTGGGCATCGAGGGAATCGACGACATTCTGGCCGATCTACGGGCCGGGTTCGCGGCGGCGACGACGTGACTGTGAGCACCGAATCGCCGATCGCCCGACCCGGAACCGGGGTGGCCCTGCTGCCACCGCCGGACGGGCGTGCAGGCGTGGTCGCCATCGGGGACGTGGCGCTGGAGAACGGCGCCGTGGTTCCCGATGTGCGGCTGACGGTGCAACGCTGGGGCGAGCTCTCGCCCACCCTGGACAATGTGGTGCTCGTCGAACACGCGCTCACCGGTGACTCCCATGTCATCGGTGGGCCCGACGGGGCTCCCGGCTGGTGGGAGGGCATGGTCGGGCCCGGTGCGCCGATCGACACCGACGAGTGGTGCGTGATCGCCACCAATGTGCTCGGCGGCTGCAAGGGCAGTACCGGGCCCGCCTCTCTCGCGCCCGACGGAAAGCCGTGGGGCGCACGGTTTCCCGAGCTGACCATCCGCGATCAGGTGACCGCCGAGGCGCAGTTGTTCGAGGTGCTCGGGATCGAGCGGCTCGGCGCGGTGGTCGGCGGCTCGATGGGCGGCATGCGGGTGCTCGAGTGGATCATCGGCCTGCCCGAGCGGGTTTCGGCCGCGCTCGTGCTGGCCGTCGGCGCGCGCGCCACCGCCGATCAGATCGGCACCCAGACCACCCAGATGGCCATCATCGCGGCCGATCCCGACTGGCAGGGCGGCAACTATCACGGCACCGGTCGCGCGCCCATGACCGGTATGGGGCTGGCCCGGCGGATCGCGCACCTGACCTACCGCACCGAGGGCGAGCTCGACCACCGGTTCGCCAACAAGGCCCAGGGCGACGAGGATCCGTGGGCCGGTGGCCGGTACGCGGTGCAGAGCTACCTCGAACACCAGGCCGACAAGCTGTGTTCGCGCTTCGATCCGGCCACCTACGTGCTGCTCAGCGAGGCCATGAACCGCCACGACGTGGGGCGCGGTCGCGGCGGCGTCGCCGCCGCGCTGGCCTCCACCGCGGTGCCGTGCGTGGTCGGCGGAGTCGACTCGGATCGCCTGTACCCCTTGCACACCCAGGCCGAGCTGGCCGAAGGGCTGCCGGGCTGCGCGGGTCTCGAGATCGTGCACTCCCGCGACGGGCACGACGGGTTCCTCACCGAGGCGGCCGCCGTGTCGAAGCTGCTCACCGAGACGATGCGCTTGGCGCGGGAGAACCGCTGAGCCGTCAGGGCCCGGTCAGCAGGGTGACGATCGAGCGAACGTAGGCCTGAAGCCGTTCGCGCGGATACTCGTCCGGTTCGCTGACCCCCAGTCGACCGAGCATTTCGGCGATGGTGAGGGTCGAGTTCGCGAGTAGTCCGGCATCCATCCCCGACCACTTCGGCAGCACTGAGATACCCATGCGGACAAGAGATTCCGCACGCTCCAAGATTTCGGCGCGCGAAGCACGAAGAGCCGCGCGATATTCCTCGGGCGCACTCGCCGGGGTAGCGAGGATCAGCCGCCAGCGGGTCGGATTCGCCAGCGCCACACCGACGAACGCCTCGACGGTCGCCGAGGCGGCGGACAGCGGGTCGGCGCCGAGCAGGCCTTCGGGCAGCGTGTCGGCGATCTGATCCAGGCCGCGTTCGCGTTCGCGTTCCAGCAGCGCTTCGACCAGTTCGGCACGGGTTTTGAACACCGTGTACAGCACAGGCTTTCCGACGCCTGCCTCCTGCGCCACGGCCTCCATGCTCAGCTCGTGCAGCTCCATCCGGCCCAGGACGGTGAACGCGGCGTCGAGGAGCTGCGCGCGGCGCTGCTGCGGCGGCAGACGCGGCGCGTAGCGGCGTCGAGGTCGTTGCTCCTGCGTCGAGGTCACCGCTCACCTGCCTTTCGCTCCGGACGATACCTGGAACCTTCCGCCACAAATCCTACGCAGCCGTTGTATTCGCGTCGAGCCATTGCTACGGTGGTGTTGTATTCATCTGTTACTCGCACTGCAAAGGGGCATGTGCAATGGCTTTCGATGCGTCGACTCTGCGTCGCGACGACTACGGCTTCTTCGGGCCGGATTCCCCCACCTGGAAGGTGTGGGCGGCGCCGACCGCGCTGATCGGATTCCAGCGCGCGGTCACCCTCGAGCACTTCGATCCGTTCCTGACCGCCGCGGTCGCCGATTCACACGGGATCTACGACAATCCCGCCACCCGCCTCGACCACACGCTGTCCTACTTCCTGCTGGTCGCGCTCGGTGACGGCCGCACCGCCATCCAAGCATCCGAACACCTGATGCAGGTGCACGCGCCGATGACGGGCATCGAACCGATCAGCGGCAAGCGCTACAGCGCCAACAACCCCGACTCCCAGCTGTGGATCCATGTCACCGGGTGGCATTCGGTCCTCAAGGCCTACGAGATGTTCGGCCCCGGCCCGCTGAGTCCCGCCGAGGAGGACCGGTACTGGGCCGAGTGCGTGATCGCCGCCGAACTGCAGACCTGCAAGCCCGCGAATGTACCGCGCGATCGGGCCGAGGTGCGCGCCTACTTCGAACGCGTCCGGCCGCAGTTGTGCGTCAGCGAGCGGGCCGTGGAGGCCATGCACTTCCTGCTGTGGCCGTCGGTGAGCAAAGGCATGACGTTCGCCGCCGGTGGCCGGGTGCTGTCGCTGGCGACGATCTCGACGCTGCCCGCCTGGATGCGCGAACTCGGCCGATTCGACCTGCCTCGCGTTGTCGATGCCGCCGTGCGTCTCCCCGGGAAGGCGATCGTCTGGGCGGCCGCACGTCGCGGCAACCGTGGCCTGATCATGGCCGCCCCGTACGTCGCGAAGATGACCGGACAGATCTTGGCTGCCCACGAGCGCACCGCGCCGCCGCGAACCCGGTCGACGATCAGCCCGGGCGAAGCTCGCGCGCTCTACGGCAGCAACGGCACCCGCAGCCTGTGGGACAAGACCTCCGCCTGAACCCTGTCTCAGTTGACGCCGAGGGTGTTGATCGTGGCGGCCAGGAAAACGATGGCGCTGCCGAGGGTGGTCAGCGCGGCCACGTCGAACGGGCGGCTGCGCACGGCGAGCAATCCCACCTGGACGGTCGGCAGGCACAGCCGGAAGGCGGCGGCCACCAGGGCGGCGCTGCCGAAGATCAGCGCGCCGCGACGCCACCGATCCCAGGCGACGAAGCCGACCGCGATCACGATCAGCGCGGTCACCACGGTCATCGGCAGATGACTGCGCAGGTACTGCTCCCCCGCGCTCAACCGCGCGACCCGGTGCTTGCCGGTCGTCTCCGCCTCGTTCACGAGCCCGATTGTTCCAGATACCGCCTGCGCGCGGACGGGGTGGCGCATGACAGAGTGGTCGGCTGTGCTGCACCTGATCTTTCACGAGCCCGTGATTCCGCCCAATACCGGCAATGCGATCCGGTTGGCCGCGGGGACCGGCTGCGCGCTACACCTGATCGAACCGCTCGGCTTCGACCTGTCGGAGTCCAAGCTGCGCCGGGCCGGACTGGACTACCACGACCTCGCGGTGGTGACCGTGCATCCCGATCTGGCGACGGCGTTCGCGGCGATCCGGCCAGGCCGCGTGTTCGCCTTCACCACCCAGGCCACCACGCGTTTCACCGATATCGCCTATCGCGACAACGACGCGCTGCTGTTCGGCACCGAGCCCACCGGGCTGCCCGCGGAAGTCCTGGCCGATCCCCAGATCACCGAGCAGGTGCGCATTCCGATGCTGCCGGGGCGGCGGTCGATGAATCTGTCGAACGCGGCGGCGGTGTCGGTGTACGAGGCCTGGCGACAGCTGGGATTTCCGGGCGCGGTCTGACTCAGTCGATGTCGAACCGCTTGAACCGCGAGGTGGCGCCCGCGGTGAGCCGGACCGCGGACTTGGGAACGCCGAAATGATCGGCGAGTAGTTCGATCGCGGCCTTGTTGGCCTTGCCCTCGACGGCCGGGGCGTGGACATAGAGGGTCAGGGTGCCGTCTTCGGCGGTTTCGACGAGTGGGCCTTTACGGCTGTTCGGTTTGATCGTCGCCCGCACTGTGGGCACCGGGGGTCTCCTTCCCGGATGCTGCCGATTCGGGTGCGCCCGATGCGCCGACCTCGGATGCGGTGGCCCCGGATGCGGTGGGCGCGGGAGCGGTGGCTGCTGGCGCGGTGGGCGCGGGAGCGGTGGCTGCCGGCGCGGTAGGCGCAGGAGCGGTGGCTGCGGGTGCGGGTGCGGGTGCGTTGGACATGTGCGCTGCGGTGCGACGGCGCCTGCGCAGCAATCGCAGTGCGGCGTACAGCAATCCGCCGATCACCGCGAGGAAGCCCAGCCACGGCACGGCCTTGCCGACGAAGACGATCGCGTCCTGCAACCAGTCGATCAGCGAGTGCCAGCCCGAAACGATGCCGTCCCAGAAGTTGTCCGGGTCGCCGGGTGCGTTCTTGTCGTCGGCGGTGAGGGTGATGGTGAGCGTCGACAGCGCCACCTGATCGTCGAGGCTGCGCTTCTGCGCGGTGAGACTGTCGAGTTCGCCCTGCCTGCTCGACAGCGCTTCCTCCGCGGCGATCAGGTCGGCGGTGTTGGTGGCGCCCGTGATCAGCGCTTTGAGCCGATCGACGGAGGCTTGCAGGGCGCGGATGCGAGCGTCGAGGTCCTGCCACTGCATGGTGACGTCGTCGCGATTGGTACTCACCCTGGTCACCGTGCCGACCCCGCCGAGCCCGGTGATGAAGGCATCGGTCTTGTCGGCGGGCACCCGCACACTGAGCACGGCCCGAGCGGCGCGCTTGTCGGTGCCGGGCTGTTCGGTGCGGCTGTCGATCCGGCCGTCGACGGCCCTGACCTGCTCGGTGACGGTCGCGGCGGCGGCGATCGGATCCCCCGAGGTGACATCCACCGACCCGGTGATCACCTCTTTCCGGTTCGACTGATCCGTCGGCGCCGGACTGTCCTTCTGCGGGGCGCCCTCCCGGAACCCGGGCGTCACCGCGGGTGCCGGCCCGCCCATGACAGTGGGCTCCGACGCCCGACCGGCCTGGTCCTCGCTGTCGTCATCGCCGCACCCGGCCAGGAACAACAGCCCGAGCAACGCGATCATCACCACGGCAAGCTTGCGCATGTTCGCAGCGTAGTGCGTCAGCGGACCCCCGGCTGGCGTTCAACTCGGCGGACACATCGCCACTTGCATGCACACCCTGGGCCGGGTAACCCCTGGATGTCCCTACCCAAAGGGGCCCGCCCCGATCTGGACTGACCGGAGGGTGCGACGAAGGAGCACCCGGAGGGAGGGAAGATCGGGGCCTCAGGGGCCCCGCTCGAGCGCGCCAGCGCTCCAAAAACTCAGCGGAAGTCGCGGGAGCGGGCGACGATGGTCAGGTCGAGGTGTTCGAGGTGGTCGGCGACGACACTGGCGGCGCCCTCGGCGTTTTGGATGCGGCCGCGGACGAGCAGGGCGGTGGCGTTCTGGGCGAGGCGGCGATAGCGCGTCCACAGGCCGACCGAGCAGACGACGTTGACCATGCCGGTCTCGTCTTCGAGGTTGAGGAAGGTGACGCCCGCGGCAGTGGCGGGGCGCTGACGGTGGGTGACCGCACCCGCCACCAGGATGCGGGCGCCGTCCTCGACGAGCAGGAGATCGCACGCGGGGACTACACCGAGTGAATTCAGATGGGCGCGAAGGAATTCGGTGGGATAGGAGTCGGGCGAGATGCCGGTGGCCCAGACGTCGGCGGCGGCGAGTTCGAGCGCGCTCATGCCGGGCAGGGCCGGGGCTACGGTGGCGGGACCCGTGCCGGGTAGGCGATCGGGACGCTCCACGGCCGCCGCACCCGCTGCCCACAGCGCCGCCCTGCGCACGCTGCTGCCGCGCGATTCCCGTTGCCCAGCCGGATGATCCGGCACGGCATCTGAGCCCTGCCCAGCCGTGAGCCCACCGCGACCGTCGCCCGTGCCGAGCCCGTTCGGCGGTGCGGCGCGGCCGTCGGCGGGTTCGGTGTCGACCAGCACATCCAGCGCCCCCGAGGTGGCCAGCGATTCCGATTGGACGACAGTGAGTTCCACGCGGCCGGCGAGGTCGAGCATCGAGGTGAAGGGGCCGTGTTCGGCACGGGTGGCGACGATGCGTTCGGCGAGATCGGTGCCGATGTGCCGCACGCCCGACAGGCCGAGCCGGATCTCGGTGCCCGCGTTCTCGAGGGTGGGCTCGGCACGGCTGGCATTGATGTCGGGGCCGTGCACGCGCACCCCGTGCCTGCGGGCGTCGGCCACCAGCGACTGCGGCGAGTAGAAACCCATCGGCTGCGCACGCAACAGCCCGGCGCAGAACGCGGCCGGATGGTGCAGCTTGAACCACGACGAATAGAACACGATCGAGGCGAAACTCTGCGAATGACTTTCGGGGAAACCGAAATTGGCGAAGGCGTAGAGCTTCTCGTAGATGCGGTCGGCGAGATCGCCGGTGATGCCGTGCAGGTCCCGCATGCCCTGATAGAGGCGGTCCTTCAACTGTTCCATCTTCTGCGGCGAGCGTTTGGAACCCATGGCGCGGCGCAGCTGGTCGGCTTCGGCGGGACTGAAACCGGCGACGTCGATGGCCATCTGCATCAGCTGTTCCTGGAACAACGGAATACCGAGGGTGCGGGCGAGCGAGTTCTCCAGCGCGGGATGGTCGCAGACGGGCGCTTCCTTGCCGTTGCGCCTACGGATGTAGGGGTGCACCGAACCACCCTGGATGGGCCCCGGTCTGATCAGCGCCACCTCCACCACCAGGTCGTAGAAGGTGCGCGGCTTCAGCCGGGGCAAGGTCGCCATCTGCGCGCGCGACTCCACCTGGAACACCCCGATCGAGTCGGCACGCGACAGCATCTCGTAGACACCGGCTTCGGTGAGATCGAGCGCGTGCAATTCGACCTTCTCGCCCTTGTGCTCGCGCACCAGATCGATCATGTAGTGCAGCGCCGAGAGCATGCCGAGGCCGAGCAGGTCGAACTTCACCAGACCGACGGCGGCGCAATCGTCTTTGTCCCACTGCAGCACACTGCGCCCGGCCATCCGCGCCCACTCCACCGGGCACACGTCGGCGATCGGCCGATCGCAGATCACCATGCCGCCGGAGTGGATCCCCAAATGCCGTGGCAGACCGTCGAGTTCACCCGCGAGTTCGAGAACCGCGTCCGGGATATCGGTGCCCGTCTCGGCGGCCACCCCGGACCAGCGGCTCACCTGTTTGCTCCACGCGTCCTGCTGCCCCGGCGAAAAGCCCAGCGCGCGTGCGGCATCGCGCACCGAGGACTTGCCGCGATAGGTGATCACATTCGCCACCTGGGCGGCGTAGTCGCGGCCGTACTTGGCGTAGACGTGCTGGATGGCCTCCTCGCGACGGTCGGATTCGATGTCGACATCGATATCGGGCGGCCCGTCGCGCTCGGGCGAGAGGAACCGTTCGAACAGCAGCTGGTTGGCGACAGGGTCGACATTGGTGATGCCGATGGCGTAGCAGACCGCGGAGTTGGCGGCCGAGCCTCGGCCCTGGCACAGGATGTCGCTGTTCTTGCAGAACTCGACGATGTCGTGCACCACCAGGAAATAGCCGGGGAACTCCATCTTCTCGATCACCGCGAGCTCGTGCTCGAGCTGCCGGTACGCCTGCGGGTTCCGCTCCGGCGGGCCGTAACGCTCGGCGGCACCGCGGAGGGCGAGCTCGCGCAGCCACGAGTTCTCGTCATGGTCGGCGGGCACGTCGAACGGGGGGAGCTTCGGGGCGATCAGCCCCAGGTCGAACGCGCATTCGCGAGCCAGCACCGCCGCGTTCGCCACCGCGTGCGGGTAGTCGGCGAACAGGTGCGCCATCTCCGCACCCGAACGCAGGTGCGCGCCGCCGGTGGGCGCGAGCCAGCCCGCCATCTCGTCGAGGCTGCTCCTGGCGCGGATCGCGGCCAGCGCCATCGCCCGGCGACGCTGCGCCGGAGACGCGAAATGGGCACCGGTGGTGGCGAGTACGGGAACATCGAGCCGATCGGCCAGCGCGATCAGCAGCGCGTTGCGCTCGTCATCGGTGGCGATGCCGTGATGGGTGAGCTCCACGCTCACCCGATCGGCGCCGAATCGTTCGATCAGATCCCGCAGGGCCGCTTCGGCTTTCGGTAGCCGGGTATCGCCACCGCGCAGATCGTGTTCGAGTGCGGTGCGCAGGTGGCCTTTGCGGCAGCCGGTGAGGATGTGCCAGTGCCCGCCCGCCGCCGCCGTGAGGGCGTCCAGGTCGTATCGCAGCACCCCCTTCTCCCCCGCGGCCATATGCGCCGCCGCCATCTCTCGCGACAGCCGCCGATAGCCCTCCTGCCCCCTGGCGAGGACCAGCAGATGCGGACCGCCGGGGTCGGGAGATCCAGTGCGCGGCACCGAGTCCGGCGCCGTCGCGTGCCCGTTTCGCGGCTCGGCCGATCCGCCGGCATCGCGCAGACCGCCGTCCGCCGTGGCCCCCCTCGGCCCATCGGTATCCGCTTCGCGGGCCTGCGTTCGACCCGGCAGGAAACGCACCCCGCCCCGAGGTACAGAACGGCGCCGGACCGCATCCCCTCGGCCCGGCGCCGCCTCCGCATCGGTTCCCAGTGACAGTTCGGCACCGAAAACCGTTGGCATTCCCCATTCCCTGGCCGCCTCGGCGAACCGGACGGTCCCGTAGAACCCGTTGTGGTCGGTGAGCGCGAGCGCTTCCAGACCGAGCCGCACCGCCTCCTCCACCAGCTCCTCCGGCTGACTCGCCCCGTCGAGGAAGCTGTAGGCGGAGTGGGTGTGCAGCTCCGCGTAGGGCACCGTCGGGCCGGTCGGCCGGTCGAGCTCGGCGGCGTGGTATTCGCCGCGTTTGCGTGACCAGGCCGGGCTGTCGCCGCCGTCGCCCGGGTGCAGGTCTTGCGCCGGCCTGCCACTCGGCTTGCCGGAGAGCACCCGTTCCAGCTCCGACCAGGTCGGCGGACCGTTGCTCCAGCCCATGCACCCGCTCCTCTCACGACCCCCGCATCACCGCACCCCTTTCCCGGTGGAGGACAACTCAATTCGCGGGCAAGCGCTCCATCGACCGCGATTCCAGCGCCGCCTCCACATGGCTCAGACCGGTGCGGATCACCGCGCCGTAGGCATCGTTGGCGAGCACGTCCAGATGCCCGCGCGCGATGGCCAACTGCATCCGCGCCATCTCGAAGTCACCGACGCGGCGATGGCTGTCGGCCAGGTTCAGATACAGCGAGGGCAGGAACCCGCGCAGCCCCTCATCGAGCGGGATGCCCGGCCCGAACACCGCGGCCAGCGCCCGCTGGTCCCACAGCAACGCACCCTCCGCCAACTCCTGCACATCCGCCAGGTGATGCGCCACCACGCAGCGATGCAACGGGTCGCCGCCCTCCCCTATCTCACTCCACAGCCTGGTCAGCGCCGCGCGCGCCGCATCAGGGTCGCCACCGCCGAGCCGCACCGCGGCATAGATGTCCGCCATCCGATCGTCCGCCATGTGCATCAGTATCGCACATACGTTCGAATATTAGCGAGAGGGACTCGAACATATTTTCGAGTTTCCGGAGGATCCTGGCCCTCGAACTTACTTTGGAGTAAGTTCGAGGCAACGAGCTGCAAAGGAGCAGTGATGTCTCAGGTTTCTCCAGGTGAACGGGGCCGCAAGCGGCGCGATCTCACCGGCAGGCATGTCGTGATCACCGGCGCGTCGTCCGGGATCGGCCGGGCCGCCGCCCTCTCGGTCGCCGACAAGGGCGGTGTCGTGTTCCTGCTCGCGCGCCGCGCCGACGAACTGGCCACGGTGGTCGCCGAGATCGTCGACGCGGGCGGGCGGGCCTACGGCTACCCCTGCGATGTCACCGACTCCGAATCGGTGGACTCGGCCGTCAAGGCGATCCTCGACCAGCACGGCCACGTCGACATGCTGGTCAACAACGCGGGTCGCTCCATCCGCCGCGCCATCCACCGCTCCACCGATCGCCTGCACGACTTCGAACGCACCATGGCGGTGAACTACTTCGGCGCGCTGCGGATGACCCTCGCGCTGCTGCCACAAATGCGCGAACGCGGCTTCGGCCACATCGTCAACATCTCCAGCGCCGGCGTGCAGGTGGCCACCCCTCGCTTCGCCGCCTACCTCGCCAGCAAGGCGGCCCTGGACAAGTTCACCGAGGTCGCCTCGGTCGAAACCCTCGCCGACGGAGTCACGTTCACCACCATCCACATGCCGTTGGTGCGCACCCCGATGATCGCCCCCAGCGGCGACCAGGGCCCTTCCGAATCCCCCGAGTGGGCCGCGGGCACGATCGTGCGCGCGCTCACCGAACGCCCCAAACGCATCGATGTCCCCCTCGGCACCCTCGCCGAATACGGCGGCATCATCACCCCCAAACTCCGCGACCGCATCCTGCACCGCTACTACCGCGCGCTGCCCGATTCCCCTGCGGCCAAGGGCGAATCGGCCGAAGACGCCCCGGCCCCCGCACCGGCACCCCGGGCAGATCCGAAAACCCCTTCCGCCGCCCGAAAAGCCACCGGCACCGCCCTGCGCCGCGCGGCCCGTTGGGTACCCGGCACACACTGGTGAGCACCGCGTAGTCACCCGGTTCGCTTCGTAACCACAGGGATTCGGTGCTCCCGCGATTCACTGCAGGCCGAGGGTGAAGTGGTGGGCGGTGATGGCCAGATGATGGCGCATGTAGAGGCGGTGGGCGGCGGCTCGGGTGGGGCCGACGCCGGAGTCCAGGTGGATCGCCGTGCAGCGCAGACGCCGAGCTTCGGCGGTGAGCCAGTCGAGCAGGCTGTCGGCGTGGCCTCGGCCGCGTGCCGAGGGAAGGGTGGAGACATCGTCGATGTAGAGGTGGTGCCCCCAGGCGGTGGAGTGGGATTCGCGGAATCCCGCCACCGACAGTGCTGCGGGAGAACCCGATTCGAAGGCCCCGATGAGGCGGTAGCCCGCGGGGCGGAGTTCGGTGTCGATGAACTCGGTCAGGCGCGAGGACGTCTCCCACTGGGGGCGAAGCTCCAGTAGGGCCGGGCCCGCCAGCCCGGTTTCGTCCTTGCCGATTTCCCGGATGTCGATCATGGAGTCGACGCTAGGTCCGTCGGGTGACGTGCGGGAGGGCCACTGCGCCGTAGTTCCGCCAGTCCACCGTGGTGCTCGCCCGCAACTTTCGCAGTCGACGAACCGTCAGCGATCCGTGGGTCGTTCGGGCTGTGTGCGGGACAGCGCGGGAAGTTGTTCTATCGCAGCGGGTTCCAAGTAGGTGGCCGGTTTGGGGGCGGCGCCGCAGCTGGCTTGGCGCGGGGCGGCGGGGACGGTGCGGGCGGTGACGCGCCAGCGGCGGCCGTCGCGGTGGGTGACGATGGCGGCGCCCGCCACGGTCGGGTCGTGGGTGGGGACCGGGTCGGGCGCAACGGTGAGGGCGGTGGCATCGGCCGGGACCCGCTCGCGCACAGCCACTTCGGCGAGCTGGGAAATCGGGGGGTAGCAGCTGCGGCCGCGGAGGCCGGTCAGGGAGACCTCGCCGATGTCGGCCGCTTCGAGCATCGCCTTGGCGGCCGTGGCGTCGACGCGGCCGTAGGTGAGGCCGGAGGGAAGCAGCACGACCGCGGGGGCGAAGCGGTGACCACCGGTGTGCGAGGCCTCCCAGACCCGGCCCGGGTAGTCGGCGGCGAGGGCGGCGGCGATCGGGCGGCCCAGCAGGGCACAGCACTGGTCGCGTTTGCCGTGGGCACAGACCAGGACCACCGGATCATCCACGCGCACACCGATTCCCGGCGCCGGTCCGTCGACGAGGTGCAGGTCGATGTCGAAGAGCTGGCGCAAGTCGGTGATCTCGAGCCGCTCGCACCAGGAGCCCTCCGGCCGCGAACTGACCAGCAGCACAGTGCGGGTACCGGTGAACTCGTTGCGGCCGGGACGGCGGATCAGCGTCGGCCGGACCCGCGCCGCTGACGTACGCGCCGCCAGTTCGGCGGTGATCTCCGGACCCAGCACCTCATCACCGATCACATCACCGCCCCACGCACCGGGATGCTCGATACACAGCCACCCGGTGAAGTGCCCCGCGGTACCGAGCAGCGGAAGGTCGACAGCGGCCGCCGTACACAACATGCCCTCGAACGGGTTCACAGCGCTCCTCCCGCGACCGAGCCTTCCGGGGCTGTCCCGGACAAGCGTCGTTTCACTCTAGAACCGGGGCGGTGGGCTACTCGTAGACGCCCTCGGCGTGCCATCGCGTCGCGTCGTAGACGAGCAGGACGGCGCGGATCTCGGTGGGGTCGGCGTCGAGCTGGACTTGAACGCGCACGGCCAGGGCGGTGGGTTCGGCGGTGGACCACCAGCGTTCGGTGACCGGCCAAGGGCCCGCCCAGCCCAGCAGCGCCCACTGCTTGCTGCCCCAGCGCAGGCGGGTGGGCACGGCGGTGAACAGGCCACGGTCGGTGACCAGGACGGGGGCGCCGTCGGCGGCGGTCAGGTGCACGACCGGGCGGTGCAGCAGGAGCAGGGTGGGGGCGGGTTCGGGGAGACGACCGGGCCAGGGCTGGGTGGGGTCGGCGGCGGGGGTCAGCTCGTCGCCGAGGGCGATCATGGTGATGCGTTCGGCGGGCCCGCGCCCGCCGCTGAGCACACCGATGCGGACCGCTTCGCCACCGAGCAGTCCCTGCACACGGACCAGGGCGCGGCGGGCCCGCTCGGTTTCCTCGCCCTCACCACCCCACAGACCGAGTTGCAGGGCGCCGGCGGCGACCACCTCGACCGGTTCCAGCGTGAGCGCGACGATCGGGCCGGTGGGGCGGGCCCGGTGGGTGAGCCAGCCGTCGAGTTGCCAGCGGACGCGGTCGGCGGTGTCGGCGGGGGTGAGTGGGCGGGCGCAGCGCCAGATCCGGGTGAGCTCCTCGCCCGTCTCGGTGCGCGCGGTCACGGCGAGCCGGGTGCACGCCACGCCTGCCGCCGACAGCACCGCGTGCAGCCGGGTGGACAGCTGCCTGCCCGCGAACGCGGCCGCGTCGACCCGGTCGATGGGCGGGTCACAGGCCAGCTCGACGGTCAGCTCCGGAGCGGGGCGGCGCGCCGACGGTGGGCGTTGCGGCAGGGCGCGGGCGGTGCGATGGGCGAGCACGGCGTCGGCGCCGAACCGGGAGGCCACGTCGGCGGGCGACAGGCGCGCGAAGTCACCGATGCGGCGTAATCCCAGGCGACGCAGCAGGTCGACCAGCTCCGCGCGCTGCGGTGCGGCCAGGCTCGGCTCCGCCGCGAGCTCCGAGACCGGGAGCGGCGCGAGGTACCGCGCGCCCTCTCCCGGCGCCACGATCGCCCCGCGCCGGGCCGCGATCACCGCCGTCGACACGGCATCGGCGATCCCGATCTGCGCCTCGGCTCCCGCCACGGCGACCGCGTCGATCAACCGCACCACCGCGGCCTCCTCGGAGCCGAAATACCGTGCGGCACCGCGTGCCCCGAGCACGATGAGCCCGGGCCGCAACACCTCGACGCCCGGCACCGTCTCATCGACAGCGCCGACCACCGGCTCGAACAATCGCGCGTCCCGATCCGGATCATCCTGCACGACAACAAGTCCCGGACAGCACCCCTGCGCATCCCGCCGCCGCATCCCCCGCCGCACCCCCTCGGCCCGCGCGATCGCCGAACACGCCACCACCGAATTCCCCCGCAGCACCGCGATCGGCCGCTCCGCCGACACTCCCTCCACCGCGGCCGCCGCCACCGCGGGCCAGTCCAGGCACCACACCGCCAGCACCCGGTCAGCACGCGTCACGACGGGCCCGCGGTCATGAGACTGCCTCGCGTAGCGGGGTGACTTCGGTTGCGCCGCTGACGTTTTCGCGAGTCAGCCATTCGGTGCGACCGACCCGGGCGCACAGGTCCATGCGGCCGTGACGGGTCTGGCCCGCCTTGGCGCTGACCCGCACGTCGAGGCAGACCGAGCGCAGGCGGCCGCGACCGGGGCCGAGGCCGCGGTAGCCGGTGACGCGGGAGTCCAGACGCAGGGTGGGGTTGGCCCATTCGCCCGCGACCACCAGGGTGGCGCCACGGTTGCGGGCGCGGGCGGCGAGGACGCGGCAGCGGGCGGGTGGGACGGCGAGGCCGCCCAGGCCCAGGACCACCAGATCGAGGCCGTCGAGCAGGACCGCGGCCACCTCGGCGGGATCAGGGCCGGGGTCGGCGATCACCGCGAGGCGGGACAGCTGGGCGCCCATCTCCGCGGCGGCCAGCAAACCGAGCCGGGGCAGGCCGACCACCGCCGCGTGACCACCGTTTCCGGTGACCGCGGCGAGCAGTCCGGTCAGCAGGGAGTGCGCGCCGGTGTAGGCGACCACCGCGCCCTTGGGCAGTCCGCCGTCGGGCAGCAGGTCGGCCAGCGGCGGCGGAACCGGCAACAGATCGCGGCGTAATTGCTGCTCACGCGGTATATGCCCGGTCGCGGACTCGCCACGCCCCGGTACTGCGGCCATGCGCCTGCGCAGCTCGTCGAGCATGCCCACATCGGGCGGCAACGCTTCCGAACCCATCAACACCACCTACTTCCACGATGGACCCGCGAGCGGAGGACCGCCCCGCGCCGAAACAGCAGCACCGTTTCAGCTATCGATCGTATTCGAATATACGTTCGATAGCGACCAGCGTGACACCCACCCCCTCCCCGTGTCCACCGCGCAGCGCCCCGGAGATCCCGGCCAGTCAGCGCCATATTCGGCTACCCTCGCACCCGTGACCGAACGTGCTCGTCCCCATATCGGCCCCGACTACCTGGTCGCGGGTCGCTACCGCCTGCAGTCCAAGCTGGGCGGGGGTGGCATGGGTGCGGTCTGGCTCGCGACCGATCGGTTGCTGAACCGGGAAGTCGCGATCAAGCAGGTGCTGTCCACCGCGGGACTGAGCGCGGCCGAGGCCGAGCGAATCCGCAGCAGCATCGTGCACGAGGGCCGGGTGGCCGCCAAGCTGTCGCACATCCACGCCGTCGCCGTGCACGACGTGGTGATCGAGGCGGGCGAGCCCTGGCTCGTCATGGAGTACTTACCCTCGCGCAGCGTGGCCAAGGCGCTCGCGCTGGTCGACACGCTGCCCGCGGTCGAGGTCGCCCAGATCGGCGCGCAGGTGGCCGACGCGCTCGCCGCCGCCCACGCCGCGGGCATCGTGCACCGCGATATCAAGCCGGGCAACATCCTCGTCGCCGACCGCGGCAACAGCGTGGGCCTGGCCAAACTCAGCGACTTCGGCATCTCGCGCGGCGCGGGCGACACCCAGGGTGACGAACCCGACGGTGTGATCACCGGCACCCCCGCCTACCTCCCGCCCGAGGTCGCGCGCGGCGCCCGGCCCACCGAGGCCAGCGACGTGTTCTCCCTCGGCGCCACCCTCTACACCGCACTCGAAGGCCAGCCGCCGTTCGGTTTCGACTCCGACGAGCACGATGTCGTCGCCGCGGCCGCGATGGGCCGGATCATCCCGCCCACCCGCAGCGGCATCCTCACCCAGCCGCTGCTGCACATGCTGGAGCCCGCACCGCAGCGCCGCCCCACCATGGCCGAGGCCCGCGACGAAATCCTCACCGCCGCCTTCGGGCCCGGCACCGGCGCCTACATCCTCGGTGTGCCGCTGCGCACCGAAGACGGCACCATCCCGGCCTGGTCCACCCGTAACTCCGCCAGCGGCCTGCGTAGCCCCAATTCCTCCCCCCTCCCGCGCCCGCACCGCGCGCCGGTGGGCGCCACCGCCGCCGCACCCCAGCAGCGCACCGGCAGCTTCGTCGACAACCTCCCCAACGGCGCCCCCCTCGCCATCGGCGCGGGCGTGCTGATCGGCCTGATCATCCTGATCGCGATCATCATCGCCGTGATGTAGAGCCGCGGCTCTACCGAGCTTCACTCGATGCGGCGCCGATGCGCCCATCGAGTCAGCGCGTTCCGGTTCGACTGCTGTGTCTTGCGCAGCACATTCGACGCGTGCGTCTCCACGGTCTTCACCGAGATGAACAAGGACTCGGCGATCTCCCGATAGGTGTAACCACGCGCCAGCAAGCGCAACACCTCCAGCTCGCGCGGGGTGAGTGAATCCAATTCGGGATCGAGGGGCGGCTCGGGCACCGGCGAGCGCCCGGTGAACGAGTCGAGCACGAATCCGGCCAGCCGCGGACTGAACACCGCGTCGCCACCCGCGACCCGGCGGATACCGTCGGCCAGCTCGGCACCGGAGATCGTCTTGGTGACGTATCCGCGCGCCCCCGCCCGGATCACCGCGATCACATCCTCGGCCGCGTCGGACACGCTCAACGCCAAACACACCGGCCCTGTGGCGATCCCGCTCAGCACCGCCACCCCACCGCCGTCGGGCATGTGCACGTCGAGCAGCACCACGTCCGGCTTCGCGGCCTCGATCCCGGCGATCGCCTCGGCCACCGCCCCGGCCTCACCGACGACCTCCATATCGGTCTCCCGGCTCAGCTCGGCCCGCACCCCCGACCGGAAAACCGCGTGATCGTCGACCAGGAACACCCGCACACTCACTACCAGACTCCTCATTCGAACAGCTCGATCGACCTGCTGTCATCGGTACCACACCGCGGCGTCCGGGCGTCGAGATCGGCCCGGGCCGGTGCGCTCGAGCTCAGTGATCGGCTGGATGGTCCCGCGTCGCCGCGTGGTCATCCGGGCCCGCGGTGGCCTGCGCGTCGTCGTCGCTCGCGACCTCGTCCGGTTCGGAGGTCCCGGAGTCGGTGCGCGGCATGACAATCCGTACCTCGGTGCCACGCCCGAGGGTCGAATCGATCACGGCGGTACCGCCGCGGCGCTCGATTCTGGCACAGATCGACTTGGCCACCCCGCGCCGATCGGCGGGCACCGCCGACACATCGAAACCGGCGCCACGGTCGCGCACGAAGATGCTCACCTGGTGGGGTTCGGTTTCGGCGAACAGGTCGATCTCGGGGACCTCCGCGTGCTTGGCGGCGTTGACCAGCGCCTCACGGGTGGCGCCGAGCAGCGCGGTGAAGTGTTCCTTGGGCAGACCGGCGCCGGTGTCGCCGGGGTCCATCGCCACATCGCCGACGGTGACCGGGGTGACCTTCACACCGTGCTGGTCCTCCACCTCGCCCGCGATGGTGCGCAGCGCGGTGGCCAGGCTCGACTGGGCGGGCGCGGTGTCGTCGAAGAGCCACTTGCGCAGTTCGCGCTCCTGACTGCGGGCCAGGCGGAGCACCTCTTGCGGATCCTCGGCCTGGCGCTGGATCAGCGCGAGCGTCTGCAATACCGAATCGTGCAGGTGCGAGGCGATCTCCTCGCGTTCCTCGTTGCGGATGCGGGCGCCGCGCTCGGCATTGAGCGCGCGAACCATGCGCAGCCACAGCGGCACCGTCAGCAGACCCGCGCCGACCAGCGTGACCGCCACCGCGATCAGCGCCGACCCGAGCGAACTGAGATCGATCCTGGCCAGCACCACCACCCCGAGCCCGACCACGATCAGCGTCGCCCCGGCCACGATGCGCGACCAGGTGACCACCGAGGGTCGCGCGGGCAGCCCGAACAGGGCCCGTGGCCCCGGCGCGGCGACATCGTATTCGCGCCACACCAGCGCGGCACCGACCGCCACCACCACGATCGGCGCGATCACCTTCGCCGCGGTCCCCTGGAACAGCCACCCCACCGTCACCGCGAGGCCGAGCCCGAGCAGGGCGAGCCCGATCGCCTGCCTGCGCTCGTCACCGGTCGGTTTCGCCGCGTCCGCGCCGCCGGGAGTGAAGATCCACAGCAACCCGTAGGCCACCAGTCCCGCACCGACCAGCGCGGACAGCAAGACGAACGCCAGCCGCACCTTGATCACGTCGACACCGAGATGGTCGGCCAGACCACCCGCGACTCCACCCACCACCCGCCCACCACTGCGACGGACCAGGCGCGGGGTCTCGGGTATCGGCGCACCCACCGGCTCGGGACCGGGAACGGGCAGCATCGGCCGATAGCCGCGCGGCACGCCATAACCCTGCGGATACTGGGCGTAACCCGGCGCGGTCCGGTACTGCGGCGGCGGGGCGTAGTGCTGCGGCGGCCCATAGACCACCGGCTCACCCCCGAACGCGCGCTCGACGAAACCACGCGGCCGATGCCACCCGGACCGCGGATTCGCCGCGGCCCCCGGCCCGTCGGCAGGCCCTGGGCGGGTGACGTTGTTCCCGGCGGCGGCGCCGGGCCCGGACGGGGTCGCGAACCCCTGGGCGGCAGTGCGGGCGGGAACAGACGGATCCATGCTCTCGATACTGGCACGCGCGACGGGGTGCCGACATCAGGAAAGTCCCTGATCTCGTCCCCGATGTCGGCGATCCGACGCTGACCTGCGCGGCGATCTGTCCGGTCCGGACAGAAATCACGTTCTACCTGGGCATATGCCAGACCCGGCGCCGGACCGCGGCGGCGGCGCCGGACCGCCGGACCGGAAACCCGGCCCCAGGGTCCTCAGCAGGTCTTTTAAGCCGATGCGCGGTCGCGCCGAAAGCCCGGCCGCACAGGCTCTTCCTACGTTGATGGCAGGCCGGAACTGCGGCCGCCGCTTCAGGGGAGGAACACGTGAACATCATCACCACCGTGCTGGGTGCCGCCGCTATCGGACTGAGCACCCTCGGGATGGCACCGATCGCCTCGGCTACGCCGATGGCACCGCACGAGACGACCTATCACGGACCCGCCGGGTTCGAACTCACCCTCGGCCATACCGAGGAGTCCTACCGGCTGGTCCCCCCGCTCAACGCGATGCCGACCAACCGCGAGGTGTTTCTCGACAACACCGCCTACGTCACCGCACCGCTCGGCGCGACCGGTGAGGTCACCTCCGGCTATCTCGTCGCCTGCGCGGTGGACCTGGACCTGTCGGTCGGACTCGACGGCGGCATCTCGGTGAGCGCGGGGGCCACCATCGGGTTCGGCTCGTCCGGACCCGATGTGTCCGCCAATATCGGTCCGTCGATCTCGGCGGGCCTGGATCTGCGCCTGTCGCTCGCGCCGGGCGAGATCAAGAAGATCGAGGTGGGATCCATGTCGCTCGGTTCGGGCACCACCTACCTGGTGAACCGCGACTTCCATCTGATGGTGGGCAACTGCGGTGGACCGCTCAACATCTACTCATGGGCGACGGTCACCGCCGACACCGGACAGGTGAAGGCGACGAACTCGATCTTCGGCGACACCATGTTCCTGTGATCCGACCCGGGACCCGGCGAGTCGCCGGGTCCCGGTCTATCCGAATACCATGACCCTCGGTCGTTTTCATCGAACGGGGGGGTTCATTGACCGACAATGACGCGCAGAGTTCTTCGCCGCGGGCGATGTTCGCCCAGCGGTTCGCCGAACTCTATGCCGTGGCGGGCAATCCGACCTTGCGCCGGGTCGCCGCGGCCACCGAGCGTCGCATGCGCGGCACCCAGGCCGGCACGCCGTCGCCGCAGCGGATCAGCGACTGGAAGGCCGGGCGCAATGTGCCCGCTCGCTTCGAATCGCTGCTGCCGGTGGTCCTCACGCTCGTCGAGCTGACCGAGAAGTCTCAACGCGACCTGCCGCGCGGCCTGGCCGACCCCCACGAATGGCGACGCCTGTGGCAGGAGTCGGTCACCTGGACAGCGGCCGCCACCGACGGCGACACCTGCCCCTATCCCGGCCTGCGCGCCTATCTACCCGAGGAGCACAGCTTGTTCTTCGGACGTGAGCAGGCCACCGCCGAATTCGTCGAGCTGGTGCGCGCCACCACCGGCATCGTCGTCCTGGTCGGCGCGTCGGGGGCGGGCAAGTCCTCGCTGCTGGCGGCGGGTCTGCGTCCCACGATCGACCTACCCGCCGCGACTATGACACCGGGAGCGACACCGACCGCCGGACTCGCGGCGACGCTGACCGACGATCTACGGGTCCTGATCGTCGACCAGTTCGAGGAACTGTTCACCCTGTGCCAGGACGAAGCCGACCGTTCGGCCTTCCTGTCCACGCTCGCCGACCTACCCGATTCTCTGACGGTAGTCCTCGCGCTGCGCGCCGACTTCTACGAACAGTGTCTGCACTATCCGGTACTCCGGAACAGCTTGCAGCACAACAGCTATCTCCTCGGCGCGATGTCCATGGACGAGGTGACCCGCGCGATCACCGGACCGGCGGGCGCCGCAGGACTCGCCCTCGAATCCGGCTTGGAAGAGCTGGTACTCACCGAACTCCGCGGGATCGGCGGGCATCTCAGCGCCGACGGCTACGACCCAGGGGCGCTGCCACTGCTGTCTCACGTGATGGCCGCGACCTGGCAGCAGCGCGAGGGTCGCAAACTCACCGTCGTCGGCTACCGCAAGGCGGGCGGTGTCGCGGGCTCGGTCGCCGAGACCGCCGAACTCGCCTGGAGCGAGCTCACTCCAGGGCAGCAGAGCGCCGCTCAGGAGTTACTCGGCTCGCTCGTCACGGTCGGACAGGACGGCCGCGACACCAGGCGCACGGTCGGCCGTGCCGAATTGCTCGGCCGCAACGGCGATCCCGACAGTTCAGCGGAAGCGCTCGAAGTACTCGCGACCAGCCGACTGATCGCCCTGGACGCGGGCTCGGTGCAGTTCTCCCACGAGATCGTGCTGACCGCGTGGCCCCGGCTACGCGGCTGGATCGATACCGACCGGGTCGGGCACCTGGTTCGCCAACGGCTCGAACACGATGCGGCCGAATGGGAGTCGGCGAACCATGATTCGGCGCTGCTGTATCGCGGTACTCGGCTCGACAGCGCGAGCGAACACACCGGCGGCGTCTCGGTCGGTCCGCGGGTGCGTGCCTTCCTCAATGCCTCACGGCGTGCCGTCCGGATCGGTGGGCGCTGGCGGATCGGAGCGATCGCGGTGGTGCTCGCGCTGCTTGCCACCGGCGTGATCGCCGTCGACCGCACGAGGCTCGCCGATCAGCGAGCGCTGGACCGCGACTACGCCGAATTGGTGACCGCGGCGCAACGGACCCGGACCATCGACCCCGCGATATCGGCCCACTTCATGCTCGCCGCGTACCGAATTCGTTCCGATGAATCCACGCGCACCCAGTTGCTCAACAGTCAGGACTCGCCGCTCGCCATCACCGAGCCCGCCCACGAGCGGGGAGTCGATACGCTGGCGCTCCGATCGTCGGACCGCCTGCTCGTCTCGATCGACTACGTAGGCGACACAGCTTTCTGGGATCTGCGCGATCACCTCGCGCCCCACCGTCTCTCCACCGGGCTCGGAACGCGCGTCACCGAGTTCGAGTTCGTTCCGGGCAGCACCGACGCGGTCACCATCGGCCCATCCGGTACCCAGCTGTGGGATCTCGCCGCCCCGGAATCACCACGACTGATCCACACTCTGGACACCCTCCGAGCGACCACGATCGCCGTCGATCCGAGCGGAACACGGCTTGCCGAACTCGAGGGGGCGACCCTGACCCTCTGGGATATCCGCGATCGGACGCGACCGTCGCGAATCGCCACGCGCTCCCTGCCCGGCGAGCTCCACATCATCGGATTCGGTTCCGAAGGCGGGGTTCTCGCCGTCGGTACCATCACGATCGGCATCGGTGTTCCCGACACCGTGCAACTGTGGGACGTACGCGATCCAGCCGCCGCTCGCCCGGTAGGACCACCGATCTCCACGGCAGGCGACGACCAACTGCGCGGCTTCGCACTCAGTCCCGACGGTACCCGTTTGGCCGTGGGTTACTACGGCGCAAAGGGCACCGTCAACGCTCCATCGAGCCAAGTCGAGATCTGGGAGATCACCGACCCCCATCACCCGCCCTCCCATCGGACGTCGATGCGACTCGACAACGGCGTCTTGGCCTCGATCGTTTTCCACGAAGACGGAAACCTGCTCGCCACCAGTACCGGTCGCGCCGGGCAACTGTGGAACGTCACCGACCCCGCACAGCCCGTCCAAGCAGGCCCGGAGCTGTCGGTGACCCCGACCGGCTGCCCACAATTGCGAGTCGCCCCCTGCGTGGGCGGACCCACGACAATGCTCTTTCTTCCCGGCGAACCGGCGCTGATCGGAGCGGGTGACGACGGACTGCTGCGCATTTGGTCACTGCCGCGTTCCACGATCGACGTGGTGCCTGGGACACCGTCGATGCCAGTGTTCGATCGAACCGGCGATCGGATGGCCATGCTGTCCGGGACCAGTGCCGTGACGATCTGGGACACCACCGATATCCGTCGCCCGATCCGCCTGTCCGCTGTTCCCGGTTCGCCCGGGCTGTCGAATATCGCGCTGAGTCCGGACGGCCGCACACTCTCTGTTCACGACCGTCCCGGCAAACAGCGAAAAGTCTTCGACCTCGACGATCCACGTCGGCCACGCGCGCTGCCCAGCTGGCCGACCGGGGACGCCCAACAATCGACGGTCAGAGGCAACCGGATGCTCCTGAGCTTCCCGAATTCGGTCCAGATGTGGGATATCGCCGACCGAACCACCCCGGTGCCCGTGGGCGTGCCGATCAGCGCGACGATCGGCACGGTCTACAACACGGCCCTCAGTTCCGACGGCAGTCGGGTCGAGCTGGTGTTGCTCGACGAGCGGAACCGCTGGCTCCCCCACTACCTTCGCCAGATGTGGAATCTGGACGATCCGCAACACCCGCGATTGACCGCCGAGTCCGAGATCAGCCGAAACACCATCGTCCAACCATCCCATTTCCTGCCCGACAACCGAACCGTCGCCGTCACCGAGCCCGACCGGTTCGGCCTGCGCACCATCGACCAACCCGACGCATTCACCCCGCTCATCGACGTGGCTCGGGCTGAGTCAGCACCGATCAGCGGGGTGTCCGTCTCAGCGGACGGCACCGAGCTGGCCGTCTCGGGCAACGGGGTGGCCGACCTGTGGAACCTCGACGACCCACGCACACCGCGCAAACGAGCCGGACCGCTCGGTCCCACCGACGGTCGCCGTCGACAAATAGCGATGCACCCCCGCGGCGAACAACTCGTGATCGTTACCGACAACGGCCAGCTCGGCGTGTGGGATCTCGACGCCGAAACCGTCGCCGCCCGGATCTGCGCGTCCACCAGCCAGCTCACCGAAGCTGTCTGGCGAGGTCACGTCGCGAACGTCGCCTACCGCTCCCCCTGCCCCTGAACCCGGGAAATTATCAGGGTTACCCCCGATGTGCGGAAGGGGTGGGTCGGCACACCATGGATGGCATGAGCAGAACGAGCTTCGCCGACCAGGTTCACCAGATGTGGCAGACGCGGCCCGTCCGGCTGCCTCGGCAGGGGCCGATCGCCGGGGTGGCGGCGGGGTTCGGGTTGCGGTACGGGGTGGATCCGGTGCTCGTGCGGGTGGCCTTCGTGGTGTCGACGATCTTCGGCGGGGCCGGGATCGTGCTGTACCTGCTGGCCTGGTTGGTGCTGGGGTCGGCGGGCAACGAGATGTCGGCGGCGCAGGCCTTGTCGGCCCACGATCGGGGGTCGCATTCGCAGACCAAGACGATCGTGTTGATCGTGGCGCTGGCCATCGCCGTGTCGACCATGGGGCCGATCGGGCTGGGGATGGGCGGGTCCGGGGTGGTCAGCCTGGGGCTGATGCTCGCGGGCTGGTGGATGCTGTATCTGCGTCGTCCCGAGCTGCCCGCGGGGTTCGACGCCTATCGCGCGCCGCTCGGCACGACCGGCTACCCGGGTGCGGGCTACCCGACCGGGGTCCCGGTGCGCGGCTATCCGTACAACCCGGAGGTACCACCGACGGGGATGTACACGCCCTACACCAAACTCCCCGACGCCTACGTTCCCGATCCGGCGCGGGCCCGCGAGGAAACCCGCATGCCCACAGCCGAATCCACCCCGCTCTTGCGTGTCGACGCGACCGACACGGTCGTGCTGCACAAGGACACCGGCGAAGCGGGCAGCGCTGCTGTGGATGCCGTCGAGACCACGGGGATCGCGGTGACACCGGCGGAGGCCGTCGAACCCGGACACGAAGATCCGGACAACCGCGGAGCCTCGGACGCCGTGTCGGACACGAGCGAGCAGGCGGCGGATCCGGCTCCACCCGTCGATCTCGGCAAGCGGGCGGACAGCCCGAAAACCGAGGTCATCGAGCCGGCCGACGCCGACACGAGCGGGCAGCCCGTCGCGGAACCGCAGCCGAACGACGCAGGTGCCACCGCGGTTCTGCGCAAGGACTCCCCCGGAACCATCTCTCCCACACCGGAACCCCTGCGGATCAACGCGCAGGTGCCCAACGGCTGGGACCCGCTCGCCGTCGCCCCACTCGCCTGGGAACTCCCGGAAGCGGCACCCCGCTACGCACCTGTCGCACCACCGGCGCCGCCGAAACGCCCACGCTCCCGGCTGACTCCGGTCACCATCGGCCTGGCGATCCTGGCCGCGGCGCTGGCGGGTGCGGCAGCCGCGTCGGGCGTCGAATGGATGACTCCCGCGCGCATCGCGGCCTTCGCCCTGGCTGTGGTCGGCCTCGGCCTCGTGGCCGGCGCGTTCCTGCGGCGCGGGTACGGGCTGCTGGTACTCACCGCCCCGCTGGCCGGTTTCGTGGTGCTGGCCTCCCTGATCGGGCCGATCGACTTCGACGAAACCACCGTCGGCGACCGTGTCTGGGCGCCGACCTCGGTCACCGAATTGCAGCCCCGCTACGCCCTCGACATCGGTTCGGGCACGCTGGATCTGCGCGGTCTGAACCTCACCGAGTCACGCAGCGTCGAAGTCGCGGTGAACATCGGTGACGCGAAAGTGCAACTGCCCGAAGGGATGACGGTGAACATGACGTGTGACATCCGAGTGACCGACTCCAACTCGACCTGCAAAGACGGACTGAGCGGGCCGAACACCCCCGGCGCGCCGGTTCTCGACCTGCACGTCAAGATGCACCTGGGTGACGCGGTGGTGACCCGTGGCTGATCCCACCGGCACCGAGCCCGCGCGCCGGCCCGCGTTCACCCTGCTGACCACCGGCCTGATCGCACTGGCCGTGAGCGTCTGGGCCCTGCTGGGCGCACCCACCCCCGACGACGGCGGGATCCTGCCCATCGGCTGGGGCGTGGTGATCGCGGCCATCGTCATCGGCCTGCTGCTCACGCTGGCTCCCAGCCGTAAACACCACTGACCGAAGGACAACCGAGGAAACAGCGATGGCCCGTCATCATGACGGGCCATCGCTGTTTCGGGACCAGGTGAAAGACAAGGGCAATGGACGAATCCGAGAAGCGACCGCACACCCCACTGGCGAAGGTCCTGCCACCGGCCACCCACCGACCGCACACCGGCGGCTTCCTCCTGGGCAGGCTCCTGCTCACCCAGGCGGCGCCGCCGCGGCCCGCCTAGTTCACTCCCACTCGATGGTGCCCGGCGGCTTGCTCGTCACGTCGAGGACCACGCGGTTCACCTCGGACACCTCGTTGGTGATGCGCGTCGAGATCCGCTCCAGCACGTCGTAGGGCAGCCGGGTCCAGTCCGCGGTCATCGCGTCCTCGCTCGACACCGGACGCAGCACGATCGGGTGACCGTAGGTGCGGCCGTCGCCCTGCACACCGACCGAACGCACGTCGGCGAGCAGCACGACCGGGCACTGCCAGATCTGCTTGTCCAGGTCGGCCGCGGTGAGCTCCTCGCGGGCGATGGCGTCGGCCTGACGGAGCAGGTCGAGCCGGTCGGCGGTCACCTCGCCGACGATCCGGATCGCGAGGCCGGGGCCGGGGAAGGGCTGGCGCGCAACGATTTCCTCGGGCAGGCCGAGTTCCCGGCCGACCGCGCGAACCTCGTCCTTGAACAGCAGGCGCAGCGGCTCGACCAGATCGAACTCGAGGTCGTCGGGCAGGCCACCGACATTGTGGTGGCTCTTGATGTTCGCGGTGCCGGTGCCGCCGCCGGACTCGACGACATCCGGGTACAGGGTGCCCTGGACGAGGAATTCGACCTTCGGGGCACTCCCCGCGGCCGCGCTCTCCTCGGTGACGATGCCTGCGACGGCATCCTCGAAGGAGCGGATGAATTCGCGACCGATGATCTTGCGCTTCTCCTCGGGATCGGAGACGCCCTTCAGTTCGCCGAGGAACTTGTCCACCGCGTCGACGGTCACCAGCTTGGCACCGGTCGCGGCGACGAAGTCCTGCTGGACCTGCTCGCGCTCACCGGCCCGCAGCAGGCCGTGGTCGACGAACACACAGGTGAGCCGGTCGCCGATCGCGCGCTGCACCAGCGCGGCCGCCACGGCGGAGTCGACACCACCGGACAGGCCGCAGATGGCGTGCCCGTCGCCGATCTGCTCACGCACGCTCTCGATCAGCGACTCGGCGATGTTGGCCGGGGTCCACTGCGCGGGGATGCCCGCGAGCTCGTGCAGGAAGCGGCTGAGCACCTGCTGGCCGTGCGGGGAGTGCAGCACCTCGGGGTGGTACTGCACGCCGGCCAGACGACGCGCGCGATCCTCGAACGCGGCCACGGGGGCGCCCGCGGTGGTACCGGTGACCTCGAAGCCCTCGGGGGCGTCGGTCACCGCGTCACCGTGCGACATCCACACCGGCTGGATGGTCGGCAGGCCGCCGTGCAGCACACCGCCGTCGATGTTCAGCTCGGTGCGGCCGTATTCGCGGGTGCCGGTCTCCGACACGGTGCCGCCGAGCGCCTGTGCCATGGCCTGGAACCCGTAGCAGATGCCGAACACGGGCACGCCCAGATCGAACAGCCGCGCGTCGAGTTGCGGTGCGCCCTCGGCATATACGCTCGACGGACCACCGGACAGGATCACGGCCAACGGCTGCTTGCCCGCGATCTCTTCCACGGTCATCGTGTGGGGAATCACCTCGGAGAACACCCGTGACTCACGCACCCGTCGGGCGATCAGCTGGGCGTACTGCGCGCCGAAGTCGACGACGAGGACCGGTCTCTGAGTATCTGCCACCGCCACAGTTTAGTGACGGGCTGCGACGAGCAAGCAACGGGCATCGCCGGAGGCCGGACTCGCCGTAGTGACTGTGCACGACGCGCCCCCATTCTTGGGCGTGGCGCGGTGGCTCTGGCTATCCTCGTGCTCGTGCCATTCGCCCGCGCGATCGATGCCGACATCTACTACGAGGACAGCGGTGGCACCGGTCCGGTGGTGTTGCTCGCCCACGAATTCTTCATGGATCGCACGATGTTCGCCTCGCAACAGGCCGCGCTCGCACCCGAATTCCGGATCGTCGCCTGGGACGCGCGCGGTCACGGCCGCACCAGAGACCAGCGGTTGCCCTTCACCTACTGGACGGCGGCCCGCGACGCGCTGACGGTGCTCGACTCGATCGGCGCCGAACGCGCGATCGTCGGCGGGACGGCGCAAGGGGGCTTCACCGCATTGCGGACCGCGTTGGTCGCGCCCGAGCGGGTCGCCGGGCTGATCTTGATCAGCACCGAGGCGCACGGGCCGACCCTGGACCAATCGACCGCCACGCAGCGATTCCTCGACGAGTGGCACGACCGCAGCTCCCGCGAGGAAGCCGCGGGCCGACTGGCCGACTGGCTCATCGGCGACGACACCTGGTACCGCGACATCTGGACCCGCCGCTGGGTCGGCGACGCCCACAGTGGGCTCGACGCCGCCGTCGGCTGTCTGCTCGGGCGCGATTCGGTGCTCGACCGGCTCCGGGAGATCACCTGCCCGGCGCTGATCATCCACGCGACCCGGAGCGGCATCGCGGGCGACCGGGCCCGCACGCTGGCGGACGGGCTCACCGCCTCCACCTTCGTGGAGATCGATGGCGCCCGTCTCGCCGTCACGATGACCCACCCGGAACCGGTCAATACCGCGATCTCCCGGTTCCTGCGGGATCGGGTCTCACTGACCCACGTTCGATAGCGCTCAGCGGACGCTGAGCCCGACCTTCTGGAATTCCTTGAGGTCGGAGTAGCCGGCCTTGGCCATCGAGCGGCGAAGGCCGCCGACCAGGTTCAGCGAGCCGAACGGGTCGTCGGAGGGGCCGTAGAGCACGCGCTCGAGGCTCGGGCGGGCCGCCGCGCCGTCGGGGCCGTCCAGCCAAGCCTCGTCGACCGGCAGGAACGAACCGCGCGGCACCGAGGGGTGCGCGGTCGCCGAGGGCCAGTACCACCCGCGACCGGGCGCCTCCGCCGCCGCCGACAGCGGCACACCGAGCATCACGGCGTCGGCGCCACAGGCGATGGCCTTGGCCAGCTGACCCGAGGTGGCCACGTCACCGTCGGCGATCACGTGCACGTACCGGCCGCCGGTCTCGTCGAGGTAGTCACGACGGGCCGCGGCCGCGTCGGCGATCGCGGTCGCCATCGGGACACCGATGCCGAGGACCTCACCGGTGGTGGTAGCGCCGGGGAACGAGCCGTAGCCGACGATGACACCCGCCGCGCCGGTGCGCATCAGGTGCAGCGCGGTGCGGTGATCGCTCACGCCACCGGCCACGACCGGCACATCCAGCTCGGCGATGAAGGTCTTGAGGTTGAGCGGTTCGTCGCCACCCACGTGCTCGGCGGAGATGATGGTGCCCTGCACGACCAGCAGGTCGATGCCGGCCTGGAGCAGCGCGGGGGTCAGCGCGCGGGCGTTCTGCGGGCTCACGCGCACCGAGGTGGTCACCCCGGCGGCCCGGACCTGCGCGACCGCGGCGGCCAGCAGGTCGGGCTGCATCGGCGCGGCGTGCAGTTCCTGCAGCAGCGAGATGGCCTTTTCGTAACCCCCCTTGTCGACCAGATCGAGCAGCTGGTCGATCTTGGCCTGCACATCGGCGTGGCGGGCCCACAGGCCCTCGCCGTTGATCACGCCGAGGCCGCCCTTGCGCCCGAGCTCGATCGCGAACTCGGGCGAGACCAGCGCGTCGGTGGGGTGCGCGAGCACCGGGATCTCGAAACGGTAGGCATCGAGCTGCCAGGCCAACGAGACCAGCTTCGACGAACGCGTCCGCCGCGAGGGGACGATATCGACGTCATCGAGTTCGTAGGTCCGACGGGCGACCCTGCCCATACCGATTTCGACCATGTCACGCACAGTTGCTCCTGTGTTTGTGGAGCGCTGGCGCGCTCGAGTTCGCGGCCACCACGGGCCGCCGGTCAGGCACCGCCGCTTGCTCCTTCGTCGCCTACGCGGCGGCGCCTGAC
>NZ_JBHXAQ010000020.1:0-67629 GCF_042728755.1 Nocardia sp. NPDC060249
CTATTATGGGCGCCGCGGGCGCCGCTTGACCGCGGCCCGGCGGGGCCCCCGGCCTGGCCCCGTTGCTTGCTCCTTCGTCGCCTACGCAACGGCGCCTGACCGGCGACCCGGCCGCGAACCGGCCACTGCGTGGCCGACCCTCCCTAGGGGTCGGGGGTGGGGTTGGCTACCGTCATGGCGTGTCGCAATCAGTTGAACCGTCCGCTGTTCCCTTCATGTCGAAGGTGATAGCGGGGTTGCGGCAGGGGGCGGCGTTCCTTGTTGTCGGGGCTATCGGGTTTCTCGTTGATGCGGGGACCTACAACCTGTTGGTGTTCTGGGGTGGGGGATTCTCGCTCTCCGAAGGTGTGCTGTATCACTCCCCGCTGGTCGCCAAGATCATCGCGATCGTGGTGGCGACGGTGGTCACCTACTTCGGGAACAAGTGGTGGACCTACTCGCACCGCAAGTCCGGCAGCCCCGTTCGGGAATATCTTCTGTACGCGATCGTCAATGTCGTAGCGATCCTCCTGCAACTCGGCTGCCTCGGCTTTTCCCGTTATGTCCTCGATCTGTCGTCACCGCTGGCGGACAACATTTCCGCCACGGTGATCGGGCAGACCATGGCGGTCGTATTCCGCTATTGGGCCTACAGCAAATTCGTTTTCACCGGCTCATCGGCAAGTGATGAGCAACACGCGCGGAGTGCGGCAACTCCTCACTGACGACGCGAGGGTGGCGCGTGATTGATATCCTCGCCCCGCCCGCCGCGACGCCCACCTTTTACGTGACTCCCTGCGCCGGCGCAGTCGATACCGAGAATTTCGAGGACTTCATGGAGCAGTCGGCTACCAAAGCCGTGACCGAATCGAACGATCGGCGCGAGGCCGCGCCCGCATCGCTGCGGGGTGAACACTCAGCGCCCGAGCGGCTCGTGCTGGCCCGAGGCATCTTCACCGGGCCGTCGGCGCGGGTGAACGACGACCTCTACGCCGTCGTCAAGGGCGGCGCCGCTGTTCGTGAACGGCACTCGTTGCACCTGCCCAAGGGCGCGACCGCGCACACCAACACCTACTTCGGCCGGTTCGCCGCCAGCTACTGGCAGCGCTGGACCACTGTCACCGAGGTGACGGTGGGTGCGCAGCTGGTGGTCGCCGACAAGGCGAACGTGCGGCTGGTCGCCTCCGATATCGCCGGGCACCGCCGGATCATCGCCTCGCTGGTGGCGACCAGCAGCGGGTTCGTCTCGCTGACGGCACCGCTGGATCAGTACGTCGACGGTGGCGCGTTGTGGCTCGAGTTCGACGCCATCGGGGGCGAACTCGACATCACCGAACTGGCCTGGACCGCGCAGGCTCCCGAGAAGGTGCGCCCGGTCGCCATCGCGATCTGCACCTTCAACCGGGCCGAGGACTGCGCGCACACCGTCGCCGCGCTGGCCTCGGACGCGACAGTGCTGGCCGCGATCGACGCGGTGTACGTCGTCGACCAGGGCACCGACCTGGTCGAGGATCGCCCGCTGTTCCAGCAGGTCCGCCCCGATTTCGGCGATAAGCTGCGCTACATCCGCCAGCCGAACCTCGGCGGCGCGGGCGGATTCACCCGCGGCCTCTACGAGGTGTCGGCGGCCAACGAGCACGCCGACGTCATCCTGATGGACGACGACATCCTCTGCGAGCCCGAGACCGTGCTGCGCCTGCAGGCGTTCGCCAACCTCACCGTCGAACCGACCCTGGTCGGCGCGCAGATGCTGTTCCTGCTCAACCCCGACTACCTCAATGTCGGCGCGGAGGAGGTGCACCTGCACGAGCTCAAGCACGGCCAGAAGGTGCCCAAGGCGCTGCGCAACACCTCCATGCTCAAGAAGAACCAGGAGCGCCGGGTCGACGCGGGCTACAACGCCTGGTGGACCTGCCTGATCCCGGCCGAGGTGGTGTCGAAGATCGGGCTGCCGGTGCCGATCTTCTTCCAGTGGGACGACGTCGAGTACGGCATCCGCGCGCGCGAGCACGGTTTCGTCACCGTCACGCTGCCCAACGCCGCGGTCTGGCACGCGGACTTCTACTGGAAGGACTACGACGACTGGGCGCGGTACTTCTCCACCCGTAACTCGCTCATCGTCGGCGCCCTGCACACCGATCTCGACGGCAAGGCGATCACGCGCGAGTTCTTCCGCTACATCGCCGAGCACCTGGTCGGCATGCAGTACGGCCTGGTGCACACCACCCTGCAGGGCATCGAGGACTTCCTGAAGGGCCCGAAGGCGTTGCGCGACGGCGGAATCGACGCACTCGCCGCCGCCCGCAGCACCCGCAACGACTACCCCGAAACCATCAAGCACCCCGCGGCCACCCCGCCGGTGAACTCCGCCGACATCTCCGTGCGCCGGGCAGGCGGCGAACCGAGCCGCACCACCCTGGTGCTGATCAAGCGCGCCATCACCCAGTGGACCGGCCGCACGCAGCCCGGCCTGATCGGGGTCACTCGGGAGGACGCGCACTGGTGGCACATCGGCCTGTTCGATCACGTGGTCGTCACCGACGCCTCACAGTCGGGCGTGCGGGTGCGTCGCCGGGACAAGGCTCGCGCGCGCGCTCTGCTCATTCGCGCCTACCGCACCCTGCGCAAGCTCCGTAAGGAACTCCCGGCGTTGCAGGCCGAATACCGCAGGGCGGTACCGGAACTCACGAGCCGGGAGAACTGGGCGCGGCTGTACGGCATCGACCCGAGCTGACCGGTGACTCGTTTCGTTCGGCCCGCCTCCGCGTCCGACGCGGAGGCGGCCGCCGGACTGCTGGCCGAGCTGCACGCGCATTTCGAGGTGCACCGCCCGGCCGACATCGTGCGGCGTGCGCGGCGGGTGGCCGAGGAGGCCGGGCGAGCGATGCTGCTGATCGTCGAGGACGAAACACCGCTCGGTTTCGCGACCTATGATCTGTCCCTTCCGGACAAGGGGTGGGCGGGCGCTCTACGGATCTCGGAGTTCCTGATCACCGAGTCGGCGCGCGGCACCGGTGCGGGCGCGGCCCTGCTCCGCGCCATCCAGGAGAGAGCGAGCGCCGCGGGTGTAGCGGTGAGCGAGCCGAACCAGGCAGACCCGGATGTGTTCACGACCGTGGAGCGCTACATCGGCTCCCATGTCATCGATTTCGCCTACGAGCGGACTCGAGCGGGGCACTGGTCGTCGCTGCGCGCCGAAGCCGCGGAAAAGGGCTGGCCCGAACCACAACTCAACGACCTGTGGCACACCGAACTTCACGACGATCCCGAGCCCGGCCACCTCTACGCCGAGGGTGAGGTGCCGTTCATCCTGCTGCCCGACGGCCGCGTGGTCACCGCGCGATTCCGGACGATCTATGTCAAGGAATACCTCGGTCACGGCCCGGAGAACCGCTGGACGCTGGCGCTGTCCGGCAGTGAGTTGCGCTCGGTGGGCGGGCTGGAGATCGACGACAGCTGGTCCCGTGCGGAGAACCGTCCCGCGCTCGCGGTGACCATGGACGACGGCCGGTTCATGGTGAATTACTCCTACTACGCCAGCCATCACTTCGGCTCCGACTCCGGCACCATCGACTACATCATCGATCCGGCCGAGGCCACCGTGTCCCCTCGCGCACACGTCACCTTCGAACCGGATTAGCGAGACCATCAGGCACTGACGCAGTTCGGCTTTCGGCTGTTGTCCGTCAGTGCCTGATGATCAACTACTCGGGTTCAGTGGCGGCCGCGTTCGCGGTACTGCTTGCGGTGCTGTTTGGAGATGTCGCGCCAGACCCGTTCGCGTTCGGCGGCCAGGCGTTTGTCGGTGCGCGCGGCCATCCACTCGTTCTCCTTGGCCAGCTTGCGATAGCTGGTCAGCCTGCGCTCGGCGAGAGTGCCGTCGGCGAGGGCGGCCCGGACCGCGCAGCCGGGTTCGGTCTCGTGGGCGCAATCGGCGAAACGGCAATCGGCAGCGAGGGATTCGATGTCGCTGAAGGTCTTGCCGATGCCGTCGGCGGCGTCGTAGAGGCCGATGCCGCGCAAACCGGGAGTGTCGATGAGCGTGCCGCCGCCGGGCAGCGGTCGCAGCTCGCGGTGCACAGTGGTGTGGCGGCCTTTGCCGTCCACCGCGCGAACCGCGTTGGTGGCGAACACTTCCGCGCCCAGCAGTGCGTTGGCGAGGGTGGATTTGCCCGCGCCGGACGGCCCGATCAGGGCGACGGTGCCACTGAGCACCGCGGTGAGCACGTCGAGACCGACCGCGACGGCGGCACTCACCGCGACCACCGTGGCGCCGGGCGCGACCGCGCGCACCTCGTCGAGCGGAAGATAGTCCGCCGCATCGGCTTTGGTGAGCACGACAACCGGCTGGGCATTGCTCTCCCAGGCCAGCGCGAGCATCCGTTCGATCCGCCCCAGATCCACATCGCCATCGGCGGCCGAGCAGATCAGCACGGTATCCACATTGGTGGCCAGCACCTGGGCCACCGAGCGCCCGGACACCGACGATCGCATGATCGCCGAGCGTCGTGGGAGCAGCCGGCGCACGGTGCCTTCGGCATCGAGCCCGACCCAGTCGCCGGTGCACAGCCCGGTGATGTCGCGCGGGCAGGCGGCTCGCGCCGGACCGCGCGGGGTCACCACATCGCATTCGCTGCGGTCCATCCGCACGATGCGGGCAGGTGCGAGATCGCCGAGCAGCGGCAGATATTCAGAAGCTACGGCTTCGGTCCAGCCGTAAGGGACGAGCAGGTCGTAGTCGACCATGAGGGGGAATCCTTCGTCGGGTGCCGAACCCGAACGACGGGTTCAGCGAGTAGGGGTGATGTCCGGAGCAACCTGGGCGGGCGCGCAATCGCGCCCCCCGGCCACGGCAATCCACACGTGTGTACTCACGGACATCCACCTCCTCTCCAACGTTCGACCACTACTGTGCCCGACCACGCCGACACCCGGCAACTCATTTTCCGTGTGCTGTCGCGCGGCCCGATGACGGCACGCCTTACGGCACGAAGACTTCGGTCGTCTGGGGGATGTTGGGCTTGTCGGTGCGGACCGTGACCTGGACCCGACCGGGGCCGGTGTTCGCGATCACGTCCTGGACCGGGTAGGTGCTGGTGCTGGTGGCCGGGACGAAGCGGGTCACCGAGCCGGTGGCGCCGCTGTCCAGGTTCTTCCAGTCGACGACCACGTTCACATCGCATGCCAGCACGGTGGGCGCCCAGTTGCCGAGTGGGGAGAAGCCCTGCGAGACGCGCAGGGCGATGCTGTGGGTGGCGCCGGGCGCCACGCTCGGAGAATTGAGTGGTCCGTCGAACGCGGTGCCCGCCACGTTCAGGATGCCGACGCAGACACCGTTGCCGAGGGTCGCCACCGGCGCGGTCCTGACTTCGTTCATCACGCAGGAGCGCGGGCCGACGTTGGACCAGCCCAACTGGCAGGTGTCGTCCGCCTGGGCGGTGCCGGGTGCGGCGAGACAGAGCGCGGCGCCGGCGAGCACGGTCGCCGCGGCGGAGGCAAAACTCTTTGCGAAGGTCACGTTTCGCATCGTAAGACCGAACCGCCGATTGTTGCCAGAGGGAACTACCCCCTATTTTCGGGGGCTAGTCGGGTTTACCGAAGTGCTCGTTGCGGCCCAGCGACCGCAGCCGGAACCATTCCTTGAGACCGGCCGGGTCGCGGCGGGTCACCAGGAAGAACCAGGAGAATCGGATCCATTCCTGCGGCAACAGCTTGCGCATACCGGGCTGCGACATCAGGTAGCCGCGATTGCGGTAGGTGAAGTAGCGCTTCACCGGGTCGTCCGGGTACTGGGTGTGCATCCGCCCGCCCAGGATCGGCTTGAATTCTTCGGCGCCATTGGGATGCAGGTAGGCGGTCTGCAAGCAGGTGCCGAATGGCAGCCCGGAGCGGACAAGGCGGCGATGCACCTCCACCTCGTCGCCACGCACGAACAGCCGCAGGTCGGGCACGCCGATCAGGTCGACGGCCTTCGCCGAGATCAGCGCGCCGTTGAACAGCGACGCGATGCCGGGCAGGAAGTCCTCGTCGCCGAGCTCCGAACGCAGCCGCCGCCACACCACGCCGCGGCGCAGCGGGAACGCGAGACGGTCCGGCTCGTCGATATCGCACACCACCGGCGACACCTCGACCAGGTTGTGCCTGCGCGCGCAATCGATCAGCGTCGCCAGCACTTCGGGGCCGTCGGGGCGGCCGTCGTCATCGGCCAGCCACACCCAATCCGCGCCCTGGGTGAGCGCGTGCAGCATGCCGAGCGCGAAACCGCCCGCGCCGCCGAGGTTGTGGCGTGAACCCAGGTAGGTGGCCTCGATCGGCTGCTGGGCGACCAGCTCGGCCACCGCGTCCTCGTTGGCGTTGTCGACGACGATCAGGTGGTCGACCGGCCGCGTCTGCGAGGCGAGCACTTTCAGCGACTCGGCGAGCAGTTCGCGACGCTTGTGGGTGACGACCACCGCGATGATCCGCGCGGTGGGACCGGTCTCGGTCGTGATGTCGGCGGGTTCGGCGCCGGGGGGCAGTTCCGCATCGTCGGGCAGCACCACCGCGGGCAGCGCGTCGTCGGGCAGCACGGCGGCGGGTTCGACGGGTGCCGGAGTCGCCTCGAGCCGGTCGGTCATGCTGAACCCACCCGGCACGGCAGCCGGGGCAGCCTCGTCACGTTGACCGCTCATACCTGATTCTGCTCCAGCTTCTTCTCGCCCGCCGCGCCGAGTGCGCCCTCGGTTTCCAGATCACGCAGCACCTGTGCCACGTGATTACCCGCCTCGGGCCCTTCATACGCTCGCACAACGTCCTCGATCCCGCCCTGTTCGCGGATCTGACCGTGGTCGATCCACATCGCGGTATCGCAGAGCTGGGCGAGGAATTCGTTGGAATGGCTGGCGAACACCAGGATGCCCGACCGCGCGACCAGCGATTGCAGCCGCGTGCGGGCTTTCTTCATGAACTCCGCGTCGACCGCGCCGATGCCCTCGTCGAGCAGCAGGATCTCGGGATCGATCGAGGTGACCACACCCATCGCCAGCCGCACCCGCATGCCGGTGGAGTAGGTGCGCAGCGGCATCGACAGGTACTCACCGAGCTCGGTGAAGTCGGCGATCTCGTCGATCTTGGCCATCATCTGCTTGCGCGTCTGCCCGAGGAACAGGCCGCGGATGATGATGTTCTCGTAGCCGGAGATCTCCGGATCCATGCCGACCCCGAGGTCGAACACCGGAGCCACGCGACCGCGGATGCGCGCACTGCCGCGCGAGGGTTCGTAGATGCCCGAGAGCAGGCGCAGCAGCGTCGACTTGCCCGCGCCGTTGTGGCCGACCAGCCCGACCCGGTCGCCTTCCTTGAGCGAGAGGTTGATGTCGCGCAGCGCCTCGACCACCACCACATCGGAGCTGTTGCGCCCGATCGCGCCACCCGCCTTGCCGAGGAACGCCTTCTTCAGCGACCGCGACTTGGCGTCGAAGATCGGGAACTCGACCCACGCCTCATGGGTTTCGATACTCACACGGCTCATCGAGAACTGCTCCTAAACCCAGTACGGGACGCGGGCACGGTACTGCTTGAGCGCCAGGATCGCGACGGCCCAGCCGACGACGGTGATCGCACCGACGATCGCCCAGTGATGCCACTGCGACGGCTCACCGAGCAGGGGAGCGCGCACGATCTCCAGGTAGTGATAGGTGGGGATGATCTCGAGGAGCTTGGCGCGGTCGCCCGCCCCGCCGACCGAGTTCTCCAGCGCCTTCGTCGACCACATCACCGGGGTCAGCACGAACAGCATCAGCGTCATCGAGCCCAGGATCGGGGCGATATCGCGGTAGCGGGTGGAGAAGATGCCGAAGACGATCGTCACCCACATGGCGTTGAGGAACAGCAGCAGGATCGCGGGGAACACCAGCAGGAACGACAGATCCAGATCGCGCCAGATCGAGAACGCCACCACCAGCAGCGCGTAGATCGCCGCATTGTGGATGAAGAAGAGGAACTGCCGCCACACCAGGCGATACACGTGCACGCTCAGCGCCGAGGGCAACTGTTTGATCAGTCCCTCGTTGGCGATGAACACATCGGAGCCCTCGAGAATGGAGGCACTGATGACGTTCCACACGATCAGGCCGACGGTCACATACGGCAGGTACTCGCTGATCGGCTGATCCAGCAGCGTCGAATACAGCAGACCCATCGCCAGCGCCTGCAAACCGGTCGCGATGGTGATCCAGAACGGACCGAGCACCGACCGGCGGTAGCGCTGCTTGATGTCCTGCCAGCCCAGCGACAACCACAGCTCACGCTGGTGCAGACCGTCGCGCATGTCCTTGAACGCACGCCCGAAGGTCTGCGAATCCGACACCATCGGCGTCTTCACCAGCAGCGGCGCATCGGTGGTGTGCTCGGCGGCGGCGACTTCGGCTAGCTCGGCGTCGGCGGGAATGTCGTCAGAATGCACGGGGCTCTCTTCGGTACGCACGTCACCCTCATCGGAGACCGATTCGGGGCGAGCGGCAGCGGCGGGCACGGTCCCCGACCTTACAGTGTTCCTTTCCGGCTGGCGCCGGGTGTTCGCGGCCCCGGGGGGCCTCGATCTTCCCTCCCTCCGGGTACTTCTTCGTCGCACCCTCCGGTCAGTCCAGATCGAGGCGGGCCGCGAACAAGAGAGTCGGGGGTTTACAGGTACTGGCCGCCGCCCACATGGCCGCCTGGCTTGGTGTCCGCCGCGTGCATCCCGGGCGGCAGCGCACCCTGGCGCATCTGCTCCAGCTGGGCGCGCGCGGCCATCTGCTGGGCGAACAGCGCGGTCTGGATGCCGTGGAACAGGCCCTCCAGCCAGCCGACGAGCTGAGCCTGAGCGATGCGCAGTTCCGCGTCCGAGGGCACCGAGTCGTCGGTGAACGGGAGGGTGAGGCGTTCGAGTTCCTCGCGCAGTTCCGGGGCGAGGCCCTGCTCGAGCTCGCGGACCGAGGACTTGTGGATCTCCTTGAGGCGCGAGCGGCTGGCATCGTCCAGCGGTGCGGCGCGAACCTCTTCGAGCAGCTGCTTGATCATCGTGCCGATGCGCATCACCTTGGCGGGCTGCTCCACCATGTCCGTCAGCGACTCGGCCGACTCGCTCGCGGCCTTCTCGTCGTCGGGCACGACCTGTGCGGTGAACGCGGACGCGCTGTCGGCGTCGGCGGGCACGGTCAGTGGACGGCCGTCGGGACCGATCACGACGATGGATTCGGGGACATCCTCCGAGTGCGTCATATCCCCATCATTGCGTGTGCGCCGGGTTCGCGCTAAAACCCCCACGCGGTTACCCCGGGAGGCCCCCTGCCCTTAAAGTGGCCACCATGACTTATGACGTCGCGAGGGTTCGGGGCCTGATACCGTCCCTGGGCGACGGCTGGATCCATCTGGACCCGCAGGCGGGGATGCTGGTTCCCGATTCGGTATCTCGTGCCGTCTCAACGGGTTTCCGCACCTCCTCGTTTTCCCACATCGGCCGCCACGGCGCGGCCTCGCGCAGCGGCGCGATCCTCGACGCCGCACGGGAAGCTGTCGCCGATCTGGTCGGTGGAGATCCGGCCGGCGTCGTCCTCGGTCCCGATCGCGCGGTACTGCTGGCCTGGCTGGCCGAATCGCTGAGCTCACGGCTCGGCCTCGGCACCGGCATCGTGCTCTCCCGGTTGGACGACGAGGCCAATGTCGCCCCGTGGCTGCGCATCGCCAACCGCTACGGCGCGCACGTGCGCTGGGCCGAGGTGGAGATCGAGACCTGTGAGATGCCGTCGTGGCAGTTCGAGGAGCTGATCGGGCCGACCGCGCGTTTGGTGGCGCTCACCGCCGCGTCACCGATCGTCGGTTCGGCGCCCGGTGTCCGGGTGGCCGCCGATCGCGTCCACGACGTGGGCGGATTGCTGGTGGCCGACGCGTTCGGCGCGGCGCCGTACGCGCTGATCGACATCGACGAACTCAATGCCGACGTGGTCGCGCTGAGCGCGCCGTCGTGGGGCGGCCCGCAGGTGGGTGCGCTGGTTTTCCGCGACCCGGCGTTCCTCGACCGCATCCCGTCGATGTCGCTCAACCCCTATGCCAAGGGTGCTGAACGCCTCGAAGTGGGCGGGCATCAGTACGCGCTGCTGGCCGGGCTCACCGAGTCGATCGACTTCCTCGCCGGACTCGACGAGCGCGCCACCGGCACCCGCCGTGAACGCCTCGAGATGTCGATCACCTCGCTGCAGGACTATCACGACCAGCTCTTCGACCACCTCATGCAGGTGCTGGAGAAGGTCGACAACCTCACCGTGATCGGCCGGGCCTCCACCCGTATCCCGACGGTCAGTTTCACGATGGCCGGGATGCAGGCGGAGAAGGTGGCGGCCAAGCTGGCCGACGCCAGGATCGGCACGGTCAGCGGGGTGCACGGCGGCAGCAGGCTGCTCGACGCGCTGGGGGTGAACGACGAGGGCGGTGCGGTGACGATCGGGCTCGCGCCCTATACGACCCGCTACGAGATCGACCAGCTCGGCCGCGCCCTCGGCGCCCTCGAATAGGGTGCGCTAGTCGCGAATCCGCAGGATCACCTTGCCGAAGGTCTGCGAGTCGTCGAGCAGCTCGTGCGCGCGGGCGGCCTCGGTGATCGGCAGCTCGGTGGAGATCACCGGCACGATCTCGCCCGCGGCCACCCGCGGCCACAGGTGTGTGTGGACCGCCGCGATGATCTCGGCCTTGCTCCCCGGCCCCGAGCGTGGACGGCTGCGCACGTTGGTCGCCGCGACGGTGCCCCATTTACGCAGCAGTGCGGCGATATTCAGCGTTCCGCTCACACCGCCCTGCATCCCGATCACCACCAGCTGCCCAAAGGGTGCGAGCGCCTCCACATTCCGTTCCAGGTACTTCGCACCCATGTTGTCGAGAATCACGTCGGCCCCACCCTGATCCGCGACCGCCGCGACGAAGTCGTCGGTCCGGTAGTTGATCAAGATCTCCGCCCCCAGCTCGGCGCACTTGGTCAGCTTCGCGTCCGACCCGGCCGTCACCGCGACCCGCGCCCCGAGGCCGCGCGCCACCTGGATCGCGTGCGTCCCGATCCCGCCACCGCCACCGTGGATCAACACCAGCTGCCCCGAGCCGAGCCCCGCCGTCATCACCAGGTTCGACCACACCGTCGCGGCCACCTCCGGCAACCCCGCGGCCGCGACAGCGTCCATCCCGTCCGGAATCGGCAACAGCTGCGTCGCGGGCACCGCCACGAACTGGGCGTACCCACCCCCCGCCAGCAACGCGCACACCCGATCCCCGACCTGCCAGTCCACAACCCCCGCCCCCACCTGCACAATCGTGCCCGAACACTCCAACCCGAGGATCGAACTCGCATCCGCCGGCGGCGGATAGAACCCCCTCCGCTGCATCACGTCGGCCCGATTGACCCCCGCCGCGACAACTTCCACCACTACTTCGCCGGGCCCTGGCTCCGGATCGACCGCCACGGTCCACTCCATGACCTCCGGCCCGCCGAACCCGTTCAGCTCAATCGCGTACATGACCCCAATCCTCTCCCCACACCCCGCCGGTAGCCAGAACCCCGCGCCCCCATGTCGCCCACAGTTCGCGCCGGCGCGAGACAACCCGGCCCAGGTCCGCCCAGACTTGCGAAAGGCCGGATCACGTCAGCTACCATCCTTCCCAGGGAGACGTGGCAGAGCGGCCGAATGCACTCGCCTTGAAAGCGAGCATGGGTAACACCATCGGGGGTTCAAATCCCTCCGTCTCCGCCAAAAACCCCGCAGGTCGGCCAAGGGGTGTCGTGCATCGAACCAGTTGGCCTGTCGGTCAGGTCAGGTCGGGCCGTTGGCCGTTCGGAAGGTTTCGATTTCTTCGGCTCGGGTGCTGACCCATTCCAGGAGTCCGTGGAGCTTGTCGGCTGCCTCGTGGCCGATCGGTGTCAGGGCGTAGGAAACCTGTGGGGGCACTGTGGGTTCGACGGTGCGCTCGACCAGGCCGTAGTCGGTGAAGGTGCGCAGGTTCTGCGACAGCATCTTCTCGCTGATGCTGCCGATTCGGTCACGCAGGACGTGGTATCGCATCGAGCCGTCGAGGAGCGCGGCCAGGATCAGGACGCCCCAGCGGCTGGTGACTTTGCCGAGGATGGCGTGGGCCGGACACTCTTTGTCGAATACGTCACGTCGATCGAGTGTGGACTGGTCGCTGTCCGGGACTCCTACCACCATGTCATGAGCTTACCTATCGGTATGGCCTTTCCATTGGTAAGTCCCCTTCGTACGGTTGGCCCATGGATGTCAACGGGGTTCTGGTGATCGGGGCGACCGGTCATGTCGGCGGTCAGGTGGCGGCGCAGCTCGCCGTGGGCGGAACGCGGGTGCGGGCATTGGCTCGCGACCCGCGCGCCGCGTCGCTACCCCCGGATATCGAAGTGGTGCAGGGGGATCTGACCGCCCCGGACACCCTGGACAGCGCACTCGACGGCATCGACGCGGTGTACCTGACCTGGCCGATGCTGTCGGCGGAGATCGCGGAGCAGGTCGTCGCCCGTATCGCCGAACGCGCGCGCCGCATCGTCCTGCTCTCCTCCGCCGCGGTCCGCGACGAACTCGACGAGCAGGTCCACCCGATCGGCCGCGCACACGCGGTCATCGAGCAGCCGATCACCGAATCGTCACTGGAATGGACCTTCTTGCGGCCCGGTGGTTTCGCCACCAACACTGTCGAATGGGCACCGCAGATCCGCGCGGGCGACGTCGTGCGCGGCGCGTACGGTGCCGCCGCGATGCCCCTGCTGCACGAGGCGGATATCGCCGCGGTCGCGGTGCGCGCACTGACCACCGCCGGGCACGCCGGGGCGAAGTACACCCTGACCGGCCCGGCCGCGCTGAGCCGGATCGACCAGGTCGAAGCGATCGGCGCCGCGCTCGGCCGCACGCTGGTGTGGGAGGAGATTAGCCCCGAAGAGGCGATGGCGCACATGGGTTGGCTCCCACCCGACATCGCCCGCGTGGTGCTGCGCGGACTCGCCGGCCTCGTCGACACCCCGGGCACGGTGACCTCCACCGTGCACGACATCACCGGGTCGCCTGCCCGCGACTATCGCCGATGGGCAGCCGATCACGTCGCCGATTTCCGCTGACTACTCCTCGTCCCACGCCTGGATCGACGTCTGGTCGACGATGCGACCGTCGCGCAGGTTCGCCATCGAGTGGGCGAGCACGCGGGTGCCGTCCGGGTAGCGGCACGATTCCACGAAGGCGATGTGGTCGCCGTCGATCAGGACGCTGTCGAGCGAGTGCGTCATCTCCCTGGCGCACACGTCGTCGAACATTGCGCTGATCGCCGAGCGGCCGTGCATCACCCGTGGATGGCTCGGCTGATCGCGGTGGTCGACCATGCGGATCTCGGCGTCGTCGCTGTAAAGCGTCAGCAGTGTTGCGGCATCACGGCTTTCGATTCCGCGGCGCAGTGCGTCGGCATCGAATCCCGAACTGGATGCGGTGCTCATCGGGGGCTCCCTCGCTCGTCGAAACGAGCCGGACCAGGGCGATTCGGCCCGTATCGAGAACCCTACGCTCGCCGCCGACCGCGCGTAACCCACCGGCCACCCACCGGGTGGGTGGCCGGTTCGGTCGAGCGGACTCTCGCCGCGAAGTCAGGGCTCCTGGCGGCGGCGGTCGTCGATGCCCTCGGCTTCCACCCGCTCCTTGCGGACCGTCTCGGAGACCGTTGTCTCGTCGTCGACCTCGTCGACGGCAAGCCGCACCCGCTCCACCGGGACGGTTTCCTTGTCGACGTGCACCTGATCGGCGTGCAGGGTGACCTCGCGGTCCTCCTCGCCGATGGTCGCGCGCCCGCTGCGGTCGGTGATCGGCTCGCGTTCGACATGCACTTCCTCGTGCGTCACCGGCACCTTGAAGGTCTGTTCCTCGGTGACCACGGACTTGTGCAACCGTGCGGTGCCGATTTCCTCGCTCTCGGTGTCGACGCGCAACTGCTCTTCCGAGCGCACCATCGAGTCGTCACCGTAGCGAGCGGTGTCGGACTGACCGGTCACGGTCCGCGACTGGTTGCCGTGGGTCATCGGCGCGTCGTCTTCGGGCCGAATCCGCGGGCGCCCTTCGGCATTCCAGCCCGCTGCTCGCGGATCGACGTGGTAGTGCTGGAACAGTTCCTGCTCCGATTGCGCGCTGATCCGTGACCCGTCGTGGAACGGCGCCGTCTTCACCAGCTCCTTGTCCACGTGCAGTCTGAGCGAGCCGTCGTCGGGCAGGTGTTCGGCACCGGCCAGCGGAACCAGCGAGTCGTGGCTGAAGAATCCGGTCGATACGGCGGCCCAGGTGGGCGCTCCGGACTGGTTGTCGAGGTAGATCTGCTTGACCTTGCCGATCTTGTCGCCGCGTTCGTCGTAGGCGGTGGCGCCGATCAGCGATTCCAGGGTCGATTTGCTCATGATGATCCCTCCTACCTGGTGCGGAGGCCGGTCGCGGGCATGTTGGGCTCGTTCGCCGGCTCCGCTGGGGGTTGTTGGGTGATCAATCGGTCGTAGCGTCCGGCACGGCCGGACTCGGCTACGACACAGCAAATACCCGGTCGGTCATGAGCCAAACAGCCCGCCGTAGATCAGTCTCGGCGGACGAAATTCGGTCGAATGTCCAGGTCGGGCGCGTCGTAGTAGCGGTGGAAGGTGGGCGTCAGCCCGGACGAGATGGGTGGATTGACCCAACTCCAGTCGGTCGGGCACGCGCGCCCGGCGGCTTCCTCGCGCTGTACGTGATCGCAGAACTGCTTGGCCACGGTGTGGTGGTCGACCATGTGTACGCCCGATGCGCGAAAGCTGTGTAGCACAGCATGATTGAGCTCGATCAGCGCCTTGTCCCGCCACAGCGTCCGCACCGACGAGGTGTCGAGACCCATCATGTCGGCGATCAGCGGCAGCATGTTGTAGCGATCGGTGTCGCTGAGGTTGCGCGCGCCGATCTCGGTGCCGACGTACCAGCCGTTGAAGGGGGCGAAGGGGTAGCGAACACCGCCCACCGCCAGGTCCATGTTCGAAACAGCGGGCAGCGCATGCCATTTCAGGCCGAGCCCGGCGAACCACGGGTAGTCGGGGTGGATCAGATCCACCTCGCGGACCAGCTCGCGCGGAACGTCGAAATACCGCACGCCCTCGGTGGGCGTGCTGATCAGCACCGGCAGCACGTCGAACGGCGTGCGCGCCCCGCGCCACCCCAGTTCCAGCGCCTGTTCGGTGGCCGCGATATTGGCCGGATCACCGGTGACGGTGCCGTCGCCGTTGCGGTAGCCGGCGTAGCGGATCAGCTGCGAACTCTCGATCCGGTACTCACCGCCGCCGGGTGCGGCCGCCGGTCCGACCGTGATCATCGACTGAATCGCGCCGCCGTTGGTGGCCAGGCGCAGATGTTGCCAGCACACCTCGGAAAGTTCGCGCGCAGAAGTAACTCGGCGGGCGTCGAGTAGCTTCAGCGATCGCCAGTGTTTGCGGCCGACGCAGCGAGCGTGGTTGCGCCACGCCAGTTTCGCGCCGATCAAGATCTCCTCGGCGGTCTGGGTATAGGTGCCGGTATCGCGCAATTCGGCGAGCGCGCCGAGGCGACGCTGGGTGGGCAGGTGCCCGAGTTCGGGGTAGCGGAAGAACTCGTCGCAGTCACGCAAGCGGCGATCCAGCTCGACCGGCGGCGGCACAGCGAGATCGACATCGATCGCCGAAGTTACTGTGGGGGTTGATTTTTCGCAGACGGCAGGGCGAGAGCCTTGGTTCACGGTACATCTCCGGTCGGGCAGCAGGGTGCGGGGCCGTGCGGGTGCACCCTCCGACGCGGGAAGATTGCCCGCCGAGAACACATTCACTCGACCGGTGGCGCGCCGACCGGGTAATCGGTCGACCCGAGATCAGCTTCGGGCAAGCCTACGACCGGTGTGCTGGCAGTGTGCTCGAATTCGCGGTAATCCCACGGCAACCCGTGTCAAGGGTTGCTGACCGTGCGCCGGACTAACGGAATCGGGCCGCCGTGTCGGGTGCGGTGGCGAAACCGAGGAACTGCTCGTTCTCGTGCGGATCGCCGACCGTCACCCGCACACCGTCACCGGCGAACGGCCGAACCAGCACGCCCGCAAGGGCACTCGCCTCGGCGAACTCGATACTGCGCTCGCGCAACGGCAACCACACGAAATTGGCCTCGCTCGGCGGCACCTCGTAGCCCGCGGCCAGCAGCGCCTCGCGCAGCTGATGCCGTTGCGCCACCAGCACATCGGTGCGGTCGAGCAGTTCGCCGCGCGCCTGCAGCGAGGCGATCGCGGCTGCCTGCGCGATCCGGTTCACGCTGAACGGAATGTGGACCTTCAGCAGCGCGGAGATCACCTCGGGATCACCCACCGCGTAGCCCACACGCAGCCCGGCCAGGCCGTAGGCCTTCGAGAACGTGCGCAGCACAACCACATTCGGCCTCGTGCGGCCGATCGCCACGCCGTCGGGGCGGGTCTCGGGCGTCAGCCGCAGGTACTCGTAGTAGGCCTCGTCGAGCACGACGAGAACGTGCGCGGGCACCCGGTCCAGGAACCGCTCCAGCTCGGCGCGCCCGTGCGCGGTGCCGCTGGGGTTGTTCGGGTTGCAGACGAAGATCAGTTTGGTGCGCTCGGTGACCGCGTCGGCCATCGCGTCCAGATCGTGCAGGTGATCCTCGGTCAGCGGCACCCGCACCGCGGTCGCGTTGCCCACCTGCGTGACGATCGGGTACGCCTCGAACGAGCGCCACGCGAACACCACCTCGTCGGTGGGGGCGTCGCAGGTGATCTGCACGAGTTCCTGGCACAGCGCCACGCTGCCGCAGCCGACCGCGACATTCGCGACGGTGACCCCGAGGAACTCGGCGAGCGCCGCCCGCAGCTCGCTGACCTGATTGTCCGGATAGCGGTTGGCCAGCTCGGCGGACTCCGCGATCGCCTTGGCCGCGCTCGGCAACGGGCCGAAGGTCGTCTCGTTGGACGCGAGCTTCACCGCATCCGGGTGGTTACGGCCGGGAACGTAGGCCGGGATGGTGGCGAGGTCGGGGCGGATGTGCGCGGTCACGCCTCCACCCTACGATGATCGGCCGCGCCGACATGCGGCGCGGCCGTCCAGACCTACCCAAGTCCAGTTCTGCCGCCTACGCTGGGTTTATGCCGGGCACCTACGACGACGTCGCCCCTCTGCGGCCGGTTGATGCCGACACGGCCGCCGTCGCGCGACGCGATGCCGTGCCGATCACGGTGGTGGAGCCCGAACGGGTGGCCCGCGGCGGCATCGTTGTCCTGCACGAATCCCGTGAATTCTCCCCCCAGCTACTCGAGCTGATGCGGGCGCTGTCGTTCGAGGGCTGGATCGTCGTCGCGCCGCATCTGTTCGACCGCATCGCCGACGCGCAGCACGAGGTGTTCGGTGACGAGCTCTTCGACGACTTCGACGCCGGTTTCGACTGGCTCACCGGCCGCGGTGTCTTCCCCGACACGATCGGCGTCCTCGGTTTCGACAGCGCGGGCACGGCGGCCTTCCTCGTCGCCGCCACCCGTCCGATCGGCGCCGCGGTGAGCGTGGCCGCCCCCGGCATCACCGAACCGCTCCCCGACCAGAACGCGGCCCTGATCGACATCGCCGCCGACCTCCAGGCCCCCTGGCTCGGGCTCTTCGGCGCCGACGACCCGGCCACCCCGCCCGAGGCGGTCGAACGCCTGCGCGAGGCCACGGCCAAAGCGGATGTGGCCAGTCTCACAGTCTCTTATCCGGGGCTGACTCACCGGGTCGACCGACCCGATCCCGAAGACGACGCGGCCATCGCGATTCGCATCGACTCCCAGACTCGCATCTACGACTGGTTCGACAGCAACTTACGCTGATTGACCAGGCGTTTTGGACTACTACCACTGCTCGTGTAATCTTCATTCCCGGCGGTTCGACAAGGACCGGTGCCCTCGAAAGAGAAGGCTCCAGGAGGCGTGCCAGAGCGGCCGAATGGGACTCACTGCTAATGAGTTGTCCCTTCACGGGGACCGGAGGTTCAAATCCTCTCGCCTCCGCCACACCCAGCTCGCTGGGTAACAACTGAAGATGCACCACCATGCGCCCGTAGCTCAACGGATAGAGCACTTGACTACGGATCAAGAGGTTAGGGGTTCGAATCCCTTCGGGCGCACAAAAAAACCGCCTCTCACCAGGGTTTACCGGTGAGGGGCGGTTTTTCGTTTCTGGGAAATCTCGCTAGATCCGCTACTTTCCCCCTACAAACGATCCACTACTTTCCCTGCGTGAACTTGTCGAGAGCCTTCCTCGCGTCCGGTCCGACAGTCCGCCGTTCGAGGTAGTGGCGCTCGGTTGTATCCAGCTTCGCATGCGACAACTGGGCCTGTGCTTGAGCCGGGCCGAGGTCGTCACGGACCACCGTCGCGACGGTCGGACGGAAGCTGCGCGGGGTGACCCACTTCAGATCCTCCGGCAGCGCGGCCCGCAGCGACCGACGCATGTTCGCCAAGCTCATCCACTCGCCGTTGCGGTTGGCGAACACCGGACTGTCGGGGTCGGGGTCCTTCGGGCGCAGGGTGTTCAGGGCTTCCACCGCGAGCTTGGGCAGGATCACCGTATGGTCGGGCGCATCGCCTTTCCGTGTGTCCTGGCGGTGGAGCGCCTGCCCCTTGACCTTGCCGTGGTCGATCATGGTCCCGGTAGTCGTGACCGTCGGCGGGTCGGCCGTCAAGTTGACCTCGCACCACCGCAGCGACAGCACCTCATTCGGTCGCCATCCAGTCGAGACCAGCACATCAACGAACTCGGGCAAATTCCGACCGGGCCGAGGTCCGAAACCCTTCTCACGGTCACGGTAGGCATGGACCGCTTTTCGCACCTTCGCGAACTCGTCAGGCGTGAGGGCCCGGGCACCGGACTGCTTGCCCCCAGTGCGACTGGTCTCCCGAATCGGGTTCACCGGCAGTACGTCATATCGGACGGCCAGAGCGAACATGCCGATCAGCACCACACGGAATGTCTTGGCGTTCGACTCCGATCGAGCAGCGAGCTTGCTGAGGTGCCTTTCGGCGCGGCTGGTAGGCAGCTCCCGAATGCGCAGAGCGCCAAGTTGCTTGCGCCCGTGCCGGTCCCATGACTGTTGGTACAGCTCCCGCGATTGCCGCTTGAGTTTGGTCTTGGTCGCAAGCCAGATCGGGAACAACTCGGCCAGCGTAGTGCGATCTGTCACCACGGCCTCCGCGATCGTAGACGTACGTGTCTTCAAGTGCCGCAACAAATTTCGTCGTGCAGCCTCATCGCTGGCACCGCTGCGTTCCACCTGCCGACGCTCGCCGTCCTCATCGCGCACGTACGTGTGAGCGGTGAACTGGCCGGCACTGGTCTGCTTGACGGTGATCTTGCCCCACTCGCCGGGAGCCATCCGCTGGCGTGGCATCAGGCAGCTCGGTCGATGAGCCAGCCCCCCCTGTGTGCGCAACCCATCCCAGAACAAGGCCGATCGTGGTCTAGACATGCGTGTGGTCCGTGCGAGCGTGATCGACCGCCTATACCGTCACGGGTGCCGGACCTGGTCGGCCATTCTTACGGTTCTCTAGGTAGTCCCGTCGACCAGTGTCGAACGGGCAGTCCTTGTAGAGCAGCAAGGACGGTTGATTGTTCAGATGGTCCCTGACAACAATCCCTCCAGCGTGTCGCCCGTTTGCCCACACGTGCCGGTGCTCCAGCAGCCGCAAGCGGGAACCGAAGCGCTCGCGGATCTCGCCATAGCTCTCGTTGATGTGGATGTTGCTGATCAGCCCCTGGGAGTATGCGAAGCAGGCCATGGGAAACAGCAGTCCCGAAACGATGAGGTCAGCGACTTGCAAGGCGACATGTGCATCTGAGTGTCCGAAAACGGGACTCTCCACCAGGCACGGGTAGGGGTTCCCTCCCGCCCGAAACCGTTCCGTAGTGATCCGGTGGACTGACGGGACATTTTTGGACTTTGTTCTTGCGTCGAGAATCATCGCTCCCGATGTGTTGGCTGCTCGCGACTGCGCCTCGAGCTGTTCTGCGATCCCAGCTACGGTGACGGCATATGCCCATCGGGCAAGTGGCTCCTCGCCCTTGACATGGATTTCGCCAACTACCTTTGAGTTGCTCTCTTCAAGGAGATCGAGGGTGTCGCTCAGCAGTGAGTAGACCGCTCTCCTGGCGTTGCGCCCGCCGTCGCGGACACCTTTGCGCAGGTCGGACCCCTTGATCTCGTGTGTGATCAAATCGCTCAACTTGACCGTGGGCTTGGCGAGGGCCGGTCGGTACTTCTTCTTGAGCTGTAGGAACTTGTACACCAAACCGTGAACCCGCTGGTGATCGACCACGAGACCAGCGATGACCAAAGCCGGTGTGTCGGTCTCAGTCCGGAGAGCCTGCTCATCGCCTGATTCATCGAGATAGCACAGAAGCACAGGTCAATGTTCGGCGATGGTGACCCAAGACACAACTAAGGCCACCCTCGGAAGAGTGGCCTTAGGATCTGCCGCACAGTGTGCGACGTTTGCTTTTGCGTCTTCGATGATGCCAAGTTTGGCACTCTATTGCAACCTCAAGTAGCCCGACGTGTCGCGGATCGCGACTCAGCCAACCCCGAAGTTGTCACGCACCAATCGTCCAAGCAGCTAGGCGTCGTGCCGCTGGGCGGCTTCGTGCGACAGCCACGACAAGACGAGCCTGGAGATGAATTGCCGAGCCTCATCCTGGGACCACCTCACTTTCAGCTCCGGACGGAAGGGGCGAGCATGCCGTCCGTCTCGGTGCTCACCGTTCGCGCCGGGGTGATTCGCCGATGAGGTGAATCGAGTCTCGTCTGCTCTGCTGATTCCCCAGTCTTTCCGGCGAACCTCGTCCGGTACCTGGTCTGTCACGATCTCGAACACCTTGTACATCTCGCCCCAGCTGAGCTGCCCGGGCTTGCCCAGTATGTCGAGCGCTTCAGCTGCTTCTGGAACGTCCGCAGCAACCTGCACATATACCGGTCCAGCTGGGGGCGGAGTCGGTACTTCACGCCCACTCGCGTCGTGCACAACAACGGCGGCCGTCATTGTGAACCTGATCTCGAGCGCGGCATCGACAGTGACAACCGCGTCGTCTCCGTTGTTGTAGCGGCCAGCGAGACGTACTGGGCGATAGCTTGCGTCCATTGCTCGAGCCACGCCATTAACTCTCGCCAGAACTCGGGCCGCGACCTCCTTGATCGCGTGGAGGTCGGGGCAAGTATTGATCTCCGGGGCTGTGAGGTAATAGCCGTCACCATCCTGTACCACTCGTACGTCGCCCGTGGACAAGCGAGTTACTAGGGCACTCAAGCTAGGCACGTCACCAGCGAGCCAAGCCTTTACAATCACGTGAGATCAGCCTCTCCGTCTGCCTACAGCTCGATTGTAGAAGTTGTCTCGGCGGGATCACCGGCCCAGAGCAGCTTTACCGCGTGGCCCCGTTCTTGGTTGGCCTGCAGTGCGGGTGAACGGCGGCCGCACCAGGCAGGCGGTGAGCGAGCCCCGCATGTGCAACCAACCCTAGAACAGTGCCAGCGAACCAAGCAGGTTCGTTACTGATCGCTCGCTAGCTTCGACTACCCCTTGAACGGAGTGAGTTCCACGAACTTGAACTCTCTGTCAAACGGCACATGCCACTCGTTGTCGTAGGCAGGTCGGGTTTCGATCTGCGAGTGCCTCAGCCACAGCTGCACGCCAGGTTTCGGACCATCTTCGATCGCGCGGAAGTTCAGCACTTTGATGAAGTAAGTCAGCCCTGATTCGTCTCCGTTGCCGAACACCTTTCCCACGTGGCGGGGAGTCAGGTCGCGGGCTCGAACCGTGGTGGTCTCGGTCATCCCATCGACGTAGGGACCACTCTGAACCAGTTTGATCCAATCGGAGACGACAGCGCCTGTTTCCTCGACGACGGCCTGGTCTTCGGGAATTTCGCCCAGTTCGAGCTGGGCAGCCGCGGTGCCGGGAACTGCTCGGACCAGAGGAGCTTCGATCAGAGCGGCGGGCCCGTCGAACGCCACCTTTGCCTGGCTAATTTGCGCAGCATCGACAGGCGTAGCGACCCACTTCACCGTGAGCAGCCATGCTCCGCCCCGGTCGGCGCGTATTGGAACGATGTCAAGAATCTCGCCAGGCTGGTGGTAGCCGTTCTTGGCCCGGATCATGTACTGGCCGACATTCGCTGGGCTGAGGTCGCGCCCCTGTATCCGCTGCATCGTCGCAACATCCGGCTGTGATTCGGTCGACATCGACACCTCGTTCTACTCGTGGTCAGGATGTCGGCAGGCTACGACTCAACTTGCCCCAGGACCAGGCCTCTTATCCTGCAGCACGTTCCGGGCAAGAGTCGAGCTATCGCCCACCGACATGTCCGCAATGTACACACTCGATCCGACACGGCCAGTGATCCTTACGAAGTATCCGTTGTCACACGTCCCGTACTGATCCGAGCCGTACAACGACGTCGATCCTCCGCTCTGGACCTGGCTATGTACTCATCGGTGCGGTGCCTTGTATCTGGATCGGTGGGTCACCATCGAACGCACACGGGTCGAGCCTGCACCACGGCATACACGCCACCGCTCCACACCGACTGCGATCACTACTCGTAGACAGTCTCCCGAAACCGGAGAACATGACTCACCCATTACTTTCCCACTACAAACCCCCGGCGATACGGGCGGACAACGGCAGACAGTCATGTAGCGACGAACGCAAAACGCCCCGGTAGCAGCAAGATTGGAGGTACGCCAGCGGACAACCGCAGAGCAACGGAACAACCAAGAGGTTAGGGGTTCGAATCCCTTCGGGCGCACCGAAATCGACCCCGTATCAGTAGGTACGGGGTCGATTTTTTTTGTGTGGGGCTCTGGTCATTCCGGGCTGGTCGCTGCCAGGACTCTGGCGGTTTCGCGGGCGGTCGGGGCGGGGGTGGCCAGTCCTTTCAGGCCGGCGACTTTCGCGTTGATGTTGTCGGCGACGGTGATCGGGGGGTAGCCCTGTTCGCCGGGGGCGAGGGTGCCGGGGAGGGCTTGGATCACCGCGTCGTGGTTGCCGTCGAAGAAGAAGGCGGCGGAACGGCGGCGGCGGATGTGGCCGTCGATGATCGGTGGATCGACGCGGTGGAGGGTGGACATCCAGCGGTCGTTGGTCCAGCGGGCCATCGCATCGCCCAGGTTGATAAGGAGGGCGCCCGGCGCGGGCTGCACGTTGTGCCAGTGGCCGTGTTTGTCGAGCACCTGTAGGCCGGGGACGCGGTCGGCCCACAGGATGGTGAGGATGCCGAAGTCGGTGTGCGCGCCCATGCCGGTCATATCGCCGTCGAGGCGCAGCTCGCCTTCGGGCAGGGCGTAGTTGTTCATCTTCAGCGCGTCGATGGAATGGTCGGTGAGGGTGTCGAAGTAGTCGGCGGGTAGCCGCAGGGCTGCGGTGAAGGCGCGCAGCAGGATTCGCGACAGCCGCTGTGCGTGGGCGAAGTAGGCGTCGATGGCGGGACGGAAGCCCGGAGCGGCCTCTGGCCAGTTGTTGGCGGCGTACGACGACGCGGGTAGGTCGAGGCCGGGGAAGTCGGTGTACTGGGTGCCGACGATGAAGGCCTCGTAGAAGTCGTTCATCTGATTCGCCGCGGGCAGACCCAGACTCAGGCTCAGCGATTCCGACCTCGGCGGCGAGTAGCCGCGGTTCTCCGAGGTCGAGCGGCGGTAGCGCTTCTTGATGTCGAGTGGCAGGGCGAAGAACTCGTCGAGCGCGTCGGTGAGTCCGGCGACCACCTCGTCGGGGATGGCATGGCCGACGATCTGCATGAAGCCGACCTCGCGGCAAGCGGTGTCGATTTCGGCGGCGACCGCCGCGCGATCGGCATCGTCGGTGTCGGTCAGAAAGGGGGTGATGTCGATGGTGGGGACGGTGAACGGGGACGTCATCTTTTCAGGGTCTATTGCATGTATTGCCTCCGCATTACAGAACTGGAGGAAGAACAGACATGTAGTGAACACGTAACTGCCTGGAAACCGAGGGGAAGTTGCATGTAGATGTCGCGCAGAAGGGCGCGACGACGAGGAGGACGACATGCAGAACCACCGACACCACAGGCGCGCCGCGACCTCGGGAGCAGTGCTGTTGGCGGCGCTGCTCGCCGTCGTCGGCTGCGGCACCGATACCGCGGATCACGGTGGCGCCGCCGTCGCGCTCGAACCCGCGGCGCCCGCGCAGACACTGCGCGGGGTGTGCCCGGATACGGTCACCGTCCAGCTGCAGTGGCAGCCGCAGTCCGATCAAGGCGGGTTGTTCCAGCTGCTCGGCCCCGGGTACCGCGTGGACGAGGAGACCAAATCGGTCGAAGGGCCGCTGGTGGCAGGCGGTAAGGACACCGGGGTGCGGTTGCAGCTGCGAGCGGGTGGGCCCGCGATCGGCTTCCAGTCCGTCCCCTCGCGCATGTATGTCGACGACACGGTCACTCTCGGGGTGGTACACGGCGAGCAGGTGATCGCGGCGAGTGCCGCCAAGTCGGTCGTCGCTGTCACCCCGTTGCTGAAATACAGTCCCTCCATTCTGATGTGGGATCCGGCGAGCCACCCGGATTGGCGATCGATCACCGATATCGGCCGCTCGAACGCACCTGTAGTGGTGTCGAAGGAGCAGATCTTTCCGCAGTGGCTGGTGGCCAAGGGTCTGCTGAAACAGTCGCAGATCGATACCGGATACGACGGCGCCCCAGCCCGTTTCGTCGCCGACCCCACGATCGCCCAGCAGGGTTTCGCCAGCGCGGAACCGTACGTCTACGAGCACGAGGCCCGCGCCTGGAACAAGCCGGTGGCCTACGACCTGATCAAGAATTCCGGCTTCGACACCTACGCCTCGAATCTCACCGCGCGCGCCGACAAGCTCGACGGGCTGGCGCCGTGTCTGGCCAAGTTGGTACCGATCGTGCAGCAGTCCGGCGCCGACTTCGCCGTCGCACCGGCCGACACCAATGCCAAGGTCGTCGATATCGTCTCCCGCACACCGGCCTTCACTCCGTACCCGGCCGGTGAGGCCGAGTTCGCCGCGAAGCAGCTCGTCGAGCTCGGCCTGTTGGCCAACGAGGCCGACGGCTCCTTCGGCACCTACGAGCAGGCTCGAACCCAGCGCAACCTCGAGGACCTGCGGCCGATCCTGGTGGCAGGCGGCGCGGCGATCCCACCGGCGCTGACAGCGGGCGAGATCTTCACCAACCGCTTCACCGACCCGAAAATCGGCATTCGCTGACCACATGGAACCTCCGAGCTGTGCTGGAGCGAAGGTTCTTTCGTAGGTCGCGAGGTTTACCTGTCGGGACTACTTCCAAGCCGGGAGCGGCGGTAGGGGTCCGGTCAGGTCGCTACCTGAGGTACGGCCGACGAGCCAGCCGAGGAGGGCGGTGGCGGGGCCGAGGACGGTGTGGTGGGGACGGCCAGGGCCGACGGTGGCGATGAAATCTGTGTCGGTGGACTGGATGTCGAACGTGGGGGTGGCTTCGGGGAGGAGTTTGGCGGAGAGGTCCGCGATGGTCTCGGGGAGAAGCCGCGCGACGAAGGCGGCCGGCCAATCGGCGGCGGTGTAGCCGACGTCGAGGTCCACGTGGTGGATTTCGGTCTCGCGCAGGCGCATCCAGGGGATCTGGTCGGCGGTGAGGGTGCCGCCCTGGCGGTTGCGGACCTCGACCCGCCAGTCGGCGGCGGGCATGGTGGTGGCGACGGCCTGCCAGCGGTGCGCGGTGGCGGTGAAGTCCGCGTGCTGCACGGTCAGCGGCCGGGGTGCCCCTGCTTCGATATCGGCATCACGAATGGCGACGCTCGGGTACTGCGGCATCTCGATGCCGGTGCGGGCCCACAGCAGCAGGTTCAACAGGCTGTCGGCATTGCGTGCCATGTGCGCCAGCACGTGACCGCGCGTCCACCCCGGTAACAGGGACGGTTCGGCCAACGCTGGATCGGTGAGGGTGCCGATGGCGGCGTCGAAGCGTGCGGTGGAGGCGGCGACCTGATCGAGCAGGTCGGTGGGAGTAGCCGTTTCGCTGGTCACGGATTCGAGGGTAGTGCGCCGCCGTCGATGATCGCGTCGACTTCGATCTCCACCAGCAGGTCAGGGGCGATCAGCGCGGTGACCTCGTACATCGAGGCGGCGGGGCGGATCGTGCCGAACACCGCGGCGTGGGCGGCCGCGACCTCGGGCCAGCGGGCGATATCGGTGACGAACATGCGCGTGCGCACCACGTCGCGCACACTCGCCCCGGCCTGCTCCAGCGCGGCGGCGATGCGAGCCAGGACTTCACGGGTCTGGGCGCCGATATCGTCGCCGCCGACAGCGCCACCGCCGGCCACAGCGGCGGTGGTGCCGCTGACGACGACCTGGTTGCCGACCCGCACCGCCCGCGAATACCCGACGACATCTTCGAAATCGGAGGCTGAGGAGATGTTCACCCGAGTTGTGGTCATGGTTGCCAGAATCCTCCACCGGGCGGTGGAGGACAATTCATTTCCCGGTCTTCTCGTCGTCGGATCGCGACGGTATGCATGCCGGATGAACGTGCGTCCAGGTCTTCGTCTTCTCCCGCTCACCGCCGCGTTGTGCGCCGCCGCCGTGGCGGCGGGCTGCTCCTCGCCGGACTCCGCGGCCGGCTTCACCGTGGGCAAGGACCAGCCGCTGGTGATCTCGCTCGACGACCTGGTCGCCAGGGCGGGCACCAACGCGGTGCTCGGGGTCGACCTCGAGCCCGAGCACGGCAATGTCACCCGCCGCGCCGACGGCGCCTACGTATACACCCCGAGCGCCGGCTACACCGGACTCGACCAGTTCACCGTCACCACCACCGACGCGGTTCGTCTCTACACGACCGACATTCCGGTGCTCGGCGAGTTCGGTGGCACCACGGTGCAGGGCAGTGGTTTCGGCTCGGCCTGGACCGCGGTGCCCGGTAGCGCCGACGAGTTCTACGGACTCACCGACCGCGGCCCGAACGTCGATGGTCCGGCGAAGAATGAGAAGCTCTCGCCCACACCGAATTTCGTGCCCAAGATCGGCCGGTTCAAGCTGGTCGGCAACAGCGCCGTACTGCAGTCGAGCATCGAACTGCGGAGCAAGTCGGGCGTGCCGTTCAACGGGCAGGTCGACACCTCGGCCAGTACCGGCGAGACCATCAGGGACCTCCAGGGCAAGGTCCTCCCGCCCACCGACCACGGCATCGATCCCGAGGGCCTGGTCGCACTGGCCGACGGCACCTTCTGGATCTCCGACGAATACGGTCCGTTCCTGGTGCATTTCGATGCCACGGGCACAGAGATCGAGCGGCTCGCGCCCGGCAACGGCCTGCCGAAGGAGTTCGCGCTGCGCACGCCCAACCAGGGCATGGAGGGGCTGACCATCACCCCCGACGGCAGCACCCTGGTCGGCATGGTGCAGAGCGCGCTCAACACCCCCGGCCTGAACGGCTCGGCCAAGGAGGTGCCGTTCGCGCGGATCGTGACGGTCGATCTGAAGACCAAGGCGCAGAAGGAATTCCTGTACCCGCTGGAAAACCCGAAGCAGTCGAAGGTCGCCGTCTCGGAGATCACCGCGCTGAGCGCCACCACGTTCCTGGTCGACGAGCGTGACGGCAATCTCGCGCCCAAGTCGGACAAGAAGATCTGGACCGTCGACCTCGCGGGCGCGACCGATGTGGGCCCGCAGTCCGCCGTGCCGGGCGCGATCTATGACGCGGAGAAGGGCGGCCTGCTGATCGACGGCAAGCCCCTGGAGACTCTGATCGGGGTCACCCCGACCGCCGAAGCCGTCGCCGCGCTGACCAAGGCGGGCGTCACCCCGGTCGCGAAGAAGAGCAACCTGGACCTGTCCGCGCTGGTCGCCACGCTCGACGAGAAGGGCAGGTTCTTCGGTCACGACAAGATCGAAGGCATCGCCACCCTCGACGGCGGCAAGACCATCTACATCGCCAACGACAGCGACTTCGGCCTGGCCGCCAGTCAGGGCGAACAGCCCCCGTTCGGCCTCAAGCCCAAGACGCTGCCCAACGGCGTGCAGGACACCGGCGAGGTGCTCGCGGTGGACACCACCAAGCTGCCCGCGAAGATCGACGGCTACACGGTGAAGATCACCGTCAAGTAGTCCACTCGCGACCTTCCACGAGTACCGCGGTGGCCAGGGCGAGCAACCACAGTGACATGGTGGCGACCTGGATTCGCTGGGCGATGCCGAGTGCGTAGGAGCCGGACAGGTTGTCGGCGACCATCATCCAGATGGTCGCCGCCGACCCGAGCACCAGCACGGCGACGCCGAATTCCCGCAGGATCCGCCAGCGGTGGTACCGGTAGGCGGCGACGCTGAAGGCGAGCGCCGCCACCGCGATCGAGGTGACGGCCAGTGTGCTCGTGAGCGCGTGCGGTTGGCGTAGCTGCGGGAACAGTCCGCTGTCGCCGCCGCACGCGCTGTCGCCCGGAGCGCAGTCGTGGAGCGGGAGCAGGGCGTCGGCGATGGTGGACGCGCCGAAGCACAACAGGGCCGTCCAGCCGATCGTGGTCAATCGGCGGCGCCGGAAAACGAGCAGTCCACCCAGCGCCGCCGGGATCAGCAACAGGCCGGCGACCTTGTCGGCGGTGCCGAAGACCTCCCGGTAGGGCTTGCCCTCGGCATCGAGTTCGCTGAGAAAGTCGTTGACCGGGTCGGTGTCGATCGGCAGCGCGAATTCCAGCAGCCAGGACGAGTAGCACAGGCCCGCGATCGCGATCGCGAGCGCGATCAGCAACGCGTAGCCACGGGTGTGCCGTGCGGATTCGGTCACACCGACCATTGTGCGGGTCCGGCCTCCACCGCCTGGATCAGGCGCGTCGAGAGCGGGGGACGTGGTTTCATCGAGGCAGCACGGGCACGCACAGGTTGCTGTCAGGTTCGCCGTGCAGGGTGGTTGGTAATCAACGGAGAGGTCCTCGATGAGCTACGTGATCGCGCTGGCAGGTTTCGCCACGATCCTCGCGCTGGCCGTGTCCGGCTTCGTCGCGGCGGACGCGTCGCGCGCACGGGTGCGGGTTCGCGCCGAACGTAGTCCGCATCGCCGCTGAACAACTCGATAGTCGCAGGTCAGCTGGGTTTGGAGCGTTTCACCAGTGCGGTGATCCGCTCGGCCGCCGCCTGCGGATCTTCGTGCTCCCACACTCGGACGACCGCCCAGCCCGCCGCTGTCAACGCGGTGTCGGTGGCCCGATCGCGCGCGACATTGCCCGCCAGCTTGTCGGCCCACCACTGCGCGTTGTTCTTCGGATCGGTCGCGTGATCAGGGCAGCGATGCCAGAAACAACCGTCGACGTAGACGGCGATGCGCAGTCGGGGAAACACCACGTCCGCACGACGACGCTGCCCTTTGATGGGCGGGCGGTCGACGAAATAGCGCAGGCCCGCGCGGTGCAATTCGCGGCGTAGTGCCAGCTCGGGAGCGGTATCAGCGCGTCGCTGCTTGGACATGCGCGCGCTTGTCGCGGCATCGGTCACGAGCCTTCGCGCGGCGGAGGGAGTCGGCGAAGCGGCGGACTGGCCGGGCGATTCCCGGTTGTCTGCCCGCCGCGCGCTCATGCTGCCCAGCCGCCCATGCGGTCGAGGTGATCCCGGACATCGTCGAGGAAGCCGGGCGGGAAGCGCAGGCTGCCCATCTCGGTGCGACGCAGGAATCCGGCCGTCGCGCGAGGCGAGAGCAGGCGGGGCTCGGCGAGGAAGTTCTTCAGGTCCTCGTAGGGCTCGTGGACCGGCCAGGTCGAGAGGGGAACGCGGTGCACGACGCCCGCGTGCCCCCATGCGGCGCTGGGCCACGGCTGGCCGGGGGCGATCGGCTCTCCCACGGTCAGCGGGTCCGAAGGCGCGGCGAGGCGTTCGCCGACCCAGTTCGCCATCCGCACGCTCACCGCGTTGCCCACCAGTTTCCAGCGATGACCGTGGCGCACGCCGGGAACATCGAGGGCGGGGGCGGTCCAGTCGGCGTCGAACCCCTGTAATCGTTCACCGTCGACGATCCCCGGCGTCACGATCTCGCCCGCGGGCAGCCGGACCGCGGGCGGACTGGCGATGCCGAGACCGGAACCGCCCTTGAGGGTCGGCACCGCGTTCACCGCCCAGCCGAGACCGCGCACACCCTCGGTCCAATAGAAGCCACACGGATCGCAGTCCGGATCGCCGTAGTCGCGGGGACCGGCGTCGTCACCGAACAGCACCTGGCGGGGGTCCTCGGTCCGCGAAGCCAGCATCAGCACGCGCTGGCGCCGTTGCGGCAAGCCGAACGCGCGTCCGTCGACGACCCGATAGGCCCAGGCGTACCCGAGCTCCTCGAGGGCGGCGGTGATGTGGCGCATCGCCGCGCCCCGGCCGAGTTGCAGCATGAACGGGACATTCTCGATCAACAGCCACCGTGGCCCGCGCTGCCTTCGAACCAGGCGGAACACCTCGTCGACCAGGCCGGAACGACGGCCGGTGATGCCTGCGGTGCGCCCGGCCTGCGAGAGGTCCTGGCACGGGAAACCGGCCGCGACCAGCTCGGTGCCCGCGGGAAGGGACCGCAGACGGGTGATATCGCCGTGCAGGTCGGTATCGGGGAATCGCGCCGCGAGCACACCCTGAGCGCCGGGATCGATCTCACACAGCAGCTCCGACGCCCAACCGTGCCTGCTCAGACCGAGTTCGAGCCCGCCGATCCCGGCGAACAACCCGACCATCCGCGACAACGAGACTCCTGTGTTTTCGGAGCGCTGGCGCGCTCGGGTTCGCGGCCATCGGGTGGCCCGCTCTTCAGCGACCCGTTCCCTCGCGCCTGTGGCGAATTGTATCGGTCCGCTGAACAGGTGCAGGCCGCGAACGAATCCTCCCCGACGGCGGGTGCCGTATCGCCCGGCAGGGGGTAGACGGCTGGGTTCGGGCCGAGGAAAATCGGTGGCCGGGGGTGGGGGTGCTCTGGGACTCTTGACGGGCCGAACTTGTCGGACCCCGGTGCGAACATCACCTGGCGTCCGTACCGGAAAACCAACCCAGCCGACCGGACATCAAGGGGGAGTTTTGTCTGTCACATCAGAGCTGGCGGCCGCCGAATCGGAGGCCGACAGATCGGAGCGGCCGTCGCCGCAGTCGAGTGGAGGAATGCGGTCGCTGCGGCGATTTCTGCCGTTTCTCCGGCCTTACCGGGTGCCGCTGCTGCTGGCCAACGTGCTGGCGATCGTCACCGCGAGCACCGCGATCGCGATTCCGCTCGTCATCGCGCGGGTGGTCGACGGGCCGATCGCGCGGCGGGACTTCGTCGGTCTGCTGGCGCCGGTCGCGCTGATCTTCGTGCTCGGATCACTCGAATCGTTCGGTATGTGGGGCAGGCGATGGCTGGTGTCCAAGCCTTCGACGATGTTCGAAATCACCATGCGTGCCAAGCTTTTCACGCAACTTCAGGCCCTCTCGATCGGCCGTCACGACGGGTGGCAGTCGGGTCAGCTGCTCTCGCGCGCCATCGACGATCTGTCGGTGTTGCGGCGGTTCGTCGCGTTCGCCGGTCCGTTCCTCATCGTCAACGGGGTGATCATGCCCACCGGGCTGATCGTCTTGTTCGCGATGAATTGGCAGGTGGGACTGATCTTCACGGTGACCTCCCTGCCGCTGACGCTGTTCTGCGCGCGCTTCGTCCGCCGGTTCGAGGTGGCCTCGCGGCGCTCGCAGGACCAGTCCGGCGACCTGGCCACCATCGCCCAGGAATCCGCGCAGGGCGTGCGGGTGCTCAAGGCGCTGGGGCGTGGCCGCTTCTTCGGGATGCGTTTCACCGCGCTCTCGCGCGAACTGCGGCGCACGGAGATGGAGAAGGTGCGCCTGGACGCCACGCTCTGGGCTGCGCTGGTGACCTTGCCGACGGTGTCGATCGCGCTGTCGCTCGGGGTGGGCGGCTACTCGGTGGTGCACGGGTCGATGACGATGGGCACGCTCGTCGCGAGCATCACGCTGGCCACATTCCTGCAGTGGCCGATCATCTGGCTGGGCTTCCTGCTGTCGGAGCTGTTCGAGGCGCGCACCGCGGCCGATCGTTTCTGGGAGATCATCGACACCCCGCTCGACATCACCGATCCGCCGCACCCGGCGGAACTACCCGACCCGCTGCACGGGGAACTGGTCATCGACCGGGTCCGTTTCGCCTACCCGCGATCCGGGGACGGTCCGGAGCACACCGTGCTGGAAGAGATCTCGCTGCGGATCCGGCCGGGAGAGACCGTCGCGCTCGTCGGCGCGACGGGCAGCGGTAAGACCGCCCTGCTCGAACTGATTCCCCGGCTCTACGACGTCAGCGGTGGCCGGATCACCATCGACGGCGTCGACATCGCCACGCTGCGCCTGGCGCAGTTGCGCCGGGTGGTGACGGTGGCCTTCGAGGAACCGGTGCTGTTCTCGGCCAGCGTGCGCGAGAACGTGGCGCTGGGCGACCCGCGTGCCACCGACGCCGACGTGCGCCAGGCGCTCGATATCGCGCAGGCGAGCGAGTTCGTCGACGCGTTGCCGTGGGGGCTCGATACCCGCATCGGTGAGCAGGGCATGAGTCTGTCGGGCGGACAGCGTCAGCGTCTTGCGCTGGCCAGAGCTGTGCTCACCGGCGAGACCACCGCCCACGGCCGGATCATGGTCCTCGACGATCCGCTCTCGGCGCTGGACGTGGAAACCGAAGAGCGCGTGCAGGATCAGCTGCGGGCGGTGCTCTCCGGCGCGACCACCCTGCTCGTCGCGCACCGGCCGTCCACTGCCGCGCTGGCCGACCGCGTCGCCCTGCTGGCCGACGGACGCATCGTCGCCGAGGGCAGCCACGAGAAACTGCTGCGCACGAGCAGCCACTACCGCGAACTGATGGGAGGTGAGACATGAGCACCGAGACGGTGACCACGGAAAAGGATGTGCCGGAGGAGAGGTCCGATCTGGCGGCCGACTGGCGCGGTATCGCCAAAGAGGACGACACCGTCACCGGAACCGGAAACCTGGTGCTGGCCGGGCGATCCCGGCGATTGCTCCTCGATCTGGTGCGGCCCTACCGCAAGCAGGCGATTCTCACCTTCGTCCTGATCCTGCTCGACAACGCGGCCAAGGTCTCGCTGCCGCTGTTCATCGCCTACGGGCTCGACCACGGCATCAGCCAAGGCCGCCAAGGCAATTGGACGCCGATGATCGCGACCGTCGCCGGATTCGTCGCGGTGACGGTGCTGTCGGGGCTCACCACCTTCGCCTTCCTGCGGGCCTCCGGGTCGCTGAGTCAGCGGGTGCTGTTCGACCTGCGTGTGCGCGCGTTCCGGCACACGCAGCGATTGAGCGTGTCGTTCCACGAGAAGTACACCTCGGGCAAGGTCGTCACCCGGCTCACCAGCGATATCGAAGCACTGCAGGAACTGCTCGAAGGCGCGCTGAATCAGGCGCTGAGCGCGGTGATCTCGGTGGTGACCATCGCGGCCCTGCTGATCTGGCTCGACCCGCTGCTCGCCTCGATCGTGCTGATCGGGTTCGTGCCGCTGGTGCTGGTCACCCGGTGGGCGCAGCGGCGTCAGCGCGCGGGCTACCGGCGCACACGCGGGGCGATCTCGCGCGTTGTCGTGCAGTTCGTCGAGTCGATGAGCGGCATGCGGGCGGTGCAGGCGTTCCGGCGCGAACACCGCAACGAGGAGGTCCTCGGCGTCGAGGATTCGGCGTACCAGAAGGCCACGACCACCGCGGTCCGCGGGATGGGCGACTACGTCGGGCTCTCCAACTTCATCGGCAAGCTGACCACGGTGATCGTGCTGCTGGTCGGCGCCTGGCAGGTGATGGAGGGCAACCTCGCGATCGGGGTGCTCGCCGCGTATCTGCTCTACCTCGACCAGTTCTACGGTCCGCTCGACGAACTCGCGCAGGTGTTCAACTCCTACCAGTCCGCCGCCGCGGCGCTGGAGAAGATCTCCGGCGTGCTCGAGGAGGAGCCGGCCGTCGCCGAACCCGAACACCCGGTCGCACTGGAGCGGGCGACCGGTGCGGTGCGGATGGACCAGGTCTGGTTCGGCTACAACGCCACGTCGGTGCTGCCGGAATTCGACCTGGAGATCCCGGCCGGACAGGTGGTGGCGCTGGTCGGCGCCACCGGCGCGGGCAAGTCGACGCTGGCGAAACTGCTCACCCGGTTCTACGACCCGAGCGGTGGCGTCATCACGCTCGACGACGTGGATCTGCGGCACCTGGCCGATGTCGAGCTGCGCAGGCACGTCGTGATGATCACGCAGGAGGCCTACCTGTTCTCCGGCACCATCGCCGACAACATCCGGCTCGGCAGGCCCGATGCGACCGATGCCGAGGTGGCCGCGGCCGCGCGCGCGGTGGGGCTGGACGCCTTCGTCGGCGGACTGCCCGACGGCTATGCCACCGACGTGCGTACGCGCGGAGGCAGGCTCTCGGCGGGCCAGCGTCAGCTGGTGGCGTTTGCGCGGGTGTTCCTGGCCGATCCGGCGGTGATCGTCCTCGACGAGGCCACCTCCAGCCTGGATATCCCGGGTGAGCGGCTGGTGCAGCACGCGCTGGAGACCTTGCTGCGCGACCGCACGGCCGTGATCATCGCCCACCGGCTGTCCACCGTGGCCATTGCCGACCGGGTGCTGGTGCTCGACGGCGGCCGGATCGTGGAGGACGGCGCACCGGCGGAGTTGATCGCCGGCCAGGGCCGCTTCGCGGGATTGCACGCCGCATGGCGGGATTCGCTGGTGTGATGCGCCCGTGTTGTGCAGCGCCGGGGCTGGTGTCGCTTACCGTAGAGAGGTGACGACCCCAGCCCCGGGCCCGGCCGACGGCCCCACCGAGATCAGACCTGCCTCCCGGTGGCCTGCGGTGCTCACCTGGCGTGCCCACGACAACACCCGCATGGAATCGGTGCGGGTGACGGTGAACGGCAATCGGATCAGGGCGGCGGGCCGGATGATCGGCTGCGCCGGCGATGAGCACCCGGCATTCAGCGCGTCGTACGACCTGGTCACCGACGAAGTGGGCGCGACGCGGCGGTTGTCGCTGCGCACCACCACGGCGGCCGGTGAACGCCACGCCTCGATCTCGCGCGACGAGGAGAACTACTGGCTCGTCGACGCGGGCGGCACCCACGTGCGCTCCACCTTCGGCGGCGCCCTCGACGTCGACGTGGTGCTGAGCCCGTTCTTCAACACGCTGCCCATCCGCCGGTTCGGCCTGCAGAACGCCGTCGGCGACGTCCAGGTCCCCGTCGTGTACGTGCGACTACCCGACCTGCTGGTGCAGGAGGCCGAGCTCACCTACTCGAGCGCCTCCGACGGGATCAATGTCCTCTCGCCGGTCTCGAGTGCCACCCTGACGGTCGATCCGGAAGGTTTCGTCCTCGACTACCCGGGACTGGCCGAACGCGCCTGATCCCGGCGTCGCGGTTTCGTGGGCGAACGGACACGTACTCAGAGTGCGCGGAGTGCCCCACCGTCGCGACCCGCGCGGTGCAGCGCACCGAGCCAGTCGCCGGCGCCAGGGGTGATGCCGGTGATGTCCCAGGTGGCGCGGTCGTCGTAGGCGGTGCGGCCGCGGAAACCCCTCTCGACGAGGTCGCCGAGCCGGCCGTCCGCGCGCAGGCGATCGCGGGCGGTGACAAGTGTCTCGATGGCCTCGTCGAGCACCCGTTCCAGCGCGGCCGCGTTCGGCTCGCAGATGGCGCGCACCAGGTCGGGCGCGGTGCCCGCGACGCGGGTTCCGTCCCGGAACGAACCCGCCGCGAGACCGAGCGCCAGCTTCCCGCCCGCGGCCCCCGCTTCGGCCAGCGCTTCGGCCAGCACATGCGGCAGATGCGAGATCCGCGCGACAGCCTGATCGTGTTCCTCGGCGAGCACCGGAACCACCACCGACCCACAGTCCAGCGCCAGGCGCACCACCCGGGACCACGGTTCCGCCCGTGTTCCCGCGTCCACTCCGACGGCCCAGACCGCACCCTGGAAAAGATCGGGATCAGTAGCAGCCCAACCGGATCGGGCGGTTCCTGTCATCGGATGCCCGCCGACGTACAACGCCTCCAGCCCGTGCTTTCGCACCGCGTCCAGCACCGGCCCCTTCACGCTCACCACATCGGTCAGCGGGCATCCGGGCGCGAGCGCGGCGATGTCGGCCAGCAGGTGTTCGACCGCGGGCATCGGCACCGCGATCACCAGCAGCGCGTCCACCTCGGCAGCCCGAACCAGCACCGCGGACAGATCGCCGGATACCTCGAAGCCGTCCTGACACGCCGCGGAAACACCGGATTCGGAGCGGTTGTAGCCGAACGCCCGGTACCCCGCCGCGACGGCGGCGCGCAGCAGCGAACCACCGATCAGGCCGGTCCCGAGGACGCAAACAGCCCCACGCTCGTCGATGCTCATCGCAATAGATTGGCACACGAGTTCATCATTAGGGGTGGGACAGACTACCGTTTGGTCCATGGCAGCACAGCGCTCGGGCACGAACAGGGCGACGTCGGATGACGACTTCGACGTCGAAGGGTTCGCAGTGGCCGTGGTCCGCGAAGAAGGCACATGGCGGGTCAGCCCGCTCAGCTCCGATGCCCTGCACGATCTGTCGGCCGCCGAAACCGAACTGAAGGCTTTGCGCAGCTCAGGTGCGGTGTTCGGCCTGATCGACGTCGACGACGAATTCTTCATCGTGTTGCGTCCCGCGCCGAGCGGCACCCGTCTGCTCGTCTCCGACGCCACCGCGGCGATCGACTACGACATCGCCGCCGACGTCTTGGACGCGCTCAATGTCGAGATCCCCGACATCGACCCCGACGATCTCGACGACGTCGAGCCGTGGGAAGAGGGCGACCTGGGCGTGCTGGCCGACCTCGGCCTGCCCGAACCGGTCCTCAGCGTGATCATCGCCGAAACCGACCTCTACCCCGACGAGCAGCTCGGCATGATCGCCCAGCGGCTCGGTTTCGCCGACGAATTCGCCGCGGTCCTGGACAAAATGCCGAGGTGACCGACGAGGAGATGATGCGCGCCGCCCTGGCGGCCGCAGCCGGCGCCGACCCGCGCGATGTGCCGGTCGGCGCCGTCGTCTTCGATGCGCACGGCCGCGAACTGGCCCGCGCCACCAACGCGAGAGAAGCCCTCGGCGACCCCACCGCGCATGCCGAAGTCCTGGCCTTGCGCGCGGCCGCGGCAGTGCACGGCGACGGCTGGCGACTGGAAGGCGCGACCCTCGCGGTCACCCTGGAGCCGTGCACGATGTGCGCGGGCGCCCTGGTCCTGGCGCGAATCGGCAAGGTTGTGTTCGGCGCCTGGGAACCCAAAACCGGTGCCGTCGGCTCGCTCTGGGACGTAGTGCGCGACCGCCGTCTCAACCACCGCCCCGAAGTCCGCGGCGGCATCCTCGAACCGGAGTGCGTCGACCTCCTCGACACCTTCTTCAAAAACCAACGCTGACCAGCCGATTTAACAATCTCGCACCCACTCCGGTACCGTAGTCGGCGGTGGCGTGTCCGAGCGGCCTAAGGAGCACGCCTCGAAAGCGTGTGAGGGGTAACCCCCCTCCGAGGGTTCAAATCCCTCCGCCACCGCCAAAGCCCCTCACCTGTTCACGCAGGTGGGGGGCTTTTTCTTGTCCGAAAAGTGCGGCGGTACGACGACGGCGAGGTCCGCACGGCTCGGGTGAAATGGTGCCGGAAGGTGACGGGGGTGGCGAAACCGGCCGCGGTCGCGATTTCCTCGATCGGTGCGTCGCCGGTCTCGAGCATGGCCAGTGCCGCCTGGATCCGCTGGGCGATCAGCCATTTGCTCGGGGTCGCCCCGGTTTCCCGGACGAAATGGCGCAGGTAGGTGCGGGGCGAGAGGCCGGCGACCCGGGCCAGATCGGGTACGGCGATCGGGTCGGCGAGGTGTTCGAGCGCCCAGGAGAGGCTGCGGGCGATGGGGGCATCGAGGGGTTCGGGAGGCATGGGGGACTCGATGTATTGGGCTTGGCCGCCCGCGCGGTGGGGCTGGATGACGAGGCGGCGGGCGACGGCGTTGGCGACGGACGCGCCCAGGTCGTTGCGAACCAGATGGAGCGCCAGGTCCAGTCCGGCGGCGCAGCCCGCGCTGGTCAGGATGTCGCCTTCGTCGGTGTAGAGGGGTTCGGGGTCGACCTCGATCAGTGGGTAGCGCTCGCGCAGCAGGTCGGCGTATCGCCAGTGGGTGGTGGCTCGGCGGCCGTCGAGCAAGCCCGCGGCGGCGAGGGCGAACGCGCCCGAGCAGATCGACACGATCCGGGAGCCGTTGCTGTGCGCCCGGCGCAGCGCGTCGATCAGTTCCGGCGAGGTCCGCGCGCGTGGGTCGGCGACGCTCGGGACCACGACCGTGTCGGCGGCGGCGAATTCCGCGAGGCCGTAGGGGCTGGTCAGGGTCGCGCCGCCGATCACGCGGACGGGGTCGGGGGTTTCGGTGCAGATTTTCAGCTCGTACCAGGGCTGCTCGATATCGGGCCAGGTCAGGCCGAAGACCTCGATGACGATGCCGGTTTCGAACGCCGTCATCCCGTCGTACGCCAGCACGGAGACAGACCTCATGTCTAAATCTTAGCGATAGTCGTCATATACGCCACTTCTCCCGATGGCGCGGAAGTCCGACCATGGAGATATGTTGAAGCAACTGAAGGACTTCGCCATCGGAATCCACACTGCGAACGCGATCCGGCACGGCATCCGCCCGCCTGTCGCGGCTCGGCCCGACCGCCGGAAGCCGCAGTGTGGGGGAGCGCGGACCACCCGGTAGCGGCAAGATCTGTCGTCGGGTATTCACCTCGTCCGACCTGCGGTGTATTCCTCGCGTAATAGACTGGGTTACACCGAATCCGGGAAGGAACGATGATTATGCGCGGGCGACAGCCGCCACCCGCGAAGTCCGGAATCGGGCTCGGGGGAAAGCTTCTGGTCCTGGTCGTGCTCGGCTGGGTCGCCGTCGGGCTGCTCGCGGCCGGGCAGCGTCATCACTTCGCGCACCTGCCCAAGCAGTGTTCGGACTGGGCGACCATCGCGGTCACCGCCGCGGCGGGGCCCGCGAACTACATCGGGCTCAATCCGCGCGTCACCGAATGCCAAGTGCCGCAACCGAGTCAGTAGCGACATGGCCGGGGAACCTGCGTTCCCCGGCCGTCGACGCTCAGTGCTGCGGTAGTGGCTCGACCTTGCGCTGTTCGGCCTGGACCTCGCGCAGCCGCGAGCCCTCGATGTCGATATCGGGCACGATCCGGTCCAGCCATCGCGGCAACCACCACGCCCACTTGCCCAGCAGCACAAGCAAAGCGGGAATGAGCACCATCCGGACGACGAACGCGTCCAAGGCCACGCCCGCCGCCAGCGCGAAGCCCATCGACTTGGCGGTGACATCGGATTCCAGCAGGAACGAACCGAACACCGAGATCATGATGATCGCCGCGGAGGTCACCACGCGCGCACCGTGGTGATAGCCCTTGATCACGGCGTCGGTGGGGTCGGCGCCGTGTACGTATTCCTCGCGCATGCGGGTCACCAGGAACACCTGGTAGTCCATGGCCAAGCCGAACACCAAGCCGATCAACATGATCGGCAGGAAGCTGACCAAGGGATGTGGATCCTTGATCAGCCCGAGCTCGCCCTCCTGGAAGATGAGCACGGTCGCGCCGAAGGTGGCGCCCATCGACAGCAGGAAGCCCAGCGCGGCGGTGAGCGGGACCAGGATCGAGCGGAACACCAGGATCAGCAGGATGAACGCCGCGCCTGCCACGATCGCCATGTACGGCACGATCTTGCTCAACAGGACATGGTCGATGTCGGCGTAGATGGCCGTGGTTCCGGTGATGCCGTACGACATCTTGTACTGCTCGTGCAGATCCGCTTCCGCGGCGCGTGCCGACTGCACCAGATCCTTCGTCGACTGCGCGTTGGGCCCGGTCTTGGGAATGCCGTTGATCAGGGCGCCCGCGCCGTCCTTGCTCATCTGCGGCTCGGTGACCAGATCCATGTCGGGGTAGGACTGCAGCTTGTCGCGCAAGGCATTCAGCGCCGCCGCCCGCTGATCGGCGGGGGTGTCACTGAGGTCGACGGCCACCTGGAGCACACCGTTGCTGCCTTCGCCGAAGCCTTCGGTGCGCAGGTCGTAGGCCTTACGGACGGTGGTCGACTTGGGCAGGCTGTCCTCGCCCGGCAGGCCGAGGTTCAGATTCAGCGCCGGTGCGGCGAGCAGGCCGAGCACCACGATGGCCAGGATCATCGTGACCGCGGGGAATTTGGCGATCACCCTGGCCACCCGGGTGCCGTTGGTGACGACACTGTCGTCTTCGGGATCGTGCTGGGCGATCAGCGGCAGCTTGGGCTTGAACAGCGCCTTGCCGAAGGCGCCGAGCAGCGCGGGCATCAGGGTGATGGCGGTGAGCACGGCGAACGCCGCCGCGATGGCGCCGCCCAGACCCATGAACGTCAGGAATCTGACCCCGACGATGCTCAGCCCGACCAGCGCGATGATGACGGTGAGCCCGGCGAACACCACCGCCGAACCCGCCGTGCCCAACGCGGTACCGGCCGCTTCCTCGGCGGAATCCTGCACCGCCAGTTCGTGTTTGTAGCGCGAGACGATGAACAGCGCGTAGTCGATGGAGAGCGCGATGCCGATCATCGAGGCCAGGAACGTGGTGAAGCTCGGCACCGACAGCACCGAGGTCGACAGGAAGATCAGCGACGTCGCCGCGCCGAGCCCGACGATCGCGGTGATGATCGGCACGAACGCGGCGACGACGGCGCCGAACGCCACGATCATCACCACCAATGCCACGGCCATACCGATCATCTCGGACTTGCCGCTCGGCATCTCCTGTTCCATCGCGATGGTCCCGCTGATCTCGACCGTCAGCCCGGCCGCACGGGCGGAGTCGCCGGCGTTGTAGGCGGCCTCGCGTTCGTCGGCGGTGATGTCGGCGAAGTCGGTGATCGTGAACGGGACGCTGAAGTACGCGACGGTCTCGGGTGCGGTCTTGCTCAGCACGTTCAGGGGCGCGCCACTGCACGTCGACGGATCGGGTTGCCCAGTGAGACAGCCCATTTCCTCGGTCGCGGTGATCGGGTTCACGATCGGCTCGGTATGGTCGACGATCTCGAGTTGATCGAGCTTGCCGATCAGGTCATCGATCGCGGCGCGGTTGGCCGGATCGGTGAGCTTCTGGCCTGCGGGTGCGCCCACGACATAGGTGCCGGTCACCGCGTCGAACGCGAATGCCTCCGACATACCGGGGAAGTGCTTGTCGAGGATTTCGGTGGCCCGCTCGGAAGGCAGGTTCGGCATGCTGAAGTCATCGGTCATCGGCTTCTGCAACGAGGATCCCAGCCCCGCGAGCACCATGAAGAACAGCAACCAGACGGGCAGCACAATCCATTTGCGGCGAAAGGCCAGCTTGCCCCACCGGTAGAGATAGATGGACACGGTTCTTCTCCTCGTGGATCGGTGCGGAGCGCGGATCGGAGGTGTAGCCGGGTCGAACTAGCCCTGAGTCTGGTGCCCAGCAACGGCGATATCAAGCACCGGTGCAGCGCGGATGCCGAAAACGAACGGCCCCGCAATCCGACAGCGGATTGCGGGGCCGTGCTCGAGGTTGCGGGTCAGCCCACCGAAACCGGGTGTTTCACCGTTTCGGCGTTCTCGGCACGCAGCTGCTCGAGCTTCGCGCCCTCGACGTCGATATCGGGCACGACGCGGTCGAGCCACTTCGGCATCCACCACGCCCACTTACCCATGATCACCAGCAGTGCGGGCACGACGACCATGCGAACGATGAACGCGTCGATCGCCACACCGGCGGCCAGCGCGAAACCGAACGACTTGGCGGTGACGTCGGTTTCCAGGATGAAGGAGCCGAACACCGAGATCATGATGATCGCGGCCGAGGTCACCACGCGAGCACCGTGGTGGTAGCCGGAGACCATCGCGTCCTTGGGCGATTTGCCGTGCACGAATTCCTCGCGCATCCGGGTCACCAGGAATACCTGGTAGTCCATCGCCAAGCCGAACACCAAGCCGATCAACATGATCGGCAGGAAGCTGACCAGCGGCTGCGGATCCTCGATCAGCCCGAACTTGCCCTGCTGGAAGATCAGCACGGTCGCGCCGAAGGTGGCACCCATCGACAGCAGGAAGCCGAGCGCGGCGGTGAGCGGGACCAGGATCGAGCGGAACACCAGGATCAGCAGGATGAACGCGGCACCGGCCACGATCGCCAGGTACGGCAGGATCTTGCTGAGCAGTACGTGGTCGACGTCGGCGTAGATGGCGGTGGTGCCGGTGATGCCGTACTCCATGCCGTACTGCGCGTTCAGATCCGCTTCCGCGCCACGTGCTTCGGCGACCAGATCCTTGGTGTCCTGGTTGTTCGGACCGGACTTCGGGACACCGTTGAGCATGGCGCCCTGGTTGTCCTTGCTCCACACCGGCTCGGTGACGTAGTCCATGCCCTCGTAGGACTGGAGCTTGGCACGCAGCGCACCGACCGCGGCCTCACGCTCGCCCTCGGGCGTCGCACTCAAATCCGCGGCGACCATGAGGACACCGTTGCTGCCTTCACCGAAGCCTTCGGTGCGCAGGTCGTAGGCCTTCCGGATGGTGGAGGTCTTCGGCATGCTGTCATCGCCGGGCAGGCCGAGGTTCAGACCGGCGGCGGGCGCGGCGAGCGCACCGAGCACGAGCACCGACAGGATCAACGCGACCCACGGCGCCTTGGCGATCACCTTGGCGAAACGCTGACCGTTGGTGACCGAGTTCTCGTCGTCGGGATCGTGCTGTGCCACGACCGGCAGCTTCGGCTTGAACAGCGACTTGCCGAACGCACCCATCAGCGCGGGCATCAGGGTGATGGCGGTGAGCACGGCGAACGCGGCGGCGATGGCGCCACCCAGACCCATGAAGGTCAGGAACTCCACGCCGACGATGCCGAGCGCGCCGAGCGCGATGATGACGGTGAGGCCGGCGAACACCACGGCCGAACCGGCGGTGCCGAGCGCGGTACCCGCGGCTTCTTCGGCCGAATCACGCACGGCCAGTTCGTGTTTGTACCGGGAGACGATGAACAGCGCGTAGTCGATCGACAGCGCGATACCGATCATCGAGGCCAGGAAGGTGGTGAAGCCGGGCACCTCCATCACCGAGGTGCCGAGCATGATCAGCGAGGTCGCCGCGCCGAGGCCGACGATGGCGGTGATGATGGGCACGACCGCGGCGACGATGGCGCCGAAGGCCACCACCATCACGATCAGCGCGACACCCATGCCGATCAGTTCGGACTTGCCGCTCGGCTGCTCCTGCTTCATCGCGATCGAGCCGCTGAGCTCGACGGTCAGCCCGGCGTTGCGGGCTTCGGCGCCGACCTCGAAGGCGGCATCGCGCTCGGCGTCGGTCACGTCGGTGACGGCCTTGATGGTGAACGGGACGCTGAGCACGCCGACGGTGTCGGGTGCGGTCTCGCTCAGCACGTTGAGCGGGGCGGACGAGCACTTCGAGGGGTCAGGGGCGGCGAGGCAGCCCATCTCCTCGGTGGCCGCGACCGGGCTGGTCAGCTTCTTCTCGTGATCGACGATCGACAGGTCGTTGAGCTTGGCGATGAATGCCTCGATCGCGGCCCGGTTGGCCGGGTCGGTGAGCTTCTGCCCCTCCGGCGCGCCGATCACGTAGGTGCCGGTGACGGCATCCATCGAGAACTGCTCGGACATACCCTCGAAGTGCTTGTCGAGGATCTCGTTGGCGCGGGCCGAGGGCAGCTCGGGCATGCTGAAGTCGTTGGACATCGGCTTGCTCAGGGTGGCGCCGAGGCCGCCGAGCAGCACGAACAGCAGTAGCCAGACCGGCAACACGATCCACTTACGGCGGAAAGCGAACTTTCCCCATCTGTACAGGTATACGGACACGCGGGTGCTCCTAGCGCGAAGAACGGGTGGGTGGCATGGCTCGTAGACAGCACTCGCGGGCCACCCCTGCGGGACCCGCCTCCACAACATCGTTTTCTGCCTACCGTGCGGTAGGTAGACTACCTAGTAGATAAGTGGAGGAGCAACCTCAATATTGGGGGCTCCGGATCCGTCACACCGAATCATGGGAGGATTGCCGCCATGGCCGCCCGAGACATCGCCGACACCGTCACCGCAGGTGGGGGCACTAAACAGGCGATCCGCGACGCCGCGGTCCAGCTGTTCGCCGCCAAGGGGTTCGAGCAGACGAGCCTGCGCGAGGTGGCGGATGTGGTGGGAATCACGAAGGCTTCGCTCTATTACCACTACGCGTCGAAGCTCGATCTGCTTCTGGCGATCATCGATCCGATCATCGATCACATGCGCGACATCGTCGAGGACATCGAGGCCGTTCCCTACAACGACGAGGGTATCCGCGCGGTCCTGCGCACCTACCTGCGCGGCATGATCCGCCATCGCGACGCGGGCGCGCTCTGCGTGCGCGACACCGCGGCCATCGTCAACGCCATCGCCGACCGCTACCCCGACCTGATGGAACCCACCCGTGAGCTGCGGCAATGGCTGGCCGGGCCCAATCCGACCCAGGACTCTCAGCTGCGGGCCGCGGCGGCGATCGAGGTGCTGGGGGTGGCGCTGCTGTCGTCCGAGCTCGCGCCGGGCGCCACCGACGAGATGGTCGAGAAAACCCTCCTGGACGCGGCGACCTGCGTACTGACCGCATGCGGCACCGCGTAAGTTCGACACCGTGCATATCACCGCCAGGGTCGATTACGCGGTGCGAACGCTGCTCGAGCTCGCCGCGGCCGACGGAGTCGTCAAGTCCGAGGCCATCGCCGCCGCCGCGCAGATCCCGCCGAAGGTGCTGGAGACGGTGCTGGCCGAACTGCGTCGCGCCGAGCTCGTGCTGAGCAGGCGCGGGCCCGATGGCGGGTATCGCCTCGGCAGGCCCGCGACCGAGATCTCGGTGGCCGATGTGATCCGCGCCGTGGAGTCGCCGCTGGCGTCGGTGCGCGGGCAGCGGCCCGAGGATGTGCGCTATCCCGGCGCCGCGGAACCGCTGCAGCAGGTGTGGATCGCGCTGCGGGTCAATATCAGGGCGGTGCTGGAGAACGTCTCCATCGCCGACGTCGCCACCGACCGGCTGCCCGGGTTCATCGGTGAACTGGTCGCCGACCCCGGCGCCTGGGCGCGTCGGGAGCCCCGCACGCCCGCGGGCGCATGAGGTTGTCCACAGGCTGAGAGTTATCCACAGGGTGGGTAAAAGTCCTCGGCGCTGGTCATCGCCGCGCTGTAGCCTTCGACCATCATGTTGATCACCCTGCTACGGACCTACTTGGCCCCGTACCGCGCTCAGCTGGCGGGTGTCCTCGTACTCCAGCTGATCTCGGTTATCGCGATGCTCTACCTGCCCAGTCTCAACGCCGACCTGATCGACGACGGTGTCACCAAGGGCGACATCGGTTTCATCTGGACCACCGGTCTGTGGATGCTCGCGGTGAGCTGCGTGCAGATCGTGGCCTCGGCGGCGTCGGTGTACTTCGGCGCGCAGGCGGCGATGGGCGCAGGCCGGGACATGCGTGGTGGCGTGCTGCACCGGGTGGAGACGTTCTCGGCCCGAGAGGTGGGGATGTTCGGCGCGCCGTCGCTGATCACCCGCTCGACCAACGACATTCAGCAGGTCCAGCTGCTCATCGTGATGTCGGTGACGATCCTGGTGATGGCGCCGATCATGTGCGTCGGTGGCGTCATCATGGCGCTGCGCGAGGATCTCGGGCTCTCGTGGTTGCTGTTGATCGCGGTGCCCGCCCTCGCCCTGTCCATGGGCACGATCGTGGCCAGGATGGTGCCGGGGTTCCGGCAGATGCAGGAACGCATCGACGGAGTCAACCGCGTGCTGCGCGAGCAGATCACCGGCATCAGGGTGGTGCGCGCGTTTGTGCGCGAGCGGCAGGAGACCTGGCGCTTCGGGATGGCCAACACCGCGCTCACCGACGCGTCGCTGCGCGTGGGCAAGCTGATGGCGCTGATGTTCCCGACCGTGATGTTGATCAGCAATCTGACCGCGGTCGGGGTGATCTGGTTCGGCGGTCACCATGTGGACAACGGCACCATGCAGATCGGCTCGCTCACCGCGATGCTGTCCTACGTCATGCAGATCCTGATGGCCGTCATGATGGCCTCGTTCCTGGCGATGATGGCCCCGCGCGCGGCCGTCTCCGCCGATCGGATCGGCGCGGTGCTCGAGACCGAGTCCTCGGTCCGCCCGCCGCGGTTGCCGCAGTCGTTCAAGGGCGACCCGGCCACCATCGACATGCAGTTCGCGGAATTCGCCTACCCCGGCGCGGAGAAGCCCGTGCTGCGCGGGATCCGATTCCAGGTGGCGCCCGGCACCACCACCGCCGTCGTCGGTTCGACCGGCGCGGGCAAGACCACACTGCTCAACCTGATCCCGCGCCTGATCGACGTCACCGACGGCGCGGTCTACGTGGGCGGCACCGATGTACGCCACCTCGACCTCGAACTGCTGCGGAGCGGGATCGGATTGGTGCCGCAGAAGGCCTATCTGTTCTCCGGCACCATCGCGACCAACCTGCGCTACGGCAAGCCCGAAGCCACCGACGACGAACTCTGGCACGCACTCGAGGTCGCCCAGGCAGCCGATTTCGTGCGGGAGATGCCCCAGGGTCTCGATACCCCGGTGGCTCAGGGCGGCACGACGGTGTCGGGCGGTCAGCGCCAGCGGCTGTGTATCGCCCGCGCGCTGGTGCGCAAACCGCGGATCTTCCTGTTCGACGATTCGTTCTCCGCGCTCGACGTCGCCACCGACGCCCGGCTGCGGGCCGCGCTCGAGCCCGAGACCGCGGATGCCTCGGTGATCATCGTGGCCCAGCGGATTCAGACAATTCGCGACGCCGACCAGATCGTCGTCCTCGAAGACGGTGCGATCGCGGGCATCGGAACCCATGACCACCTGATGCAGCGCTGCTCGGAGTACCGCGAGATCGTCGAGTCCCAGCTGAGCGTGGAGGAAGCCCGATGAGGCCAGGTGGACCCGTTCCCGGAGCGCCGGGAACGAAGGCCAAGTCGTTCAAGCCGTCGCTCAAACGACTGGTGAGCAGGCTGGCTCCCGAGAAGTTCACCGTCGGTGTGATCGTCGCGCTGGTGATCACCTCCGTGGTGCTCAATACGCTCGGCCCGTACCTGCTCGGCAGGGCCACGAACCTGGTGTTCGACGGCTTCGTCGGCAAGCAGCTGGAACCCGGCCTCACCAAGGACCAGACCGTCGAACTGCTGCGTAGCCAAGGCGAGACCACCCGCGCCGACATGCTCTCGGCGATGAACGTGATCCCCGGTACCGGCATCGACTTCGACGCCGTCGGCCGCGTGCTGATGCTCGTGCTCGCGCTGTACGTGACCGCCGCGATATTCGGCTGGCTACAGGGTTATCTGCTCAATATCGCCATCAACCGCACCGTGAAGCGGCTGCGCGACGAGGTGGAGCAGAAGCTGCACCGGCTGCCGCTGCGCTACTTCGACACCGCGCCGCGCGGTGACGTGCTCAGCCGCGTCACCAACGACGTCGACAATGTCTCGCAGAGCTTGCAGCAGACGATGAGCCAGCTGCTGGTCTCGCTGTTCACCGTGATCGGCATCCTGATCATGATGTTCTGGATCTCGCCGTTGCTGGCGCTGATCGCGCTGCTCACGGTGCCCGCCGCGATCGTGGTCACCGCGCAGATCGCCAAGCGATCCAAGCCGCACTTCGTCAACCAGTGGAAATTCACCGGCGAGGTGAACTCCTCGGTGGAGGAGGCCTACACGGGCCACGAGATCATCACCGCGTTCGGCCGCGGCCGCGAGGTCGGCGAGGAGTTCGACCAGCGCAACAACAAGCTCTACGACGCGAGCTTCAAGGCGCAGTTCATCTCCGGCCTGATCATGCCCGCCATCATGTTCCTCGGGAACGTGAACTTCGTGTTCATCGCGCTGGTCGGCGGGCTGCGGGTGGCCACCGGCAACCTGTCGCTCGGCGACGTGCAGGCGTTCATCCAGTACTCGCGCCAGTTCAGCCAGCCGCTCACCCAGATCGGTGCGATGGCGAACCTGCTGCAGTCCGGCGTCGCCTCGGCGGAGCGGATCTTCGAGATCCTCGACGCCGAGGAACAGAGGCCCGATCCGCTGGTGGAGAACGCGCGTCCGGTGGATCGCGGGCGGGTGGAGTTCGAGGCGGTGTCCTTCGGCTACGACCCGGAAACTCCGGTCATCGAACGGCTTTCGCTGGTGGCCGATCCCGGCCACGTGGTCGCCATCGTCGGCCCGACCGGCGCGGGCAAGACCACGCTGGTGAACCTGCTGATGCGCTTCTACGAACTCGACGCGGGCACCATCGCCATCGACGACGTCGACATCACCACCATCACCCGCGATCACCTGCGCTCGCGCATCGGCATGGTGCTGCAGGACACCTGGCTGTTCAAGGGCACCATCCGCGAGAACATCGCCTACGGCAACCCGACGGCCTCGGAAGCCGACATCCAGGCCGCGGCCAGGGCGGCCTATGTCGACCGGTTCGTGCACTCGCTCCCCAACGGCTACGACACGGTCATCGACGAGGAGGGCGGCGGGGTGAGCGCGGGTGAGAAGCAGCTCATCACCATCGCCCGCGCGTTCCTGGCCAAGCCGTCGATCCTGATCCTGGACGAGGCGACCAGTTCGGTCGACACCCGCACCGAGTCGCTGGTCCAGCACGCCACCGCGGCGTTGCGCCGCGATCGCACCAGTTTCGTGATCGCGCATCGGCTTTCGACGATTCGTGACGCGGATCTGATCGTCGTGATGGACAAGGGGCGCATCGTCGAACACGGCACCCACGAGCGGCTGCTCGCCGAGCGCGGGCCCTACTACAACCTGTACAACGCCCAGTTCGCGGCCGCTCAGTAAGGCCCTGGCACGATGGGTCGGTGGCCGACAGCAGCGAGTTCTCCTTCGAAGTAGGCACCCGTCTGGACGGGGGCAGGCACGGTCGGACCGGGGTGATCTCCACCCCGCACGGCGAGATCGCCACGCCTGCCTTCATTCCGGTGGGAACGAAGGCTTCGGTGAAGGCCGTGCTGCCGGAGACGATGCGCGAGATCGGGGCACAGGCGCTGCTGGCCAACGCCTACCACCTGTACCTGCAGCCCGGTGCCGACGTCGTCGACGAGGCGGGTGGGCTCGGGAAGTTCATGAATTGGCCGGGGCCCACCTTCACCGACAGCGGCGGGTTCCAGGTGATGTCGCTGGGGGTCGGGTTCAAGAAGGTCCTCGCCATGGAGGCCGTGGATATCCGGTCCGATCAGGTGATCGCGGCGGGCAAGGAGCGCCTGGCCACCGTCGATGACGACGGGGTCACCTTCCGTTCGCACCTGGACGGTTCGAAGCATCGCTTCACGCCCGAGGTGTCGATGGGCATCCAGCACGAACTCGGGGCCGACATCATGTTCGCCTTCGACGAGCTGACCACCTTGATGAATACCCGTGGCTATCAAGAGAAGTCGTTGCAGCGCACGCACGAGTGGGCGCAGCGGTGCATCGACGAACACGAACGGCTCACCGCCGTGCGCGGTCATCGGCCCTATCAGGCGCTGTTCGCGGTGATCCAGGGTGCGCAGTACGAAGATCTGCGGCGCAAGGCTTGTCGTGAGCTGGAGTCGATCCGGGGCAGTGGTGGAACGGAATTCGACGGCTACGGCATCGGCGGTGCGCTGGAAAAGCACAATCTCGGGACGATCGTCGGGTGGTGCTGTGATGAGCTGCCCGAGGCCAAACCGCGCCACATGCTGGGAATCAGCGAACCGGAGGACATGTTCACCGCGATCGAGAACGGGGCGGACACGTTCGACTGCGTCAATCCCTCACGGGTGGCGCGCAATGCCGCGATCTATGTCGACGAGGGCCGGTTCAACATCAACACCGCCCGGTTCCGTCGCGACTTCACCCCGATCGACGAGAACTGTGACTGCTACACCTGCGCCCACTACACCCGCGCCTACCTGCATCACCTGTTCAAGGCCAAGGAGATGCTCTCGGCCACACTGTGCACAATTCACAACGAGCGGTTCACGATTCGCCTCGTCGACCGCATCAGGGCCAGCATCGAGGGCGGCTACTTCGACGAGTTCAAGAAGGAGTTCTTGGGCCAGTGGCGGGGCCGGATCAAGGTGCCGGGGGAGTAGGCGGCGGACCTTCCGACCCGCCGCCCGCCCCGCGGGCTAGTCGTGCAGCGCGTCGACCTTCGCCGGAGCGTAGGTCGGTTCGGTCTTCTTGAGGAGGGCGATGACGCGGTAGGTGATCGGCATCACGAGCACCTCGCACAGGGTCTTCCACAGGAAGCCGACGATGACGTAGTTGATGAACGACTGCCAGGTGTTGATGCCGATGGCGGTAGCGGCGATCGAGCAGAAGATCAGGGTGTCGGCGAACTCGCCGACAACGGTGGAGCCGATCAGGCGGGCCCAGAGGTGCTTTTCCTTGGTGCGTTCCTTGATCAGCACCAGGGTGGCCGAGTTGAGCAGCTGGCCGACGAAGTAGCCGGCGAGACCGGCGAGCACCAGCTGGGGGGTGGTGCCGAGGACCGTGCGGAAGGCTTCCTGGTTCTCGTAGAAGCCGGCGGGAGGCAGCCGGATGGCGATGTAGAAGCAGCCGACGGTGAGCAGCAGCGCGCCGAAACCGGTGTAGATGGCGTGGCGGGTGGCGCGGAAGCCGTAGACCTCGCTGAGCACGTCGCCGAGGATGTAGGCCAGCGGGAACAGGAAGAAGGCGCCGTCGGTCGCGATCGGCAGGATCTGGATCGGGCCCAGCATCACCGAACTGTCGGTGAAGAACTCCACACCCTTGGTGGCGCAGATATTGGAGATGATCAGCGTCGCGGTGAACAGGGCGACGATTACCGGATAGAACCCCCGCGCAACCTGGGCGAATGCCGCATGTTCCGGCGCGGGGTGCCCAGATTCAGCTGGTTTGTCGAGCGAGTTTGTATCAGTCACGGCCCATATTCTCCCAGGTCCGCCAAACCTGATGGGTCTCTATCAAGGGCGGCCCGAAGGGCCCCGCCTCGAGCGCGCCAGCGCTCATCGAGCGCATATGGAATACGCTGTCGTTATGACGAATCCCGGCGATTCCGACGAGTGGTGGAAGCAGTACGGCGGCTCCGGCGTGTCCCCGGAGTCCGGCGCGCCGGGTTCGGTGCCGCAGCATCCGACCTCCCAGCCGTCGCAGCCTTCCCAATATCCGTCGTCGCCGCAGTATCCGCAGCAGCCGGCGCCGCCCCCTTCGCAGCCGCAGTATCCGCAGCAGCCGCCGTCGCAGCCGCAGTACCAGCAGCCCAGCCAGCCGCAGTATCCGCAGCAGCCGCCCGCTTACGGGCAGCAGCCCGGTTACGGCGGGTATCCGGCGGCGGGCGCGTACCAGCCCTACGGGCAGTACCCGCAGCCGCAGGGTACTAACGGCCTGGCGATCGGCGCGCTGGTCTCCTCGCTGATCGGTCTGTGCAGCTGCGGTATCGGCGCGATCGTCGGCATCATTCTCGGCGTGATGGCGCTCAACCAGATCAAGGAGCGCGGCGGCGAGGGTAAGGGCATGGCGCAGGCGGGCATCTGGATCGGTGTCGCCGCGATCGTGGGCTGGGTCCTCTACATCCTCTTCTTCGTGGTGCTCGGCATCGCCGGTGGATTCGACACGTCCACGACCTACTGATCTCCCGACGAAACAGGGGCGCTTCCGGAATCCGGAAGCGCCCCTGTTGTTTTCGTCAGATGCGGGCGATCAGCCCTTGACGACCTGCGTGCCGCCGGCGAACTTGTCGTGCCAGCCCTGCTTGTTCGGGTCGTTGTTGATGGTGACCGCGATGTAGATCGACAGGCCGGTGGTGACCAGACCGCCGAGGCAGTAGACCACCAGCGGAGCCAGGAAGATGTTGCGCTTGAGCGACGCTTCGGGGGTGAGCTTCGGCGCGCCGCCGGGGGCGAGCACGCGCAGACCGAGCAGCTTCTTGCCGAGCGTGGTGCCCTGGGTCGTCTCGAGTCCCACGTTGTAACCGACGTAGGCGATACCCATGATGATCCAGAGCACGACGCCTGCGAGGAACGGGCTGTCCAACAGCGCGAAGCTGATGCCGAGGTTCACGAAGAACAGCGGAATGCCGATGATGATGCCGTCGATGACGCGCGCGCCGAGTCGAACGCCCAGATCAGCGGGCAGTACGCCGCCGAAGCCCTGCGGCTGACCGTACTGGCCCTGCGGCTGACCGTACTGACCCTGCTGCGGGTAGGCCTGCTGACCATACGGGTCCTGCCCGTAGGCCGGCTGCTGCTGGCCGTAGGGGTCCGGCTGGCCGTAACCGGGCTGGGGTGCCCCGCCGTGTCCGGGCTGGCCGTACGGCTGCTGCTGGCCGTAGCCGGGCTGTGGCTGCTGCTGGCCGTAGGGGTCCTGGCCGTAGCCGCCGGGCTGACCGCCCTGCGGGTACTGGTTGGGGTCGTAACCACCGCTGGTCATAATCTCAGTCCTCGTTTTGATCTTCTAGATCGGTCGATGCGTACGTTACGGACATCCCTCTGGTCGGAACAACCCGATAGGCTCGAGTATCCATGGTTTCTCGGGGATGCGCGCTGGGTCGAAAACTTCGCGCAGCTCGGCAGTCGTCCGTGCGGAGTACCCGAGTGACTCCGCGATCGCCGCCACCACGTCTCCGGGCGTGTTGCCCAGGGCACGCTGATCCGAAAGGCTCACGGCGCCATCGCGTTTCGCCAGTCGCTTACCCTCCTCGTTGAGCACGAGCGGCACGTGGGCGTAGGTCGGGACGGTGAGTCCGAGCAGTTGCGCGAGGTAGGCCTGGCGCGGGGTGGACGGCAGTAGATCGTCGCCGCGAACCACCTGGTCAACGCCCTGGGCGGCATCGTCGACGACGACGGTGAGGTTGTAGGCGGGGACACCGTCGCCGCGGCGCAACACCAGATCGTCGACAGCGCCCCGATATCGGCCGTGCAGCAGATCGGTGATCTCGTACTCGGTGACGTCGGCGCGCAATCGCACTGCGCCTACCCGTCCTTCGGCCCGCTTGGCCGCGCGCTCGGCAGCGCTGAGCTGACGGCAGGTGCCGGGGTAGGCGCCCATCGGCCCGTGCGGTGCGGTGGCGGCCTGCTGGATTTCGCGTCTGGTGCAGAAACATTCATAGGTGCGCCCGGCCGCGGTAAGTTCGGTCACAGCGGCCGCGTAGTTCGGCAGTCGTTCGGATTGGTAGACCACGGGGCCGTCCCAGTCGATGCCGATCGCGGCGAGGTCGTCGAGCTGGCGCTGTGCGGCACCGGGCCGGACCCGGTCCAGATCGTCGACGCGAATCAGGAACTCGCGCGCGGAGGTTCGCGCGAAAAGCCAGGCGAGCACCGCGGTACGCAGGTTTCCCACGTGCAGCTCGCCCGAAGGGCTCGGCGCGTAGCGGCCCGCGCCTCGACTCGTTGGCACCCCTCGATCCTAGGTGGGCTCGCGGCACAGCCGCGTTCGCAGCCGTTCCTCGGCGATGACGTCACCGGCGTCGAGCGCTGCGATCAGTTCTCGCGCGTGCGCGATCAGTCCGGCGCGGTCGATGTCGTGCTGCTGGGCATTCGCCGGGTAGGACCCGAGTCGCTCACTCGCGCGGCGCAGGAGAGTGCCCGCGCCTTTGGCGTTGCCTCGCTGGATGTGGGTGAGGCCGACGGCGTATTGGGCCAGCCCCTGCCAGAGCATCCGCTCGGCAACCGGTCCGTTCTTCCATGCCGCCTCCAGTACTTCGTGGGCATTGAATGCCAATCCGTCGTCCAGCAGTTGCTGAGCGAAGGTGAGAGTTTGCTGGGGCCCGAGCTCGAGGTCGTCGGGAATTCGGGCGACTCCGGCACTGCCGGGGGGCAGCGGTCGGCCGAGTCGATCGCGGGGGCGGTCGTTACGGGCACGACCTGCGGTGTCACGGTCACGGGAGATCATTCCCCCATGATCCACGCCTGCCCCCGATGGTGCTCATGTGGCTGCTGAGGTACTCGAGAAATTGACGTATCACGGACCAATCACATGGAAGTAAATCAGGATGTGTCGACCGGATCGGGAATGGGTAAGGGGCCTGGCAATGCCCCCGCAAACGTGAAGCTTCGCAAGCTTGGCAAAACGATATGGGAAAGCAAATTCTCTTCCGCAACATTGCGGAAGACCTGCTAGTGTTTCTTCCGCGGGGGCAGCCCCCGGAGGCGGAAACGCCTTGATGCGCTGGTTCGTGCCGGTCAGTTGCGCGTGCCGTGTGGCAGTGCCTTGTGTGCCACGAAGTAACTCATCGGTCGCGCCGGATTTCGGAATGTTGCAACGATTCCAGGAGTTATCCCCTCTTCTCGATGAACCAAAGGAGCAAGTGCCGTGGAAGTTGATGTGACCGACGCTGTGTGGCGGAAGAGCACCTACAGCGGACCCGATGGGAACTGTGTCGAAGTAGCCTTTCTCGCCGGCGGCGATATCGCCGTTCGCGACACGAAGGATCGCGGCCGTGGACCCGTGCTGGCCTTCGGTCCAGGGCAGTGGCGAGCCTTTCTCGCCGATGTCACCGCGGGAGAGTTCGCGCGCGGCTGAGCCGCTAGATGCATCTCGAATGGGCAATACCGGCCCCGAGTCGAGCGGACTCGGGGCCTTCTCAGTGACCGCGGCGGGGTGGCCTATCGTGGCCGGATGACCACGATGGCCGCGCGTGACGCGACGATGTACTGGTTGTCGCGGCGCACCGCCAACGACGTATTCCTGCTCTACTCTTTCGCCGAAACCGATTGCGCCACCGACGAACTCCGCGCTTTCATCGCCGCGCGCGTCGCGTGCATTCCGGATCTGCGGATCCGGTTACAGGAGATTCCGGGCGACCTCGCCTACCCGCGCTGGGTTCCGGCCGAATTCGCGTCCCAGCAATTCGTGCACCACCGCCCGGACGGTCTGTCGTGGCAGGCGTTGCTCGCGGATCTGGGCGAACTCCTGGGAACCGGGGTCGTCGCGACCGAATCTCCCTGGCGTGTCCATGTTTTCCGGTCGGTCCACTCGGCGCCGCGATCGGCGGAACCCGTTGTGGTGGTGGTGCTGCAACTTTCGCACGCACTGGCGGACGGCACCCGTGCCGCCGCCATCGGGCGAGCGCTCTTCGGGATGGCCGCGGATGCGGCAGTTGTCCACAGCGCATCCGGTACGCCTGTGGACAACTCGGCAGATCACCCGGTCGGACCTGGTAAAACTCCTGCACAGCCTGTGGATTCCTGTGGACAACCTTGTGGATGGATTGCCCGACGGATAGATCCGAGAGTGCTTGGGGTGCTGCGCTTTCCCGGGCAGTTCGCGGCGACGGTGTGGCGCGGGCGGGCCGCGTACCTGGCGCAACGGGAATTGGCGGACCGGACCGCGGCCGGTGAGGTACCGGCCGCCGCAGCCGGTTTCGCGCCCTGTGTGCTGAATCCGGCCGCCGCGGTCGGCGGCCACGCGGTGCGAATGCTCGTCGTCGATGCGGACGAGCTCCGCATTCCGGGTAAAACCGTCACCGTTATTGCGCTGACGGCGATTTCGCGCGCGCTGGTCGACTACTTCACGGAGCGGGGTGAGCAACCGGAGCGGTTGGGGACCGCACTACCGATGGCACTTCCGGCGCCGAGCGCGGCCCGCAACAACTACCGCGGACTGTCCATCGACCTGCACATCGACGAACCCGACCTGCGTGTGCGCGCGAATCTCATCGCCGATGAACTCGCCGCCCGTCGCGAGCGAGCACTGAATCCACTGCTCTCCGCGCAGGATCGAGTCGGCGACGTGGTTCCCGCGGTCCTGGCGGTACGCGATGTCGCACGGGCCGAACTGGACAACGTCCCCGCGTCGCTCGATGGCAATACCGTCGTGTCCAGCGTCTATCGAGGACCGGCCGATCTCGCCTTCGCGGGCGCCCCGGTGCTGTTCACCGGGGGTTTTCCGGCCCTCGGTACCGTCATGCACCTGACCCACGGTGTCCACGGGCTCGGCGAAACGATCACGCTGTCAGTGCATTCCGATCCGCGGGTGATCGCCGATCCGGACCGCTACCTGGAATTGCTCGCCCTCGCGCTCGAAACGGTCGTCGCCGCGCACCACTGATCCGCCGGGCTGTGCCGGTTCACCCAGGTCGACCAGGGCCGATGCAGTTTCCCGCACGGTTCAGCTCCGCGCCGACCGCGAGCAGCGCCGAGTGCAAGGCCGTCGCCGGATCGGTTCCCGCGGCTTCGCCCTCGACCACACCGTCGATCCGGAACGGGCAGAAGTATCCGGTTCCGCTGTCGCCCTGATGGGGTCGCCCGATCTCGATGAGCGGGCCGGTCCGGTGCGCCGCGGCGATCGCTGTCGCGAGGGCCGCGTCGGCAGCACGCGGATCGCGTCGGCGAGTGCCGGGTAGCGCGGGCGTCGATTGCGCGTGTACTCGTTCGTACCACGCGATCACCTCGAAAGACGCCGCTCGCGTACCGGTTTCGTAGTGCCCGAGTGCCGCCCTGCTGTACGGAACGCGCGCGGCCAGCGCCGCCAGCGACAATCCCGACTCTTCCCGCAATCGCCGCAACCGAGCTCCGACGACGCCGTTCCCCTGCTCGCCCCGACTGGACATGGATTCATCGTAGAGAACTGTAGACGTTTGTAGACGCTTTTTGCTGTCCAAAAGGTCTTGACGGCGACCATACTTTCTCGTGGCGGCTCAGCGACCACCATACCGCGCCACTCGTGCAAGCACTGACTCGTTCGGAGGGGAACCGATGGAGATCTATCTGTGGATTGCCGTGGGGCTGTTCGTGTTCGGAGCGCTGAGCCGCTACCTACTACTCACCCCGCCCGCCGAACGCGGGCGTCCGAGCGTCGCCGAGATCAGGCGGCGGCTTCAGGCCGAGCGCGAGGGTCCCGGCCACGACTCGACATTGCCGTCGGTGCGCAGCATTTCCGCCAGCAGCTTCTCGGCGTCGGATTTCTCCCGCGCCAGGACGCTCCAGCCGCGCACCAGACCGTCGGGGCCCGATTTCGTCGTCCACGAGCCGACGGCATGAGCACCCTGGGGATGCAGCGAGTAGTAGATGGTGCCGACCGGGAACGCGATATCCATGCCGCGCATCCAGCCGGTGAGCGCCTCGCCCTCCCATACCCGCATCTCGGCACGTACCTGAGCGACCGGATCGGCCTCGGGCGCAGGCGGTTCGGCGGCCGAGTCGAGCATCAGATGGTCGCCCTCGTGCCGGATGGTCACCGCCGCTACCTCGACCTCGTCCGCGTGGTTCGCCGGTTTCTGCCAGGCTGCCCACCAGTCGCCCGCCAGGTCGACCCGGTTGTCCACGATGCCCGCCAGCTCCGCCAGCGAGACCTGCAACGCGTCGGCCAATCGGACCGCGACCGGCAGTGTCGGCGACTGCTCTTCGGACTCGTACCTGGTGATCTGGCGCGAGCTCACCCCGATCGCGGTGGCCAGCGCGGGCTGGGAGAGCCCGAGCAGCCTGCGCCGCTCCTGGATCACCTTCCCCGTCCCGGTGTTCATACAGTCATCGCCTCCATTGCCTGCCCCTCCCGTCACACCCTGCTGGACACTTCCGCACCAGACCCGCCGACCTCGCGCGCCGCCACCCTCCGCCACGAAGACCACTGGCGCGGCGCACATGCCGACTGTCTGGCCGATTCTTCCATTTCTTCGCTCCAGCAGGCCCGTTTCGTGCTGACTCAGCACAACGGATGCGGCCCACGCTGCCTACAGCACCTGGCGGCGACGGCCTACAGCACCGGATTGATCGACGACATCTGACCCTACGGCGCGACTTCGAGCCTCGCCACGCGTTCCGCTACCGACCGAATCCGGACTCGACACGTTGACGAACTGATTGCGAGACGACGAAGGTGCTGCGATCGCCATTACCGTCGAGGTATGGATGCGGACCCCTTGGCGGAAGGCGACGGCGCCACGATCCTCGAACGCCCAGGTCTGCGCCAGCGGTGGTGGCGCTTGCGCAGACCGTTCGTCCTGCCGTCGCAGCGAGCCACCGCCGACAACATCGTCGCCGCACCCACCCCGCTGAAACCGATCGACCTCGCCGACGACGCCGAGGTCTCGCAGGTACTCGACCTGGCCGTGCGAGTGGGTGAGGTCGTGCTCTCCGCGGGCACCGGTGTCGGTGACACCTCCGCGCAGGTCCGTTTCATCGCCTCGACCTACGGTCTGAACAGCTGCGATATCGACGTCACCTTCGACGCGATCCGCATCTGGGCCGACCGTGGACCCAGCCTGCCGCCGGCCAGCGATATGCGCGTGGTGAAGTACCGGTCGCTCGACTTCACCCGGCTGGCCGCGGTCGACCGGCTGACGCGCCGCATCCGCAGCCAGATCGTGCCCGTCGACCAGGCGCACGCCGCCCTCGACGAACTGATCTCGTCGCGGCACCCCTACCCGCGCTGGGTGTCGACGGCGGGCTGGTCGCTGCTGGCGGCGGCGATCGCGGTGCTGCTCGGTGGTGGGTTCGTGCTCGCCGTGATCAGTTTCGCGACCACCGCGGTGATCGACGTGGTGAACCGGTACCTGCATCAGCTCGGTCTACCGATGTTCTTCCAGCACATGGTCGGTGGTGTCATCGCCACGATCCCGGCCATCGCGCTCGCCTCGGTCAGCGACCACTGGCGGTCCGACGCGGCGCTGATCGTCGCGGCGGGCATCACCGTGCTGCTGTCGGGTCAGCAATTGGTGGGTTCGGTGCAGGACGCCATCACCGGCGCGCCGATCACCGCAGCCGCCCGCATGCTCGAAGTGGTGATGATGACCGGCGGCATCGTCGCGGGCATCGGTCTGGCCCTGCGGATCTCGACGATGTTGGGGATCGCGGTGCCGGAGATCGCGGCCAGCGCGGGCCGCGACACCGACGATCTGGCGATCAAGCTGGTGGCCGGTGCGGTCGCGGCGATCGCCTTCGCGATGGCCTGTTACGCGGAGCGGCGAGCGCTGTTCGCGGCCGGGCTCAGCGGTGCGGGCGGCACCATGGCCTTCCTCGGCGCGCAGGACATCGGCTTCGGGCCGGTGGTGTCGGCCGGCCTGGCGGCCACGGTGGTCGGTCTCGCCGGTGGTCTGATGGCGCGTCGCGCGCTCACCCCGCCCTTGGTCGTCGCGGCGGCGGGCATCACGCCGCTGCTGCCGGGTCTGAAGGTGTATCGCGGGCTGTATGCCCTGCTCGAGGATGAAACGCTGCTCGGTTTCGGGCAGATCCTCGGAGCGTTCGGTGTCGGCTGCGCGCTGGCCGCGGGCGTCATCCTGGGTGAATGGTTCGACCGTTTGCTGAGTCGTCGTGGTGCGCCGCGCGACTTCGATCCGTCGTTCACCAGCGACCGATGACGGAGATCCCGCGAGGTGCCGGTCAGATTTGCACGAGGGTGCGTGGCCCGTCGGCCGCCGTGTCGGCGGGCGCGGGGTCCTGGATGCGTGGTTTGCCTGCCGCCCAGCGCATCTGGCTGCGCGCGGCGGCTGCTTCGGTGGCCGCGGGGATGACCAGCAGCGCGAGCGCGGCGCCGTTGCTGCCGACCATGTGCATGATGCGCGCGGCCTGTTCGTTGCGGGCTGTGCTGTCGCCGGATTCGCCGGTGGTCCAGTCGAATCCGAGCCGGGCCAGCTTGCCGATCCGCGGTCCGACCGCGGTCACCAACTGGTGCAACTCGGTCATCGGCTGGTCGGTTCGCGGCCACCAGGCGCCGTCGATCGGCCCGGTGGTGGCTGTGCGATCACGCAGCATCAGCCGGATCGGCCCGGACGCGTCGCGCCCGATGCTCGTTTCAGGTGATGTATTCACTTCGTTGTGTACTTTCTGATTTCTCTGCGGTCGACGCGCTCGTGGCATCGACCGGCGCGATCCGAACTCCGGACCGGCGCGAAGGCTGGGTACCCACTGGACTGCGTCGGCACGCACATCGGTGTTGGGGCGGCGACGACGGTATGTGGGTGTGGTGGGGGTCTCCCGCACCATCGGGGCTCACTCTACGGAAGCCCACTGACAGATCCACCGATTAAACGAACAGGGCCCCGACCGGCGAACCGATCAGGGCCCTGCTGTTGCGGAGGATAGGGGATTTGAACCCCTGAGGGCGTTAACCCAACCCGCGTTCCAGGCGAGCGCCATAGGCCACTAGGCGAATCCTCCGTGGAGCAGCATAGCGGGTCGCAGGGGGTCGATGCCAAACCGGGCCCCCGCGACCGGTTCTGACCTGCTACTTCTTCAGAGCGGCCAGCACCTTGCGGACCTGGGTCTCGGCGGCGGTGCGCATGGCCGCCTTGTCGACAGTGCGCATCGTCGACACCTCGATCTCCACCTTCACCGAGATGTTGCTGTCGTGCGCGGCCACCACGACGGAGTAGTCGCTCGGGATGGAGCCGTAGGTGTGCTGCTCGCTGGCGTAGTACGCCTCCGTGCCGAGGCCGCTCACCGGGCCGTGGTCGTAGTCCTTGCCGGTGGTCTTGGTGTCGTAGCCCTTCCAGCGCGAGTAGTCGGACTCGGTCTCGCTCTCGGTCTTGAACTCCACCTCGAGCCCCAAGGCGGCGTCATTGGCGTTGCGGCCCGCCTCCTGGTTCTTCGCGTCGCAGTCGTAGGAGCCGCCGCCGATGTACTCCGACGGGCCACGCTCGGTGTGGGTGGTCGTCTCGCGCGTGGACGACCACTGGTTCAGCACGGTGAGATCGACCAGGTCGCAGGCGTTCTTGCCGTCCTTGAAGACGTAACTGCCCGCCCATTTGTCCGGATCGGGGCCGAAGGGATTGTCGTCGTCGACCTTGTTGGCCGTGAACGCGATCAGCCCGATCACGAGCACGCCCACCGCCACGATGGCGCCACCGACGATCCACCACACCGCCTTGTTGCCCGACGAGGGTGGTCGCGGCGGTGCGCCCCACTGCGGCTGCGGCGCTTGATATCCGCCGGCCTGCGGCTGTGCGAACTGCTGCGGAGGCGGGAACTGCTGCGGCTGCGCGAACGGTTGCTGGTTCGTGCCGCTCTGGTACGGCGGCGCGGTGTAGGGATTGGCCCCGCTCTGATACGGCGTGGCCGCGGGCGGCGCGGTGTACGGGCCTGGCGCGCCGATATTGCCGCGCAGCACCGTCGGATCGGCCTGGCCGGGGTTCTGACCTGCGCCTTCGCCTGGTCGTTCCCACCATGCGACGGTGGGGTCGGACGGCGGCACACCGTCGCCGGGTGGTTGCTGATTCGGGCCGGTCACGATCGGGCCCCCTCTCCAGTCATGGGGAACACCGAACCCCCCGCTGCCGATATCGGATAGATCGTAGCCAGCGTCACCGTCGGCGCGACGGTTATACGGTTGCGTACACTCGAGTATCGACTGGTGGGATGCGGTCGCTGTCGAGGGATATGAGGTGGAACACGTCGTGGGTACCGCGCGAACGCCCCGGGCCAGATGGGTCGAGGAAGGTCTGGCCGTGCTGGCGTCCTCCGGCGTCGACGCCGTGCGGGTCGAGGCGCTGGCCAAGCGCATCGGCGTGACCAAAGGCGGTTTCTACGGCTACTTCGCCGACCGTGACGCACTGCTCACCGCGATGCTCGACGTGTGGGAGAGCGAAGCGACCGACCAGGTGCTCGAACGCGTCGAGACGCTCGACCCGAAGACCAAGGCGCGCGTGGCGGGCCTGCTCACCTTCTCCAGCAATCGCCTGCTCCCGATCGACCTCGCGATCCGCGACTGGGCCCGCCGCGACGACGACGTCGCCGCACGCCTGCGCCGCGTCGACAACACGCGAATGGCGTTGCTGCGCGAGACAATCGGCGTGTTCTGCGAAGATCCCGACGAGGTCGAAGCCAGGAGCCTGCTCGCCTTCTGCGCCACCATCGGCAGCCACTTCCTGGCCGCCGACCATGCGGGCCGCACCCGCGTCGAGGTTCTCACGCGCGCCGCCGACCTGCTGTTCGAAGACCGGAATCGCTAGTACCGAGAACAACCGCTACACTGGCCGACGGATCCCGCGCGGCGAGCATCCTGTGAACTCCCCCAGGGCCGGAAGGCAGCAAGGGTCAACGGGCTCTGCCGGGTGCGCGGGGTCCCCTTTAATTTCAGGGGTCTCCGCTCAGACCGATCGGCCTACGCACCTTCGCAGCGTGCGAGCCTGATCCCCGCTCCGATACCCCGCCGATTCCGGGCAATCGCCGGGTAACGTTGCGCCTGTCAGCACGCACAGCGTGCACCCCCCTTGCTGCTTCGAAAGGCTGCCCAGGATGCCCCGGCAAACGCAGATCGGTTTGATGAGCCACGAGGAACTCGTGTCCGAGCACGAGTCCCAGTCCGCGAATTACGCGACGCTCAAAACTGAGAAGCTCACGCTGGATCTCACCCGAGGTAAGCCGTCGCCGGAGCAACTCGACCTGTCCTCGTCGCTGCTGTCCCTGCCGGGCGAGGGCGACTTCCGCGACGGCTCGGGCACCGACTGCCGCAACTACGGCGGCCTCACCGGTCTGCCGGAACTGCGCGCGATCTTCGGCGAACTGCTCGGCATCCCCGTCGAGCGACTGCTGGCCGGCAACAACGCCAGCCTCGAGATCATGCACGACATCATCGTGTTCTCGATGCTCTACGGGACCCCCGACTCCCCGCGCCGCTGGGTCGACGACGAGCCGATCAAGTGGCTGTGTCCGGCCCCCGGCTACGACCGTCACTTCGCCATCACCCAGGCGCTCGGCATCGAGATGATCACCATCCCGATGCGCCACGACGGCCCCGACGTCCACGCCATCGCGACGCTGCTGGCGAACGACCCGCAGATCAAGGGCCTGTGGGCGGTGCCGAACTATTCCAACCCCACCGGTGTCGTCTACTCGGAAGAGATTGTCCGCGAGCTGGTTTCGCTGCCCGCCGCGGCGCCGGACTTCCGCCTGTTCTGGGACAACGCCTACGCGGTGCACCCGCTCACCGACACCGCGGCGCCGGTCGTCGACGTACTCGGCCTGGCCGAGGCGGCAGGCAACCCGAACCGTCCACTGGTGTTCGCCTCGACCTCCAAGATCACCTTCGCCGGCGCGGGCGTGAGCTTCTTCGGAGCGTCGCAGGCCAACATCGACTGGTACCTGTCGCACGCCTCGAAGAAGAGCATCGGCCCCGACAAGCTCAACCAGCTGCGGCACCTGCGCTTCTTCACCGATGCCGAGGGTGTGCGCGAGCACATGCAGAAGCATCGTGCGCTGCTCGAACCCAAGTTCGCGCTCGTGCGCCGCGTCCTGGAAGACCGCCTCGGCGCGTCGAAGGTGGCCTCGTGGACCGAGCCCAAGGGCGGCTACTTCATCAGCCTCGACGTGCTCGACGGCACCGCGGCCCGGGTGATCGCCCTGGCCAAGGAGGCGGGCATCGCGCTCACCGCCGCGGGCTCGGCCTTCCCGTACAGCAAGGATCCCGAGGACAAGAACATCCGCATCGCCCCCAGCTTCCCGCAGCTGCCGGAACTGGAGAAGGCGATGGACGGATTGGCGACCTGCGTGCTGCTCGCGGCCACGGAGAAGTTGCTCTGAGCCCGGAGCACCGGCGGGGCCCCGGCAGGCCCCGCCGGTGCTCAGCTCGGTTTGGTCACCAGCGCGCCGAACAGGGTGACCGAGATATGGATGTCGCCGCGGTCCGCGCCCGCCTTGAGGTCGGCGAGCAGTTGATCGCGCTCGGTCGCGGTGATCGCCCCGCGCAGGGCGGCCAGATCCGCGATCCGGCGGACCAGGGCCCCGGCGCCGACCGTCCGGTCCTGTACCAGCGCGTGTGAGCCGATCTCGTCGACCACCAGGCCGGCGCCGCTGAGCAGTCCGGCGAGGCGACGCCCCGACAGCGGATTGGTGGTCGAGGAGATCAGGGTGTCGATCACCGCGCTCACCACTCGCGGGTTGCCGGGATGGACGATCGCGGTCGCCCAGTCGCAGTCCACCACTACCGCGCGGCCACCGGGCCGCAGCACCCTGGCGATCTCGGCCGCCGCCCGCGCGGGAGCGGTGAGGTGCTGGAACACCCGTTCGCACAGCACCGCGTCGAAGGTATCGGTGCCGAACGGCAAGCCGTAGGCATCGCCGGAGACGAAGCTCGCCCTCGACCCGGACTCGACCGCGCGGCGCTGCGCTGAGGCGAGCAGATTCGGATCCGGTTCGACGCCGATCGCGGTGCCGTGGGGCCCGACTTCCTCGGCGAAGATGAACACCTCCGATCCGGTGCCCGACCCGATATCGAGCGCGCTCTCGCCGGGCCGCAGCGCCAGCGCGGTGTGACTCCAGGCGCCGAGCGCGCGCATACCGGGTTGGGTGACTTCCAGATCATGGGCATCGATCAGCTGATCCCGGCCCGCTTGGTCGAAGCGGTCCGGTCGTGGGGTGTAATCGGTCATTCGCACCGCCAGAGTGGGAGCAGTCCTCGTGAGCATGGACTCAGAGGCTACTGGTGAAATGTGTCACGATGAATGTATGACTCGCACGCTGTGCCTCGCGCAGGAATCCGAGGCCGACGAACTACTCAGCACCGACGATTTCGCGCTGCTGCTGGGGATGTTGCTCGACCAGCAGTACCCGATGGAGCACGCGTTTCGTGGGCCGCGCAAACTCGCCGAGCGCATGGGCGGATTCGATCTGCGCCGCATCGCCGAAGCGGATCCGGCCGAATTCGAGGAACTCGCGGCCACCCCACCGGCGATTCACCGTTATGGGCGGTCGATGGCGCGGCGGGCCCAAGCGCTCGCCCAGTATGTGATCGAGCATTACGACGGTGTACCTGCGCAGATCTGGACCGCGGGCGACCCCGACGGCGCGGAGGTGCTGCGCCGGTTGCAGGACCTGCCGGGGTTCGGGGCGCAGAAGGCGAAGATCTTTCTCGCCTTGCTCGGAAAACAACGTGGCGTGCGGCCCGGCGGCTGGCGAAAAGCGGCCGGATCGTATGGCGACGAGGAGTCGCGACGCTCGGTCGCCGATGTCGTCGATGCCGAAACATTATCGGAAGTAAGAGAATTCAAGAAGCAGGCCAAGGCGGCGGCCAAAGCCCCGAAATGAATTCCTAGTTAAGATCTAGCTGTTTTTTTCCCTCGTCAGGAGGGTGGATCTGCTCGAAGCTTGCATCTCGAACAGCTCCACAACGGATGAGGGATTGGCAGTTTTATGAAGATGAGGAAGTTCGCCGTTGTCGCGGCGCTCCTGACCGTGGCTACGGGCATCACGGCAGGCACCGTGAACGCCGCGCCGGCCGAAGAGGCCGCCCCGATCAATTACACCGCCCAGGTCGTCGACGACTCGAAGGCTGTCATCACCACTGATGCCGGCTCGCTGGTCGAAGAGGACGGCGTCTTCAAGATCAAGGCCGCCAACGGCACCGTTGTCGCGGGTGCCCCCCTGAGCTTCCGCCTCGATGACTTCGAGCTGCCGATCGCGGCCGAGATCTCGGGCAACACCGCGACCCTGACCCCGCAGCTGGACCCGGCCAAGGCCGTCTACAAGCCGGTCGCCCTGCCTTACGAGGACAAGGCGCCGTGGAAGACCGAGTACGAGCGTGAGCAGGCTGCCTGGAGCCGTCTGACCTCCACCATCTCGCTGGGCGCCGCTATCGGCACCCTGGCCGGTGGTCTCGGCGGCGCGGCGATCGGTTGCGTCGCAGGTGCGGCCGGCGGCCTGGTGGCCGGTGGCGTGCTCGGTGCGATCTTCGGCGCCCTCCCCGGCGGCATCGGCGGCTGCGTCGTCGGCGCCACCACGATCGGCGCCCTCGGCGTCATCCTGGGCCAGATCTTCATCACTGCCCCGGTGGCGATCGGTGCCGCGATCCAGTACTTCTCCACGATCTCCGCGCCCTTCAACGCGCCGGCCAAGTAGCTCCGGCCAGGTCGTCGAAACCCCCTGCGGGAACTCCGGTTCCCGCAGGGGGTTTCCTCGTTGACACCCATTGCGCCCCTCATGCGCACCGCTGACCTGCGGCGATGATGTGCCGCAGCGCACAATTCGCCGGTTTGGCTTGGATGGGTCGGTATTCGGTGTTAACTTGATTGTTATGTCCAGCAACCGTCTCACCGCCCAGCGGGTCACCTACGTGACCGCCGCTCTGGGCTTGCGGTTGCCGTTGACGCGCGAACTGTGTCGTTCCTGCTCCTGCAGCTGAGCCCTTCAGGTTCGCGAGCTGCCACGCCCCACGTGTAGGCAATCCCGTTGGGATAACGGGATTTTTGGCAAGGAACTTCATATGTCTGCTCCCATCATCGATCGCCCCGCCTCCCGGACGGGCGCCGGTCGCCCCCGTGTTTCCCGTCCCGTTGTACCGCCGGAGCTGCGGCGTAGCGACAACCCGGCCGCCGCGGTGCTGCGTACCGCCGCCTCCGGCCCGGTCTCGCGCGACAATGCCGCGCGGGCAACGGGTTTGAGTATCGCCACCGTCAACCGGCAAGTGGCGTCGCTGCTTTCGGCGGGACTGCTGCGCGAGCGGCCCGATCTGACCGCCGCGGGCGCGGTCGGCAGGCCGCGGGTGCCCTTCGAGATCGACCACGATGCCTACCTGACGCTGGGCATTCATATCGGCGCCGAGGCGACGAAGATCGTCGCCGCTGATCTGCGTGGCCGGATTCTCGGCGGGCTGGCCATCGCCACACCGCAGACCGGGCAGGAATTCGCGGTCACCACCGTCGCGCGCAGCGCCAAGGCGTTCCTGCAGCGGTGGCACCGGCGGACGCCGCTGTGGGCCGGTGTGGCCATCGGTGGGCGAGTGGATCCGCACAGCGGTGTGGTCGACCATCCGAAGCTGGAATGGAAGGGTGCGCCGATCGGGCAGGTGCTCGGCGATGTGCTCGAGCTGCCGGTTTCCGTCGCACCGCACGTCGAGGCGATGGCTGCCTCGGAGCTGCTGCTGCCGACCTTCGACGCGCGCAGGCCCGAGCCCGATACCGAACTTCCCGCTGCCCAGCACGGCAGCAGCCTCTACTTCTACGTCCGTGAGACAGCGGGCATCGCCGTCACTCTCGACGGCCGGGTACACACCCCGAGCAATGGGCCCGGGTCGATCGCGCATCTGCCGACGGGCTCCGATGTGCAGTGCACCTGCGGCCGGCGTGGCTGCTTGGAAGTGACCGTCGGTGATCGGGCCCTGCAGGCTCGGGCTGTCGGTCGCGGAATCATTCCGGCGCACAACGGGACTGCCGGGACCACGATCAATGATCTGTATCGGGCGGCCGAGTCCGGGTCCGAATCGGCGCGGGAACTGCTCGCCGAGCGGGCGACGATGCTCGGACAGACTGTCGCGCTGGTTCGGGACATGCTCAACCCGGATCGGGTTGTGCTGGGCGGGCAGGCGTTTACGGGGTATCGGCCCGCGCTGGGGCATGTGGCTCGGGCGTTTTCGCAGAGTACGCAGTTGGCGGCTACGGATATTCGGATCAGTGGGTTCGGGGGGAAGGTTCAGGAGTTCGCGGCGGTGGTTACTTCGTTGAGTGCGTTGTATGCGGATCCGTTGGCGGCTATTCGCCGGGTTTAGCTGGGGCTGGGGCTTGGTGTTCGGTAGTCCCAGGACGGTTTGAGGCTGTGTTTGTTGGCGCGCTGGCGCGCGCGTGTCCGCGGCCCTGAGGGGCCGCCGGTTAGGCGCCGCGGAATCGCTCCTTCGTCGCATCTCCGCGGCTG
>NZ_JBHXAQ010000021.1:0-33347 GCF_042728755.1 Nocardia sp. NPDC060249
TACTGCACTCGACAGGGTGTGGGAGAGTAGGACACTGCCGGAACATCATTGCGAAAGGCCCTCCAACTTCGGTTGGAGGGCCTTTTTGCGTTCCCGGAACCGTCGCCTACAGTGCTTGGGTGCGCCTCGTCATTGCTCGTTGCCAGGTCGACTACGTCGGTCGACTGACCGCCCACCTTCCGATGGCTCGCCGGCTGTTGCTGATCAAGGCCGACGGGTCGGTGCTCGTGCACTCCGACGGCGGCTCGTACAAGCCGCTGAACTGGATGAGTCCGCCGTGCTGGCTGGTGGAGCAGGAAGTGCCGGACGCGATGCCCGCCACCTTGCCCGACGGCGTACGGCCGCTGCGGGAGGGGCAGACGCCGGAGCCGGTGACGGCGAAGGCGCTGTGGGTGGTGACCAACAAGGCCGGCGAGGAATTGCGGATCACCATCGAGGAGATCGAGCACGATTCCTCGCACGATCTCGGGGTCGACCCCGGCCTGGTGAAGGACGGCGTCGAAGCGCATCTGCAGGAGCTGCTCGCCGAACACGTGACGAAGCTCGGGGAGGGGTACACCCTGGTGCGGCGCGAGTACATGACCGCGATCGGCCCGGTGGATCTGCTGTGTCGCGATGCCGACGGCGCCACCGTGGCGGTGGAGATCAAGCGTCGCGGTGACATCGATGGTGTCGAGCAGCTCACCCGGTACCTCGAACTGCTCAACCTCGACCCGCTGCTGGCCCCGGTGGCCGGGGTGTTCGCGGCGCAGCAGATCAAGCCGCAGGCGAAGACGCTGGCCGAGTACCGTGGAATCCGGTGCCTCACGCTCGATTACGACGAGCTACGCGGCACGGAGAGCAACGTTTTCCGCCTGTTCTAGGAGGAGTGTCATGCCGCGACGTAGACCGCGCAGCGGACGTTCTGCGGCGCCTAGGCCGATGGGCGACGTGTACGGCCGGACCGAGGACGGTCCGGGCGAGGAAACCTATGTCGTGCGAACGGTTCCCGGCGCTCGTGCGGTGAAGACCTATCGGTGCCCCGGCTGCGACCACGAGATCGCGGTCGGTGTCGCCCATATCGTGGCCTGGGCTGCCGAGGGTGGCGAGGACGACCGAAGGCACTGGCACCAGGGTTGCTGGAACGGCAGGCGGACGCGCGGCATCACGCGCCGCTGGTCGTGATGGCGGAGACCGGAAAACCGAAGGCCGCCTCGATGATTCGAGGCGGCCTTCGGTTTTCCAGGTGAATGTCGTGACTAGTCCGACAGCTGGTTAGTTGACGTCGGCGCTCTCGCGGTCCTCATCGACGATGTCCTCGTCGGCGACCTCGGGGATGGCCTTGTTCTGACGCGAGCTCGACACCGACTTGTTGCCGTTGTTGCTGATCGACTTGCGCTCGGGCGTGCCGTCGAGCAGTTCGCTTTCGCGGTTGACCGCGGCGAGCATGGCGGGCACGGAATCGAGCTGACCGCGGATACCGAGCAGCTGGGCGAGCACCCGGCCGCGCAGCACGCGCATCTCCTCGGCCAGTTCCTTCGCGTGCGCGATCTTGCGCTCGGAGGTCTGGGTGGCGGAGCTGATCAGGCGGTTCGACTCGTCGGTCGCGTCCTTGATCCGCTGGGCGGCCTCGGCGCGACTGGTGGCCTCGAGCTCCTCCATGGCACGGGTCAGCTTGGTACGCCGATCGTTCATGGTGGCCTCGAAGTCCTGCTGGGTGGCCTTGCGCTTGGCTTCGGCCTCCTTGCCCAGACGTTCGACATCGGCTTGGGCGGCTTCGATGATCTTGGCCGACTCGGTGCGCGCGTTCGCGAGGGTCTGCTCGAACTCGATCTCGAGCGCCTCGCGCTTCTCCTTGGTCTCCGCGAGCAGCGACTCGTACTTGCCACGCATCTCGGTGGCCTGCTGCTCGGCGATCGACACCATCTCGGCGGCTTCGGCCTGCGCCAGCGCGCGGACCTCGGACGCTTCGTCCGAGGCCAGGCGCAGCATGCGCGAGATGCGGTCGGACATGCCTTCGGCGGTGGTCGGCGGCACGGAAAGCCGGTCGACCTCCTTGCGGAGCTCGTCGATCTCGTCACGTGCATCTTCCAGCTGGCTGGCGAGATTGCGGGCCTGCGCTGCGGCAGCGTCCCGGTCGGTGGCGGTGACGCGGAGCTCAGCGTCGAAGCGGTCGAAGTAGTTGCGCACCTCGTCTTGCGCATAACCCTTGCGCACAACGGTGAAGGGCAGTGCAACGAAGCGATTGCGATCGGACTCAGGTGACGACATGGCACACAAAATACAGCCTCGAGCGAGCCTATGGAGACTCGACCGTGATTGTGATCTCGCCGAGATTTACCGACAGTACCGGCGTACTAGTGCGTAACATCCGGGTTCGGCTCCACGAGCTCGACCAGCACACCGCCAGCATCCTTCGGATGGATGAAATTGATGCGGGAATCGGCGGTTCCGTGACGAGGGGCTTCGTACAGCAAACGCACGCCGCGTCCGCGCAGGAAACCCGAAACCGCGTCGATATCGGTGACCCGGTAGGCCAGCTGCTGCAGTCCGGGGCCGCTGCGGTCGATGAACTTGGCGATGGTGGACTCCGGGGTGAGCGGGGCCAGCAACTGCAGGGCGGTGGCGCGGTCGGCGGCGGCGGGGCACGACAGCATGGCTTCGACGACGCCCTGGGCCTCGTTGACCTCGCGGTGGGTCTCGACCATGCCGAGATTGTCGGTGTACCAGGCCACCGCGGTGTCCAGGTCGGGCACGGCGATGCCCACGTGGTCGACGGCGATGACGTAGTCGGCGGGGATGAAGTTCTCATTGGTCACCCCACGAAGCTAGCGCGGACCTGCGTGCCGGGCGCGGGCCGATACCGGTTACCGTGGAGTCCAACTCCTGCGACGCGTGCGGTGCTGCCGTGTGCGTCCGGCGAGGATCGACTCAATGAATGCGAGGCTTTCGTGACCACTTCTGTCATCGTGTCCGGTGCGCGTACCCCGGTCGGTCGGCTGCTGGGCGGTCTGAAGGGCTTCAAGGCCTCGGATCTGGCCGGTGTCGCGATCAAGGCCGCGCTCGAGAAGGGCGGCGTCGCGCCCGAGCAGGTCGACTACGTGATTCTCGGCCAGGTGCTGCAGGCAGGCGCGGGGCAGCTGCCCGCGCGTCAGGCCGCCATCGCCGCGGGCATCCCGCTGGACGTGCCGTCGATCCTGATCAACAAGGTCTGTCTGTCGGGCATCAACGCGATCGCGCTGGCCGATCAGCTGATCCGCGCGGGGGAGCACGAGATCGTGGTCGCCGGCGGCATGGAGTCGATGAGCCAGACCCCGCACCTGCTGCCCAAGAGCCGTGAGGGCTTCAAGTACGGCGACACCACCCTCGTCGATCACATGGCCTACGACGGTCTGCACGACGTGATCACCGACCAGGCCATGGGCCTGCTCACCGAGGATCGCAACGACCTGGACAAGGTGAGCCGCGAGGATCAGGACGCGCTGGCCGCGGCCTCGCACCAGCGCGCCGCCGCGGCGTGGAAGAACGGGCTGTTCGAGGACGAGGTCGTGCCGGTCGCCGTGCCACAGCGCAAGGGTGACCCGGTCTACGTGACCGAGGACGAGGGCATTCGCGCCGACACCACCGTCGAGTCGCTGGGCAAGCTGCGCCCGGCCTTCCGCAAGGACGGCACCGTCACCGCGGGCACCGCCTCGCAGATCTCCGACGGCGCGGCCGCGGTGATCGTGATGAGCAAGGCCAAGGCCGAAGAGCTGGGGCTGGAGTGGATCGCCGAGATCGGCGCCGCGGGCCAGGTCGCCGGGCCGGATTCGACCCTGCAGGACCAGCCGGCCAACGCCATCCTCGCCGCGTGCGCGAAGGAGGGCATCACGCCCGCCGATCTGGACCTGATCGAGATCAACGAGGCGTTCGCGGCCGTCGGGGTGTCCTCGACCCGCAAGCTCGGCTACGACCCGGAGAAGGTCAACGTCAACGGTGGCGCCATCGCCATCGGGCACCCGCTCGGCATGTCGGGCGCGCGCATCCTGCTGCACCTGGCGCTGGAACTGAAGCGCCGCGGTGGCGGCGTCGGTGCCGCCGCGCTGTGTGGCGGTGGCGGCCAGGGCGACGCGCTGATCATCCGCGTACCCGCCTGATCCTGTTCGACCACGAAAGCCCTGGTATTCCTCGTGAGTACCAGGGCTTTCGCTGTGACCGGTCCAACTACGTGGTGTCGTAGATCATGCGGCACAATGGTGGGCATGGGTTTCTTCGATTTGCGGTCAACGGCCAGCCGGTTCCGGTTCTTCGCGGTGCTCGAGGCACTGTCCTGGATCGGTCTGCTGACCGGTATGGCGTTCAAGTACCTGCCCGCGGAGGGCAACGAGATCGGCGTGAAGATCTTCGGCCCGGTGCACGGCGGGATCTTCGTGCTGTTCGTGCTCTCGGCGCTGCTGGCCGCGCGTGAACTGAACTGGAACTGGAAGACCACGGTGCTGGCGCTGGCGTCGAGCATTCCGCCGCTGTTCACCGTGATCTTCGAGGTCTGGGCAGTGCGCACCGGTCAGCTGGGCGAGCTGAGCGCCGACGCGAGCAAGGGCTCCGCGGCTGCCGCGCCGACGGCTTCGTGACAAACTGGAAACCGTGACTCGACCCGCTGCCCGCCGTCCTTCGCCCGCCGCTGCCGCCGCCATGTCCGGCGCGGTGGATCTGTCCGCGCTGAAGCAGCCGCCCGCCGCGCCCGGCGGTGCCGCTGCTGCTCCGGCCTCGGGGAACCACACGGTCACCGAGGCGGATTTCGAAGCCAAGGTGATCCGGCGCTCGACGCAGGTGCCCGTGGTGGTCGCGCTGTTCTCGCAGCGCAGCGCGGGCAGCGTCGAGCTGGTTCGCACGCTCGAACGGTTCAACGCCGAAGACCGCGGCGCCTGGGATCTGGCCGTCATCGAGGCCGAAGCCAATATGAACATCGTCCAGGCGCTGCGCGTGCAGGGCATTCCGACGGTGATCGCGGTGGCGGGCGGGCAGCCGCTGGCCGACTTCGAAGGCGCGCAGCCCGACCCGCAGGTGCGACAGTGGCTCGACGCGGTGATGGACGCGACCGCGGGCAAGCTCGAGGGCGATCCGGACGCGGCCCCCGCCGAACCCGAGGTCGAGGACCCGCGCTTCGTCGACGCCGAGGACAAGCTGTCCGAAGGTGACTTCGCCGGCGCCGAGGCGGCCTACGAGGCGATCATCGCCGAGGAACCCGGCAACGAGGAAGCCAAGGCGGCCCTGCGCCAGCTGCGCTTCCTGACCAGGGCTCAGCAGCTCGACCCGGCCGTGGTGGCCACCGCCGACGCCGATCCGGCGAACCTGGACGCCGCCCTCGACGCCGCCGATATCGAAATGTTCGAACAGCGTCCCGAGGCGGCCTTCGAACGACTCATCGCGGTCGTCAAGCGCACCGCGGGCGATGACCGCACCAAGGCTCGCACTCGCCTGCTCGAGCTGTTCGAGCTGTTCGATCCCGCCGAGCCGTTCGTGATCGCGGCCCGCCGCAAGCTCGCCGCCGCCCTGTACTGACACTCGCACCGCTTCACTGACACTCGCACCGCTTCGAAGCCGCCCCGCGCAACACCGCCGGGGCGGCTTCGCTGCGAGTGAGCGGTGCTACGGTCGAAATATGGCGTCCAAGAACGATATTCAGCATCGAATCGTCACCGCGTTGCAGCGGCGACTGAATCCGATACTGGGCAGACTGCCCGGTCAGCAGCTGCTCGAGACCGTCGGCCGGGTGAGCGGGCAGCCGCGGGTCACGCCGATCGGTGGTCGGCGCGTCGGCGATGAGTTCTGGTTCGTCTCCGAGTTCGGGGATCGCTCGCAGTATGTGCGCAACATCAAAGCCGAGAGCAAGGTCAGGGTGCGACTGGGCGGACGCTGGTACTCGGGGACCGCCGTGCTGCTGCCCGGGGACGATCCGCGGGCCAGACTGCGGCAGTTGCCGCGCTACAACAGCAGCGCGGTGCGGGCGTTCGGTACCGACCTGCTGACGATTCGGGTCGACCTGGATCGTTAGACCGTCGAGGACAGCCAGAGGGCGCTGTGGGGCGCCATGGTGACAGAGGCCGAGGCGGGGTGTCCGTGGCTGGGGGTGTCGACGGCGGTGACGATGCCGAGGTTGCCGATGCCGGAGCCGGCGTATTCGTGGGCGTCGGTGTTGAGGATTTCGTGCCAGGAGCCGGGGTGCGGCAGGCCGATGCGGTAGTTCTCGCGCAGGGATCCGGAGAAATTGAAGACGGCCGCCACCGCGCTGCCGTCGGAGGCCCAGCGGAGGAAAGCGAAGACGTTGGCGGTGCTGTCGTCGGCTTCGATCCAGGAGTGGCCGCCGGGGGTGGTGTCCTGGGTCCACAGCGCGGGGTGGGCGGAGTAGGTGCGATTGAGGTCGGCGACCATTGTCGAAATACCCTGGTGGAGTGGGTTTTCCAGCTCCTGCCAGTCCAGGCCGCGGTCGTTGTCCCATTCCCGGTACTGGCCGAATTCCTGGCCCATGAACAGCAGTTGCTTACCGGGGTGGGCCCACATGTAGGCGAGCAGGGCGCGTACGCCGCTCGCCTTGGCGAAGTCGTCGCCGGGCATGCGGGTCCACAGGGTGCCTTTGCCGTGCACGACCTCGTCGTGGCTGATCGGCAGGACGTAGTTCTCGCTCCACGCGTAGACCAGCGAGAACGTCATCTCGTTGTGATGCCAGGAGCGGTGGATCGGGTCGCGGCCCAGGTAGCCGAGGGTGTCGTGCATCCAGCCCATGTTCCACTTCATGGTGAAACCGAGGCCGCCGACGTCGGTGCCGCGGGTGACGCCGGGCCAGGTGGTCGACTCCTCGGCGATGGTGACCACGCCGGGATGGGCGCCGTGCACGGTGTCGTTGAGTTCCTGCAGGAAATCGACCGCTTCCAGATTCTCCCTGCCGCCATAGATATTCGGCTCCCAGCCGCCCTCGGGGCGGGAGTAGTCCAGGTACAGCATCGAGGCGACGGCGTCGACGCGCAGGCCGTCGATGTGGAATTCGGAGATCCAGAAGGCCGCGTTGGCGACCAGGAAGTTGCGGACCTCGTTGCGGCCGAAGTCGAAAACGTAGGTGCCCCAGTCGAGTTGCTCGCCGCGGCGCGGGTCGGGGTGTTCGTAGAGTGGGGTGCCGTCGAAACGAGCGAGTGCCCATTCGTCGCGGGGGAAGTGCGCGGGGACCCAGTCGAGCAGCACGCCGATGCCCGCGTTGTGGAGGTGGTCGACGAAGTAGCGGAAGTCGTCGGGGCTGCCGAAACGCGAGGTCGGGGCGTAGTACGAGGTGACCTGGTACCCCCATGAGCCCCCGAAGGGGTGCTCGGCGACCGGGAGCAACTCGACATGGGTGAATCCGGTGGTCTGGATGTATTCGGCCAGCTGGTGAGCCAGTTCGCGATAGTCGAGGCCAGGGCGCCAGGAGCCGAGGTGGATCTCGTAGGCGCTCATGGGGGAGCGGACCGCGTCGGTCCGCGCGCGCCGGTCGAGCCAGTCGCTGTCGGTCCACACGTGATCGGCGCGCGACACCACCGAGGCGGTCGCGGGCGGTACCTCGGTCGAAAAGGCAAGGGGGTCCGCATGATCCACGACGCGACCGTCGGCGCCGTGGATCCGGTACTTGTACCGCGTGCCGGGCCCGACGCCCGGCACGAATACCTCCCACACCCCGGAACCGCCCAGCGCGCGCATCGGGGCCGAGGTGCCGCTCCAGTGGTCGAAATCACCGAAGACGGTGACGCCGCGGGCATTCGGGGCCCACACCGCGAAGGAGGTGCCGTCGACTTCGCCGTCGAGGGTGGTGTAGTGGCGCGGGTGGGCGCCCAGAACCTCCCAGAGGCGGGTGTGCCTGCCTTCGCCGATGAGGTGCAGATCGAGTTCGCCGACGGTGGGCAGAAAACGGTAGCCGTCGGCGGAGATCACGGTCTGCCCGCCCGGATACTCGGCGCGGATCCGGTAGTCGTCGATCTGTGGATAGGGAAGGACCGCGTCGAAAATGCCGTGGCCCAACGACTTCAGCCGATGTTCGGACGTTCCGACCAGCACGGTCACCGCTTCGGCGTGGGGACGAAGGACACGAACCGCGGTGCCGTCGGCGTGGGCATGCGCGCCGAGGACGGTGTGCGGGTCGGTGTGGGTGCCCGCGGCCAGCAGCAGGAGATCGCGGCGCTTCATCACAGGGTCTCGCGGTAGGCCAGCGGTGCGCGGGCGGCAGTCGCGACGCTGGGCAGCGACAGGATGTGCGCGACCGCGCGGGTGGGGTCGAGGCGCACGAAATTCTGCTGGCCCCAGTGATATTCCTCGCCGCTCACCTCGTCGAAGACCACCGGGTGGTCGTGCCATTCGCGACCGATGGCGGGCAGATCGAGTGAAATGTGGCCCTGCTCGGCGGCATAGGGGTTCAGGTTGACGATGACCAGCACCGCGTCGCCGGTGGCCGGGTCGACCTTGGAGTAGGCGATCAGCGCGTCGTTGTCGATGTGATGGAAGTGGATGCAGCGCAACTGCTGCAGCGCGGGGTGGTTGCGGCGGATCTGGTTCAGGCGGGTGAGCCACGGTTCCAGCGATTCACCGCGTTCGAGGGCGCCGGCGAAATCGCGGGGACGCAGTTCGTACTTCTCCGAATCGAGGTACTCCTCGCTACCCTCGCGGACCGCTTCGTGTTCGAACAGCTCGAAACCGGAGTACACGCCCCAGGTGGGGGACAGGGTGGCGGCGAGGGCGGCGCGGATGGCGAACATGCCGGGACCGCCGAACTGCAGGCTCTCGTGCAGGATGTCGGGGGTGTTCACGAACAGGTTGGGCCTGGCCTCGTCGGCCTTGGCGGCGATCTCGTAGCCGAACTCGGTGAGTTCCCACTTGTGCACGCGCCAGGTGAAGTACGTGTACGACTGGCTGAAGCCGCGGCGGGCCAGCCCGTAGAGGCGGGCCGGGCGCGTGAACGCTTCAGAGAGGAAGATCACGTCGGGGTCGGTGCGGCGCAGTTCGGTGATCAGCCATTCCCAGAAATCGGCGGGCTTGGTGTGCGGGTTGTCCACGCGGAAGATGGTGACGCCCAAGGAGATCCAGTGCCGGACCACGCGCAGGATCTCGGCGTAGAGACCGTCGGGGTCGTTGTCGAAGTTGACCGGGTAGATGTCCTGGTATTTCTTCGGTGGGTTCTCGGCGTAGGCGATGGTGCCGTCGGGGAGGGTGGTGAACCACTCCGGGTGGGCGGCGACCCACGGGTGGTCGGGAGCACATTGCAGGGCCAGATCGATGGCGACGTCCAGGCCGAGAGCGGTTGCCTCGGCGACGAATTCGGTGAAGTCCTGCTCGGTGCCGAGCAAAGGGTGCACGGCATCGTGTCCGCCGTCCGCCGAGCCGATGGCCCAGGGTGAGCCCACGTCGCCGGGTTCGGTGGTGAGAGTGTTGTTGCGGCCCTTGCGGTTGACCTCGCCGACCGGGTGGATCGGGGGGAGATAGACGACGTCGAAGCCCATGCCCGCGATGCGGGGGAGTTCGCGGGCCGCCGTGGCGAAGGTGCCGTGGATCGGGGTGCCGTCGGCGTCGCGGCCGCCGGTGGAGCGGGGGAAGAACTCGTACCAGGAGCCGACCAGAGCACGGCGACGTTCGACGAGGACCGAGAACTGGGTGCCGCGGGTGACCATCTCGCGCAGTGGGGTGGCGCGCAGGATCTCGGCAACCTCCTCGGAGAAGGCGGGCGCGACCCGGGCCGGGAGTTGTTCGTCCCCGCGCAGGGCGGTGGCGGCGGCGCGCAGGCGTTCGAACTGCTTCTTCGGGACGGCTTGGGCGGCGCGTTCGAAGAGAACGGCGCCGATCTCCAGATCGTTGGCGAGGTCGGCGGCGGACTGGCCGACCGACAACTTCGCCTCGACCGCGCTGCGCCAGGTGGCGATGGGGTCGCTCCAGCCTTCGATGCGGTAGGTCCACACACCGGGGAGGTGGGGGGTGAACAGGGCGTTGAACACGTCGGGCTGGTAGTCGGGCGTCATCCGGACGCGGGTGATCCGGGAGGAGCCGGGGGCGCGGACCGCCAGGGTGGCGGCTACCGCGTCGTGACCCTCGCGCCAGACGACGGCGCGGACGGGGAACACCTCGCCGACTGCGGCTTTGGCCGGGCGGCCGCCGGGAATGGACGGGGCGATGTCATCGATGGCAATCCGGCCGGTCACTCGGCTAACTTACTGCATTTTCGCTGGGTGGGGAGCGTTGGCGGGCGGGGGTGAACGCGGGTGTTCAGCGGGTATCGGCGGCCAGGCCGAGGCCGAGGGCCACCAGGACGGCGGCGAGGGTTCGTTCCATCCGCTGGCGGATCGTCGCGCGGCGCAGCCAGGCGCCCGCTCGGTCGGCGGCCAGCACCACGGCCACGCACCAGGCGCCGTCGACGACGACCTGGATGGTGGCGAGGATGAGCAGAGTAGGGACGACGGGGCCTTGGTCCGGGAGGAACTGGGGCAGGATCGTCATGCCGAAGACGGCGGCCTTCGGGTTGGCGGCGATCGAGATCAGCGAGGCGCGGAAGGCGGCGGCGGGGGTGTTGCCGCCGGGCAGTTTCGCGGTGAGCGCGGCGCCGAACTCGTCGTGGTGGCCGCGGGCGTGGCGCCAGGACTGCACGCCGAGCCAGATCAGCACGGCGGCGCCGACGACGTGCATGGTGGTGTTGAGCCAGCGGTTGGCGGCCAGCAGGATCGACAGCCCGGTGCCGCCCGCGAGCGTCCAGCCGAGAATGCCGATCTCGTTGCCCACCACCGCGGCCAGACCGGCGGATCGCCCGTCGCGCACCGATCGCTGCAGGAACAGCGCCGTCGCGGGACCGGGAACCGCGGCCAAGATGATGGCGGCGACCAGGAATTCGGGCAGGACATCGACCCAGTGCGGCATCGGTGCATGGTGACACGGAGTGCCGGGGAATGGCGAACGGATTTCGTGGGGTCAGCCGATGCGCAGGCCCGCGAGGAGGCGGTCGAGGGCGGCGATGGTGTCGGTGAGCGCGTCGGGGTCGGCGGTGGTGGCCAGCCACAGCGCGGCTTCGTTCATCGCGCCGGAGAGCAGTTGGGTCAGCGGGGCGATCGGTTGCCGAGGCAGGACACCGGCGTCGACGAGGGATCGCAGGGCTTCGTCGAGGTGGCGGGCCGAGTTGGCTTCGTCCAAGGCCCGCCATTCGTGCCAGCCGAGGACGGCGGGGCCGTCGATCAGCAGGATGCGCTGGACCCGGGGGTCGGCGCAGGCTCGCAGGAACGCGGCGCAGCCGGTGGTGAGCTGCGTCCAGGGGTCGGACTCGGTGTCCGCGGCAGCGGCCACCTGCGCGCCCACTTCCTCCTGCACCTGTGTGAGGACCGCGCGGAACAGATCGGCCTTGCTGTCGAAGTGGTGGTACAGCGCGCCCTTGGTGACCCCGGCCGACGTCACGATCTCCGACAGTCCCACTGCCGCATAGCCTTTCGCGGCGAACAGCGCCCTGGTCTCGTGCAACAGCACGCGCCGCGTCTGCTCGCGTTGCCGCGTCCGTGCCGTCGAGCTCATCGACTGCCCTCCCATTGACCTACCGATGGTATGTGAACTATCGTACGATACATACCGACGGTATGTGAAAGGTGATCCCATGAAACTCAGCAGCTATTACCCCGTTCTCGCCACCACCCGGATCGCGGAATCGCGCGACTTCTACACGGCCTGGTTCGGCTTCGAGATCGTCTTCGAGGCGGACTGGTACGTGAGCCTGCGGCGGCCGGGTGCCGACGACGAGCCGACCTACGAACTGGCCCTGCTCGACCCCACCCACCCCACGATCCCGGCGGGTTTCGGCAAACCGGTTCAGGGCGTGGTGCTGAACTTCGAGGTCGACGACGTCGACGCCGAGTGGGACCGGCTCGTGCAGACCGGCGGCCTGCACCCGGAACTCGACCTGCGCACCGAAGACTTCGGCCAACGCCACTTCATCGTCGCCGACCCCGCGGGCGTGCTGATCGACGTGATCACCGAGGTCCCGCCCAGCCCCGAGTTCGCTGCCCAATTCACCTAGGCCCCCAGTGCGGGCGCGATCGTTTATTCTTCCGGGGTGAAGGCACTTCGTCGGTTCACTGTCCGTGCCCATTTGCCGGAGCGGCTCGCCGCGCTGGATGAGTTGTCGACGAACCTGCGGTGGTCGTGGCACAGCCCGACGCAGGATCTGTTCGCCGAGCTCGACCCCGAGTTGTGGCGAACCGTCGGCCAGGACCCGGTACGGATGCTGGGTGAGGTGCCCGCCGAGCGGCTCGACGAGCTCGCCGCCGACCCGGCCTACATCGCGCGGGTCGACGCGGCCGCCGCTGGCCTGCGGGACTACCTGACGCGGCCGCGCTGGTTCCAGGAGCAGACCGGCACCGACATCGCCGGCATCGCCTATTTCTCGATGGAGTTCGGTGTCACCGAGGTGCTGCCGAACTACTCCGGCGGCCTCGGCATCCTCGCCGGTGATCATCTCAAGGCCGCCTCGGATCTCGGGCTGCCGCTGATCGGCGTCGGGCTGCTCTACCGCTCGGGGTATTTCCGGCAGTCGCTGTCGGCCGACGGCTGGCAGATGGAGCACTACCCGGCGCTCGATCCGCAGGGCCTGCCGCTGCGCCTGCTCACCAGCGACGGTTCGCCGGTGCTCATCCACGTCGGCATGTCCGAGGGGCGCGTCCTGCGGGCCCGGGTGTGGATCGCGCAGGTGGGGCGGATTCCGTTGCTGCTGCTCGATTCCGATATCGCCGAGAACGACCCCGAACTGCGGGCCGTCACCGACCGGCTCTACGGCGGCGACCAGGACCACCGCATCAAGCAGGAGATCCTGGCGGGGATCGGCGGGGTCCGCGCGGTGCGCGCCTACACCCGCGCGAACGGTCTGCCCGATCCCGATGTCTTCCACATGAACGAGGGCCACGCGGGTTTCCTCGGTGTCGAGCGCATGCGTGAATTCATCGCGGGCGGACTGGATTTCGAGACCGCGCTCGCCGCGGTGCGGGCAGGCACCGTCTTCACCACGCACACCCCGGTGCCCGCGGGGATCGACCGTTTCCCGATGCCGTTGGTGCGCAGGTACTTCGGCGGCTCGCATGGTGAGTCCGAATCCGCGCTGCTGCCAGGGCTTTCCGTCGACCGGATCCTCGCGTTCGGGCGGGAGGGCGACCCGTCGGTGTTCAACATGGCGCACATGGGTCTGCGCATGGCCCAGCGCGCCAACGGCGTGTCGAAGCTGCACGGGGAGGTCAGCCGGGAGATGTTCGCGGCGCTGTGGCCCGGTTTCGACGCGGCCGAGGTGCCGATCGGCTCGGTCACCAACGGCGTGCACGCCCCGACCTGGGCCGCGCGCGAATGGATCGACAAGGCACGCGAACTCGTCGGGCCCGAGCTGGTCGAGGAGGCTCGGGGCTGGGAGAAGCTCAGCGACGTGGACCTCGGTCAGCTGTGGTCGACGCGAAATACGTTGCGCGGCGTCCTGATCGACGAAGTGCGGCGCAGGCTGCGTGATTCCTGGCGTCAGCGCGGCGCCGCCGACGCCGAACTCGGCTGGATCGACGGCGTCTTCGATCCGAACGTGCTCACCATCGGTTTCGCCCGCCGCGTCCCCACCTACAAGCGGCTCACCCTCATGCTGCGCGACCCCGAACGCCTGCGCGCGCTGCTGCTCGACCCCGATCGCCCGGTGCAGCTGGTGGTGGCGGGCAAGAGTCACCCCGCCGACGACGGCGGCAAAGCCCTGATCCAGCAGGTGGTGCGGTTCGCCGACGATCCCGAGGTACGTCATCGCATCGTCTTCCTGCCCGATTACGACATGTCGATGGCCCGCTACCTGTACTGGGGTTGCGATGTGTGGCTGAACAATCCACTGCGCCCGCTCGAGGCGTGCGGTACCTCGGGGATGAAGTCCGCGCTCAACGGCGGCCTCAACCTGTCCATCCGCGACGGCTGGTGGGACGAGATGTTCGACGGCGCCAACGGCTGGGCCATTCCCACCGCCGACGGCGTCCGCGACGAATCCCGCCGCGACGACCTCGAGGCCGCGGCGCTCTACGAACTCGTCGAACGCACTGTGGCGCCGCGCTTCTACGACCGCGACGCGAGCGATGTCCCGGTCCGCTGGACCGAGATGGTGCGCCACACCCTGCAGACCACCAGCCCCAGGGTCCTGGCCTCGCGGATGGTGCGCGACTACGCCGAGCAGTACTACGGACCCGCGGCCGCCGCGTTCGGCCGGGCCGCCGCCGACAAATTCGCGGAGGTCGCCGAGTACCGCAAGCGCGTCGACGCCGCGTGGCCGTCGGTGCGGATCGCGCAGGTCGACAGCTCGGGCCTGCCCGACACACCGGTGATCGGCGCGGAACTGTCACTGCACGCGCGCATCGACCTCGGCGGGCTCGCACCGTCGGATGTGGTGGTGCAGGCGGTACTCGGCCGGGTCTCACCGACCGACGACCTCTCCGACACCACCACGATCGAGATGCATCACACCGGTACCGACGACGGCAGCGAGCTGTATTCGATCCAGGCTCCGGTCCCGCTCTCAGGTGCTGTCGGGTACACGGTTCGTGTGCTTCCCCACAACGAGCTGCTCGCCTCCGACGCCGAACTGGGCTTGGTGGCCGTCGCGGGCGCGTAACCGTACCCGGTGACACGGGCGCCGGGTTATTCGATTCAGTGAACTTTCCGCTACCGTTCCTGGGTCGATCATTGAGGAGAGTCATGGCCAGCGACGTCCTAACCCGTGCCCGAGGGCGCATCGACGGATATTTCGGTATCTCGTCGAGTGGGTCCACTTTCAAGCGCGAGGCGATGGCGGGCACGGTCACGTTCCTGGCGATGTCGTATGTGCTGGCGGTGAACCCGTCGATCCTCGGTGACGAAGGCGCCCTCGGCGACAAGGGCATTCCGATGCAGGCGGTCTTCACGGCCACCGCCGTCGCCGCGGTGTTCGGCACGCTGGTCATGGGCATCTGGGCGAAGTACCCGATCGCGCTCGCGCCGGGCATGGGTCTCAACGCGTTCTTCGCGTACACGGTGGTGCTCAGCATGGGCATCCCGTGGCAGGTAGCGCTCTCGGGCACCTTGCTCTCGGGCATCATCTTCTTCGTTCTGGCGATCACGAAGGTCCGGGAACGGATCCTCAACGCGATCCCGCTGCAGATGAAGTTCGCGGTCGGCGCGGGTATCGGGTTGTTCGTGGCGTTCCTCGGTTTGAAGAACGCGGGCATCGTCGTCAACAGTGACGCGACGCTGGTGACCCTCGGTGATTTCACCAAGGGCACCACCCTGCTCGCGCTGTTCGGCCTGATCGTGACCGTTGTCTTCCTGGTGATCGGTTGGCACGGCGCGGTGCTCTACGGCATCGTCGCGACCACGGTTCTCGGCATGGTGACCGGTCTGGTCGGCGTGCCCGACGGTATCGCCGAGATGCCGAAGGGCCTGGATCAGACCTTCGGCCAGGCGATCATCCACCTGCCCGACGCGTTCACCGGGCAGATGATCGTGGTCGTGCTCACCATGTTGTTCGTCGACTTCTTCGATGCCTCGGGCACGCTGATCGGCGTCGCCAACCAGGCCGGTCTGCTGAACAAGGACGGCACGCTGCCGCGCGCGGCGAGTGCGATGGCCGCCGACTCGGTCGGTACCACCGCGGGCGCGATCATCGGTACCTCCACCACCACCGCGTATGTCGAATCGACGGCGGGTGTGTCGGCGGGTGGCCGAACGGGTCTTACGGCGGTGACCACCGCGGGCTGGTTCCTGATCGCGATGTTCTGCTATCCGATCTTCTCGGTGGTCGCCGGGTCGGCCGAGATCACCTCGGCCGCGCTGATCGTGGTCGGCATCCTGATGGCGCGGTCGCTCGGTGACATCGACTGGCAGAACCTCGAGTACTCGGTGCCCGCGTTCATCACCGTCATCATGATGCCGCTGACCTACTCGATCGCGAACGGTCTGGCGATGGGCATGATCTTCTACCCGATCGTGATGGTCGCCAAGGGTCGCATCAAGGACGTGCACCCGGCCATGTGGGCGCTGATGGTGCTGTTCCTCGCGTACTTCTTCTTCCTGGTCGAGTAGGTGTTCCGGCCGTAGGTGTGTCTATACTCAGGCTAGCCTAGGCTTGCCTAACTAGAGGAGATCCACCCATGAAGCGTTCGCTCGTTGCCGCGTCGATGGCGTTTGCCACCATCTTCGCGCCGGTTACCGCCGCTGTTGTCGTCACTGCCCCCGCCGCGATCGCCGCTCCGGCCACGCCGTCGGCCGGCGAGCTGTACGGCAAGCTGCAGGCGGCCATGAACGGCTCCTCGGCCGAGCTCGAGTCGGGCAACGGCGGCAGCCTGGCGGTCGTGCGCGACACCGTCAACCGGATCCCCGGCTACAGCTGGGATGTCTCCGGCCCGGTCACCGTGGACGGCGACACGCTGTCGGCGACGCTGAACAGCCGCCTCGGTGACTACACCTTCCCGATCCCGGTGACCTGGAAGAACATCGGCGGCATGTGGAAGCTGTCGCAGGAGTCCGAGCAGACCCTGGTCAGCTACGCCACCATGGCCTGGTGACCTGAGGAATTGCGAGCAGGGCCGCCCCGCTGGGGCGGCCCTTTTCGATCGATAGTGACCGGCATCACAGAATTGCCCGGAACAGCGTGAAATAGTGGCACCGGACCCAGGGTTGTGATCGAGGAAGGCAATCGGACCGTGGTCCGGTTGCGGGCATGTTTCGAATCGCAGACGAGGACACGATGACCGACACCGCTACCCGCACCACTCCGACGACCACCGAGGACGCCACCGCCGCAGGTATCGGCCTGCTTGTGCTGCGCATCGGCTTCGGTGGCCTGATGGCCGCCTACGGAACCCAGAAACTGTTCGGCTGGTTCAACGGACCCGGCTGGCGTGCCAATGCCGACAGCTTCACCGCCATGGGCTACAACCCCGGCGAATTCTTCGGCACCCTGGCCGGGCTCGCCGAACTGGTCGGTGGGCTGCTGCTGGTGGTCGGACTGTTCACGCCGCTGGCCGCCGCCATCGTGCTCGGGACGATGATCAATGCCATCAATGTGCTGTGGAGCGGCGGGCTCTTCCCGGCGGATCCGTCGGTGCCGGGGTTCACGACCCCGCTGCTGTTCGCGCTGGTCGCGGCAGCGTTGGCGTTCACCGGGCCGGGGCGCTTCTCGCTCGATGCCGGGCGGCCGTGGCAGCGCCAGGGTGTGGTGTGGGGCGGTGGGGCCGTGGCGCTCGCCGTCGTGGCCGCGGTGGTGACGTTGATCTTCAAGGCCGTGCTCTGACCTGACGCAGCACGCTGATCGTCGCGAGGCGGCGCGGTGACCGGGGTTCGGTTGCCGCGCCGCCTCTTTCGTGCCGTCGCGAGCTGATTCGTCATCGGCCGTACGTCCGTGGTTCGGCAGAGCTCGCGCGGAGAGTCGGTGGCAGCGATTAACCTCGTGGCGGCGCCGATGTCCAGCGGCGCCACGCATTGTCCGCGGATGGAAGAGGAGAGCTGCGATGAAGGCTTACGACCTGGGTTTCGGAGACTCGGCGGACAAACTGGCCGAGACGCCCGAGGGTGACCCGCTGGTGCTCGACGCGCCGGTGCGTTCCGGCTGGATCGGCCACGAGGGTCCGGCCATCGATCCGGCCACCTGGCCGCGCGGACCTGTCACCGGCCTGCCGATGATGCACGCGCTCACCCTGCGCCTGCCCACCGATTTCCAGCGCCGCGGACCCGGATTCCCCGCCATCGCGCTCTTCCAGGGCGAAGGGCAGTTCGCCGGTACCGACGCGGTCGAGGCCGACGCTTCGTCGGACGACCCCCTCGCCCGCGATCTCGTCGCCACCCGCCTGCACCCGACGCTGCAGATCATGCACGACGAGATCGGCGGCGCCTTCGCGCTGATCTGGCTCACCGAAAAGGAATTCACCGGCGGCCCTGTCGCCCCGCCCGCCGATGTTCGCAAGCCGGGTTCTCCGACCGCGAGCGATGAAGGCTGCAACGCCTGGGACGACGTGCACCCCACCCTCGGTGTCTGGCTCGCCGAGCGCACCGCCGACCCCAACGTGGGCATTCCCCCGGTCGAATACGAGCCGAACACCAAGTACCAGGACCCGCTCACCGAGGATTCGGGCTGGACCACGTGGGCCGAGCCACTCTTCGGACGCTCCCACCTCGGCGGCACCGCCTTCCCCGTTCAGGCACTGCCCGAGGGGCTGACCCCGTACTACCTGGAGATCGAGGAGATCTCCGGCATGAATTTCGGTGGCGGCAACGCCCAGCTCGACTTGGAATCGGGCGTTTTCGATTGGTCCTGCGGGTAGTTCAGTTCATCATCGCCGGGCGGTCGTCGTCGGGGCGTGGGGCGACGACGGCCTGGGATTCGGGTGGAAGCTGTTCGGAGACAGAGAGATCGATCGCGGGCTCGATGGGGGCGGGCGGTAGCTTGCGTGCGCGGATGCGCAGTGCGATGCCCGCGAGGGTGATCACATAGATGATCACGTAGATGTTCATCAGGACCTGGGGCAGTGGCCACCACGGGGGGAGCAGGAAGGTGCCGACGCTCACCCAGGTGGGGGTGTAGGTGTAGGTCCAGGCGGCGATGGACAGGTAGAGCGCGGCCGCGGCGAACCACCAGGACGCGCGGGTCTGGGCGCGGTGGATCAGGAAGACCAGCAGCGGAACGAACCAGACCCAGTGGTGGCCCCACGAATACGGGGAGACCGCGCAGGCGGTGAGTCCGCCGAGGGTGACCGAGAGCAGGGGCTCGCCGCGGCGGACCAGGACAGCGGCCAGCCACAGCGCGACCAGCGCGATCGGCACGGCGATCAACAGCCACAACCACACCGGCGCGGGGCCGTGCGTGAGGTGGGCGATGGCGCCGCGCAGGGACTGGTTGGCGGGGTGCACATCCGGGGCGATGCGACCGGAGTGGAAGAACGTCGATGTCCAGTATTGATACGAGTCGCTCGGCAGGATCAGCGCGGTCAGACCGATCGACGCGAGGAAGGTGAGAGCGCCGGTCGCGGCCGCGCGCCACTGCCGTTGCGCCAGATACTGGGCGATGAAGTACAGCGGAGTCAGCTTGATGCCCGCGGCGATACCGACGCCGATGCCGCGCAACCTGCTGTGCTCGGCGCGGGAGAAATCCCACAGCACCACCAGCATCAGCACCAGATTGATCTGCCCGTAGTAGAGCGTGGTGCGCACCGGTTCGGCGAATGTGCAGGCCAGGGTGAGCGCTGCGCTGACGGCGGCCAGCCCGGGGGTGGCGCGGTAACCGAGCATCCGGAAGCTCTGCAGCACAACCCCGAACAGCACCAGCAGGTTGAGCACCATCCAGGTCGTGGTGACGTGCGCCCACGGCACCAGCAGTAGCGGCAGGAAGACCACGGCCGAGAACGGTGTGTAGGTGTAGAGCAGGCCATAGTGCGTCGGCTCGATGTAGAGCGCCCGTTCGTGCACGAGCCGCCAGCCGCCGTCGCGGTAGATGTGCACGTCGAGACCGCCGACGAGAATTCCGCCGCTGTCCATCCACGGGTCCATGGTGGTGAACAGCAGCGTCACGCCAAAGGCGGCGGTACCGAGTAGCAGAAGCAGCGTCAGGGTCGTGCGCGGGAGTGCCACGCCTCGAGATCTCTCCGCCACGGCCGTACTACCGGCCGGCCCACATCGTATGCACGACTAAGAACCTACCGCGCCGGGTCAACGGCGTTCGGCGGCGGACCGACTTCGGTAGGAAAACGACATGAAGGCGGGTAGGGCTGGCGGCGAACCGTTCTCGCCGTGCGCGTTCAAGCCCGCCCCTGCTCCGCGCCCGCGCCCATCAGGCCGCCGGACGCAACGTCAGCATGGTGTCGGCGCCGTGGTGGAACTCATAGCCGGTCTTTTGCAGGGAGGTGGCGATGCCTTTGTCGTGGAGTTCGGTACGCAGGTGGTCGATGAGGTCGTCGAGGGGGGCGCCGGTGTAGTCGAGTAGTGGGTAGACGCGGGTTTCGACGGTGGCGACGCGCGCCAATTCGAGCAGGGCGGCCAGGTGGAAGTCGGCGTCGAGCCGATCGGCGTAACTGAACAGCAGGTGCGAGCTCAGGGCCAGATCGAACGCGTCGTCGGGGCAGGGGAGTTCGGGGAGGGAGCCGGCCAGATAGCGGTGGGGCGCGGTGCGCACGTCGTCGGCGAAGCGGGCGGCGGCGCCGCGGCGGATCGCCGCGTGTTCGGTCGTGGAGCCGTACCAGTCCCAGCGGTAGCGGTCGGCGTGGGAGTGCGCCCAGGCCACGGCGCGTTCTGTTTCGGGGGTCGCGCGGGCGGCCAGTTCGGTCGGTGGGGTGGCGTAGATGGGATCGATCGCGGTGACTTCGGCACCGAAAGCGCTTGCCTCGGCCGCGAAACTTGCTGCGCCACCAGGGCAGTCGAGGACGCGTCGCCCGGCCAGATCATCGTCGGAGAGATGGAACATCGCGCGGTACTCGGCCAAAGATCTTGCGCTGACCAGAAATTCGCCGAGTACCTTGCCATCGGCGTGGTGCATCATCACCACACGTTCTCACGACTTGCGTTCGCACGCTCGCTGATTCACGAGTGTGGTCACCTCGATTGCAAGACTCGGCTTGCAAGCGTCGGCTTCGCTCAGGCGGAATCGGTGAGCCTGCGCAGTGCCTTGGCGACCACGTCGGGATCGCTGGTCTCCCAGTACGGCGGCAGCGAAGCGCGCAGGTAGCTGCCGTAACGGGCGGTGGCGAGGCGGGAGTCGAGGATCGCGACCACGCCGCGGTCGTCGACGCTGCGCAGGAGCCTGCCGGTGCCCTGGGCCAGCAACAAGGCGGCATGATTGGCGGCCACCGTCATGAAACCGTTGCCGCCGCGCGACTCCACCGCTCGCTGACGCGCGGTGAGCAGCGGATCGTCGGGCCGGGGGAACGGAATGCGGTCCAGGATAACGAGACTCAGCGACGGGCCGGGGACGTCGACGCCCTGCCAGAGGGTGAGGGTGCCGAACAGCGAGGTGGCCGGGTCGTCGGCGAACTTGCGCACCAGCGCGCCCATCGAATCGTCACCCTGGCACAGCACCGGGGTGTCGAGGCGTTCGCGCAGCGCCTCGGTGGCGGCCTTGGCGGCGCGCATCGAGGAGAACAGGCCGAGCGTGCGGCCACCGGCCGCGGTGATGAGCTGTTCGATCTCGTCGAGATAGGCGGGCGAGAGGCCGTCGCGGCCCGGGGCGGGCAGGTGTTTCGCGACGTAGAGGATGCCGGACTTGGCGTGGTCGAACGGTGAACCCACGTCGAGGGCGTTCCAGCGCACCGATTCCAGGTCGGCGGGTGCGGTGGCGCCGTTGGCCATGGCCGGATCGACCTTGCCCCCCGACTGCGACGGCAGGCCCCAGGTGATCGCGAGCCCGTCGAACGAACCGCCGATCTGCAAAGTGGCCGAGGTGAGCACGACCGTCGCGGTGCCGAACAGTCTGCTGCGCAGCAGGCCGCCGACCGAGAGCGGCGCCATCCGCAAGGTGCGGCGGGCGACGCCGCGCATCTCGTCGGCCGACAACCAGATGACATCGCGACGGGCGGCCGGGTCGGCCTCCTCGAACGCGGTGAGCGCGCGGACCGCGGCGTCGTGCACGTCGTCGATGGCGGCCACGGCCATGGTGCGGGCGGCGGCGTTGTCGGGGTCGTCCTGGGATTTCACGGTGCCCTGCGGTGCGATGGCGGTGCGCGCGTTCCAGGCCGAGTCGCGAACCAGGGCGAGGACCGGGGCGATGCCGTCGGGCATCTGGTCCCAGCGGCCGGGCGGTAGCTCCTCCAGTGCCTGGTGGAAGGCCTCCGCGGCCCCTTCCAGGCGGTCGACCTCGCGTTCGTCGATCAGTTTGGTGCAGCGGCGGGCGGCCGCGCTGATCGCGGTCGCGGCCAGTTCGGCGGTGGCGACGCCGGTGACACGGTCGACCAGTTCGTGCGCCTCGTCGATCACCACCACATCGTGTTCGGGCAGGATCTGGATGCCGCTGATGGCGTCGATGGCCAGCAGCGCGTGGTTGGTCACCACTACGTCGGCCTGGGCCGATTCCGCGCGGGCCTTCTCGGCGAAGCAGTCCTGGCCGAACTGGCATCGGGTCTTGCCGAGGCATTCGCGCGAGCCGACGCTGACCTGGCGCCACGCGCGGTCGGTGACGCCGGGGGCGAGTTCGTCGCGGTCGCCGGTCTCGGTGTCGGAGGCCCATTCGTTGAGGCGCTGGACTTCGCGGCCGAGGCGGGAGATGGCGAAGGCGTCGAACAGCTCGGCCTCGCCGCCGGTGTCTTCCGGGATGACACTGTTGATCTTGTTGAGGCAGAGATAGTTGTTGCGGCCCTTGAGGATCGCGAACGCGGGTGCGCGACCGAGGGGTGTGGTGAGTGCCTCGGCCAAGCGCGGCAGATCACGGTCGACGAGCTGACGTTGCAGCGCGATCGTCGCGGTGGAGACCACCACGGTGCGACCGGTACGGACCGCGTGCCGCAGGCTCGGGACGAGATAGGCCAGCGACTTGCCGGTACCGGTGCCCGCCTGGACGGCCAGGTGCTCCTTGGTGTCGATCGCGTGGTCGACGGCGGTGGCCATGGTGGTCTGCCCGGTGCGTTCCTTGCCACCGAGGGCATGCACGGCGGTGACGAGCAGGTCGGCGACGGGAGGGAGTTCGGGCACGGTCGCAGCTTATCCGCACCCTCGGACAGGTTTGCCCGAGCGACGGCGAGCCCGGTCAGGACTCGCGGACGAAGTCGTCGATGTGATCGCGGACGTAGTCGAGGACTCGCTGTTCGAAGTCCTCGGGTTCGTTGATGTCGTAGATCTCGTCGGGGTCCTCGGCGCGGTCGCCGGTGGGGCGGCGGATCTGGTCGGGGGTGGCGAGGGTCTGGTGTTCGTCTTCCCAGAAGCGGTCGAGGTCGTCTTTCGGGGAGCTGGGGGAGGCGTCGCGGGCGGCGATGATGGCCGCGGCGGCCAGTTGCGGCATGCCTGCTGCGCGTAAACCTCTTGTGGCCCACGGGAGTTCGCTGCGGCGGGTTTTCAGGTAGCTCGAGAAGCCCGCGTCGAGAACGCTGGTGTGCAGGCTCGACAGGGCCAGCAGGTGGGAGAACGCCGGGGGGAGTTTGCCGAACGCGGCGATACCGAGGCGCTGGAGGTCGTCGGTGGCCGGGTTCGACCAGAAGACGGTGTCGGCGGCGTCGTGGATGCTGTCGGTCTCGGCGAGTGCCTTCGTCAGGGCGGGTCGGGTGTGTGCCGGGAATCGATAGTCCATGGGGGAAGTATTCAGGGACGCAGCTCGACACCCGCATCGCGGAGGGCGGACAGAGCGGTCTCGGTGGTTTCAGGGGCTACGCCCGCGGTGAGGTCGAGCAGGACGGTGGTGTCGAATCCGGCCTCGGCGGCGTCCAGCGCGGTGGCCCGAACACAGTGGTCGGTGGCGATGCCGACCACGTCAACGGCGTCGATGCCGCGGGCTCGGAGCCAATCGGTGAGAGAGGTGCCGTCCGCCGCCGCGCCTTCGAAGCCGGAGTAGGCGGCGGTGTATTCGCCCTTGGAGAACGTTTCCTGGATGGGCGAGACATCGAGCGCGGGATGGAAATCGGCGCCGGGGGTGCCCACTCGGCAGTGCGGCGGCCAGGTGTCGACGTAGTCGGGTTCGGTGGAGAAGTGGGCGCCGGGGTCGATGTGCCAGTCGCGGGTGGCGACGACCGCGTCGTACTGCGCACCGGCGACGAAGTCGGTGATCGCGGCCGCTACCGCCGCGCCGCCGGCTACCGCGAGGGAGCCGCCCTCGCAGAAATCGTTCTGTACGTCCACGATGATCAGACCGCGTCCCATGTCATCCTCCAGCTCGTTCGACCGCACCATTGTCCGCCGCGCGACGCCGCGCGGCCACCCCCGGCGCGGTGGCCGACCGGGTGCCGGTGCGGTCGAGAGTCGCCGGCACTTCGGCGTGCCGCGACGCTCAGCCGAGGAACGTTGTCGGCACGGCGGGTTCGCCCGCGGAGAGCTTCAGCCCTTCCCACGGCAGGCTCACCAACCCGCGTGCGACCAGTTCACGACTCTGCGCCAGCGTCGCCACACCGTCGACCACCTTGCCCTCGCGAACCAGCGGCACCTGCAGCTCCCGCACCTGAAAACCGTTGGTGGCCGGTGCTTCTCCGCCTTCGGGGTAGACGATCTCCTCGACGATCGTGCCGGTGGCGCGGGCCAGCCGCACCGCCTTCTTGGTCCCGCCGCGCGATTGCTTGTGGCTCGACCGTTTGGCGACCGGAATGCCGTCGACCTCGACCAGCTTGTAGACCATGCCCGCGGTCGGGGCACCCGAACCGACGACCACCGACGTGCCGACGCCGTACACGTCGACCGGTTCGGCACGCAGCGCCGCGATCGCGTACTCGTCCAGATCGCCGGAGACCACGATGCGCGTGCCGACGGCGCCGAGTTCGTCGAGCTGGTCGCGGACCTGCCTGGCGAGAACGCCCAGGTCGCCGGAGTCGATGCGCACCCCGCCCAGCTCGGGACCGGCCACCTCGATCGCCGTCGCGACACCCCGGGTGATGTCGAAGGTGTCGACCAGCAGAGTCGTGCCGATGCCGAGCGCGTCGATCTGGCTGCGGAACGCCGCGGCCTCGTGTTCGCCGTCGGCGCCGCTGTGCAGCAGGGTGAACGCGTGGGCACTGGTGCCCGCGCCGGGCACGCCGAAGCTGCGCACCGCCTCGAGATTGGAGGTCGCGTCGAATCCGGCCAGGTAGGCGGCGCGCGAGCTCGACGGCGCGGCCAGCTCGTGGGTGCGCCGCGACCCCATCTCGATCATCCGCCGACCCGCGGCCGCGCTCACCATCCGGGCGGCCGACGAGGCGATCGCGCTGTCGTGATTGAAGATCGACAGCGCGAGGGTCTCGAGCAGCACGCATTCGGCGAAACTGCCGCGCACGGTCAGGATCGGCGAACCGGGGAAGTACAGCTCGCCTTCGGCGTAGCCGTCGATATCGCCGGTGAAGCGATATTCGCGCAACCACTCGACGGTGGCGGGGGCGAGGAACTTCGCGACCACGGCCAGCTCGTCGGGACCGAAGCGGAAGTGGGTCAGCGCGTCGAGCAGACGGCCGGTGCCCGCGACCACGCCGTAGCGGCGCCCGTGCGGCAACCGCCGGGCGAACACCTCGAAGGTGCACTGTCTGTGGGCGGAACCATCGGCCAGCGCCGCGGCCAGCATGGTCAGCTCGTACTGGTCGGTCAGCAGCGCGCTGCTGGCGAACTCGTCACGGATCTGCACACCAGAAACTCTAGTCACCGCGGGTGTTGTTTCCTGCGGGCCTCGTCGTAGGCTGGGGTTCATGGCCGTGTGCAATAACGTTCGGGCCGGCGCCGTCACCGACGCTGTGAACGCCGCACTGTCGGCACCGCAGGCGACACCGGAGACCACCGAATACACCGAGATCCTGGAGGCCGAGGACCGGCCCTGGGTCACCGTGGTCTGGGACGACCCGGTGAACCTCATGCACTACGTCACCTACATCTTCCAGAAGCTGTTCGGCTACAGCAAAGCCAAGGCGACCGAGTTGATGATGCAGGTGCACAACGAGGGCAAGGCGGTGGTGTCCTCGGGATCGCGCGACAAGATGGAGCAGGACGTGCGCCGGCTGCACGCCGCCGGGCTCTGGGCAACCATGCAGCGCGACTGACGAGTTGAGTAGCCTGGGCGCTGTGCGTAAGTGGAGCAGGAAGAACTCACTGAGTGGCCTCAAGCTTCGATCCGAAATGGACGAGCACGAGGCCACCGTCCTTCGCTCCCTGATCGGGGCGGTGTCCGGACTGCTCAGTGACCGCGCCGCCGACGCCCCCGAAGACGAACTCGCCGCCCTCACCGGCCTGCGCACCGGCAACTCCACCCCGCCCGACGACCCGCAACTGCTGCGTCTGCTGCCCGATTTCCACCGCGCCGAACCCGGTTCCCCCGATGCCAAGCGCGCCGATCTCAACAGCGCGCTGCGCAGCCTGCACGAGCCGGAGATCATCGACGCGAAACTGGCCGCCGGGCAGACCGTCCTCGACAGCTGCCCGGAAACGGGCGGCAAGATCGCGCTCACGCCCGAGCAGGCCGACGCGTGGCTGGCCGCGCTCACCGATGTCCGTCTCGCGCTGGGCACCCTGCTCGACATCGACGACGACACGCCCGACCATTTCGATCCGGAAGACCCGCGCGCCCCACATCTGGACGTCTACCACTGGCTCACCTGGATGCAGGATTCACTGCTCCAAGCGCTGGCTCCCTGACCCTGTCTCGGGTCGCGCCATCGGACCCGAGGCGCGAACGGCCGGATTCGCTGATCAGACGAGGACGAGACAATGCGCAGCAGCCCAGGGGCACGCAACTCGATCACTGATGTCGCCGGTGTGCTGGTAGGTCACTGCCAGGCCCTCGACGCCGAGGTCACCCTCGGTACCGGCGCCGCGACCGGCTGCACCGTGGTGCGGGCCCCCGGTGGCGCGACAGCGTCGGTCGACGTCCGCGGCGGCGGTCCGGGTACCAGGGAAACCGACCTGCTCGACCCCGCCAACACCGTCCGCCAACTCCACGCCGTGCTCCTCACCGGCGGCAGCGCGTACGGCCTTGCCGCCGCCGACGGGGTGATGCGCTGGTCGGAGGAACACGGCGAGGGCATTCCGATGGACCCGTCCGACCCGAGTCGGGTGGTGCCGATCGTGCCGGGCGCGGTGATCTTCGACCTGCCGGTCGGCGACTGGGGCATCCGGCCCGACGCCGATTTCGGATATCGCGCGGCCGCGGCGGCGTCGACCGAGTTCGCCAGGGGCACCGCGGGCGCCGGTGCCGGTGCGCGGGCGGGCGCGATCAAGGGCGGAATCGGTTCGGCGAGTGTGGTTCTCGCGGACGGACCAGGGGCCGGGGTGACCGTGGGCGCGGTGATCGTGGCCAATCCCGTCGGGTCGGTCGTCGATCCGCGCACCGGGTTGCCGTGGGGCGCCGGCACCGACGGACCCGACTTCTTCGGGTTGCGGCAGGCGACACCGGACGAGATCGCCGCACTGGCCGCGCTCCCCGCGAAGAGCATGGTGCTCAACACGACGATCGGCGTGATCGCCACCGATGCCGCCCTCGACCCGGCCGGCTGTCGGCGGATGGCCGCCACCGGGCACGACGGCCTCGCCCGGGCGATCCGACCCGTGCATTCCCCGCTGGACGGCGACACCCTGTTCGCGCTGTCCACTGGCGCGATCGAGGTCGCGCCGCTCCCGCTGCCGCCCGCGTTTCCCCCTGATCTGCTGCTGCTCGACCAGTTGTGTACGGCCGCGGCGGTGGTCGTCGAGCGCGCCGTCGTCGACGCGGTGCTCGCCGCGAACTCGATCGCCGGCATTCCCGCCTACTACGATCTGTTTCCGCGCTGATCGGTCGCCGGACCCTCGGTCGGTGAGGCTGTCTTGCGGTCCGAACCACCTGCTGACCAGCCCTTCGCCGACTTTCCGCGCCTGCGGGGACGACCCGTCCGGGACCGGAGTGTGTGCCCCCCGGAATACCCGAATAGGGTGAGTCGTTGTCGAGGAAGGTGCTCGACAGCACGCAGGCAGGATGTGGAAAGGGTCGATGAAGTGCTGGTGATCAGGGCCGATCTCGTTGACGCGATGGTGGCGCACGCCCGCGCCGACCACCCGGACGAGGCCTGCGGCATCATCGCCGGCCCCGAGGGCAGCGACCGGCCGGAACGCTTCGTCGCGATGGTCAACGCCGAACGCTCGCCGACCTTCTACCGGTTCGATTCCGGTGAACAGCTGCGCGTGTGGCGCGCGATGGACGACGCCGACGAAGTGCCGGTCGTGATCTACCACTCGCACACCGCCACCGAGGCCTATCCGAGCCGCACCGACATCTCCTACGCCGCCGAACCGGACGCGCACTATGTGCTGGTCTCCACGCGCGACCCGCAAGAACACGAACTGCGCAGCTACCGCATCGTCGACGGCGAGGTCACCGAAGAACCGGTGCGCATCGTCGATTCCTACTGAACCGTCCGAGAAAAGTCACCACCCCGAGGAGTCCCCATGCCGGTAACCGTGTCCATTCCGACCATCATGCGTGGTATCACCGGAGGTGAGAAGCGGGTGCAGGGCGAGGGCTCGACGCTGTCCGCGCTCATCGCCGACCTCGACGCGAATCACCCCGGACTGGCCGAGAAGCTGCTGTCGGACGGCAAGCTGAACCGCTACGTCAACATCTACGTCGACGACGAGGACGTGCGTTTCTCCGGTGGGCTCGAAGCCGAGGTGCCCGCGGGCGCGTCGGTCACCATCCTGCCCGCCGTGGCCGGCGGCGCCTGACACCGTGGCCCGCTACGACTCGCTGATCGCGACGCTCGGCAATACGCCGCTCGTCGGACTGCAGACACTGTCGCCCCAATGGGAGGGTGACGATCATGTGCGGCTGTGGGCCAAGCTCGAGGACCGCAATCCCACGGGGTCGATCAAAGACCGGCCCGCGCTGCGGATGATCGAACAGGCCGAGGCCGACGGGCTGCTCACCCCCGGCTGCACGATTCTGGAGCCGACCAGCGGCAATACCGGGATCTCGCTGGCCATGGCGGCCAAGCTCAAGGGTTACCGGATCGTGTGCGTGATGCCGGAGAACACCTCGGTGGAGCGTCGGCAATTACTCACGATGTTCGGCGCCGAGATCATCGACTCGCCCGCGGCGGGTGGGTCCAATCAAGCGGTGGCGATGGCCAAGCAGATCGCGGCGCAGAATCCGGATTGGGTGATGCTCTACCAGTACGGCAATCCGGCCAACGCGCTCGCGCACTACGAGAACACCGGCCCGGAACTGCTGGCCGACCTGCCGGAGATCACCCATTTCGTCGCGGGGCTCGGCACCACCGGAACCCTGATGGGCACCGGCCGGTACCTGCGCGAACAGGTCCCCGATATCGAGATCGTGGCCGCTGAACCCCGCTACGGCGAGCTGGTCTACGGGCTGCGCAATATCGACGAGGGCTTCATCCCGGAGCTCTACGACGAGAAGGTGCTCACCACTCGGTTCTCGGTGGGCCCGTACGACGCGGTGAAACGGACTCGCGAACTGGTCGGCGAGGAGGGAATCTTCGCCGGGATCTCCACCGGGGCGATTCTGCACGCCGCGCTCGGCATCGCCAAGAAGGCGCAGAAGGCCGGGAAACGGGCCGATATCGCGTTCGTGGTCGCCGACGGCGGCTGGAAGTATCTGTCTACCGGGGCATACGACGGCACGCTGGACGAAGCCGAGGAGAAGCTGGACGGCCAGCTCTGGGCCTGACGCGATGTCACCCGGCTTCGGTACGCTCTGGTCAACGGGCTGTTCGACGGTCCCTTGCCGGAGTGGAGGCGATGTCGGTGAGCGGTGGGGTGGGTGCCTCGTTCGATCCTGATCGGATCTCGGGGCTGCGCGGCAACGCGAGTTCGGGCCTCGGCGCGTCGCGAGGCGGTTCGTGGATTCGGGCCGCGGTGGTGATTCTGGGCTTCGTGGGGTCGCTGTACGTGATCGAGGGCGTCGACATGGTGCTCTCCTACGATTCGCCACCCGGATCGGTCGGCGAACTCGACTCGGCGGGTATCGAGCCGCGCGAGGTATCCGGGCTCGACGGGATTCTGTGGGCACCGCTGTTGCACGGCGGATGGGACCATCTGTTCGCCAACACGCTGCCCCTGCTCGTGCTCGGTTTCCTCGTGTTGCTCTCCGGGATCGGACGGGGGATCGCGGCCACGGCGATCATCTGGGTGATCGCGGGCGTCGGCACCTGGCTCACGGGGTCGGCGGGAAGTGTGCACGTCGGAGCGTCGTCGATCGTGTTCGGCTGGCTGACGTACCTGATCTGCCGCGGGTGGTTCGCCCGCAATGTGGGCCAGATCGTGGTGGGACTGGTGATCCTCGTGTTCTACGGCTCGATGCTGTGGGGCGTGCTGCCGAGCGACCCTCGAATTTCTTGGCAGGGGCATCTTTTCGGGGCGGTGGGTGGAGTGCTCGCGGGCTGGGTACTCTCGTCAGATGAACGTCGACGCCGCCGTGGAGCATCGGTCGGCCGCGCACTACCAACGCGGTAACCGGGGATCCGGTCTGGAAAATGGGGGGATCCTGCATTGAGCACCAGCACGTCGTGGCAGCATGGGGGTATGCGCCTTACGGTCCTCGGGTGCTCGGGCAGTGTGTCCGGCCCGGACTCCCCAGCGTCGGGCTACCTGCTGACGGCCCCTGATATGCGGCCGACGGTCATCGACTTCGGTCCCGGTATTTTCGGCGCCCTGCAGAAGCACATGAACCCGGCCGACGTCGATATCTTCCTCACCCACCTGCACGCGGATCACTGCTTGGATCTGCCCGCACTGCTGGTGTGGCGTCGCTACCACCCGAACCCGCCGACCGGCAAGGCGCTGGTCCGCGGGCCGTCCGATGCCGCACTGCGGATCGGCAACGCCTCCGCGGAGATCGGCGGCGAGACCGACGACTGGTCCGATGTGATCGACTCGCAGGCGTGGGTCGAGAACACTCCGGTTCCGTTCGGGCCCGGTCATACGGTGGAGGCTCGGCGCATGTTCCACCCGCCGGAGTCCTACGGGCTGCGGATCACCGCGGCCGACGGCCGGGTCTTCGTCTACACCGGTGATACGGCGATGTGCGATGCGGTTGTCGACTTGGCGCAGGGCGCGGATGTGCTGATGGCGGAGGCGTCGTGGACTCATGACCCGGCGAATCGTCCTCCGGGGATTCATCTTTCGGGGACCGAGGCGGGGGAGATCGCTACTCGGGCCGGGGCCAAGGAGTTGTTGCTCACGCATATTCCGCCGTGGACTTCGCGCGAGGATGTGATCGCGGAGGCCAAGGCGGCGTTCTCGGGGCCGGTGCACGCGGTGTCGCCGGGGGAGACGTTCGATCTCTAGGGTGGGATCCGGGGGTTCGGTGTGGCTGGGCGGGGGGTGGGGGGCACGCGCTAGTGTGTCGCTGTGTCTAGACGAGCTGATGGTAGGGCGGATGACGAACTCCGCGACGTGAAGATCACTCGGGGATTCACCACGCACCCGGCGGGGTCGGTGCTGGTGGAATTCGGGCAGACGCGGGTGATGTGCACCGCGAGCGTCACCGAGGGGGTGCCGCCGTGGCGCCGGGATTCGGGGCTGGGCTGGCTCACCGCGGAGTACGCGATGCTGCCCGCGGCCACGCACACCCGCAGTGGGCGGGAGTCGGTGAAGGGCAAGGTCGGTGGGCGGACGCAGGAGATCAGCAGGCTGATCGGGCGATCGCTGCGGGCCTGCATCGATCTGGCCGCGCTCGGCGAGAACACGATCGCGCTCGACTGCGATGTGCTGCAGGCCGACGGCGGCACCCGCACCGCCGCGATCACCGGCGCCTATGTGGCGCTCTCGGACGCGGTGACCTATCTGGCCGCCGCGGGCAAACTGGCCGACCCGCAGCCGATTTCGTGCATGATCGCCGCGGTGAGCGTGGGTGTGGTCGATGGGCGCGTTCGCCTCGACCTGCCCTACGAGGAAGACTCGCGCGCCGAGGTCGACATGAACGTGGTGGCCACCGACACCGGCACTCTGGTCGAGATCCAGGGCACCGGTGAGGGCGCGACGTTCCCGCGATCGACCCTGGACAAGATGCTGGACTCGGCCTTCGCCGGCGCCGAACAGCTGTTCGCGATCCAGAAGGCGGCGCTGGCACTGCCGTACCCGGGCACCCTGCCCGAACCGTCCGCGAAGAAGTAGCCGTGGCCGTGCGTGTGCTGGTCGCCAGCCGAAATGCCAAGAAACTGACAGAACTTCGCCGGATTCTCGATGAAGCCGGGGTGGCCGGAATCGAATTGGTGAGCCTGAACGAGGTGCCCCCGTACGAGGAGGCTCCCGAGACCGGCGCCACCTTCGAGGAGAACGCGATCGCGAAGGCGCGTGACGGCGCGGTCGCCACCGGTTTGCCGTGTGTGGCAGACGATTCCGGCATCGAAGTCGACGCGCTGAACGCCATGCCGGGTGTGCTGTCTGCCCGGTGGGCAGGCGGCCACGGCGACGATGCCGCGAACAACGCCCTGCTGCTCGCCCAGCTGGGCGACGTCCCCGACGACCGTCGCGGCGGCCGCTTCGTCTCCACCTGCGCACTGGTCCTGCCCGACGGCACGACCACGGTGGTGCGCGGCGAATGGCCCGGCACCATCGCCCGGGAACCCCACGGCGACGGCGGTTTCGGCTACGACCCGCTGTTCCTCCCCGAGGGTGGTACCGGCAGCGCCGCCGAACTCACTCCCGCCGAGAAGGACGCGGTCTCCCACCGCGGCCGCGCCCTCACCCAGCTCATCCCGGCCCTGGCCGCCCTGGCCTGACCGGCCACCCGACGACAGCGCCGCCGCTCCGGATCACCGGGGCGGCGGCGCTGTTCGTGGGAGTCAGAGGCTGTACTGCTGCTTCACGTCTTTGGCGTTGCGGTGTTCGACGAAGAAGGACAACAGGGGGATGGTGCCCGCGACGAGGGTGCCGACGGTGCGGCCGATGGGCCAGCGGACCTTCACGGCGAGGTCGGCGGTGACCAGCAGGTAGGCGAAGTACACCCAGCCGTGCACGACCGCGATCCAGCTGGGGGTGTCGACGCCGAAGCCGTACTTGGCGATCATCTCGACAGTGAGCAGCAGCAGCCACAGACCGGTGACCCAGGCGAGCACGCGGTAGCGCTGCAGGGCCGAGGCGATCTTGGCGGCGGGGGCACTGCCCGCGGGGGCGGCGGTGGCTTCCTCCAGCGACGGTGCGGTGGTGTTGTCGGTCACCCGGCGTTCCTCTCGGGGGAGTGCAAGCCGGCGGTGCGGACCTGCGCATCGATGTCGCTGGCGTGTAGTTGCGCCAGGTACTGGTTGTAGGCGGCCGTCTCCGGGTCGTCGGACTTCGCGGCCGCAGGGCGTTCGGGCAGGATGCCCGCGGGGATCTCGCGCGGCGCCTCGGCCCTGCCCGGACGCGCCGGCGCGGGCTCTTCGGCCTCGCGTTCCAGCCGCACGAACCGCACATAGGCGAACACCGCGAACCCGGCGAACAGCGGCCACTGCAGCGCGTAGCCGAGATTCTGGCCGGTTCCCGACGACGACTCGAACCGCTCCCACTGCCACCAGGCCAGCGCCAGGCAGCCCAGCGCGACGACACAGACCAGCGCGATCAGGGCCGGTCGATTGTGCGCCGGGCGAGGAGGTGGAACGGACACGCGCTCCACGGTACCCGCTGGGTTTTTTGGAGCGCTGGCGCGCTCGAGTTCGCGGCCCTGGCGGTCCCGGGCCCGGAGCCCAACGACACAGGGCTCAGACGCACGCACCCCCACGCCGGGTAACAGCACCACCGCCCCCCCCCCCCCCACCCCGCCGCGG
>NZ_JBHXAQ010000021.1:33357-65169 GCF_042728755.1 Nocardia sp. NPDC060249
GCGGCGGGCCTGGGGGGGGGCCCCGGGGGGCCCGCCCCCCCCCCCCCGGGGGGCGGCCGCGGCGGCCCCCCCCCCCGGGGGGCCCTCGCCCGGGGACGGCCGCGAACCCGCCGCTGCGCGGCGGGGCCCTCCTCGAGGTCGGGCCGTGGGGGTCGGGAGTGCTGGTGATGGAGCTCTGGTTCGCGGGTCAGCGCCGCGTCCCCGCCTGGAAGGTCTGGCGGTAGGCGGTGGGGGAGACGCCGATGGCGGTGGACAGGTGCTGGCGCAGGGAGGCGGCGGTGCCGAGGCCCGAGTCGGCGGCGACGCGGTCGATGGGCAGGTCCGTGGCTTCGAGCAGGTGGCGCGCGTGGCCGACACGTTGCTGCGTCAGCCATTGGCCGGGTGGGAGGCCGGTTTCCTCGCGGAAGCGGCGGCAGAAGGTGCGCACGCTCATGCGAGCGTGGGCGGCGAGTTCGGTGAGCGGGAGCGGGCGATCCAGGTGGGTCATGGCCCAGGCGCGGGTGGCGGCGGTCGTCGCGGTGCTGGGTTCGGGGATCGGCCGGTCGATGAACTGGGCCTGTCCGCCTTCGCGCCACGGCGGCACGATGCACAGGCGGGCGACCTGATTGGCCACCGCGCTGCCGTGATCGCGGCGCAGCAGGTGCAGGCAGGCGTCGATACCGGCGGCGCTGCCCGCTGCGGTGAGGATGCGTCCTTCGTCGACGAACAGCACGTCGGCATCCATTCTGACCTGTGGGAACAGCGTGCGAAACCGGTCGGCTTGTCGCCAGTGCGTGGTCGCGGGGCGGTCATCGAGCAAGCCGAGGGCGGCGAGGACGAACGCCGCGGTGCAGATCGACACGATGCGGGTATCCGGCCGGAGCCGACCCAGCGCAGCGGCCAGGTCGGCGGGCATCCACTCCTCCTCGGGGGCGTCACACGCGGAGAACGGCGGAATCACGACGGTGTCGGCCTGGTCGAGCGCACTGCTGTCGTAGCCGACGGCGATGGTGAAGTCGGCGTTCGTCGACACCGGCGCCCCGTCGAGGCTGCAGGTGCGCACGTCGTAGAGCGCGGCGCCGTCGGGATCGGTCGCCGTGCCGAAGATCCGGGCGGGGATCCCCAATTCGAACGGATAGACCCCGTTCAGCGCCAGAACCACGACACGATGCATGGCAAGATTCTTGCACATATTGACATTCTTGCCACTCGTCGGCTGATCGCGCACCCGGCATCGTGGACCGCATACGGCCGTTCGCAGCGAAACGGCCGGGGAGACACAGGGAGACGCGACATGCGGGCAATCGGTCAGGACACCTTCGGCGGACCCGAGGTCCTGCGTGTGATCGAGGTCGACAAGCCCAGCCCCGGACCGGCGGAGGTGCTGATCCGCGTGCACGCGGCCGGAGTGAATCCGACCGATTCCTGGCACCGCGCCACCGGCGGGCTCCTCGGCGCGATCGCGCCACTGGGGTGGGATGTGTCCGGTGTGGTCGAGGCCGTCGGCGTCGGTGTCACCCTGTTCGCGCCGGGCGACGAGGTCTTCGGCATGCCGCGCCAGCCGCGCGCCGCGGGTGCCTACGCCGAGTACCTCACCGCACCGGCCCGCCACCTCGCGCGCAAGCCGTCGAATCTCACCCACGTCGAAGCTGCCGCACTGCCGCTCGTCGCGCTCACCGCCTGGCAAGCGCTGGTCGATACCGCCGAGGTGCGGCCGGGCCATCGGGTGCTGATCCATGCCGCCGCGGGCGGGGTGGGTCATGTCGCGGTGCAGATCGCCAAGGCGCGCGGCGCGTACGTCATCGCCACGGCGCGCGCCGGCAATCACGACTTCGTCCGCGACCTCGGCGCCGATGAGGTGATCGATTACACCGCAACAGATTTCGTCGACGCGGCCGAGGGCATCGACATCGTCCTCGACACCGTCGGCGGCGAATACGGCCCGCGCTCGCTGCGAACCCTGCGCCCCGGCGGCATCATCGTGTCGCTGGCCTCTCCGGCGGAAGCGGCCCTGGTGGAGATGGCACGTCCGCTCGGCCTGCGCGCCGGGTTCATGATCGTCGAAGCCGACGGTGCGGGCCTGCGCGCCCTCGCGGACCTGGTCGAAGCCGGTGCGCTGCGACCACATGTGGAAACCGTCCTGCCACTGGATCTCGTGAGCAAGGCCCACGAGATCAGCGACAATCAGCGCACCCGCGGCAAGATCGTGCTCAGGGTCGCGGAGTGAGGATCATCAGAACTTGTAGCTGATTCCGGTCATCCGCTCGGATTCCTCCCACAGCCTGCGCAGCAGCTCGGGATTGCGCGAGATCTTGCTCGACGGGCACGCCTCGACCGGTCCCTGCGACTGCATCAGCCGGTTGGGGCCCCAGTACACGGTGGGGTCGGCGTCCGGCTCGGTGGCCGCGAACAGGGTGGAGTGGGCGGCCTTGTGCGGCGGGTGGCCGATGAGCTTGATGAACGGCTTGCTCACCTTGTCGAGCGGGGTCTCGGTGCGGGCGAACAGGTCCGTGGCCGAGACCCCGGGGTGCACGGCGTAGGACTTCTTCGCCGACCCGGCCTCGGTGAGCCTGCGTTGCAGTTCACGGCCGAACATCAGGTTGGCGAGCTTGGCTTGGGCGTAGGCGAGATTGCGCTGGTAGCGGCGGTTCTCGTAGTTGAGGTCGTCGATCCACAGCTTCGGGGTCTGCTTGTGGGCGATGCTGGCGATCGAGATCACCCGATCGCGAACGCGGTCGAGCAGTAGTCCGGTGAGCGCGAAGTGGCCGAGGTGGTTGACGCCGAACTGGGTCTCGAACCCGTCGGCGGTGCGCGAGAACGGGATGTTCATCAGGCCCGCGTTGTTGATCAGCACATCGAATTCGCCCTGCTGCGCGGCGAATTCGCGCACCGAAGCCAGATCGGCCAGGTCGAGTGCGGCCACCCGCACGTCACCGGGGACGGCGTCGGCGATCGGCTGTGCTTTGCTTGCGTTGCGGCAGGCCATGATCACTGTGGCGCCCTTGCCCGCGAGCACCTTGGTGGTCTCGGCACCGAGGCCGCCGTTGGCCCCGGTGATCACGAACGTGCGCCCGGACTGGTCCGCGATATCAGTTGGTTTCCATGCCATGGCGCTATCTTACTCTGGAGTAAGATAGGAGGGAAGCTCAGCCCAGCAATCCGGTCAGCGTACGGGTGCAGGCCGGTTTACGCAGTTTGATCATGGCTTTCGCCTCGATCTGGCGTGCCCGTTCCCGGGAGAAGCCGAGCGCCGAACCCACCTCCTCCAGCGTGCGCCCCTCGCCGCGATCGAGCCCGAAACGCAGCCGGATGACGGCGGATTCGCGTTCGGTGAGCACCTTCAGCGCTCCCTCGACATAGCCGCCGAGCATCTGGTCGGCGACCACATCCGCGGGGGCGGGCGCGGTGTCGGGGAGCAGTGAGCCCAGATCGGTGTCCTCGCCGACGGGCGCGTGCAGCGAAACCGGCTCGGCTTCGTGCCGTAGTACCGCCTCGACCTGAGCGACGGTGAGGTCGGCGCCGGCGGCCAGTTCTTCGGCGGTGGCCGCGCGTCCCAGCTGGTGGGCCAGCTCGCGCCGCACCCGGATCACCCGGTGCAGTACATCGGCCACGTTCGACGGCAGCCGGATCGTGCGCCCCTGATCGGTGAGCGCGCGGCCGATCGACTGCCTGATCCAGTACGTCGCGTACGTGGAGAGCTTGAGTCCGCGTTCGTGGTCGAACTTCCCCACCGCACGCATCAGCCCCAGCGTGCCCTCCTGGATCAGATCGAGCAGCGACATCCCGGTGCTGGTCGGGAACCGGCGCGCGATGGAGACGACCAGGCGCAGATTCGCCCGCACCATGTGATCTTTCGCGCGCAGTCCGTCGAGCTCGGTGCGGCGCAGCAGTTCTCGTCGTGCGGCGGTGAGTTCGGCACCGGCCGCGGCGATCTCGGCACGCGCGGCCGCACCCGCGGCGATCCGCGCGCCGAGGGCGTATTCCTGTTCGGCGGTCAGCAGGGGAGTGCGTCCGATGGCGCTCAGGTAGTCGCGAATGGGATCGGCGGTGACGGTGGTGGTCAAGAGAACTCCCGTTCGATGCTGGGCTGGTGACCGGTGGGGTGAGGGAGCCCCACCGGTCGGGTTACTCGGGGATCGCAGTGACTACTTGCCGGGAATCCGGATGGGGCGGCGCACGGCCGTCGATCGGGTCTGCGCGCCGCGAATGGCCGAGCCGGTGCCACGTCGCCGTTGCGCCGGGAAAGACGCTTCGGCGCGGCGGGCCGCCCGGGGGAGGGGTTGCGGCGCGGTCGTGATCTCGCGGACCGCGTCGTCGAGTGAACGTCGCATCGTCGTGAATCGGGCCATATCGGCTGCTCCTTCGGTGGTGGAACGGGTGATGAGGGGCTCGGCGGCGATATCGGGTCCGTGCGGCATGCGCTGTCTCCTTCGATCGTGTCGCTGGCGGCGACGGGCATGAACTTAGAACGAACCTAAAAATATGTCAAGAACAAATTTAGGACGGGTTCAGATATGCTGGTGACATGACGACGCAGCAGGGCCTCCGTGCCAGGAAGAAGCAGCAGACCAGGCAGCAGATCTCGGACCGGGCGACCGAGCTGTTCTTGGCCCGTGGATTCGACCAGGTGACCATCGCCGAGGTGGCCGCGGCCGCCGACGTCTCGAAGATGACGGTCACCAACTACTTCCCCCGCAAGGAAGACCTGGCGCTCGACCTCGGCGAGATCTACATCGATCAGCTCGCCTCGATCGTTCGGGAACGCGCGCCCGGCCAGTCGGCACTGGCCGCGCTGCGCCACGCTTGCCTGACAGCCATCGCGGCGCAAGACCAGCTCATCGGCTTCAGCGGCGAGCCGTTCGCCAGGATGATCGCCGACAGTCCGGCGCTGACGGCGCGCGGGCGCGACTTACACGACGCCCGCCAACTGGCGCTGGCCGACGTGCTCGCCGCCGAGACGGGCGCCGCGCCCGAGGACATCACCCCGCGCGTTGCCGCGGCCCAGATCGCCGGTGTGCAGCGGGTGCTGTTCAACGAGATCATGCGCCGCACCCTCGACGGCGAATCCAACGCCGAGATCGCCGCCGCGCTGACCCGCGATGCCGAGATCGCGTTCGACACGCTCGAACCCGGCCTGGGAAACTACGCCGTCCGCTGACCGATCGGTGGCGATTGCTGCCGTGTCACTGGGCTCCCGCACCGGACCTGAAAGCCCATACTGAGGCAATGCCGGATGGTGTTGCTGTAGACAAGCCCGTCGAGCCGATGAGCAAGGCGAAGATCAACATCATCTTCGCGACCGTCGTGCTCGGCATGCTGATGGCCGCACTCGACCAGACCATCGTCTCGGCGGCGCTGCCCTCGATCGTCGCCGACCTCGGCAGCGCCGGGCACATGGCCTGGGTGGTGACCTCGTATCTGCTCGCCGAGGCCGTCGCGACCGTGCTCGCGGGCAAACTCGGCGACCTGTTCGGCCGCAAGCTGCTGTTCCAGATCAGCGGCATCATCTTCATCGCGGGCTCGGCGCTGGCCGGCGTCGCGGGCGGCATGGGCGTGCTGATCGTGGCGCGCGGCATCCAGGGCGTCGGCGCGGGCGGGCTGATGGTCACCTCGATGGCCCTGATCGCCGACACCATTCCGCTGCGCGAACGCGGCAAGTATCAGGGCGCGCTCGGCGCGGTGTTCGGCGTGACCACCGTGGTCGGGCCCACCCTGGGCGGGTTGTTCACCGACCACGCGAGCTGGCGCTGGTGCTTCTACGTGAATGTGCCGATCGCGATCATCATGGTGGTGATGGCGGCGCGCACGCTGCCTCGCCTGCGCGCGGTCACCCGGCCGGTGATCGACTACCTCGGCATCGGCCTGATCGCGCTCGGTGTGTCGGCGCTGATCCTCGGGCTCGAGTTCGGCGGCAGCGAATATCCGTGGGGCTCTTGGCAGATCATCGGTTTGTTCGTGCTCGCCGCCGTGCTGATCGCCGGGTTCGTGCTGGTGGAGAACCGCGCCAAGGAGCCGATGCTGCCGATGCGGCTGTTCAGCAGCCGCGTGTTCACCGTGTCGTCGGTGCTCAGTTTCATCGTCGGTTTCGCGATGCTCGGCTCGATGACCTACCTGCCCGCCTATCTGCAATACGTCGACGGGGCGACGGCCACGGTCTCCGGTGTCCGCACCCTGCCGCTGGTGGTCGGCCTGTTCGTCACGTCGGTCTTCTCCGGTCAGGTCGTCGGGAAGACCGGGCAGTACCGGTACTTCCCGATCGTCGGCATGGCGGTGATGGCCCTCGGCCTCGCCCTGATGTCGACGATGGGCCGCGGCACCAGCGTCTGGCTGGAATCGCTGTACATGCTGATCCTGGGCGCCGGGCTCGGCCTGTCGATGCAGGTACTCACCATCGTCGTGCAGAACACCGTGCCCTACGCCGATCTCGGCACCGCCACCTCGGGGGTCACCTTCTTCCGCACCCTGGGCAGCGCGTTCGGCACGGCGGTCTTCGGCACGCTGTACAGCAACCAGAGCAAGTCCGCGCTGGCGCAGGCTGTGCAGCAGGCCCCTGGCGTCTCGCCAGAGGCGGCGGCGAATCCGAAACTGCTGCGCGAGCTACCGCTGGAGCAGTCCGCGCCGATCATCGACGCCTACGCGGAGTCGATCGACTACGTGTTCCGCTGGGTTGTTCCGGTGGCGCTGGCCGGTTTCGCCGTCGCCTGGTTCCTGCCGCAGGTGCGGCTGCGTGACAGCGCCCGCCACGGCGCGGGCGATGTCGGCGAGGGTTTCTCGGTACCCGATTCGCACGACCGGGTGGTGCAGCTGGAACGGTCGGTCGCCACGACGGTGCGCAAGGCCAGGGCGGAGAAACCGCTGATTCCCGAGATCGTCGCGGCCTCGGGCAGCACGCTGAGCCCGGACTCGGCGTGGGCGCTGGGACAGGTGTACCTGTACGCCAAGGAGGCGGTGCCCGCCACGGTGTACGGCATCGCCTACCGGCACCGGCTGCCGGTGGAGGTGCTGTCGCCGGTGTTTCGCCAGGCCGTCGCGGCGGGTCTGTTGCACGACGACGGGGGCACCCTGTCGCTGACCGCCGACGGCGATGTCGAGGTCGACAAGCTGCGCGCGGGCTGGCGGCGCTGGCTCGGCGACCGCCTCGACGACTGGAATTCCGAGGATCCGGCCGACCGTGCGCTGCTCGACGAGGCGCTGTCGAAGATCGCGGCCAAGCTGCTCGACCAGGGCGCTGATAGCGGCGAGGTATCGAAAGTCTGAATTCGGTTGTCGAGTCCGCTGGACGAACCTTGCCGCCGAATACTCGTAGACGTATATTCGTAGACGAGTAAGGAGGCGGTCATGGCTACCAAGCGCAAAGTGAACAACCTGCTGGCGCTCGCCGTGCTCTCGGTGATCGTGCAGCGTCCGATGCACCGCTACGAGATCGCCGCCACCCTGCGCGCACACGGCAAAGACCGCGATATGGACATCAAGTGGGGCTCGCTCTACACCGTCGTGCAGAACATGGAGAAAGCCGGATTTCTCGAGGTCATCGGCAGTGAACGCGACGGCGCCCGCCCCGAGCGGGTGATCTACCGGATCACCGACGCCGGCCGCGCCGAGATGGCGGACTGGACCCGCGAACTGCTCGCCGCGCCCGAGCCCGAACATCATCGGTTCACCGCGGGCCTGTCGATCCTGGCGGTGCTGGCGCCGGACGAGGTGATCGTCCTGCTCGGCACTCGCATCGCGGCACTGGAACGAACCATCGAGACCACCAGGGCCGAGCTCGGCGCCCTGACGCTGCCGCGATTGTTCCTCGTCGAATCCGAATTCGGCCTGGCGATGCTGGAAGCCGAGGCGAACTGGGCGCGTTCCCTGCGTGACGAACTGGCCGCGGGCACCTTCGAAGGCCTCGAACTCTGGCGGCAGTGGCATGTCGACGGCATGCCCGCCGAACAGATCCCCGAGCTCGGTGAGAGGGGGAACGACTAGCTCAACCCGGAAGACCCCGGACCCGGTGGCGTGCGGCAACACTCCACCGAGCCCGAGAAACCGTTCCCGAAACCAGGCGCACCCGGCCACGAGGTGAGGCAATCTCAGGATAGCCGGGTGGCGCCGACAGCAGATCTGGAGATCACCCATGTCCACCACCCGTTCCGCATTGATCATCGGCGGCGGCATCGCCGGGCCCGTCGCCGCCACCGCCCTGCACAAGGCAGGCATCCACGCCCACGTGTACGAGGCCTATTCCGGTCCCTCCGAGGGCATCGGGTCCGGGCTCGCGCTGGCGCCCAACGGTGTCGCGGCGCTCGACATCATCGGCGCAGGCGACGCGGTGCGCGAGATCGCCCTGCCGGTCGCGCAGATGCGACTGCGCGTCAGCGGCCGCGAACACGTCATGCCGGTGCTGGCCGACCAGCCCCCGCTGCAGGCTGTCGACCGCGGCGAATTGCACCGCACCCTGCACGATCACGCGGTCGCCGCTGGCGTGCCGTTCAGCTACGACAAGCGGCTGACCCACGTCGACGAACACCCCGACGGCGTCACCGCGCACTTCACCGACGGATCCACCGCCACCGCCGATGTCCTGGTCGGCGCGGACGGAATCCGTTCCACTGTGCGCGGTCTGATCGATCCGGCGGCGCCGGGCCCCGACTACACCGGCATGCTCGGATTCGGTGGACTGGTCGACTGCGACCTGGATCTGCCCGACGACACCATGGTGTTCGCCTTCGGCGCCAAGGCTTACTACCTGTACTGGAAGCTGGCCGACGGTCGCGCGGTGTGGGGCGCGAATCTGCCGAGCAAGCAATACCTTTCGCTCACCGAAGCACGGGCCGTCCCGGCGGAGCACTGGCTGCGCGTGCTGCGCGAGACCTACGCACCCGACTCACCGGGCGCCGAGTTCGCTCGTCGCACCACCGCGCAGAGCCTCGAGATCGTCGGCGCGCTGCACATCATGCCGCCGGTGCCGCACTGGTATCGCGATCGCCTGGTCCTGGTGGGCGATTCGGTGCACGCACCGTCGAACAGCTCCGGACAGGGCGCCTCACTCGCGATCGAGAGCGCGGTGCAGCTCGCTCGCTGCCTGCGCGATATCTCGGCACCCACCGAGGCTTTCGCGATGTACGAGCAGTTGCGCCGGTCTCGGGTGGAGGGCATCGCGGCCCGCGCGGCCAAGATCAATCACAGCAAGACCCCCGGACCGTTCGCCCGCAAGGTGATGAACGCGATGATGCCGCTCATGGTCAAGACCGTGATGAACCCGGAGAAGACCATGGGTGCCGAACGGCGTTACCGCATCGATTGGGACGCGCCGGTGCAGGCGGAATCCGTCACTGCCGCATCGTGATCCGGGCGGCCCCGGGTCGACCGTGATCGGGGGCCGCACTCACGGTGTCGTTCGGTGACGCGCCGCGCGCAGCCGCAGGATGCGCGCGGTTTCCGCGTCGGCGGGCAGAAAGGCCTCCAGGTGGAGTTCGGCGAGGGTGACGTCGGTGGCGGTCGCGAAGGAGGTGAGGGTGGTGATCAGGCGCAGGTCGCCGTCGGGGGTGTGCAGGTGCAGGGGGACGGCGAAGCCGACGTGGTCAGGCCCGGGGCAGGCGGCGGGGAGGTAGCTCGACAGCTCGGCGATGAGCTGGTCGAGGGCCGGATCAGGGGTGTGCGCGGATCGGACTCGCAGCGAATCCATGATGTGTCTGCCCCAGTCGGGGAGGTTGCGCACGCGCGGGGCGACGCCGTCGGGGTGCAGGGCAAGGCGAAGGACATTGATCGGCGCGCGCAGCAGTCGCGGGTCGACACCCTCGGTGAACAGGTCGAACGCGGCGTTGGCGGTGACGAGTTCGCCGCGCGGCCGGGCCACCAGCGCCGGGTAGGGCAGGTGCCCGTCGAGGACCGCGCTGATGGCCTCGCGCACCGGCGCCAATTCCGGTGCGGCCAGGTCGCTTTCGGGGAACACCGGCGCGAAGCCTGCGGCCAGCAGCAAGGTGTTGCGGTCGCGCAGGGACAGCTCGAGCGATTCGGCCAGCCGCACCACCATCGTGCGACCCGGCTGTGATTTGCCCTGCTCGAGGAAGCTCAGGTAGCGCTGGCTGGTCTCGGCCCGGATCGCCAGGTCGAGCTGGCTGACCCGGCGCAGCGTGCGCCAGCGACGCAGTTGCGGGCCGAAGCCGGTCGTTGGCGGCGCGGTCGTCATGACCGGAGTAAACCGCGTCGACCGCCGCCCTCATTCCCGCCGACGGGCCGGCTCCCATACCCTGCGGGGAATCGCGCGGTCGCACCGTCACAGTCAGAGTTGTTCCCATGTCCGACAACGAACTCCACACCGATCACGCTTTCGCCTACCACCTCGACGGTGGTCTCACACGGTCCGCCCAGCAGCGGCCGCAACCGGGCCCGCATCAGGTCCTGGTCCGGGTCCGCGCCGCCTCGGTGAACCGCCGCGACCTGATGCTGATGGACGGCACCTACCCGTTGCCCGCTACCGCGGGCATCATCCCGCTCTCCGACGGCGTCGGCGAGGTGATCGCGCTCGGGCCCGAAGTGACCCGGGCGGGAATCGGCGACCGGATCACCGCGAGCTACTTCGTCCACTGGGTGGACGGTCCGCAAACCCTCGCCACGGCCGCCGAACAGTACGGCGCGAACTACGACGGATTCCTCGCCACGTACGCGCTCATCGAAGAGGATTCGATCGTGCACGTGCCCGCGCATCTCACCGACGCGGAGGCGGCGACCCTGAGTTGCGCGGGCCTGGTCGCCTGGTCGGCGCTCACCACACCCGGTCCGCCCGTACCCGGTGCGCGCGTGCTCACCGTCGGCAGCGGCGCGGTGGCGCTGTACGCGATCCAGTTCGCGAAAATTCTCGGTGCCGAGGTCATCTCGATCACCTCCAGCCGGGCGAAGGCGGACAGGTTGCGCGCGCTGGGCGCCGACGCGGTGATCGACCGCACCGTGACCGCGAACTGGGGTGACGCGGTGATGGACATGACCGGGACCGGCGCCGAGCACATCGTCGACGCGGTCGGCCTGCCCACCCTCGAACAATCGGTGCGCGCGGGCGCGTACAACTCGACGGTGACGATGGTCGGCGCGATGGCGCCCGCACCGGGTAGCGCACTGCCGGACAACCCGTTCGGCTCCTCCTACCTGGCCATCCGGCGCATCGCGGTCGGCAGCCGCGCCGGCTTCGAGGCGATGAACCGGTCGATCACCGAGCACCGTGTGCGCCCGGTGATCGACCGCGAGTTCGATGCCGACAAGGCCGTCGACGCCTACGACTACCTGCGTTCGGGCGCCTCGTTCGGCAAGGTCGTGATCGCGGTGGGCTGAGGGCACAGCACCCGGGTGAAGGCGGTGACGCACAGGACGAGCCACAGCAGCCCGATGATCCAGCCCGCGAGCACGTCGGTGGTCCAGTGCACGCCCAGATAGATGCGCGACAACCCGACGGCGACGGGAGAGACGACCGCGAACACGGTAGCGCTCACCCGGGCCCAGTGCCTGCGCAGACGCGGGATCACCGCGATCGCCACGATGCCGACGACCACCGTGGAACCGAGCGTGTGGCCCGACGGATACGACAGGCTCGGTTCGAAGACCAGCCGGGACGCCTCGGGTGGCCGATGGCGTCCGACGAGGCGTTTGATCACCCACACCAGCACCCCCGCCCCCAGCGAGGTGAGCGCCACCAGGGCGGCGACCGGCAGATTGCGCCGCAGGGCGAACCAGCCGACGGTGACCACCGCCAGAATCGTCATCGACAGCGTGCCGCCCAGGTCGGTGATCACCGTGGCGACGTCGGTGAGCGCTTCGCCTCGGTGCGCGATCATCCAGTCCAGTACCGCGGTGTCCATCGCGCTGACACCGCTGGTGACCTGCCAGGTGAGGGCGGTGATCAGCACGGCCGCGATCGCGATCAAGGCCGCCACGATCGGCGTCCGACGGCAGAACGAGGTCAAGGCGACCTCGGTGGGCGGTGGTTGTCGATAGGCAGTCGGCATAGCTACCAGATTGCCAGTTCGAGCCTCAGGCTTCGAAGACCACCGTGTTTCCCGCGACGTCGCGGGTGCCCGCGTCCTTCTTGATCGCCTTCACCAGGTCGGCGACGCAGTCCCAGGTGCGTGGCGGCTCGCAGTCGATATTGCCGATCGTGTACCAGGTATCGGTGCCGCGGTAGCGGACGAGGCCCTTGCCCGCGTCGTCGAGCATGACATCGAGCTCGCCGGACACCGTCCCTTCCTCTTCGGTCATGACGGCGCATTCGGCGGTGATCTCGATGGGATCGCTTATTTGAACTCTCCTCTGCGGAGGCAGTCATCGACTGCGGTGCGCAACGCGGTGTGCTCGGCGGTATCAACGGTCAACGCATATTTTACCTTCACCTTGACGTAGTGCTCCACATAGGCACACCGGAAGTTGCCGGGCGGCAGGTAGTTCGCGGGGTCCTGATCACCCTTGGAACGGTTGGCCGAGGGGTCGGCGGCGACCAGGTTCATCGAGTCGTTGGCGATGCGGCGGCGGGTGTCCTCGTCGCGGTCGGCGGCGCCGGATCGCCACGCTTCGGCAAGGGCCACAATGTGTTCGGCGTCGACCTTGGACGGATCGGTGATGAATTTGTAGGGCCCGAGTTCGCCGGTCTTCTTGTCGATGAAGCCGTAGTGGTCCTGCCAGCCGCCACCGGCTGCCACCAACAGGTCGCAGGTCTTGGCGTCGAGGGTGACCTTGCCGTTGGCGTCACGCAGCATCATCACTTCGCGGCTGGTGCATTTCGTGTACTGGGCCAGGTCGCCGGTGAAGCCGTGCTCGGGCTTGTTGGTGTCCCAGTGCGGGAACTTCTCGCGCGTGTAGCCCGTCATCGGGCCTTCCTTCGCGACGACGAGAGTGGCGACCAGATCGCCGACTTCCTTGCCCGACACCGTCGCCGCGCCCGCGGCGCCGGGCCCCGGACTCACCTTGTCCAGCAGCGAGTTCGAGCAGGCGGCCACCACGGCCAGGCATACCGCCGCTGCGAAGGCGAGCAGGGCTCGTCCCAGGGGAGAACCGATGATCGAAGACCACTTCATGCCCGTACCGCCCAGATGCTCCGTCGAAAAATGAACCGGCACAACCTAACGGCCGCGCCGGGTGTCGTCAGTGATTGTCCGCTATGAGGTTCCGCACAGCACAGCGTGAACTGGTTGCGACTCAATAGCGTTCATCTATCGACGGAGGTGACCATCGACATCGAGACGCAAACCCATGGTGACAGAGATCACCATCGATCAGTCGGACAGTGATCCCGATTCGGGCGGAATGCCGGTGTCGAGGAACCGAATCAGGCGCGCGATGCGGGCGGCGTGGTCGACGCACCGCTGGAATTGGCTGCCGAGCAACGCCATATCGATCGCGGCTTCGGTACTCACGTCGGCTTCGGTGAGGGCGGTACGCAACTGCTTGCACAGCGTCTCCATCGCCTCGACGTCGGTGCCGTCCCCGGCGGCGAACCGCCCGCTGGCCACCGACGCACTCACCCGCGCCACGCACCCGGCCGCGAGCGTGCCCATCGACACGAGCTCGGCGATCACCGGCGCGGGCGCGACCGCGGCCGGATGGGCCCGATAGACGTACTGCCCAGCGGTTTCGGTGCGCCTGCCGATCCGCGACAACTCACCGGCGACCTGAATCGCGGTCACCACATGACGCAGATCCCGCGCCACCGGCGCCTGCAACGCGAGCAGCGCCATGGTGCGGGATTCGCACGCGGCGAACATCAGCTGTAGCTGCTCGTCGAGCGCGAACACCTCATAGGTGGCGGCGAGGTCGGCACCGGCCAGCGCCTGGGTAACCCGCTCGGTCGCGTCATGGGCGACGCGCGACATCAGGGTGAGATCGTTGGCCAAAGCGACGAGCTCGAGGGTGAACTGGGTCCGCACGCGCTGAATTGTTCCCCATCGAGGGGTCGTGAGTGAATCCATCGCCGAGATCCGCGCGGTGACGATTCCGGGTGTGCCCGGTCGTAACTGGAAGGATGGGGGTCATGATTGCCGCGTTGACGACTAAATGGACCCTGTACGTGCCCATCCTCGCCGCGCTCGTGCTCGTACTCAGCTGGGGGCGTTCCGTACCGGGATTGATCGTCGCGCTGGTGAGTGTCGCGCTGGTCGGCGCGGTGCTCTCGGCGGTCTATCACGCGGAGATCGTGGCTCACCGGGTCGGTGAACCCTATGGCTCACTGGTCCTCGCGGTGGCGGTGACCGTGATCGAGGTCGCGCTGATCGTCACGATGATGATCTCCGGCGGCGACAAGGCGGCCTCACTGGCTCGCGACACCGTGTTCGCCGCGGTGATGATCACCTGCAACGGCATCTTCGGCTTGGTGCTGCTGGTCGGCGCGCTGCGCAGGCGGGTGGCGGTGTTCAACGCGGAAGGGACCGGTGCCGCCCTGGCCACCGTCGCGACCCTGGCCACGCTGAGTCTGGTGTTGCCGACCTTCACCACCAGCGCCCCGGGCCCGGAGTTCTCGCCCGCGCAGCTCGCTTTCGCCGCGGTCGCCTCGCTGGCGCTCTACGGGCTGTTCGTGATGGTGCAGACGGTGCGGCACCCCGACGACTTCCTCCCGGTGGAGGACGGCGGGGCGGTCGACGACAGCGACACCCACAGTCACGCGCCGTCCAACCGGGTCGCGTTGATCAGCCTCGGGATGCTGGTGCTGGCCCTGGTGTGTGTGGTCGGCCTGGCCAAGGTGGTCTCGCCCGCGCTCGAATCGGCGGTGGCCTCGGCCGGCTTGCCGCAGTCCGCGGTGGGTGTGGTGATCGCGATGCTGGTGCTGTTGCCCGAGACGATCGCCGCGGTGAACTCCGCGCGCCGCAATCAGGTGCAGATCGGTTTGAACCTGGCGCTCGGCTCGGCGATGGCCAGTATCGGCCTGACCATTCCGGTGATCGCGATCGCCACCATCTGGTTGAGCGGACCGCTGGTGCTGGGTCTGGGCGCCACCCAGATGGTGCTCCTCGCGCTGACCGTCGTGGTGAGCACGCTGACGATCGTTCCCGGCCGCGCGACCCTGTTGCACAGCGGCGTTCACCTGGCGTTGTTCGCGGCGTTTGTGTTCCTGGCCGCAAGCCCGTAGCTGGAGTGTTGCGGATCACATGGCAGGTAGATCTGTCATGGAAACCGCGGAAAAGCGACGAGGGTCACCCATCGGAAATTTTGTTGTGACGCAGAGTACCGGTTAGCTTGCTGGAGTTGGCACCGACGCCGAAGCCAGAGAGTGCGGTATGAAAATCACCAAGCCCCGTGCTTCACGAGCGGCCCGGAGGCATTCCTGATGTCTACCGATCTGCACTCCGCGAAGCCGGATTCCGCTACCCAGATCGTCCGCAAGAACTTCACCGATACGGTCGTGTCGTCGCTGCGGACCTTCGGGCGTGCGGTAGATCTCGCACAGCAATCGGTCGGCGGCTCGTTCTCCGACATCGCCCGCAGGCAGTTCCAGTGGCGGGAGACCCTCGTGCAGGCCTGGCGCCTGATCACGGTCACCGCCATTCCCGCGATCCTGATGGCGATCCCGTTCGGCGTGATCGTCTCGGTCCAGGTCGGCAACCTGATCCACAGCCTCGGCGCCGACTCCATGCTCGGCGCCACCGGCGGCCTCGGCGTGATCAAGCAGGGCGCCCCCATCGCCACCGGCTTCCTGCTCGGTGGCGCGGGGGCGGCGGCGATCGCGGCCGACCTCGGCGCGCGCACCATCCGCGAGGAGATCGACGCGCTCAACACCATGGGCATCAACCCGGTGCACCGGCTCGTCATCCCGCGCCTGGCCGCCATGCTGCTGGTCGCGCCGATGCTCAATGTGCTGATCATCTTCGTCGGCGTGCTGGCCGGTTACGCGGTCGCCGTCGGCGGTCAGGGCGTGACCCCGGGTAGCTACTGGTCGACGTTCGGTTCGTTCGCGACCGCCGGTGACGTGTGGGTCTCGCTGCTCAAGGCGCTGATCTTCGGCTTCCTGGTCGTGATCATCTCCTGCCAGCGCGGACTAGAGGCCAAGGGCGGTCCGCGCGGTGTCGCCGACGCGGTGAACGCGGCGGTGGTGCTCTCGGTCGTCTCGATCGCGATCGTGAACCTGCTGGCCAGCCAGATCAGCGCCATGTTCCTGCCGACGAAGCTGGCGTGATGGCTGCCTCGTCGTACATCCCCACCTCGCTGCACTGGCTGCGCAAGCCCGCCCGCCTCGGCAAGCGAATCGTCACCGCCGGCGAATCGCTCGGCTTCGTCGCGGTGTTCGTCTGGCAGGTGCTGTCGTCGGTGCCGCTGACGCTGCGCCGCTACCGGGACGAGACGCTGCGCGCGGTCACCGATATGACCTGGGGTCGCGGGTCGATCATCGTCGGCGGCGGCACCGTCCCGATGATGATCGTGCTCGGTCTGGTGATGGGCGCTTCGGTGGGCGTCGAATCGTTCGCCTCACTCGACATGCTCGGCATGGGCCCGGTCACCGGCGTGATCTCGGCCTACGCGACCACCCGTGAACTGGCCCCGATCGCGGCGGCCATCGGCTTCGCCGCCCAGGCGGGGTGCCGGATCACCGCCGAGATCGGCGCGATGCGCATCTCCGAGGAGATCGACGCGATCGAGGCGCTCGGCCTGCGTTCGGTGCCCTACGTCGTCACCACCCGGGTGATCGCGGGCGCCATCGCCATCGTGCCGACGTTCCTGATCGCGCTGATCCTGGCCTATGGCGCCTGCCGCGGGCTGCTCACGATGGTCTACGGGCAGTCGGCCGGGGTGTACGACCACTACTTCTTCCAGTTCATCTCCGGCTTCGACATGATCGCCGCGGTGATCAAGGTGGCCGTGTTCGGCACGGTCGTGATCCTGGTGCACGCCTACTTCGGGTTCTTCGCCACCGGCGGCCCCGAGGGGGTCGGCATCGCCTCCGGTCGCGCGGTGCGCGCCAGCTCGGTGGCCATCATCGCCATCGACATGGTCCTCACGATCATGCTCTGGGGCTTCAACTCGGCGATCAGTTTTACGGGGTGAACTAGATGCCTAACTATGGAATGCCCGGCGTCGCGGCCGATCGGCGCACGTCGCGGCTGACCGGCGTGATCATCTTGTCGGTGATCGCGGCGATCGCACTGGCCTATGTCACCTACTCGAATCTGCGGACCGAAGACGGTCTGCGCATCGCGCTGCACACCGAACATCTCGGTGACGGCATCAGCGCGGGCAGCCAGGTCCGCGTCGACGGCGTGACCGTCGGCGAGGTCGCCGAGGTGACCCCCGGCGCGCGCGGCACCCAGCAGATCGCGCTGCTGCTCGACACCGAGCGACTGGTCGGCATCGACGACAGCCTCGCGATCGACTACGCCCCGACCAACCTGTTCGGCATCGCCGAGATCGAATTGCGCCGTGGCGCGGGCGGTTCGCCGCTGCGCGAGGGGGCGGTCCTCGACCTCACCGGCCCGAACAACGACCGGGTCTACGACGCGACGATGAGCGCCATCCTGCGCAGCCTCTCGCAGGTCGGCATGACCGTGACCAGCCCGCAGATGGCCACGGTCATCTCCCAGCTGGCCGCCGACTTCAAGGCCTTCACCCCGCTGGTGCAGGCCCTGATCACGGTCTCCAAGACCATCGCCGACAACCAGGACGTGATGCCCTCGGAGCTGTTCGGCAAGCTCGGTCCCGCCTTCGACGGCGGCGGCGAGTTCGCGAGCGCCACCATGAAGGTGATCGACCAGCTCAGCGACATCCGGGTGACCCAGGTCGACAAAGAGCGCTACGACATCGGCGTCGGGGTGATCGGCGGCTCCATCCTGCCCGCGCTCACCACCACCGTGAGCACCGCGGGCGGGCACTTCGCCGAAACCACCGACATGCTCGCGCCGATGCTGCTCGCGCTGGCGCAGATGTCGCCGAACCCGCGCCGGACCGGTGCTGATCTCACCGCTCTGCTGCAGAACCTGCGCGGCGCGATGCCCGACGGCCCGAACGGACCTGTCCTCAATCTCGACGTCGAGCTCAGCGGTGTCCCCGGCATCGCGGTGCCGCTGTTCGGAAAGGCCGGTGGGCGATGAAGATTCGCGGAACCGCACTGCGCCTGGGCGTCTTCAGCCTGGTGATGATCGCCATCCTCGGCATGGTGTTCACCCTGATCAAGCGCCCGGTCGACGGTGACACCAACGCCCACGACGCGCTGTTCACCGACGCCAACGGCCTCAAGGTCGGCAACGACGTGCGGATGTTCGGCGTCCAGGTGGGCAAGATCGAGAAGATCAGCCTCGAAGGCGACAAGGCCAAGGTCGCGATCACGGTCAAGACCGACACTCCGATCTACGACAACTCCAAGCTGGCCATCCGCTACCAGAACCTCACCGGCCAGCGCTATATCGACCTGCAGCAGGCCCCCAACCCGGGCGAGACGATCGCGGCGGGCGCGCGGATCGGTGCCAACATGACCGTCCCGTCCTTCGACGTGACGAGCCTGTTCAGCGGTCTCAAGCCGGTGCTCGCCACGCTGTCGCCGGAAGCGATCAACCAGTTCACCGCCAGCATGCTCGCCGTGATCGAGGGCGACGGCACCGGCCTCGGCCCCGCGCTCACCGCGATCGACCAGCTCGCGAGCTATGCCGATGACCGGCAGCAGGTGATCAGCACGCTGATCCACAACCTGTCGGAGCTGTCCGAACGCCACGGCGGCAAGGTCGGGCACCTGGTGCCGCTGCTGGCCCGGCTCACCGACATCTTCGAGGCGATGCAGCGCAATATCGGCGGTGTCGCGCAGTTCGCGATGACCGCGCCCTCGGTGCTGGCGCCGGTGGACCGGTTGCTCGCCTCGCTCGGCCTGGTCGAGGGCGGCGGCGCCGATGTCGACGCGATGATCCGCGCGCTGTTCCCGAATCCTCAGGAAGCCGTCGAGGTTTTCGGCAAGCTTCCCGGTCTGCTGGCCACGGTCGACGCCTCGCTCGCGCGCGGTTTCGCCGACTTCACGCCGCACTGCAGCAACGGCGCCGCCGAGGTGCCCGCGCCGTTGCAGGTGCTGATCGCCGGACAGAAAGTCACCGTATGCAACCGCTGAAGAAGCTCGCCGGGATGTTCGCCGGTGATCGCCCGATCCCCGATGCGGCGGGCAAACTCGCACGGGAACTGCGGATGGGGATCATCGGCCTGAGCCTGGTCGTGCTTTTCGTCATCGCCGCGGGTGTGGTCTACGTGGTGCCGCTGGGCAAGCACACCTACACCGCCGAGCTCAGCGAAGCGCAGTCGGTGCGCGAGGGCGACGACGTGCGCCTGGCCGGTATCTCGGTCGGCAGCGTCACCTCGCTGGAACTGAAGCCCGACAAGGTGCTCATGCGGTTCACCGTGAAAAACGATGTCTTCGTCGGTGATCAGACATCGCTGGATGTCCGCATGCTCACCGTGGTCGGCGGTCACTACGTGGCGCTCTACCCCGCGGGCTCGAAGCCGCTGGGGGACAAGGCGATTCCGGCTGATCGAATCCGCCTGCCCTACAGCCTGATCGAGACCTTCCAGGACGCGACCGCGCCCCTGGCCGCCGTCGACGGCGACACCGTGCGCAACAACCTGGCCGCCGCGAACTCCGCGATCGCGACCTCGCCGGAGGCATTGCGCACCACGCTGGACACCGTCGGCAAGTACGTCGACATGCTCGACCGCCAGCGCAGTCAGGTGTCGAAGTCGATCGCGGTCGTCGACGAGTACATCTCCATGTACGACGACGCCAAGTCCGATCTGGGCAGGCTGATGGACAACGTCAACCTCCTCGAAGACCTGCTGCTGAGCAAGAAGGCCGAACTGGCCGAAGCGGTTCGACTGCTCACCTCGGTCGTGAATCGGCTGGCCGGTCTCGCGCCGACCTGGGAATCCACCATGAAACCGCAGGTGCAGGCCCTGGCCGACACGCTGCCGCGACTGCAAGAACTCGGCGGCAGGCTCGAGCCCGTCATCGCGACCGTGGGTGCGCTGCAGACGAAGCTGTCGCAGCTCACGACTCCCGAAGCCGGTGTGGTGGTCGACCAGTCGAGCGCCCGTGTGTGCGTACCGCTGCCCGGGAAGGCGTGCTGATGCTGAAACGACTGCTCGGATCCCAGGCGTTCATGTCGATCGCCGGTGTCGCGGTGCTCGTGGCGCTGGTGGTCGGTGGCTACTTCGTCGCCTTCGATCCGCTGAAGAAGACCGAATCCTATTGCGCGCTCATGCCCGACGCGATCGGCCTCTACCCGGGTAACCACGTCACCATGCGCGGCATGGACGTGGGCGAGGTGACCGCGGTGCGCAACGAGGGCGCCAAGGTGCGGGTCGAGTTCGAGGTCGACGCCGATTTCCCGGTCTACTCCGACGCTTCCGCGACCACGGTGGCGTATTCGGTCGCGGCGGACCGCAACCTGGCGGTGCTCACCAGCGGCAAGACCGCGCCCCCGCTGGCGGGCGGCTGCATCACCAAAACGCTGACTCCCAAGAGCATCACTGAAACTCTCACCGCGCTGGCGAGCCTGTCCGATCAGCTCTCCGGCGGCGCCGCGGGCGCGCCGAGCGCCCTGTCCGACGGCCTGTCCTCGCTGAACCGGGCGACCGAGGGCACCGGCCCGACGGTCAACGAACTCATCCACAAGCTCGGGTCGGCGATGAACAAGCCCGACGCCGACATCGGCCATCTCGCCAGTCTTTTCGACGCGTTCGCCTCGGTCTCGAACCGGGTCGCCGCCAACTGGGGTGACCTGCAGACGATGCTGGTCCGGCTGGCTCCGCTGCTCAACATGGCGTCGGACGACCTGCTCGGCCCGGCCACCTCGCTGTTCGACGGTCTCGGCGAGGTGTTGCCGATGCTCAACGACATCGCCGTCATCCTCGGCGACCCGTTGATCGGCGCGCTCGACGACACGGTCCCGCTGGTGAAGTTGTTGCGCGCCAACGTCGGATCGCTGAGCGAGATCGTGGCGAAGATGCCCGCGCTCGCCTCCGCCTTCCGTAGCGCCACCGATCCCGCGGGCGGCACCGCGATCACCTACGCGCCGCCGAAGGTCGCGTTGCCCGTCGGTGAGGCCGACCAGGTGTGCGGCGCGGTGAACGAGCTGATTCCGGGGCAGTGCCCCGACCCGGCGCAGGGACTGGCCGATGTGAATCTCGTGCAGGTGGTGCTGGGAATGGCAGGTGCTCGATGAACACCCGGAAGATGTTGCGGCGCAGTGCGATCGCACTCGTCGTCGCGGCGGGGCTCGCGGTCGGCGGCTGCGGTTTCGACCCCGCCGAAGTGCCCGTGCCCGGCTCGACTGTCAGTGGTTCGACCTACCGTGTGCAGATCGAGTTCAGCAGCGCGCTGAACCTGCCCGCGAAGTCGAAGGTGATCGCCAACGGCGCCGAGATCGGCATCGTCGACGGTGTGCGGGTGGTCCAGCCCGCCGACGCGCCCGCGGGCCGTGGCGGTTATGTCATCGTCGAGGCCGACATCCTCGACACCGTGCAGTTGCCGGCGAAGTCCATCGCCGAACTGCGCCAGGACACCATCCTCGGCGATATCCATCTCTCGCTCACCACGCCGAAGGACGGCTTCGGCGACCTGCTGCGCGACGGCGGCACCATCCCGATCGAGCGCACGAAACCGCCGGTGCAACTGGAAGACACGATGGCCACCATGGCGCTGTTCGTGCAGGGCGGCGCGATCGGTCAGCTGCAGGAGATGCTCGGCCGGATCAACTCGGTGATGCCGCAGGATCCGAAGGAAACCGCGCGCATCTCCGCGGTGATGGGCGCCGACGCCGCCGACCTGGCCGCGCACCTGGATCAGGTCGACCTGCTGGTCAACGGCCTGTCCCGCAATGCGGCGATCCTGCACGACGACACCGAACAAGCCCTGACCGACATCCTCACCCCCGAGGCCGTCGCCTCGCTGACCGGCACGCAGGACTCGATCGCCAAGACCATGAAGATCTTCGACGCGCTCGGCCCGGTCGGTTCCTCGCTGACCTGGCTGGCCCCGATCGCGAGCTCCGGTGACGCTGCCGCGACCGCGTTCCTGCCGCTGGCCACCGGCGGCTCGGCGGACCTGCGCTCCTCGACGAACATGGCGCTGCTCACCGCCCTGCTGCGCGACAAGATCATCCCCTTCGCCGAACGCGGGCCGAAGGTGAACGTCACCGGTGTCGAGGTGTCCGAAGAAGACCAGCTGGCGCAGATCGTCACCGCGCTGCGGATGATCGGAATGGTGCGATGAAGCTCGGTGCCCTGGCCTCCCTCGGTGGCATCGCCGCCATCACCGTGCTCGGCGCGAGCTATCTGACCTTCGGGGTGGTGCGCGTCGACCCGTTCGCCGACTACACCGCGGCCTCGATCGAGATCGCGAATTCCGGTGGCCTCAGCGTCGGTTCGCCGATCCTGCTGACCGGCATCGAGATCGGTGAGGTTACCGGCGTCGACACCTCGGCGAGCGGTCGCGTGCGGGTCGGGTTCCGGTTCGGCGCCGAGCACAAGGTGCCGATGAGCAGCGTCGTCACCATCGAACACCTGTCCTCGCTCGGCGAGCCGTACGTGCAGTTCGTGCCGCGCGACGCGGGCGGCCCCTATCTCGCCGACGGGCAGCGCCTGTCCGGGGAGAACGTGCGCACCCCGATGTCGATCCCCGAGGTGGCGCGGCTGGTCACCAAGACCGTCGAGCAGCTCGATCCCGTGGTCGTCGGCTCTCTGGTCGACACCCTCGGCACGGCGATGGCAGGCACCGAGAACGTCGTCCCCGAGCTGGCACGGGCGGGCGACCTGCTCGCGGCGGCGCTCATGAGCCGCGCACCGGCGATCGGCGAGTTGCAGAACAACTTCGAGTACGTCTCCGGCGATATCGGCTGGGCCGGGCCTGCCACCTCGGCCGCCGCGCCCGCCTTCATTCGGTTGAGCCAGGTGATCGACCAGTTCGTCGAATCGGTCGGCCGGGCCACCGAAGGCGATCCGCAGATGTACCTGCGCGACGGCGGCCTGGTGCCGTTGCTCGAGCAGCTCACCGCCAAGCTGAACGAGCTCGGCCCCGAGCTCTCCGCGCTGCTGCCCGGGCTGCGCCCGCTCACCGAATCGGTGACCGCGACCGCTCCGCAGCTCGATCTGAGCGCACTGATCGCGCAGGCTCTGCACAACACTGACGCCGACGCGGTGAAGGTGCGGGTCGCGATCAAGTAAACATCTGGCAACCATCGGATATAGGTATCGGCCCTGGCCAGTGGTTGTTCCGTCGAGCGGAGCGATCTGCGAGCAACCGTGCGGTAGCGTGACCGAACGAGGGGAGACCCGGTCCGCGGCAAAGGCGGTGCGATGGCAGAGAGCAGCGAGGGTCCGCACACGCGGACCGGCAGCAGTACTCGGATGATCGCGATCGCGGCGGTGCTCGCCGCGATACTCGCGCTGGTGGTCGCGCTCGGCCTGGTGATGCGCGCCGATCAGGGTGGTGACGACAACCCGTCGGTGAACCCGATGGGATCCGACGCCAACGGTCTCCCGATCGCCGAGCCCGATCCGGATAAGGAATTCGCGCCCCCGTGGCCGGCCAGGCGGGTCGGCGGGAACTGCTCGGCCGGTGGCATCGTCGCCCATTGGCGTGTCCACGACGACGGCAATTGGCAATGCACGGTGACCACCCCCGACGCCCTGCCCCCGGCAGCGGCCCCCGCGCCCCCGCCGCCACCTCCGCCGCCCGGAACCGAACCCGCCCCTGAGCCCGTGCCGGCGGAGGCGCCTGCGCCGCCGCCCGCCTTCGAGCCCCCGCCCCCACCCCCGCCGCCGCCCTCCGACGAGCCGCCCGCCTACGAGCCGCCGCCGCCCGTGCCCGAGCCGCCCCCGATCTTCGAGCCCGAACCCGCCCCGGCGCCGCCCCCACCACCTCCGCCACCCCCGGTCCTGCAACTCCCGTTCCCCCTTCCGCCGATCCTGCTCCCACCGGCGGCGGCCGTCCGACCCTGACCGGCGGCGGGTCGATCCCCGCGTGCCACCGATGTCGGTGAGACTGGTCAGCTATGGACCAGTTGGTGCTGACTCTGGTGATCCTGCTCGCGGCCGTGCTCGCCGAACCACTCGGCGCGCGCCTCGGTCTCGCGCCGTCGATCCTGATGACAGTGTTCGGCTGCCTGCTCGCGCTGATTCCGGCGGTGCCGACCTTGCACATCCCGCCCGAGCTGATCCTGCCGCTGGTCCTGCCGCCACTGCTCTACGCCGCCGCGCGCCGCACGTCCTGGCGGCAGTTCGCGGAGAACTGGCAGATCATCGCGCTGCGCGCGGTCGGGCTGGTGATCGTCACCACGATCGCGGTCACCGCGGTCTTCTCCGCGTGGAATCCCGCCACCGCGGTCGCCGCGGGCCTGGTGCTCGGTGCCCTGGTCGCCCCGCCCGACCCGGTCGCGGCCACGTCCATGGCGGGCAGCCTCGGCCTGCCACGCCGGTTGATCGTGACCCTCGGCGGCGAAGGGCTGTTCAACGATGTCACCGCGATCGTCATCTACACGGTCGGCATCCAGGCAGTCGTCACCGGCCTGTTCTCGCCGTGGCACGCGCTCGGTGACTTCGCGATCGCCGCGGTGGTCGGCGTCGCCGTCGGCCTGCTGCTCGGCTGGCTCGGCAGCAAGCTCACCAAGTATCTGGATACGGCCACCGGCCAGGTCGCGGTGAGTCTGCTGTTGCCCTTCGCCGCCTACGGCATCGCCGAGCACTGGGAGGGCTCGGCGGTCCTCGCGGTGCTGGTCTGCGCGCTGTATCTCACCGACGCCGTGACCGAAATCGGTGACCGCGACTATCGCCTGGTCGCCGACTCGTTCTGGGACATCACCGAAATGCTCATCACCGGTTTCGCCTTCGCCCTGATCGGCCTGGAATTGAGGGTGGTCATCGACACCACCGGACACAACTGGCCGGGACTGGCCGGTGTCACCGTCGCGGTGATCGCGGTCGTCGTGGGATTGCGCCTGGCCTGGCTGATGGCCACCTGGGCGATCAGCAGCAAACTGCCCAACACCGACGAACCGTTCACCTGGCGCGAGGTGATCGTCACCTGGTGGGCGGGCATGCGCGGGGTCGCGACGGTGGCGCTGGCACTGGCCGTGCCGTTCACCCTCGACACCGGTGCCGACTTCCCCGCGCGCTCGGAGATCCTGTTCATCGCGTTCGCGGTCGTGCTGTTCACCCTGCTCGTGCAGGGCCCGACCCTGCCACTGGTGGTCCGCCTCACCGGAGTGCACGCCGACACCCGCCAGGAACGCGCCCTCGAACAGGCACTCTGGACCAGGGTCGTCAATGCCGAACTCACCGAACTCAAAGTGATCGCCGCCCGCGACAACCTCCCGGAAGACGTCTACGAGGACCTCAAGTCGCTCCTGCGTCGGCTGTCCGCCAAAGCCGATCCCGAGGCCGCCGACGCCGACGCGAAAGCCACGCTGGACAAGGAACGCAAACTCGCCTCCCAGATGCGTGCGGTCCGCGCCGCCGTCACCGAGGCGGGCCGCCGCGAAGCCCAAGCCGCCCGGCGCGAACCCGGCATGCCCCCGGATGTCGTCGACCGAGTCACCCGCAGGCTCGACCTCGGCCCGATGCATTGAACGCGCGTCGTCCGGGTCCCGAGGCGGCCTGCTCGGAGCTCAGCCGATTCCCAGCGAGTCTGTAGCGGCGCCGATCCCGTAGGTGATCGCCATTGCCAGTGCGCCGCCCACCACCACGCGCAGCACCGCGCGTCCGCGATTGCTCCCGCCGAGCCGCGCACTCACCGACCCGGTGATCGCGAGGGCGATCAGCACCGCGGCGAATGTCACCGGTACCCGCCAAGCGGTGGGCGGCAACACGATCGCCAGCAACGGCAGCAGCGCACCGCAGGTGAACGCGATCGCCGAGGAGACCGCGGCCGCCCACGGGTTGGTGAGTGAGCGCGGGTCGATGCCGAGTTCGGCCTCGGCATGCGCGGTGAACGCGTCGTGGGCGGTGAGTTCGGCGGCCACCGTGCGCGCGGTGGCCGCGCTGAGGCCCTTCTTCTCGTAGATCCCGGCCAGTTCGGCCAGCTCGAAATCGGGTTCGTCCGCCAGTTCGCGGCGTTCCTTGGCGAGCAGCGCCTTCTCCGAATCCCGCTGGGTGCTCACCGATACGTATTCGCCCGCGGCCATCGAGATCGCCCCCGCGACCAGTCCCGCGATGCCCGCGGTGAGAATCGTCTGGGCATCGTTGGTGGTCGCGGCGACACCGACGACCAACCCCGCGGTGGACACGATGCCGTCGTTCGCGCCGAGCACGCCGGCGCGCAACCAGTTCAACCGGGTCGCAAGACCTTCGGCGTGCGGCTCGTGCGGATGACCTGGCCGGGGCGCACCCCCGGCCCCCTTCGGACGACTGTTCTCTGTGGGCGAGTCCGGCACCCGCTCAGCCTAGTCGGGACAACCGGCAGATCATCGGCTCGCCGCGGCGAAGTCGGCCACTCGCTCAGTTCCGCCGGGCAACCGTGGAATCAGCGGTGGCCGCCGGGCCCGCGCGCAGCGTGTCGGCCAGGCGCACCGCGAGCGCGATCACGGTCAACGTCGGATCGACGTGCCCGTTCGTCGGAAACACCGAACTGCCCGCGATGTAGAGGTTGTCCACCCCATGCACCCGGCAGTGCTGGTCCACGACCCCGTGCCGTGGATCAGCCGACATCCGGGTGGTGCCGCTGGGATGCGCCCAGTCGGTGAGCGGTAGGGCAGCGGTGCTGCCGGGCAGTGCCGCGGGAACTACCTGCGGCGCCGGCAACCCGAGCCGGGCGAACTCGCCCACGAGCAACGCTGTCGCCCGGCGCACCGTCCGATCCTCCTGATCGCTGGTGCGCCAATCGAGGTGCGGCAGCGGCATTCCGGCCGGGTCGGTGCGCGTCGAGAGCCGAACCCGGCTGTCGGCATCCGGTGTCTGCTCCACCATCGCCCGCACCTCGACGTCGGCCTGCCGGTGCGGTAACCCGACACCGTCGACCAGCCTGCGCCGCGCACCACCGGCCAGGAGCCCGGTGCCGGACAGCATGATTCGCAGGTCCTGCCATCGAACCCGCCCGCTCAACAGCCGCTTCACCGAGTCCCACGGATCGTCGTCGGCGGTGACCTCCTGCAACCACAGCGCACAGTTCACCAGCGACTCGCGCCGCTGCAGCGCGGGCGACAACGCCATACCGTGCAGAAAGGTGTGCTTACCTCGCGCGCTCTTCACCACGTACTTGCCGAACCGGTCCAGCGCCGCCCGGGCTTGCGCGGGGCGCAGCGTCGCGACCACCCCGCAGCGATGATCCATCAGGTACCGCCCCACCTGGTCGTACCGATTCCCGATCCCACCGGCGACGGTGCGTCGCGACGCCAGCAGCAGCCGTGGTGTCGCGATTCCACCCGCGGCCAGCACGAACACCCGCGCCTCGACGGTGCGCGCACGGCCACCCGCGCCGGTCACCTCGACCGAATTCACATGCGCGCCGGTGGTATCGGTATCGATATGGGTCACCGTCGCGTTCACCAGTACCCGCGCGGTCGGCGCGTCGATATCACGCACCCGCGGCCCCCACCGTTTGCAGTCGAACCGGTTGGCCGGGTCGCGGCTGATCTGCCAGAAGCAGGGGCGCAACGCGGCGGTGTCGAGCGTGTCGGCGGGCGCCGGCCGCCCGGCCAGCGGCCAGAACTCGTGCTCGGTGAAGCCGGTGCCGTGCCCGAGCCCGGCATGCGCGGCGGCGCGTTCGGCGAAGGGGCGCAGCGCGCCCGCGTCGATCGGCCAGCCGGACCGGGTGACCCAGGGCCGATGGGCGAAGTCGAGGTCGTCGAGCACGCCACAGCGCCCTGCCCAGGTGTGTGAGCTGCCGCCGAGCACCCGGTTTCCCGCGAGCCGGTGCTGTTGCGCGCGCGGTGCGCCGATGCTCTCGATCGCGGCGAATGCTGTGTCATCGCCGGTGATCTCGTGTCCGCCGCTCTCCAGCACCAGTACCCGCAATCCGGCGGCGGCGAGTTCGGCGGCAACCGTCAGGCCCGCGGGCCCGGACCCGATGACGCAGATCTGGGTGCGCAACGCGTCGTCACCGACGGTGCGCAGGTCCTCCACGAGCATCGGCGGTCCTCTCACCAGCGGTGCCCCCGCACCGCCTCTCTCACTGTAAGAGCAGCACCATCGTGTGTCAGTCGGTCTCGCAATGCTGATTGACGAAAGCTCTGATGTACCCGGCCGATTGACGCACATACATGTACGACCAGAACCCCGCTCCCGATTCCGACGGGCTGGCGACCATGGTGATCTCGCCGTCGTAGCACTTCTCGACGATGTACCTGGCACGCGACACATGGGGGGTGAAGGTGACCACGATGATGTGGTCCCATCCGTAGATCTTTGCGCGCCGGACGATTTCGCGCGCCTCGCCATCGGTGGTCCACGGGTCGGGCACGAAACACGAGACACGGAAGGCGAATCGGCCACCGCAGTACTTGTCCATCATCGGGTCATCGGCCCCGGTGGACTGCGAGATCAGCACCTCGGGGGCGAGACCGCGCTCGGCGAGCTCGATGCCGACATCGAATCGTTCGTACGGGGTACCACCGAGCACCACGATCACATCGGCGGGCCGCAGCGGATCGATCTGTGGATGCACGAAGACCGGCCATCCAGCGAACGCGGCAGCCAGCACGGTGACCAGTGCGCCGACGAGCAACCATCCCGCACGCCGAAAGATCGACACGGCACCGACGATACCGAAATTCCGGCGAGGGCCGCCGCGCCCGCCGTCGAGGCGGACCCACGCTCTTCTGCCGAGGTCCGCTGCCAGGCACACTGGAGCCATGACCGATACCGCCGTTGCCCCCGAACACCTCGACGTCGTCATCGTCGGCGCCGGGTTGTCCGGCATCGGGGCCGCTTACCGGCTGCAGACCGAACACCCGCATCGCAGCTACGCCATCCTGGAGGCGCGCGCCGACCTCGGCGGCACCTGGGACCTCTTCCGCTACCCGGGCATCCGCTCGGATTCGGACATGTTCACCCTCGGCTACCCGTTCAAGCCGTGGCGCGCGGCCCGCTCCATCGCCGACGGCTCCGCGATCCTGGACTACATCCGCGAGACCGCGCAGGAGAACGGCATCGACCGGCACATCCGGTTCGGTGCGCGGGTGATCGGCGCGGATTGGTCGTCGGCGCAGGCCCACTGGCGGCTCACCATCGCCCACGAGGGCCCCGACGGCCCCGAGCTGAGCACCCTGACCTGCGGTTTCCTCTACGCCTGCGCCGGCTACTACGACTACCAGCAGCCGCACGCCCCCGAGTTCCCCGGCCGCGACGCCTTCGCGGGCACCGTCGTGCACCCGCAGTTCTGGCCCGCCGACCTCGACACCCGCGACAAGCGGATCGTCGTCATCGGCAGTGGCGCCACCGCCGTCACCCTGGTGCCCAACCTCGCGGCCGACGCCGCCCACGTCACCATGTTGCAGCGCAGCCCCACCTGGATCAGCGCCGTCCCCGGCCGCGACAAGCAGGCCGACAAGATCCGCGAGCTGCTCCCGGCGAATCTGGCCCACCGGCTGATCCGGACCAAGAACATCCTGTTCAGCATCGGTTTCTACCAGTTCTGCCGCCGTCGTCCCGCTGCCGCGCGCAAGCTGCTCACCGACCTCACCACCCGCATCCTCAAAGACGACAAGCTCGTCGCCGAACACTTCACCCCCGACTACGACCCCTGGGACCAGCGCCTGTGCGCCGCCCCCGACGCGGACTTCTTCAAGGCGATGAAAAAGGGCAAGGCCTCGGTGGTCACCGACCAGATCGACGCCTTCGTGCCGGAGGGGATCCGCCTGGTATCGGGACAGACGCTGCCCGCCGACATCGTGGTCACCGCCACCGGCCTGCGCCTGCTGGCGTTCGGCGGCATCGCGCCCTCGGTCGACGGCACTCCCGTGCCCTTGGCCGATCAGTTCGTCTGGCAGGGAGCCATGCTCACCGGCCTGCCCAATTTCGCCATCTGCGTCGGCTACACCAACGCGTCCTGGACCCTGCGCGCCGACCTCACCTCCCGTTTGGTCTGCAAAGTCCTGACCCATCTCGACCGCACCGGCAGCGCCGCGGTCGTGCCCGAACCCAAGGGCGCGCTCGCCGAACGCCCACTGCTCGACCTGAACGCCGGCTATGTCCTGCGCTCGATCGCGGCGTTCCCCCGTCAAGGTGACCGTCATCCGTGGCGGGTCAGGCAGAACTACCTGCTCGACGCGCTGATCACCCTGCGCACCGATCTCGGCAAAACCCTGCGGCCGGTGCCGCGTCGGGTAGGAGAGTTCACCCGCAACGGGTGAGGCGCGGGGCCCGTCGGGTTTCTACCGTTGTCGTGTGCCGTGGTGGCACGTGGCATTGACCTGACGGGAAAGGCCCAGCGATGACAGACACGAATCAGCACCAGCTGCGCGACGGAATCGCGGCAGGAACCTCCATCGGCGCTGGCATCCTGCTGGCGGTTGTCGGTGTCCTGCAGATTTTCCAGGGAATCTCCGCGGTCGCGAAAGACGATCTCATCGTCGTCGGACCGGAGTACACCTACCAGTTCGACCTCACCAGCTGGGGCTGGTGGCACATCGTTCTCGGCGCGATCGCGGTCATCGTCGCGATCGGGCTGCTGGCCGGTCAGACGTGGGGCCGGGTCTTGGCAATGGTGATCGCCGCACTGTCGATCATCGCCAATTTCCTGTGGCTGCCCTACTACCCCTGGTGGTCGATCCTGATCATCGCCGTCAACATCGTGGTGATCTGGGCGGTGGCCACCTGGCGGCCGAACAACATCTGATCTGTCCTGATCCATCCGGCAACGCCGCCCCGATCATCGGGGCGGCGTTGCCGTCTCAGTAGTCGAGCGCCGCACGCCCCGACTCGGCGTCGCCGAGCGTGTGGACCAGATGCGACGAGAGCCGTTCGCCCAGGACCGCGAGTTCGGCCTTCTGCGGATCGTCGAGCCCGTCGAGCACCAGTTTGCGCACCGCGACCAGGTAGTCCGGCGTCGCCTCCACCACCTTGGCCTGCCCGCTTTCGGTGAGCACCGCGTCGATCCCGCGCCCTGATTCGGCCGCTTCCCGCCGCGCCCAGCCCACTCGTTCCAGCTTCGACACCACGTGGGAGAGCCGCGAAATGGACCCGTGCCCCCGTGCCGCGAGCGTGCTCAGCCGCATCCGGCGTTGCGGCTCATCGTGGAGCAGGGCCATGACCCGATACTCGAAATGGGTCACCCCGAACTCGCGTTGTAGTCGTGAATCGAGAGCGCTCGGTACGCGCATCGAGAGGGTGACCACCGCGCTCCAAGCGCGACGCTCGACCGAGTCGAAATCCGCTATCACCTCGGCCTACCTTCCACCCATGTGGTAGCTGCGAAATTGCTGAACGTTGGCAAACTGTATATGGGACGGCGAGTCCTGTCTATGCATGTCGCATCATGACACCAGGTAGGGCGTGTGTTTTAGATCATCCACGGCCTGGACGAATGATCAGTTGCCGCTTGGTCGCCGATCGCTGTCTGTCGGTGATCGAGATATTCATCGACGAGCGTGTGGCCTGAACCGCAGCACTATGGTCAGCGCGACCTGGGGAAATGCTGAATCCTCCAGGCGATTTGACTTCGTGTTGGTCGGCACGTAACTTTATTCCAGTCAGAGCGACACGGACACCGACTCAGCCGCCCAGCGGCCGAGACACGAGGTAGGACGATGAGCGCCTGACTGACTGCGTGTTCAGAGGAACTCGGTACGGATTTGCTTCCGCCCGGTTGTCTGAGCTAAAGTACGAACCCTTGCCTCACCGAAACCCCTCCGAGAAGTTGTGGGTAGAAGTGTGTGCGTGTGTTCTTTGAGAACTCAATAGTGTGTCGATGAATGTCAG
>NZ_JBHXAQ010000022.1:0-57685 GCF_042728755.1 Nocardia sp. NPDC060249
GCAGTCAGTCAGGCGCTCATCGTCCTACCTCGTGTCTCGGCCGCTGGGCGGCTGAGTCGGTGTCCGTGTCGCTCTGACTGGAATAAAGTTACGTGTCGACATTTGCAATGTCAAATCCCCTAGTCAGGGGAGATTTTCGCAGTGTTCATGTATGAAAGTGCGCATGGCGGAGGAACATAGCGGGAAGCGTCGGCGGTTGCGTCGCACCGCGAGAGCCGGACTTGTTGTGGCGGGTGGGCTGGTGTTGGTGACGGCTGGGGCGAACATCGCTATGTGGACTTTGTCGTCGGGCCATAGAAGTGCTGTGGCGGCCGCGCCCGACGCACCTGTCGTGATCGTCCCGGGCGCCAAGGTCGCGGCGGACGGAACTCCGATGGCCTATCTCCGGGGACGTCTCGATGTGGCGATCGAGTTGGTCGAAGCGGGTAAGGCCGAGGAGATTCTGCTGTCGGGGGATGCCGGCGGCTCGTCGGGCGATGAGATCGCGTCGATGACGCGCTATCTACTCGACCACGGCATCGACCCGGCCATTGTCCGATCCGATCGCGCCGGCCTTTCCACCCGGGAGACCTGTGAGCGGGCGAAGTCGCTGTTCGGCATCGACCGGGCGATCATCGTGAGTCAGTATCAGCATCTCCCCCGTGCGGTCGCGCTGTGCCGGGCCGCGGGTATCGAGGCCGACGGGGTGGTCGCCTATTGCGAGTGCAGGCGGGTCACCGAGGTACGCAACAACGTTCGTGAATGGCTGGCGGCGCCGAAGGCCGTGGCGGAGATGCTGCTGCGCCGATAGCGCGGCTGGACAACATCGCGTCGATGAACTGCCGGTCCTCGCCGTTGAGCTCAGCGAGCACGAATCGGTCTGCGGCGTGGGGCAAGTCGTCCATGGTCTCAACGTGCGCGGCGGAAGGTTGATAAGTCACAGGATTTTCCGGGGACCGTTGTGGGCGGCGAGGTGCTCGCCGCGACGGCGGGACCAGCGCCGATGTTCTCGCCACGGCAGGCTGAACGGCCGGGGTGGCGTGCTCGGGGAATCCGGATCGCGTACCGTGATCGGGGTTGTCTGCAATGATCGCCGACCGGATTGGGGTGCATCGTGGGCGGTTCCGAGCACGCCGCGCGGCTCGTGCGTTTCTGGCAAACGGTGGAGTTGTTCGGCCCGCAACTGGTACCCGACGTCGAGACCGACGGACTGGTGGTCGATCTCGCGCCCGATGACCGCGCGCCATGGGAAAACCTCGCCGCGCTGCCCGCGTTGAAGACCGGGCGGGTGTGGCAGTTCGTCGTGTACGGCGGATTGTTCGAAGTGGGGCGCGCGCGGGAAGCGCTGGTGCGGACCTTCGGTGAGGACCAACTGGAGGCCGACGCCCGACGGGCCGGGACCACTGCGGCTTTCGCGGTGACGTTGACCGACAGCGGCGTGGTTGTCGAAGGCTCGGCGACGTTGTCCGGGCTCGCGTGGGCCGTGAACCGGCTGCGCGCGCCGGGGCCCGGCGACCTCGGCTGGGCCGACGGGTTCGACCATGACTCGGCGGCATTCACCGCCGCACTCGACACACTGACGAGGGAAACCCACCCCGATGCCGAACAGATGGGTCCGGCGCCGCGGTGGCGTGCGCTGGACGTGGCGGGGCGCGGGGTAGCGGCTTCGGTGATCGCGGCGGGAGCGGATGGCGTCATCTCCCCCGGCCTCGCCGGGATGTCGGCATTGGCCTTCGCTGAACGGTTCGCCGTCCAGACCGACGACGACGTCGTCGAAGCCCCCCGGTTGACCGGCCGCGACCTGCAAACCTTCACCGGTGAACTGTGTGCCGCGCTGGGCATTCGATCGGAATTGCGGGCCGGCGGTGTGCGGGTGGCGTGCGTCCAGGTCGCGGCGCGTGACGCCGACACTGATGCCGCCGAGGATCGCCTGAACAGCGGGCTCGGCACGGACCTCGCCGAGCTCGCGAAAGCCGTGGAACGCGGCGATATCGGGGCGGCGCTGCGCGACTACCTCGCAGCGGCGGAATCGCTGCCGCTCGATGACCGGATCGATGTCCGCCGACGCCAGGATGCGGTCGTCGAGGGCCTGCTCCCCCACCTCGTTCCGGACGGACGCTGGCCGGGCGATCCGCTGGTGTCCGGACAGCAGTTCGCCGTCGATCGCGCGCTGTCCGAATTACGCGACGATGCGGGCATTTTCGCGGTGCACGGCGCGCCGGGCACCGGGACGACGACGATGCTGCGAGACCTGCTGGCGGGGATTCTGGTCGAGCGGGCCGCGCAGCTGGCGGCGTTCGATGATCCGATGGCGGTGTTCGCCGGGGTCACCGAGCAGGTGCAGGTGGCTAAGAACTACACCGTGGGCGCGCACCGATTGGCCAACTGCGTGACCGGGTTCGAAGTGGTGCTCGCGACGGGTAGCGATGCCACCGCTGCCGATGTGGTCGCCGAGATCCAGCATCGCGACGCGATCGATGGCGAGCTCAATCACTTCACCGACCTGGCCGAGCTCGTCGGTGGCGCACCGGCTTGGGGACTGGTCGCCGCGGCACTGGGCGGGACGCGACGAACGTTCGCCGAACAGTTCTGGTTCGGGGACCGGTTCGCGGCCGAGCGGAAGACCGGCACGCCGAACGGCGGGATGCTCGACATCCTCAAGCAAGCCGAGGCCGACCCGGATTCGATTCCCGATTGGCCGACCGCGGTGCGGGATTTCACCACTCGCCGGGCCCAGGTGCGCAGGCTCGCGCAGGCGCGCCAGAACGTCGCCGACGCGGTCGCCGAATTGCCCACCATGAACGCGGGACTGCAGTCGACGGCCGCCGAGATCGCCAACGCAGATGACGCACACGCGCATTGGCGCGAACGTCATCAGCTCGCGACCGAGCACCTGCGGGCCGCGCAGGCCGCACACCACCGGGCGGGCAAGTTCCTCAGCGAGCACGGTGGGCAGAAGCCGGGGTTCGTGGCGTCGCTCTCGACGGGATTCCGGGCCGGACGGCGGTGGAGTGCGCGCAGCAACGAGTTGCTGCGCGAACGACATATCGCCGAGGCGGACATGCGGCGGCGCCAGACCGAGGTCGAGTACACGCGGGAGCAGTGGGCGCAGGCGGCCGAGCACGGCCGCACGCTGATTCGCGAGCACGTCGAGTTGACGCAGCGGCGGACGGCGGCGCTGGATGTTATCGAGCGAGGGCGCGAGAATTGGTCGCGCACCATTCCGTTCGGTGATGCGGCGGGTGACGACGAACAGTTCCAGCTGTGTAATCCGTGGGCGGACGAGCAGTACGCGAGCGCGCGGCGGGAGCTGTTCCTATCGGCGTTGAAATTGCATCGCGCGTTCTTGCTCAACGCGGCCCCGCGGATTCGCGACAATCTCATCGTCGCCATCGCGTTGATCCGTGGTGAGCTGGCCGTCGAGCCGAAGCCGGAAACCGTTGCGGCGGCGTGGCAGACACTGTTCTTCGCGGTGCCGATGATCACGACGACCTTCACCGCGTTGCCTCGGTTGTTCGCCGGGCTGGGGTCCGAGGCCCTCGGATGGTTGTTCGTCGACGATGCCGGGCAGGCTGCGCCGCAGTCGGTGGCCGGCGGGTTGTGGCGGGCTCGGCGGGCGGTGATCGTCGGTGATCATCGTCAGCTGGGGCCCGTTGGCGTGCTGCCCACTTCGGCACAGGAAGCATTCGTGCAGCAGTACGGGCTCGATGCGGAGTGGATGCCGGATCAGGCGTCGGCGCGCCAGGCGGCTGATCGTGGGGTGCGGTACGGGACCTGGCTGATGCCCTCCGATTCGGTCGCGCCGGTGTGGGTCGGCACGCCGTTGCGGGTCCATCGGCGCAGTGACAGGCAAATTTTCGAGCTCACGCATCACATTGCCTATGACGATGATCTGCTGGTGTTCGCCACGCCGGATCGACCGGAGTTTCCCGGGCACGATCGGTGGATCGATGTCAGATCCGCACGGGCCGAGGGTAATTGGATTCCTGGCGAAGGGGAAGCGCTCGCCGCGCTGCTCGCACGGTTGACCGAGGACGGGGTGGCCGCGGCCGATATCCGTGTGGTCAGCCCGTTCCGTGACGTTGCCGATGGCGCGCAGGAGATCGCGCGGGACGTGCTCGGTGCGGAGTTCGCGCAGCGGCAGGTGGGCACTGTCCATGCGATGCACGGCAATTCGGCCGAGGTCGTGGTGCTGATCTTGGGGACATCGCCCGCGGCGGGCGGGTCGCGACGCTGGGCGGCGACGAATCCGAATGTGCTCAACACGGCGGTGTCGCGCGCTCGGCGGCGGGTCTACGTGATCGGCAACTACCGATTGTGGAGCAGCCAGCGCTATTTCGACGACCTCGCCAGGCGCTGGACGGTCGAGACCGAACAGCTCGCCGATCAGACCGTGAGCCGGTAGAAACGCCAGAATCCGAAGTCCTCGATCGGGAGGACATCGACGGCGGTGAAACCGGCCTTCTCGGCATACTCCCCCAGTTTCGCGGTGCGCATGACGGTGCCGGTGCCCGCGGAGCCGGAGTGAGCCATGCCGTCGGGCAGGCAGACCAGCAGGCTGAACCCGTACATCAGGCGGTCGATATCGCTCGCGGGTGCGGTGAATTCCGCAGCGACGGCCTCATCCATGATGATCACCGCGCCACCTGGGCGCAGGGCTTTCCGCATCGAGGTCAGCACCTCGACCGGGTGTGGCATGTCGTGCAGGCACTCGAACGCGAACAGCGCGTCGTAGGCGGCGTCGGGCAGGTCGGTGGCGGCGTCGGCGTGGTGGAAGCGGACACGACCGCCGAGGTCGGTGGCGTTTTCGGTGGCCATCCGCACCGAGGGCTGGTCGATGTCGTAGCCGTCGACGGCCAGCGCCGGGTAGGCGCGGGCAAGGGCGATCGCCGACCAGCCGCCACCTGAGCCGATGTCAGCCGCCTTGGCATCGGGGCGCGACAGCAGCGCGTGGATGTCAGCGACCCCGGCCAGATCCGTCGCGAGACGTTGCTCGAACCAAGGGCGGTTCATGTCCGACTGGGATTCACGCAGGTCGGCGCCGTACTCGGACCAACCGACCCCGCCACCGTCACGGTAAGCGCGCACGAGCGCGGGCATCTGGGTGGCGGCGCCGGCCAGCATACGAGCCAGTGGCGCAAGGTAATCGAGACTGGTGGGATCGGTGAGCACCTCGGCGGCACCGGCGGGCAACGCGAACCGCCCGTCCGCGGCCACCGTCAGTATCCCGGTCGCCGCCTGCTGCTCGAGCCACTCCTGCGCGTACCGGCCATCCCCACCCGCCCGCGCGACCAACTCACCCGCATCCGCGGGCCCACCCTCGACCAACGCCCGATACCAGCCGAGCCGATCCCCGAGATGCACCGCGAGGATATCGATCGCACCGAGCGCGGCCCCGAACAACCGCTCGGCGAACTGCTCACTGGATTGCTCAGCTCCGGTCACCGGTCGTCCTCCTGTTGACGCGATACGAATCGACGCCGACCCGCTGATACGGAACTACGGGTCGGCGTGCCGAAAGGTTCAGCAGGTCAGGGTGGCTACGGCGAATCGAACAGGAGGCTGCCTGATTCGACGGTGGTGCCGATGGTGTCGGTGTAGACGGAGTCTTTTGCCGAGTCCATGACTACGACCGGGCAGATGACCGAGTAGCCGGTGGCGGCGGTTTTCGTCGGGTCGAAGGTGACGATGGGGGCGCCGGCTTCTACGGTGTCGCCTTCGGTGGCGAGGAGTTCGAAGCCTTCGCCTTTGAGTTTCACGGTGTCGATGCCCAGGTGGACCAGGACGCCGATGCCGTTGCCGAAGATGACGAAGGCGTGGGGGTGGAGTTTGAGGATCTTGCCTGCGATGGGGGCCGTCACCATGAGGGTGCCGCGGGTGCGGTCGGGGTCGAGCGCGACGCCGGAGCCGACGATCTGCTCGGCGAAGACCTGATCGGGGACCTCGGACAGGGCCACGACCTTGCCGGGCAGCGGAGCGATGACCGGGATGCTCACAAAATGTCCTCGATGTCGTCGGCCAGGGTGTCGGCTTCGGGGCCGACGACCACCTGCACGACCGTGCCCGACTTGAGGACGCCGTGGGCGCCCGCGGCCTTGAGAGCAGCCTCGTCGACCTTGCCGCCGTCCTTCACCTCGGTGCGCAACCGGGTGATGCAGGCCTCGATCTCGACGATGTTGTCCGCGCCGCCCAAGCCCTGGACGATCGCTTCCGCTTTGGACATATGTTCTCCCTTTCGGCGGTGGTTGCCAGTACCAGTATGGGAGTCTCGAATGTGCGCCACATCATATTCGGCGGTTGACATCCGACCTCCACCTGGTCAAACTGGCAACTGGTTATGACCGGACAGTACCCGTCAGGTACACCGGTTCACAACAGTTAACCCGGATCGGCGGGCAAGCCGGTCCTCCCTCGCCGAGACCGCCGCAAAGCCGGCACGAAGAAGGTCGACATGACTGCCGTTACCGACACACCCAAACAAGAATCGAAGGTGTTCGCGGGATTGCAGCGCCTCGGTCGCAGCCTCATGCTGCCGATCGCGGTGCTCCCCGCGGCGGGCATCCTGCTGCGCATCGGCCAGGACGACCTCCTCGGCCGCTTCTCCGCGCTGGAGAGCACCGCCTCGGTCATCTCGGCAGCCGGGCAGGCCGTGTTCACCTGGCTGCCGCTGATCTTCGCCGTCGGTATCGCGATCGGCTGGGCAAAGAAGGCCGACGGGTCGACGGCGCTGGCCGCGGTGGTCGGTTACATGGTGATCAACGGCGTGTTCGAAGCGATGTCACCGATCGTGCTCGAAGGGAAAACGGACCCGAAGGGTGCGCAGGCGCTGATCAACTACGGCGTCCTCGCCGGCATCGTGATGGGTCTGCTGTCGGCGATCCTGTGGCAGCGGTTCTATCGCACGAAGCTGCCCGATTTCCTCGGCTTCTTCAACGGCAGGCGGCTGGTGCCGATCCTGACCGCGTTCACCGGCCTCATCGTCGGTGTCGGCATGGCCTTCCTGTACCCGGCCTTCAACTCCGCGCTCACCTGGGTGGGTGAGACCGTCGCGGACAACTCGGTGGTCGGCGGCGGCATCTACGGCGCGGCCAACCGCCTGCTCATCCCGACCGGTCTGCACCACATCCTGAACTCCACGGTCTGGTTCCTCGTCGGCGATTACACCGACGCCTCCGGCCAGCTCGTGCGCGGCGACCTCAACCGGTTCTTCGCCGGTGATCCGACCGCGGGCACGTTCATGACGGGCTTCTTCCCGATCATGATGTTCGCGCTTCCCGCTGCCGCGCTGGCTATTTGGCGCAACGCGCGTCCGTCGCAGAAGAAGCTGGTCGGCGGGATCATGCTCTCCACCGGCCTGACCGCGTTCGTCACCGGCATCACCGAGCCGCTGGAGTTCTCGTTCATGTTCGTGGCGTGGCCGCTGTATGTGGTGCACGCGATCTTGACGGGCACATCGATGGCGCTGGTGAACGCGCTCGGTATCCACGACGGATTCACGTTCTCCGCGGGTGCGATCGACTACCTGCTGAACTTCGGCAAGGCCACCGACGCCTGGATGCTGATCCCGATCGGGCTCGGCTACGCGGTGATCTACTACGTGCTCTTCAGCTTCGTGATCAAGAAGTGGAACCTGCGTACGCCGGGTCGCGAGGCGGAAACCGATGTCGAAGCCGGTGTGCCCGACACGGCCCTGGTCGAAGCGGAGACTGCCCTCACGGCCACGGGCGATACTCGAACCGATGCGCCCTCGGTCGCCGAAGTCGAAACGAAGCTGGACAAGAAACTGGAAGGTGAGTGAGGCAATGAGCACCCGCACCGTCATCGTCGGATCCGAGGTGGGGCTGCACGCGCGGCCCGCCGCGAAACTCACGCAGGCCGTCCAGGCCGCGGGGGTGCCGGTACGGATTTCGCTGGGGGGTGGCGAACCGGTCGACGCGGCGAGCGTGCTCGCGGTGATGACGCTGGGCGCCGGCCACAGGGCCGAGGTGACCCTGCACGCCGAGGGCGCCGATGCGGTACTGGACCAGTTGGCCGCACTCATCGCCTCGGATCTGGACGCCGCCTGATGCCGGAACAGGTGATCCGTGGACTCGGAGTGAGCCCGGGCGTGGTGTGCGCGCCGTGGTTGCGGTTCGGATCGCAGCTCGAGACGTCGGCGCACGATCCCGTCGGCGGCTCGGTCGCCGACGAGCTCGCCCGGGTCAAGGACGCGCTCGGTGGGGTGTCCGACGAGATGACGGCCAGGGCCGCGCGAGTGAGTGGGGTCGCGGCGGAGATTCTTTCGATGTCGGCGACGATGGCCCGCGATCCGGGCATCGTCGCTGCCACGGAGAAGGAGCTCGCCGCCGGGATGCCGACAGCGCACGCGGTGCATCTGGCGTTCGAGGGATTCTGCGCGAAGCTGGAAGCGCTCGGCGGGTACATGGCCGAGCGGGCGACCGATCTGCGCGATATCGGAGGGCGGACCGTCGCGGTGCTGCTCGGGCTGCCGATGCTGGGTATTCCGGAGCCGGGATATCCGTTCGTGCTGGTCGCGCGGGATCTCGCACCTGCCGATACGGCGATGCTGGGTGACAGTGACGTGGTCGGGTTGCTCACCACCGAGGGTGGGCCGACCAGCCACACCGCGATTCTCGCGAAGTCGCTCGCATTGCCCGCGGTGGTGAACTGTCCGGACACCGATCGGCTCGTCGACGGTGTGCCGGTGCTGCTCGACGGCACCACCGGCGAGGTCGTGATCGATCCGAGCCCCGAGCATCAGCGGGCAGCGCTCGAACAGGCGGCGGCGGACAAGGCGCGGATCGCGGCGGCCAATGGGCCGGGACATACCGCTGATGGAACGCCGGTGCATCTGCTGGTGAACATCGGCACCGTCGATGACGCGGCGAAGGCCGGGCCCGTCGACAGCGAAGGGGTGGGCCTGTTCCGCACCGAGTTCATGTATCTCGGGAAGACTTCCGCGCCGTCGCTGGATGAGCAGACCGCTTCGTACACGGCGGTTCTCGAACAGTTCGCCGGTCGACGAGTCGTCGTGCGGACACTCGATGCCGGGTCGGACAAGCCGCTGCCGTTTCTCGATCTCGGCACCGAGGAGAATCCGGCACTCGGCGTGCGTGGCCTGCGGATCGGCACGGTGTTTCCGGAAACTCTGGCCACGCAGCTCACCGCACTCGCCCGTGCGGGCGAGGCCACCGGGGCCGATCTGTGGGTGATGGCGCCCATGGTCGCCACCGCGGACGAAGCTGCCGGATTCGCCGCGCTGGCGAGGGAATCCGGGTTGAGCAAGGTCGGGGCGATGATCGAGATCCCGGCGGCCGCGTTGCGCGCCGCCGATCTGCTTGCCCATCTCGACTTCGTCAGCATCGGAACCAACGATCTGAGCCAGTACACGTGCGCGGTGGATCGAATGGCGGGCGGGCTCGCGCAACTGCTCGATCCGTGGCAGCCCGCGGTGCTCGATCTGATCGCGATGGTCGGTGCGGCCGGCGCGGCGGCGGGTAAATCGGTCGGGGTGTGTGGTGAGGCGGCGTCGGATCCGACGCTGGCGCCGGTGCTGGTGGGCCTGGGCGTGACGAGCTTGTCCATGTCGGTGCCCGCGTTGCCCGCGGTACGGGCGGCGTTGGCCGCGGTGGATGCGCAGCAGTGCCAGGACGCGGCCGATGCGGCGCGCGCGGCACGGAATCCGCAGGTGGGGCGTGCGGCGGTCGCGGCGATCATCGGGCGGGCGTGAAAAGAGTTGTTGTGCGCGCGGTCCGGCCGTCGGCCGGATCGCGATGCGGTGTCCGGCGGCGGTCCTCGATCGTCGTAGTGGGTGCCGAATCGGGTTGTTCGGGTGTTGGAGCCGACCACGGCTCCGGTGAGGTGGAAGGTTCGTGGTGACGGGAATCGTGCGCGGTCGTCTCGTCGGGGCGGTCGAGGGTGACATCGCCGATGGCGTTGTCGAATTCGAGGACGGGCTGATCACCTGGGTCGGCGCGGTGTCGAATCATCCCGCACCCGAACGGCTTCCAGTCTCCAGCGACGACCTGGTGCTTCCGGGACTGATCGATCTGCACTGTCATGGTGGGGCCGGGTACGGGTTTCCCAATGCTGATGCGGAGGGCGCTCGGGTGGCGGCGGCACATCATCGGGCGCACGGCACCACCGGGTTGTTGGGGAGCTTGGTGTCGGATCAGCCGGAGGTGCTGCTCGCGCAGGCGGCGATGTTGGCGGATCTCGTCGAAGACGGGGCATTGCTCGGGGTGCACCTCGAGGGCCCGTTCATCAACGCGATCCGCTGTGGGGCACAGGATCCCGCGGCGATCATCCCCGGCGACCCCGCGTTGTTCGAACGGCTCTACCTGGCCGCGCGCGGCACGGTGCGGTCGATGACCTTGGCTCCCGAGACCGCGCATTTCGACGAGCTGCTGGCCGCGATGCGCCGAGAGGACGTGCTGCCCAGCCTCGGGCACACCGATGCCGATGCGGCGACCACCGCGGCGCGCATCACCCAGGCCAGCGGTGGCCCTGTGACCGCTACGCACTTGTTCAACGGGATGCCCGCACTGCATCACCGCTCCCCCGGACCGGTCGCCGCCTGTCTGGCCGCAGCGGGGCGGGGCGAGATGGTGGTCGAATTGATCGCCGACGGTGTGCATTTGGCGCCGGAGACGGTGGCGATGGTGTTCGATACCGTCGGCCCGGATCAGATCGCGCTGGTGTCCGATGCGATGGCGGCGGCGGGCATGAGCGACGGCGACTATCGGCTGGGCGCCCTCGATGTTCAGGTACACGACGGCGTTGCCCGGCTGGCCACCGATGACGGTTCGCCCGGGTCGATCGCGGGCGGCACGGCACGGCTGATCGACGTGCTGCGCTGGACCGTCGACGTCGCCGGCATACCGCTGTCCGACGCGGTTGTCTCCGCGACTCGCACCCCTGCCCGTGTCCTCGGTCTCGCGGGCGAACGCGGAAGTCTCACCGTCGGTGCGCGTGCCGACATTCTTGTCACCGACCAGTCATTGCGGCCGCGGCGGGTGCTCGTCGCCGGAACGGAAGGAATCTGATGGAGATCGTGATCCGGGCTGACGAAAACGACGTGGCGAGTACGGTCGCCGATATCGTCGGCCGGTATGTGCAAGGCGGCAACGCGATCCTCGGCTTGGCGACCGGATCGTCGCCGCTGGGAAGCTACCAGGAGCTGGCGCGCCGGTACCGCGAGGGCGAGCTGGACTTCACCACCGCCAGCGCTTTCCTGCTCGACGAGTACGTGGGATTGCCGAGAGATCATCCCCAGTCCTATTTCTCGGTCATCCGATCGGAGTTCGTCGATCATGTGAACCTGGATCCCGCGCGGGTGCTGAGCCCGAACGGGGAAGCGGGTGACGTGGCGGGTGAGGGCCGTCGGTACGACGCGGCCATCGCCGCCGCGGGAGGGGTCGATGTGCAGTTGCTGGGGATCGGCACCGACGGGCACATCGGGTTCAACGAGCCCGGGTCGGCGCTGACCTCGCGCACGCGGGTGAAGACGCTGACCGAACAGACGCGCAAGGACAACGCGCGCTTTTTCGACGGACCGGAGGATGTGCCGCATCACGTGCTCACCCAGGGCCTCGGCACCATCAACGAGGCCGGGCATCTGGTGATGATCGCGCTCGGCGCGGGTAAGGCCGACGCGATCGCCGCCGCCGCCGAAGGGCCGTTGTCGGCGTTCTGCCCGGCCTCGGTCATGCAGTGGCATCCCCATGTCACCGTGGTGATCGACGAGGCCGCGGCGAGCAAGCTGAAGTTGGCGGACTACTACAAGTACGCGCTCGCGAACAAGCCCGCCTGGCAGTCGTTCTGACGTGACCGCCCTCGAGTTCGCGGTGCAGGACGTGGCAGGCGCGCTCGGCGCTCGCCGCGCCGGGGCGGATCGGGTGGAATTGTGTGCGGCGCTGGGCAGTACGGGTGGGCTCACGCCGAGTATCGGGACGATCGAGTCCGTCGTGGGAGCCGGCATTGCTGTCCATGTGCTGATCCGGTGCCGGGCCGGAGGTTTCGTGTACGCCGATGCGGCGGAGCTGGCGGTGATGAATGCTGATGCGCGCGCGGCAGTGTCGGCCGGTGCGACCGGTCTGGTGATCGGTGCACTCACCCCGGACCACCAGGTCGATGCCGAAGGGCTGCGTCGTGTTCTCGATGGTGTCGCTGTCGATGGCATAGAGCTGACCTTTCATCGTGGGATAGATCAGATCCGCGACCGTGCGGCCGCGCTCGACACATTGATCGCCGGTGGCATGACCCGGGTACTCACCTCCGGCGGGGCACCCACCTGCGCCGAGGGACTCGATGAACTCGCCGCGATGGTCGATCACGCGGCAGGACGCATCGAGATCATGGCGGGTGGCGGGATCACCGTCGGTGACATCGCGGCATTGCACCGGGCGGGCGTCGACGCCATCCACCTATCGGCCCGACGCGTCATAGGTGATGACGGTGGACCCGGTGGCGGCGGGACCTCCGGCCACGAGCGACTGGACGAGGCGCTCGCGGTCGCCGCTGCCCGTCAACTGCTCGCGGTGGACCAGCCGAACGCCTCCGGACACCCTTGTGCCTGATGCGGGTTGGTCGCCTGCTCAGCACCCGCGGGCTCGGCCGCGATGGGTCAGTACGGGTTCGGATTCGCCCGGCTGTCAACTCCTCGTTTCAGGAGCGCTCGGCCAGAATCAATTCTGCCTCGCCGGGACCGCAGTCGAAGGCCGCTTGTACTGCCGCAACGGCTTTTTCGTGTTCGCCCGCGGCGACCAACTCGTCGATATCGGTCCACTGATCGGTGGGCGGGGCTATCGACGGGTCGAGGCGGCGGTCGAGGCGTTCCCACATGCGGGCCACGGTGGGGTCGTCGGCGAGGAGTCCGCCGAGGTGGGCCTTGAAGGTGGGGTGTTCGGTGCGGTACATGCCCATCCAGCTGCTGGCGGGCGGGCTGGCTTCGGCATTGGCGGTGCGGTCGGCGAGTTTGAGGATGACGGCCTTCGGGTGCGCGGCGATCTTGTTGTAGGCGTCCCGGTTTCGCGCTTTGCGGTCGGGGCCGATTCCGGTGACCGCCCACACCAGGTCGAGAACCTCACGGCCGAAACGCAATTCGACATCCTCGGCGGTGACCGGGGTGTCTTCGACGACATCATGGAGCCAGGCGGCGAGGGCGAGTTCACCGCCGTAACCGAAATCGTCGAGGACACCCCGCACGGCCGCGAGATGGGTGACATAGGGATGGTCGCCGTAGCGCTGATCGCCATGCGCCGCGAGGGCGAACTCCCGTGCCTCGATTTCGCGCTGATCGAACTCCATGCCGCACCCCCGTGCTCGATTGGTGATCGTGTCGAGATCGACCCTAGCCGAGGGCTCCGACAGGTTTTCCGGATCAGTGGTGAGCGACCGGTTTCAGCGCGGTGAGGATGCCCGTCTGGTCGCGGCTCTGGGTATAGCTGAGATCGGTGAACCCGACGGCCTCGACCCGACCGGTGTAGTGGCGGATATCGGCATCGGCGAACGGATCGCCACCACGACCGAAGAACGGTACGAGGACTGCCCGCATCCGGGGCGAGGGTGACGCGTCGGCGAGCAGGAGCCGTCCGCCCGGCCGCAACACCCGCCACATTTCGGCGATCGCGGCGTCACGCTGCGACTCGGGGATGTGGTGCATGACGAAAGTACAGGTGACCACGTCGAATTCGGCATCGGGCAGGGGCAGCGACTGCGCCGGGCCGACCACGTAGCGATGATGAGTGGCTCGATCCCGGTCGCGGTTGCCGGCGACCGCCGTGGCGGCGGGATCGACACCGACGGCGGCACCGTTCGGACCGACCGCTCTGCCGAGTTCGCGCACGAGTTTGCCGGGCCCGCAACCGATATCGAGGGCGTGCGAACCCCGACGGGCACCGGAGAGCGTGACGAATTCGGCGAGCAGGCGACGATGCCTGCCCAGGAAGAACACCGTGGTGAAGAGGTTGTAGCGGCGCAGGCCCGCGATGACCAGACCGGTGCCTGCGTCGTCGACGAACATGGGGGTGAGAAGCTGATTTCGGGACATGAGTTCATCGTCGGGCGCCGCAGCGCACGTCACCAGGAGCAGAATCGCCGGAGGTGTCCGTTATCGAACAGATCCGGGGAAACCGTGCAGGAGGAAGCGATGGCCGAGCACTCCGATCGCCGGGTTCGACGCACCAGGGACACGCTGCACAAGGCGCTGATCGAGCTGATGATCGAGCGCGGCTACGACAAGGTGACCGTGAGCGACATCATCGGCCGCGCCGACGTCGGGCGGTCCACCTTCTACGCGCACTACCGCGACAAGGACGACCTGCTGCTGGTGAGCTGCACCGAGTTCCTGCGTCGCGAGATCATCCGCACGACAACACCGGGTTCTCCGCTCGCGCCGCTGCGCGTGATGTTCCATCTCGCCGGGCAATATCCGGAGGTGTATCGCCCGCTGATCGGGCCGAAGGCGACCGCCACCGTCGTGCGCGCCTATCGGCAGTGCGTCGCCGAGCTGATCGGTGAACTCCTCGGTGAGCAGCCGGCGGGCACGATCGAGTTCCTGTCGTGGGCCTTGCTCGGCGTGCTGGGTCCGGTGATCGAGCCGACCGCGCCGACACCACCCGCGCAGGCGTGGCAGCGGTTCGAAACGCTCGCGCTGTACGGGCTCAGTGGATCCGGCGGCGCAGGTCCGGCCACGGCGGCCGACGCAGAATCGCCAGCGCCGCGATGACCCCGGTGAGCAGGCCGATCCATTCGCCGAGTTGAGCGATGCGATTGGCGTCCATCGCGGGCGTCCAGTGCGCGCGCCCTTCGTGGACGACGAACACACCGACCGGACGAGGGTGCCGCAGCAGGCCACCACCGCGCGAGACGGTGATGACCGTGGCACCGCCGGCAGTGTCGATCGGCTCGCCGAAAACGATCAGCGGCTCGGTCATCAGCTGTTCGACGCGATCTCTGATCGTCATCGCCATCCTGTCTCGTCGTTCGGCATTGCCGTCGAACATACGCGCACCGCGTGTCCTTCGCCGAGGTTCGTTTCGTGCGGCGCGCCCGCCGACCGCCGGATCGAGGCATATTACGAATATCGTTGTCACCCAATTCTTTCCGATTCGGGCGTCAACACAAACATCCCCGCACGCGTCGCTTCGGGAGAGCGCCGCCGCTCAGCTGCCATGATGGTTGGGTCATAGCCGTGGCGAAAGGTGCACCGATGTCAGAGCAGACGCTGTCGACGCAGTGGTCACGATCGCTGGGACTGCGGGCGCCACTGGTGAACGCGCCGATGGGCGGCGCGGCCGGTGGACGGCTCGCGGCGGCGGTGAGCGCGGCGGGTGGGCTCGGGATGATCGGCATGGGCAGTGCGGGGTCGGTGGCGGCGTTGCGGCGCGAACTGGCTGTCGCCGGACCACCGGCCGGGATCGGGCTCGTCGACTGGGTCCGCGCCCGCGAAACCGGGCTGCTCGAGGCTGCGATCGCCGCTGGTCCACGGATTATCTCGGTGAGTTTCGGCAGTGATTTCTCCTGGGTCCCCCAGGTGCGGGCGGCCGGCATCCTCGCCGTCACCCAGGTGTACGACGCACCGGGCGCCCACCGTGCTCAGGACGCGGGTATCGACATTCTGGTGGCGCGCGGCAGCGAAGGTGGCGGCCACGGCGCCGAGCGGCTGGCCTTGCTGCCGCTGCTCGACGCCGTGCTCGATATCGCGACCGTCCCGGTCCTGGCCGCCGGTGGTATCGGTTCCGGGCGCACGCTGGCGGCGGTGCTCGCGGCGGGAGCGGCGGGAGCGTGGCTCGGGACCTGTCTGGCCGCCGCCGAGGAATCACTATTGCCCGAATCGGCCCGCCTCGCGATGCTCGCCGCCGACTCCAGCAGCACCACCGTCACCACCGCGTTCGACGAGGCCCTCGATCTGCCCTGGCCACCGATCTATCCGGCGCGCGTGCTGCGCAACGAGTTCACCGATCCCTGGTCGCGGCTCGAGGGCGACGACGTGCCCGATTCCGACCGCCTTCGTGCGGCGATCGCGGACGACGATCCTCGGCTCGCACCGGTGGATGCCGGTCAGGGCGTCGGATTGGTGACCCATATCGAGCCTGCGGCGACCATTGTCGACCGACTGTGCGAAGACGCGGCCGAGCTGCTGGCAGCACACCACCTGTAAGGCTGGTCGCGACCGCGCGAGCGGTCGGGCTGTTGCAAAAATATGTAGACCAGTCTAGTTTTGGCGCGTGGGCAAAAAGGGAGCCGAAACGCGGTGCAAGTTGATCAGGGCGACGCGGTCGCTGATCGAGTCGCACGGATACTTCGGCGCCGGGCTCAATCAGATCGTGCAGGAGAGCGGCGCGCCGCGCGGGTCGCTGTACTTCCATTTCCCGGGCGGTAAGGACGAATTGGTGGCGGCGGCGCTCGCCGAGAGCGGGACCGACATCGCGACGATCATCCGCACGGTCGAGGCGACGGACGCGCGAGATTTCGCGCGAAAGATGGTGAATCTGCTGGGCGATCAACTGGAATCGTCGGACTGGACCATCGGCTGCCCGGTGGCGGCCGTCGCCTTGGACACGGCGTCGACCAACGATGCCGTGCAGCAGGCTTGTTCGGCGACCTACCGACTCTGGGAAGAGGCGATCCGGGAACGACTGATCGGATTCGGCCATCCCGAACCCGAACGGATCACCACGGTCGCGCTCGCCCTGATCGAAGGCGGTCTGGTGCTGGCTCGCACCCACCGTTCCCGCCGCCCACTTCAGCACCTCGCAGACACCATCGATGTGCTGATCTGAGCCGCTCCGTACCCCCATCGCTCAAGGCATACCTTCAAAATATGTAAATCGGTCTACTGAAAGTAGGACAACATGGCACACACCGACTCCATCGTTTTCGGCGCCGCCGGGTTCATCGGCCGCTCCCTGGTCGCCGAATTGCTGCGAAACGGGAACACCGTCACAGCCGCGCTGCGTGCGGGCAGTCAGGATCGACTGCGGACCTGGCTGGACGGGCACAGTGTCGACACCGCCGGTTTGACCATCACCACCACCGATATCGGCGAACCGGACCTCGCGCTGGGCGACACCGTCGAAGGGGTGCGTGATGTGTACAACGCGGCCGCGTTGATGAAGTTCGGGCTGGATGCGGAGGTGGCGCGACGGGTCAATCTCGACGGTGCGGTGCATGTGCTGGAATGGGCTGCACGGCAACCGGATCTGCGGCGCATCGTCCACATCACCGGCTACCGCGCTGCCGACGACGGGGGCGAGCAGGACTACGGCAACGGCGCGTACGAGGCGTCGAAGGTCGAGGCCGATGGTGTGCTGCGGCGGATCGCGGTCGAGCGCGGCCTCCCGCTGACCATGGCGAATCCGGCCGGAGTGCTCGGACCCGGCCAGTACTTCGGGCTCTCCGACATCATCGACAACCTTTGGCAGGGTCGATTGCCCGCGCTGCCGGGCTCGGCCGATACCTTCGTTCCGGTGGTCGATCTCGACTACGTGGCGAGGTTCATCGTCGGGCTGCCCACGCAAGCCGATACGGTCGGCAAGTCCTATCCGCTGCTGGATGCCGCGACTCCCGTACTGCCCGAGCTGATTCGGCTCGTCGCGGATCATCTGCACGTCGCCGCGCCGCGCTTCACGCTGCCGACCGCGCTGGTGCGTCGACTGCCCAGGGCAGTGACTCATGCCGATCCCGAAGCGCTGTCCTTCCTCAGCAGCGATCGGTACGACACCAGCCGAAGCGACGTCATCGCACAGCGTCTGGGCATCAGCCATCCGCCGGTCGGCGAACTGCTGCGCACCTACGCCGACGGGATCGTCGCCGGCCGCAACGGCGCCGTCACACCTACACCGAAATCCGGATTCCGTGCCGGGACGTGGCTGATCGGCGAACGAACCGACCCGGAATATGTTCTGTTGCACGGGATTCCGCTCGACAGCGAATCATGGTCCGACGTGGTGCGGGAGCTGGATGCCCCCACTCTGGCGGCCGACCTCCCCGGACTCGGGCGCTCAGCGGTGTCCGCGCAGTCGACCGGCGACTGGATGGAGGAACTGATGGCGCCGGTGCGGACGCGACCGGTCATCGTCGGTCATTCGTGGGGCACCTGGGCCGCGATCGAATTCGCGCTGCGCCATCCCGATCGGGTGTCACGGCTGGTCCTGATCGCGCCCGCGTTCCTCCAGCAGCCTGCCTCCCGGCTCACGGGTTCGCCCCTCGCCGCCGAGGTCGTCAAGCGGATGTCCGCCGCGACCTTGGCCTCGCGACTGGGCATTCCGGAAGGACCTGCCATCACCTCCGCGAGCGCCGACCTGCGACGACCTGGTGTCGCCCAGCGCACTTGGGCGGCCCTGCGCGCCGCCGGTGCCTCGCGAGACGAACTCGCCGCGAAGCTGACCCGCGTCACAGTTCCGGTCGACATCATCGTCGGTTCGGACGATCCACTGATCGAGCCGACCGATCGACCGGTCACCACGATCACCGGCACCGGGCACTACCCGCAGCTGACCCATCCGGAGCTGGTCGCGCGCGCACTGGCCGAATCGGTTTCCGCGGGACCGCAAGACCACCCTGCGAGCAGCAGCCGCTAGACGGCCGGACCCGTGCTCGGTCGATCCCGCGCTACCGGGCCTTCGCCGCGCCGACAGCCGGATCGCTCCGCGACGCTCACCCGGTCGGCGCCGTGAGGTCGATCCGAAGCGCAGGGTCGTTCACCATCTCCGGCTGGAGTGTGATGGTTTCCTCGGTTCGCCAGCGTGCGTGCCAGATGGGGACGCCGCCGGGGAGATCCAGTTCCCGCGGTCTGGTGAGCAAGGGCAGGTCGAGGCGGGCCGAAGCGACGGTGACGGCCGCGTTCGTCGGCGTGTGCGACCACACGTCGTCGACCGCGTTGGTGATCCGGACGCCCAGTCGGTGGCCGGTGGCCAGGCGAGCGTCCTGCCAGAGCAGCCGGATCTCGGATTCGGCGCGGACCGGGGCGATGCCGCGCGTGGTGACGGTGGCACGGCCGTCGGGGGCGATGTCGTAGAGCTCCAGTGCGACAGTCGCTTCCGGCGGGCCGGTGAGGGTCAGCGCGGCAGTCGCGCGGCCCGCGAGGTGCACGGGCTCGGTGACCGGCGCCGAAATCGACCAGATTTCCCGGTCCGCTCCGGGCAACAGACCACGATCGCTGTAGGTGCCGGTGCGCAACGCGACGGAGGTGCGCCGGGAATCCGTAGGCGGCCACACGGTTTCACCGCGCCAACCACCGTCGAACTGGCCGACGGTCACCGGCGGGCCCGGTACTTCGACATCGGCGCCCGCCACATGTTTGTCCAGGAAGGCGTAGAGCTCCGCGGCGAAGTGGGGTGTGTCGCATTTCGCGCGGCAGTCCGAGTGGCCCCACTGGCCGAACCAGGCACGGTGTTCCCCGGGACCTCTGGCTTCCCAAGCCTCGATGATGCGATCGGCACGGGTATTGGAGTCGAGGAAGCTCTGGCCGAGGAACATCGGGGTGGTGTTGCCTCGGACGGCCTCGACCATGTCGCGCTCGCGCCAATCCGGGTTGGCCCCGTTGTGGTCGGTGGTGAGGGCGAGATAGCGGGCGGCGCAGTCCTGGGTCATCTGAACGGCATTGGCTTTGTACTCGTCGCCGTCGTCGGGGTGGCCGGGGGTCGAGGCGATGGCCAGGTGTTCCGCGCCCGCGGTGTCGGCGGGGCGGATACCGTCCTCGGTCAACGGTTTTCCACCGAACTTCCACGCCGTGCCCTGCATGTAGAGATACGAGTACGGATCGACGACCGGTTCGAACGCCGCCACCGCCGCCAGCCCCTTCGGCTTCGCGGCCAGCGCCATCATCCCGGTCCATCCCTCATAGGACGTGCCGACCACGCCGACCCGCCCCGTCGACCACGGCCTGCTCGCCGCCCACTCCACCGCCGCCGCCACATCCGACCGCTCCCCCGGGCCACCGAAATCCGGGCAGCCGTTGGACCCACCGAACCCGCGCAGATCGACGATCACATACGTGTACCCGGCCCGCAACGCCCACTCGACCGGCAAGTTGTCGGTCGAGGGTCCACCACCCGGGCGAGGCTGGGACAGGTACGCCAGATGCGCCCGATACGGACTGGCCGTCAGCAGCACCGGAGTCCGCGCGTCGGCCGCCACCCCCGGCGGCCGGAGGACGTCGGCATGCAGCCGAGTCCCGTCGGGTGCCGTCAAATACTCCTGCGTCCACGTGAACGACACGTTCACCGGCTCGGCCGTCGCCGGCACCGCCGTCCCGAGCACCAACGCCACACCGGCCACCGCCCGCGCCACCACAACACCCAATCGCACCCCCGGACTATTGCCGCTCCCCGCCTCGCCGTCCAGCCCCGATAATCCGGGGCGTGTCGCCCATCAGCGATCCGCCCGAGCATCCAACTCGGCGAGCAACTCCAGACTGTCCCGGTAGAGAGCCTGCTGTACCGCTTCGTCACGGGAGGCCACCGAGGATCGCACCGGTGTGCGGCCCACCAGATACTGACCGGTGATTCCCTCGCGATCCGGTGCCGCGGCCAGCCACGCGAGATCCGCGCCGGACCCACGCGGCGTGCGAACTCCGGGAAGCACGACGAGGGCGCGGGCGATCGTCTTCCAGCCGAACCGCTGGACCGCACTGGCGTCCCTGGCCAATCCGGTTCCAGGCATCAGGCCCGGGTCGAACGCGTTCACTGCGATGTCGCGTGGAGCCAACTCGCGAGCGAGGTGGTAGGCGGTCTGGAGGTTCGCCAACTTCGAGGTGCTGTAGCGGCGACGAGCGTCGCGCTGTGCCGATTCGGTCGGCGACGGCGGATAGGCGAGTTCGCGGGCGGTGGCGCGCAATGGGTGCGGCATCCCGGTGAACTGCTCGGGGTCATGAGTTCCCGAGGACACCATGATGATTCGCGCGGGTGCGGTGAAGTGGGCGAGCAGGTCGAGGATGAGGCCGAGGTGACCGAGGTGGTTGGTGGCGAAGGTCGCCTCCATGCCGTCCGCGGTGAGGGTCCGGCGGGTGAACTGCACCCCCGCGTTGCACACCAGACCGGCGAGCGGCGGTAGATCCGCGGCGGCGAATTCGGCGACGAACCCACCGACCGACGGGCGCGAGGACAGGTCGAGCGCCATGCCGCGCGCGCCGATCGTCGCGGCCAGTTCCCGAGTTCGAGTGCCGTCGCGACCGGTGATCACCACAGTGTTGTGCGGGTCGCGCGTGAGATTCCTGGCGCATTCGTACCCGAGACCGCTCGTGCCGCCGGTGACGACCACAGTTCTGTCACTTGATGCCATATGGCATAGTCTGCCATGTCGTCGCGTCATGCGACACTGTTTCGATGTCGCTGCGGGATCTCAAACGGGAACGGACCAGGCAGTCCATCGTCGACACCGCGTTCGGCCTGTTCGCCGAACGAGGCTTCGACGGCGTCACCGTCGCCGAGATCGCGGCGGCCGCGGAAGTCGGCACCCGCACCCTGCACCGCTACTTCACCAGCAAAGAAGAGCTGGTCTTCCCCGAAGACGATGACCTGCGTGCCGACCTGGCCCGGCTCCTCGCCGAACGTCCCGAGGGCGAACACCCCGAGACCACCCTCGCCGTCGTCATCAACCCCCTGATCAGCCGGTTCGGCGGTGAACAGCTCACCCAGGCGCGCACCCGCGACGCCCTGATCACCAGCACGCCCGCCCTCCGCGCCCGCGATCTGGCGAAGCAGGCCGCCGTGGAACAGCTCATCGAACACCACCTGGCCCGCCAGTTGGGCGTCGCCGTCGACAGCGACGTGCGCCCGTCCCTGTGGGCGAAGATCGGCATGGCGTGCTTCTTCTCCGCCTACCGCGTCTGGCTGCACGAAGGCGGCGACCTCGCCCAGCATCTGACCGACGCCCGCACAGCGTTGGCCGATTCCGTTCCTCGACGCACCTGACGCGCCTCGCGGTCGGTGGTGCCGGCGCGCGGTGGGGGGTACGCCGTTCGTGCGCCGGATACAGACGAGTCCACCCGCCCCGTGATTACGGAGCGGGTGGACTCGACACTGATTACTGCGTACCCACTGCGGACGGAACGGGCCGATCAGGCCCGTTCCCGCAGGTCAGGATCACACGTCGTAGTAGAGCTCGAACTCGTACGGGTGCGGACGCAGGTTGACCGGGGCGATCTCGCTCTCGCGCTTGATGTTGATCCAGGTCTCGATCAGGTCGGGGGTGAACACGTTGCCCTCGGTGAGGTAGTCGTGGTCCGCCTCGAGGCGATCGATGACCGTGGCCAGGCTGGTGGGGGCCTGGGGGATGTTCTTGGCCTCCTCCGGCGGGAGCTCGTAGAGGTCCTTGTCGACGGGGGCCAGCGGCTCGATCTTGTTCTTGATGCCGTCCAGGCCGGCCATCATCATGGCGGCGAAGGCCAGGTACGGGTTACCCGAGGAGTCAGGCGCGCGGAACTCGATGCGCTTGGCCTTCGGGTTGTTGCCCGTCACCGGGATACGCACGGCGGCCGAGCGGTTGCGCTGCGAGTACACCAGGTTGATGGGGGCCTCGTAGCCCGGCACCAGACGGTGGTACGAGTTGACGGTCGGGTTGGTGAACGCCAGCAGCGACGGGGCGTGGTGCAGGATGCCGCCGATGTAGTGACGCGCCAGATCCGACAGGCCGCCGTAGCCGGCCTCGTCGTGGAACAGCGGCTTGCCGTCCTTCCACAGCGACTGGTGCACGTGCATGCCCGAGCCGTTGTCGCCGAAGAGGGGCTTCGGCATGAAGGTGACAGACTTGCCTTCCTGCCACGCGGTGTTCTTCACGATGTACTTGAACAGCTGCAGGTCGTCCGCGGCCGAGAGCAGCGTGCCGAACTTGTAGTTGATCTCGGCCTGACCGGCGGTGCCGACCTCGTGGTGGCCGCGCTCGAGCTCGAAGCCCGCGTTCTGCAGGTTGGTCGAGATCTTGTCGCGCAGGTCGACGTAGTGGTCGTACGGGGCGACGGGGAAGTAGCCACCCTTGTTGCGGACCTTGTAGCCGAGGTTGCGGCTGCCGTCCGGGTTGAACTCCTTGCCGGTGTTCCACGAACCGGAGACGGACTCGATCTCGTAGAACGAACCGTTCATGCCGGAGCCGTAGCGGACGCCGTCGAAGATGTAGAACTCGGCCTCGGCACCGAAGAAGGCGGTGTCGGCGATACCGGTCGAACGCAGGTACTCCTCCGCCTTGCGCGCGATGTTGCGCGGGTCGCGGGAGTACGCCTCACGGGTGAACGGGTCGTGCACGAAGAAGTTCAGGTTGAGCGTCTTCGCGGCACGGAACGGGTCGATCCGCGCGGTGCTGAAGTCGGGGAGCAGGAGCATGTCCGACTCGTCGATCGACTGGAAGCCACGCACCGAGGAGCCGTCGAACGCCAGACCCTCTTCCGCCAGGTCGGCGGTGAACGCCTTGGCCGGGATCGAGAAGTGCTGCTGGACGCCGGGCAGGTCGGAGAAGCGGATATCGACGTATTCGATGTCCTCTTCCTTGATGTACTGGATGACCTCTTCGGCCGTGCTGAACGTCACTTGCTCTCCTTACGAATCGGTTCCCAGCCAGTCGCGATGCTGGCCCTCTCGAACGACCTGCGCGCAGTCGCTACGAAGGGGTTCGTCGCGACCTGACGCTAAGGACGCGGTGTTTCCCAACAGTCAAGGCTATGTTTCGCCAGTGTTACGCGAACCGGATGCCTGGGTGATGTCAGCCATCCGGGCGCGATCTCCACGCTAATCCTGCCATCCGCGCGATCCCGCGCTGACGTGACCTCCATTTATGCGGTCGTGGGCGGCCGATCGCGCGCCACTATCCTGGGTGGCATGGCACGTATTACCGGCACATGGCTCTCCGGATCCCCGGGCGAACCCGGCGACTCGGAAATCTCCGGCTACCCCGGTGAGCTCTACGGGCTGCCGCGCGAGGGAGCGGGCTCGCTCGCCCCGACGTGGCGCCGCGTCGTCGCGCTGTTCATCGACTGGTTCATCGCGGTCGGGATCGCCGCGGTGATCACCCGCAGCTTCGTGTCGTCGTCGGTGCCGCTGCTGGTGTGGTTCGTGGTCGGCGTGGCCGCGGTGACCCTGTTCGGGTTCACGCCGGGCCAGTACTTCATGAAGCTGCGGGTGCTGCGCATCGACGCTCCGGTGGCGGTGGGCTTCGTGCGCGCGCTGGCCAGGCAGGTGCTGCTGGTGTTCGTGGTGCCGGCGCTGTTCACCGACGCCGACGGTCGCGGCATGCACGACCGGGCCACCGGGACGGCACTGGTCAACGCTCGCTGAGCTGTCAGGCCCACGCGCGCAGCCCTACGATCAGGCCGTGTCACTGAATCCGGCCTTGCTGGCCGTGCGTTTCCTGCTCGAATTGGTCGCCATCACCTCGTTCGGAGTGCTGGGCTGGCGAGCCTTCGATTCCCCCTGGCGATATCTGCTCGTCGTCGTGCTGCCGGTCGCCGCGGCGGTGCTGTGGGGGACGTTCGCCGTTCCCGATGATCCGAGTCGCAGCGGCGGCGCTCCGGTGCCGGTCCCGGGTCCGGTGCGGCTCGGGCTCGAGTTCGCGGTGCTGTTCGGCGGGGCGGCGGCGCTGTGGGGCGCGGCCCTGCCGCGGTTGGCGCTGATCTCGGCGGCCGTTCTGATCGGCTACCAGCTGCTGGCCTACGACCGCGTCCTCTGGCTGCTGACCGGCCGCTCGACCGAAGCCTGAAACGGCGCGAGCCCGCCACCTGGAACAGGTGACGGGCTCGCGGCGGAAGTAGGTCAGCGGCGACGAATCGCGCGCTGCATGCCCTTCATCTTCGCGCCGGGGGGCATCGGGCCCTTCGGCATCGCGGGACCACTGCGCGAGCTCAGGGCCGAGAGCCTGCCCTCGATCTGGTCGATCCGCTTGACGTCGATGTTGCGCGGCAGCTTGGTGAGGTATTTCTGCAGCTCCTTGAGCGGAGTCTGGCCTTCCTCGTTGCCGACGATCACTTCGTAGATGGGGGTGTCACCGACCAGGCGGGCGGTGCGCTTCTTCTCCTGCGCGATGAGCGAGCGGACCCGCTGGGGCGAACCCTCGGCGACGAAGATCACCCCGGGCAGGCCGATGACGCGGTGCACGGCGTCGAGCTGGGTGGTCGCGGCGACGCCGTTGGACACCCGCCACTTGCCCTGCAGGTTCTCCAGCACCCACGCCGCGGCGCCCGCCTGACCCTCGGCCTTGCGGTACACGTTCTTCTGCACACGGCGCCCGAACAGGATGAATGCCAGCAGCACACCCAGCAGCAGACCCAGCGGCAGCAGGAACCACTGCATGTCGAAGATCAGCCCGATGAGGAAGAAGACCACCGTGGTGCCGACCAGTGCGCCGATCATCAGCGGCAGCAGCGCCTTGTCTTCCTTGCGCTGCATGTTGAACGCCTGCCACAACTGCTGACGACGCTCGCGTGATGCCTGCTTACGGGCCGCTTTAGCCGCGGCCCTGGCTTCCTTCGACGGCTTGCCGCCCTTGCCTCCTGCCATGGTGTCAGCTTAGATGGCGCGCCGCCGGGGCGTCTGACCGCATCACACCGCGCGACGATCCCGGCGTTTCGGGCACGTTCGGCGGGCGCCGGCCCACGCCACGGGCCACAATGGCTGAGATGCGCCCGATCACCGAGAACCCCACCCTGCCCCCCGTCACCGAGGGCGTCGATGACGACGTCGCCCGGCGGCTGGCGGTCGCGCTGCAGTGCGTGACGGTGTCGACCGAGGATCCCGCGCACACCGCCCACGCGGAGTTCGCGCGCCTGGCCGCCCACCTCGAGGCGTCGTTCCCGCGCGTCCACGCCGAGCTGTCCTTGACGACCTTCGACCACAGCAGGCTCTACCGCTGGGACGGCGTCGAGCCCGGTGCGGCGTCGGCGATCCTGCTCGCCCACCAGGACGTGGTGCCGGTCGACGACGCGCAACGCTGGACCCATCCCCCGTTCGACGGCGCCGTCGACGACGAATTCATCTGGGGCCGTGGCGCGATCGACGACAAGAGCCGCGTGCTCGCCGTCCTGGAAGCGGTCGAGTCGGCACTGGAAGGCGGAATTCGCCCGCGCCGCACAATATTTCTCGCCTTCGGTCACGACGAAGAGGTCTTCGGTGACGGCGGCGCGGTCCGGATGGCCCAGCATCTGCGCGACCAGGACGTGCGCGCGGACCTGCTGCTAGACGAGGGCGGGGTGATCACCGAGGGCGTCGCCGACGGGGTCGACCGACCGGTGGCCAGCATCATGCTCGGCGAGAAGGGCTATGCGACGGTACGGCTTTCGGTCACCGAGACCGGCGGCCACTCCTCGATGCCGGGCAGGCAGACCGCGGTGGGACGGCTGGCACGCGCGGTGGCGCGGGTGCAGGATCATCCGATGCCACTGCGGCTGACGCCGGTGATCAGCGACATGCTCGCCCGCATGCGGGAGGCACTGCCCGAACCACGCCGCCGGCTGCTCGAGCTCACCGACGCACGCGGGCTGGCCAGGTTGGCCGGACCGCTCGTGGCCCGCATCATGGCGACCGGCCCGACCACCGAGGCGCTGGTGCGCACCACCACCGCGCCCACCGTGATCAGCGGCGGCGTGAAGGCCAATGTGCTGCCGCAGAGCGCCGAGGCGCTGGTGAATTTCCGTATCCTGCCGGGCGATTCGGTGGCGGCGGTGCTGGCGCACTGCACCCGGGTGATCCGCGATATCGGCGTGGCGATCGACCTCGTCGGGCCGGCGTCGGAGCCCTCGCGATTCGACGGGCCGGGTCCGGCGTTCGACATGGTCGCCGAACTGGCGACGAGTGTGGTGCCCGGGATCGTGACCACCACCGGGATCGTGCCGGGCGCCACCGATTCACGCCACTACGACGGCCTGGCCGCGACCCGCTGCAACTTCGCGCCGATCGTGTTGACCGCGGCGGATCTGGAACGAATCCATGGAACCGACGAGCGGATCTCGCGGCTCAACTACGCTCGGCTGATCGAGTTCAACCGGCGTCTCATCGAGCGGCTCGCCGCGGCGCCCGAAGCAGGAGGAGCGCCACGATGACAACCGACACCGGCGAGTTCGCGGGCCACGGCGGCAAGATCGCGTGGCGCGCATGGCAACCGGAGTCGGCACCGCGTGCGGTGGTGGTGCTGGTGCACGGCGTCGCCGAACACTCGGGCCGCTACGAACACGTCGGCACCACGCTGGCCGACGCCGGCTTCGCGGTCTACGCGCTCGACCACATCGGGCACGGCCTGTCCGAGGGCCCGGCGGCCAATATCGGTTCGATGCAGGGCGCCGCCGACAATGTCGCGACCCTGCTCGACCTCGCGGCCGCCGCCCATCCTGGTGTCCCCCGATTCCTGCTCGGGCATTCGATGGGCAGCCTGGTGGTCCTGCACCAGGCGACCCGAGGACCGGTCGACGTGGCGGGCGTCATCGTGTCCGCGCCGCCGCTGGACATCCCGCTCGGCAATCCGATCCAGCGCCTGGCCGCTCCCCTGCTTACCCGGTTCGCGCCGAATCTCGGTGTGCTGACCCTGGATTCGTCCACGATCAGTCGTGATCCCGAAGTGGTGCGCGCCTACGACGACGACCCGCTGGTGTTCCGCGGCAAGCTGCCCGCGCGCACCGCGGTGGAGATCCTGCAGCACACCGCGCTGGTGAAGCAGCGCCTCGGCGCGCTCACCGCGCCGCTGCTGGTAGTGCACGGCACCGCCGACGTGATCGCGTCACCGTCGAGCGCCGATCTGCTCGAACGCGACGCGGGCTCGTCCGATGTGACGGTGCTGCGCTACCCGGGGCTCTACCACGAGGTGTTCAACGAGCCCGAGCGAGCGAAGGTGCTCGGCGATGTCACCGACTGGCTGTCCACCCATATTACTGCTCAGTAAGTTTTCGCGCGGGCGGCACTAGTAGACTTACCACTCATGACCACGTCTACCGGCGCCGTTGCCTTCATCCGCGCCAGCTGGCACAGCTCCATCGTCAACAAGGCGCACGAGGGCTTCCTCGCCGAATACACCGGCTTCGGCTTCGACTCCGAGGTCGTCGAGGTGTTCGACGTCCCCGGCGCCTTCGAGATCCCGCTGCATGCCCAACGCCTGGCCCGCACCGGCCGCTACGACGCGATCGTCGCCGCGGCCCTGGTCGTCGACGGCGGCATCTACCGCCACGACTTCGTCGCCTCCGCGGTGATCGACGGCTTGATGCGCGTGCAGCTCGACACCGACGTGCCGGTGTTCTCGGTGGTGCTCACCCCGCACCACTTCCACGAGCACAGCGAACACGTGGACTACTACACCAACCACTTCGTGACAAAGGGAGCTGAGGCTGCCCGCGCGGTGGCGAACACCCTCAGCTCCCTACGGTCACTGCCTACGGGACGCTGACTACCCGAACGGTCCAGTCAGGCCCGCACCGGACAAACGCCGGTACGAAACGCCCAGAGCCGCTGGATAACTCTGCCGTGGCCGTGCCCGGTGACTATGCAGTCGGCCTGCATTCACCGGCGCGGCTGCCACCTCCCGAGTCGATTTGTCATCCCTGGCCCCTCATCAACCTTTTCGTTTTGTCGACACCACGTGTAGTAGGACTGCGTCGCAAGGTACTCCAAGCATTCCTGCTTAGACGAGAACTCATGCACCAGGGCAGAACTGAACTCACCAGGAACCACTGACGCCGACGCCGACGCCGGCAATACCATTGCGTACGAGGCCGCACCGATAATCACGACGGGCAAGAACTTTTTCAACATATCGGTGCTCACATTTCCAGAATGGCCATGCAGGACAACCTAATCCCCCAGTCGGCCAGGTGGCCCCTCCAACTCAACGGCCGACAACAACCATGTTTCATCAAACAACCAACGGTGTCAATGCCGTATTTCTCTGCGACAGAGCATCTTTCACAAAGTCAATGTCGGCAATCAGGAATGGAAAAGCGTCACGGCACCTGAGTCGAAGATCGCCGAGGCAGCGGCCGACGAAAATCCGGTGGCATGCAACCAGCCGAAAACTCGAGGTCGATACGCGGAGCCGAGGGTAGCCGCTAGGATGGCGAAAACCCTCAGCTCTGGCGTCAACGGCTAACGCATGCCCTATTTGAACTGGGTCAGGCAGGCCGACTCGCCGTTCAAGACACCAGTGCGGAACGCCTCCAGTCGCTGGTACCCACTCGGCACAACTTTGCCATTGACGTCGGCGGCAGCGCGGCCATCGGCGAGCAGACCAGATACAGCTTCGTCCAGGTCGCCAGCCGACAGGCGTGGATCGCTGGCCGGGTCGCTGAGTTTCGTGGTTAGCACACCCGAGAGGCAGGCGGTGCGCAGACCAGCCGAGTCGGCGCCGGTCAACGACAACTTACGATCCTGCTGTACCGCAAGAGCGTAGCGGGAGACGAATACTACAGCGGCGTTATAGTCGCCAGTAACGACCGCCGACAAGGGCTCGCCTTTGCTGCTCGAACCCTCACCCGCACGCTTTGCCATCGCGGGTAGGTCAGTGCCGATCGTGTTGCTTCCTGGGCAGTAAGACACCGGTTCGGTGGTTGTCGTGGAGGAACAATTGCGGACGACACCGGCGTAGTCGAACTTCGGCGTGTTCTTCAACGGCATCGACTTGCCCAGTTGGTTGGCCAGGTTGCTGAGATTTTCCTGGTCCACCGCGAGCTGCTTTTCGCGCTCGTCATCGATGAACGTGGTCGGTAGACCACCGCGACGCTTGGCAATCTCGTCCTCGTTGATGTCCTTGCACGACTTGGCGCCCTGGGTGTAACCCATCTGCACCGCCGTTACCCGCTCGAACGCCGAACCGTGCACGGCGTCGGGATCGTTGGGGTCGCGGTCACGCACGGCGACGGTCGCGCCGAGCACACCGTTGAGCCCGTCGGTGGTGTTGAGCGTGAAGTGCTTCGAATTGCCCTCTGCCACATGGCGAAGGAACACACCGGCCAGGCAGTCGGCCTGCTGCTCCTTGACCAGCGCATCGGTGAGGAACCCGCGCAGCAGGTCGGCCTGGGACTGGATGGCGTGCCCGTATTCGTGGGCGAGCACCATCACCACCGACATCTCCTTGTACTTGTCGACCAGCAGCGGCAGCAGGACGGTGCGGTCCCAGCCGATGGTGTGGTCGAGCGGGCAGTACGCGGCGTTCACCAGCTTGTAGGTGCTGCTCTTGCAGAACTGCACCGACTCCGACTCCGGCGCCTTCGCCGACCACGAGATGTACTTCGAGGCGGGCTTGAAATTGCCACGGAAGGTCTTGGAATACTCGGTCTGCCAGTACTCTTCGATGTCGGCGATGGCGTTGAGAGCGAGCTTGTCGATCTTGCCGTTGTCGCCGTTGTCGGCCTTCTTGTCTGTGTCGGGCACACCGGGACGCGACCCGCTGGGGCCGGTGGACGACGCCGCGCCCGCCACCTCCCACGGATTGTCCATGATCGGCTGCGCCTGGTCGCTCGCGACTGTTGTCGCGCCGCAACCGGTTACGAGCATGCCGATACTCATCAAAGCTGCCATGGTCGCGCCGAACCGATGTCTTCTCATGCGCTGTCCTCCCCGGAAATGACGCGGACGCCTAGCGGTCCGCGATCGAGCGATCACATGGTAAACGACCACTGTCACAGGTCCATTCGGATCGTGGCCAGCACCGCGCGATGGTCGGAGCCGGGGATGGTGAGGGTGCGGATCTGTTCTGCCACCCCACCTGCGACGAGGATGTGATCGATCCCGATCACCGGCCCCCACCGGCGATCCGCCGGGTAGGTGAGCAGGACACCGTCGCCGGTCTGGTCGGCGGCCGAGGCGAACGCGCCGTCGAGCAGTGCGCGGTAGGCCGAATGATCGTGTGTCGCATTGAAATCCGCGCCGACGATCGCGGGGGCGCTGGTCGCCGCGAGGATCTCGTCGACCCGGCGCATCTCGGCCGACCAGGCGCCGAAGTCGAGGTTCGGCGGGATCGGGTGGAAGGCGAAGACCGATATCGGTCCGCGCTGTGGATGTTGCATCGTCGCGGAGATATTGCTCATGATGAAGCCGTCGTATTTCTTGGTGTCGCGCAACGGGTATCGGCTGTAGATACCGGTGCCGCCGCCGCCCGACTGGGCGGGCTCCAGATAGACGTAGGGCAGTCGCTCCTCGAGTCCGGCCCCACGCAGGCCCGTGATCGAGTCGTTGGTCAGTTCCTCGACGGTGAGCACGTCGACGTTGTTCTCCCGCACCGCGCCGACCACCGCGACCGGATCGGCCTTGCCGAAGAGGATGTTCGACTGCATCACCACCAGTTCCGGCCCCTCGGCGGCCCTGGCCTCCGGAATGTAGGACGGGACCACCAACCACGCCGCCCCGGCCAGCACCAGTGCCGCCGCCGCCGAGCTGCGCCAGCCTCGCGCGGCGAGCAACAGCACCAGCCCTACGACCGCACCGAGCATCAACCACATCGCCCCCGACGCCAACAGCACCATCGACTTCTGGCGCCAGTCCGCGACGTGCAACACGATCCCGGCCACCGCCGCGACCACCGCGCCCCACCCCAGGACGAGCAACGCTCGTTCCAACCCTTTACGCATCATGAGGCCACCCTAAGCGGCTCCACTTTCAGGTCCCTTGTGGCTGTCTTGGCAGCTCTGCGAGGACCTACACTGGCCGCCGAAGGGAGGTGACCGTGTACATCGAGGAATTCCGCGCCGCGGGTCCACTCACCGAGCAGGCCGTCGAGGAGCTGATGACCGTCGCGAACAAGTACACCTCGGCGATCACCCTGACCGTCGGTGAGCGCACCGTGCAACTCCCGGTTCTCCCGGTCTGCTGGGACGAGCTGCGTGTCGGTGCGGGCACCGCGATCACGGTCGAAGCCGACCGCGGCCACCGACCGGCCGACCACGAGGACCGCACCGCGCTGACCGACTTCGTCACGACGTTCCAGCGCGCGACCGGTAAGCCCTAGAGCGGTAGGCCCGCCTCGATCCAGTTGTAGGCCTGGATCTTCCGGGACTCGGGGTCGTTGACCACCTGGTTGATGAGGTCGTTGATCTGGTCGGTGGACAGGGGGTAGCCGTAGTGTTCGGCCGCGCCCGCCGACGCCCACAGTGAGGCGAACAGGCCGGGCCCGCCGAGCAGGTGCGACAGCGCGGTGGCAACCTCCTCGACGGTCTCGATGACGCCGTGGACGAGCGCGATCGCGACGTCTTCGTCGCCGGGTGGCATGCCGGGGGCCAGCGCCCCGGATTCGACGGCGCGCTGGGTCAGCCACGCACGCGGGACCAGCGGGCTCGGGCCGATGGCATCGCCGAGGTAATAGCGCCATTCGCCGGGGTTGCCCTGGTCGAAAGCGTGGATGTAGAAGGTGCGGGTGAGCGCCCACAGGGCGATGTAGCGCAGGGCGAGATGTTCGGCACCGAGCAGCGCGTCGGGGCCCTCGGCGCGGTCGCGCTCGAGCAGGTTCCAGGCGAAGCGGAACCAGACCTGCTCGGAGTTGCCGACCCAGGTGGCGGGCAGGCGGTCGGCCAACGCGGCCAGATCGCCGACCGGGCCGTCGATGCCACTGTCGCCGGAGGCTTCCACGCGCAGGTTGTCGACGTAACCGCGCAGGGCGTCGACGGAGGTGAACACCGCATAGCCCAATTGAGCGAAGCGGGTGAGGTCGGCATTGGACGGCTCGAGCACGAGCACCACCGGCATGCCGACGCCCGGCTGCAGGCCTTCGGGCCAAAAGGCTTCGGCGACAGCGAGTTCGCGGCCGGTGACCGGGTCGGAGACCTCACTGTCGAGCAGCGGGAAGCCGAAACCGTCGGCGACGAGATCGTCGACGAGAGCGTTGACCTGATCCACCGCGGGATCGCCGATGGTCACCCCAGCGACACCCACCGTCAGCAGGGTCGGGCGGTGCAGCTTGCCGGTGCGCAGCTTCTCGAGGAAGGCATCCGCCGAGGCGGAGAGCATCTTGCGGCGCGCCCGCAGGAACTCACGGTAGTTCTCCACCCGCCACAGCGACGGGTCGGTCGGAATCCACTGCGAGGCGAGCACACCCGGGTTGCGGCGTTCCACCTCGGCGAAGTAGTCGGCGGGCTCACGCTCGCCGAGCTCGGCCTCGGAACCGGGGCTGAGGAAGCAGAAATTGGCGATCGCGTTGATCTCGTTGCGTTCGTAACCGGCATCGCGCAGCAGGGTTTTCGGGAACAGGTAGTGCACCTGCACCGGGGTGCGCTCGCCGAACTGCTCGATGCCGAGTTCGGAGCCGGTGCCGAGATCGCGTGAACCGTCGACGCGGGTCAGCATGTACAGCAGCGGATAGAACCGGGAACCGCGAGTGGCACCGGCGAAATCGTCGGCGCACAGGTCGAGCGAGCCACCGCGCAGCCGTTCCAGCGAACCGATCAGCGCGTTGATGCCGCCGCGTTCGAGCGTGTCGTAGTCCTGTTGCAGGAACGTCTCGGTGGAGCCGCTGAACCGGCCCCAGAGCGCGGAATGCACGTACCAGTACAGCACCCGGTCGCGGTGCAGATCGTTGTCGAAGCGGCCGCCGTTGAGGAACAGCAGGCGGGTGATCACGGGAATCGCGTAGCGCCCCATCAGGACTCGGTCGTGATCGAGGCCGAGTCGGCCCGCCACCGTGTCGAGGAAGGTGTCGACCTGCTCGGTGGTGGCCACCAGCGCCTGCTCGAACTCCGCGGGTGCCAGATCGCCGAGCGCGTCGAAGTGCGCGCGGCCGTTGCCGACGGCGATCACGTTGCGCAGCAACCAGTCCAGGGTGAACGTGTAACCGTCTTTGTCCCAGCGGATCAGGTGGTCGCGCAGGTTGCCGCGGGCCTGCGGCCACTGCGCGCACAGAGTGGCCAGCGCGAGGTCGCCCTTGGACAGTTTGGTGCCGCCGGAGTTGACCCGGTTGAAGATGTCGACCACCTCGTCGACCGTGCGATCCGATCCGGTGATGGTCTCGACGTTGAACTCGCGGTTGGCGACCTCGCGAACCTTGTTCAGCCGATCGAGATAGAGGGCAAGGGTTTCCGGCGACTCGTCCGGAAACCTCGCCAGGTAGTGCATCGGGCCCTGGGCGAACAGTTCGGTGATGTCGATCCAGGCCGGCGCGGTATCGCGGCCGGGCACCTGGAATTCGAAGAGCTCACGCTCGACATCGAAATGCAGACCGGTGAAAGCGATCTCGTCGCCTTCGAAGAACGACGGCGCTGTCCCGCGCATGATCCCGTAGAGGGTGGTGATGCGCTGCTGCCCGTCGAGCAGCAACTGGCGCAGCCCCGAGCCGGTGGTCGACCCGCGCACCGCGATCTCCTCGGACCCGGTCTCCCACACCAGCAACCCACCGACCGGATACCCGAGATACAGCGACCGCATGAGTCCACGCACCTGGTCGCGGTTCCACACGTAGCCACGCTGGAATTCGGGCAGCAGCACAGCACCGGAGTCGATCTGGTCGAGCAGGGTGGACAGACGTGTCACGGCAGCCTTTCGATCGAGATCCGGTGGCAGACAAGCGCCCCATCGTTGCACGAATCGTACCGACACATCCCGACATACCAGCGGCCGAACGGAACTGGTGCGGTCACTCCATCCCGGACACAGCGGCCCGGAAGGCGTCGGAGGCGTAGAACGGAGCCAGCCTGCGGCGCAGCACGGTGTCGAGATAGCCGCGCTCGTCGAGTGTTTCGAGGACCGGCGGGCCGAAACGCAGGGCCTCTTCGAGCATTTCCGCGCGCCCAACGCCCAGCTCAGCCAGTAATTCGGCAAGGGGGGTGTCGCCGTATTTGTCGAAGACGTGGTCCACGCCCTCGTCGAGCAGGGCGCGGAAGTAGTCGGTATCGCGGAAGGTGCGCCAGAATTCGAAGACGAGCACCACGATGTCTTCGACATCGTCGGCCGAGACCAGATCACGGAACGAGCCGACCGCGGCGCCGGTGTGTTTGCGCCAGGTCTCGCGGGCGCTGTCGAGCAAGACCTCGTCGGCGTCACCGCTGTTGCCGCGCAACACGAATCGCGCGCCGGTGCGGGTGAGCCTGCCGACGCCGTTCTCGATCGCGGGCATCGCCGGTTCGGCCAGCCGCGACAGTGCGCCGCGCAGCGACCGGGCGAGGCCGCCGCCTTCGGGGTGCAAACCGTCGTCGACCGCGGTGACCACCGCGCGCTGGACCGCCTCGACACACGCGTCGACGGTCACCGGGCTGTTGAGCACCAGTCGCACCAGCCGGTGGGTGAGATCCAGATCGGCTACGCCGTCGACCAGCTCGTCGAAGCGGCGGTTGTCGACGAGCTCACCGACCTCGATCTCGTCGTTGGCGCGATGGTTGTACAGGCGGGTGGCGATCTCGCCGACGAGTTCGGGGATCGCGCCCTCGACGGGAACCTGCACGGCGAACTTGTGCGCGACCGCCTTGATCTGCTCACGGGTCACCGCCTGCGCGAGGGTCAGCTCCGCGGCCTCGTCGAGGGCGCCGTCGATCTCCTCGGTGACGAACTCGAGAAACCCGGCGGGTTCACGCAACTGCTGCTTGGTGAACGCCACGTGTGCGTCGAGCACCCGCATGGCCAGGTCGACGTGCCCGCCACGCCCCTCGTTCATCTCACCCATACCGCCCAGATTGGCACAGTCCGCCACGCGATGTGACAGGGGCGCTCGCATTGATTGCCGACCGACGCAACACGCCGGTTTTCCACGGCATACTCCGCCCACAGTGCGGTGTGACCAACCGCAAGGCGCGGTTTGCTGGCGAGTATGGCATACTGGGTTGCTGAGACTGGGCTGATCGCAAGTGATCGCCATGGCTCACCTACGGAAAAGACTTTTAAAACATGACTCAAGGCACCGTCAAGTGGTTCAACGGCGAAAAGGGCTTCGGCTTCATCGCCCAAGACGGAGGCGGCCCCGACGTCTTCGTTCACTACTCGGCTATCGGCGGCTCGGGCTTCAAGTCCCTCGAAGAGGGACAGCGGGTGGAGTTCGAGGTCGGCCAGGGCCAGAAGGGCCCCCAGGCCCAGGACGTCCGCGCCATCTGATTTCGGCGTGAACTGAAAAAGCCCCGCACCAGTGGTGCGGGGCTTTTTCATGCCCGGACTATCCCCCGAACACGCGCTCCACGACGGCCTTCGCGCGCCGGGTGATGCGCATGTAGGTGTCGAGGAATTCGCTGCCGTCGTCGTTGGGCCAGCCCGCTACTCGGGCCACCGCGGAGAGCAGCCGGCCCGGGCCGGGGAGTTGGTCGGTCGGCTTGCCCTTGACCAGCACGAGGGCGTTACGCGCGGCGGTAGCGGTGATCCACGATTCACGCAGGAGCGCGACATCGTCGGATTCGAGGATGCCCTCGGCTTCGATCACGTCGAGCGACTGCAGGGTCGAGGTGTTGTGCAGCGCGGGTATCTCGTGCGCGTGACGCAGTTGCAGGAGCTGGACGGTCCACTCGATGTCGGCCAGGCCGCCGCGGCCCAGTTTGGTGTGGGTGGCCGGGTTGGCGCCGCGCGGGAGTCGCTCGGAGTCGACGCGCGCCTTGATGCGGCGGATCTCGCGCACCGATTCCTCCGAGACCCCACCGGTCGGGTAGCGGATCGGGTCGATGACGTGCAGGAAGCGCACGCCCAGATCCTGATCGCCCGCCACCTGGTGGGCGCGCAGCAGCGCCTGCACCTCCCAGGCCTGGGCCCACTGCGTGTAGTAGGCCTGATAGGCGGCCAGCGTGCGAACCAGGGCACCGTTGCGTCCCTCGGGGCGCAGGCCCGCGTCGACCTGCAGCGGCGGGTCGACGCTCGGTGCGCCGAGCAGCCGCTGCACCTTCTCGGCGATTCCGTTGGCCCATTTCACGGCCGTGGCCTCGTCCTCACCGGGGCGGGGATCGCAGACGAACAGCACGTCGGCGTCGGAGCCGTAGCCCAGTTCCATCCCGCCGAGCCTGCCCATGCCGATCACCGCGAAGTCGGCGGGTGCGGGCGCTCCGCGTTCGGCCTCCGAGGCGCGGATGACCGCGCTCAGTGCCGCCTCTAGCACCGCGACCCACACCGACGACAGCGCCGCGCACACCTGCGCGACGTCGAGCATGCCGAGCACGTCGGCCGAGGCCACCCTGGCCAGTTCGTGGCGGCGCAGCGAACGTGCCGCCGCGACAGCACGTTTCGGGTCGTCGTAGCGGGCGGCGGCGGTCTGCATGCCACGGGCGACGTCTTCGGGTTTCGTGCTGAGCAACTGCGGGCCGCCGGGCCCGTCGGCGTACATGCGGATGGTGTCGGGCGCGTTGATCAGCAGATCGGGCAGGTACTCCGAGGAGCCGAGCACGATCATCAGCCGCTGGGCGATCGCGCCCTCGTCACGCAGTTCGCGCAGGAACCAGATCTGATCATCGAGCCCCTCCGACACCCGGCGGTAGGCGAGCAGCCCGGCGTCGGGATTCGGTGTGTCACCGAGCCATTCGAGCAGAGTCGGCAGCAGCAGTGCCTGGATGCGGCCCTTGCGCGAAACGCCGCCGGTGAGCGCTTTGAGATGGCCGAGCGCGTTGGCCGGTGCGCCGTAGCCGAGGGCGGCCAGCTGGCGGACAGCGGCGTCGGGGCTCAGACGCAGCGCGTCGGAGTCCATCCGGGCGACCGCGTCCAGCAGCGGGCGATAGAACAGTTTCGCGTGCAGCCGCCGGACTCGCACGGCGTTGCGGCGGATGTCGGTGTCGAGCACTCCGACCGCGTCCTGGCGGCCGTCGGGCCGGATGTGGGCGGCGCGGGCCAGCCAGCGCATGCCCTCCTCGTCATCGGAGGCGGGCAGGGTGTGGGTGCGCTTGAGCCGCTGCAATTGCAGGCGGTGTTCGAGCAGGCGCAGGAATTCGTAGGACGCGGCGAGGTTGGCGGCGTCCTCACGGCCGACGTAGCCGCCCGCGGCGAGGGCCGTGAGCGCTTCGACGGTATTGGTGACGTGCAGTGCCTCGTCCACCCGGCCGTGCACCAATTGCAGCAGCTGCACGGCGAATTCGACATCGCGCAGGCTGCCCGCGCCGAGCTTGAGTTCGCGCTCACGCATATCGGCGGGGACCAGGTCCTCGACCCGGCGGCGCATGGCCTGGACGTCGGCGACGAAGTCGGGGCGTTCCGACGCGGTCCAGACCATCGGCATCAGCGCGTCGCGGTACTGCTTGCCGAGTTCCAGATCGCCGGTCATCGGCCGGTTCTTCAACAGCGCCTGGAATTCCCAGGTGCGCGCCCACCGCTTGTAATAGGCGAGGTGGGAGTCGAGGGTGCGCACCAGGGCGCCCGCCTTGCCCTCGGGGCGCAGTGCGGCGTCGACCTCGAAGAAGGCCGAGCTCGCGACGCTCATCATCTCCGCGGCGAGCCGGGTCGCGGTGGCGTCGGCCGGTTCGGCGACGAACACCACGTCGACATCGCTGACGTAATTCAGTTCTCGCGCACCACATTTGCCCATCGCGATCACCGCGAGGCGCACCGGCACCGGGCCGTTCTTACACACCCTGGCCACCGCGACCGACAGGGCTGCGGTGAGCGCGGCATCGGCCAGATCCGACAGGTGCTTGCCGACCAGCAGGTACGGCGGCACCGGTTCGTTCTCGACCGTGGAGGCGAGGTCGACCGCGGCCAGCAGCATCAGCTGATCGCGATACCTGCTGCGCAGCAAGGCGACCGCCTCCGGGCCGGCGATCCCGGCGCGCCACAGCATCGGCCCGGCGTTGGGTCCGGTCTCCGGCGCCGCGTCGACGGCGTCGAGCAGATCGGCGATCAACTCGTCCCGGCTGGGCAGTTCGTTCTCGCGCAGCACTTTCCACGCCGCCGGGACAGCGACCAGGTGGTCGCCGAACGCCGTCGACGAGCCGAGCAAGCCGAACAGCCTGCCGCGCAACGTGGTGTCGGAACGGATCGCCGAATCCAGTTCGGGCCATTCGTCTTCGAGCGATTCGCGCAGCCGCACGAGCGTGGACAGGGCGAGATCGGCATCGGGCGAACGCGAGAGCGCCCAGAGCACCGGCACCCCGTCGACGTTGTCCCAGCCGAGTTGGCGCAGGGAAGCCGCCGCTGCCGGTTCGAGTAAACCGAGCCGGCCGACGCCGGGTACAGCGGAGCGGGCAGTCGGTGGCCGGACCATAGCTGAAATCTTAGCGGCTGGCGCCGCTGGTCTTCGGCCTGGGAACCTCGAGCTTTCCGCCCCGCCGGGGACTACCTCACAAGCTCAGGTATTCCTTGAGCTCCCACGGGGTGACCTGGGAGCGGTAGTCGGCCCATTCGCGGCGCTTGTTGCGCAGGAAGAAGTCGAAGACGTGTTCGCCGAGAGTTTCCGCGACCAGCTCGGAGCGCTCCATCGCCTGCAGGGCCTCGTCGAGGGTGCCGGGCAGGGTGCGGAAGCCCATGGCGCGACGCTCGGCGTCGGTCAGCGACCACACGTCGTCCTCGGCCTCGGGGGGCAGCGTGTAACCCTTTTCGATGCCGCGCAGACCCGCGGCCAGCAGCACCGCGAAGGTCAGGTACGGGTTGCAGGCCGAATCAGGGCTGCGGATCTCGACGCGGCGCGACGACGACTTGTTCGGGGTGTACATCGGCACCCGCACCAGCGCCGACCGGTTGGACCGGCCCCACGAGGCCGCGGTCGGGGCTTCGCCGCCGTGGATCAGGCGCTTGTAGGAGTTGACCCACTGGTTGGTGATCGCGCTGATCTCGGGGGCGTGCTCGAGAATGCCCGCGATGAACGAGCGCGCGGTGCCCGAGAGGTTGTTCGGGTCGTCGGGATCGGCGAAGGCGTTGTTCTCGCCCTCGAACAGGCTCATGTGGGTGTGCATGGCCGAGCCGGGGTACTGAGAGAACGGCTTGGGCATGAACGTCGCGCGCACGCCCTCGTCGATCGCCACCTCTTTGATCAGGTAGCGGAACGTCATCACGTTGTCGGCCATCGAGAGCGCGTCGGCGTAGCGCAGGTCGATCTCCTGCTGGCCGGGAGCACCCTCGTGGTGGCTGAACTCGACCGAGATGCCCATCGATTCGAGCGAGTCGATGGCATGGCGGCGGAAGTTCGGCGCCGAGTCGTGCACGGCCTGGTCGAAGAAGCCGCCGTTGTCGGCCGGGGTCGGCTCGTAGCCGCCCTTGAGGTTGTTCTCCAGCAGGAAGAACTCGATCTCGGGGTGCACGTAGCAGCTGAAGCCCGCGTCGGCGGCCTTGTTCAGCTGACGGCGCAGCACGTGGCGCGGGTCGGCCCAGGACGGCGAACCGTCGGGCATGGTGATGTCGCAGAACATCCGCGCCGAGTGCTGGTGCCCCTTGGAACTGGCCCACGGCAGCACCTGGAAGGTCGACGGATCGGGCCGGGCGACCATGTCCGCCTCGGACACGCGCGCGAAGCCTTCGATGGCCGAGCCGTCGAAGCCGATGCCCTCCTCGAAGGCGCCTTCGAGCTCGGCGGGAGCGATGGCGACGGACTTGAGGTAGCCCAGCACATCGGTGAACCAGAGACGGACGAAACGGATATCCCGCTCTTCGAGCGTCCGCAGCACGAATTCCTTCTGGCGATCCATACCGGCGAGCGTAAGCACCCGGCGTTAAATCCGTGTTACATACGGAGGCGGGTTTGCGATCTCGTCACATCGTTCGCACATCTCACCGGCCGCGACGGGGCGCGGTGAGAACTTGTGGCTCTCAACATGTGAGACCGGGTGCGGGCGTGGCGAGATCGACGAGATAGTCGATCACCGCGGTGTCGAGGCACTGATCACCCGCCACGAGAGCAGCGGTATGCCGATTACCCCGGAAGGTGATCAGGTCGGCGCCCAGCTGCGCGGCCAGGTCGACACCGGCTTGATACGGCGTCGCCGGGTCGTCGGTGGTGGAGACCACGACGGTGGGCGGCAGTCCAGGAGCCGAGACGCGATGCGGGGTGCTGGTGTTGGGCACCGGCCAGGCGGCGCACAGTTCCAGCGGGGCGGCGCCGGTGCCCTTGCCGTCGTCGAGGAACGGGGCGGCCTTGCGGTATTCGGTGTCCTGACGGCCGGTCACCGCGGGATCGGTGACGCGAGGATCGTCGACGCAGCGGATCGCGTTGAAGGCGTCCTGGGTGTTGGCGTAGGTGCCGTCCTGGCGGCGGCCGTCGTACATATCGGCCAGTTGCAGCAGGGTGTCGCCGCTGCCCGCGCGCAGTTCGGTGAGGCCCTGGGTGAGGATCTGCCACAGGTCGTCGCTGTAGAGGGCCTGCTGGACGCCGGTGATCGCGTCGTTGTAGCTGAGGCCGCGCGGGTCGGCGGTCGGCGCCGGGGTCTGCTCCAGCGGTCCGACCAGCTCGCGGAAACGGGTGACGGCCTGGGCGGGATCGGTGCCGAGCGGACAGTCGGCGTTCTTCGCGCAGTCGGTGGCGTAGGCGGTGAACACACCCTGGAAGCCCGCCGCCTGACGCAGTGACTCCTGAACCGGGTCCTGCGAGGAGTCGACGGCGCCGTCGAGAACGAGCGCGCGCACGTTCTGCGGGTACTTCTCGGCGTAGGCCGCACCGAGGCGGGTGCCGTAGGAGTAGCCGAGGTAGCTCAGTTTCGCGTCGCCGAGTACGGCCCGCATGACATCCATGTCCTGGATCACCTCCCGAGTACCCACGTGGCCGAGCAGGTCGACGCCGGAGCGCTGGGCGCAGCGGTCGGCGTACTCCCGGTTGTCGGCCTCGGCCTCGGCGATGCCGGCCGGGGTGTTATCGGTGGGCGGTTCGGCGCGTTCGGCGTCGGCTTGCTGCGGGGTGAGGCAGACGATCGAGGGCAGCGACGAGCCGACACCGCGCGGATCGAAACCGACCCGATCGAACTTCTCCGCCAGTTCGGTGCGGTTGCCGACACCGACCATCGACAGGCCGGAGACGCCGGGCCCGCCCGGGTTCATCAGCAGCGAACCGACCTTCTCGCCGGTGGCCGGGATCCGCGAGAGCGCGATCTGGGCGGTGGGGCCGTCCGGGCGCGCGTAGTCGATCGGCACAGTGATCCGCGCGCACTCGGTCTTGGGCGGTAGCCGGTCGTCCGGGCTGCCGTAGCCCTCGCACGAGCCCCAGTCGATCTGCTGGTCGTAGAAGCTGTTCAGGCCCGGCGGGGGCGGGGGCAGTTCAGCACGCGGCGCGCTGTCCGCACCGGTTCCGCACCCGGTGACGATCAACGCAGAGACAGCGCCGAGGAGCACGACGAGCCGGCCTCGCTGCACAGTGGGCCCACCTTTCCGCGCCCTGCGGCGCACACAATGCGCCCGAACGGGCTCGTCATCACGGTAGCCGAACCGTCCGATGTGACCGATCACACCGGCGCCGGGCCTTAAACCCACGTGGGCGCAGGTGGCACACTGGGACTGTCAGAAAAGCCCGGGGACCCGGTATGGGCCTCGAGGAACCAGACGAAAGGGACGATGATGTCCGTATCCGAAGAGCAGAATGCTGCCTACGGTGCCACTCCCGCCGAAGCCGAGCCACGCCGCAAGACCCGCGTCCAGCATCTCCAGCAGATGAAGGCCGACGGTGAGCGCTGGTCGATGCTGACGGCCTACGACTACTCGTCCGCCCGGCTGTTCGAGGAAGCCGGCATCCCCGTGCTCCTGGTCGGCGATTCCGCCGCCAACGTCGTCTACGGCTACGACACCACCGTGCCGATCACCGTCGACGAACTCATCCCCCTCGTGCGCGGTGTCGTGCGCGGCGCCCCGCACGCGCTGGTCGTCGCCGATCTGCCGTTCGGGACCTACGAGTCCTCGCCGCAGCAGGCCCTGGCGACCGCCATCCGCTTCATGAAGGAGGGCGGCGCGCACGCGGTGAAGCTCGAGGGCGGCGAACGGGTCGCCGAACAGATCGCGCTGATCACCTCCGCGGGCATCCCCGTGATGGCCCACATCGGATTCACCCCGCAGAGCGTGAACACCCTGGGCGGTTTCCGGGTCCAGGGTCGTGGCGACGGCGCCGAGCAGCTGGTCGCCGACGCGATCGCCGTGCAGGAAGCCGGCGCGTTCTCGGTGGTCATGGAAATGGTCCCCGCCGAGATCGCGGGCCAGGTCACCCGCAAGCTGACCATCCCCACGGTCGGCATCGGCGCCGGCGCCGACTGCGACGCCCAGGTACTGGTCTGGCAGGACATGGCCGGCTACACCAGCGGCAAAACCGCCAAGTTCGTCAAGCGCTTCGGCAATGTAGGCGACGAACTCCGCACCGCCGCAGCCACTTACGCCGCGGAAGTCCGCCAAGGCACCTTCCCCGGCCCCGAACACAGCTTCTGAGTTCGCCCCGTGCGGCCGCTCCTGTCAGGGGGCGGCCGTTACGTGCGAAAGGTGTATATCCGCGGCTGATGGCAGACTCGATGGCGACACTGTTCGACTAGCAGAGGTACCGATGCCGCGACGCCGTTGGATTTCTCGTTCCGTGCTGTTGACGGCGGGCGCACTCGCCGCCGCGACCCTGACCGCCTGCGGAGGTACGCCACCGGCCTCGACCGGCAGCGCGGGCACCACCACCGCGGCCGCGCCGACGACCACCGCCCCGGCTGGGACGCTGACGATCAGTCCCTCCTCCGCGGCGCAACTGTGCGACATGATCCGCCCCGAGCTGTCGAACTTCCGGGTGCAGGGCCCGACGCTCGGCCGGATCTCGCTCAACGCCATGGTGCACGACTGGGGCTTCCGCAACGGCGGCATCAACGGACACGTACTCGCCGACAAGGCGATGATCGACCGGGTGACCACCGAGAGCTGCCCCGAGGTGCGGACCGAGGCCCTCACAGCTCTCGAATTGCCTTCCCTCGCCGCGGGATTGGCGTTCTGATGCGTGCTCTCTACCCCGAGATCGAACCGTTCGAGCAGGGCCTGCTCGACGTCGGCGACAGCCAGTCGGTGTACTGGGAGGTCAGCGGCAATCCCGACGGCAAGCCGGTGGTGTTCGTCCACGGCGGACCCGGCGGCGGCACCGGGCCCCTGCAACGGCGCTTCTTCGACCCGGCCGTGTACAAGATCGTGCTCTTCGATCAGCGCGGATGCGGAAAGTCCATGCCGCACATCGCCGATGGGGCTCCGCTGGACGCCAACACCACACCGAATCTGATCGCCGACATGGAATTGCTGCGCGATCATCTGCGGATCGAGCGCTGGCAGGTGTTCGGCGGTTCGTGGGGGTCGACCCTCGGCCTGGCTTATGCGCAGGCCCACCCCGAGCGGGTGACCGAACTGGTGTTGCGTGGCATCTTCTTGTTGCGGCGCAAGGAAATCGACTGGTACTACAACGGCGCCGCGGGCAACGTCTACCCCGCCGAGTGGGCGAAATTCCTGGCGCCCGTCCCCGTCGGGGAACGCGGCGACGATCTCGTCGAGGTGTATCACCGGCTGCTGCACTCCCCTGATCCGCAGGTCGCGCTCGATGCCGCGATCGCCTGGTCGACCTGGGAAGGCGCGACGAGTTCCCTGCTCCCGCAACCGGATCGGGTCGCCGAAACCGCCGAGGCACGCTTCGCTCTCGCGTTCGCCCGGATCGAAAACCACTATTTTCGCCACGGTGGCTTCCTCGAGGAGGGACAGTTGCTGCGAGACATGGATCGGATCGCCGACATCCCCGGCGTGATCGTGCAGGGCCGTCACGACATCGTGTGCCCCGCGGTGAGCGCATGGGATCTGCACAACGCGTGGCCGTCCTCGACGCTGCACATCGTCGAGGACGCCGGGCACACCGCGCACGAGCCCGGCATCACTGCCCACCTGGTGGAAGCGACCGACACGTTCGGGAAGCGAGGCTGACATCATGGCGACCAAGGCCGGAAAAGCCGTCGTCGCGGCACTACGCGAGGACATCGACCGGCTCTTCGACGCCGAACCCGATGTGCGCGCCGACGCCGACGATTCGGTCCACCAGATGCGGGTGGCCACGCGCAGACTCCGCAGTGTCCTGCGCTCCTATCGGAAACTGTTCGACGCCGAGGCAGCCGCCGCCACCGAGGCGGAACTGAAGTGGCTCGCCGACCTGCTCGGCGTGGCCCGCGACGCCGAAGTCCGCGCGGAACGGTTCACCGACCTGCTGACCGGCTACGACCAAATCCCCACCGAGGTCACCGATGCCCTGGTCGGCGCCTCCCGTACGGCCTACACCGATGCGCACGCGGAGGTTCTGAGCGCCCTGGACGGCAAGCGGTACCGCCGCCTGCGCAAAGTCCTGAAGACCTGGCGCACCGACCCCCCGCTCGCCCCGGACCTCGCCCGTGACAACGCGACCGAGGTCTTCGACAAGGTCCTGCGGCGCGACCGCAAACGCCTGCGCACACTCGTCTTCGCCGAGCCCACCGCCACCCCGGCGGATCGCGTAGAGCTGCTCCACGACATCCGCAAGGGCGCCAAGCGTTTACGCTATTCCTGCGAAGCCGCCGCGACCGTCCTCGGCCCCGACGCCACCGACCTCGGCACCCGAGCCAAACGCCTCCAATCCGTCCTCGGCGACCACCGCGACGCCGTCGAATCCCGCGAAGCGATCCTGGTGGTAGCGGAAGGCACCCACGGCCCGGCAGCAACCGTCTACGAACTCCTGGCCGACACCGAAGAAGCAGCCGCGGGTCGAGCCATCGCCCACTACCCGGCGGCCGCCGCCTTCATCTCCGTGGCGAACTGACGATCCCCCACTAGTGGCGTGGCCCGTCATAGCCGAACTCGATAGTTCGAGTTCCCGGATCAGCGACAGCCAACCGCACCGCGACTTTCTCCCCTTCCGGCGGCTGTCCCGCACACCGCGCGAGGATCGGCGGTTCACTGACAAAGATCTCAGCGGGCCGAGACCCGTTGGCCTCACGCAGAACCACCGCGGCGAATTCGGTGCCGACCCGAGGCGCGAGGACGGTGGCCTCGGTCAGGTCGACGCAGGCGCGGTCGACCTTGTTGGCTACGGCATCGGTGCGGCGCATCGTCTCGGCGGCGGCCTTCACACCGTCCACCACCCATCGCGGCACGTCGACTCCGGCCTCGTAGGCCAGGCAGATCTCGGTGGTGAACCGGTCGGCCAACCGTCGCAGTGGCGCCGTCACGTGCGCGTACGGAGCGCCGATCGCACTGTGCGTCAGCTGTTGCGGTGTCGGGTCGTCGAGTTCGGCGAGCAGTGTGTAGCTCGCGCCTCGCAACAAACCGGTGGCTTCCGACATCAGCACCAGCGCCGCGGGGGTGTTCGCGTCGAGGCCCGCGAGCATGCGCCCCACCGGGACGTCGGCGGGCCACTGGACCCCCAGTGCCGCCGCCGTGCGCCGCATCGAATCGATCGCGCTCTCCGGCGGGGGCGGCATCGTCCGCAGCAAGCCGACCCCCTTGTGCGCCAGCATGATTTGCGCCGCGCACATACCGGTGAGCAGCGAGACCTGTTCGTTCCAGTCGTCGGCCTCGGTCCTGGGCTCCAGCTGCAGGCGCCAGCCGTCGCCGTCGCGAATCACTTCCTGTGCGGGCAAACGCAACGAGATCGCGCCCCGGTCCAACCCCGCCTCGATCCGCAGCCGACCGAATTCGGGCAGCGCGGTCAACGATGGCGGCAACGTCCCTGCGTCGGCGGCGGCCTGGACCTGTGCGTAGTCGAACCGCTCCCGCGAGCGCACCCGTGCGCGCTGCACCGAAAAACTCAGTGGCGCGGCATCGTTGTCGAGTTCGATGGTCCACAACACGGCGGGCCGGTCGACGCCGGGCAGCAGACTCGCGGTGCCCTCGGACAGCACGGTCGGATGCAGCGGAACACTGCCGTCGGGCAGATAGAAGGTCTGACCGCGTACTTCGGCCTCGGTGGCCAGCGCACTGCCCGGCACGATCACCGCACCGAGATCCGCGATCGCGTAGTGCAGGGTGAAGCCGGTGGGCGTGCGTTCGATGTGCAGCGCCTGGTCCAGATCCAGCGCGCTGGGCGGGTCGATGGTCACGAACTCGATGTCGGTCCGATCGACCCGGGTGCCCGCGAACGCGTCCACCGCGTCGCGGGCGTCGGAGACGGCCTCGGTCGGGTACTCCGAGGCCAGTCCGAATTCGGAACGGATGGCGCCGAAGTCGACCGGTGCCGAGACGATCCGCTGATGGAGTCGGAAGAAAGCCGTCCGACCCCGACTCTGCGAACTACCCGTCGTGTGTGATCCGAAGTCCATGACTCGCAGAGTAGCGATTTCCTACTTCAGTGCGAGCATGGTGCCGTTGAGCTGATCGAGCGGACCGTACACCGTGAAAGTGACCCGGCCGTTGGGCACCGCGGAGGACACGGTCGCGGCCGCGTCGAGCGCCTGACCGAACGAGGCCGCCGACGGGTGCGGCAGACCGGCGACGGTCAGGCCGAATCGGGACTGGTGCACCCAGGCGGTATCAGCCGGGCTGAGGTCGACCTGAACCCCACCGTTGAGCGGGGTCACCGCGACCGCGCTCGCCGAACCGGCACCCAGCGTTGCGAAAACCGCAGCGGCTCCGGCGATCAGTGCACCGGCGACAATGGAACGAACTACCCGCATGTAAATGTGACCTGCTTCCGCGATCGAGTGAGTTGGGCCCGAGGAAGTGGCAGCGAGCCCTGCCGACGGCGATCACTCTATGACCTCGCTCACGTTCCCGGCGAGTTCCAGCGCAATTTCCCCGTCCGGACACACGATCGCCGAGACGTTCCGGGCAATTGTTACTGTGGCGGCGGCGCACTCGGCAGCTGCCGGGTTGTGCGGCACTCACGTCGATAAATGGGAGTTTGCGAACGTATGTCGTGGCTGATTTTCGATTACCTGTCGCCGATCCTCGGACCGGACGCGGCCAGCTATTGGGCGCATCTGCTGGCAATTAACCCGGGATAGCTCACCGGTTCGATCCAGAACATGTCGCTTCCCGTTAACCACAGGGGAAGCGGCGTGTTTCCTGGGCGGCTAGCATCCCGCTGCGTGAGTAGAACTACCGCCGCCATCGCGGCCAGCGCCACCGTCTTCGCCCTGCTTCTGGCCGGCTGCGGCGACGACTCTTCCTCGGCCGGCTCCCCCGCCGCGGCGTCCACCATGCCCGCGCCCTCCTTCCAGGTCGAAGCCAGCAAGGCGGGGATGTTCGTGGTGAGCTATCGCAACGCCTTCCCGAAGCTGGCGCAGGGGCGCGACGACGCCGCCGTGGCCGCGGTGCTGAACCACTCCTGCTCCGAGATCAAGGCCGGCAAGTCCGAGGCCGACACGATCGCCACGGTCAAGAAGGCGGCCAAGAACGGCAGCACCGAGGCGACCACCGAAGAGGCCACCGCCGTCTACCAGATGTCCACGCTGATGTGCTGAGCCGCTCTCCGGCGAAGCGAGGCGGCGGCTCCCGGTGGGAGCCGCCGCCTTCGCGTTACGTGGGCGGGCGAGCCGGCCTGTAAGCCGGATCCTGTCCCCGATTCGCATCGGGGGGCGACCATCCATCTGGACACACCGTTGCCGGGTGCCTCGAGCGGTCCACCCGCAGGCTCGGGCGAGCAGCCCTCGAACACCTGCGCAGCCGCACCGTTGCCGATGCGACCTTCGACCTTGCTCCGGGCGGGGTTTACCTAGCCGCCCCGGTCACCCGGGGCGCTGGTGCGCTCTTACCGCACCGTTTCACCCTTACCGCACGTGCGTGCGGCGGTTTGTTTTCTGTGGCACTGTCCCGCGGGTCGCCCCGGGTTGCCGTTAACAACCGCCCTGCTCTGTGGAGTCCGGACTTTCCTCGGCACCGGGCAGCGGCACTGTTGGTGCCCGTTCCCGTTACCGCGGTCGCCCGGCCGACTCGCCCGCCGGTACAGAGTACTCGCTACGGTATTGACTCATGGAACGTGTCGACGTCAGTTTCCCTTCGGGTGAGCAGCAGTGCGCCGCGTGGCTCTACCTGCCCGACGGCGCGCCTCGTCCGCGTCCGTTGGTGATCATGGGGCACGGGCTCGGGGCCACCCGCGAGATGGGGTTGGATCGGTATGCGCGGCGGTTCGTCGCCGCGGGAATGGGGGTGCTCGCGTTCGACTACCGGAATTTCGGTGCCAGTGAGGGTTCGCCGCGCCAGGTACTCAACATCGCGCGGCAGCGGCAGGACTGGAAGGCCGCAATCGCCTACGCGCGCAGCATTCGGGGCTTCGACGCCACGCGGATCGCGTTGTGGGGCACCTCGTTCGGTGGGGGGCATGTGCTCGCGGTGGCGCCCGACGACGACTACCTCGCCGCGGTAGTGGCCCAGGTGCCGTTCACCAGCGGGTGGGCTTCGGGGATGGCGAAGGGCCCGATCAGCCTGACCAAGGTCGCCACCATCGCCGCCACCGACCTGCTCTTCGGCCCGATCCGCCGCAAACCCGTCCGCATCCGCCTGGCCGGGCGCAAACGCTCCGCGGCGTTGATGAGTGCCACCGACGTGCCCGAGGGCTACGGCCGACTAGCCGAGGAGAGCGACACCTACGATCCCAAAGTGGGTGCCCGCGTGGCGTTCTCGACCCTGTTCGACTCCCCCGGCCGCCGCGCCAAGTCGTTGAAGGTCCCCGTCTTCTACGCGATCGCCGAAAACGATTCGATCGCCCCCGCCGGCCCGACCCGCAAGGCCGCCGAACGCACCAAACACGCTGTGGTCAAGCAGTACCCGGTCGGCCACTTCGACGTGTACTTCGACGATGTCTTCGAACAGGTCGTGCGCGACCAGACCGATTTCCTGGTGTCGGTCCTTCGCCCCTGAACCGCCCGGAGACCCCGCACCCGTGGGGCACGATGGGGGGATGGAACAGATCAGCTCGCGCACGATTTACACCAACCCGTGGATGCGGTTGCGGGAGGACACTGTTCGGCGGGCCGACGGATCGGTGGGGATCTACGGCGTCCTCGACAAAGTCGACTGGGCGCTGGTGATCCCGTTCGACGGCACGGGATTCCATCTCGTGGAACAGTTCCGCTACCCGCTGGGCATGCGGTGCTGGGAGTTCCCGGCGGGCACCCCGGCACAGGGCACCGCACCGACACCGATCGAGTTGGCGCACAACGAATTGCGGGAGGAAACCGGGCTGCGTGCCGACCACATGACCCCGCTCGGCGCCTTGGCCACCGCACCCGCGCTGACCGACCAGCGCGGCCACTGCTTCCTGGCCACCGGCCTCACCCCCGGCGAGCCGGACCGTGAGCACGAGGAACAGGACATGCGCACGGCCCGGTTCTCCCGTTCGCAGGTCGAGGCGATGATCCTGCGTGGCGAGATCATCGACGCCCACGCGGTAGCCGCCTACGGCCTGCTGCTCATGCACGAGCGCGGTCTCGGCTCCAGCTGATCGCACGACGACAAGGGGCGCAGCACCTGTTCGGTACTGCGCCCCTGGTGTTTTCGTCCGTGGATCAGATGGGCTGGAAGCCCGCGCCCACGCCGCCTGCGCGGTTGAGCACATCCAGGATCACCTGGATGGGCTGGAAGTAGGCGGGCGAGTGGATCGGGTTGGCGCCGCCGGTGCACGGGACATCGAAGTCGACCGGGCCGAGGCCGGTGAGACGGCCCTGGTTCATGCCGACGAGGCGGTCGCCGACGACGACGGGGCCGCCGGAATCGCCCGGCTGCGAGCAGTATTGGTTGATGGAGGTACCTTCGAGCTCACCCCACACCACGCCACAGCTGCGACCGCTGGTGCGGCCGTCCGAGCACACCGTGGTGCCGGGGCCGGGCGAGGCGCCGATACCGGCGACGGTGGTCTGGCCGATGGTACGCACCGGCAATACCTTCGACGCGTCCAGTTGCAGCACAGCGAAATCCAGGTAGTCGCCGTCGTCGGAGTACGCGACGGTGCCGATCACCCCTGCCTTGAGCGCCTGCTCGGCGCCGACGCGCGAACCGGTCGGCGCGCAGTGCCCCGCGGTGAGGCCGACGAGTCGACCCGCGCCGTCGTGGCCGATGGCCGTGAGCGAACAACCGGAGTCGTTGTCGAAGACGATGCCCGAAGCCGCGCCGAGCACCACGCTCGGATCGGCCGTCACACTGCCCGCACCCGCGGACGCGGTGAGCACCCCCGCGATGGCCGCCGCAAACGCCGCCATCCGTAGAAACCTCATCAAGTACCTTTCCTGTGTGGCCGCGCCCATTCCGCACGCCCGAGGATATTTCGGTCGATGCGGCGTCGTCGTTACGCCGACCGTGCGCCGGGGCGACCGTACCGTGCCCGGGTGACAGGCGGCCAGCTCACAGGTACGAGGTGTCGTTGACCAGGCGCACCGAGGCGCCACCGTCGGGATAGAACTCGGCGACGCACAGCGACGCGAGGTCCAGGTGCAGGCGGTACAGCAGCGACGGGCCGACGCCCAGCGCCAGCTGCAGCAGGGTTTTGATCGGGGTCACGTGGCTGACCACCACCACGTTCTGGCCCGGGTACAGCGCCACCAGATCGCGGCGCACCCCTTCGACGCGTTCGCGGACCTGGTCGAAACTCTCACCGCCGGGTGCGGGGATCGACGGGTCGCCGAGCCAGTCACAGTGCAGCAGCGGGTCGCGCTCGGCGGCCTCGGCGAAGGTGAGACCTTCCCAGTCGCCGAAATCGGTCTCGGTGAGGCCGTCGAGGATGCGCAACGGTACGCCGAGGGCGGATGCCGCGGCTTCGGCAGTGGACCGCGCCCGCTGCAACGGGGAGCTCACGACGGCGGCGATATCACCTTTGGCGGCAAGCATTTTCGCGGCGCGTTCGACCTGCTCGCGACCGAGGTCGGTCAGCGGCGGGTTGCCGCGGCCGGAGTAGCGGCGCTCCACCGACAGCGCGGTCTGGCCGTGGCGCAGCAGCAGCAGGCGAGTCGGCTTGCCGACGGCGCCGGTCCAGCCGGGCGAAACCTTGTTCGCGTCAACCGATTTCGGCACCGCGACGGCGTCACCGGCGGCATGTCCGGCCGCGACGGCCGCGCGCACGGTTCCGGTGAGTTCACCGTCGTCCATCGCCTCGTTCGCGAGCCGGTCGGCGTGGGAGTTCTCCGCGCGCGGAATCCAGGTGAAGCTCACCTGATCGAATCCGGCGACCAGTGCCCGCGCCTGCTCGGCGAGCGGAATCATCGAGGCGTGCTTGATCTTCCAGCGTCCCGACATCTGCTCGACGACGAGCTTGGAGTCCATCCGCACCGTGACGACTCGCGCGCCCAGCTCGGCCGACGCCGCCAAACCCGCGATGAGACCACGGTATTCGGCCACGTTGTTGGTGGCGACGCCGATGTACTCCTTGCGTTCGGCGAGCACCCGCACGTGATCGGCGGCGAACACGACCGCGCCGTACCCGGCCGGGCCGGGGTTGCCACGCGAACCACCGTCGGCTTCGACGATCACCTGGGTCATCGGCGCACCGCCGCGATCACAGCCCCGATTCCTTGGTGCGCACCATGATCGCGCTGCACTCCGGGCAGCGCAGCACCGCGTCGGGCGCGGCCTGGGCGATGCGCTGCATCTCGCCGCGGTCGATCTCGATCCGGCAGGCGCCGCAGCGACGGGCCTGCAGCAGGGCCGCACCGACACCGTGCGCCGCGCGCTGCTTGTCGTAGACGGCGATCAGGTCGGCGGGGAACAGACCGATCAGCTCGGAGCGGTCCTTCTCGCATCGCTGCTGTGCCACTTCGAGATCGGCCATCGCCTCGTCGCGCAGGCGTTCGGCGTCCTCGAGATCCTGGTCGGCCTTGCTCAGCCGCGCACCGGCGTGGTCGTGGTCGGCGAGCATCGCCTCGCGCTGCTCCATCACCGTCAGCAGCTCGTCCTCGAGCACCGAACGGCGGCGCTCCAGGCTGCCCAGTTCGTGCTGGATCTCGGAGAGCTGCTTGGCGGCGACGGTGCCCGCGGTGAGCATGCCGCGGTCGCGGTCCTCACGCTTGCGGACGGCGTCGACTTCGCCCTCGAGCTTGCGGATGTCGCGGTCCAGATCGTCGATGCCGATCTCCACCGCCACGGCCGCGTCCTTATAGCCGTGACGTTCGGCCGCCAGACGCGTCACTTCCTGCTGTTCGGGCAGGGCGGAACGGCGGTGGGCGATGCGCGTCAACTCGGCATCGACTCCTGCGAGCTGCAACAGCTTGGTCTGGACCGACGGTTCGACATTCAACGCGCACGAACTCCTGAACACAGTGGACGGATGGATCGATCAACCGTACCGCGCCGCGGGGTGTGATCACGCCATGACCCGAAGAGATCGCCGAACGCGGGAACCGAACGCGTCCCGGCCGCGTCCAACCAAGTGTGACCACATCGAACCCGAGAATTGACCTGGCACTGCCGCTGCGACCACATGTCTTCGATTCCCACGCCGAACCGCGCCAGCTCCAGCTGACCTTGGCAACGCCGCTACCCCCGGTATGTCTCGTGCACGGGCAGGACGCGATCGAGCCGAAGGAACAGATCCTGCGGTTCTGGGGCAAGCCGGGCGCCTACCGCCAGGAAGGTGTCGGGCGACTGCTGTGGGAACTGCCCAAGAGTGCCCTCGGCGCCCTCGTGGTCGATTGCAACGAGCCCCTCGCGATCGTCAAGGCGCGGTGGCCCGAATGTGAGCGATGCGCGGCGCGGGCGGGTGCGCGCATCAAGAAGCTGATCGCCTACTACATGACCAGTCTGGCGCCGTTGTTCGTCGGCGGGGCGCTGATCATGACCCGCCCGTCCGCGGTCGCGTGGATCCTGTGCGCGGCCGGAGTCGGGCTCGTCCTGCTCGCGGTGATGCTCGGTCCCGCGATGTTCGCGCGCACCGACCGCTACCTCGAGGCGACTCTGGCACCGGACGCGAGCTCGGTCACCGTGCGCGCGCACCCCGACTTCGCCCGGTCGTGGTCCGGTCAGGCGCAGTGGTGACACCGATCAGCCGCTGACCGTCCACGGGTCGGTGCGCAGCGCGCAGACGCGGGTCCGCACCGCGGGCAGGGCGGTGTTGACGAACTGTTCGGCCTGACCGCACCAGGGGAACTCGGTGGCCCAATGCGCGGCATCGATGAGGGCGGGGCCGCCCCGCCGGAGGTGTTCGTCGACGGGGTGGTGGCGCAGGTCGGAGGTGAGGTAGGCGTCGACGCCGGCGCGGATGGCTTTGTCGAGGTAGGAGTCGCCCGCACCGCCGCAGACCGCGACGCGTTCGATGACGCGTTCCGGATCACCCGCGGCCCGCACGCCCCAGACGGTGCGTGGCAGGCCGGCGCCGACGCGCGCGGTGAACTCGCGCAGGGTTTCGGGCTGTGCGAGTTCACCGATGCGGCCGATGCCGAGCGAGGACGGCAGGGGCGCGCGTGCGGTGACGTGGTAGGCGGGTTCCTCGTAGGGGTGGGCGGCGCGCAGGGCGGCGAGAACGGCCGGACGGGAGGTCGGGGGCGCGACCACTTCGACAGCGTCCTCGGTGAGGATCTCGACCGTGCCGATCGCGCCGATCGCCGGGTCGGCGCCCGCGATGGGCAGGAATTGGCCGGTGCCCGCGGTGTACCAGGCGGCTTCGCGATAGTCGCCGATCGCGCCCGCGCCCGCCGTGAACAAAGCCGACATCAAGGAAGCCGTGTGGGTCTGCGGCACCTGGATGACCCACTTGTCCACGGAGGCGATCGGTGTGGGATCCAAGGGGCCGGTGACGGTGAGGCCGACGGCCGCGGCCAGCGCGTCGGAGACGCCGGGGTCGGCGGAGTCGGCATTGGTGTGGGCGGAGAACAGCGCACAGCCGGAGCGGATCAGCCGGTGCAGCAGCGCGCCTTTCGGCGTATCGGCGGCGACGGTGTCCACCCCGCGCAGCAGCAGCGGGTGGTGGACGACCAGAGCCTGTGCGCCCCAGCCGATTGCCTCGTCGACCACAGCGGCGGTCGCGTCGACGGCGAAGACCACCTTGGTGACCTCCTGTGCGGGATCACCACAGACGAGCCCCACCGAGTCCCACGATTCGGCCAGTCTCGGTGGGTACGCCGCGTCGAGTACCCCGATCAGTTCGGCCAGGTCGGTCACCGCCGCCTCCTTCGTTGCGTGGGAGTGTTCGTCGTGGTGCGCACGCGGGCCGAGTCGGCTGTTCCGCTCTGCGCGCGTCCGCGTCGATGTGCTCGATTCACCGTCGATGTGCCCGATTCACCACAGTGCCGCGTTCAGCGCATCGATCAGCCCGTCGACTTCGGCGGCACCTCGAACAGCGACACGGAGGTGGTCGGGCCCCAAGCCGGGGAACGTGTCGGCGCGGCGAACGGCGATGCCGCGGTCGGCGAGACGTTTACGCAGGAGCGCGCCATCGGGGGCGTGGAGCAGCAGAAACGGGCCGGTGGCCGGGGTGTGGACGTCGAGGCCGAGCGCGGTGAGCCGGTCGATCATCGCGGTGCGGTCGGCAGCGATGCGGGCGGCGTAGCGCTGGGACTCCGCGACGGCGGCGGGTTCGGCCGTCGCGATGATCGCCTCGAGTTGGAGGGTACCGAGCGGCCAGTGCGGGCGGCCATGGGCCAGACGGGCCAGGACCTCGGGGGCGCCGAGGGCGTAGCCGCACCGCAGACCGGCCAGTGCCCAGGTCTTGGTGAGGCTGCGCAACACGACGACATCGGGGGCAGACAGACCCGCCAGCGACTCCGCCTCACCGGAATCGAGGTGGCAGAGCAGCTGACCGTCCGGCGCCGGATCGCCATCGACGCCGGCCGTGCCGACGGGCGACGAGCGGGAGGTGCGCTGGTCAGCGAGGTCGGAGGGCGCGCGCCGACCGGCGACCGCGTCGGCGAAGGCTTCGTCGACGACGATGATCCGCCCAGGCCGGCGCAGTGCCTGAATCGTCTGCGCGGAGTGCAGGACCGAGGTGGGGTTGGTGGGGTTGCCCAGGACGACAAGGTCTGCGTCTTCGGGGACCAGGGTGGGGTCGAGGGTGTACGGGCGTCGCAGGATCACCCTGGCGACCGGGACGTCTGCCTCGCGCAGGGCCAGCTCCGGCTCGGTGAAAGACGGGTGGACGACGGCGGCGAGGCGGGGGGCAAGGCGCGGCAGCATCGCAAAGCCCTCGGCAGCGCCTGCCAGCAGCAGCACCTCGTCGGGAGAGCGACCGTGGCGGGCGGCGACGGCGGCGCGGGCGGCGTGCTCGTCGTCGGCGCTCGGGTAGCGGCCGAGGTCGGCGAGGCGGGCGGTCAGGCGATCGCGCAACCAGCCGGGTGGGGCGATGCCCTGGACGTTCACCGCGAAATCGAGCATGCCCGGGCGCGCCTCCACGTCGCCGTGGTGGCGCAACATCGCGGGGTCGACAGAGTCCTCGAGCACAACTGCACACCCTACGTGGCGGCGATTCGGCGCCACGGGCGAGAATGGCTCCCGTGGGTCCACTACATGTCTCGTTCATTTGCACAGGCAATATCTGCCGGTCACCGATGGCCGCGAAGATGTTCGAGGCGCACCTCTACCGAGCGGGTCTCGCGCACCGCGTGCGGGTGAGCAGCGCGGGCACCGGTTCGTGGCATGTCGGCGACGCCGCCGACCCGCGCACCGAGGCGACCCTGCGCCGCGCGGGCTACCCGACCGAGCACACCGCGGCGACCTTCGGTCCCGAGCACAGCGACGCCGACCTGATCATCGTGTTGGACACCGGCCACGACCGCGAGCTCGCGCACCGCGGCGTCCCCACCGAACAGCGCAGGCTGCTGCGCAGCTTCGACCCCGCGGCCGACGGCCGCGACGTGCCGGACCCGTACTACGGCGATCAGTCCGACTTCGACCTCGTCCGCGACCAGATCGAGGCCGCCATCCCCGGCCTGCTCGACTGGGTCCGCGCCGAACTCGACGCGCGCAATCCCGCCGACGTGCAGCTCTGATGCGCAAACTCACCTTCCTGCTGCGCCCCAGCTGGCTGATCCTCGCCGTGATCGTCGCCGCGTTCGCCTACCTGTGCTTCACCGTTCTGGCGCCGTGGCAGCTCGGCAAGAACGACAGCACCGAGCACCGCAACCAGCTGATCGCCGACTCCGTGCAGGCCGACCCCGTGGCCGTCACCGATGTGCTCGACGGCGACCCCGGCACCCGTACCGAGTGGCGCAAGGTCACCGCGACCGGCGCCTTCGTGCCCGAGTCGACCGTCCTGGTCCGCCTTCGCCACCTCGACGGCGCCCCCGGCTACGCCGTCCTCGCAGCCTTCCGCCTCGACGACGGACGCACCCTCCTGGTCGACCGCGGCCTGGTCGCCTCCGTCGACGGCACCCGCCCACCCGCGATCGCCGACCCGCCCGCGGGCCCGCAACGCATCGAAGCCCGAGTCCGAGCCTCCGAGGGCGTGGTCCCCGACAAAACGCCCAGCACCCAAGACGGATTCCGGCAGGTGTACACGGTCGACACCACCCAGGAATCGGCCGTCCTGGGCACCCCCCTCACCCCCATCCCGACCGGCACCGACAAGGGCGGCTACCTCCAACTGGCCGCCGACCAGCCAGGCGCCTTCACCCCGGCCCCCCTCCCCCAGCTGGACGCGGGCCCCTACCTCTCCTACGGCCTCCAGTGGCTCGCCTTCGGCCTGATGGCCCCCCTCGGCCTCGGCTATTTCGTCGTAGCCGAGCTCAAAGCCCGCCGCCGAGACCGCGCCCAACCGTCTACACCGACGAACCCCACGCCCACCGTAGACACCCCCACCCAACCCACCACAGAAGCCCGCCTAGCGGACCGCTACGGCCGTAACCGCTGACAGCTGTTCGGCCACCCCGCGAATCCAACACGTCGTCCGCGAACTCCGCTGTTTCTCGTCTGCGCACACCGCGAAGCCCGCAGCTCTACCGCACCCCAGCCACACCGTGCACCCCAGATCCGCCATGACCGCACTCCCACCCACCACCCGCGACCCCTAGGGAGCGGCGGCCACGAAGTGGCCGGTCCGCGGCCGGGCCGCCGCGGCCGCGCCGCGCGGCGTGGGAACAGAG
>NZ_JBHXAQ010000023.1:0-52675 GCF_042728755.1 Nocardia sp. NPDC060249
GGCGCCGCGGAGATGCGACGAAGGAGCGATTCCGCGGCGCCTGACCGGCGGCCCCTCAGGGCCGCGGACACGCGCGCGCCAGCGCGCCAAAAACACAGCGTCAAACCGTCCTGGGACTACCTATCCCCGGTCATCCCCACCACTGCCAACCCGCCTGCCCCACAGCCAAGCAATCACACCCGCAACCGCAACCGCACCAACCTGCACAGCCCCGGACATCCGCACCGCCCGCCGCAGATCCACAGCCGTGGGCGCTGGCCCGTCACCCAGGGTCGGCCGGAGTTCGGTCCCGTGCCGATACTGCGTGCGTCCACCCAACCCGATACCGAGGGCTCCCGCCATAGACGCCTCGACAACCCCCGCATTGGGGCTCGGGTGCCCGGCAGCATCACGCCGCCACGCGCGCAACGCACCCGAAGGTTTCCCGCCGACCAACGGAGCGAGGGCCGCCGTGAGCAGCCCGGTGACACGGGCAGGAACCAGGTTGGCGACATCGTCGGTACGAGCAGCAGCCCAGCCGAACCGCTCGTACCGCTCGTTCCGGTACCCGACCATCGCGTCGAGAGTGTTGACCGCGCGATACCCGAGCACCCCCGGCACACCCGCGACCGCCCCCCACAGCAACGGCGCGACCGCCGCATCCGAGGTGTTCTCGGCAATGGATTCGAGCGCGGCGCGCGCAAGCCCCTCGGCATCGAGCACCGACGGGTCGCGCCCACACAGCGAAGGCAACAGTTCCCGGGCACCGGCGAGGTCACCGGCGTCGAGACGATCGGCCATCGCGTGTCCGGCACGAACGAGGCTGCGACCGCCCAGCGCGGTCCAGGTGGCCAGTGCGGTCACCAGTACTGCGCTGGGGCCCGAACCCCTCCCACGGGTGACGAGCACACCGATCCCGGCAACCGAGCCGACCGCGATGACCTCGTGCACCACCCCGGCGCGTCGATCGTCGGCATAGGTTGTGCCTTCCAATGCCGCTGCCGCCGAACCGAATCCGGCTACCGGATGCCACCGCCGCGGATCGCCGAAGACCCGATCGAGCACAAATCCCAGCACCAGCCCGACCGCCGTCGATGTCGCGTTCCGCACCCGCCGAGCGTATCCCCGCACCCGGATGTCACATCCGCGACCACTGCTTCGTCATCACTGTGACGGCACTTCTACACTCGCCGTGACCGAGCAAGATCAACCGAACGGGCGCCCACCATGACCGCACCGCAGCCTCTCGATCAGGCCGAACTGGCCCGCCGCTTCGAGGAACACCGCCCCTACCTGCGGCGCCTCGCCTACAGCACGCTCGGCAGCATCAGCGATGCCGAGGACGTGGTGCAGGACGCGTGGCTGCGCCTGCAACGGCAGTTCGACGCGGGCAAGGCGGACGAGATCGACAACCTGCGCGCCTGGCTCACCACCGTCATCGGCCGCCTCGCCCTGGACCAGCTCGGGTCCGCGCGCGCCCGCCGCGAACAGTACGTCGGCGAGTGGCTGCCGGAACCCGAGGTCACGTCCTGGGACGATCCGGCCGACCGCATCTCCCAGGACGAACGCGTCACCACCGCCCTGCTGGTCGTGCTGGAGTCGCTCTCGCCCGCCGAACGCACCGCGTTCGTGCTGCAGGACGTGTTCGGCATGACCGGCCCCGAGGTCGCCGAGGTGGTCGGGCGCACGCCCGCCGCGGTCCGCCAGCTCGCCTCCCGCGCCCGCAAGCATGTCGAGAACGGCACCCCCCGGTTTCCCGCGTCGCCTGCCGAACAGGAGAAGGTCGTTTCGGCGTTCTCGCTGGCCTGGCGCTCGGGTGATCTGAGTTCGCTGCTGGGCATTCTCGACGAGAACGTCGTCCTCACCGCCGACGGCGGCGGCAAGGTGCCCGCCATCCGTCAGCCGGTGCGCGGCGCGGAGCTCATCGCCAAGATGCTGCTCGGCTGGTACACCGCCGCGAACGGCTGGGGTCGTGCGGTGCTGGTCAACGGCATGCCGGGCCTGGTCGTCTTCGACGGCACCAATATGGGCGTCTTCTCGTTCGTCATCGACGCCGGTCGCGTCGTCGCCATCAATGTGGTGCGCAATCCCGACAAGCTGCGCGACCTGCCCATCGACGGCGACCCGGACTGGTACCTGGGCGGCCGGTAGCCGCGACGCGGCCCGGTTACGCGCCGAGGGAATATCCGTGCGCGGCCACGACTTCGGCGGACAGCAGCTTGCCGTCGACGGCCGTGAGTCCCGCGGCCAGACCGGGGTCGGCGGCACAGGCTCCGCGCCAGCCCTTGTCGGCGATCACCGCCGCGAACGGCAGGGTGGCGTTGGTGAGCGCCACCGTCGAGGTGTGCGGCACGGCGCCCGGCATGTTCGCCACGCAGTAGAACAGGGAATTCGCCACGGCGAAGGTCGGATTCGCGTGGGTGGTCGGCCGGGTCGAGGCGAAGCAACCGCCCTGATCCACGGCGATATCGACGAGCACCGAGCCGGGCCGCATCCGCGCGACGAGGTCGTCGGACACGAGTTTCGGCGCCTTGGCCCCCGGCACCAGCACCGATCCGATCACCAGATCCGCAGCGACAACGGCTTTGTCGATCTCGAGCGCATGCGAAGCGAGGGTGCCGACCCGCCCGGCGAAGCGCGCGTCGAGCTCACGCAAGCGCGTCTGATTCGTATCGAGCACGCTCACCCTGGCGCCCATCCCGACCGCGATACTCGCGGCGTTCGTCCCCGCGACACCGCCGCCGAGCACCACCACATCGGCCGGTCGCACCCCGGGCACACCGCCCAACAGCACGCCGCCGCCACCCATCGGCGCCATCAGGTGATAGGCCCCGACCTGTGCGCTGAGCTTGCCCGCCACCTCACTCATCGGTGCGAGCAACGGCAGCGACCCGTCGGCACCGCGCACCGTCTCGTACGCGATGGCGACGATTCCCGACGACAGGATCGCGTCGGTACATTCCTTCGACGCCGCCAAGTGCAAGAAGGTGAACAGCACCTGGTCGCGGCGCATCAGTGAGTATTCCTGCGCGATGGGCTCTTTCACCTTCACCACCAGATCCGCCCGCGCCCAGACCTGATCGGCGCCGTCCACGATCCGCGCACCCGTGGCGCGGTAGTCGTCGTCGGCGAAGCCGGACCCGGCTCCGGCACCGGCCTGCACGAGCACCTCGTGCCCGTGCGCGACCAGTTCGGTGGCGCCTGCCGGGGTGAGCGCCACCCGGAACTCCTGCGGCTTGACCTCCGTCGGCACCCCGACGACTACGCCCGTTCGCGTCATCCGGCAAGCCTAGGACCCGGTCCGGAGCTCAGCCGCCGGCTCGATCGCGTGTCGCGGCCGAGCCGATTACGCCGGGGCTGGAGCCGCCGCGCTCGAGGTGGTTTCCGGGGCGGTTGCCGGAACGGTGGAGCTGGTCGGTGGTGCCGTTGTGGGGGTCGTCGTCACCGGGGGCGGGGTGGTGGTGGTGGTCGGGGCGACGGTTGTCGGGACCGGCGGGACTGTTTCACCGCATTCGTTGTGGCCGCAGGAGTCCGTTCCGCAATCCGGGCCGGGTACACAGTTGTACCCGGGCGGGATGCCGCATTCGTTGTGACCGCAGGAGTCCGTTCCACAATCCGGGCCGGGCACACAGGTGTACCCGGGTGGGATCTCTCCCTGTGCGGGCGGCCCCGGCGCGGCCTGGGTGGGCGAGTGGTAGTACGACGACTCCGGCGTCGATCCACCACCCGAACCACCCGGAACCGTCGATGCCGCAGGCGAACTCGTGGGCGAAGCCGACGTGGTCGCGGTCACCGACGTCGTCGACACCCCACTCGATCCCGCGTCACCGGAGTCGCCGCCGTCCGACGAACAGGCACCGACAGCGAACACCACCAGGGCCATCAGCACACCGAGCACAACCCGGAACAGATTGCCCCTCAGTAACTTCCGCGACATGTCTTCTCCTCAGCCCACGGACCCGCACCTGACAGCAGCAGGTGCGGGTCGCACGAAAGATGTTAGATAGCAGAACTATTCGTTGAATCGCCGCTCACACGGAAAACATTTCACCGCGCACCGGCACGATCAGCTGATGCGCGCGATCGGCGTAGGCGAAGGTGCGCTCGAGATAGTCCAGCGACTCGCTGAAATGGCCCCACCCCTCCGCGTGCACGGCCACGATCACGGCATCGCCGAGCACCACGGCGGCCGCGACGGCGGTGCGGGCGTTCAATGTGACGTCGCTGTCGCCGAACCGCCCCACATTGGCCCCGCCGATGTTCAGCACCGCAGCATCGATGCGCCCGACCCGCTCGACGATCCGCTCCACCACCTCCACCGAGGCGTTGTCGCCGGACACGTACACCGTGGGCTCACCTGGCGCACGCAGCACGAATCCGGTGACCACACCGCTGAGCGGCTCGCATCCCGGCGGTCCGTGCAGCGCGGGCACCGCGGTGATCTCCACCGCGCCGACGGTCACCGTCTCCCACGGCACCAGGCCGCGTACACCGTCGATCCGGCTCGCGGCATCCGGTGTCGACAGGACCGTGTCGACCTCGGCGAGCAGCGCACGGCCCGCGTTGTCGAGGTTGTCGGCGTGCTGGTCGTGCGAGAGGAGCACGACGTCGATCGGCCCGATCTCCTCGACCGGTACGGCCGGACCGCTGAGCTTGTGCAGGGTGACCGGACCCGGGTAGTCGCCGGGCTCGTCGAACGTCGGATCGGTGAGCCAGGTCAGTCCGCCGTAGCGGAAACGCAGGGTCGGGCCGCCGATGTGCAGGGCGGCTGCCAGGGCGGGGCGGGTGATCATCTCGGTCATACCGATCACTGTCGCCGAGCGAGCCACCGTCCGACAGTGGCCTGCAGGCCGTACACCGATAAGATCGGGCCATGACCTCGGTGGCCGTGATCGCGTTCGACGGAATCAGCCCGTTCCACCTGTCGGTGCCGAGCCTGGTGTTCGGCAGGTCCGGCACCGGCGTCGACGACGTGTCGCCCTACGACGTGCGGGTCTGCGCCGAGGATCCCGGAACACTGTCCACCGCAGCCGGTTTCGACATCACCGTCCGCGACGGCCTCGATACCGTCAGCACCGCCGACCTGGTGGTCTTTCCGGGATGGATACGTGACACAGGGATTTCGCCCACGCTGAACGAGGCGGTCCACACCGCCCACGCCACCGGCGCCCGACTGGTCGGCCTGTGCCTCGGTTCCTGGGCGATCGCGGCGACCGGGCTCGCCGATGGGCGCGAGGTCACCACCCACTGGGCCGCCGCCGACGCATTGGCCATGGCCTACCCCGACGTCCGCGTACGCGCCGACACTCTGTGGAGTGATCTGGGCGACGTGATCACCTCCGCCGGCGTCGCCGCCGCGCTGGACTGCTGCCTGCACATCGTGCGCACCGACCTCGGCGTCCGCGCGGCCACCGAACTGGCGCGATCGCTGGTCACCGCCCCACACCGCCATGGCTCGCAGGCGCAGTACATCCCGATCGCGATGCCCGACGACGACCCCGACGACCCGATCGAATGCGCGATGGCCTGGGCTCGCGCGCGCCTCGGCACCGCCGTCGACCTCGACCATTGGTCACGCGAGGCGCTGATGTCGCGGCGCACCTTCACCCGCCGCTTCCGCGATCGCACGGGCACCAGTCCCCAGCAGTGGCTGTTGCAGCAGCGCGTCGACCATGCCCGGCTGCTGCTGGAATCGACCGACGACACCGTCGACCGGGTCGCCCGCGACACCGGTTTCGGCAGCACGGTGAGCCTGCGCCACCACTTCCACCGCGTGCTCGGCACGTCTCCGGCGGCCCACCGCGCGCAGTTCCGCGGTGCGGCGCAATAATGACGTTCATGATCATCAAGGTGAGCGGGTTCACTCCCGAGATCGACGACACTGCCTGGATCGCGCCGAACGCGACCGTGATCGGGCGGGTGCGCCTGGGCGCCGAGGTCGGCGTCTGGTACTCGGCGGTGCTGCGCGGCGACCTCGAACAGATCAGCATTGGCGCGCGCACCAATATCCAGGACGGCTGCGTGCTGCATGCCGACCCCGGTTTCGCGCTCACCGTCGGCACCGGGGTCTCGGTGGGACACAACGCGATTCTGCACGGCTGCACCATCGGCGACGATGTACTCGTCGGCATGGGCGCGACCGTGCTCAACGGCGCGGTGATCGGCGCGGGCAGCCTGATCGCGGCCAATGCGCTGATTCCCGAGGGCGCGCAGATTCCGCCCGGCTCACTCGTGGCCGGCGTGCCGGGCAAGGTGCGTCGCGAACTCACCCCGGCCCAGCAGGACGGGATCAAGCTCAATGCCGCGGTGTATCTGCACAATCTGACCAACCATCGCGACGCCGAGGTGTTGTGACCCGTCACACTGAGCAAGTGACCAGTAGGGAACCCTGATAACATTTGTCCTGCGTATTGCGTCCGATCATAGGAGCGGCGGTCGGCACCGGATACGCGAGGCAGGAGGTATCACGGTGGCATACGTGCATTCCGGCGTACGCCGAGCGGCGGGACCGCTCAGCGTGGCCGATATCGCGGCCCAGCCCGGCGGGATCGAAGCACTCCAATCGCGTGTTCACGAACTCCGTTCTCGCGGAGTACATTTCGCGGCCAATGCGATCGAGCAGGAGATGGCCGCATTGGATCTGCCGCCACGGGGATAATGGGGTAATGCCTACCGTTACGTCGATCCTCGCGCGGATACTCGAAAAGCCCGTCACCGACGGGGAGAAGCTGCTCGACAGTGCGCTGTCGGCATTTCTGGACTTCGGGATCAAGCGCACGAGCATGGGCGAGATCGCGCGGCGGGCCGGCATCAGCCCGGCCACCCTCTATCGGCGGTACGAATCCAAGAACGAGCTGGTCGAAGCCGTCGGCGTGCGTGAGGCACAGCGCTACGTCACCGAGATCGACGAGCGAGTACGCGCGGTCACCGAACCCGGCGACCAGCTCGTCGAGATCTTCGTCGCCTTCGTCACCACCATCGCGGGCAATGAACTGCTGCGCCGGTTGCTCAGCACCGAACCGGAGATCATCCTGCCCCGGCTCACCACCGACGCCGGACCGATCCTCGCCGTCGGGCGCGCCTATCTGGCCGAGAAGCTGCGCGAGCTCCAGGCCAGCGCGCCGGTGCCCGAATTCGATCCAGATCTGGTCGCCGAGGTCATGGCGCGGCTCGCGCTGTCGCTGGCACTGACCCCCGACGGGCTCATCCCGCTCGACGACGCGGAAGCCGGGCGGGAGTTCGCGCGGCGCACCCTGCTACCGATGGTCGGGCTCCGCGACATCCACTGAGACACCGAAGGCCGCCGCCACTGCCTCATCGATGCCCGAATCAGCCACCGGCACACCGTCTTCCAGCAGCGCGCGCACCCGTCGCACCACCTCTCCCGCCGCCGGGCAGCCGGGATCGGGCACCGGCAGTCGCGCCACGTACTGGGTGATCCAGCGACGTCGGCCCGAGTACAGCCGGTTACCGCAGACGGCGTCGTAGAACCGCAGCCCCAGTGCCGAATTCGCCACGCCCATCAGCAGATACGCCAGATCGACGGCCGCACGCCCCGCGCCGAGATCGGTGAGCGAGATCCAGTAGCAATCACCGTTGACCACCGCACCCGACCGATCGAGGGCGAACCGCGGACGTGCGCTGATGTCGGGAAACACCAATTTCGGCGCACCCCAGAGGTGTGGGCGCTGCGGAACCCAGATCTCGAACCACTTCCGGCCACCGTCGAGGACGTAACGTCTGCCCGACAGGGCTTGTTCGTGGGACTGAAGATATGCCGCGGCACCGGGGAATTCGGCCAGATCGATCGGTGTGCGGCGCGGCTGCCGCAGATCGTAGGGGTAGAGAACCTTCGTGCCGCGCGCCATCGCGACTCGCCAGGGTTGCAGATCGTGATGAGTGATCAACTCCCGCAACAGTTCCGGCTCCGGTGCCGGGTCCATCTGATCCCAGCGGTCCGAGATGAACACCCGATCGGCTGTCGTCTTGATTCCCACCCTGATCCGCGCGGCCTCCCCGAACGAGCGCCAGGTGCGATCGGCGATCCGGCCGAGCCAGTGATCCACCGAGGGGCGCGACATGCGCCACGCGGTGTCACCGTGACGGTCGGGGCGCACACCGTCTCGCGGGTCGATCAGTCCTGCCTGCTCCGCGCTCGCTATCGGCGGAGCCGTCACCGTGGACAACGGCTCCGGCGACGGCACGTCTGCCACAGGCGCACGGGCCACCGCGTCGCCTGTCGCCAGCACGCCGACTTCCAGTGCGAACACCCGTCCCCCGGCGCCGACGCGGCAGCTGTCATCACCTGCCAGCGCGTCGAAAAGCTCCGTGGTGCAGTCGGGTTCGACTCCCAGTTCCTCATAGACCGAGACGTAGCGGCAGCCGGGTGGCCCGGTGGCACGCAGGGCGACGGTGATCGCGGGCAGCACCGCGGCGGCGAAGAGTTTGGTGTCACCGAGGTCGTAGAGCTCCACCGGCGTCAGTTCATCGGTGAGAATTCGACGCAGATTCGATCCGGCCCGCGTGGTGAGAAACCGGTTGGCACAGAGCAACCCGAGCACTCCCCCGGCCGCCAGCAGCCGCGGCGCGATGGCGACGAAGGGGTGGGTGAGGTCGATCCGCCCGCGCAGGCCGAACTGTTTGCTCAGCAGCTGTGCGGTCACCCCGCCCAGCTGCTGGGTCCGGACATACGGCGGATTGCTGATGATCAAGTCGAACGAGCCGTCGGCCAGACGAGCCGCCGCCGCCAGGAAATCGCCGTCGCGGCAGTCTATTTCGACGCCGAGGGCGGCGGCCCGGTCGGCGGTTTCGGCGACAGCGCGCCGATCCAGGTCATATCCCGTCAGGTGCACCGCCATATCCGGTGCGCTCGCGGCGACTTCCCGACGTACCGCCAGCAACAGCTCGCCGTCCCCGCACGCCGGGTCGAGCACACGCAGCACCCCGGCGCGTGGGGTGTACCGCAGCGCCCGTCGCGCGAGGAACCGCGCGAGCTCCGGTGGCGTGTAGTGCCTGCCGTGCCGTTTGCGCTCCTGCGCGTCGCGGGCCTGCAAAGCCATGCGTTCGATTGTGCCCCGGAACCGCCCCGATGCGCCGCAGGCGCGAGCCGGAGCACCAGCGCGAGGACCTCACCTGCGCACACCCGGACGGGTGTTTCAAACAGTGGTTTGCACCACTGGCTCAGGGGTAGAGCGAGCAGTGGCCGATAGGTAACGTCTGTCCGGTTTCACCCCGCTGCACCGAAGCCGAGGACGATGCCGAGACTCAGCACGCTGACCGCCGCACTCACCGCCGTAACCCTCACCGTGCTGCCCGCGTTACTTCCGGCCGTCGCGCAGGCCGACCCCGCCCGGTACGCGCCGACCATGCTCATCCTCGACGCCTCGGGTTCGATGGAGCGCCCCGATCAGGGCGGCACCATGATGGATTCGGCGAAGCGGGCCGTGCGCACGTTCGTCGCCTCGGCACCCGCCGAATCCTCGGTCGGGCTCACCACCTACGGCACCGGCACCAGCAACTCGGAGGCCGACAAAGCGGCAGGATGCCGCGACGTTCAGGTGTTGCGGCAGCCGACCACCCTCGACAAGCCCGCCCTCACCACCGCCGTCGACGGTATCCACGCGCGCGGCTGGACCCCGATGGGCACCGCACTGCGCCAGGCCGCCGACGCGCTGCCCGATTCCGGACCGCGTTCGATCGTGCTCGTCTCCGACGGCGACGACACCTGTTCGCCGCCGGACCCGTGCGAGGTCGCCAAAGAGTTGAAGCACCAGGGCCTGGACCTGATCGTGCATTCGATCGGGTTCGCCGTCGACGACAAGGCGCGCGCCCAGCTCACCTGTATGGCGCAGGCCACCGGCGGCACCTACAGCGATGCGGCCGACGGCGCCGCGCTGGAGCGCATTCTGCCGCGGGTGAGTACGGCCGCACTGCGCGATTACCAGGCCACCGGCACGCCCATCACCGGCACCGGCAGCATCGGCACCGCACCGGTCGCGAAGCCCGGCCAGTACCTCGACACCCTCGGCCAGCGGGAGAAGCGGTACTACGCGGTCGACGTGCCCGAGGGCGCCACGGCCTACTTCACCGGGATCGTCTCGTTCCCCCGCGGGCGAAGCACCTCGACGACCGAAGACATGAACGCACTCGACCTTCGCCTCTTCGGACGCGAGAGCGTGGAGTGCGGCATTCGCGAGCGTGAACTCGAGACCAGATCGAGCGACGGCGCCACCCTCACCATCGCCAAGGCCTTCGACGGCGCGGCCAAACCGCTGTTCGAGTCCGACAAGTGCACCGGCGCCGGTCGCTACACCTTCGAGCTGACCTGGGATCTGGTGTCGCAGGGCTCCTCCGATCGGTTGCCCGTGGAGATTCTCGTCGGCATCGAACCCGGCGTCACCGATCCCGGCCCGGCGGCCTCGACCACCAAGACCGCGTTCGCCGAACCGACGTCGCCTGCCCAGCCGGTCAGCGGCAGTGGCTCGTTCACGACCGCCGCCACGCTGCCCGGCGGCGGCAGCTACACCGACACCGTGCAGTCGGGCGAGTACGTCTTCTACCGTGTTCGGCTCGAGTGGGGACAGGGCCTGGCCTACCGGGTGCGTTTCGCCGAGACCGGCGGCGCCAACCGCATCGCGGCCTCGAACGTGACTACCACGCTGTACTCCCCGCTCGGCACCGAAATCGGCTCCGACACCAACGCCTATACCGGCCGATCGGGCGCCGAACTTCGCCTGGCATCGGTGCCGGTCCGCTACGCCAACCGCGACAGCTACGACGTTCGCGCGCAGTCGGTGGCAGGTTGGTATTACCTCGCGGTGAAGGTCGGCATCCCGACCGGCGCCGACGCTCTGCCTCCGACGCCGGTACAGCTCGACGTCACCGTGGCCGGTGCGGCGGAGCCCGGCCCGACCTATATCGGTGCCAGTGCGCAGCAGGCAGCGGAACAGCCTGTCGCCGTGAGCGGTCCGGCGACGATCGCCCGGCCGTGGGCCTGGTACGTCCTGATCGGGGCGGGCGTAGCGCTGGTCGCCGGCATCGGTATCGCGATCCTGGTCGTCGGCCGCCGACGCGGCTGATCCGCGCCCGCCGGCACCGAACTCGTGGTGCCGGTGGGTTCCGCGGCAGCGGCGGAACTGCTAGATTCAGTCTCAAAATGAGACCAGTTCTCCGTACCCGAGGGGGCCGCGCGATGGCGCAGACCGACCACGACAGCAGCGATTTCGCCACCCTCCAGCGGCTGGCCGACGACCGCTGGAGCTGCCGTCAGTTCACCTCCGAACAGGTCGACCGCGCGACCATCGAGCAGCTGCTGACCCTCGCCCAGCGCACGCCGTCGTGGTGCAACACCCAGCCCTGGCAGGTCGTGGTCACCACGGGCGAAGGCACCGACCGGTTCCGTAAGGAACTCCTCGACCACATCCAGACCGCAGGCAGCACACCCGATTTCGAATTCCCCGCCGCCTACGAAGGCATCTACCGCGATCGGCGCCGTGCCTGCGGGTTCCAGCTCTACGACAGCGTCGGCATCGTCAAGGGCGACCACGAGAAGACCATGCGCCAGATGGTGCGCAACTTCGAATTCTTCGACGCCCCGCACGTCGCCATCGTCACCTCCGAAGCCGATCTGGGCATCTACGGCGCCATCGACTGCGGGCTCTGGCTCGAGAACTTCCTCCTCGGCGCCCAAGCCCTCGGCCTCGGCGCCGCACCCCAGGCCGCCCTGGCCTCCTACGCCCCCTTCCTCCGCGACTACTTCGCCATCCCCGACACCCGCAAGGTCGTCTTCGGCATCTCCTTCGGCCACCCCGACACCACCCACCCCATCAACAGCTTCCGCACCGCCCGCGCACCCCTCGACGACCAGGTCACCTGGCACACATCCTGACCGGGCGAATCACCGCGCCGCGTCAGGCAGGGCGCCCGGCCGAGGACATTCCAGGACCGGCCTGCGGCTCGACGTCGCGCGCGGTGATCTCCGCCGCGCACTCATCGCACGTCAGATGCGCGTGCGCCTCCCCAGCGCAGCCACGATGCCGGTATTCCACCGGCGGTCCGTCCGGCGCCATGTAGGCGTCCCCCCAGTCGCGGATCGCCATCAGAATCGGGTAGATCGCGTGCCCCTTCTCGGTCAGGCGATATTCCTCGTAGACACCGTCATCAGCCGGGCGTTTCACCAGAATCTCGTGTTCGATCAGCCGATCGAGGCGGTCCCGCAGCCGGCTTCGCGAAATCCCCAGCGCGCTCTGGAACGCGTTGAACCGCCGCACCCCGGCGAAGCTGTACTTCAGGATCAGCAAGGTCCAGCGATCCCCGAAGATCACCAGCGGCCGCGTGATAGAGCACGGGACATCTGCGAGTTCCTCATAGCGCACCCTGCCATTATCCCCTGAACAGCCACGGCGGCGGCGCGGTAGACGGGGGATCGTCCCCGAGCAGTCGGCTGACCCACCACAACTTCGGGCCCCGGAAAATCTCCCGGGGTCCGAAGGTGTTGCGTCAGTTCAGATCACAGGGGAATGTTCTTGTGGTGACTCTTGCGGGCCGGGGCCGCCGCGAGGGCCGCCGCGATGATGCTGCGGGTCTTGGCGGGGTCGATGACCTCGTCGACCACGCCGATGGCGACGGCGCGTTCGACGCCGCCCGCGAGCTGCTCGTGTTCGGCGGTGAGGCGCTCGTGGAGGGCTTCGCGCTCGGATTCGGGAGCGGCGGCGAGTGCCTTCTTGTGCAGGATGCCGACGGCGGCCTTGGCGCCCATGACGGCGACTTCGGAGCCGGGCCAGGCGTAGACGGCGGTGGCGCCGAGGGCGCGGGCGTTCATCGCGATGTAGGCGCCGCCGTAGATCTTGCGGGTCACCAGGGTGACGCGGGGGACGCGGGCTTCGGCGAAGGCGTGCAGCAGCTTCGCGCCGCGACGGACCACGCCCTCGAGTTCCTGGCCGACGCCGGGCAGGTAGCCGGGGACGTCGGTGACCACGATCAGCGGGATGCCGAACGCGTCGCACAGGCGCACGAAACGTGAAGCCTTCTCGGCACTTTCGGAATTGAGGCAGCCGCCAAGGCGCAGCGGGTTGTTGGCCAGGACGCCGACGGTGCGACCGCCGAGACGGCCGAGGCCGGTGACCATGCTGCGGGCGTAGCCACCCTGGAGTTCCTCGAAGGAGGACTCACCGTCGACATTGTCGAGCAGCTCGTGCACGATCGGCTTCACGTCGTAGGCGCGCCTGGGCGACTCCGGCAGCATCGCCTTGAGGTCGACGTCGCCGTGCTCGGCCGCGACCAGGTCGAACTCGCCCTGCTCGGCGAACATCGAGACCAGACGGCGCGCGCGGTGCAGGGCATCGGCCTCGTCGTCGGCGGCGATGTGGCAGACGCCGGACTTCTTGAAGTGTGTGGTGGGACCACCGAGGGTCGCCATGTCGACGTTCTCGCCCGTCACCGAGCGAACGACGTCGGGTCCGGTGACGAACACGCGGCCCTCGGGCGCCATGATGACCACGTCGGTCAGCGCGGGACCGTAGGCGGCGCCACCGGCGGCGAAGCCGAGCACCACCGAAATCTGAGGCACCAGGCCGGACGCGCGCACCATGGCCTCGAAGACCAGGCCTACCGCGTGCAGCGCCTCGACACCCTCGGCCAGGCGCGCGCCACCGGAGTGCCACAGCCCGACGACGGGAATGCCGGATTCGATCGCGGTGTCGATCGCGTCGACGATGTGCTTGCAGCCCTCCACCCCCATCGCGCCGCCCATGACGGTCGCGTCGGAGCAGTAGGCCACGGTGCGGACCCCGTCGACCTCGCCGATCGCGGCGAGCACGCCGGAGCGGTCGCGCGGATGCAGCGGCAGGACGGTGCCGGGGTCGAAGAAGCGCTGGAGCCGACCCAGTGGGTCGCGCGGATCGGTGGTGGTGTCTTGAAACGCGGGAGCAATGATGGTCATCGCGCTCACTCCTTCGTAAAGATTGCCGCGACGGCGGCTGCTGTGGCGAACCGCCGGTGGGGGTCGAACCATTCAGTTGGCGCGACCCCCACCGGGGATCGGAATGCAGTCGGCGGCTCAGGCCCGACCGAAGGCGAGCGCGACGTTGTGCCCACCGAAACCGAAGGAATTGTTGATCGCGTACTCGATTTCCTGGCGACGGGCTTCTCCGTGCACCACATCGAGATCGATCTCCGGATCCTGGTTGTCCAGGTTCAGTGTGGGCGGAACAATGCCGTCCCGGATCGCGAGCACCGTGAGGATCGACTCGAGGGCGCCGACGGCCCCGATCGAGTGACCCAGTGCCGACTTCGGCGCGTACACCGAAGCGTGCTTACCGATCGCCTTGTGGATCGCGTTCGCCTCGGCGGAGTCACCGATGGGCGTCGCGGTCGCGTGGGCGTTGATGTGGGTGATGTCGCTCTTGGTCAGACCAGCGGTCTGCATCGCGCGAGTCATCGCCCTGGCCGCACCGGTGCCCTCGGGATCGGGAGCGACCAGGTGGAACCCGTCGGACGTGATACCGGCACCCAGCAGACGAGCGTGGATGGTGGCACCGCGCGCCTTGGCGTGCTCTTCGGTCTCGATGACCATGAGCGCGCCGGCCTCACCGAAGACGAAACCGTCGCGATCCTTGTCGAAGGGGCGCGAAGCACCCTTCGGATCGTCGTTGCGGGTACTCATCGCGCGCATCATGGAGAACGCCGCGATCGGCACCGAGTCGATGAAGCCCTCGACACCACCGGTGACAACGATGTCGGCGTCACCCATCACGATCATCCGCCACGCGTTGGCGATGGCCTCCGAACCCGACGAGCACGCCGAGACCGGAGTGACCACTCCCGCCCTGGCCTTCAGCTCGAGACCGACGACCGCCGACGGACCGTTCGGCATGACCATCTGAACAGCCAGCGGCGAGATCTTGCGATAGCCACCGTTCTTCAGCTTGTCGACCGAGTCGATCAGGGCGTCGCCGCCGCCGAGTCCGGTGCCGATCGCGACGCCGAGACGGTCGTTGTCGACCTCAGGGCTGCCCGCGTTCTTCCACACCTCACGACCGAGAACGGTCGCCAGGCGCTCGACATACGCCATGCGGCGGATCTCGACCCGGCTCAACAGGCTGTCGGGGCTGACCTTCAGGTGACCGCCGATTCGCACCGGCAGGTCGTATTCCTCGATGAAGGAATCCTCGAGAACGTCGATTCCGCTCTCACCGTTGAGGAGTCCCTTCCACGTCGCATCGACATCACCAGCGATCGACGTGGTCGCCGCCATCGACGTGACGACGACGTTGGGGAAGTTCCCGTTCAAAGTACTGGGAGCAGGAGTGGTCAAAGTTCGGCCCTACTCGCCGGCGCTGTCGAACTTGGCCTTGAGCTCGGCGGCGACGTCGGCGTTCTCGGCCTCGAGCTTCTGGACGTAAGCGACGGAGTCACCGACAGTCTTCAGGCTGGCCAGATCCTCATCGGGGATCTTGACGCCGTACTTGTCTTCCATCTGCACAGCGATCTCGACCATGGACAGCGAGTCGATGTCCAGGTCGTCGACGAAGGACTTCTCGAGGGTCACCTCGGAGGGTTCGATACCCGTAACCTCTTCGATGATCTTGCCGAGTTCTTCGACGATCTGTTCCTGGGTCAGAGCGGCCACTTTGGTGGCTCCCTTCTTGTTGCTTGTTTGTAGGGTCGTGAACGGTCCGCACTTCGCTGTGCAGGACCGCCGGGGGGAAAGCTAGCCCGAGGTGGTCAGTTCGGCCAACGCGGGGAGGTCTTCCGGGGTCTTGAGGGCCAGATTGGGCGTGCCCTTCAGTTCCCGTTTGGCGATGCCGACCAGCGTGCCCGCCGGCGGCAACTCGACCACGGCCGAGACGGCCGCGGCGCGAATGGTCTCGTTGCACAGGTCCCAGCGCACGGGGCGAGTAACCTGAGCGGCAAGTTTTTCGATCGCGTCGGCACCCGAGGTGACCGGTTGCCCGTCGAAGTTCGACAGCAGCGTCCGGATCGGGTCGCTCGGCGAGATCTGGGCGATGGCATCGGCGACAGCTTCCTGTGCCGGGGCCATGAAGACGGTGTGGAACGCACCGGCGACGGGCAACGCGCGGACCCGTGCCTTCTCCGGCGGGTTCGCGGCGAGCTCCGCCAGAGCTTCCAGGCGGCCCGCGGCGACGATCTGGCCTACCGCGTTGCGGTTGGCCGGGACGAGATCGAGTTCGGCGAGCCGTGCGAGCACGATGGCTTCGTCGCCACCGAGCACCGCGGACATGCCGGTCGGCTCCAGCGCGCAGGCCTTGGCCATCTCCCGGCCGCGGATGGCGGCGAGGGCGACTGCCTCGTCGGCGGTGATGACACCGGCGACAGCGGCTGCGGCGAATTCGCCGACCGAGTGTCCGGCGACGACTGTATCCGCCGGAATCGACCCGGGGGCGATTTCGGCGAACGCGAGCAGGGCGGCGGCGACCACGAGCGGCTGCGTCACCGCGGTGTCGACGATCTCCTCCGCCGTCGCGGTGGTACCGAGACGGACCAGATCGAGGCCTGCGGCCTTCGACCAGAGCTCGAGGCGATCAGTCGCACCGGGAAGTGCGAGCCACGGCGTGAGCATGCCGGGTGTCTGGGACCCCTGTCCAGGGGTGAGCAACGCGATCACTCCCTAAGACAACACTGTGACCCCCGCCGCACGAGATGTCGGCGCGAATGAAGCTTTCCGATCGCTTTTGTAGGGGTCCCACAAAATCCGAGGTGGGGTGTCGGGATCGACCGATTCGCCAATCCCGTTACAGGGGGTCGTGAGCCAGTGGGACGGGTGGGGTTTCTGTGACAGGAGGAGATGATTCGTTATGCGTTCGTGTCAAACGGCCCACTGTTGCTGCGATTCGGAGCACATACGCGTCGCGTGGATTCATCGGATCACGGCCCGTGACTTCACCGATTCGTTTGAGTCGGTACCGAACGGTATTTGGATGGACGTACAGCTGCCGAGCGCAAGTTTCTACTGCTCCACCACAATCCAGGTACGCGTCGAGTGTGTCGGATAACGAAGATCCGGCAGCAGCCAACGGGAGCACAAGATACTCGTTCAACGCCTCTATCGCAGCTCTATCGCCCAGCAACGCGCGTTCGGGCAACAACTCCGTCGCGTGAACGGGCCTTGGCGCCCCGCGCCAGCCGACAACGGCCTCCATCCCCGCCAGCGCCTCGATCGCCGACGCGTGCGCCGCCCCGAGGGTGCGCATCGTGGGGCCGATCACCACCGGGCCGTCGGAGAACACCTCGGCCAGCAGATCGGTGAGGAACGGCGAGCCGAGGCCCGACTCCCCCAGGTGCCCGCTGACCACCATCACCAGTCGCGCGCCCTGCACCACCGCCAGCGCGGCTCTGCCGTGCTTGGACGCGATGGTGTGCACCGCGCCGACCGTCGACACACCCTGGTCCAGCGGCGGCGTGCCGACCAGCACCGTGGCGGGCGCTGTGGCGTCCCAGTTCAACGTGGCGGCCCGGGACAGCATGTCCGGGCCTGTGTCGCCCCGGACCACCGCGTCGACCACCAGGGCCTCCAGGCGGGTATCCCACGCCCCACGCGACTCGGCGGCGCTGGCGTACACCGAGGCGGCCGCGAAGCCGAGCTCACGCCCGTATCGCAGCACGGCCTCGGTGAGCGCCACCAGCTGACGATCGTTGCGCGCCAGCGCGGGCAGCCACTGCTCGAAGAAGTCCATGGCCACCCGCACCATGTCCACGGTCTGGCGCAGCGTGAGCCGCCGCGCCAGATCCTGTGGAATCACCTGGAACGCGTCCAGGCTGAAGCGGATATCGGAATCGGGATCCTGCAACCACTCCAGGAAGTTCACGACCGCCGTCTGCACCAGCATCTGCACGCCCGCTCGCTGCGCGGCGTCCAGATCGGCGAAGAACGGCAGCCGGTCCTGCATCGACCCCACGGCCTCGGTGGACAGCCGGCCCGAGAACTGCTTGACCCGCTTGAGCAGCGTGTCGGGCAGCGGATCACGAGTCTGCCGATTCGGGGACAGAGCCCCCGTCGGCAGGTATACCTCGTGTTCGCTGGTGCCCTCGGTGATCCGACGGGGCCGCGGCGGTTTGCGCTCCACAGTCCAATAGTCCGCTACGCGAGTTCCTCTGCCGCGTCCGCACTGGGCTTCGGCGCGGCGGCCACGCTGTCGATGCCGTATTTCGCGGCCGCTTCCACCGCCTTGGCCTTGTCGAACGTGCCGTCCCGGACCAGCCCCTCGAGCACCGCGACCACGATCGACTGCGCGTCGACGTTGAACACCCGGCGCGCCGCCGTGCGGGTGTCGGAGAAACCGAACCCGTCGGTGCCCAGGGTGATGTAGTCGCCGGGCACCCACTGCCGGATCTGATCGGGCACCGCGCGCATCCAGTCCGTCGCGGCGACGACCGGTCCGCGCGCGGCCGAGAGCGCCTGGGTGACATACGGCGAACCCGAATCCGCGTCGGGGCGCTTGAGCGCCGCGATCTCCTTGTCGAGCGCCTCCCGGCGGAGCTCGCCGAACGAGGTCACCGACCACACGTCCGCGGCCACACCCCACTCCTGCGCCAGCATCTCCTGCGCGCGCAGCCCGTCGTGCACGGTCACACCCGAGACCAGGATCTGGGCACGAACCTCGCCCTCACCGCCACTCTGGTACAGGTACAGACCCTTGAGCAGACCCGCCACGTCGAGGTCGTCGGGCTCGGCAGGCTGCTGGTAGGGCTCGTTGTACAGGGTGATGTAGTAGAAGATGTTCTCCCCGCCGAACGTGCCCACCGCGGGCACCTCGGTGCCGGGCAGCTGACTGGCCGCGGCCTCGCCGCCGCCGTACATCCGGCGCAGACCGTCGCGCACGATGTGCGCGATCTCGAACGAGAACGCCGGATCGTAGGTCACCACAGCGGGATTCGACGATGCCAGCAGCAACGACTGCCCGTCGTTGTGCTGCAGACCCTCACCGGTGAGGGTGGTGCGGCCCGCGGTGGCGCCGAGGACGAATCCGCGCGCGAGCTGGTCGGCCGCGGCCCAGAAGCTGTCGCCGGTGCGCTGGAAGCCGAACATCGAATAGAAGATGTAGAGCGGGATCATCGGCTCGCCGTGGGTGGCGTAGGAGGTGGCGACCGCGGTGAACGAGGCGGTGGAACCGGCTTCGTTGATGCCCTCGTGCAGGATCTGGCCGACCGCGCTCTCCTTGTAGGCGAGCATCAGTTCCGCGTCGACCGAGGTGTAGAGCTGGCCGTTGCGGTTGTAGATCTTCAGCGTCGGGAACCACGAGTCCATGCCGAAGGTGCGGGCCTCGTCGGGGATGATCGGCACGATCCGCTTGCCGATCTCCTTGTCGCGCAACAGTTCCTTGACCAGGCGCACCAGCGCCATCGTCGTGGCGACCTTCTGCTTGCCCGAACCCTTGCGCACCGAGCGGTAGGCCTCGTCGCCCGGCAGCTTCAGCGGCTTGGCGGGCGAGCGACGCTCGGGCACGAAACCGCCGAGCGACTTGCGCCGGGCCAGCATGTACTCGATGGCCGGATCGTCCATGCCGGGGTGGTAGTACGGCGGCAGGTACGGGTCCTTCTCCAGCTCGGCGTCGCTGATCGGGATGCGCTGCAGATCGCGGAAGTCCTTGAGGTCCTGCAGCGCCAGCTTCTTCATCTGGTGGGTGGCGTTGCGGCCCTCGAAGTGCTTGCCGAGGGTGTAGCCCTTGATCGTCTTGGCCAGGATCACCGTCGGCTGGCCCTTGTGCGCCATCGCCGCCGAATACGCCGCGTAGACCTTGCGGTAGTCGTGGCCGCCGCGCTTGAGGTTCCAGATCTCGCTGTCGGACATGTTCTGCACCAGCGCTTTCGTGCGCGGGTCACGGCCGAAGAAGTGATCGCGCACGTACGCGCCGTCATTGGCCTTGTAGGTCTGGTAATCACCGTCGGGGGTGGAGTTCATCAGGTTCACCAGCGCGCCGTCGCGGTCGGCGCCGAGCAGCGCGTCCCACTCCCGGCCCCAGACCACCTTGATCACGTTCCAGCCCGCGCCGCGGAAGAACGATTCCAGTTCCTGGATGATCTTGCCGTTGCCGCGCACCGGGCCGTCGAGCCGCTGCAGGTTGCAGTTGATCACGAAGGTGAGGTTGTCGAGCGCCTCGTTGGCGGCCACCTGGATCAGGCCGCGCGACTCTGGCTCGTCCATCTCGCCGTCGCCCAGGAACGCCCACACGTGCTGGTCGGAGGTGTCCTTGATGCCGCGATCGGTGAGGTAGTGGTTGAACCTGGCCTGGTAGATCGCGTTCATCGGGCCAAGGCCCATCGACACCGTCGGGAACTCCCAGAAGTCCGGCATCAACCGCGGATGCGGGTAGGACGGCAGACCCTTGCCGAGGCCGCCGTGGCTGTATTCCTGACGGAATCCGTCGAGCCGATCCGTGCTGAGGCGGCCCTCGAGGAAACCGCGCGCGTAGATGCCCGGCGAGGCGTGGCCCTGGATGTAGACGTGGTCGCCGCCGCCGGGATGATCCTTGCCGCGGAAGAAGTGGTTGAAGCCCACCTCGTAGAGCGCCGCCGAGGACGCGTAGGTCGAAATATGGCCGCCGACACCGATTCCGGGGCGCTGCGCGCGATGCACCATGATCGCGGCGTTCCACCGGATCCAGGCGCGGAAGCGGCGCTCGACTTCCTCGTCACCGGGGAACCACGGTTCGTTCTCGGTGGGAATGGTGTTGACGTAATCGGTGGAGGTGAGCGCCGGAATCGAGACACGGCGTTCGCCCGCTCGCTCGAGCAGACGCAACATCAGGTAGCGGGCGCGACCCGGGCCTTCCCGGTCGAGCATGTCGTCGAAGGATTCCAGCCATTCGCTGGTCTCTTCGGGGTCGATATCCGGTAGGTACGACGCCACTCCTTCGCGGATGACCCGCACCCGTTCACCGGTGGGTTTGGTAGTGGAGTCACCGCCGCCGGTGGAGGTCGCTACTGGATCGTTGGAAGCTGCAGAGTGGATCAGGTCGGTCAAATCTGCTCCTCGTGAAGGGGGCTGAACTGCTTGGTCGGCGTCGCCGTCCCCGGGCCTGCCCGCTTGGTGTGCGGACCACCCGTTGCGAAAGGTTCGGGTGCACCCCCATCCTTACCGAAACGGCTGCCGAGGTCATCACCTCGACGCGAATACCATTAGGTAGGTTCTGCGGGGAAATGCGAGTCACGCACGTGAGTGAGAGGGAACGCCGGACGATGAGGGTGCTGCACGCGCGCCGACTGGGGCTGATCTGCGCCTTTGTCGCCGTGACCGCGGGTTCGGTGGTGGCGGGTTGCGCCGAGCAGATTCCCGGCACGCCGACCACCGACGCGGCCGAAGTAGCCGCCTACAAGACCACGGCCGCGGCGTCGTCCTCGGCAGCCGCGTCCTCGCGCGCCGCGGCCGCGCGCGAGCGCGCGATCACCGACAACTGCGGGCAGTTCGCCACCACCACCGGCGCCGGCGTCACCGCCTACAACGACTTCGTCTCCGCGCACGACACCAACGCTCCCGACTACGCCGCCAAACGCGAGTCCGCGGCCACCACCCTCGACAACGCGGCGACCAAAGTGGAGTCGGGCGTCGTCGCCGCGGCGGGCGCGCTGCCGACCGAACTGGCCGACAAATTCACCGCCTATGTCGTCGCGGCGCGCGAGTTGGCCGTGCAGACCAGAAAGATGACCTACAACTCACCTGTCGGCAAGCTCAACGAGGCCAGCCGCACCATCAACCAGGCACGCACCGCAGTCCACGACGCCTGTTGAGACGGCCGATTTTGCCCTGCCGACACGCGGCATACGGTCCCAATTCATCCGATCGGCTTGCGCTGCGGCCGATAACCATGTTCGCTTGCACCTATCTTACTGTCGGAAGTTTAGGGAGGACACCACCGTGGTCGCCGCGGCGGACGCGCAGAACTACGCTCAGAAGCTTGGCATTTCTCACGGCTTGGTTGTTCAGGAATTGGGCTGGGACGAGGACACCGACGACGCATTGCGCGCCGAGATCGAGGAGGTCAGCGGCGGCGAAATGGTCGACGAAGACTCCGATGAGGTCGTCGACGCCGTCCTGCTCTGGTGGCGAGAAGGTGACGGCGATCTGGCCGACGAGCTGATGGATGCCATCAGCCCGCTGGCCGATGAAGGCTTCATCTGGGTCCTCACCCCCAAGACCGGTCAACAGGGCCATGTCGATCCGAGCGAGATCGCCGAAGCCGCACCCACGGCCGGCCTGACCCAGACATCCACCATCAGCCTCGGCAGTTGGACGGGCTCACGCCTCGTTCAGCCGAAGGCACCGTCCAAACAGCGCTGAATCCGCCGTTCGCTAGGGTCTCAGTTGGGCTCGCATGCCCGGCTGGGACCCGACACGACGGAGGATTCGTAGTATGCCGCTAGAGGTTGGCACTCTCGCGCCGGATTTCACGCTCAAGGACCAGAACAACCAGCCCGTCACCCTGTCGGATTTCCGCGGCAAGAAGAACGTGCTGCTGGTGTTCTATCCGCTCGCCTTCACCGGCATCTGCCAGGGCGAGCTGTGCAAGGTCCGCGACGAGCTGCCCAAATTCCAGAACGACGACGCCGAGATCATCGCGATCTCCGTCGGCCCGCCCCCCACCCACAAGATCTGGGCCGCGGAACAGGGCTACCTGTTCCCCCTGCTGTCGGACTTCTGGCCGCACGGCGCCGTCACCCAGTCCTACGACGTCTTCAACGAGAAATCCGGCTATCCCAACCGCGGAACATTCGTCGTCGACAAGTCCGGCTACATCACCTTCGCGGAGATGAACGGCCCCGGACAAGCCCGTGACCAGGCGGCTTGGGAGAAAGCCCTCGCCGCGCTAGATTCATAACCCGACACCGCCGGTACTCCCCGGCGGTGCCAGGGCGTATAGCTCAGCGGTAGAGCACTGGTTTTACACACCAGCGGTCGGGGGTTCGAACCCCTCTGCGCCCACATTTCATGTTGCAGGTGGACGGCGATAGTCCTCGCACCACCGGTGCCCCAGGATTCGGGGGCGGTCGGGATCAGTTGATCGACCGTACGATTTCGGCATGACTTTCACCAGCCGGGCGTTGCGCACCGGTACCGCAGTCCTGGTCATCACCGCCGGACTGGTCGCCGCCGCCGGGCCTGCCGCTGCGGAATCCCCGCAGGGTTCTGGGAGCAGCTCGTTGGGCACCGGCTCTTCCTCGCTGGTGCAGTCCGTGCTCACTGCGATCGGGTGCGCCGTCGGGGCCAACTCGTGCGGGCCCATCGTCATCCCTCTGTAGATCGTTCACCGGACAAGGATTTCGGGTCGGCGCAGGGGCTAGTGCTCGCAGTCGGTGTGGATCGGTGGGCAGTAGATGGTCGTGGCGCAGGCGAGGCAGGTGTGCGTTCGGTGATGGCCGCCGATGCGGAGGCAGGGCAGCACGCTGACGAGCGAACGGCCTGCCCCGAGCCGGTGGCCGTTGGGGCAGAAGCGCGGCGCTGGTTCCGTCCAGCGTCCATTGCGCAGGTAGAGCCGAATCGAGTCGCACATACGTTCGATTATGCACTTCGGTGGGTGGGTGACGCGACTCGGCACACCACCCCCACCATGACTGAGCCACGTTCCGATCAGGCCGGGACGCGGTGGTCAGTAGTCGAGGGCGTGCTCTGGCTGGCACACATACAAGGGCGATGGCAAGTAGCGGACGATGGCGTCCAGGAGTGGGGCGATGTCGTCGCTCGCGAGGGGTGCGCCGCACAGGATGGGCACGAGGTCACCGTGGCGGGTGCGGCGGCGGATGCGGGTGTGCAGGTCTCGAACGGTGAGCGAGTCCGCGGGGCGCTGTTCGGTCAGGGTCTCGATGAGCGCGCGAGACCAGCGCTCGACGGGTTCCCGTCGACTTCCCGAGGATTCGGCGCCCATGGGTTCGAGTGCCGACAGCGGAACCAGGTCGATGACGTCGAAGTCGGCGCCGGTGCCGACGGGGATCTGGAGCGCCAACGGCGCGGCCCCGCGCGTGTCGGCGATCGTGCGAACACAGCGGGGGAAGTCGGCGGCGGGGTGATCCAGGCCGCCGACCAGACACAGGCGGGCGACCTGGTGGTCGTCGGCGACTCGCAGCATGGTTTCCAGTCGCGGAGTGCTCCGCACGGCGGCGTTCACGACCACGATGACCCCGTCGGCCAGGCGGATCGATCGTTCCAGGTCGGCGATGAGCGGGTCGCCCGATAGCTCGGTGACGCGAATCGTGTGCTCGATTCCGTCCATCGACCAGCGGATCGTGTTCTCGGTGTCGCCGAAACATCGGCGCAGGCGATGGACGACGCGCGCCGCCCCGTCGGTATCGCCGATGATCGTGACGTTGCGAATCGACTGCGGGTCAATAGCTTTGGTGCCCATCGCGCGGTACTCCAGATCGATGTCATCGCGTCCTCGATCCGCCCACCGTACCCGCGCCCGAGCAGCGCTGGAACGGAATTCCGCCCCAAAGTAGAACGTGTTCCTATACCGTCGGCCACGTGCAGAAAGAACAACGCCCCGCCGTGGCTGACTGGTTCACTGCGGACGACGGCCAGGTACGTCTCAGAGGAACTCGCTGCAACGACTGCGGTACGCCGTACTTCCCGAAGAACACGCTCGCCTGCCGCAACCCCCAGTGCACAGGTACCCACGACGGCTCCGAGCTCGTCGAGTACCTGTTCTCCACCCGTGGCCGGATCTGGTCGTACGCGGACGCCCGGTACAAGCCGCCCGCGCCCTACGTCTCGGCCGATCCCTTCGTCCCCTATGTCGTTGCGGCGGTGGAGCTCGAGGTCGAGCAGATGGTGATTCTCGGGCAGGTCGTGCGCGGTCTCACCGTCGACGATCTGGCCGTCGGCATGCCGGTCGAATTGACCGTCGGGACGCTGTACGAGGACGAGGACGCAGAGCACACGGTGTGGATGTGGAGGCCGGTCAATGACTGACACGAACGATCGCGACATCGCCGTCCTCGGCGCGGGCATGCACCCGTGGGGCAAGTGGGGGCGCAACTTCGTCGAATACGGTCTGGTGGCGGCGCGTGCGGCGCTGGCCGATGCCGGGTTGGACCACCGCGATGTCGGCTACATCGCCGGCGCCGACACCATCCGCAACGGCTACCCCGGTTTCGTCTCGGGCGCGACGTTCGCGCAGGCGCTCGGCTGGTCGGGTGCGCAGATCTCGAGTAGCTACGCCGCCTGCGCCTCCGGTGCGCAGGCCATCGCCAACGCGCGCGCCCAGATCCTGGCCGGGCTGTGCGAGGTGGCGCTGGTGGTCGGCGCGGATACCACCCCGAAGGGCTTCTTCCAGCCGGTCGGTGGCGAGCGCCGCGATGACCCGGACTGGTTGCGCTTCCATCTGCTCGGCGCCACCAACCCCATCTATTTCGCACTCTATGCCCGCCGCCGCATGGCGTTGCACGGCGCCACCCTCGACGACTTCGCCGCGGTCAAGGTGAAGAACTCCCGGCACGGCCTGAACAACCCGAACGCCCGCTACCGCAAGGAAGTCTCGGTCGAGGAGATCTCGGCCTCGGCGATCGTGTCGGACCCGTTGCGGCTGCTCGACATCTGCGCGACCAGCGACGGCGGGGCCGCGCTGGTGCTGACGTCGATGGATTACGCACGCCGCCACGGCATCGCCGATCCGGTGCGCATCTCCGCGCTCTCGACGGTCACCCCGACGTTCCCGAAAACCGTGCTCGATCTGCCGGATTTCTCGACGGATTCCGCCGTGGCCGTCGAGCCCCCGTCTCGCACGTTCCGCTCGGCCATCGCGCACGCCGCCTACGAAGAGGCCGGAATCGGTCCCGCCGACCTGTCCTTCGCCGAAGTCTATGACCTGTCCACCGCGCTGGAACTGGACTGGTACGAGGACATCGGGCTCTGTGAGACGGGCGAAGCGGAGGCTCTGCTGCGCAGTGGCGCAACGACATTGGGCGGACGGGTACCGGTGAACCCCAGCGGCGGCCTCGCCTGCTTCGGTGAGGCCATCCCCGCACAGGCCATCTCCCAGGTCTGCGAGCTCACCTGGCAGTTGCGCGGCCAGGCCGAGGGCCGCCAGGTGGACAACGCCCGCGCGGGTATCGCGGTGAACCAGGGCCTCTTCGGCCATGGTTCGGCGATCATCGCCACTCGCTGACCCCGAACGATCAAGGTCGAATTGCCGAAACCCCGGGCCCTGTCCGGGGTTTCGGCATCACCGCGCACTCTCAGCACGCTAACTCGACGGCTTCGCGCTCAGGAGTCAGGTCGGCTACCCGGTTGCGGGCGCGTTCGAGGGATCGCTGTAGGCGCTCACCGCCGAATTCGTCGTTGCCGGTGTAGACGAACTCGACTTCGTCGATGCCGATGAAACCCAGCGCCGTGCGCAGGTACGGCTCCACATGGTTCATGCTCGCCAGCGGACCGCCCCTCTCGTAGCCGGCGTCACCGGTGCCGACGATGACGAAGGCGCGTTTGCCGGCGGTGAGTGGCGTGTACGGCGCCGCGGCCTCGGGGTCGAAGGAGAAAGTGCGGCCGACCCGGACGATCTGGTCGATATAGGCCTTCAGCATCGCCGGAACCCCGAAGTTGTACATGGGGACTCCGAGCACCAGCACGTCGGCGGCGAACAGCTCGTCCACCAGCTGGTCGCTGTAGGCCAGGGTCTCGCGCATCTGCGGGGTGCGCTCCCCCGGTGCGGTGAAGGCGGCGGCGATCCAGTCCTCGGTGAGGTGCGGAGGCGGTTCGTGGCCGAGGTCGCGGCGGACCACCGTGTCACCGGGTCGGCCCTCGTGCCAGCGCGCCACGAACTCCCCGACCAGGGTGCGGGTGTGGGAGCGCAATCGGCGCGGGCTGGCATCGAGCTGAAGTAGCTGGGCCATGTCTGAAACTCCTGTCGGGACCGGTTCTGCTTGCTGGATCGAGCCTGCCCGACGGGGAATATCCGCGTAAGAACGCACATTTCTGTTACCCGGTACCCTTTTTCATACCTGTGCCGGTGAGACGAGGATGCGCATGGCCAAACGTAAGCAGGATCTCGATTTCGACTGCCCGGTCGAGGTCACCCTCGATGTGATCGGCGGCAAATGGAAGGGCATGATCGTCTTCCAGCTGAGCGAGGGAACGGCCCGGTTCACCGAGATGCGCCGCGCCATGACGCACGTGACCCAGCGGATGCTGACCGCGCAGCTGCGCGAACTCGAGCGCGACGGCGTCCTCACCCGCACCGTGTATCCGGAGGTCCCGCCCCGGGTCGAGTACGAGCTGACCGACTTCGGCCGCGGTCTCGTCCCGATCATCCGGCTGATGGAGACCTGGGGCGAGCAGTACCGGCAGCAGCTGCGTCCGGCCGGGTAGCCACCTCGCGCGGCTGAGCGCTCGACCGCGACCCGCGCGCGGGGTATCGGTGTAGCGCGGAATTCGGGATACTGTTCGTTACCCCGCAGACCGGGCGCTTCGACATATCGGAGGACTGCCGTGGCCACAGTGTTGAGCGATCCGTCGACGATTCTGGCCGAGCCGGGCACCGAAGGCGGCGGCGCGGCCCTCGATCAGGTCGCGCTGATGACCGGCGCGGCCGCGGTGGTCGGTGCGGTCCTGCTGTGGGTGGCCTACCTGCACCGGACCCGGCGCATCACCTGGCTGCGGCGGCTGGCCGACTTCAGCGGTCGCCTCATGAATCGTCCCGGCTGGGTGGCGCTGCCGATCGCGATGTTTCTCGCGACCATCCTGACCGCGTTCCTCGGCTTCATCTGGGATGTGAGTCTGCATGTCGGCAAGGGCCGCGACGACGGACCGCTGGCCAACCCGGCGCACTATTTCATCCTGGTCGGCCTGTTCTTCCTGTTCATGGCGGGCATGCTCGCGATCATCCTGCCGCTCGACGAGAAGCCGGGCCGGGCCGCGGTGAAGATCACCCGCGACTGGTACGCCCCCGTGGGGGGCATCTTGATCGCCGGTGCCGGTCTGTACGCGCTGATCGGTTTCCCGCTCGACGACATCTGGCACCGGCTGTTCGGCCAGGACGTCACACTCTGGGGGCCCACGCATCTCATGCTCATCGGCGGTGCCGGTCTGTCGCTGATCGGCGTGCTCGTGCTCGAACTCGAAGGCCGCTACAACCGGCCCGACCCCGAGCGGGCCGACGGGCGGATGCTGTGGGCGATCCAGGCGTTCGCTTTCGGCGGCCTGGTCATCGGACTGTCGGTTTTCGGAGTCGAGTTCGATTTCGGCGTCGAGCAGTTCCGGCTGGTGCTGCAACCGATGTTGATCGTCTTCGCCGCCACCATCGCCCTGATCTCGGCGCGATTGACGCTCGGCGCACTCAGCACCCTGGTCCTGGTGGCGTTCGCGTTCGCGGTGCGCTCCATCGTCGCGGTCCTGGTCGGTACCGGATTCGAGGCGCCGCGCAATGTGTTTCCGCTCTACCTCGGTGCCGCGATCGTGGTCGAACTGCTCGCCCTCGTTCCGCTGATTCGCCGACCGCTGTGGTGGGGCGCGCTCACCGGGCTCGGTGTGGCGACGGTGGGTATCTGGCTGGAATCGCTGTGGATCGAGCGGATGTTCGTCAATCCCTGGGTCGGCGGGATGTGGCCGGAGCTGCTCGCGATGGCGGTGCCGGTCGGTGTGGCGGGCGGTGTGATCGGCGCGATGCTCGGCACCGTCTTGCGCGGCGAGGCGCTGCCCAAACCCCCGGTGCGGCGGGCGATCGTGGTCGCCGCGGTGGTCATCGCGGCGGCGGCCACCGCGAACGGGCTGATCATCCGGGTACCGGAGAACGCGTCGGCGACCGTCGTGCTGACCGACGCCGATCCCGAGCAGGGCGGGCGGATGGTCACCGCCGATGTCCGGCTCAACCCCGGGAATTTGATCGGTGCCGATCCCGAATGGGTGGAGATCCTGGCGTGGCAGGGCGGTACCGGCGAGGACAGTCCCGGCCACGGCCTCGTCGTGGACAAGCTCCGTCGCGTCGCCGACGACCACTTCGTTTCCACCCGTTCGGTGCCCGTGCACGGCACCTGGAAGACGCTGCTTCGCCTGCAGGACGGGCGCATGCAATCCGCGCTCCCGATCTTCATGCCGCTCGATCGCGGCATCGGCGCCGCGGAGGTGCCGGCGCCCGACAGCTTCACGCGGCCGTTCGTCGAGGAGATCTCGGTCCTGCAGCGCGAACGGTCCTTCGACCATCCGTCCTGGCTGATCGGTCTCGCGGGGCTGGTGGTGCTGGCGTGCAGCCTGGCCTTGATCGCGGCGATGGCGTGGGGTGCGGCCCGCGTCAACGATCGCTATCTGGCTGCGGGCAGCACACCGGATCAGAAGGCAACGGCCATAACATGATTCGCCAGGAGAACGTCGACCTGCTCGCCGACCACTCCCTCCTGCTGGCGATTCCGGCTTTCCTGCCCGCGGTGGCACTGGTCGGTCTGGTGCTGTTCATCGCGATGCGTGATCGGCGCGCGGAGAAACGCGAAAACGAGGACGCACGAGAACGATCCGCGCCGACCGACCACGCCGAGGAGAATCCGTGACACATCGTCGGCTCCGGTACGGCCTTGTCACGGTCGCCGCGGGTTCGCTGCTGCTGGGCTGCTCATCGGGTGCGGAGTCCGAGCCGAGCGCCGAGCCCGCGAGCACGGCCCGCACCATCGACATCCGGATCGCGAACGGCGCGGTGTCCCCGGCCAATACGCGCACCGAAGCCGAAGTCGGGCAACGCATCGTCTTGCGGGTCGACAGCGACGCCACCGACGAACTGCATGTCCACTCCGCCCCCGCGCACACCTTTCCCGTCGCCGCGGCTTCCGGCCAGCAGTTCGACTTCACCGTGACGGTGCCGGGCCGGGTGGAGATCGAACTGCACCACCTCGGACGGACGGTGACGACACTGCTGGTCCGGCAGTGAGCCCCCTCGCCCACGGCCTCAACGGTGCCGCTGACCTGCCGATTCCGCTCACCTACGCGTTGATCGGCGCGGCGTGGGCGCTGACCTTCTCGTTCGCGCTGCTGTTCCTCGCCTGGCGTCGACCCCGTCTCGACCCCGCCTCGCCGGGAGTCCCCCTGCCGACGCCGGTACGCCGGATGGTCGACGCCCGCGCGACGCGGACGGTCATCGCCGTGGCGAGCGTGGTCGTCACGGTCTGTGTGGTCGTCATCGCGGTGTTCGGTTCCCCGGATCCGGCCCGCAACCCGGTGCCCGGAGTGCTCTACATCGGCGTTTGGGTCGCGGTGATGGTGGCGTCCCTGCTGGTCGGGCCGGTCTGGAAGGTGATCTCCCCGGTCAGGGCGATCCATCGATTCGGCTGTCTGCTGCTGCGGCGATCGCCGGAGCAGGGTCTTCTCCGCTATCGCGAGCGCTGGGGTTACCTCCCGGCCGCTGCTGGCCTGTTCTCCTTCGTGTGGCTGGAGTTGGCGTGGCACGCACCGGGGTCGGTGAGCGCGGTGCTGACCTGGTTGCTCGGCTATCTGGTCGTGACCACGATCGGTCTCGTGCTGTTCGGCACCGTCTGGGCAGAGCGGGCGGATCCGCTCGAGGTGTACAGCACGCTGCTGGCGCACCTGAGCGCCTACGGCCGCGACGGCGCGGGGCAGCCGGTGTTGCGCATGCCGCTGAACAATCTCGCGGGGACTCCCGGACTCGCCGGATCTGTCGCGGTCGCGGCGACGCTGCTCGGATCCACCGCCTTCGACAGCTTCTCCACTTTCCCGCGGTGGCGCGTCCTGGTCGACGACCTGGCTCCGGTCGTCGACGCGACACTGGTGCGCACGGCCGGACTGCTGGTCTTCATCGGGGTGGTCGGGGGGCTGTTCTCCGTCGCCGCGCGCGCCACCGGTGGCCTCTCCCCCGCAGATCGAGCGCTGCTGCCGCGGCGGCTGGCGCTCAGTCTCACCCCGATCGTGGCGGGCTATCTGATCGCCCACTACCTCACGTTTCTCCTCGAGAAGGGGCAGGCGACGGTACTGCTGCTGGCGGACCCACTCGACCGTGGATGGAACATCGCGGGTCTGGCCGATCGAGATGTCGCCTACGTGCTGTCGAGTCATCCGAGTGCGCTCGCGACCTGCAAAGTGCTCGCTGTCCTGATCGGCCACCTCCTCGGCGTCGCCGCCGCGCACGACCGCTGCCTTGTCCTGCTACCGCCGCGTCACCGGCTGACCGGGCAGCTGGCATTGATGCTGACCATGGTCGGCTTCACGTTCACCGGGCTGTATCTGCTGTTCGGGGGTTAGCGGCGTCAGGGGCACAGTGCGCGAAAATCAGAGGAGCCGGATCTGGCTCGCCCGGCACAATGACTCATGCTCATCGACCACTGGCCACTGCTCGGACTGCGCCTGACCACACCCCGCCTCGAACTTCGTCTGCCCTCGGACGAAGACCTCGCCGCACTGGCCGACCTCGCCGCGGAAGGCGTGCACGACTCCGACCGCATGCCGTTCACGGTCCCGTGGACAGATCTCCCTCCTCGCGAACGAGCACGCTCGGTGGTTCAGCACCATTGGCTCCAGCTCGGCAGCTGGTCCCCCGACGACTGGACTTTGAACCTCGCGGTCTTCGAGCACGGCCGCATCGTCGGGCAGCAGAGCATCCGCGCCCGTGATTTCGCGACCCTGCGTGAGGTCGGCACCGGCTCCTGGATCGGCTTCCGGCACCAGGGGCGAGGCATCGGCACCGACATGCGCGCAGCGGTTCTGCATCTGGCCTTCGCGGGGTTACACGCCACCGACGCGGTCTCCGGCGCCTTTGCCGACAACCCGTCCTCGTTCCGAGTCTCCGAGAAGCTCGGCTATGAGCCCGACGGGATCCAGCGCCTCGCGGTGCGCGAGAAGGTCACGGTCATGCGCCGGGTGCGGCTCTCGCGCGGGCGATGGGAGAGCAAGCAGCGAACAGCCGTCGAGATCGACGGACTCGCGCCCTGCCTGCCGCTGCTCGGCGCGGCGTGACTGCCGTCGAGCGGCCGACGGAGTTGCCGGCCGCTCGACGGCGTGCGCTGCTAAGGAGCGACTCGGTGGGTGTCGCCGACGGTCAGTGTGCACTGGCCGTTGTCACAGGAGCGCCGCAGCCGGCCCCGCGAGATGGTCTGCATCAGCCCGATCGCCCAGCACGTCGGACACCCGCGCAGCGCGATCACACCCACGGGCAGCAGCAACAAGCTGAGCGGCCCGGCCACGGGGATCAGCGCCACCGACCCGACCAGCGCGCCGAACCCCACCCCGCCGCGTACCAGGTGCTCGACCATGGACTTACTCGCGAAATCGTCACTCATCATTTCCTCCGGGAGCCTCATCAGGCGTGGCCTGCAACGCTTGCTGAACGGTCGCTCGTGCCCGGTGCAGCCGCGATTTCATCGCCGCGGTACTGAGCCCGAGCGCATCGGCGACCATCCGACCGCTGTAGCCCTGGATGTCGCGCATGATCAGCACGCTGCGCTGGTCGGCGGGCAGGTCGGCGACCGCGGCCGCCACCCGGCCCGCTTCCAGACGTCGCAGCACTTCGTCCTCGGCCGAGGCAGCCGAGATGTTGTCCTGCACGAGGATTCGTCCCGACAAGCTCGTCCGCACGCGACGCAGGCACTCGTGGCGAACGATCCGGAACATCCACGACGCCAGCGCACCGGAGGCCCGCAACATCCCGATCTTGCGATACAGGATGATCAGCGCCTCCTGCGCCGCGTCCTCGGCGTCTTCCGGTGTGGCGCACAGGGAATGGGCGAAGCGCTGGATGTGCGGATGCGACCCCGAGACCAGTGCCGCGATCGAATCCACGTCACCGCTCTGCGCGGAGGCGATCAATCGCTCATCGGGCCACCGTGACTCACCCACGCCCAGCTCGTTTGCGCTTCACGACCACCATGCACGTGCAGAGCAACACCAGACCGACGACAACACCGATACCGATGACCACAACAAACCTCCGTGTCCTGTCCCGACGTCCGTCGCGACACACATAAGAGGCACCGGCGACCCGAAAGGATTCACCCGTCCCGAAAACTCGTTGGCAACCGACGCGCACCTCGGTATCGTTCGAATCATGCACACAGGCACCTCGATGATGAAGCCCTGGTCGCTCCGCTGACGGCGGCGACCCGCATTCCATCCCCTTTCTGACGCCGCTGTCCCGGGTATCCACGCCGGGCGGTCCTTCGTGCTGTCCCGGCTCCTTCCTCGAGCTGCGGAGAATCTGTGTCCCTCTCTCACATCGGCCGATCCGGCCTGTCCACCCACCTTCCGGCCGGCGCGAACGCCCATATCAAGGCGACATCGATCCAGGTCACGCTCGGATCGCGTGCGGTGCTCACCGACGTTTCCCTCACGGTGTCGGCCCGTTCCCGGCTCGCCATCGTCGGGGAGAACGGACGTGGCAAGTCCACGCTGTTGCATGTGCTGGCCGGGGTGCTCGTCCCGGATGGCGGCTCGGTCACCCGAGTCGGTACCGCGGGCCTCGCCCGGCAGGCCATCACTTCCCGCGCGGGTGAAACCGTCGGCGACTTGGTCGCGGAGACGATCGAACCCGCTGTGCGGGCATTGTGCGATCTCGATGCCGCCACGCTCTCGCTCACCGCTGAAGAAGCGGGTGCCGACGACACCTACGCGGCGGCCCTCGACGCCGCGACCAGGCTCGACGCCTGGGACGCCGAGCGCCGCGTCGACATCGCGCTGTCGGCCCTGCACGCGTGCACGGATCGGGAGCGCCCGTTGGCGACGCTGTCGGTCGGGCAGCGCTATCGAGTCCGCTTGGCGTGCCTGCTCGGGTCGACCCAGGACATCGTGCTGTTGGACGAGCCGACGAATCACCTCGATCGGGACGGTCTGGACTTCCTGACCGGCCGCCTGCGCACCCGTTCCGGCGGGCTGGTGGTCGTCAGCCACGACCGTGCGCTGCTGCGTGATGTCGCCGAGGAGTTCCTCGACCTCGATCCCAGTCAGGACGGGCGCCCGCAGCTCTTCGCCGGTGGTTACCCGGGTTGGCAGGAGGGCAGGGCGCGCGCCCGCGACCGGTGGGAACACGAATACGAGGAGCAACTGACCGAGCGTGCGCGCCTGCACGATGCGGTGGCCGGTGCGCGTGACCGTCTCAGCACCGGCTGGCGACCGGACAAAGGACACGGCAAACATCAACGCCAGTCTCGGTCACCCGGACTGGTGCAGGCACTGAGGCGACGCCAGGCCGATCTCGAAGCTCAGGTCGTCACCGTGCCCGAACCTCCTCTGCGACTGCGCTTTCCCGAGTTGCGGGTGCGGGCGGGCACGCCCCTGATCAGCGCGGACGGCATCACGGTGACCGGTCGCCTCGACTCCCCCGTCTCGCTGTCTCTCGACGCCGGCGAACGCCTCCTGGTCACCGGCCACAACGGTGCGGGCAAGTCCACCCTGCTCGCCGCGCTCGCGGGCACGCTCGAGCCGTCCACCGGCACCGTCCGCCACTACGGTCCGGCCCGCGTCGCACTCATCGGCCAAGAGGTCCCCGCATGGGACCCAACCCTCACCGCCCAGGACGTCTACGACCAGCACATCCGAACCCTGCACAACACCATCGACCCCATCTCGCTCAGCGCGACAGGTCTGCTCGAGCGACGATCCCGCCACACCTCCGTCGCCCGCCTCTCCCAGGGCCAGCAACGCCGCCTCCATCTCGCCATCCACCTAGCCACCCGCCCCCACCTCCTCCTCTGCGACGAGCCGACCAACCACCTGTCGATCTCCCTGGTGGACGACCTCACCACCGCCCTGTCGATCACCCCCGCCGCCATCGTCATCGCCACCCACGACCGCCGAATGCTCACCGACCTCGCCCACTGGCCACACCTACCCCTCACCACGATCTCGTGATGACCGCAGCACCGGTCCCGCCGGTCGAGAACTCAGGGTTCGCGACCCCACCAGCGTCGCCGACCGTCAAGGACGACGAGCGCTGATGAGCCAAGATCGTGAGTCGAAATACACGCCGGTTTCGGTCTCGTGGCCGGCCAGGACCTCGCGCAACCGTGCGCGGGCTTGCTCGGCTTTCGTGGGCTCGAGGGCGGCGAGGAAGGCCGTGAATCCGGTCAGGCGGAGGAGATTGTCGTAGGCGGCCGTGCTGTCAGGACCGTAGTAGACGGGCTCGTCGATCTCGGTGAACTCGACGTCGGTGAAACCCGCTGCTACCAAGAGAGATTCGGTGGCTTCCGGGTCGGCGAGCGAGAAGGGTCCGCGGTCGGGCGTGGCGATCGACGCGGCGAGGACGTCGCTGAACACAGTCGCCCATTCGTTGCGGTCGTGGCCTTGCCAGACCAGCCACGCGAGACGGCCGCCCGGACGGAGGGCACGGGCGATGTTGGTGAACGCCGCGATCGGGTCGGCGAAGAACATCACACCGAACCTGCTGATACAGAGGTCGAAGTACAGGGGCGGAAAGGAGTTCACCTGTGCGTCCGCCAGCTCGAAACCGACATTCGACGGGCCTTCGTCGGCGCTGATCCGACGGGCCTGTTCGAGCATCACCTCCGAGATATCGACCCCCACGGCACTTCCGTCGACGGCCGCGCGAGCCGCCTCGCGCGTGGTATGCCCGGTGCCACAACCGATGTCGAGCACACGATCACCAGCTCGGACCTTCGCGGCCGCGAAGAAGTGCGCAGTGTGCAGACGTAGTTCGGCGTCGTAGTCGAACAGATCCATCGTCGTCCTCCGGAAGCTGTGTCATCGGTACGAGCCTCGGCGGGCGGCACGCACTCGGTCCATCTCACCATCACCGTCGTCGGCGCACCCGCCCGTCGCGGGCGACGGTCGAATCGACGTGACACCGGCGCGGCGAGCCGCCAGGATGGGTCGATGTCGACACGAGAACTCGTCGTCCTCGGCACAGCCGGTGCTGTGCCCACCCGCCGTCGCAATCACAACGGCTACCTGCTGCGCTGGGACGGGCAGGGCGTGCTGTTCGATCCCGGCGAGGGTACGCAGCGTCAGATGGCGCACGCGGGCGCTTCCGCGACCGAACTGAACTGGTTGTGTATCACCCATTTTCACGGCGACCACTCGCTGGGCGTCCCCGGCATCGTGCAGCGGCTGGGACGTGACGGGGTACCCCATGGCGTACACGCCGTCTATCCCGGCGAGAACGCCGAGTACTGGGAAAGGCTGCGCTACGCGACGAGCTACTACGGCTCTCCCACGCTGATCGAGCATCCGGTGAGCGGCCCCGGTGAAACGTTGCAGGGCAACGGTTTCACCCTCACCGCGCTTGCCCTCGCCCACAGCATCCCCACCTACGGCTATCGCCTCGCCGAACCGGACAGCCGAACGTTTCTGCCCGAGAAGCTGCGCGAGCACGGCATCTCCGGCGCCGCGATCCGTGAGCTGTCCGGGTCACTGCTGGCGGAATGCTCGGCGCCGAGGCCGGGCCAGAAGGTCGCGTTCGTCATGGATACGCGCCTGTGCGACAACGTCTTCGAACTCGCGGAGGATGTCGACATGCTGATCATCGAGTCGACCTTCCTCGACTCCGAAACGGATCAGGCGCACGAACGCGGCCATCTCACGGCCCGCCAGGCCGGGGAGGTCGCGCGTGCTTGCGGCGTGAAAACCCTTGTTCTGACTCACTTCTCAGAGCGCTACACCGAACGTGAGGACCACCTGTTCATCGAGCAGGCAGCCTTTCCCGGCGCCGTCCTCGCCCACGATCTCGACCGCGTCAGCCTCCCGGCACGACGCACCGACAGCTGACGACAGCCGCGGCATACCGGCCGCGGCTGTCGGCGAATCCGCTAGAAGCCGAAGCTTCCGGTCGAGGGCGTCGCGGTCGGAACGTTGACCGTGACCAACTCGGAGAACGCGAACTCGGCGCCGTTGACGCAGCCGCCGCGAGCGGTGATCGTGGTGCCGGGCTCGAGTCCGTCGAGCGAGGTCACGACGGTCTTGCCGGGGTCGGCCAGCGATTCCGGTGCGCTGTCACCGAAGAACACGTGATTGTTCTCGGGACCGACGCCCGCTTCGGCCCAGCACTGTCCCCGGTCGTTCGGGTTGCGCAGAGTGGCGGTCACGGTGCCCGCCGCCGTACCGGCGAAGGTGATCTCGGGTGCTACGAACGGTGTCGCCGCGCCGGCTGGTGCGCCGGGACCGAAGGCGACCACCGCGGCTGACGCGGCGAGGATGGCTCCAGAAATTCGTCTGTTCATCACACGTTTGATGCTGCACCACAACGGATTCCGATTCAAGGAGCGCGGTGCCCCAGCAATCGGGGGCTGGCGCCTCAGCGCGGCATTCGGCGCGCCTCGAGCGCATCCAGGATCAGATCCAGACCGAAGCCGAATTCACTCGAGTAGTCGCACCCCGGCCGCAGCGCATGGTCGACGATCATCTCGGTGAGATACGGCAACTCGTCCGCCGGCAGGTTCGCGAGAATGCCGCCCGCGACTTCCTCGACATCGGCAGGCACGGACACGGGCAGGTTCGCCTCCTGCAGGACGAACCCGCCGACATAGCTGTCGAGCAGCGAGACAGCGTGCGCGGCCATCGGCAGCGAGAACCCCGCCTCGCGAAGAACTCCGAGAACAGCATCGTGATGACGCAGTGTCGCCGGTCCGGGATGCCGGCGCGAATCCATCAGCCCGAGCGCCCAGCTGTGTCGCGCCAGCACCGATCGCGCCGAGCAGGCCCTGTCCCGGATCACCTCCCGCCACTGCGCGCTGCCCGCCTTCGGCAACTCGATCGCCGCGAACACCGCGTCGACGACCCCGTCGAGCATCGCGTCCTTGTTCGGCACGTGGTGGTAGAGCGACATCGCCTCCACGCCCAGCTCCTGCGCCACTCGCCGCATCGTGATGGCCTCCGCTCCCCCACGGTCGGCGACCCGGATCGCGGCATCCAGCACACGATCGCGACTGAGCGGTTGCCGTACGGGCATGAAACCTCCTCGGTGACGAAGTGTTGACAAGCTTACAGTCGTAAGTCAGCCTTACAGGTGTAAGTAACACCGGCCCGAACAAGGGAAGCACCCATGCCTATGCCGATCTGGTGGGGCCACATCAACAAACGCGTCTTCAACCCCCGCGCTGTCGCAGGCGGAAAATGGCCGGTGCTCACCCACACCGGCCGCACCTCGGGAAAGACCTACCGCACCCCACTCGACGCCCACCCCGTCGACGGCGGCTACCTGTTCGTCCTCGTCTACGGATCAGCCTCGGACTGGGTGCAGAACATCCTGGCCGCCGGCACCGCGCAACTCCGCAAGGACGGCCGCGAGGTAACCCTCACCGCGCCCCGCGTCGTCGGCAGAGACGAAGCGTTCCAAGCGCTCCCGCCAGAAATCCCCCGCCCACCGAAACTCCTGCGCATCACCGAGTTCCTGCGCATGGACCTCGCCGACTGACTTCGCCGGGCCGCCTCCAGCACATCCCTGGAACTGCCGGTCGGACACTGGTCGGCCGGTATCGCGCGGGTCCGGCGTCAACCCACATCCCGTCGCAGCCAGGTGACTTCGGCGCCGACGTTGTCGGTTCCCTGACGGAATGCCTCGAGATCCTCGTCCCATGGCGTGCCCAGTGCCCGGTCGAGTTCGGTGGAGAGGTCGAAGGTTCCGTGGACGTCCAGTTCCTTGGCGGCTTGGAGTAAGGCGCGTAATCGCATTTCGCCCAGCATCACATCGCCGTTGGCGCCGGTGGATCCGTGCCAGAGTCCGAGGAGGGGGACGAAGCTGTAGCGTTCGCCGTCCACGCCTTCGCTGGGATCCTCGGTGACTTCGAAGCGGAGCACAGGCCAGGTGCGCAATGATTGGGCAATTCGGGCCGCGGTGCCGACGGGACCGATCCAGTCGCTGCTGGCGCGAAGTTGCCCGTCGGCCGGTTGGGTGTTCCAGCGCAATTTCGCGGGGGACGACAGTGCGGTGGACAGCGCCCATTCCACGTGAGGGCACAACGCGGCAGGCGATGAGTGGATGTAGACCACACCCGCCGTCGCGTCAGCGAACTGACTCGATGCGCGCACTTACCAACACCTCCAGCCTCGACAAGGAACGTCTTCCCCAACGGCCCGTCGCGGTCTGGCGTGGCACGAGTGTACTGAAGTGCGCGGTGTTGCGCGTGTTACTTTACTGCGTGTTATGTGTCTCTGCGATAACGGAATCGCTGAATTTCGGCCACGCCGTTCTGGCCCAGTCACCGAAATTCTCGTCGCTCAACGCGATTGTCGCCACTCCGATTTCCGGGTCGACCCAGAGGAACGTGCCGGACTGGCCGAAGTGGCCGTAGGTGCGGGCGGAATTGGTTGCCCCCGTCCAGTGCGGGGTTTTCCCGTCGCGGATTTCGAATCCCAATCCCCAGTCGTTGGGGCGCTGGGAGCCGTATCCGGGCAGGACTCCGTTGCGGTCGGGGAATTGCACCGAGGTCGCGTCGTCCAGGGTTTGCCGAGATATCAATTGAGGTGTCAGCAACTCGGCGGCGAATAGCGTGAGGTCGGCGAGCGAGGCACTGCACCCATGGCCGGCGGAACCGTCGAGGGCCGCCGTGCGCATACCGAGCGGCTCGAAAACCGCCTCGCGCAGATACCGCGGGAATTCGATCCCGGTCAGATCGGTGAGGAAATCGGCGAGCAGTTCGAAGCCCGCGCTCGAGTAGATGCGCCGGGTACCGGGTGCGGCGAGAACTTCGGGAGTGGCGAACGCGACGCCCGAGGTGTGGGCCAGCAGGTGCCGCACGGTCGAACCGGGCGGACCCGCCGGTTGGTCGAGTTCGACCGCGCCTTCCTCGAGCGCCACGAGGGTGGCGTAGGCGACGAGCGGTTTGGTGACCGAGGCGAGCCGGAACACCCGCTCGGTGTCGCCGATACTCGACACACTGCCCGCGGTGACCACGGCGGCGGCGGCGTTCTCGACCGGCCAGTGCTGAACCTGCTGCAACGATCGCATATCGGCAGCGTACGAGACGCGGCTACGATCGTGGACACCATGAGTCCCGCACCATCGATCCACGGCGACGTGGCGGCCGGTTTCGGCCCCGTCGCCGACGCCTTCCGCCGCAACTTCACCGATCACGGCGAGATCGGCGCCGCTGTCGCCGTCTACTCCGGTGACCAGCCACTGGTCGACCTGTGGGCAGGCCATCGCGACCGCAAGCGCGAGGTGGCGTGGGAACGCGACACGATCGTGCCGGTGTTCTCCTCGTCGAAGGGGATGTCGGCGTTCACCCTCGCGACGGCGGTGTCGCGAGGGCTGCTCGACTACGAGGCGCCGGTGGCGAAGTACTGGCCGGAGTTCGCCGCGCACGGCAAAGAGCGCGTCACGGTGCGTCAGCTGATCGATCATCAGGCCGGTCTGTCAGGTCTGGACCGGATCGTGAAACTGCGTGAACTGCTCGACCGCGACGCCCTCGGCGAGCTGCTGGCCGCGCAGAAGCCCGCGTGGGAGCCGGGCACCCGGCACGGTTATCACGCGCTCACGCTGGGGCTCTATCAGAGCGAATTGCTGCGGCGGGTGGATCCGGGCGGCCGTAGTCTCGGGCGCTTCTTCGCCGAGGAGATCGCGGGCCCGGTCGGCGCCGATCTGTTCATCGGCCTGCCCGAGACCGAGTCGATGGACCGGGTCGCCCAGCTCTCGGCGACCAAGGGCTGGGACATCTGGCGCTACGAGCGGCGCGACCTGCCGCTGCGCATCGGCGGTGAGGTCTATGCCAAGCGGGGACACTCCTATGCGGCACTGACCAATCCGCGTCCCGGCGCCCCCGCGCGCGCCGCGCGGCGGGAGTTCCTGGAGATCGAATGGCCCGGCATGAACGGTGTCGGCAATGCCCGCGCGCTGGCGAAGGTCTACGGCGCCGCCGCCGGACGCACGGGCGTGCTGCCGATCAGCGAGGATGTTCTCGACTTGCTGGCCGCCGCCGACACCGCCGACGATGTGCCCGCCGACGACCTGGTGCTGCACACCAAGAGCCGCTATCACCTCGGTTTCCGCAAGTCGCGCGGCACGTTCCGCTTCGGCTCGGACAAGCGCGCGTACGGCACCACCGGTTTGGGTGGCTCCTTCGGATTCGCCGACCCGACCACCGGAGTGGGTTTCGGCTACAGCATGAACCGGCTCGGCATGGCGATTCTCGACGATGTGCGCAGCCGCAACCTGCGCGAGGTCGTCGTGCGGTGCGCCGCCTGAGTCGACGAACTGCACCGACGAGCACCACGCTCGCCGGTGTACGGCGAGCGTGGTGATCTCGATCAGTGCGCGGTGACGCCGGTCAGCTCGTTCGGCGTGGCTGCCAGCGTGGTGCTGGCGGTGATGTTTCCGGTGGCCAGGTCGACGCGGTGCACCTGCTTGGACGCGGGGTCGCTCACGTAGGCGACGCCGTCGCGAACGAACAGGTTCGGGCGGGCGACCTGCCAGTTGAGCGGCTCCTGCCAGCTGCCGATCACCGGGATGGTGCGAACCACCGTGCCCGCGACGGGGTCGATGACGTGGATCTTGCCGTCGGTGCCCAGCACCAGAGCCTCACCCTGCGGGCCGCGGGCCAGCGAGCGGAAGGTGTAGCTGGTGCCGATGTCGACCAGCCGCAGTGTGCCGTCGGTGGTGTTCACCAGTGAAATCTGCTGCGGGCGTTCGAGTTCGGCGTCCTTGTCCTGCTTGTAGTCGCCGAGCACGATCGGCGACGCGTCGCTGCCGGCCATATTGCCGATCCGCCCGTAGGCGGTGGGGCTGGTGACCTTGGTGATCTTGCCGTCGCGGTAGACGACGGCGCCGGTCTGGCAGCCGATCACGACCGCCTCGCCCTGGGCCGCCGCTTCACCGTGCACGCCGGGGCAGTCCTCGTTGCGGGTGAGCTCCTTGCGGTCCTTGTCGAGCGCGACGATGCCGACCCGCTTGTCCTCGGTGCCGAGGGTGAGCACCATGTTCCCGTTGCTCAACTCGATCGCGACACCGTGGTGCGGAGCGGCGGCCTGGTAGACCTCCGTCGGCTTACCGCTGTCGACCTGCGCGGTATCGAGCACGGTGACCTCACCGGAGCCGTCGGCGAAGAGCACGGTCTTGCCGGCGTGCCGGACGACGTGGCCCGGCTTGGCGGCGGGGAACTGGGTTCCGGTGAACGCGGCGTCGTAGGCGTCGAAGACGCGGAAGCCGTCCTTGGTCGACACCATCAGATGGTCGTCGTCCCCGACCGGGTTGAGCCGGTTGTAGCCGTCGATCTTCACCTCGCCCCGCTGGGCCAGTGACGCGCCGTCGAGGACGTAGATGCCGCCGTCGTAAGTGAGGGCGATCGGTTCGGCACCCGGCGCGTGCGGGTGGTCGTGACCGGAATCCTCTGTGCCGCAACCGCTCAGCGCCATCGCCGCGGCGAGTGCCGCGGACATGGCCACCATGGTCGTGGTCCGTGACCTGTTCATGTAATGCTCCATCTCTTGTGCGTGAATTACGTGCTCGGCCCGGATAGACCACGGGCGATGGCCTCGGTGTTGGCGCGAGCCATCTCCAGATAGGTGGCCGCACCGTCACCGGGTGCGGTGAGCGACTCGGTGTGCAGAGCGATCACCTGCACCTGTAGCCCGGTGTGTTCGGCGAGGACGCGCGAAAGCCGGTCGGGCTGGGCGGAATCGGCGAAGATCGCGCTCACCCCGGCGGTCCTGATCGCGGTCGCGAGGTCGTCGAGATCGGAGGCGCTCGGCGAGGCCAGGGTGGTGCCGCTGGGAATCACCGCACCGATCACCCGGAACCCGAATCGCTGTGCGAGATAACCGAAGACGTGATGGTCGGTCACCAGCTGCCTGCGCTCGGCCGGGACGGCGGCGAAGCGGTCGGTCATCCAGCGGTCCAGCTCGTCGACCTCGCCGAGGTAGCGCCGCGTGTTCGCCCGCACCGCGTCGGCGTCGATGCCGTCGACCCGGGCGAGCACCTCGGTACTGATCGCCTCGACGGCCGTGCGCACCCGGCGCGGATCGGTCCAGAAGTGCGGATCGGGTTGTCCCGCCGACTCATCGGAGGTGTAGGCGATCGGGTTCACCCGCTCGGCCACGGCGAGGGTGGGAACCCCGGCAGCGGCGGCGGCCTCCACATGCCGGGCCACGCCTTCCTCAAGCCCGAGCCCGTTGTGCACCACCAGCGCCGCTCGCTCGATCTCGGCTGCTTGACGTGCGGAAATGCCGAACGAATGCGGATCGGCGCCCGCCTGCATCAGCACTGTCACCGGCACGGTGTCACCGACAACTGCCCGGGTCAGATCGCCGAGGATATTGGTGGTCACCACGATCCCGGACCGCTCGGCCCCGCTGCTGCACGCACTCATCAGCGGCACGAGCAGGGCAGCTGCGAACAGGAGCGGGACTGCGCGGCGGATCGCCCCCGTGATCCGACCAATGGCGTAGCGGCGCAACGCTATCGACGTCACGGCAGTTGCCCGCCGTCGGCTCGAGGGCAGAACGTGAGAGATGTGCGCGCGCTTCACAGGCCTGTCTCCACCATCAGCGAGGGCGCGATGTCCAGCGAGAACGTGCGCGCGACGCGAAGATTGTCGTTGTAGGCGATCTCGTGGACGGTGCGCGCCCGAGAGTCGTTGATATAGGCGCGCTCCGGGTCGACACTGATCACCGGATCGCCTTCGACGGGCCCGGCGATGAGCGCGGTACGCGCTGTCTCCGTGCCGGTTTCGGGGTCGATGCCGTGCAGCACACCATCGCGGGTGAGCACCAGCAGCGGCGATCCTTCACCGGCGGTGTTCACCGCGACCGCGTCGGGGATCGCGATTCGAGTCCAGGTCTTCTTCCTGATGTCGAGCGACCACACACCGTCCCGTCCCGCGAGCGCGGTCAGGGTGGTGCTGCCGGGGCGGTGGGTGAACACGCTCGCCCGGTCGGTGGTCTGCGCCGGATAGGGAATCTTCTCGGCGACGACATCGCCCTCGCGCTGTGCCACCACGAGCGCGCCGTCGGCACAGCCGAAGACAACGCCGCGCCTGGTCACGGCCTGCCCCTCGGGCTGCGGACACGTCACGGCCTGCACGTGCCCCGTCGCGCCGTCTCGCCCGCGCACCTCGACTCGACCTGAGCTGTCAGCGACCACGATCCGCTCGGCATACGGGAGGGCGATGCCCTCGATTCGGCGTTGCGGCTGGGCGGCACCGCCATCCAGCGCCGGACGGTCGAGCAGGATCGACGCACCGGAGTCCAGCACCAGCGACGCGACAGCAGCATCGCTGTACGCACCGGCAACCCCGGAACGACCCGCGCCACTGCCGTCTTCCGGTGCGGGAGTGACACTTCCGGCTCCAGGCCCGGCGGTCACACCGCTGTCGGCCGCGGCGATCACACCGACCTCCCGGATGGGGGCCACGTAGTAGTGCCGGTGGTCGCCGTGGTCGACGGTCCACGCCCCGCTGTCCACGACCTGAATCGACGCGCCCGAACTCAGGTACGCGAAGCGCCCGTCCCCCACCGCGCCCACGGTCGGCACGTCCAGGCCGCCACTGCTCGGCGACGGCGGGGCGCCAGCCGAGGCGCTCGAAGGTGGTTGCACTCGAGCAGTTTCCGGTGAACCGGCGTCAACGGTCGTGACCTCTCCGCTCAGCAGATCGATCACCCGCACAGCACCGGCCTCGTCGGCGACAACCACGCGTGTCCGAGCCTCGCTCATCTCCTCCGCGCCCGCGACGAATCCGTGCGGCGCCGCCTCCTCGACGACCGGTACCTCCGTCGCCCCACAGCCGACCAAAGGCACGGCGGCGAGCGCGACCATGCCCACCCGGCCGACCCGTTCCCGCACCGCGGAAATGAGCGCGGACACGAAGAACGAGCCGACGGCCACCGCCGCGATGGTGGCCCCCGCCGCGGTGCCCGCGTGCCACGAAATGACCAGTCCCCCCACGGTGGACAGCCCACCGATCAGCGCGGCAACCGCCATCACCACCGGCACCCGGTTCGACCAGAACACCGCGGCGGCGGGCGGCGCGATCAGCAATCCGAAGACCAGCAGCGTCCCCACGACATGAAACGACGCCACGATCGCCAAGGTCACCAACCCCACCAGCGCCGCGTGCGCCGCCTTCGGACGCAGCCCGAGGGTGTGCGCCTTGCGCGTATCGAAGGTCAGCGCCACGAACGCGCGATGCCCGAGCACCGCCACCACCAGCGCGACGCCGAGGGCCGCAACCAGATACCACAGGTCGACGGCACGCACGGCCAGCACATCACCGAACAGGAACCCGGTCAGGTCCACCGCGAAGGACTGCGACCGCGACACGATGATCACCCCGGTCGCGAGCATCCCGACGAACAACAGCCCGATCGCGGTATCCGGCGCGAACCGCTTGCCACGGCTCAGCAGCGACACCCCCGCCGCCATGGCGGTGCAGCTGATCGCGGCGCCGATCATCACATTCCCACCGAGCAGCGCCGCGACCGCGACGCCGGGCAGCATCCCGTGCGCCATCGCGTCGCCGAGAAATGCCATGCCGCGCACCACCACCCAGGTCCCGGCGAGCGCGCACACGCACGACACGAGCAGCCCACCCCACAGCGCGCGTTGCACGAAAGCCACCTCGAACGGGGCGAACAGCCAATCCATAGCGCGAGACGATATACTGAAAACGATTATCGTTTCAATTGAGGTGAGATGCAGAACACAGATGACGCAGCACTCCGAATCGAGCACCTGACCGCCGGTTACGCCCGGCGACCCGTACTCCACGAGGTGACGGCCACGATTCCGCGCGGGCGGGTGACCGCGATCGTCGGACCCAACGGTTCGGGGAAGTCGACCCTGCTCGGCGTTCTCGCCGGCACCGTGGCGGCGCACGAGGGGACGGTGCACCGCACCACCACCCGGCGGCCCGCCTTCGTGGTGCAGCACACGGCGATTCCGCCGACCCTGCCGATCACGGTGCGAGAAGTGGTCGCGATGGGGCGCTGGGCGCACTGCGGACCGTGGCGGCGGCTGACCCGTGCGGATCGCGAGATCGCGCGCACCTGCCTGGAGCGCATGGAGCTCACCGACCTGGCCACTCGGCGGCTCGACACCCTCTCGGGCGGGCAACGCCAACGCGCCCTGCTCGCACAGGCATTGGCGCAGGAGTCCGATCTCCTGCTGCTCGACGAACCGGCGGCGGGCTTGGACGAGGCGTCGCAGACCGAGATCTCCCGGGTCCTGGCGCAAATCAGCGCGGCCGGTGTGACTGTCGTCCAGGCCACCCACGACCTGGACGAGGCGAGCAGGGCAGACCACTGCCTCCTGCTGCGGGACGGGCGACTGAAGGCCGCGGGTCGTCCGGAGAAAGTCCTGGTCAGAGCCTAGAGTCGAGGACATGGCCGAGAAACCCGACTCCGTCGACACCTATCTGGCGGCCCAACCGCCGTCGGAGCGCGCTGTCCTGCAGCGGATCCGCGACACGATTCACCGCGCGGTGCCCGCCACGGGCGAGAAGATCAGCTACGCCATCCCGGCCGCCACCATCGACGGCCGGGTGTTCATCTTCTTCGCGGGCTGGAAGTCCCACGTGAGCGTGTACCCCGTCCCCGAGGGGGACGAAGCGTTCGAGAAAGCCATCGCCCCCTACAACTCGGGCCGTGGCACCTTGAAATTCCCACTCGGCGAACCGATTCCGTACGACCTGATCGCCCAGGTCGCGGTCCGCCTCGCCGAGCGGGCAGGCCGGAGCTGACTACCAGTCGGCTTCGGTGAAGCGGATGATGCCGCGAATGTTCTTGCCGTCCAGCATGTCCTGGTAGCCCTGGTTGATCTCTTCGAGCGAGTAGCTGCGCGTGACCATATCGTCGAGATTGAGCTGGCCCGCCTTGTAGAGCGCGAGCAGACGCGGCGCGTCCTGACGGGCGTTGCCGCCACCGAAGATCGTGCCCTTCACCGTCTTCTGCAACATCGACAGCAGGAAGCTGTTCATCTTGACGTCGCCGGCGTCCATGCGGCCCATCGAGGTAACGACGAGAGTGCCCGCCTTGCCGGTGAGGATCAGGCCCTCTTCGACGTAGTCGCCGTGCATCTCACCCATGGTGAGGATGACCTTCTCGGCCATCCGACCCTCGGTGGCCTCGATCATCGGCATGATCGCGGCGGCCATGCTCTCGTAGGTGTGGGTGGCGCCGAACTTCTGCGCCTGTTCCCGCTTCCACGGATTCGGGTCGATGGCGATGACCTTCGACGCGCCGGCGAGCACCGCCCCTTGCAGCGCGCTCATACCGACGCCGCCGATACCCGCGATCACCACGGTCTCACCCGGCTGCACCTGCGCCACATGGGTCGACGATCCGAACCCGGTCGGCACGCCGCAGCCGACGAGGCAGGCCACCTCGAACGGGATGGTGGGGTCGATCTTCACCACGGAGGTGTGGTGCACCGTCATGTACGGGGAGAACGTGCCGAGCAGGCACATCGGGATGACGTTCTCACCACGCGCCTGGATGCGGTACGTGCCGTCCGAAATCGCCTGTCCCATCAGCAGTCCGGCGCCCAGGTCGCACAGCGCCATGTTGCCCGCGACACACGCGGGACAGCGCCCGCACGCGGGGATGAACGACAGGATGACGTGGTCGCCCACGGCCAGGTCGGCCGGGCAGTTCGGGCCGAGCTTGGTGATCACACCCGCACCCTCGTGCCCACCCATCACCGGGTAGGCCGGCATCGGCGTCGCGCCGGTGACGATGTGATGGTCGGAGTGGCACATGCCCGCCGTTTCCATCCGGATCTGCACTTCACCGGCGACGGGGTCGCCGACCTCGATCTCCTCGACCGACCATTCCTGGTCGGTGCCCCACAGGATCGCGCCCTTCGTCTTCATGCCGGTAGACCTCTCGCCAAGCTCGTGCCTCGTTGTGACTGCACTCACCCTAGCGACAAATCACCGGTTTCTGAAACACGTTCTAGAAAATATTCGAGAGATTTCTATCCGCGCACGTCATGGACGTGGTGCACGAGGTCGTGCACGAAGTACCGACCCAGCGAGGTGACAGTGAACAGCGATCCGTCGCTGCGCGCGCCCCGCAGATCGAGCCGATCGGCGGGCACCGCGCCGAACGCGGCGGCCACCCGATCGGCGGCAAGCGCCAGTTCCCGCGCGACTACGGCGGGGTCCTGCTGGTCGTAGCGATCGGCGACGGCGGTCGCGTCCTGATCCCAGTTCTCGAACCGCGGCGCCTCGACACCGTCACCGTCGAGCATCAGCGCGAGCCTGGTGTCGAAGATCCGGCACACATCGCGCACGTGCGCGCCGTATTCGAGAACAGACCAGGTCAGCTCGTCGGGACGCACTCGCGCGTCGTCGCGGTCGAGCGCCGAGCCGATCCGGGTGGCGCTGTCGAGAACGATCTCGGGCACGGCCGAGTACGCGGTGGCCTCGGCCTCGAATCCGCACTCGGAGCAGGCGCGTTCGAGGACCCAGGTCCAGTTCTTGGTGTCGGGGACGATCATGGAAGTCAGCCTAGGATGTCCGCTTCTTGCGCTCCATCGATATCGAGCCAACTATCGGCGAGATCCGGCATCACTCGGCGAGCTGGTTCGCCTGCTCGAAGAGTTCCAGCGTCACCGCGTGCAGGAAGTCGCCGACCGGTTTCGGCGCCTTACCCGCGAACGCCCGCGCGTAGGTGCCCTCGAGGACGATGCCCAGCTTGAAGCAGGCCAGCACGGTGTACCAGGTGACGGCGCTGAGATCGCGGTCGGAGAACTTGCCGTAGTGCTCGATCATCTCCGCCTCGGTCGGCAGACCGCCGACGGTGCCGAGAGTGCCCATCAGGCCCGCCCCGACGGTGCCGGGCTCGGGCCGGGTCGCCAGCTGCCAGCCCAGGTCGAGCAGCGGGTCGCCGATCGTCGACATCTCCCAGTCGACCATCGCCGCCACTTCGGGGCCGTCGTAGTCGAACATCATGTTCGCCAGGTGACAGTCGCCGTGCATGATGCCGGGCATCCAGTCCCTCGGCCGGTGCCGCTCGAGCCAGTCACCGATCCGCTCGACACCGGGGATCCGCGGGCCGGGGTAGCCCTCGTTGGCGTTGTAGGAGTCCAGTTCGCGCAGCCAGCGCGGAACCTGCCGCTCGAGGAAACTCGCGGGACGGCCGTAGTCGTCGAGGCCGAGCGCCTGATAATCGAGGGAGCCGAGCCGGGCGATGGCCTCGACCGCGGACAGACCCATCTGGCGCCGGATCTCGGGATCACCGGCGTGCAGTTCGGGCAGTTCCGTCTGCGGGTTGAAGCCGCGGATGGGCTCCATCAGATAGAACACCGCGCCGATCACCGACTCGTCGTCGCAGGCGGCGATCACCCGGGGCGAGCGCACCTCGGTGTCGGCGATCGCGCGCAGCAGTCGTGATTCCCGGCCGATCACCTCGTTGCTCTTGGCGCGCAGATGCTTGGGCCCGCGCCGCAGCACATACTCGCGCCCACCCCTGGTGAAGCGCAGCATCACGTTCTGGGTGCCGCCGCCGAGAGCGGTGACCGCGTCGAATTCCGTCCCGGGCAAGCCCTGTTCGTCCATCCACCGCCCGATCGCCGCGAAATCGGCGATCGCCGGGTCAACATCGACAGGTTGAGAAACAGCCATGCCGCACATTGTGCCCGCAGATCGCAGGGGACTGCGCGCGAATGCGCACGCGCGCGCCCGGCGTAATGTTTCTGCCACGATGCGCACGCTCTTGATCGACAACTACGACTCGTTCACCTACAACCTCTATCAGCTGATCAGCGAGGTCAACGGGAGCGAGCCGACCGTCGTGCGCAACGACGAGGCCGACGGCTCCCTCGACCTGGGTCAGTTCGACAATGTGGTGATCTCGCCCGGACCCGGCCGCCCGGACCGCGCCCGCGACATGGGGGTGTCGACAGCGCTCATCGCGCAGACCGAGTTGCCGCTGCTCGGCGTCTGCCTCGGCCATCAGGGGATCGTGCTCGGCGCGGGCGGAACCGTGGAGCGCGCGCCACAGGCCAGGCACGGTTTTCTCGATCAGGTGACCCACGACGATCGGGACTTGTTCGCCGGTCTGCCGCAGGGCTTCACCGTGGTGCGCTACCACTCGCTCGCGGCGCGGGAGCCGCTGCCCGCGTCGCTCGAGGTGACCGCGTCGACCAGCGACGGGGTGATCATGGGGGTGCGCCATCGCGAGCGGCCGCAGTGGGGCGTGCAGTTCCACCCCGAGTCGGTGTCGAGTGAGTTCGGCGCCGCGCTGCTGCGCAACTTCGCCGATCTCACCAAAGCGCGCACGCGGGTAGCCGCGTCGGTGGTCGTGCGCGGACCCGCGGCGGTGGCGCCCGTTTCCCGGGAACGATCATTTCGCTTGCGGCACAAAGTGATCGAACGCGCGATCGACACGGAAGCGATCTTCCTGCGCCGATACGCCGACGCGACGAGCGCGTTCTGGCTCGACAGCGAGCACGTGGAACCGGGCCTGGACCGGTTCTCCTTCCTCGGTGACGCGAGCGGGCCGCATGCCGAGATCGTCGGCTATCGGGTCGGCGATGCCCGCGTCACCGTGACGGACATCGCGGGCACCCGTACCGTCGCGGGGACGGTCCTGGACTATCTCGACCGCGAACTCCGGGCGCGGCACTGTGAAACCCCGCCGCTGCCCTTCGATTTCGTGGGCGGCTACGTCGGCTATCTCGGGTACGAGGTGAAGGCCGACTGCGGCGCGAACACCGCGCACCGCTCCCCCACCCCCGATGCCCAGTGGATTTTCGCCGACCGGCTGGTCGTCGTCGACCACGAGGCAGGGCGAACCCACCTGCTCGCCCTGTGCGAACCCGCCACCGAGAGCGACGCCGAGCAATGGCTGCGCGCGACGTCGGTGTCCCTCGACGATCTGCCCACCTGGGTCAATCCCGCCGACCTGCCCGTGCCCGCCGATCCCGACGCCGTGCGGGCGCATCTGGTGCGTGGCCGCGACCGCTACCTCGCCGATATCGCGGTGTGTCAGGACAAGCTGCACGCGGGCGAGTCCTACGAGATCTGTCTCACCGACGCGGTCGCCGTCGCCGCGGCGCCCGATGACGGATTCGCCTTCTACCGGCGACTGCGCCGCTGCAACCCGGCGCCCTACGCCGCCTACCTGCGCTTCGACGCCCTGGATGTGGCGTGCTCCTCGCCGGAGCGGTTCCTGAAGATCGACCGGGACCGGATGGTCGAGAGCAAGCCGATCAAGGGCACCGCCCCGCGCGGACGGACCGCCGACGAGGACGAGCACCTGCGTCGCGCACTGGCCGACGACCCGAAGACCCGGGCCGAGAACCTGATGATCGTCGACCTGTTGCGCAATGATCTGGGCCGCGTCTGCGAAGTGGGTTCGGTGCACGTCCCGAAGCTGATGGACACCGAAACCTATTCCACCCTGCACCAACTGGTGTCGACCGTGCGTGGCACGCTACTTCCCGGCGCCGGGGTGATCGACTGCCTGCGCGCCTGCTTCCCCGGCGGTTCGATGACCGGCGCGCCGAAGCTGCGGACCATGGAGATCCTCGACGAACTGGAAACCCAAGCGCGCGGCATCTATTCGGGCACCATCGGTTTCCTCGGCCTCAACGGCACCGCCGACCTCAACATCGTCATCCGCACGGCCGTCCGCTACGACGACGAGTGGCGAATCGGCGCGGGCGGCGCGATCGTCCTCGATTCCGATCCCGAGGACGAGTACGCGGAAATGGTGCTCAAGGCGGCGGCGACGTTCCGGGCGTTGACTCCCGAGACGTGACTTCGACGCGCGCACGCGGCAACAACGGTTGAGCCACACCGCTGCCGGATCGGCACGGCGGACGCGGGATCAGCGCCGCCGACGCCCGCGCTTGTCCGGCTCCGGTTCCGGTGCGGGTTCCTCGCCCCCACGCCCCGTGATCCGCCCGAGCAACCCGACACCGGGCAGCTTCGCCACCGCGCCGAACACGTCCTCACCCAGGGAGATCATCGCCTCGAGCCGTGGCAGCAACCGGTCGTAGGTGGCGAACACCGGATCCGCCAGCGCCAACGTCCGATCGAGCCGGTCGATCGTGCTGTTGAGCCGGTCGACCGCGATCGACAGGTTCTCCACCAGATCCGGCAATTGCGCGGCCAGCTGCGCCGACGCGGGCGGCAACCGAACCGCCGCATCGAAGGCATACCCCGCAGTCTGCTGAGCGGCATCGATAGCCTGCCCCGCCGCAGTCTGCGCAGCCCCCACCGCCGCCTGAGCCGCCGACAGCAACTCCGCCCCCGGCACCTTCCGCGCCTGCGCCGGAGCAGGTTCCTCCGCGCGCCCCCGCTTCCTCGGGTTCGTCATGACACCACTGTGCCCCAAGGACGCCACAGACGCAGGGAACCACACCCCCACCACCTCGTGTCACCCCCGAACCCCACCACCCGCCCACCCAGACCACACTCCCGACCACACCGTCCACCCCCGAGCCCACACCCAGCCCGTCCCCTCCTCCACAACCCACCACCCACACCCAGCCCGTCCCCGACTCCACAACCCACCGCGCGCACACCCAGCCAGTCCCCGACTTCCACAACCCACCGCGCGTACACCCAGCCTGTCCCCGACTTCCACAACCCACCGCGCGCACACCCAGCCCGTCCCCCACTCCACAACCCACCGCGCGCACACCCAGCCCGTCCCCCACTCCACAACCCACCGCGCGCACACCCAGCCCGTCCCCGACTTCATCAACCCACCGCGCGCACACCCAGCCTGTCCCCGTCTTCAACAACCCACCCAACCCAGCCACCGCACTCCCGACCCCTAGGGAGGGACGGCCACGAAGTGGCCGGTCCGCGGCCGGGCCGCCGGTCAGGCGCCGGTGCGTAGGCGACGAAGGAGCAAGCACCGGTGCCTGAC
>NZ_JBHXAQ010000024.1:0-35475 GCF_042728755.1 Nocardia sp. NPDC060249
GGGGGGCGGGGCGCGGGGGGGGCGCGGGTGGCCCGCGGGGGGTCCCGCCCCTACGGCCCACCCCCGGTGGCCAACCGGCGGCCCCCAGGGGCCGCGACTCGAGCGCGCCAGCGCTCCAAAAACACAGCGTCAAACCTCCTGGGACTACCGAACAATTGATCCCCCCTGTGACCACCCCTTCAGCCCCTCGTACCCTGGAAAGGCTGCCCCCACCGAAAGGCTCCCCTTTGTCCGAGTCCGGAGAGAACGTCGCCCCCACCCCCCGCGGGTTGCCCGCCGAGGTGGCCCGCCGGCGCACGTTCGCCGTGATCTCGCACCCCGACGCGGGTAAGTCGACGCTCACCGAAGCGCTGGCCCTGCACGCCAGGATGATCTCCGAGGCGGGCGCCATCCACGGTAAGGCCGGTCGCAAGTCGACGGTGTCGGACTGGATGGAAATGGAGAAGGCGCGCGGCATCTCGGTGAGTTCGACCGCGCTGCAGTTCAACTACCGCGCCGCCGGATCCGATATCGACAATGTGATCAACCTCGTCGACACCCCCGGCCACTCCGATTTCTCCGAGGACACCTACCGGGTGCTCACCGCCGTCGACGCCGCGGTGATGCTGATCGACGCGGCCAAGGGCCTCGAACCACAGACGCTCAAGCTGTTCCAGGTGTGTCGTCACCGCGGTATCCCGGTGATCACCGTGATCAACAAGTGGGACCGGCCGGGCCAGGCCCCGCTCGAACTGCTCGACGAGATCAGCGAGCGGATCGGCCTCACACCCACTCCCCTGTTCCTGCCCGTCGGTATCGCGGGCGATTTCCGCGGCCTGCTGCGCCGCGGACCCGAGGGCGAGGCGAGCGAGTACATCCACTTCACCCGCACCGCCGGTGGCGCGACCATCGCACCCGAGGAATACCTGACCGCCGACGACGCCGAGGCGCGCGAGGGCGAGGCGTGGACGACCGCGGCCGAGGAGAGCGAACTGCTCTCGGCGACCGGGCAGGACCACGATCAGGAGATGTTCCTGGCAGGCCAGACCTCGCCGGTGATCTACGCCTCGGCCATGCTGAACTTCGGTGTGCGCCAACTGCTGGAGACGCTGGTGGAACTGGCGCCCGCGCCCGGCTCGCGCGCCGACGTGACCGGCAAGGAGCGCACGACCGGCGACCCGTTCAGCGCGGTGGTGTTCAAGGTGCAGGCGGGCATGGACACCGCCCACCGCGACCGGCTGGCGTTCATGCGGATCGTCTCCGGCGAATTCGAACGCGGCATGGTGGTGACCCACGCGCAGACCGGTCGCCCGTTCGCCACCAAGTACGCGCTGACGGTCTTCGGCCGCGAGCGCACCACGGTCGACACCGCCTACCCCGGCGATGTGGTCGGCCTGGTCAACGCCACCGCGCTCGCGCCGGGGCACACGCTGTTCGTCGAGAAGAAGGTGGAGTACCCGCCGATCCCGAGCTTCGCCCCCGAACATTTCGCGACGCTGCGCGCGCAGAGCGCGGGCAAGTACAAGCAGTTCCGCAAGGCCATCGACCAGCTCGATTCCGAGGGCGTGGTGCAGGTGCTGCGCAACGACGCCCGTGGTGACGCCACTCCGGTGCTGGCCGCGGTCGGTCCGATGCAGTTCGAGGTGGTCACCGCCCGGATGCAGGGCGAGTTCAACGTCGAGACCCAGCTGGACTTCCTCCCGTTCACGCTGGCACGGCGCACCGACGCGGACTCGGCGCCCGAGCTGGATCGCCAGCGCGGGGTCGAGGTCTTCACCCGCACCGACGGCGTGATCTTGGCGCTGTTCAGCGACAAGTGGCGCCTGCAGTACATCGAGAAGGAGCACCCGAAGCTCACGCTGGAACCGCTGGTCGCGACCGCGGACTGACGCTGTCTGGGTCGGGAGCCTCAGGCCGCCGGTCCGGGATTGCGTTCCACCGAGGAGATGTGGTTCTCCTGCGCGATCATTCCCCAGCGGCTCGCGGTGAGCCGCAGGCTGGGTAGGTCGCTGAGCGAGAGCACTACTTCGTAGGTGCGCTCGTACCCGGTGTGCGAGATACGCCAGTGCCCGTCCTCGCAGCGCACGTAGCTGTCGGTGTAGAAGGCGGCGCCCCGGAGACACATGTTGTGTTCGGGGATGATCACCGTGTCGGCCAGGTACCAGGTACCGGAGGCGGTGTCGCCGTCGATATCGATCTCGGGGTGATCGCAGCGGTGCTCGGTGATCACGTGCGGTCCGAGGGTGTTGCGCAGAAAGGCCAAGAAGGCCTCGCGTGACTCGAACTGCAGGTATTCGCTGTAGGTGGCGGTGGCCTCGGGGACCAGGGTGTCGGCGAACTCGTCCCACGACTTGGTGTCCAGGCTGCGCAGATAGCGGTACTTCAACCTGCTGATCGCGATGCGATCGTCGGGGTGGTCCGGCGGGCGCTCGATCGGTGTGGGCTGTTCGTCGTCGTCCGACGGCGCTGACGCCATCCATGCCTCCCCCGGGTCCGACCCGGCGACCAACGGCTCGTCGATGCCGGGCAGCAACGGCACAGGCCCTGTCCATGCGGACGCGACAGGTTCGTCGACGTGCACGTTGGGAGTTTCCTGGCCCTGCTCCATCTCTCCACGATCCCACCAGAAACGGCTCGCCGCCCGTTCTGTATCAGATCGCTATCACTGCCGACACCGGAGTGTGACCTCCGGCACCGGCCGGCCCGGCTGTCTGAGCTACCCGATGGTGAAGCAGGTGCGGCAGAAATCCTCGCCGAATTCGGACAGACGCAGGCTCTTGCGCACGATCTTGGGCGCGCGGCCCGCCTTCTTGAGCGCCTGCTCCACGACGGGTTGCACTTCCAGCACCATGTACCGGCTCAGCACGACCGGATCGTCGGAGGTGAGCGTGAGTCCGAGCCGGTTGAGGTTGATCAGGTAGGACCGCGCGCGGTCCGGGTAGCGCACGCCCGCCTGTTCGGGGACCGAGGTCAGGTCGCCCTGCACCAGCTCCGAGCCGATGCCCAGCGGACGGTTGGTGCGCACGTCGACCGAGGGTTGCGGACCGTTGAGGGCCATGAATCGCAGAATGCGGGCCTCGTCGGGAGCGACCTCGTCGAGGATGCGGTCGTAGGCCGGGTGCACGTCCTCAGTGAAGTACACGTCGGCCGAGCGGGCCAACAGCGCGTCGCCGCGTCGCCGCAGGTCATCGGTAGTGGCCGAACGCAGGTACGGGCCGACGGTGATGGCCTGCTGCGACGACGCGCCGTTCGGTGTCGGCACATAGCTGACGATCTCGCGTACCGACCCCTCGGTGACGCCGAGTGCGCTGCGCGCGATGGAGCGCAGGGCATTGCCGGTGCGCTCGGCGATATCAGCGGAGGATTCGCCGTCCAGCGCCGCCTGCGCCAGTTCCTTGGTGACCTCGTAGGTGGTGCCGACAGCCCACTGGCTGCCGCGCACCGCGGTGCCCGCGGCCAATCCGGCGGCGCGGAAGACGCCGCGGATCAGCCGTGCCTCATTGCTGATCTGTCGCTGCTCGACATCCGAGCTGCGCTCGACGGCGCGGGTACCGGCACGGGCCAGGTCCTGTCCGGTCCTGTCGTCTGTCACGTCCTACTCCGAAGTCTCGCCGTGTGAACAGTCCCGCCACCGCGCCCCCTGTGCGCGAGTTGTGGGCTGTCACCAAATGTGGTGGTGGTCATTGTTCCGACTTGCAAGGGTGAGTACGGCATTCGGGACAGGTTCTGTGACTGATGTCTCAGACACTACCCTGTGGTCTGACACACGACGAATGGACCCAGTTCCTCATCTCACAGTAGGGTCACCTCGCCGCGGGGGTGATAAATTTTTGGTTCTCGGTGAGGCGGTGGTCACCGGGTATCGGCAGGAGGGCGTGTCGTGTTGGAGAGTGTGTTCGGGTTACACCCGACACTCCTGCTAGAAATTCTGACCATTCCTCTTTTCACAGGAATTATCGGCTACATAACCAACTGGTCCGGCATTCTCATGCTGTTCCAGCCGATCAAATTCCACGGATTCCGACTGCCCGGTCTGCGGGCGGTCTTCCCTTATCTACCCAAGCGGATCCAGGTATTGCCGCTGCTCAGCTATGACGGCCGGATCGGCTGGCAGGGCATCGTGCCCTCACGCGCCGACAAGATGGCCAGTATCGCGGTCGACAAGGGCCTGTCCAAGCTGGGCAGTGTCGCCGACTTCTACCGCGAGCTCGACCCGGAGAAACTCGCCGAACATCTGGCCGAGGTGGCCGACGCGCAGATCCGCGACATCGTCGAAGTGATCCTGCGTCGCGAACATCCGCAGCTCTGGTACAACCTGCCTGTTCAAGTCAGGGAAATGATCCATCAGCGGGTGCGTTCGCAACTGCCGGAGATCCTGCGCGACCTCACCATGGAGCTCGGCGCCAATATCGATCAGCTGCTCGATGTGAAGCAGATGGTGATCCGTTACTTCCAGGCCCGGCCGCAATTGCTCAACCAGCTGTTCCAGGTGCTCGGCGCCAAAGAGCTCCGGTTCATGCAGAACTTCGGCTTCTACTTCGGCGCGCCCTGCGGCCTGCTGCTGGTGCTGGCGCTGCACACCACCGGGCTCTCGGCGCTGGTCGTGCTGCCGGTCGGCGGGATCATCATCGGCTGGGTGGTGAACTGGATCGGGATCAATATGATCTTCGCGCCCGCCACCCCGAAGTGGTGGTGCCCGTGGCGGCAGGGTCTGCTGATCAAGCGCCAGCCCGAAATCACCGCGGGTTACGCGGCCTTGGTGTCCACCGAGGTCGTCACGGTGGCCAACATCGGCGACGAACTGCTCAACGGACCGCGCTCGGACCGGACGTTGCAGATGCTCGAGGACACCCTGCGCCCGGCCGCCGACCGTGCGCTCGGGCCCGCGCGGCCCGCGGTGAAATTCATGCTCGGCAGCCGCGAATACGACTCGCTGCAAACAACTCTCACCACGCAGGCCATGACGATCGCGCCCATGGCGTTCGCCGACCCCGCGTTCAATGCTCAGCAGAGCAGGCAGGTCAACGATTACATCGCCCGGCAAATGTCCGCACTTTCCCCCCATGACTTCGTGGACATGCTGCGCTCGGCGATCAAACAGGACGAATGGTTGCTTTTCGTCCATGGCGGCGCGCTGGGGCTGCTCGCCGGATACGCTCACATCCTGGTCTTCGGAACAGGAGTAGCGACGACATGGATGTAGACGACGGGACCCCGTCCACCGACATGGTGCGACGGTCGGTACCGCCGCTAGAGGTATCCACCGACCGGCGTGGCCTGCTGCCCGTCTCCCCGGTGCGCACGGTTCGGGCGGCGACCGGGGTGGCGCGGGTCGCGCTGACCGCCGCCTCCGGGATGACGCTGTGGACCCTGGACACCGCGCTCGGGGTGACCGTCACGGTGTTGCGCGGCAGCATGGCGGGCAACCCGCCCAACGAGGTGCTCGCGGAAGCGGAAACCGAGGTGCGCGACCGGCTCCGGCACGCCCTCGGCCTGCCGACGGGTGCCGAACACCACCGCGAGGACGGCACGCCGACGCTGCGTGAGCAGGGCGCCGAACTGCTTCGCCTGTCCGCCAGCACCACCGCCGCACAGCCCGACGCCCACCCGGCCTATCCCGGCATTCTCGCCGAGATCACGCCGGACGAGGCACGGATCCTGCGCTTCCTGCACATCGACGGACCGCAGCCCGCCATCGATGTGCGCACCGGGCGGCAGCGGGCGTTCGGTGGCGAGCGGCTGATCAGCGGACTCACCATGCTGGGCGACCACGCCGGCCTGCGGTTTCCGAACCGGGTGCCGCAGTACCTGCCCAATCTGCGCAGGCTCGGGCTCATCGAATCCACCCGCGAGCCCGTCGGCAACCCGCACCGCTACCAGGTCATCGAGGCGCAGGAGCAGGTGCGGGAGGCGTTGAAGCGCCCCGGTTTCGGTACGAAGGTGAGCTACCGCAGCATCTTGCTCACCGAATTCGGCGCCGACTTCGTCCAGACGTGTTTACCGGTCGTCATCAACGACGGCCGCGAAACCGCCGGTCCGCCGCCCCGCGACTTCGGACCGGACTCGAGCGCGCGGTCACGGAGCGTCGGCGGCTGACAGCAGGTCTCCCGGTCGGGTCAGCCCGTACCCGTGTCCGTCCGAGATCAGTTGTCGGCGGCCTCCGCGAGTTCCATCCAGCGTTCCTCGGCCGCTTCCTTTTCGGCGACAACAGCCTTGAGCTCTGCACCGAGCTTGACCAGCTTGTCCGGGTCTGTCGCGGCGTCGGCGAGGGCGGCATGGAGTTTCTGTTCGCGCTCGTCGAGTTTGGCGATGCTGCGCTCGACCTTCGACAGCTCCTTGCGGGCGGCGCGGCGGTCGGACGAATCCGTCGAGGTGCCACCGGTCTTCGCGGTGAGCGGCTTGGCGTTGCCCGCCATGGTGGCGCGCTTGGCGAGGTAGGAATCGATGCCGCCGGGCAGGTTGGTGAGTTTGCCGTCGCCGAACAGAGCCCAGGTGGAGTCGCAGATGCGCTCGACCAGATAGCGGTCGTGGCTGATGACCACCAGCGTGCCCGCCCAGTTGTCGAGCAGATCCTCGAGCTGCTGCAGGGTATCGATGTCGAGGTCGTTGGTCGGTTCGTCGAGCAGCAGCACGTTCGGCTCGGCCATCAGGATGCGGGTGAGCTGCAGGCGGCGGCGTTCGCCACCGGAGAGATCGCCGACCGGAGTGCGCTGACGAGCCGGGGTGAACCCGAGCCGTTCGGCGAGCTGACCGGCCGAGATCTCTTTGTCGCCGAGCATGATTCGCTGCGCGACCTGCTGCACGGCCTCGAGCACCCGCATATCGGTGGGCAGGTCGTCGAGTTCCTGACGCAGCCAGCCGATCTGCACGGTCTGGCCCTGGATCCGCTTGCCCTTGGCGGGCTCGGTCTCCCCGGCCAGCGCGCGTAACAGGGTGGTCTTACCCGACCCGTTCACGCCGACCAGGCCGACCCGCTCGCCCGGCGCGAGCCGCCAGGTGAGGTCGTCGACCAGCACCCGGCCGTCCGGGGTGGTGAGGGCGGCGTCCTCGAGTTCGATCACCACGCGGCCAAGGCGCTTGCGCGCGAACGCGGCCAGCGAGACCGAGTCGCGCGGCGCGGGCACATCGGCGATCAGCGCCTCGGCGGCCTCGACGCGATAGCGCGGCTTGGAGGTGCGGGCCTTGGCGCCGCGGCGCAGCCAGGCCAGCTCCTTGCGGGCCAGGTTCTGCCTGCGTGACTCGGAGGCGTCGGCCTGACGGGCGCGTTCGGCGCGGGCGAAGATCCAGTCGCCGTATCCGCCCTCGTAGGTCTCCACCTTGCCGCCGACGACCTCCCAGGTGCGGTTGGCGACGGTGTCGAGGAACCAGCGATCGTGGGTCACGACGACGAGCGCGGTGCGCCGGGCGACCAGGTGTTCGGCCAGCCACTGCACACCCTCGATGTCGAGGTGGTTGGTCGGCTCGTCGAGGACCAGCAGGTCCAGGTCGCGCACCAGCGCCGCCGCCAGGGCGACACGGCGGCGTTCGCCACCGGAGAGGTTCGTGACCAGGGTGTCCAGGCCCAGGTCGGCGATGCCGATGCCTTCGAGGATCGAGCGCACGCGCGAGTCGGCGGCCCACTGGTGGTCGGCGATGTCGGCGGTCGACAGGTCGTCGGACAGCCCGGCGAACACGATCGAACCGATGCTCGCGCCCTCGGGCAGCACGCCGCGCTGGGTGACCACGGCCATCCGCAGCCCACCCACCCGGCTCACTCGGCCCTTGTCGGGCGGCTCCAGTCCGGTCAGGACCTCGAGCAGCGTGGTCTTACCGCCACCGTTGAGGCCCACCACCCCGATCCGTTCCCCCGCGTGAATGCCGAGGGAGACGTCATCCAGCAGCGGCTTGACGCCGAAGCTCTTGGAGACCTGTTCCAGGTTGATCAGGTTGGGCATTGCCGCCTCTCCGCGACTTCAGGCCAGACATAGGTGCGGGGTTGCGGTGCGTCGGCGTCCGACGGGGGGATTGCTGGACCAGTCGGCCCGTTCCCGGTGAGTTACCCATGTTCGTGCGAGATCTGTTGATGGCGATCATAGTGGACGCCGCCGGTCGCTCCGACCGGCACCGCTGCGGCCGGACTCAGCTGGTGCTCGTCAGCGGGTGGAGTGCGCCTCGGTGTCGAGCACGCGGGCGCCCTGAACAGGACCGGTGGCCGTGCGCACGCTGCGGCACACGCCCGCGCCTGCCAGCTCCGCGGCGACACCGATCGCGGCCTCCTCCGATTCGCAGAGGAACGCGCACGTGGGCCCCGACCCCGAGACCAGCCCGGCCAGCGCGCCCGCGCCGACGCCCGCGCGCAGGGTACGACGCAGTTCCGGCTTCAGCGAGAGGGCCGCGGCCTGCAGGTCGTTGCCGAGCAGCGGCGCGAGGGTGTGCGGGTCGCCCGCGGCCAGCGCCTGCATGAGTTTTTGGGGGTCACCCAGGCGCGGCGGCTCACCTTCGGCGCGGAGCCGGTCGAGTTCGCGGAAGACCGACGGGGTGGACAGGCCGTCCTTGGCCAGCGCGAGGACCCAGTGAAAGGTGTTGCGCGACAGCACCGGAAGCAGGCGTTCGCCGCGGCCGGTGCCCAGCGCGGTGCCGCCGTGCAGGGAGAACGGGACGTCGCTGCCGAGTTCGGCGGCGATCGTGGACAGTTCCTCACGGGTCAGCCCGAGGTCCCACAGCTCGTTCAGCCCGACCAGGGTCGCGGCCGCGTCGGCGCTGCCGCCGGCCATGCCACCGGCCACCGGGATGCCTTTGGTGATCGCGATCTCGACCAGCGGTGCGCGGCCCGCCAGATGCGCCAGGCGGACCGCGGCCTTCCAGACCAGGTTGGTGCGATCGGTGGGCACCTCGGCGGCGCCTTCACCGCTGACCCGCACGGAGAGCGAGGCCGAGGGAGCCAATCGGAGGTCGTCGGCGAGGGACAATGCCTGGAAGACGGTGGTCAGGTCGTGGTAGCCGTCCGGGCGCAGATCAGCGACTCCGAGATGCAGGTTCACCTTCGACGGAGCTCGCACGACGACCGGGCTGGGCACAACTGACAGCACGATTACCCAGCGTAATAGGTTCCACCGACTAGTACGCACGTCGAATGCCCGGCACCCGATCGAGGGGTTGCGTCAGGTACCCTTGGGGGGTATGTTCAGTCGTGTCGGGGACATACCCCTGGACCGTATGTTCGAAGAGCGAAGGAGTCGGCCATGGCCACCACCACCTACACCGTCACGGGGATGACCTGCGGACACTGCGCGAGCTCGGTCAAGCAGGAGATCGGCAAGATCGACGGCGTCACCAGTGTGGAAGTCGACGTCGCCAGCGGCCTCGTTCGCGTCGACAGCGCGGGCGAACTGGCCGACACCGAGGTGGCTGCCGCGGTCGACGAAGCGGGCTACGCGCTGAGCGCCTGAGACCACTCCCGCTGGGCGAGCCGGTGCCACGCGCGCCCGGCTCGCCCAGCAGCGACGGAGCCGGTGACTACGCCCACGTTCACCGCGGGTTCACCCACGTCGCACCGCGTCACGAATCATCCACAACGTCATCCACATCCCTCCCCAGACGTGGTGAGACACGGATTTCCGGGTTCCACCGGGAGCGGCACCCGTGGATCATGATCAACTCCGGATGCCGCGAAAACCAGTTGTCCACAATTGCTTTCACAGGGGCGCCACACCCCGCGCCGGTGAACGGCCGGTGTACTGCGGGTTCTCCTGCGGGAGGCCACGATTCGCCGAGCTGGGCCTACCGCTCGCGCCGATCAGGTTGTCGCGGCCAACCGGACGAACGCCGCCGTCTCGAGGGTCTCGCCCCGTGCCGTCGGATCGATCCCGGCGGCGACGAGCCTGCGCTCGGCCTCGGCAGGCGAGCCCGCCCACCCGGACAGTGCCGCCCGCAACGTCTTTCGCCGCTGCGCGAACGCCGCGTCGATCACCTCGAACACCCGCCTGCGATGCGCGTCGTCCATCGGCCACGGCGGTTCGGCGTATCGGTCGATCCGCACCAGACCCGATTCGACGCGCGGCACCGGCCAGAAGACCTGCGTCCCCACGTGACCGGCCCGCCGGACCTTTCCGAAGAAACCCGCCTTGACACTCGGCACGCCGTATACCCGGTTCCCCGGCTCGGCGGCGAGCCGGTCGGCCACTTCCGCCTGGACCATCACCAGCGACACCATGATGCTCGGCAACGTCGCGAGCAAGTGCAACAGCACGGGCACGGCCACGTTGTACGGCAGGTTGGCCACCAGTGCGGTCGGCGCGGCGGGCAACTGCTCCGGACGCACCCGCAGCGCGTCGGCCTCGACCACGCGCAGACGCTCGACCAGGCCGGGTGCGCGATCGGCGACCGTCTCGGGCAGATAGTTGGCCAGTACGGGGTCGATTTCGACGGCGACCACCTGGTCGACCACGTCGAGCAGCGCCAACGTCAGCGAGCCGAGACCCGGACCGACCTCGAGCACGGTGTCACCCGCGCCGACACCGGCCGCGGACACGATCCGCCGCACGGTATTGCCGTCGTGCACGAAATTCTGTCCGAGCTGCTTGGTGGGTCGGACGCCGAAACGTTCGGCCAGGGTCCGCACCTCGGCGGGACCGAGCAATGCGGCACGGTTACCGCGAGCGGAATTCTCTGGTTCGGACACTGCTAGAACCTACCAACCTCGTTGATCGGGCAGCTCAGCGCTGTGTCGGGGCAGCGTTCACGCGCGCGAGGAAACCGTCGATGGCGGCGAGCTGCTCGGGCGAGACCGAGCCGTGCTGGCCGTTGCCGAGGACCACCTGCTGGTCGACGCCGTTGGCCGCGAACTGGGCGACCAGCGCCGCGTGCAGCGGCGACGGCACGACCATGTCGGCGACGTTCATGGACAACAGGATCGGGGCATCGTAACCACTGGTCGGCAGCATCATGTAGGCCGCGAGCGGATCGCGCAGCGGAGCGAGCGGGCGGGCCAGCAGGTCGGCGGAGGTGACGCCCTTGGTCGACGCAAAGATCTCGTCCAGGCACTGGCTGCCCGCGGCGTCGACGATTTCCTTGCCGCGCGGAGTCAGGTAGGAGTCGATGTCGAGCGCGGGGTCAGTGGCGCGCAGACCGGCCAGGATGCTGACGATGAACGAGGTGGTGGCGCTGGAAAGCCCCGGCACCATCGGCGTCGTCGGGCTGACGAACGGCAGGATCTTCTCCACATCCGAGGCTGGGTCGATCGCGGCGACACCACGGAAGTCGAGCTCAGGGGCGTACTCAGCCTGCACGTGCGCCGCGCTCAGCGCCGCGTGACCACCCTGTGAAACACCGAGCACGCTCCAGGTGCGCGAGAGGTCGTGGTTGGCGGCGCGGGCAGCACGGACCAGATCGATCGTCGCAGTTGCCTCGCTGCGCACCTCGAGGTACGGGTGCGGGCCGGTGTCGAATCGGCCGAGGCCGAGGTAATCGGGCGCGACGACGGCGAAGCCCTGGTCGACGAACCGCTTCAGCAGCCGGTCCTCTCCCCCGCGCTGCTGCTGGAAGGGCGCGCTCTCCGGCTCGGCCTGACCACCGCAACCCGGGCCGGAGCCCGAGGTGCCGTGGTCGTAGGCCAGGATCGGCCAGCCACCGGCCGGTGCGTCGCCTTCGGGCAGGAACATCGCGCCGCTGGCCGGGCGCTGGACGCCGGCCGAGTCGGTCATCCAGTACTCGACCGACGAGCCACGGCTGAGCCCGTGCCAGCCCGCGGGTTCGGCCTGCACCGAGATGAGTGAACCGGGCGCCTCGGCGAGGGCCGGAGCGAATCCGGCGGCGGTCACCGCACTCGCGACCAGCGTGGCGACGACGGTCGCGCGAATCGGGTGGTTCAGCACAACTCAGTCTCCCTACCAGGCGATCACGATCTTGGACGAGTGTACAGATCGGGACCGGCCGGGCTCTGGATCAACCGAAATCCGTGGTGTCCGAATCAGTGAACCCGGCCGAGGAACTCATCGATCGCGGACCACATCGCCGGATTCAGTTCGCAGTGACTACCCGTCCCGACCACCGGTGTGTAGTTCACGCCGCCCGCGGTGAACTGCGCGGCCAGTGCCGCGTGCAGCGGCGAGGGCACCGTGCGGTCGGTGGCGTTGACCAGGAGCAGAATCGGCGCGTCGTAACCGCTGGTCGGCACGGTCATGTAGTCGGCCATCACCGACCGCAACGGCTCGTCGCCGAGCGAGCGGCTGAGCATCGCGCCCAGCGTCAGATCAGCGACCCGCTCATCGATGGCGTCCGAGCACAGGGCGCCGATCTCGTCGATGACCTGGCGGCCGAGCGGGCTGAGATAGCTGTCCACCTGCGCGTCCGGGCGCGCGGCGCGCAGACCGGCCAGGATGCTGGCCGAGAAACCCAGAATTCCGCCGCTGAGGCGATCGGGATTGCCCGGCCCGAGCAGCGTGGCCACCTTCTCCACGTCCGACTCCGGGTCGATCGCGATGGTCCCGCGGAAGTCCAGCTCCGGCGCGTAACTCGTCTGCCGGTGCGCGGTGCCGAGCGCCGCCTGCCCACCCTGCGACATCCCCGCCGCCACCCACACCGGCGACAGATCGTCACGCACGGAATGCGCGGCGCGGAGCATGTCGATCGTGGCAGTGGCCTCGGTGTCGATCCCGAGATACGGATGCGGACCGGTGTCGAATCGGCCCAGCCCCAGGTAATCCGGCGCGACGACGGCGAATCCCTTCGACACCAGGTACCGCAGGAAAACATCCTGCCCCGCTTGCGATTCCGGCCACGGCGCCCCCGCCGGATCCGACTGTCCCCCACACCCGGCCCCGAGCCCCGTGGTCCCGTGGTCGTAGGTGACAACAGGCCAACCGGCTGCGGGCGCAACGCCACTCGGCAAATACAGCGCTCCGCTGGCCGGCTGCGACACACCCCCCACCCCGCGCGTCCAGTAGTCGATGACCTGAGCCCCCGACATCCCGTGAAACCCGTCCGCTTGCGGAACCACCGCGATAACAGTCCCCGGCGTCTCCGCGTGCGCCACCGGCAGCGGCACGCACACCCCCACCCCCGCCGACAGAACCGCCGCGGCAACCGCACGCCACCAGGCCGAAACCCTCCGCATCACAACCACCCGTCGACTCGTCAACGACCCGGACCCACCGCGCTTCCCCGCCTCTGCGCGTAGTCAGCGTGTCGTCCGGAGGCTCGACTGTCAGCTCTCGGCCTTGCGCCGTGCGCGCATCGGGTGGGAGGTGCCTGGGGAGTTACTCATGTTCTTGCGAAACAGCGTGCTGACGAAACTAGCTGATTCCCAGGCGTCCGGTGCATGCGGGCCAGGCACCCCAGCCCTGACGGGCCCGCGTGATCTCGGCGATCGCGATCTGTTCTTCCCGGCTGGCCAGATCTGCCCGCGGTGCGTACTTCAACCCACCCTGACGTTCCCAGGTGCTCTGATCGAACTGAATGCCGCCGTAGTAGCCGTTGCCGGTGTTGATCGCCCAGTTCCCCGTCGACTCACACTTCGCCAGCGCATCCCACACAGCGCCGTCACGCACCGGCGGAACCTCGGTCCCCGGCTTGGCGCCCTTGCGGATCGTCTTGTTCTGCGCGGGCGTGATCACATTCGAATACACCTGCACGCGTGAGGCTTCGACCCCGTTCACCATCCGCACCGCGAACGTCGCCTCGTGCAGACCGGGCATCCCCGGGTTCTCCACCACGGTGCGGCTCATGTTCATGGTCACGTCCTCGATCACCGTTTCGGTGGGATCGAGCGGCAGGGTCTCGGTGCGCTGTTCGGTGCGCTGGCGGGTGACGACGACCCGCATCCCCTCGGCGAGCGGGGTCGTGGCGGCGGGCTCGGTGAAGTCCTCGTCCTTCAACGGAACGCCCGCGGCCGTGAGGAATTCACCGATCGTCGCGGCGGCCAGGCGCACATCGACCGGGGCGGCGCCACCGTCTACCAGCGAGATGTTGCGCGGGGTGTACACGCTCAGCGCCGCACCGGCGAGGGGCAGCTTCTCGGTGCGCGAGGGCAGCACGTGGGTGTCGGACGGGATCTGCATCGACGCGAGCGCGTCGCCCGCGGTGGTACCGGTGGTCCATACCTTGCGCTCGACACCGTCGACGGTGACCGTGATCTCGCGACCCCGGTTGAAGGTGATGGTGGCGCCGTCGCCGACCTTCGCGCTCGCGGCGGGGATCACCTCGTCGTGTTCGGCGATCTCGTAGCCCGCGTCGGCCAGGATGGCGCGCACGTCGCGCGACATCGTCGAGAGCTCGGTCCGTTCACCGTCGATGACGATCGCGACCGTTTTGTGGTTCACGATGGCCAGCGAGGCACCGACGAGAAGGATCAGCAGCATGGCCGCCACCGCTGCGAACAGCAGCGGTGAACGTGACGAGTTGATCCGCGCAAAAGCTGACATGATTACAGGACGATAACGACGAGGTGCGCGGTAGACAACACCGAGCCGCCCGAACAGCGGGATCGTAGATCACAATTCGATATAGACGGCGCTGGTAGATAACGATGTGAGCGGGCAAATGTGAGCCGACTCACGTTTAATGTCCAGCCCCCTGCCGAACAGGTGCAACGGGCTACCGAATCCGATACAGCCTGCGCGCGTTGGCGGTGGTGATCTCGGCCAGCGCCTGCGGGTCCTGTTCCCGCACTTCGGCGAGCGCGCGGACGGTGTACGGCAGGCAATAGGACTCGTTCGGCGCACCGCGATAGGGATGCGGCGTCAGATACGGCGCATCGGTTTCCACCAGAATCTGGTCGTCGGGCACCAATTTGGCGGCCTCGCGCAGTTCGTGCGCGTTCTTGAAACTCACGGTGCCCGAAAAGCTCAGCACGTATCCCTCCGCCACGCACGCCTCGGCCATCGCGGCATCCGAGGAGAAGCAGTGGAAGATCACCGTGTCCGGCGCGCCCTCGTCGAGCAGCACCGTGAGCAGGTCGTGGTCGGCTTCGCGGTTGTGGATCATCAGCGGTTTGCGCACCCGCTTGGCCAGGTCGATATGCCAGCGGAAACCCTCGATCTGGGTTTCGACATCGGCGCAGCCGTCGAGCTTGCCGGGCCAGTAGTAGTCGAGGCCGGTCTCACCGACCGCGACCACGCGCGGGTCGGCGGCGAGGTGCTCGAGCTCGGCCTTCGCCGTGTCGTCGAGGGCGTTGGCGCGGGTGGGATGCAACGCGACAGCGGCGTACACCCGCGGATCCCACTGCGCGGCCCGCACGGCCCACTGCGCGGCCGCGAGATCGTCGGCGACGGTCACCACGTGCCCGACACCGGCCGAGGCGGCCCGGTCGACGATGGCCGCGGTCGACGCGGCATCGGTTGCGCCACAGGCATCGAGGTGGGTATGCGCATCGATCAGGGGCGCGAGCGGCGGCGGAACAGGCGGAGCCGGACGATTCGTGTTTGCCACCCGGATTAGAGTAGTGCCCATCATGAGTGCAGCCGAAGGCGCCGAGGCGCCCGCCTTCTACGTCACGACGGCCATCGCGTACCCCAACGGTGCGCCGCATATCGGCCACGCGTACGAGTACATCTCCACCGACGCGATCGCCCGGTTCAAGCGACTCGACGGTTACGACGTGTTCTTCATGACCGGCACCGACGAGCACGGTCAGAAGATGCAGCAGACCGCGGCCGCCGAAGGCATCCCGGTGCAGGAACTCGCGGCCCGCAACTCCGATGTCTTCGAGGCGATGGACAAGGCGCTCGACATCTCGTTCGACCGCTTCATCCGCACCACCGACGAGGATCATCAGGCCGCCTGCGTCGCCATCTGGGAGCGGATGCTCGCCAACGGCGACATTTACCTCGGCAACTACTCCGGCTGGTACTCGGTGCGCGACGAGGCCTTCTACAACGAGGACGAGACCACTCTCCTCGCCGACGGCACCCGCGAGTCCACCGAGACCAAGACCCCGGTCACCTGGACCGAGGAGTCGAACTACTTCTTCAAGCTCTCGGAGTACCAGGACAAGCTGCTCGCCCTCTACGAAGAGCGGCCCGAGTTCATCGCGCCCTCCACCCGGCGCAACGAGATCGTCAGCTACGTCAAGGCGGGCCTGAAGGATCTGTCGATCTCGCGCACCACCTTCGACTGGGGCGTTCCGGTCCCCGGCGAACCCGACCACGTCATGTACGTGTGGGTCGACGCGCTCACCAATTACCTGACGGGCGTCGGCTTTCCGAACACCGGCTCCGCGTCGTTCGAGAAGTTCTGGCCGGCGAATCTGCACATCATCGGCAAGGACATCACCCGGTTCCACACCGTGTACTGGCCCGCGTTCCTGATGTCGGCCGGGATCGAACTCCCCGACCGGGTGTTCGTGCACGGGTTCTTGTACAACAAGGGCGAGAAGATGTCGAAGTCGACGGGCAATGTCGTCGACCCGCTCGCGCTGGTATCCACCTACGGCCTGGACCAGGTGCGGTTCTTCCTGCTGCGCGAGATCTCCTACGGCCAGGACGGCAGCTACAGCAACGACGCCATCGCGGGCCGCATCAACGCCGACCTGGCCAACGAGTTCGGCAACCTGGTGCAGCGCAGCCTGACCATGGTCAACAAGAACTGCGACGCCAAATCCCCCACGCCGGGCGCATTCACCGACGAGGACCGCGCCCTGCTCGACCGCGCGAACGCGCTACTCGCCAAGTGCCGCACGGAGTTCGACGCTCAGCAGATGCACCTCGCGCTGGAAGCCATCTGGCTCACCCTCGGCGAGACCAATCGCTACTTCTCCGCCAACGCCCCCTGGGCGCTGCGCAAGTCGGGGACCGAGGAAGACCTGGCCCGCATGGCGACGGTCCTCTACGTCACCCTCGAGGTGGTCCGCATCGTCGCCATCCTGGTCCAACCGGTGATGCCCGGCTCCGCGGCCAAGATCTTGGACCTGCTCGCCCAGGAAGGTCGCGCCTTCGCCGATATCGCCACTCCCCTGGCCCCCGGTCTCGACCTGCCCGCGCCGGAACCGATCTTCCCGCGCTACATCGAGCCCAAGGAATAGTCGAACGAGCTGTGGCGCACGGCCTTTCGCCGTGCGCCACAGCTCGTTCGCAACGGCGGGTTCTCAGCTCACCGTGGTCGGCAGCGTGCGCCAGGCCGGTCTGCGACCGAGGGTCACCCATCGCAGGATCCATTCGGCGGGGCCGTAGCGGTGCCGGCGCAACCACAGCGCGCTCACCCAGAGTTGCGTCACGAAAACGAGGAGCGCCAGCCCCATCGTCGCCAACGGCGACAAGCTGCCTGCCGCACCGAATCCGACGCCGGTGAAGATCACCAGGCCGATCGCGGACTGTCCGAGGTAGTTGGTCAACGCGATCCGTCCCGCGGGCGCGAGCGCCGAGCGGATCCACGCGGTGCGCGGACTGTGCATCATGCGCAGCAACGTCGCGACATAGGCGGCAGCGAGCAACGGCGCGGTGGCGACGCTGACGGCGACCGCGAGCGTGTCCCCGGTACCCCCGCCGAGCGTGTATACTGTGCTGCCCGCCAGTCCCACCGGAAAGCCGATCCACTGGATTCGCCGCAGGATCGGTTCGTCGCCGCGGACTCGCGCGAACAGTTGCCGGCGGCCCGCGACCATGCCGAGCAGGAACATCGCGAGCGCGGTGGGGCCCTGCAGGCTGACCGCCTGCAAGATCAGCAACACCAATCCGTCGAGGTGCTGGCCGATGATGTCGCCCCAGCCGCCCAGCATCGCCGAGGTGGCCTGTTCGGCGTTCGCGTGCGCCACCTCCGGCGCGGGCAAGAAGCTCGCGGTGTCGAGGAAGAGTCCGCTCAGCAGCAGGCTCGCCAGCACGACGCCGTACAACGCGGCGGCTACCCGCAGCGCCGTCCGATCCCGGCATCGCCGCATCCAGAACAGCACCAGGCAGGCCAGCGCGTAGGTGGTCAGCACGTCGCCGCCGTACAGGAAGACGATGTGCAGCACGCCGAGCACGAACAACCCCGCGATCCGGCGCAGCATGCGCGGCTCGAACGCCGCTGAGGCAGCGGCCGCCGATTCCATCTGCAACGTGAAGCTGTAGCCGAACAGGAACGAGAACAGCACATAGAACTTCATGTCGACGAACACCGACGACAGGCCGCGGACAGCGTCGTCGAGGGGCGAGGTGAAGGCGGGATCGATGACCAGATTGCCGGGATATCCCGAGGCCATGAAGGTGATGTTGACGACGAAGATGCCGAAGAGCGCGAAGCCGCGCAGCGCGTCGACGTCGCGCACTCGCGGTCTGGGGGCGACCAGTTGATCGGTCATGCGGGTTGCCAACCTCTCGGATAGCGGCAGCACTAATTATCCCTAGGATACTATCCCGGGGATAGTAATTGCGTGGATACGATGTGCCCGCACCCCAACCGATGCCGCTCGAACCCAGGAGGAAGTCGCCGCGATGACCGACGAGCCGGTGCCCACCGACCTGGGCAGACTCTGGCGGCTACCGGATCGGGCGCGGCTCGGCCGACCGGCGGAGCTCGACGTCGAACGCGTTGTGCGCGCCGCGGTGGATCTGGCCGACCGCGACGGCATCGGCGCGGTGACCCTGACCGAAGTCGCCTCGACCCTCGGCTTCACGAAGATGGCGCTCTATCGCCACGTCGGCTCGAAGAACGAACTGTTCGAGTTGATGTCCGATCTCGCACTCGGCTCCGCACCGGAAATTTCTTCCGAACCCGGACAGTGGCGCACCGGACTGCGCCGCTGGGCGCACGCCCTTCGCCAGGTCCTCCTCGCGCACCCGTGGCTCGCGCAACTGCCGATCAGCGGACCACCGCGTGGCCCCCACTCGATCGGCTGGCTCGACGCCGCACTGCGCGCCCTCGCCGCGACCGAGCTCGACTGGGCGACCAAAGTGGGCATCGTGATGCTGGTGGACACCCATGTGCGGCAATCGAGTCTGCTCACTCAGCAATTGGCGGACGCCAGGCAGGGCACCGGCCTGGAGGAGGCCGACGTCAACCAGAACTACGGCGCTGCGCTGGCCCGGTTGGTCGATCCCGGCACTTTCCCGCAGGCGGCCGCGCTGTTCGCCTCGCCGTTGTTCCAGTCGCCGCCCGACGATCCGGCGGACGGCGACTTCGTCTTGGGCCTCGAGCTGATCCTCGACGGCGTCGCCGCGGAGGTCGGCGGTCAGGCCTAGCCGCTACTTCCAGGCGGCCAGCAGATCGGTGGCCGCGGCGCCCAGCGCGGCCTGGAGGAACGGGCCGAAGCTGATGCGGGCGACACCGAGGCCGGCGAAGTAATCCTTGGCCGGGCTACCCGGTTGGCCGATCGCGTTGACCGGCAACGGCAGGTCGGTGGTGAGCCGGCGCAGGTCGGCGTCGGCGTGCTTGCCCACCGGGTAGAGAACGTCGGCGCCCGCTTCGGCGGCCAGGGTCAGGCGGGCGATGGCCCGATCGACACGGTCGGCCTCGTCGCCGTCCTGGCGCACGAACAGGTCGGTGCGAGCGTTGACCACGACATGCACGCCGGCCGCGTCGGCGGCTTCGCGCAGGCCGCGGACCAGGTCGGCGTGTTCGGCGGGCGAGCGCAGGCGCTTGCCCTCGCTGTGCACCGTGTCCTCGATATTGAGACCGACCGCGCCCGCGGCGAGCAGTCCGTCGATCAGTTGCAGCGGTTCGAGGCCGTAGCCGGATTCGATGTCGACCGAGACCGGGACCTCGACCGAGGCGGTGACCTGGACGACGCGGGCGAGGAGTTCGTCGAAACTCATCCCCTCACCGTCGGCGCGGCCGATCGAGTCGGCGACCGGGTGACTGCCCATGGTCAGGCCCGAAAAACCGGCCGCCACAGCGACATTCGCCGACCAGGCGTCCCAGACGGTCGGCAGCACCACCGGATTTCCCGGGCGGTGCAGTTCGAGCAGAGTCTTCGCCTTGGCATCGAGAGAAGTCATACCCGCGATGATGCCCGAGGCATCCGACAAGAGCTATACGCAGCCGGATTTCGGCGGGCAGTTCACCTGGACATCGAGCACGCGCGCACCGGGCCCCTCCGCACCGAGCCGATCGTGCTCGTTGACGAGTTTGCACGAGCCGAGCGACAGGCAGCCGCAGCCGATGCAGCCGGTCAGGTTGTCGCGCAGGCGCACGAGCTGGGTGATGCGATCGTCGAGATCTTCGCGCCAGGTGGTCGACAGGTTCTCCCAGTCGCGGCGGGTCGGGGTGCGCCCCTCGGGAAGTCGATCCAAGGCCGAACGAATCTCACTGAGTGGGATACCGACCCGTTGCGAGATACGGATGAAGGCGACGCGGCGCAAGGTTTCGCGAGAATATCGACGTTGATTGCCACTGGTTCGACGGCTCGATATGAGACCTTCGCGTTCGTAGAAGTGCAACGCGGACACTGCAACTCCACTACGATCGGATAGCTGCCCGGGGGTCAGCTCCTTCGTTTGCCAATCGGCCATCGTCATCTATAGCTCCTCCCACTACCACCTAAACAATACTTCAGGTATTCGTGTCGTGTACGAAAAATGAGCGGAACACGGGCCCGAGCGGCGGACACCGACGAGCGGCCGCGGCCGAACCCAGCGCGTTGCAGCTCGCAGACACGCGGTCCTCGCATTACGGTTTGCAGATGGGAACCGCCCCCGACTCGCGCCTGACCGTCACCTCCGAGGTCGGCCAGCTACGGACGGTGCTGCTGCACCGCCCGGGCGCAGAACTACGCCGACTCACCCCGAGCAACAACGACCAGCTGCTTTTCGACGGCATCCCCTGGGTCGAGCGCGCACAAGCCGAACACGACGCCTTCGCCACCGTACTGCGCGACCGCGGGGTAGAGGTGCTGTTACTGGCAGACCTGCTGACCGAAACCCTCAGTGCCAGTGGAGCAGCCCGGATCCAGGGCATCTCGGCCGCGGTCGACGCGCGCAGGCTCGGCCACGGTCTGGCCGACCAGCTCGCCGCCGAACTGCGCAAATTCGACGCCCCCGCGCTCGCCGACATCCTGATGGCCGGGATGACCTTCGACGAGCTGCCGTTCGGCCCCGACGCCACCTCGCTGGTGCGGCGCATGCACCACGGCGGCGACTTCGTCGTCGATCCACTGCCGAATCTGCTGTTCACCCGCGATTCCTCGTTCTGGGTCGGCCCGAAGGTCGCGATCACCTCGCTGGCCCTGCCCGCCCGCAGCCGCGAGACCTCCATCACCGACCTCGTCTACGCGTTCCATCCGCGCTTCCTCGGCGTGCGCCGGGCCTACGAGTCACACACCGCGCCGATCGAGGGCGGCGATGTGCTGCTGCTCGCCACAGGTGTTGTCGCCGTCGGCGTCGGCGAGCGAACCACGCCCGCGGGCGCGGAAGCGCTGGCGCGCAGCCTGTTCGACGACGATCTCGCGCACACCGTGCTGGTGGTGCCGATCGCGCAGAACCGGGCCACCATGCATCTCGACACCGTCTGCACCATGGTCGACACCGACGCGGTGGTGATGTATCCGGGTGTGCGGAAATCGTTGGAGGCGTTCACCATCCGCCGCGAAGACGGCTTCACCGGGCGCGGTGACCTCGAGCGCATCAGCATCGCCGGTCCCGAACCGTTCCTGCCCGCCGCCGCCGCGGCGATGGGCATCCCGAAGCTGCGCGTGATCGACACCGGCCGCGAGGGACCCGACGCCGAACGCGAACAGTGGGACGACGGCAACAACACCCTCGCACTCGCGCCCGGCGTGGTCGTGGCCTACGAACGCAACGAGATGACCAACTCGCGCCTGACCGAGGCGGGTATCGAGGTGGTCACCATCAGCGGTTCGGAGCTGGGCTCCGGCCGCGGCGGTCCCCGCTGTATGTCCTGCCCGCTGTCCCGAGACGAGGTGTGAGCACCGTGTTCCACGTCGAGCTGTCCACCGATTCCACCCAGCCGCCCTACGAACAGCTGCGCACGGCCGTGATCGAACAGGTCCGCGCGGGCACCCTCACCGCGGGCACCAAGATCCCCACGGTCCGCGCGCTGGCCGCCGACCTCGGCATCGCCCCCAACACCGTCGCCCGCGCCTACCGCGAGCTGGAAGCCGACGGCGTGCTCGAAACCCGTGGCCGCCAAGGCTCTTTCATCGCCTCCTCCGGCGACCCCACCCGCGACATCGCCAGCCGCGCCGCCGTGGACTACGTGACCACGGTCCGACGACTCGGACTCGACGACGCCGACGCGATCGCCTTCGTCCACCGCGCCCTGGACTGATTCCCCGGCGCTACCGCCAGCTCGGCAGCCAGAGATGGTCCTGCCAGTTCTGCGGCGTGATCGCTTGGCCCGTGAGGATCGGCCACAGCCAGACGAAGTTCGCGATCACCAAGCCCAGATAGATGCTGACGATCAGCAAGCCGAGCGCGTACCGCTCGTTCACCGGGGCGGGCAGGTAGGTCCCCGTCGGACTGCGCGGTATCCCGGCCGGTCTCGCCGACCCGAGGATGTCACCGAGGGCCAGTGCCATCCCCATCACCAGGAACGGCGCGAGCACCACCGCGTAGAAGAAGTACATCTGCCGGTCCAGCGTCAGGAACCACGGCAGCAGCCCGGCGCCGTAGCCCACCAGCACCGCCGCGTAGCGCCAGTCGCGCCGCACGACCGAACGCCACACCATCCAGCCGATCAACGGCAGCGCCAGCCACCACAGCGCGGGCGTGCCGACAGCCATCACGGCCTTCACGCACTGCGTTTCGCCGCACCCGGTGACGGTGCCGTCGGCGTAGTAGTAGAGCATCGGGCGCAGGCCCATCGGCCAGGTCCACGGCTTGGATTCCCAGGGATGGTGGTTGCCCGCCGAATTGGTGAGACTGGAATGGAAGTCGAGGGTCTCGCCCTGGTAGTACCAGAGCGAGCGCAGCGCGTCGGGCAGGAACGCGAACGCGCCACCGCTGCCGACCTGATTGCCCACCGCGTACCGGAACACCCCGTTCTCGCTGGCGAACCACGCCCAATACGAGGACAGGTACACCACCAGCGGAATCACCACCAGCGCGTACAGCGCCGGTCCCACGTCGCGCACCATCGCGCCCAGCCACGGCTTGCGCACCCCGTACGCGCGGCGCGCGCTCACGTCGAAGGCCACGCTGAGCAGGCCGAAGAACATGATGTAGTAGATGCCCGACCATTTGGTGCCGCACGCCAGCCCGAGCAGCACGCCCGCGCCGAAGCGCCACCAGCGCACGCCGAGCCGCGGACCCCAGTCCGAGACGCCGACCCGACCGGCCAGATCCGCGCGAGCCATGCGCTCGCGCACGTCGTCGCGGTCGACTATCAGACAGCCGAAAGCCGCGGTGACCAGCAGCGACATGAAGATGTCGAGCATGCCGATGCGCGAGGAGACGAAGGTCAGGCTCTCGGCGATGAGCAGCACGCCCGCGAACGCGCCGATCAGCGTCGAACGGGCCATGCGGCGCACGATCCGCACCACGAGCAGCACCAGGATCGTGCCCGCCAGCGCCGCGGTGCCGCGCCAGCCCCACGCGTTGTAGCCGAAGATCGCCTCGCTGAGAGCGATGAACTGTTTACCGACGGGTGGGTGCACGACCAGGCCGTAGGCGGGGTTGTCCTCCACGCCGCCGCCGGTGACCATCTGCCAGGCCTGTGGGGCGTAATGCTTTTCGTCGAAGACGGGAGTGCGCGCGTCGGTGGGATAGTTCAGGTTGGTGAACCTGGTCAGCGCGGCGATGACGGTGAGCACCGCGGTGACCAGCCAGCCGCGCGCGGTGTCGAGCGGACCGAAATCGGGGGCCGGGCGCAGCGGCGCGGGACTGACCAACGCCGACACGGGACGCGACGGGGGCATCGCGCGCTCATCGGTCACCGGGATCACGCCCCGATCGTAGGCGGTGCCACCCACGAAGTCCGACCCGACACTTGTGCCCCCTCGTTTCCCCGCCTACGCGCCCTCGGGCGCGGCTCCCCCGCCTGACAGAATGAACAGGCGCCATCTACTCACGCGGCTTCCGGGCGACCGAATACCGCCTGGCCGCACTGCCCGCCGCACTCGATCGCCTGCGGGGAGAACTTACCGGAGAGGTCGGACAACACTGTGTTGGTCTTAGCGGCAACCCCCATGGGCGACATCGGCGACGCGTCGCAGCGACTGCGCGACGCGCTCGGTTCGGCCGACGTGGTCGCCGCCGAGGACACCCGCCGCACGAAATCGCTGGCGAAGGCGCTCGGCGTCGAGATCACCGGCCGCGTCGTCAGCTTCTACGACCACGTGGAAGCCGCCCGCATCCCCGCCCTGCTCGACGACATCGCGAGCGGCCTGACGGTGCTGCTGGTCACCGACGCGGGCATGCCGTCGGTGAGCGACCCCGGCTATCGACTGGTCGCCGCCGCCGTCGAACGCGATCTCCCGGTCACCTGCCTGCCCGGTCCCTCGGCGGTCACCACCGCGCTGGCGCTGTCCGGTCTGCCGGTGGAACGCTTCTGTTTCGACGGCTTCGCCCCGCGTAAGGGCGGACAGCGCCGAGAGTGGTTGCGCACCTTGGCCTCCGAACAGCGCGCCATCGTCTTCTTCGAAGCACCCCACCGCCTGGCCGACTGCATGGCCGACGCGGTGGCGGTCCTCGGCCCCGACCGGCGCGCCGCCATCTGCCGCGAACTCACCAAGACCTACGAGGAAGTCGTCCGCGGCACCCTCGGCGAACTGGCCGCCTGGTCCGCCGAGGGCGCCCGTGGCGAGATCACCGTGGTTCTCGAAGGTTCCCAACCGGTTTCGGCCGAGCCGGCCGAACTGGTCGACGAGGTCGAGACGCTGGTGGCAGGCGGCATGCGACTCAAGGACGCCTGCGCCGAGGTCTCCGCGGGCCGGGGCGCCTCCCGCCGCGAGCTCTACGACGCCGTCCTGGCGGCCCGGTCGCAGGGCTGAGCCCGCACGCCGAGCTGGGCACACTCAGCGGCCGAGCACCGCGAGCATCCCCGCGACCGCGCGCGGCCAGCCGAATTGTTCGGCGCGCGAGCGGGCGGCTCGGCGGCGGCCGGAGGTGGGCATGGCCAAGACGTCGGTCACGGCTCGCGCGAAGGCACGGGGACGGTCGGCGGCGATGGCCCCGCATTCGGCGGTGACGATATCGGCGAGAGCGGACGAGCGGCTGGCCACGACCGGAGTGCCCGCGGCCAGTGCCTCCAGGGCAGCGAGACCGAACGTCTCGTGCGGTCCTGGCGCCAGTGAGACGTCCGCGGTGGCAAGAAGTTTCGCCACCATGGCGCGTTCGTTGATGAAGCCGGTGAAGTGGACCGCCGGTTCGCCGCCGGGCAGGGCGGGCAGGGTGCGGGCGCGGCGTTCGAGCGACTCGCGACGCGGTCCGTCGCCGGCGACGACCAGCCGGGCGGGTACGCCGGCGCGATGCAGGGCACCGACCGCTTCGATACTGCGGTCGACGCGCTTCTCCACCGACAGCCGACCGCAATGCACCAGCATCGGATGCCCGGCGACGCCGAGATCGGCGCGCAAGCCGAGGTCACGGCGTCGTGGACTGAACAGATCGAGGTCTACCCCCAGCGGTACCAGCTCCACGTTCGGCGCACCGATCCGCAGGAATTCCTCGCGCGCGAAATCGGTGGTGCACACGACCATGTCGTAGTCGGCGGCCGTGCGCCGGTTGGCCACATCGGCGCAGCGACGCGCGGCCGGGCCGGGCAGGAACTGGCCGAGCAGCCGGTCGAGGCGCTCGTGCGAGATCATCACGCTCGCCACCCCGCGCCGCCCCGCCCACCGGCCGAAACCGCGCAGCGTGAGCCGGTCCGACACCTCGAGCACGTCCGGCGACAACCCGGACAGCACATCGGCCACCCGCCGCGGATCAGCCGCCCGATATCCTCCGGTCCAGGGAATGCCCAAGGCGGGCAACGTAATGCGCAGCGCGCCCGTGGGCAGTAGCTCTTCGGAACGCCGCGATCCCGGCACGATCAGCACCACTTCGTGCCCCGCCGCCACATAGCCCTCACCGAGGTGGTGCAGGGCAGTGCGCAACCCACCCGATCGCGGGCCATAGAAATTGGCTAGCTGCACGATGCGCACACGCCGATCGTCGCGCCGCGCGGGTTACCTCCGGGTCCTGCCCGAGGAACGGAAGGTGAACAGCGTCGAAAGATGCGGCTCAGTGCTCGACGAGCGAACCGTCAGGCCGACCATACCCGCAGCAGCCCGTGCCCCGTACTCATCGCCACCAGTTCGGCCTGCGCGGTGATCCACGTCCCCGCCGCGAACCGCACCCGCAGCGCCAGCCGCCGGCCGGTGCCAGGGACACGGGCCAGGTCGTGGCACGCAGCACGCAACGCGGCGAGATCATCGGGATCGATGACGGGTCGCTCCACCAGCCAGCGATCCAGCGGTGCCATCGGCGGTCCGGCCCATTCGTAGATCAGGGCGCTGGTCAGCTCGATGATGCCGACGCCGACACCACTGCTCTGTGAAACGGCGCGCAACATGGCCGCGTCGGGATCGGCGGCGGGCTGGGCCGTGTCGAGCTCGGGAATCGCGTGCATCAGCGCGCTGATGCGGCGTTGCGCCGGCACCGCCCTGGTGATCATCTGGAAGTGGCGGACCTCGTCGTCGTCGCCTGCCATGTCGACCTCGCCCTGCCACTGGCCACCGTCGTCGATGCGCGCGACCATCGCGAAGTAGTCGATCCGCCCGTCGAAGCGCGCCATCCGGCCGAACGCCTCGGGCGGCGTGCGGATCACCCGCACCTGCTCGGGGTCCCTGGCGAAGACGAGTTCCTCCAGACCCGGTCCGTGATGCGCGAGCTCGGTATCGGCATCCCAGTCCCAGGCGGCGACCCGGCGCGGTGGCGGGATCGCGACATCGACGCCCCCGGCCCACAGCCGCACCCCGTGGACGCCCCCGTACGCGCACGGCACCGGCTCGGTCACGACCAGCGTGTCCGCCTCGACCATGCGCTGTGCTGCCCCGTCCGCGTGGCAACGCCGCACCGCCTCCGTCGCGATCCGCGCACGAGACGGGCCCAGAACGCGACGCAGCGAGCCGAGCCCGGACCAGTGCCTCGGGTGCGCGCCCGCGGCGACCACCGTCGGCTCACCACCGGAGAGGAGGGTCTCCACCAGAAGCCAGTCGTCGGACGGCATCGCCGCGATTCAGCTCGACGCCACGCCCCGACCCGCGCGCGGCAGGTCGAGGTCGAGCGGAATACGTCCTTCGCGCAGGTGCGCCTCGACTTCCTCGCCCGGCATCGGCCTGGCGATGAGGAAACCCTGCGCGCGGTAGCAGCCGAGACCGACCAGCGTCCTGGCCGCCATCGGCGTCTCCACTCCTTCGCCCACCACGCCGAGGCCGAACGACCCGGCCAGCCCGATGATCGACTTCACGATCGCCAGGTCGTCGTCGCTGTCGCCGAGCCGCTGCACGAAACCGCGGTCGATCTTCACGGCGTCCACGGGCAGCGCCTTGAGGTGCGAGAGCGAACTGTAGCCGGTGCCGAAATCGTCGATGGCGATCTGCACGCCCATCCGTTTCAGGCCGCGCAGGGTGAGCCTGGTTCGCACCAGGTCCTGCACGACGACGTGCTCGGTGATCTCCAGGCAGACCGAACTGCCGTCGATGCCGTACAGGCGCAGAATGTCCTCGATGCGCTCGACGAAATCGGCACTCACCAGCTGAACCGGCGACACATTGATCCGGATCACCACATTGGCGGCCAGCCCGCGGCGGCGCCAGTCGGCGAACTGTGAACAGGCCGAACGAATAACCCACCGGCCGAGCTCGCCCGCCAGATTGGTGGCCTCGGCGACGGCGACGAACGCGCCGGGCGGCAGGAGTCCGCGCGTGGGGTGCTGCCAGCGCACCAGTGCTTCCAGTGCCACGATGCGTCCGGTGCGCAGGTCGACCTCGGGCTGATAGTGCAGCACCATCGACCCGTCGGACACCGCGCTGCGCAGGTTGACCTCGACGTCGTCCTGTAACTCGAACTGGACCCGCATGGCGTCGGTGAACACCGCGATGCCGTTGCCACCACCGGACTTCGCCGAGAGCAACGCGTGGTCGGCCCGGCGCAGCACGTCCGACACCGTCGTCTCGCCGGGCACACCGAGCGCCACGCCGACGCTGACCCCGCGGCTCACCGATTCCTGCCCGACCGAGACCCGGCGCCCGACCAGCTCCTGGATCCGGTTCGCCTCCAGTTCGGCGGCCACCGCGTCCATCGTCTCGGCGGGCACGATGACGAACTCGTCGCCGCCGAGGCGCGCGATCATGTCCTCGGGGGCGAAGTTCTTGCGTAACCTGGCCGCGAGCGTGCGGATGAAATTGTCGCCCGCGTTGTGACCGAGGAAGTCGTTGAGCGCTTTGAGCCGATCGAGATCGAGGAAGAAGGTCGCGACCGGACCCTCGTTGCCCGGCGCGAGCCGTTCCTCCATGTGCTCGAGCAACGCGCGCCGATTCGCCAGGCCGGTGAGATCGTCGTGCGAGGCGATGTAGCGCAGCCGGTCCTCGGCCTCCACCCTGGCCTGGAGCTGCGCGAACAAGGCCGCGATCGCCTTGAGGACATTGACCTCGCGGGTGGTCCACGCCCGGTCACCGCGCCGGACGAAGCCGAGCGCGCCGGTGGACACTCCGCGCGAGACCAGCGGAACGCACGCGGTCACCATCGAGGGCATGCCGGTGGTCTGCCGGATCATCTCCTGGTAGTCGGGGTATTCGTCACCGCGGCTGACGATGATCGGTTCGACGGCGTTCTCGCTGGCCAGGAACAGCGAATCGGCGTCGGCGAAGTTGATGACGCGTAATGGGTCAGGGTCGGGCACATACGGCCGACGCGGCCACTCGGCGATCAGCACGGTCTGGCGCTGCTCGCGCACGGTGTTGCGCAGATAGGCGAACTCCACGTCGAAGTAGTCCACCAGACTCGCGAGCACGCGTTCACTGGCGGCGACCATGGTCGTGGCGTCGACGCCCATCAACTCCGAGGCGACCTGCGTCACCAACGAGTCGAGGTTTCGCCGAGGCACCGTTTCTCCGATCGTGCTATCTGTCAGTTCCCTGAACCGAGTACCGGGAGCCTTGCGCTCCGTACTGTCGGCGCGGGCGCATAGCTCAGTCGTAATACTGCCGTGACCGTCTCGTGCCCGGGAATTCCCATCAGTGCGGAGAACCGTTTGTGGATCGAGGCCAGTGTATCTGTGAATCCTGCGGATACGTTGCGCAAATCGTTGTCGTCACGGACGTAGAGGAAAACCGGGGACATGGGCTGGACCGCGAGGCCCAGCTTCTGCGCGGCAATCCATACGCGCTCGACGGCAGAACCGCCGCGCACATAATCGGTCAGATCGGCGTCGGCTCCGGCCGGGCAGGTGACCGCGATCAGCGCGGAACCGGACGAAATGCGCTGGTGCGCGTAGTCGCCCAGCGCCGCGCCGCCGGACCAGTCGCGCAGGTAGGCCATCACATCGGCACGGCCGCCGATGGCCAGTTTGGCGTACTCGTCGGAGGCCAGCTCCATGGTTCGCAGGTCGAGCCCGGTCCGTAAATCGTCAGCGGGCCAGCGCAATTCGCCGAACATCTCCGCGTGCAGCCGGGGCGTCAGGTAGCGGACCCGGTCGGATTCGGCGAGGAGGTTCGCGACCTCGCCGAGCCCGGCGCGATCGGTCACCCCGCGGACGAATCCACCTTCCGCGGCAGCCGAAACCGCCAGTGTGTCAAGAACTTCCGGAGCCAAGGGTCGCCCGTCGCCGAGGTGCCGGTTGGTGGCGCGGGTGAGCGTTCCCGGGTAATCGGCGGCCAGTTCCGGGTCGGCGCGCACACCGAGGTGCAGCACGGCCGACACGGGCGCCGTACCGCCGAGCACGATCTCGTGCGTCCCCAGCAAACCCTGAGCGGCGGCGGCGACGCGGGCGTTGTAGAGGGCGGCGCCGAGCGCCACCGCGCTGCCACGGAATCCGATATCCATCCCGGAGGTACGCGCCGGGTCGACGGCGAGGTGCACGGCGGAACCGTCGACGCGCACCACCCACGGCTGCGCGTTGCCGCCCGACGGCGCGCGTTCGATGCTGTGCAGGATGCGGGCGATCGCCGTGCGCGGCTCGTCGAGCTCGTCGAGCGGTGCGGCGTCGTCGGTGAATCTGTGGTCACCTCGATCGGGCTCACCGAGGCTGTCGAGCTCACGCTCCAGATCGACGCGAACTCGACCGGACGGCAGCGCCTGATCGAGGCCGATCCGGCGCACCGCCGTGGCGATGATGGCCGCGCCGAGCCCGACATCGCTGCCGAGCTGGGGCCACGTGGTGACCGTCTCGTCGATTTCGGTGAGGCTGGCGGCGAGCCGGGCCGAGAGCTGATCCGGGTCGAGGATCCGCATCACGTGCGGGGCCTTGTCCCGGTTCGACAATCCGCGCAGGTCGGCTGTCGTCGTCTCGCCGAGCAGGCCGTGGAACGGCGGCCGATCGGGTTCGAGATCGAATCGCTCGACATCGAACAGACCTCGATCATTGGTCTCCATCAGCACCGGGATGCGATGCCGCTTGGCCGCCTCGCGGGCGGCGAGCTTCACGTCGAGGGAATCGCAGACCTCGACCACCACCGACAGCCCGGTCAGGAATTCGTCCATCGAGGACTCGTCGACACCCGCGGGGAAGATCTCAACGGGCAGGTACGGGTCGAGTTCGGCGATCCGCCGGGCGGTGACGACACACTTGTTGAGCCCGATGTCGAACAGCCCACCGGGAATCCGATTCAGATTCGACAGCTCGACGGTGTCGAAGTCGGCGATCCGCAGCAGCCCGCAGGCACCTTCCAGCGCGGCGACGTAGGCGATCTCGTGTCCCGCGCTCTGCCCGATGACGCCGACCGACTGCCCGCGCAGCCGCCGTTGCTCGGCGATGGTCAGCTTGTTCCGGTTGCGGTCCTGCCGGACAGCGCGAAACGCGGTGGCGCCGACGATGGCGACCAGCGCGGAGCGCCACGGGTAGTACACCCAGCGATCTTCGGCCGGGTCCGCCTCGGGCGCGGCCTCGAGCCGGGCCAGTTCCGAGCGCATCTCGGGACGCAGATCGCTCACCGAGAGACCGGGGAGCTCCCGCAGGCGTGCCAGCTCGGCGGCGTCGGCGGGCACCGAATCATCGAGCACCGACGCCCGGAAGATGTCGGTGGGGGCGAGATCCCGGATCATGGGCGTCGCGCTTGCAGCAGTTGCGCGCGCTCGACGGCGATCAGGTCGCGCTGTGCCGGTGCCGCCCCCGACAGGTCGGACAGATCCCACCACACCGGCACGGTGGTGTATCGCTCGTCCGGGTAGGACACGGCGGGGATGCCGGGATCCTGGCGCGCGCCACTGGATCGGTAGGACTCGAGCTGGTGCAGGGGGCTGACGCCGAACCCGTAGCGCACGTCGAGCAGCCAGGTGACGTGCACGACGCCGCGGGCCACCAGCGCGCCGAGTTCCGGCCTGCGCGGGTTCGACCGTGTCGACCACCCGCCCTTTGATTCGGCGACTCCGTGCGGCACCTTGGCTTCGACGGAGGCCCGCAAGGCGGCCTCGCCCGCGCTGCCGAGCCACGGGTGGAATCCGGGGATGTCGTCAGCGCTCGCGTGCGGCCCGTGCGCGCGCAGTCCGGCCACCACCGATCCGTCGGGGTCGATCGCGACCAGGAACAGCGACGTCGAACGCCCGTCGGCCAGGGACTCGACGTCGAGCGCGTCCTGAACTCCGTAGTGCCGGTAACCATTCAGCGCACCCTCGAGATACCGTTCCCACAGCGCCGGATCTTCCGCTGGTGAACAGATGCGGACCTGGCATCCGGAGCTGCTGTCGAGGTACCGCAACCCGCCCGCATTCGCACCGACCACCCGGTGATCCGGGCCGGTGTGAGCCGACACCCTCATACAACTCCGTACCTACACCCACGTCGGCTTTGTCCGACCAGCCAAAGTTTTCCTACGCAGTATCCGTCATTCCGCAGGAATGCACCATACGAGTGGCTAATTTTCCGGTAACCTTCTGGGCCAGTTGAAATAACCCCAGGTCAGAACGGGTGAATGCACGAAGGGTGACTGAGTCCAGACCGATCGGTTCGAATTCGGCTAACTTTCAGCTATCGACAGTGATCGACACGAACAGTTCCACCGTGTCGGGGCCGTGCCACACTTCGATCTCCTCGCGGTAGGCGCGGGAGATCTCGGCCGACGCGGTCGCGTCGTCGACCTGGGCCCAGACGTCTTCCACGGGGTCGTGATAGTCACCGTTGGGTGCGAAACGGGCGTAGATGCCCTTGGGAACGCGCAGCATGAGATCGCCGACCGGCACGTCGTCCGGAGTCGCGTATTCGCGCGCTACCAGCGCGTTCCAGTTGCCCGCCGGGTCGGGGACGTAGACCGTGTGCAGCGGTTCGCTGCCGCCGGGCCGGTCGCGCAGCCGGTCCTTGAGGAACTCGATCAGGTCGCTGTTGCTCACCTTGAAGCTCGGGTGCACCTTCGGCACCGCGAGGCCGCCGTACAGCGCCGCGCCACGGACCACGATCGAATAGGTCATCGCGGGTCGACCGCCAGGTACAGGTCGATCTTGTACGCGTGCGGGTAGCACTCGAAATCTCCGGTGAAGGTGCGCTTGATCTGGTTGTGTTCTTCGGCGTAGGCGATCTGGGTCCACAGATCCGTCATCACCTGCGGAAAGTTACCGACCGAGGAGAAGCGCGCGTAGGTGCCGCGCGGCAACCGGGCCGCCAGATGTCCACGAGTGACCTGCGCGAGCGACTCGCACTGATAACCCACGATCTGGGTGTTGTAGGTACTCAGCTCACCGGTGTAGTCGGTATAGGCGCTGGCCAGTGGCCCGCCGAGATCCTGATGCAGAACCGCCGACCATGCCGCTTCGAGGTCACGGTCGCGGAGCTCACCGAGTGCGCGTTTGGGACTGCGAACCGGAAGACCGGCCACCCAGGTCTCGTCCCGCTCGACGATTTCGAACTGCAATTGATGACTCTCTCGAAGGGTCCTGCTCGGGTTGCGCCATGCTATCAAACCCCACCCTAACCATATCTGAGCTGGACAAACGTCCACCACTTCGGCGCGGACACCCGGCGCTCTTGTTCGGTTCATCTCCATGCCCTAAGCTCCCGCGCTCGTGTGGGTACGCGCGGAGCTCGAACCGCGAAAACAAGTCGTGCGGTGGGCCGGAATCGTCATCGGCGCGGTCCTGGTCGGGTATCTCGCTGTGCTGCTGGGGGATTCCCGGCACTTCTATACCGACGACACCGAAGCGCAATACGTACCGATGTGGCAGTTGCTCGGTACCGAATTGCGGGCCGGGCGGTTCCCGGCGATGGTGCCGTGGGAATGGATGGCGGGCAACTACAGCCTCGAGGAAGCCGGGCTCTACAACCCCGCCCAGTTGCTGGTGTACCTGCTGGCGCCCTCGTTCGACAATCTCGCGCTGTACGCGACCGCCGTGAAGTTCGTGTTCTCGGCCATCGCCGCGCTCGGCGTCTTCCGCATCTGCCTGGCCTACGGCGCCCGCGCGCCATGGGCGGCGGTCGCGGGCGTGGCGTTTCCGTTCAGCGGGTGGTTCCTGTTCTTCGACGAGGCCAGCTGGTTCACCTCACAGACCGGCACCGCCTGGCTGGTCCACGCCTGGGCCTCCGCCGTCCTCTACGCGCGCGGCCGTTCCGGCCCGATCCCGCTGTTCGTATTCCTGTACCTGGCGCTGACCATCCAATACGCGTTTCCCGCAGTCGAATCCGGCTTGATGATCGCCACCGTCGCCGCGGGCGAATACCTGTACCAGCGCAAGTGGGCGCCGGTCGTGCGGCTGCTCACCGCGTCCGGGCTCGCGGTGCTCGCGTCCATGATCGCCAACCTGCCGATCCTGCTCTCCTCACAGGCCACCTGGCGCGGTGACGTCTCCACCATCCACAACGACCCCTTCCTGACCGTCCCGTGGTCGGAATCGCTCAACGCGAGCCTGCCCAGCACCGTGCCCGCGTTCACCGCGTGGTGGGGGCATGTGCAGCCGCTACCGATGGTCTACATCGCGTGGTTCGTGATTCCCGCGCTCGCGTTCATCGATTGGAAAGCCGCGGCACGCCATGCCGCCTCGTGGAGTGGCATCGCCCTGTTCGCGGTGGCGACCCTGATGTGGACGGCGGGGCCGGGGGCGATCGGTCCGCTGCGGTGGCCGGCACGAGTGTTGCCGATGCTCGCGATCGCGCTGCTGGTGCTGGTGTGCGTGCTGATCAGCCGGTACGGAGATTTCACCGTGTCGCGACGACGGTACGCGGCGGCGGGTGCGCTGATCGCGTTGCTGTTCATCCGATCCTTCTCCGCCGCACCGAAACTCGTCGAACGCCACGCCCTCGCCGTGTTCGTGGTGGTGGGACTCGGGGCCGGGGTGGTGTGGCTGGCGCGCACCCGCGGGACCGCCGCCGCGGCCGCGCTGACCATTGCCGCGACCTTCCCGATCGCGTTCGTCCAGGTGGCGACGGCGCCGCGCACCCCCCTGTCGTACGGGTTCGCCGAACAGCGCTCGGACATGACCGCCGCCTTCCCCGATTTCGGCGGTCGCACACTGCAATTGGCGGACCGGACCATGGTGCGCGACGAAGAGCGCACGCTCGCAGGCACTTACGGCTCCATCGCACTGGGCAGCTACGCCAAGAACCTGGGATTGCACTATGTGAACGGGTACACCCCCGTAGGGCACGCCGCCTTCGCCGGTTTGCTGTGCATGGCGTGGGACGGCGGCACCTGCCCTGACGCGTACCGCAGAGTCTTCGCCGTGGAACCGTCGACCGACACACCGATCGTCGATCTGATGCGCCTGGATCGCATTGTCCTGCAACGCAGTCAGTATCCCCACGCCGGAACCGAGCCCGCCCCCGCAGGCTGGAAGTTCGTCCACTACCCCGGTCACGAACACCAGATCTGGGTCCTGGAACGACTGAACCCCCTGCCCTCCCCCGGCGACCTGATCGCCCACGAATCCGGCGTCCACGCCACCGTCATGCCCGAAGCCGGCCTCACCAACCGCGCCACCGTCTCCTCCGGCACCGGCGGCCGAATCGTGTTGTCCCGCCTGGCCTGGCCCGGCTACACAGCCACCCTCGGCAACAGCGAGATCCCCATCCGAGCAGTAGCAGGCACCTTCGTAGCGGTCGACATCCCACCCGGCACCCACAACGCCACCCTCACCGTCACCTGGCGCCCACCCGGCCTACCCATCAGCCTCACCACAGCCCTACTGGCCCTGATCGGCATCACACTGCTGCAGTGGTGGTTCCGCCGCACCCGCCAACACATCACCCCCCACCCCGACCCCCACGAGCCCCCGATCATCCCCTCAAACCCCCAACTGGTCACCGCATTACACACCCCGTCATCCACCCGCCCAACCACACCCACCCACCCAGCCAGTCCCCCTCTTCAACAACCCACCCACCCAGCCAGTCCCCCTCTTCAACAACCCACCCACCCAACCAGTCCCCCTCTTCAACAACCCACCCAACCCACCCACCGCACTCCCGACCCCTAGGGAGGGACGGCCACGAAGTGGCCGGTCCGCGGCCGGGCCGCCGGTTAGGCGCCGC
>NZ_JBHXAQ010000025.1:0-2500 GCF_042728755.1 Nocardia sp. NPDC060249
GAAGTATATCATCGAGGATATTCTTTCAAAAAAAGTGTTGACGCTGAATCATAGGCATGGTATATTATTAAACGTCGCTGATGAACAGCAGACAACAACAAAAAGCTTCGGAAACAACTTAAAAAAAGTTGTTGACATAAAAGAAGCTGAGTGGTAAGATAATAAAGTTGCTTCAACAAGCGGTAATGATCTTTGAAAACTAAACAAGACAAAACGTACCTGTTAATTCAAAGTTTTAAATAAATCGCACAGCGATGTGCGTAGTCAGTCAAACTACTTTATCGGAGAGTTTGATCCTGGCTCAGGACGAACGCTGGCGGCGTGCCTAATACATGCAAGTCGAGCGGACAGATGGGAGCTTGCTCCCTGAAGTTAGCGGCGGACGGGTGAGTAACACGTGGGCAACCTGCCTGTAAGACTGGGATAACTTCGGGAAACCGGAGCTAATACCGGATGGTTGTTTGAACCGCATGGTTCAGACATAAAAGGTGGCTTCGGCTACCACTTACAGATGGACCCGCGGCGCATTAGCTAGTTGGTGAGGTAACGGCTCACCAAGGCAACGATGCGTAGCCGACCTGAGAGGGTGATCGGCCACACTGGGACTGAGACACGGCCCAGACTCCTACGGGAGGCAGCAGTAGGGAATCTTCCGCAATGGACGAAAGTCTGACGGAGCAACGCCGCGTGAGTGATGAAGGTTTTCGGATCGTAAAGCTCTGTTGTTAGGGAAGAACAAGTGCCGTTCAAATAGGGCGGCACCTTGACGGTACCTAACCAGAAAGCCACGGCTAACTACGTGCCAGCAGCCGCGGTAATACGTAGGTGGCAAGCGTTGTCCGGAATTATTGGGCGTAAAGGGCTCGCAGGCGGTTTCTTAAGTCTGATGTGAAAGCCCCCGGCTCAACCGGGGAGGGTCATTGGAAACTGGGGAACTTGAGTGCAGAAGAGGAGAGTGGAATTCCACGTGTAGCGGTGAAATGCGTAGAGATGTGGAGGAACACCAGTGGCGAAGGCGACTCTCTGGTCTGTAACTGACGCTGAGGAGCGAAAGCGTGGGGAGCGAACAGGATTAGATACCCTGGTAGTCCACGCCGTAAACGATGAGTGCTAAGTGTTAGGGGGTTTCCGCCCCTTAGTGCTGCAGCTAACGCATTAAGCACTCCGCCTGGGGAGTACGGCCGCAAGGCTGAAACTCAAAGGAATTGACGGGGGCCCGCACAAGCGGTGGAGCATGTGGTTTAATTCGAAGCAACGCGAAGAACCTTACCAGGTCTTGACATCCTCTGACAATCCTAGAGATAGGACGTCCCCTTCGGGGGCAGAGTGACAGGTGGTGCATGGTTGTCGTCAGCTCGTGTCGTGAGATGTTGGGTTAAGTCCCGCAACGAGCGCAACCCTTGATCTTAGTTGCCAGCATTCAGTTGGGCACTCTAAGGTGACTGCCGGTGACAAACCGGAGGAAGGTGGGGATGACGTCAAATCATCATGCCCCTTATGACCTGGGCTACACACGTGCTACAATGGGCAGAACAAAGGGCAGCGAAACCGCGAGGTTAAGCCAATCCCACAAATCTGTTCTCAGTTCGGATTGCAGTCTGCAACTCGCCTGCATGAAGCTGGAATCGCTAGTAATCGCGGATCAGCATGCCGCGGTGAATACGTTCCCGGGCCTTGTACACACCGCCCGTCACACCACGAGAGTTTGTAACACCCGAAGTCGGTGAGGTAACCTTTTAGGAGCCAGCCGCCGAAGGTGGGACAGATGATTGGGGTGAAGTCGTAACAAGGTAGCCGTATCGGAAGGTGCGGCTGGATCACCTCCTTTCTAAGGATTTTAACGGAATATAAGACCTTGGGTCTTATAAACAGAACGTTCCCTGTCTTGTTTAGTTTTGAAGGATCATTCGATTCTTCGAGATGTTGTTCTTTGAAAACTAGATAACAGAAGTAATTCACATTCAATTAGTAATACAAGATATCACGTAGTGATTCTTTTTAACGGTTAAGTTAGAAAGGGCGCACGGTGGATGCCTTGGCACTAGGAGCCGATGAAGGACGGGACGAACACCGATATGCTTCGGGGAGCTGTAAGCAAGCTTTGATCCGGAGATTTCCGAATGGGGAAACCCACCACTCGTAATGGAGTGGTATCCATATCTGAATACATAGGATATGAGAAGGCAGACCCGGGGAACTGAAACATCTAAGTACCCGGAGGAAGAGAAAGCAAATGCGATTCCCTGAGTAGCGGCGAGCGAAACGGGACCAGCCCAAACCAAGAGGCTTGCCTCTTGGGGTTGTAGGACACTCTGTACGGAGTTACAAAGGAACGAGGTAGATGAAGAGGTCTGGAAAGGCCCGCCATAGGAGGTAACAGCCCTGTAGTCAAAACTTCGTTCTCTCCTGAGTGGATCCTGAGTACGGCGGAACACGTGAAATTCCGTCGGAATCCGGGAGGACCATCTCCCAAGGCTAAATACTCCCTAGTGACCGATAG
>NZ_JBHXAQ010000025.1:5000-9513 GCF_042728755.1 Nocardia sp. NPDC060249
AGAGGTCACACCCGTTCCCATTCCGAACACGGCAGTTAAGCTCTTCAGCGCCGATGGTAGTTGGGGGTTTCCCCCTGTGAGAGTAGGACGCCGCCAAGCAATTTCTAGTTTTAGGATTCATAACCCGAAGAATGCAGGTTCAAAATCCTATCTCTTTTCAAAAAAACCTTAGGATTTTTCCTAAGGTTTTTTTGTATATTTTTTCATCTGAAGCGTTTGGATGAACTCTAGGCGGGAGGATTTTTGATGAATAAAGAAGAAATCCGAAATACTGACCAAATCCTTCATTCTTTTGCTGAATGGTTAATGGATCAAAATAAATCAGACAGTACGGCTAAAACATATGTAGGTGTTCTCTCTCAATTTTTTCAATGGATGAAAGAAGAAATAGAAGAGATTGAATCGACCCATGTGCAGGCCTATCTTGATTATATGGACGATTCCAATAAAAGTGCCGGAACAATCGAAAAGCATTATACAGCCATCACTGTATTTTCCCGGTTTCTTAACAAACCAGAGATTATGGCCAACATTGACCGCAAAGCCAAGGAAAAGAAGGATGAACCACCAGAGTCACTGGAGCCAGCTGAACAGTCAGCACTAATAAAAGAAGTGGAAGACGAAGGAAATGTGCGGAACATTGCTATTGTTTATGTTCTTCTTCATACCGGGATTCGGGTCTCCGAGCTTTGTGAATTAAATCACACCGATATAAAAAAAGACGGTGAAAGAGAATCTATTCTTATCCGGGATTCAAAAGGCGAGATTGAACGGGTTATCCCCCTATCAAGAGCTGCCAGTGAGCATATTAAGCGTTATAAAGACTCTCTGAAGGCCGAGAATGAAGCAGTCTTCTTATCCAGTGTTAACCAGCGTATGACACCGAGGGCGGTTCAATATATGCTGAGCAAGTACGATGTGAGCCCGCACAAGTTGAGACATACTTTTTGCCAGAATCTTATCGATAAAGGAATTGAGATTCAAACCGTCTCAAAGCTGGTCGGCCATAAGGATTTAAATATGACTAAACGCTATATCAAAGAATCCGGACAGGGACTTGATGCAGCTATTCAAAATACATTTGATTGATAAAAAAGAAATACCCAGTTATTCGGGTATTTCTTTTTTATCGTGTTCATTTAAGATACTGTTCCAATGCTTCCTCGATCAATAGATAAATGTTCTTTTCCTGAAGCAGCGACTGCATTTTCAGTTCTTTATGAAGGTCCGTTCTTAGATCGAAGGATACCCGTTTTCGGTCTTTCTTCTTTTCTTCTTTTTTTCCACTGTTTAAACGTTCCTTGGTTTCTTCCGGTAATACTTCTTCGTTCAAGGCAAAACTGGGGCTAATGTGCTTTTGACTGCGCATTTTACTCTTGATGTCATTTACCTTCGACACGGCTGATCAACTCCTTATAGAATCCTTCGTATTGTCCCAATGCCTGCCGCAGTTCAGCGTTCTGGTTAAATCCATACAGAGATAATCTGCCAACAGGCGCCTTCCTGGTAATCACCGTATCAAATACCAGGTCCGGGTAATCTTCCGCAATTAGTTCATTAAAGGCCTTGGCATCGCTTCGCCTTACATCATTCATCGTGCGCAGCACGCCGATCGCCTGAGTATTTCTCTTTCCGAATTCATTGGCTCCATGGATAGAATCCATGAAATTCGGGATAGCTGAATAGCACCAATTTGAACATTCGAATAAAACAACCACGTATTCACTGGCACACAGTGCATTTGTTGTCTGTTCGCTTAAGGAGGGAGGAGTATCAATAACGATAAAATCGTATCTGTCCCTGACGGACTTCAAAGCATGATCTAAGACAGAACTTGGATTCCCGCTAAAAGGGATCGTATCGCCTTTATATGTTTTTCCCGTATACAGCCAGCGCGGGAAAGTTGCCAAAAAGTTGTTGGCAGGCAGAAGATCGAGGTGATCGTTGATATTCAGTATGTAGCCCTCAACATTATCTTCCTGCATCGCTTCCAGCACGGACTTGCCCATATACTCATTTGAAGGCTGCTCAGACAGAAGCTCTGTAAGGTTGCCCTGTGAGTCCATATCCACTGCAAGGACCCTATATCCATTTCTGCTCAACAAGTGCGCGAGAATGCCGGTTGTGGTGGATTTTCCGCAGCCTCCCTTTTGAATTCCCATTGTAATAGTAATCGCCATCCCTTTATCACCCTTTCTTCTTTTATTTTTTTCTTCTAACGTTGTTTTCTTCTTTTCTTCTTTTCTTCCTTTCTTCTAACGTTGTTTTCTTCTTATTTTATACGATGCCTTTGTCATCCAATTAAAAAAGGCACTCATTAATGGGTGCCTTTTTTTAATTTCTTAAGTTGCTTTTCGAACTTACGCTTGCGCTTTTCTAGCTCCTCTACTGAATCACTTTCAGCCTCCGGCTCCTGAATTTGCAGAACTTCAAATAATTCTTCTTTAATTTCTTCAAATGTAACTGCTGCTGATTCATGATCCAATTTCAGTACTTCCTCCATTTTTTCAATGGACTTTTCCCGTATATACCAAGCAGGCAGTACTTCTTTTGATTTTCTGAAGTCAGATACTAAGCGTATAAGGATGTCTTCTGATTCATCATTATCCTTGTTTGCTGCCTTTAAGACCTTGGTTATGTATCCGACGGGGTTTTCGATGTCCTTGCGGTCCTGTATTTTCTCCAGGAGGCTCATTACATTGTCCTGTCCATGCTTTTCCCATGAAAGAATGACTTCGTCCGTTAACCTTACCCCCATCTTTAAGCCGAGTTTTTTCACTTTCTCTATAAACGTATCGGCAAATTCCTGCAAATGATTTTGAAGCAGGTCCAATTGATCAGGTTTTCCATTGCTTCCTGAAGTAATGAAAAATTTGATTTTATCCACTCTTCGTCCTGTCCTGATTTCTTCTATTTCAAAGGATATATCCGTTTTAGCCTTCAATTCCTTCTGGGCTGGTACAAGAACACGCTGCTTAAAGTTTCCGTATGCAGGATAGATATCCTCAGCCCCGAGCATTTTGCGCAGGTCCTTCAGGTAAAAGGATCTTTCCTTCAGTCTTTCATATTGCTTCAGTAATTCATATATCCTTATGGCGTAGGAGCTTTTCAGCTTCACCACATTCTCAAGTTTGTAGCTTGTGAATTCCCTTTTCAGCTGAAGCAGGTACGGCCGCAGGAAGGGATCAAACCTTATGTCTACAGTTCCTTCCGTTTCGTTATACGCTACATAGCTGAGCCACGAAACCTGTATGACCTTTTTTTTAATCCGCACTTCAAATACCTTCTTCATCAAATCCTTCGTAATCTGCTTCAGTTCTGTATATTTGGGTGTTCCTTTTAAGCTTAGGAGATCTGAAAATTCCTGAATAGGCAGGGTGTAGGTTTTGAAATCTGAATCTGCAGGTGTAATATGGCTCGCCAGACAAAGGATGATTTTTTGTTCTACCACGCCTAATTTATAATTTGCTTCAATGAGCATATTCGACTTAGTCACCAAATGGTTGTTCTGTGTTTCGTTTTTTTCTAAAATTTTCATCACAATTTCCTCCCTTTCGAGCTTCTTCATTATGACAAAAATCCATCGATAACAAAAGGATTTTTTTGTTATAGTTCGCACCAAAAATGTTATAGTTCGCACCAAAAATGTTATAGTTAGAGGTCTTGAGGCCAGTCATACCAATGGTTTGAGGCCTCCGAAAACAATTAAAACAATGTAAAACAATTAAAACAATATTAGTAAAACAAACACAACAGGGGGTTTTTTGTTGTGAAAATTCTGAAAACTTTAAGATAGAGTAAGTTCAAAACACTAATTTGTGTATCAAAGGTTAAAGACTATTATTTTTTTAAAAGGTTTTAATGATCTGTCTTTACACCTCTGATAGAGCGATAAAAAGAGAGAAATTATAAAGAATTCAATGTCTGGCTTTATTTCTGTCTTATTTCTAGCATGATCTTATACATATTCAGGATACCGGCCGGCTCATTCTTTTTCGTAAACGCCAGAAGACCTCACCCTGCCAACGTACCTTTTGGAATGCTGAGGTCTTCTGGCACTCTAAAGATATCGCCGGCCGGTAGGGAAAGTTTTCTGTCTTGATGTGAACAGTCAGGCAAGATGTGAGTTAAGAGAAAATAAATGCTTTAGAAAAAGAAAAAGAGAAAAATGAAAGTAGATAAAGCTACAGATGTAGGATTCGAGGGTTCCGAAAAGGAAAAATGAAAAACAGGCATAAAAGTGTATGATTCACCAAGAGGTTTTTAAAAAATACGCTGTTTAAGCTTTGTATTTGCCTTTCTAAGCTGTTTGATTTTTTTCCGAATAGGAAAATAAAGATAGGGAGTTCAAACCTCTAAAAACAGCCTTTATGGACGTCTGATAACGAGGGTCTTTCGGAAGTAAAAAAAAAGAACAGTCAAAGACTGCTCCTTCGTTCGGAACCGTTATTTAAACACACTGAAGGTTTTCAAGACATTATTGGTTTCTTCTTCTGTGATGCCGATATACCTC
>NZ_JBHXAQ010000026.1:0-3494 GCF_042728755.1 Nocardia sp. NPDC060249
GTACCAATCCCGATGTTCTGGGTTAGAACGGTCTAAAAGGATAACCCCGTCTTTATTTGATTTTAATTTGTCAGCTGAAGTCCAGACTTTTTGACGGTCTATTTTCAGCTGCGGGAACGCTTTTTCAAGAGTTTGCATGTTAGATGGCTACTGGTTGTTCTTGAATGGAGACTCCACCTTCAGCAATTTTGCTACTGCTCGTTAAGGCGGGAGAAGCCAGCAGTAATGCTGAAACAGTTAGCAGACTGAACAAAATCGTTTTTTTCTTCACAATAACACCCCCGTGTTAAATGGTTACTGCCCCTTCGGCAATTTTAATGGGGTTACTCAAAGAGGTTGTATTGTTTACTAAAGGAGTGGCCAGCAATAATGCTGAAACAGTTAGCAGACTGAACAGAGCGGTTTTTTTCATAGTAACGCCTCCGATATTTTGAGAATTTTGTTTTTGACAAAATGCCCGTGTTTAAAATAATATGCGGCTTTTTCAAAGTCATCCTTACTCTCATAGTATACAGCAATTTCCATTGAGAGATCGGCTGTTTCTGTCCAAAGCTCCATTTTTTCGAGGATATCGATATTTTTCCTCACCTCTGGGTCATTTTGTTCTGCATACAAAGCGTATGCAAGTTTTAATTTCGCCAAATACTCCTTTTCTCCTTCGTCTTCGGCCTTTTTCAGAGCCTTTTCATACCATGTCAGGGCAACATCGAAAGCCCCTAATTGAAACAGAACTTTGCTTAACATATAAGTGGAGCGGACGGCGACAAACGACTCTAAATGTTCAGGGATTTTCAAGGCCTGTTTGAAGCAGTTCGAAGATTCGATGAACATTTTTTGTCGTTCAAAACAGACACCAAGGTTAAAAAGAGCCAAACTTTCGGTGTATCGGAAGCTGTTTGCTTTTGCTGCAGTTTGCGCGTTCTCATAGTGTTCCTGAGCTTGTTCAGGAAGCATCAAGTCAAGCTTATTTGCTCCTAACATCATTTCACAGTTAATCGTTTTTTCTTTATAGGTCTCATGCGCTTTAAATGTGTCGTATGCGATTTTAGCGTGGGTCATCGAGAAAACATTTTGCTTTATTTTGTAGTACGCCTTACACAGATAGTAATGAAATTCAGCTTTTTCAATTTCATCAGGTATCTTTTTCAAGCGTTCTTCAGCGATTTTATAGTACATGATGGCTTTGACATAGCGCTTTTGATGAAATTCATACATGCCGGAGAAAAAATAAAAATAATAGTGAATCATGTCATCGGTGTTATCTTCTAAGGCTTTGGCTTTCAGATTGTCCAGTAATTCGCCGGATTTGTTGTAATCCTCTGTCATGAGCTTATAACGAGAGTCAATCAGGTTGAAGTACAGTAATACGGTTTGATTCTCTTTCATGTTTGGAAACGTGTTTTCGATCTCTTCCCTCATGGCTGCGGCTTTAGAAAAGTCATGTTGTTTGATGATTTTGTACCAATCGTTTATGGCTTGTCCGACTTCTTCGAATGCTATTGTACTCAACTTTCACCAATCCTTTCTTAATTCTTTATAACTGCAAGAAATGTAAACATTTGTATTCCGAATTATCTCAGACTGTTAAATGAATGTGAAGAATTTTCCGAAAAGTTAACCGGAGATAGAAATGTCACTGACTGGATGTGTTGACTGCGTGTTGAAAGAAAAGGTCATGTGTTGACTGTGTGGAGGTTCATGTGTTGGTCAGGTGGAGACGTGCGGCTTGTTAAAGATATTGAATATCTAAAATAATGCGCGGCTGCAGGACCGATTTTTTGAAAAAAAATCTCCCCCTACGGGGGAAGAATGGTTTTGATCTTAGGTTTTGGGTTTTAAAAAAAGACCGGCAATTCTGCCGGCCTTTTTTGCGATTTTGACGGAGTCGAAATCGGGTCTTTTCTTATCTTGATACTATATAGAAACAACAAGATTTTTAAAAAACAGGTTCAGCCCTTGTCTGTCAAGGCTTTAAAGTGTTTTTGACAGATAAAAACTCCTTCTGCTATTATTAGGTTGTCGAAGCCAAATAATAGAACGCTAGATTACTAGCACAGAAAGGAGTTTTTTTCGTTTGAATTCAGTTGAACATAATTATAACATCCTTGAGGATAAGACCGCAACAGGTAAAAAGCGGGATTGGAAAGGGAAAAAAAGACGGACGAATCTTATGGCGGAGCACTATGAAGCTTTACAGAACAAAACAGGTATACCTTACTATGGCAAAAAAGCTGAGAAATTGTGTAGTTGTGCGGAATGTCTTTCGTTTAAAAGAGACCCGGAGACGGGCAAACTAAAGTTGTATCAAGCTCAGTTTTGCAAAGTGAGGTTATGCCCGATGTGTGCCTGGCGCAGGTCGTTAAAAATTGCTTATCACAATAAATTGATCGTAGAAGAAGCTAATCGTCAGTATGGATGCGGATGGATTTTTCTCACGTTGACCGTTCGAAATGTTAAAGGTGACAGTCTGAAACCTTCGATTTCGGACATGATGAAAGGGTTTAATCGACTTATGAAATACAAAAGGGTCGATACAGCGGTACTTGGCTATTTTAGAGCTTTAGAGATTACTAAAAATCATGAAGAAGATACATATCATCCGCATTTTCATGTGTTATTGCCTGTAAAGAAAAGTTATTTCGGCAAAAATTATATCAAGCAGACGGAATGGACAAGCCTTTGGAAAAAGGCGATGAAATTGGATTACACCCCAATTGTTGATATTCGTCGGGTGAAAGGTAAAGCCAAGATTGACGCTGAACAGATTGAAAACGACGTGCGGGAAGCGATGATGGAGCAAAAAGCTGTTCTTGAAATTTCTAAGTATCCAGTCAAGGATACGGATGTTGTGCGCGGCAATAAGGTGACAGAAGACAATCTGAACACGGTGTTTTATTTGGATGATGCGCTGGCAGCCCGTAGGTTAATCGGATACGGCGGTATTTTGAAGGAGATACATAAAGAGCTGAATCTTGGTGATGCGGAGGACGGCGATCTGGTCAAGATTGAGGAAGAAGATGACGAGGTTGCGAATGGCGCATTTGAGGTCATGGCTTACTGGCATCCTGGCATTAAGAACTACATAATCAAATAGAAAAGCAGATTCCCTTGTGGAATCTGCTATTTTCCTTTTGGAAGAGTGTAATAAAGAACGACGCTTAAAACCAAAAAGATGATAGGAATGATAACTAAATTGCTGGCGAGCAGACTTTGATCAATCGTGCTTTCTTCTGTATCGACTGTTGAAGCAATCAGTATCACGTCTTTGAGACGGTCAAACACTTGAAGCAAAAAAAAGGAAAAAAGACTTAAAAACAATGAGATGACCGAGTATTTAATACGCACAATTACACACTTCCTCCTATTTTTTTGAAAAATTTTCTGAATTTCCAGTCAATTACATGTATAATAGCATGGAATGCCAAAATAAAGAAGGAGGATTTATGCTTTGAAAGTAGGACAAAGGAAGCGTTTTAAAGGGCTGTTTAGCAAAT
>NZ_JBHXAQ010000027.1:0-2960 GCF_042728755.1 Nocardia sp. NPDC060249
ATGCTAACGCATGGGAAAACCTTGGGCTTTGCCCAAACCCACAAGGGGAAATGATTCCCCCTTGATCCCCCCAATAAAAACTCCCCCAACCCCCTCAATTTTGAGGGGACTCCCTCGCCGGTCGGCAGGAATCGAATGGGATTCGATTCAATGCCAAGAGGGTTCGGGTGTGGTGAGTCTGTCAATCGACTTTCGCGGCATATCCTCATTTCGCTATCGCTCATTCCGGTATTCCACGATTCTATTGACAGACGCCACGTGTCGCTTTCTCCTTCAAGCGCCCACCAGAACAAAATAAAAAAAGATACAGAAAAAGATACAGAAGAATCTTCTGTATCTCTTGTATCTCAATCCTTTTCTGTCGTTTTATGTCGATTATTTTAACTCTCCTGTTTCTCTATCAATATCGCCCCGACCATATTTCCGTTCTTGATAAACGGCATCAAAATACAGTCTAATCAATCCAGTATGCGAACGTAAAACAGAATTGATAATCTTCATGCTGGGTAAGTTATATTCTTCCCCACGAACCCTTACAAACCTTCTTAATTCACGAATATTAGCCAGTCCATGTTCATCAATCAAATCACAAAGATCATTCAGCATGTCGTCTTTTTCTTCAACATCAAGCGTTATGTATCTATCAATATCAAAATTGTTTAGTAGTTTAATATCTTTCTTGTCATATACATGCTTGTTTTTAGCGATAGCGTCTTTTGATTCGTGCGTTAAATATAAATACATATTTTCCATGCTTTGAACTACAATTTGCACCATGGAAACACTTTTATTACCCAATGCTCGTTGTATTCTTTTACGGACACTATCAGCAGTAACAGGATTTTTCGCCACATAAATCACATGATAATGGGCTTTTTTATATTTTTGTCCCTCAACTTTACTTAAATCTTTATCATGAAGTGGGCTAATCGCAATAGGAACACCGAGCGATTCCAATTTCGTTTCCCAATCTTCGGGTATGCTTTCAGGGTACAACAGAAACGTAAAGTATCTTGCCTTATCTTTAGCCATAATGTTATAATCACCCTAACAGAAACAAAGGAATTCCAAAAAGCGAACTCTTCCAGGGGGTCGCTTTTTTTGTGTTCATTTCTGCCCTTTCTTGTATTCTTCCAAAACTACTGTAATCATCGCAGACTTACTCAAACCCTTCTCTTTGCACAACTCCTCTAAATAAGCGTGAACACTTTCTGACATAGTGATTGTAAATCTCTTTTTATTTGTCATATCGTTCTCCTTTTTGCATGTTAAAAATAATATAACAAAGTGGTGTAATTTTTGCAATAAAATACACAAAAAATATGTAAAAGGCAAAATGTCGCTCAAAATGTCGCCGAAATGTCGCTCAAATGTCGCAAGCTTCAAACCCTTGTGGCTCTAGGGTTTGAATGGCTTTTTCTCTCAATTTGGCACTCGGCACTTAAAGGGGGGGTCGTAGTAGCCCCCCCTTTTTCCTCTCTCACCCCAAAAAATCCAAGTTCAAAAAACCAAAAAAAGCACCTTTTTCAGGTGCTTTTTATCTTTCAAGACCATTTTCTCTTTCACGACGCTTTTCAACCCTGTTTAAACGCTCAAATTCGCCCTCAGGGGCTTTTTCTTTAATTTTGCCTACCAAATCATTAAAAAGGCTCTTAAACGTCTTTAAATCGTTTGTACGGGCTTTTAAAAATTCTTTGGTGCTTTTATATATCAAACCAATTTCACGCTTTAAATCGCTTATATGGCTTTTTAATTTGCTATTCTCTCGAAGCAACTGCATATTTTCCTGTCTTAATTTTTTATTTGAATTGGCTTCTGTTTCCCACTCTTTATAAATCACTCTAAGCTTTTGACCCAAAGCTTTATTTTCCTTTGCTAAATCGGTGTTCAATATTTTTTCCATCTTGCCTTTTAGCTGTTTATTTTCTTTGGCAGCATGAACCAAATTTTTAAAGTCTTGTTCGGGAACAATCACATTTCCAGTCGGTGTCTTTTTCAACTCTTTTTTGGGAATCCCAAAAAGATTCTTTTCCTCGCTCTTAACCTCGATTTGCTGAAATTCCCTTTTGGCCCGAACTTTAATTTCATCTGGAACTTTTTCATTGAGGGCGAGCAATTCATTTTTCTTCTCCTGGAGATTTTTTTCTAGAAAATCAATTTCTTTTTCCAGCGTCTGCTTTTTGAATTCCCTCGTTTCCAAATGCTCACGAGTAGAACCTTTTTCTCCACGCTCCAAATCAAAGCCAAGCTTTTGCATATGCTCGGGAAACTTATCTTGCAACCAAAGCAATTCTTGACGATTGAACACATTTTTCCCTTGCAGTTTTCCATCACGCATTGGCACAACGCCAACATGCATATGGGGCGTTTTTTCGTCCATATGTACCGTTGCATAAGCAATATTTTGCTCGCCATAGCGTTCGGAAAATAATTTATAACTTTCCTCAAAAAATCGTTTTTGTTCTGTAGGATCCAGACGGTCAAAAAAATTTTTGTCAGATGTCACGAGCAACTCGTTTACAAGCACCGCATCTTTCCGAGTTTTTCTCGTACCTGTTTTTTGCGATTCAATGATTTCTTTGACATGCTGGTTATAATCAATTTTCCCATCATGGACCAAATCATAATTTTCATGGGAACGCTCTTTATCAATATCCGAATTCGTCCTGCTTTCTCTTTCACGCTGATTATGAAACTGAATTCCTTTCAAATCATGCGCCTTCATTTTCTGCATTCGGACGACCGCATAACTCATAAAATCAGCTCCGTTTCGGGGTCAGTTTTTCGGCAACACTTCCATGTAAAGTATAACACACTATACTTTACATTCGTAAAGTGTGTGCTCTGCGAGGCTTTTTCGGCTACCCGCCGAACCATGCTAACGCATGGGAAAACCTTGGGCTTTGCCCAAACCCACAAGGGGAAATGATTCCCCCTTGAGGGCCGCAATAGAAACTCCC
>NZ_JBHXAQ010000028.1:0-2179 GCF_042728755.1 Nocardia sp. NPDC060249
ACTGAGGGGAGTGTTCTTCAGCAAGCTGTATCTGGCAATGAAGACTATGAGGTAGTGGACGTTACTTATATCCCAGAATCTCAAAATGATGAAAAAGCATCTACACAAGCTGTTTCAACTTGGTGGGAGACAACAAGAAAAGACTATCAAGGTATTAAATATGGCGGTTGGAAAACGCTAGTTGAACGGAACTCAGGGAATTCCGGTTCAATTACAATTAAGTTCACTAAAACCCGTTCAAACTCATATTCGGGTCAATTAAAGGTTGCTAAAAAGGTAATGGATGCTTTTGTGGGTTTTGACATAAAGAAAGAATATCAGGTATCTGTTGACGATCAGCATACTGGGCTAAGCAAGAAAAAAACGTATTTGGCTCAATACAGAACAAGAAATAAAGAGTGGAAAGTTACACAAACACAGTACGAGTTAGAAAACTGGACTGGGAAGAAACGAAAAGTAGGAACGAAAGTTATCACTGTGAAAAAGCAGGACGGTTTTAATACTCGGGTAAAAGCAAAATAAAGAAAGAGAGCAGGCTTGAAGCCTGCTTTGTTATCGTTCCATTTCGTAATCACGGCGCCGTCTTTGAGGGCGCTGTTTTTCTTCTTGTTGCTGTTCTTGCTCTTTAGTCCGGCGGCGTTTCTTTTCTGTTAATGGGATAGATGGTTCAAGCTCGATCTCCTCTGCAAGCTCCTTCAAAAAATCGCGGCTTTTGCTTCTGCCTTTGGATCTCTCAAACTGTCGTTCTTTCTCCTGTTCAGCAAAGCTCTGCAGATCCTTCAAGTGTGACGGATACAGGCCGACTTGTTTGCCGTCCTGGTTGTATCCTCGGATGACAATGTGAGCGTGAGGGTGTCCTTTGTCATCGTGTACGGCAGCTATCCAGTCCAGTTTGACGTTGTGTTTACCCTCAAAGCGATTCATCGTATCTCGGACTAATTCTTTTAAATCGGTGGCGAACCGTCCCTGTTCATCTTCGCTTAATGAAATGACGAGTTTATGACCGACTACGCCACGCTTTGGCTGTTCATTCAGCTTTTTGAAAAACTCAATCCGTTGAATTTTATCTTGCGCAGCTGTAAACAGTTCCGGCGGTGTCCGGTGATGATCCCGGTCAAGTTCTATGTACTTGATATGCTCTTTGATATGGGTGATCGGCTTTCCGCCTTTGCTATGACTGGCGAATCCGAGGGATTTCACATGAGCGACCATTATCTTCGCCCCTGCTTATACTCTTCAAGTAGCTTTTCATTGCTTTTGAGTCGGTTGTAATTGGCAACAAGAAAGTCCACTTGATTCTTATATTCAGATGATTCTGCTTGCAGAGAGCGTACTTTTTGGACTAACTGGTCATTCTGTCGGTGTGCGTTACCGACCTGATTTAGTCTGCTGTTTGATTCTTCTTGGACGTCTTGATAGTCCCTCCGCAGTTCTTGATAGGCTTTTTTGTACTTCTCCAGTTCTTCTTTTTGTGCTCTGTTCATGTCGATTAACTTTTCCTGCATGACCTCTAGGTTTTTGTTTTCTTGCATAAGAGAGCTGATTTTTTCAGCTGATTCTTTATCTAGTCGAGTCCGCATTCTTTGGGCGGCAATGCTGCGCATCTGTTCCCGGAGTTGTTTTGGGTTGTGATCTTCGAAATAGTCATCAAATATGTGTTCCAAAACGATACTGCTGTATGTAGTTTCGTAACTGGATTTGGCAATGAGATTTCCGACTCGTTCAACGGTTTGCTTTCCCATGTCTTCAACTCGTTTTTCGATCCTGTCGATCAGAGCTTGCTCGGTTGCGGACAGCAATGAGCTTGCTTCGACAGGTTGGACTTGGTGAGCGTGATACGCCCGAATGGCGTGTTCGATCAGCAGTCCAAATTTGGTTTCCGATCCGAAGTCTTTTTTCGCGAGCTTGCGACCGAGCGAAACGACTTCTGGATCGAGTCGGACGGATTCTTTTTGACGTGCGACCATGGTTTTTCGACCTCCAAAAATTGAGTGATTAGCTCAATTTTAGAGTGTCGGACGGTGGGGGTCAAGGGGGAGGGCGTGCCATCCCAATTGCGGAGTGTGTCGGAAACATTGTGTCCGACACTTTTAACTCCGCCTCTCCCACCTAACAGGTGCGGGGAATGCCATTTTCCACAGATCGGGCAGGCTCCGAGCGAGGACAAAATGGCTTGCTG
>NZ_JBHXAQ010000030.1:0-1491 GCF_042728755.1 Nocardia sp. NPDC060249
TGTAGTAGGTAAGCGATGGGGTGACGCAGGAAGGTAGCTGGGCCAGGTGATGGAATACCTGGTGTAAGCGTGTAGGGCGTTGTGTAGGCAAATCCGCACAACATATGGCCTGAGACGTGATGCGTACCCGTTGAGGGGAATTCAGTGATCCTATGCTGCCGAGAAAAGCCTCTAGCGAGCTGGTACACGGCCCGTACCCCAAACCGACACAGGTGGTCAGGTAGAGAATACTAAGGCGATCGAGAGAACTGTGGTTAAGGAACTCGGCAAAATGCCCCCGTAACTTCGGGAGAAGGGGGACCACGCCCGGTGATAACCCTTGCGGTTGGAGCTGGGTGGGGTCGCAGAGACCAGAGAGAAGCGACTGTTTACTAAAAACACAGGTCCGTGCGAAGTCGTAAGACGATGTATACGGACTGACGCCTGCCCGGTGCCGGAAGGTTAAGAGGACCGGTTAGCCACTCGTGGCGAAGCTGAGAATTTAAGCCCCGGTAAACGGCGGTGGTAACTATAACCATCCTAAGGTAGCGAAATTCCTTGTCGGGTAAGTTCCGACCTGCACGAATGGCGTAACGACTTCTCTGCTGTCTCAACCACAGACTCGGCGAAATTGCATTACGAGTAAAGATGCTCGTTACGCGCGGCAGGACGAAAAGACCCCGGGACCTTCACTATAGCTTGGTATTGGTGTTCGGTACGGTTTGTGTAGGATAGGTGGGAGACTGTGAAACTTGGACGCTAGTTCGGGTGGAGTCGTCGTTGAAATACCACTCTGATCGTATTGGACTTCTAACCTCGGACCATGATCTGGTTCAGGGACAGTGCCTGGTGGGTAGTTTAACTGGGGCGGTTGCCTCCCAAAATGTAACGGAGGCGCCCAAAGGTTCCCTCAGCCTGGTTGGCAATCAGGTGTTGAGTGCAAGTGCACAAGGGAGCTTGACTGTGAGACTGACAGGTCGAGCAGGGACGAAAGTCGGGACTAGTGATCCGGCACCGGCAAGTGGAAGCGGTGTCGCTCAACGGATAAAAGGTACCCCGGGGATAACAGGCTGATCTTCCCCAAGAGTCCATATCGACGGGATGGTTTGGCACCTCGATGTCGGCTCGTCGCATCCTGGGGCTGGAGTAGGTCCCAAGGGTTGGGCTGTTCGCCCATTAAAGCGGCACGCGAGCTGGGTTTAGAACGTCGTGAGACAGTTCGGTCTCTATCCGCCGCGCGCGTTAGAAACTTGAGGAAGGCTGTCCCTAGTACGAGAGGACCGGGACGGACGAACCTCTGGTGTGCCAGTTGTTCCGCCAGGAGCACTGCTGGTTGGCTACGTTCGGAAGGGATAACCGCTGAAAGCATCTAAGCGGGAAGCCTGTTCCAAGATGAGGTTTCTCTCCCACTTGATGGGTTAAGGCCCCCTACAGACCATGGGGTTGATAGGCCAGAATTGGAAGCCAGGTAACTGGTGTAGGTGACTGGTACTAATAGGCCGAGGGCTTACT